>QHWB01000032.1:0-287000 GCA_003222395.1 Acidobacteriota bacterium
GACAACATCTTTGCCGATTTTCGACCGCCCGCCTACTCCGTGTGCCTGCCGGCTCTCGGTCCCTTGTTGTCGCGTACCGGCGCGTGATCGAGGTTGGCGATGCGCACGCCGGTCTCGTACACCAGCTGCGTGATCCGGGCGAGCTTGTCGAATTCGATCTTCGACACCTCGACGGTGTTCGCGTGATAGTCCGGATGAAGCCCAGTCGTGAATCCAGATCCGATCGCTCTCGGCGCGGCCGTCACACGCCCTGGAGCGCTGGCGCGGCGCGCGCCGGCTCGTTCCTCACCAGCTCGCCTTCGGCGTAGCCGATATATATGCGGCGGCGAGACCGAATCCCGAGCTGAACACCGCGCGGCCCGCCAACTCATCTGACGCGATGTACGACAGCCATTCGCGCAGCTCGTGACTCGTGATCGACGCGCGTCCTCCGCCGGCCGCGCCTCCGCTGACCGCGCATGCGATGACGCACGCGAAAGCCCACGCGCGGATCGAACGCCGGACGCTCATGTTTTTCTCCCAGTCGCTGGTACTATAGCTCCCGCTTGCAGGATCGCGGGACTTCGAGTAAGGTTTTTTGCCACTGAGAGACCCGATTGCCGGTTCGCCTGTTCGTCGGAAACCTCGCCTACAGCACCACAGAAGCTGACCTCCGAAGCTACTTCGGCACTGTTGCAGCGCCGTCACAGGTGGTGTTGCCGGTCGATCGCGAAACGGGACGGCCGCGCGGCTTTGCGTTCGTCGAATTCGCCGATCGCGCGCACGCCGAGCAGGCGATTCAGAAATTCAACGGTCAGGTCTTCAACGGCCGGCCGCTCGCCGTCAGCGAGGCACGCGCCCGCGAAGATCGCGGTCCTGGCGGTCCGCGCCCCGGCGGTTTTGGTCCGCGGCCCGGAGGTCCGCCGCCGGGCGGTCCGCGGCCGGGCGGCTTCGGCGGCCCGCGGCCAGGCGGATTCGGCGGACCGCGATTCGATCCGACTGCCGCTCCGCAGCCGGCGCGCAACCGCAACTTCGGTCCCGATGCGAAACCCTCGCGTGGTCAGAAGGCGAAGAAGCGCGACGTAGAAAAACCGCGTGGCCCGATCCCGCTCAAGAGCACCGGCCGTTCCTTCACGCTCGACGATGTCGACGATGTCGGCGAAGAGCAGCCGCCCGATATCGACGACATCGCCACCAGCAAGCCCACGAAGGACGAGGAAGAAGAAAGTTAAGCGTCAGGGTGTGATCCGGCTTGCGAGGATCACGACGCCCCCGCCAGGAACGGTAGCCGGCGTAAATACCCAGTAGTCTGCGGCGTGATGCACCACGGTGCGGCCGGCGATCGAGCCGACGGCGGCGCCGAAGACGACGTCGCTCAGGTAGTGTCTGTTGTCGTGCAGCCGCGACGCCGCGACGTAGGATGCGATGCTGTAGCCAAGAAGGCTCTTGCGCCATCCGAGATGGCGTTCGAGGACCGTGGCGCCGGCGAACGTGACTGCGGCGTGTCCGGATGGAAACGATTGATAATTGCTCGCGTCCGGGCGCTGCCGATGCGCCGCGAACTTCAACGGCTGAACGAGCATCTCCGTGAGAATCTGCGCCTGCAGCAGGTCCATTCCCAGGTGCGACGTCTTGGGCTGATCGAAAATCCGTCCGACGGCGTACGTCCCCAGCGACAGCACCACCTGCTCTGGCGTGTCCCCGAAATACTTAGCCGGCGCGAATGCGGTGTTCACCGCGTCGTAGTGGCTGCGCAGCCGCTCGTTGAACGTCTGATCGACGGGATGCGCCGCCGCGGCGAGTCCGCCGCCGATCATCGTGAGATAGAGATTCTGTTTCGAAGGCAGATGCTGCACGTCTTCGACGAGATTTCCAAAGAGGGCCCTGATGCCGGTGCGTGGAGGCGTCGGCGGCTCTTTGGCTTCAACCTTCTGGTCCGAAGGCTTCTGATCCGAAGGCTTCTGGTCGTCAGGTTTCTTTTGGTCCTCGCGGTTCTGATTGGCTTCGACGATCGTGAAGCTTTGCGTTGCCGTGAAGATGGAGGGCGCGTCGGCCGCAACAGCCGCCGCGCTGAGCGTGGCCGAAATGATGAGTGGCAGCAGCATACGAACGGAGGTCCAAGAAAGATGCCATCGACGGCAACGGCTCTGCCGGGTCGACCTCGGCAATTCCCGCGAGACGGCACTAATCGTCCGCGGCTATCGCCCGTCGGAATCGTAGACGTCGGTGACCGTTCGCGCCTGACCGCCGCGTCCGCCCTCGATCTGCACGCTGATTCGCAGCTGATGGGTCTCGGGCACGAGCGCGTAGGTCTCGGTCAGTTTCATTCCGCCCGCGCCTGAGATCTCGCTCACGAGTTTGCCGGCATCCCATTTCGTCCGCCGCTCGATTCCCGTGTTCTCATCCTTGACCTTCTTGCCGTCGGGCGAGAGCCGGGTCGTGCGGCCGTCTGGACCGGTCATGACGACCATCGAATCGGTCTGAGTGACGACGAGATGATTCGGCGGGTTGATGATGTCGCGCATCGCGTCGCGCCGACGGGCCATCTCTTCGGCGTTCTCAGGCGTGCCGCGCCCGTAGCCGCCGCGCCCGCCGCCAAAGCCGCCGCCGCCGAATCCGCGGCGGCCGCCTCCCCGCCGACCGTAGCCGCCGCCGCCGTCGTCGCGCCGTCCGGCACTCCGATCGCCGTCGCGGTCCGACTGGCGATCGCTCTGATCGGCGTTGAGCGTCCATCCTCCGGCGATCGACGGCTTGTCGGCCGTCTGCGCGCGGCTCTCGACCGCCAGCCACGCGCCGATGAGCGTGACGAGGGCCACGACCATTCCGACGGACATCACTCCGCGCACCGCGCTCATTCGCCCCTCCTGTCGGCAGGCGCTGTCAGCATCACCAGCGATTATCTCGACCGCTGTCGGCGACGGGAATGAAAAGACTGTGACAGGGATGGTGTGGTGACTAGGGATTGGGGATTAGGGATTAGGATTTTTTAGGCGGATGAAGTGGTACCGCAGTCTGTACTGGCGAGTCGCGTTCGGCGTGATTGCGTTTCTCGCCGCGATGCTCGTCGTGCAGGCGGTACTCTTCGTCTGGACCGTATCTCAATCCGGACGATCGCTGCCGGGCCAGTCGCCGGCGCGTCTGGGTCAGACGGTCGCCCTCGATCTGGCGAATCTGCTCGATCGCGAGCCGCAGGCCGATCTGGCGAAGTACGTGCGCGATCAGTACGCGAACTACACGCATCCGTTCTTCGTGATGATGGCTGACGGCAGCCTGATTACCAGCGGCAGCAGATCGTTTCCAGAGCCGCTGCTGGCGATGGCGCGGGCGCGGCTGCACGGGCCGCCGCCGCGCTTCCGCGCCGAAGGCCCGCGTCCCGACGGACCGCGGTTCGACGGGCCGCGCCCGGAGGGCCCTCGGTTCGATGGAGCGCGTCCGGACAACCCGTGGTTCAACGGACCACGCCCTGACAATCCACGATTCGATGGACCGCGTCCGGATGGTCCGCGGCCCGAGGGTCCGCGAACCGACGGACCGCGGATGCGCGGACCCCGCGTCGAACGTCCGGAGTGGTGGCAGCAGCCCGATCGCTTCGTCGAGCGGTTCGAGCGCGATACTGCCGGCGTCGCGTTCGTCCGCCCTGCGCCCATCGTCGTCGAGGGCAAGCTGCTGGGCGTCGTCGTCGTTCCGCCGCAGGCGCCGTTCGGGTTCCTGCTGTCCCGCTTCGCGCCGATGCTCGCGCTCGTCGGCGGCGGCGTGCTGATCGTGGGAACGGTGCTGACGTCGGTGCTGATCTTCGGTCCCGCGCGCCGCCGGCTGCGCGCGCTCGAGAGCGCGGCGCGCCGCTTCGGATCCGGCGACGTCACGGCGCGCGCGCCCGACAAAGGCGGCGACGAGATCGCGGCAGTCGCCTCTGCGTTCAACACCATGGCCGACGATCTCGCGGCACGCGCCGAAGCGCTCGCGGCGTCCGATCGCGTCCGCCGGCAGCTCCTCGCCGACGTCTCGCACGAGCTGAACACACCCGTGACCGCCGTGCGCGGCTACATCGAAACGCTGACGATGCCGGAGCTGCAGCTAGACGGGACGACGAGGACGCGCTACCTCGGGATCATCGGCGACGAGGCGGCGCGCCTCGAGCGCCTCATAGGGGAATTGCTCGATCTGGCGACGCTCGAAGGCGGCGGCGGGACGCTCCGGCGCGAACCGGTGAAGATCGAGGATCTGTTCGCGCGCGTCGCCGCGCGGCACGAGCGCGGGCTCGAGCAGGCCGGCGTCACGCTGTACACGTCGATCGAGCCGGACGCCGGCGCCATCACCGGCGACGGACCCCGACTCGAACAGGCGATTCAGAATCTTGCGGCCAACGCCATCCGGTACGCGCCGCGCGGCAGCACGATTCGCCTTGCCTCGCGATCGTCAGCCGCGCCAATCGCGACGCCGCACGGCGACGCGCCGGCCATCGTCATCGCCGTCGAAGACGAAGGGGCGGGCATTCCGCCCGAGCACGTGCCGCACGTCTTCGACCGCTTCTACAAAGCGCAGCCGGCGCGCGAAACCTCGGACGGCAGCGGGCTCGGGTTGTCGATTGTGAAGGCGATTGTCGAGCGGCACGGCGGACGAATCTCGGTCGTCAGCCGTCCCGGACGAACAGTCTTCGAGCTGGCGCTTCCGCGCTAGGCGACCTGCAGCTTCTCGGGGGTCTCGCGTGCCTGGGCGGTCATCTCTTCACGAATCCGATCGCGGAGCCACTGCACCGGCTGCGGCTGGCGGGCCACGAAGGCCTGCCATTCGGCTTCGGACAGCGTGACGGAGATGACGCGATCGCGTTCGTTACCCATGTAACCTCCCGGCTACTTCAAGGGAATCAAGGGTACACGCCGCGAAGGTACACCGAAAATAGAATGTTGTCATACAACCCATCTCATTTCGTGATGGGATGGCGCGCCGGGACGGCAGCCGACCGCCGCGCCGGCGGCGCGAGGCGGAGCCGGCCGCGGATCGCCTCGAACGACGCCAGCAGCTCGTGGATCATCCGCGGCACGCGGTTCGCCCGCGGGTAGACCCAGCCCGTTTCGCGCACCAGCTCGTGCCCCTCGATTCTCGACGTGTAGAACTGCCCAGCTTTGACCTCGCGCGCGATGGCCTGATACGGCACGATCCCCACACCGAGCCCCGACTTCACCATCGCTTTGATGATCTCGACGTTCTCGGTGTCCATCACGATCGTCGGCTCGATGTTTTCGGTGGCGAAGAAGGTGTCGATGACCTTGCGCGTCGCCGATCCGAGCTCGAAGAGGACGAACGGCTGCCCGTCCAGATCCTTCGGCGTCACGCGGCGGCGCTTCGCCAGCGGATGCGTCGGCGTCGTCACGAGCAGCAGCTCCTCGCGCAGCACCGGCACGGTGACGAGATCCGATTCTTCGACAGGCAGCGTCAGCAGCCCCGCGTCGACGCGTCCGGCGCGGATTTCCTGCACCGAACGACCGGCGGTCGCAACCGTCAGCCGCACGTCCAGATGCGGATGCACGCGGCGCAGATGCTTGAGCAGCGGCGGAAACACATAGAGGCAGACCGTCATGCCGCCCGACAGCCGCAGCGTGCCGCGCAGCTCGCGCGTGCGATCGGTGATCGTCCCCACCGTTTCGCGGACGTCCTGAAACACGCGCTGACCGAGCTGTACCAGGCTCTCCGCCGCGGGCGTCATCCGCACCTGACGTCCGACGCGCAGGAACAGCGGCTCCCCGAGCTCCTCTTCGAGCAGGAGAATCTGACGGCTGATAGCCGACTGCGAGACGTGCAGCTTCCGCCCGCACGCTGTGAAGGAGCCGGTCTCGGCGATGGCCTGGAGGATTTCGAGCTGGCGCAGATCCACTGCGACGGCATTCTAGCGCGGTCTCAAGATCAACCCGCCGTGGCGCCGACGTGTTTGTTCAGCCGTACGCGGCCAAGCGCCATGTGATCTTCGATGCCGGACATGCCGCCGATTACCCGAGGAGCCAGACGATTCGCGAAGTGGTGGGTTGGACGCACGACTGACCGTTGTTCTCTCCGTTTCCCTCAATGCACGGCCTTCCGGAAACTGACACCCTTCGCCTCCGGGCCGCTCGCCGTGACGATGAAGCCGACGATGAAGACGACGGTGACGAGGCCGCCCATCGCCTGCGTGTACGTGAAACGTTCGCCGAGCGCCGATTCGACGTACGGGATGCTCGCGGCAAACATGACGCCCAGCTGATACGCGAAGCCCGGGAAGAACCCGCGCAGATGATTCGGCGACAGCTCGTTGATGTGCGCCGGTATCACGCCCCACGCGCCCTGAACGAAGAACTGCATCAGGAAGACGCCGATCAGAATCCGCCAGGGGCTGTGCCCCGCGATCCAGAAAGGCACGACGATGAGCGCGCAGACAATGGCCGACAGCATCGCGCGGCGCCGTCCCGATCGATCGGAGTAGTAGCCGAACGCGAGGCCGCCGAGAATCGCGCCGATGCCCGACAGCATCGTGACGTCGGCGATTCGCGCCTTGGTGTAGCCGAGCGTCCCGAGCATCGTCGGATACATGTCCTGCGTGCCGTGCGACATGAAGTTCATCATCGTCATGAGCACGACGAGATAGGCGAAGCGGCGCCAGTAGTTCGGCAATGATTTCCGGTAGGTCGCCCAGTCGGTCTTGTGCTCGTGCCACGCGTCCGATTCCTTGACGCGCGCGCGAATGAAAAGCGACAGGAGCGCGGGGAGGCCGCCGAGGAAGAACATCAGCCGCCACCCGTTCCCCGGATACATCGCGTTGAACCACGGGTACACGAGCCGGAATGCGATCGCCGACAGCAGGTTGCCGAGCGCGTAGCCTTCCTGCAGCAGGCCCGACAGCAGGCCGCGCAGCCGCGGCGACGCCGATTCGAGCGCAAGCGACGCGCCGACGCCCCACTCACCGCCCATGCCGATACCGAACAGCATCCGCAGCAGCAGGAACACCTGATAGGACGGCGCGAGCCCGGACAGCACCGAGATGACCGCGTAGAAGACGACGTTGATCATCAGCGGCAGCCGCCGTCCGAGCCGGTCCGCCATGATGCCGAAGATGATGGCGCCGAGCGGCCGCATCGCGAGCGTCACCGTCAGCGTGAACGCGATGTCGGGCCGCGTGCGCCCGAACGACTTCGCGACGTCGTCGATGACGAGAGTCAGGAGGAAGAAGTCGAGGGCGTCGAGGGTCCAACCGAGGAATCCGGCGAGAACGGCGTTGCGCTGGTTGGTGCGCTGCGCGCGGGTCATTCGCGTCGTGGTGACGATGGGCTCAGTGGCCATCCGCGCCGCGAAGGATACCGTACTACTCGCGCCCGGGGGCTTGTTGATCGAGGAGGACGTATGTCACGGTGTCCCACGCGTTGTGAATGCCGGCGAAGAGGAGCAGCAGCGACGACGCGCCAACGACGAACAGCGACGGCAGCGGGTGCCGCGTGAGCGCGAAGGCCGCCGCGGCGAGAGCGGCGTACGCCGCGAGTGGCAGCACGATGTGCCAGATCCAGTCTTCCAGCACCGGCGCGTACCCCGATTGCCGGCGCGTCCGGCGAATGACGATGCACACGTACACGACACCGACCAGCCCACAGGCGCCAATCGCGATCGCCGCGCTCGACAGCGTCGGCCACGGCGCGGCCACGATCGATGCGAGCAGCAGGACGAACGCAAAATGGAGGATCGTCGGGGTGCCGAAGGCATCGATCGTTTCTCTGGAGCTGGGCCGCCTGGTCTCCGCCACCAGCGCCATCACCACGAATTGCAGCCCGGTGAGCGCGGCCGCCGAAGATCCGACGATCACGTAGAAGTTCTCCCACGCGGCGAGCGACGACACAGAAGCGTGATCCACGTTGGCGAATACCATTTTGTAACGAACCTGCCGGTACCTGCCGCAGCGGCCATCCCGACGTCTCCTCCGAATACCCCGCCGGTTGGCCGCAACGTATAGACAACACACGCGATCCAGCTCGACATCGGCCCGGCGGCGCATCTTTTGTTATTCGGGACGGCATGCGGCTGCGAGTGGGGGCGCGAACGGACTCGGGACGCGTCCGCGACATGAACGAGGACGTGTACATCGCGCGCGCCGATCAGGGCTTGTTCGTCGTCTGCGACGGCATGGGCGGCGCTCCGGCAGGAGAAATCGCGAGCCAGATCGCGGCCGAGACGATCGTGGAGCACCTGTACGCCGCCGATCGAGGGGCTGAAGGGCGAGCGCCGAACGCGTGCGGCGTGCTGCCGCAGACGAGCCGTCTGGCCGATGCGATGCGGCGCTCGAACGAATTCATTTATCTCCAGGCGCAGCACGATCCCGAACAGGCCGAAATGGGAACGACGGCCGTCGGCGCCTGGATCATGCAGCGGATCGCGAGCGTCGCCCACGTGGGCGACAGCCGCGCGTACCTCTGGTACGACAATCATCTCGAGCGCCTCACGCGCGATCACGCGCTCGGCGAGCCTCAACACGTGCTCGTGCGCGCGCTCGGCCGTGAACCGGAGGTCGCCGTCGATGTGAGCGAGGTGCCGCTGAAGGCCGGCGACTACCTGCTGCTGTGCAGCGACGGGTTGACGCGCATGCTGCCGGACCGCGCCGTGGCCGACGCGATCGGCCAATTGCGCGAGCCGCAGCGGATTTGCGACTACCTGATCGACGCCGCGAACCGCCGCGGCGGCGACGACAACATCACGGTGGTCGTGGTGGAAGTGATGGGGAATTGGTGGCAGCGGATTGCCACCAGCTGGAAACGACGCCCCGGAGGAGGGCACGATGCCGCGGCTCATCCTGAAGTCTGACAATCGGGTGCTGAAGGATCACGTCGTCGGCGCGATGTCGACCATCGGCCGGCGTCCGGATAACACGATCATCATCGACGACGGCGCCGTCTCGGGTCACCACGCGTGTGTCTTTCGCGACGGCGACGATCTCGTCGTCGAGGACCTGGAAAGCACCAACGGCACGTTCGTCAACGACAAGCGCGTCACCCGGCAGCCACTGCGTCGCGGCGACGTCATCGCGATCGGGAAGCACACGCTGCTGGTCGAGCGCGTGTCGGGCGACGCGCCCGCCGGCGGCGACGCGGCGAAAGGGTTGATGTCGAACCCGGGCGACACCATCTTCCTCGACGCGAAGAAACACCAGGCGCTGCTGGCCATGCTGCGCGACGCCGACGTTTTCGCGACGTCGTCCGGCGGATCGCCGGCGCGGATCGGCGTGCTGCGCGTCGTCGGTGGCGATACGACGCCGTCCGAGTACCGCCTCGAAGCGCACACGTCGCTCATCGGCCGCTCCGACACCGCTCTCGTGCGGCTGCACGGCTGGTTCAAACCGAAGGTTGCCGTCGCGATCGCGCGCGGCGCCGACGGGTACGTGGCGACGCTGATGAGCGGAAAGACGCTGATCAACAGCCAGCCGCTGGATGGACGCTGCAAGCTGAAAGACGGCGACGTCCTGCAGGTGAACGGGCTGACGATGGAATTCCATCTCAGCGGATAGACGCGTCCAAATCGCATCATGATCGGCAGAACCATCGCGCAGTACCGGATCGTCGAGCCGCTCGGACGCGGCGCCATGGGAATCGTCTACAAGGCGATCGACGAAACGCTCGACCGCGAGGTGGCGATCAAAGTCCTGAATCCTGCGCTCGCCGACGCGCAGACCATCACGCGCTTCCGCGCGGAGGCGACCGCGCTCGCCAGACTGAATCACCCGGCCATCGCGACGGTGTACGAGCTGTTCCGGCACGACGCCGATCTGCTGATGGTGATGGAGTTCGTCCGCGGCGAGACGCTGGAGCAACTCTGCAATCGGCTCGGCGCGCTGCCGCTCGACGATGCGGAGTATCTGATCGATCAGGTGCTCGCGGCGCTCGAGCACGCGCACCGCGCCGGCATCGTGCACTGCGACATCAAGCCCGCCAACATCATGGTGACGGTCGGCGGCGGCATCAAGGTGATGGACTTCGGCACCGCGCGCGTGCGCGAGGCCGAGCAGGCGGCCGCCGGCGGTCACGTGATGGGAACGCCCGCCTACATGGCGCCCGAGCAGGTGCTCGGTCATCGGCTCGACGGCCGCGCCGATTTGTACGCGGTCGGCGTCGTCTTCTATCGCCTGCTCACCGGCGCGCTCCCGTTCGAGGCCGACACGACGGTCGCGATGGTGCAGAAACAGATCGCGGACGCGCCCGCGCCGCTGCGCGTGTATCGCGAAGGACTTCCCGCCTGGTGCGAGGAGACGGTGCGGCGGGCGCTCGCCAAGGCGTCGGCCGAGCGTTTTCAGACGGCCGAAGAATTCCGCCACGCGCTTCACACGCGGACGGGAATAGTCATCGACGAGGCGACGATGGCGTTGACCGTCGCAAGCGCGGAACCTGATGCGGTGGCGGTCCGCGAGTCGCGCGAATCACGCACGACGACGGTGCTTCCCAGCCGTCGCGGTCCGTTCGGCAGATGGATGCCGGCCACCTCCGCCGCGGGCGCGATGGCCCTCATCGGATTCGTCGCATGGTCACATGTCGCGCTCGCCCCGACGCTCACGAGCGACGACGTCCCGGTCGCGCGGCCCGTCGTGAACGCGACGCCGCCGCCGGAACCGGCGATGTTTCCCGCACCGGCGCCATCGCCGCATCCGGCGCGTCCCTCGATGGCACCGCCGCCTGCGCAACCTTCGCAGACTGCGAAGGGTGCGCCGCCTGCGAAAGTTGAACGGCCCGATCCGGCCGTCCCGGATCCGGCGCCTGCCACCGCAAAGGCGCCCGCGCCGGCGCCGCCGGTGTCGATCAGACCCGCCGCCACTGGCTTTCCGAGACCATTCGTCTTCGAGGCGAGGGCGCTGGTCATCGATGGCGACCGGCAGCGCGAGCGCGAATGTCAGGTCGTCCTTGCGAACGGCAGGATCAGTATCCACGCCCTCGACGACGACGACGTGCTGCGCGTGGTGCCGTACGATCACGTGATGGCGATCGGCTATTCGCGAGGACGCGATCCGCTGTGGAAGACGCCTGCCGGTCCGATGCGGATCGGCCGCACGGGCGGCGGCGTCCTGCGTCTGTTTCGCGGCGATCGGTATTGGCTGTCGATCCGCACGCCGAACGCCGACGAGCCGTTCGTCGTGCTGCGGCTCGACAGCGACGTCGACGCCAGGCGGGCGATGACCGCGATCGAACAACGGACCGGCCGCCGCACGCAGGTCATCGCCGACGGCGAGGGCGAGCGATCGGCTGCAGAATCGTTCTAGTGGAAGGTCCTTGCCGCGAAACTACCTGAAGCTGTTCGTGGTTTCGTGCGGTGCGTGGTCAGTTTTCAGCGTACGTCGCCGCTTCTCCCGTGAAGCTCGTCGCGCGGCGTGACGCGAACAGCAGGTGCGCCGCGCCGGCGGCGAAGAATCCGACGAACCACGCGTAGTCGTAGAGCGGCTTCATCGCGGGCACCACGAGACCGCCCCACGCGAGCGCGCATCCGACCCCGGTCGCCGCGATCGCCCGCCAGTTCCAGCCGCTGTACGCGCCGTCGGCGAGATACAAATCCTCGAGCCGCAGCTCGCAGCGCCGCAGGATCCAGTAGTCGGCGATCAGCACGCCGGCAATCGACCCGAGCCCGCCCGAGTATCCCAGCAGCCACGTGTAGATGTAGCCCGACGGATCGGCGAGCAGCCTCCACGGCTGAATGACGATGCCGAGGATGCCGGCGATGAGGCCGCCGGTCTTGAAGCTGATGAACCGCGGGAACGCGTTGGCGAAATCGTTGGCCGGCGACACGACGTTGGCGGCGATGTTGACCGCGACGGTAGCGACGACCACCGTGAACATCGAGACCGCGACGACGACCGGCGACGTGAACCGGCCGACGAGCTGCACCGGATCCCAGATCGCCTGGCCGAAGATGATGGCTGTCGCGCTCGTGATCATCACCCCCATCGCCGCGAACAGCGACATGGTCGTCGGGAGCGCGACGACCTGACCGACGACCTGCTCGCGCTGGCTGCGGCCGAAGCGCGTGAAGTCGGGCATGTTCAGCGACAGCGTCGCCCAGAATCCGATCATCGCGGTGAGCGACGGAACGAAGACGGGCCAGAATTCGGCCAGCGTCCGGAATTTTCCCGGCCGCGCGAGCAGCGGTCCAAAACCGTTCGCGCGCGAGACCGCCCACCAGAGCAGGACGGCCGTCATCATGAGCACGAACGGCGCCGCCCAGTTCTCCACCTCGCGCACGAGATCCATGCCGCGGTAGATGATGTAGACGTTCAGGCTCCAGAACAGCAGGAACGAGAGCCATTCGGTCGTGGAGTGGCCGAGCAGTCCCGCGCCGAGGAGCGTGGGCCATCCGGGCACGATCGTCCTGAAGAACGTGTTCACAGCCTCGCCGCCGATCCACGCCTGGATGCCGAACCAGCCGCACGCGACCAGCGCGCGCATCAGCGCCGGCACGTTCGATCCGAACGCGCCGTACGCGGCGCGCGCGAACACCGGAAACGGAATGCCGTACTTCGTGCCGGGGTGCGAGTTGAGCAGAATCGGAATGAGGACGATCGTGTTGCCGAGCAGAATCGTGACGAGCGCCTGCTTCCAGTCCATGCCCGACGCCATCAGCCCGGACGCGAGCATGTAGGTCGGAATGCAGTGCGCCATGCTGACCCACAGCGCCGCGTAGTTGTACGTCGTCCAGTTGCGCCGCGCGAGCGGCACGGGCGCGAGATCGTGGTTGTAGAGCGGGCTGGCTTCGACCCTGCGCGTGTCGACGAGCTCGACGCGGCCGTCGGCGAGGCGGCGCTCGTTCATTTTTTACTCTCGCGCAGGATTATATAGGTCACCGGCGGACCGGCCGCTTTCGCCGAGCTGCTGGTGGCATCCGGCATCCAGATCTCGCCTTCGGCGGATCCGGAGCAGGTGCTGGCGGCCGCCCGCCTCATGGAGAAGTACGCCGATACGCCGATGGATTTCGCCGACGCCACGCTGGTGCTGCTTGCCGACGATCTCGGCGTGCTCGACGTGCTCACGCTTGATCGCCGCGGATTCTCCGCATACCGAACGGCAAAGGGCAAAGCGTTCCGCCTCGTGCTCTCGTAGGCTCGCTATACTTCTCGGCGCATGCCCGAGACGTCGCTGCCGGACAACGCGCTGACCGCCATCCTCGACTCAATCGACAAGGCCAACGCGCGCATCTCGGAGCAGTTTCCTGGCGACTCGCCGGCGCGCCAGCCGGTGCACACGGTGTACGGCGGCGCCCACTTGTTCAAAGCGGACGCGGCACAGAAGCTCGGCTCGCACGCGCTGCGATCGCTGCAGGAGCACGCACCCGACGCCGCGACCCTCGCGGCCGCGCTCGGCATCGACCCGGCGCTCGCCGACCGCATCTATCTCCGCGTCATCGACAAGCTGACCCAGGAGCCGGTCGAAGATTTTCGCATCGACTTCGAGGACGGATTCGGCAATCGCCCCGATCACGAAGAGGACGGCTTCGCGCAGCTCGTGGCGAACGAAGTCGCCGCCGGTCTCTCGAACGGATCGCTGCCGCCGTCGATCGGCATCCGCATCAAGCCGTTGAACGACGAGCTGAAGCGCCGGAGCCTCCGCACGTTCGACCTCTTCCTGACGCGGCTGCTCGAACGGACGCGCGGCGTCCTGCCGCCGAACTTCGTCGTCACGCTGCCGAAGGTCACGTCGGCGGATCAGGTGGCAGCGCTCGCGGCGGCGTGCGACGCGTTCGAGTACTGGCGCGAGCTCGCCGCCGGGACGCTCCGCTTCGAGCTGATGGTGGAGACGACGCAGGCGATCGTCGCGCCCGACGGGAGCGCCGCGCTGCCCCGCTTCGTCGCCGAAGGCGGCGGTCGCATCGTCGCGGCGCATTTCGGAACCTACGACTACACCGCCGCGTGCAGCATCACCGCCGCGCATCAGCACATGCTCCACCCGGCGTGCGATTTCGCGAAGCGCGCGATGCAGGTTGCGCTCGCGGGCACCGGCATCTGGCTCTCGGACGGCGCGACCAACGTGATGCCGATCGGGCCGCGCGACGTCGTGCATCGCGCGTGGCGCCTCCACGCCGAGCACATCCGTCACTCGCTCGTGAACGGTTTCTATCAGGGATGGGACCTGCATCCGGCGCAGCTGCCGTCGCGCTACGCGGCGGTCTACGCGTTCTTCCTCGAGGGTCTCGGCGCCGCGTCTGAGCGGCTGAAGAACTTCGTCCAGAAAGCCGCGCAGGCGACGCTCGTCGGCGACGTGTTCGACGACGCGGCGACCGGGCAGGGACTGCTGAATTATTTCCTGCGCGCGATGAACTGCGGCGCAATCGGCGAGCGCGAGGCGACCGAGATGAGCGGGCTGACGCTCGAGGAGCTGCGCAGCCGGTCTTTTCTCAAAATTTTGAGCAAGCGCACGCGCGGCTGACGCTAATTCTTCACGCCGAGCTCCTCCGCCGTCGCGTAACCCTCCGCTTCGTAACCGCCACGATAATCCTTCTCCGTCGGGCGCCGGATCTTGGACTGCGCGACGACGCGATCGCGGCGGATGCCGACGAGATCGCCGACGCTCTTCCACCCTTTGTCGGCGTTCTTCTCCAGGAAGCGCGTGAGCCCCTGATTGAGCTCGCGGATGATGGTCGGACCGACGGCGTGATCGAGCATCGCGGCGGTGCACACCTGTACGGTTCCGCATCCGAGCAGGAAGTAGTTCAGCGCGTGCTCGAACGTCGAAATGCCGCCGATGCCCGAGAAGCTCTTGTCGGGAAACGCCTGCGTGAGCTGCGACATCTTCGCGAGCGACAGCGGCAGGATTGCGGGACCGCCGAGACCGCCGGTCGAGACGAGGCCGTCGACGTTGATCTCGAACTCGAGCGTGTCGGCGTCCACGACCGGCAGCGACGTGAACGTGTTCGACGAGGAGATCGCGTCGGCGCCGCCGAGGAACGCGCCGCGCGCTTCGACGACGATGTCGGTCGTCGAGGGCGTGAGCTTCGCCCATACCGGAATCGTGGCAACCTGCTTGACGACCTGCGTGACGATCGAGACGAGCTCCTTGTCCTTGCCGACGTTCGAACCCATGTCCGGACGATCCATGTGCGGACACGAGAGATTCAGCTCGAGCGCATCGCACCCCTGCTCCTGACACGCGATCGCCAGCTCCTGCCAATGACGCAGCTCGATGTCGTTGCCCGATCCCGCCATGATCGACGCGACGAGCATGTGCTCCGGATGTCCCTTCTTGATCCGTCCGAGGCGCGGCACCCACCAGTCGAGCGTCTTGTCGGAAATGAGCTCCCAGTTCCACGACGAGTGAAGCGCGGCGCCCGGCCGTTTCTTCATCGACAGGCGCGGAGAGTCGGCGTCGGCGCGCAGGAACTTCGTCTTTGGTCCCACGACGTTGACGACCGGATGCAGGCCAATCGTCTTGGTGACCACACCGCCCCATCCCGCATCGAACGCGCGGAGGATGTTCGACTCCGACTCGGTCGGCGGCGCCGACGAGAGAAGGAACGGGTTCCTGAAGCGCAGGCCGGTGAAGGTGGTCGACAAATCCATGATCTGCTGGTCCTTGGTCCCTGGTTGTTGGTTTCCTGGTCCGCCCCTGGTCCCGTGGTCCTCAGTCCTTGGTGCGCGTGACCGTCGCTTCAATTAAACCAAAAGGCTGCTCCGTGGCGACGAAAATCTCGCTCGGGTTGTCGAGGCCGAACGGCTTCAGATCGACGAGCAGGTGGTGGCGGTTCGGCAGCGCGAGCGTGATGGCCGCGATGTCGGCGCAGGCTGACAGCGCGGCCTCGCCCATTGCATACAGCGTGTGCTGGACCGATCGGCTGACATGCGCCGCGAACGTATCGAGGAGCGCCGCGCGGATGCGCTCCCGCGCGGAAAAATCGACCTCGCTCGATCGATACGTCCACGAGGCGGTGATCGACGTCGCCAGAATCCGCTCCCCCGCGTCCGGCAGCGTTGTGTACCGATCGCGCGGAAACCCGCAGAACGCCGAATCGGTCGTCTTCAGCACGACAAGGTTCGTGAGCCCGGAAACGATCTCCGCGCCTTGTGCGTCGCGCGTGACCAGCGCGGTCCAGTTCTCACCGCCAGCCTGCACGAAGGCATGCGACCGCAGACGCGTCCACGGATGTTCAGTCGCGGCGACGCGGACCCGGGTGACCGCCGGTTTGACGATGTAATGATCCGCGAGCCGCAGCGCGAACTGCTCCACGTGATCGATCGGATCCTGCCGCGCCAACGCGTACACGGTGTTCTTCATCGTATCGGTCGCATGGCACGCGGAGTTGTCGCCATCGATGTAGACCTTCTCGAACGCGCCTTCGAGCTGGACGTCGATGGTGAGATCGACGAGCTCGTGCTGGGCGGCGGCGCGCTTGATCTTCACCAGCCGCACGCGCGATTTGCCGTAGCGGTTCCAGCTCAGAGGCATAAATGCAGATTTCACGTTCCTCTGTACGTGCTGTATCCGAAAGGACTGATGAGCAGCGGGATGTGATAGTGCTCGTCGCTGTCGCGCACGTTGAACGCGATCTTGGCCTCGGGAAACAGCGACCATTCGACGCCGTGCTCCGCGTGATAGTTCGCGAGATCGAACGTCAGGCGGTACGTGCCGGGCACGACCTTCAACCCTTCGGTCAACGTCGCTACACGCCCCTTCTCGTCGGTCGCAGCGCGGCCGACGGGCGCCCACTCGCTGCCCTGCCGGATCTCGAGAATCACCGTCATGCCTACGGCGGGTCCGCCTTGAGACAGATCGAGTACGTGGCTAGTGATCATTTTCTTATTTCGCGTGGGGTTCCACCCCACGCGCTGCCGTCGCTTACGCTCCGGATCTTGATCGATCGTTCAGAAGCCTCGACAGCCGCAGCTGCGTGATCTTGCGCTGCTCTTCGGCTGCGATGCGCAGTTCCGCGTCCGGGCCGTTCTTGAGCCGCTGCTCGAGCGTCGCGAGCATCTCGTCCGCGCTCTTGCCAGTAGCGCAGACGATGAAGATGTAGCCGAAGCGCGCTTCGTACTCGCGGTTCGCGGCGGCGAGGCGCTGCCGAATCGTTGACGTCGCGGTCGCGACACCCGCCTGCTCACCGGCTGACCAATCACCGTATGCGGCCCCTCCCGCCCTTCCCGCCTCTCCCGCCCTTCCCGCCTCTCCCGCCCTTCCAGCCTCTCCCGCCCCCGAGTCACCGATCCGCGGATGCGCTGCAAACGCTTCGAGCCAGTCCGCGCGATCGAGCGACCGCCAGACGCGGTCCCCTGTCTCCAGGATTGCATCGGCGCTGTCGAACGGCCGCGCAGCCGTCATTCTGTCCGCCCACCTGGTCGACCCGCAACAGCGCCGCAGCTCGCGCGCGGCCGCCGGCGCATCGAGCGCGTTCAGCGCGTCGAGCGTCACCGCAGGCAACCGCCGGTTGCTTTATGTTGGTGTCCCATACAGCCGCAGTCTGCCGACACCGCCGTCAGGGTAGATGTTGAACCGGACGTGAGTGATGCTGCCGACGCCGCCCGACAGCTCGAACGTGTGCGTCGCGTGCGCGGTCAGCGGCGTTCGCCGCAACAGCTCGGTCCACGTCCGCTCGTCGGCGCTCCCCTCGAGGCTGCACGCGGCCGGCGCGTTGCCCTTGAAGTGACGCGTATCGATCTCGACGCGGTGAATCGTACCCGGCGCGGCCAGACGCACGATCGTCCAGTCGTGACCCGGTCCGCGGCGCCGTCTGGTCTCCCATCCGTCGCCCATGTGCGTCGCGTCGCCCGGCATGATCAGGTTGTGCCGCGACCCGAAGAACATGTCGCTGCACGCGACGACGAGGCCGCCGTGCTCCGCGGCGGCAAGGTCCACTTCCGATCGACGCCGCAGCCGCTCCCAATCGGCGACGGCTTCGCCGTAGGCGCGCAGCCGCGCGACGCCGCCGTCGGGGAAGATGCGCAGCCGCAAATGCGTCGCGCGCGGCGCGTCGTCGATCGCGAACAGATTGTGCGCGTCGCCCTTCAGCGGGGTCTGCTTCAGAATCTCGCGCCACTCCGTCGTCCGGCTCTTCATCTCGGCGGTCGTCCGGCTGAAGCCGGACGCCACGTCTACGGCGCACGATTCCGGATAGTTGCCTTTGAAATGCGTCGTCTCGACGTCGACGCCGCGGACGAGTCCGGCGGCGCCGAGGCGGATGACGCACCAGTCGTAGGGCTCGGCGCGCGGCTCGCGCAGCCGGCGCGTCTCCCAGCCGTCCATCCACTTGCCGCGGTTGGTGTACTTTGCCTCGATCCAGACCGGTGCGCCGTGTTTGATCAGGTTGTCCTTCGGTGCGAAGAAGTCGTCGTTCGCAGCGACGACGACGGCGCCGAAGCGTTCACCGGCGAGATCGACGAGATCCTGAAACGCGGCGCTCATTCCAGTCGCCCTGCGCCTTCGCGGACGAGACGTCCATCGTCCCAGACGCGGACTCCGCGAAGAAACGTCGTGCGCACGGCGCCGCGCAGGCGGCGGCCCGCATACGGCGTCAGCTTGTGCCGCTGCTGCAGGCGCGCGGGATCGACGATCCATTCGGCATCAGGATCGAAGACGAGGAGATCGGCGTCACAGCCCGCGGCGATGCGCCCTTTGCGCGAAAGGCCCGCGAGCCGGGCGGGCGCGGCGCACATCCAGCGGGTGATCTTGCAGACGCTCGCCTGAAAGGCTCGCGCTACCGCGGTGTCGTGTAGCGCGACCGCGGTGTCGTGTAGCGCGACCGCGGTGTCGTGTAGCGCGGCCGCGGTGTCGTGTAGCGCGACCGCGGTGTCGTGTAGGGCGACCGCGGTGTCGTGTAGCGCGACCGCGGTGTCGTGTAGCGCGACCTCGGTGTGGTGTAGCGCGAGGCTTTCAGCCGAGCGAGTCCACACCGCCGCAAGCGACATCTCCAACGATGCGATGCCACCCCAGGCCCGCACGAAATCGCCCCGGCATTTGAGCGCCGGCGGCGCGGGCGAGTGGTCGGTGGCGACGAGGTCGAGTGCGCCCGAATGAAGTCCGCTCCACAGCGCTTCTCGATGATGCGAGTGGCGGATCGGCGGCGCGCATTTGAATTCCGTCGCACCCTCGGCGATCTCTTCGCCGGCGAACGTCAGATAGTGCGGACACGTTTCGGCGGTGATCGGCACTCGATCCAGCTTTGCCCGCGAGATCTCCTCGACCGCTTCGGCGCAGGCAACGTGGACGATGTGTGTCCGCGTCCCGAATTCGCGCGCGAGCCGAATGATCATTCGGATCGCTTCGACTTCGGCTTCAGGTGGTCTGGAGGCCAGGTAGGCTTCGTAGGTCGAACGCGTCGGGGGGAGGATTGTTTCGGGTGATTCCGCATGGACGAGCAGCGGGACGCCGCGGCCCGCCAGAACCGGCATCGCCTCGCGCAGCTCCGGTTCGCCGACGTGCTGAAATTCGTCGACACCCGACGGCACGAGGAAGCACTTGAACCCGCGCACGCCGGCATCGACGAGCGGCTCGAGCTGCGAGGCGTTGCCGGGCACGACGCCGCCCCAGAACGCCACGTTCACGTGACAGCGTCCGCGCGCCGCCGATCGCTTCTCGTCCAGCGCCGCGACGGTCGTCGTCGCGGGCACGCTGTTGAGCGGCATGTCGACGATCGTCGTCACGCCGCCGGCTGCCGCGGCGCGCGTCGCGGTGTCGAAGCCCTCCCATTCGGTGCGGCCGGGTTCGTTGACGTGCACGTGCGTGTCGACCAGACCCGGCAGGATGACGAGATCGCCCGCATCGAAGAGGTCGCCGCGATTCGAGCGATCGTCGTCGATGCGTGCGATGACGCCGTTCTCGACGTGGATGGATGCGGCACGGACGCCATCCGCAAGAACGACGCGGGTGCTCCGGATTACCACCGCATCAGCTTCTGGTTGAGCGCTTCAGGAAGCAGCCGCTGCCGGGTCGCCCGACGAATTTCCCGCCGTCGATGATCACGCGTCCGCGCGACAACACGGTGTCGGCCGCGCCTGTCACCTGACGTCCTTCGTACGGGTTGTAATCGACCTTCATGTGGAGCGTTCCGGCCGACAGCGTGATCGTCCGCTGCGGATCGAAGATGACGACATCGGCGTCCGAGCCCGGCGCAATCGTCCCTTTGCGCGGGAACAGGCCGAAGATCTTCGCGGGTGAGGTCGACGTCAGCTCCACGAAGCGGTTCAGGGAGATGCGGCCCGCGCGCACGCCGCCGTCGTAGACGAGGCTCATGCGCGTCTCGATGCCGGGCGCGCCGTTGGGAATCTTCGAGAAATCGTTGCGACCGAGCTCCTTCTGCTCCTTCATGCAGAACGGACAGTGGTCCGTCGAGATGCAGTGCAGATCGTTGAAGGCGAGGCCGCGCCACAGCTGTTCCTGCTGCGCCTTCTGGCGAAGCGGGGGGCTCATCACGTACTTCGCGCCGTTGAAACCGGGTTCTTCGTAATTGTCGTACGACAGAAATAGATACTGGGGGCACGTTTCGGCGTACGCGGGCAGGCCGCGATCGCGAGCCTCGGTCACCATCTCGAGCGCTTCGGCGGCCGACAGGTGAACGATGTAGATCGGCACGTCGGCGATCTCGGAGAGCGCAATCGCACGATGCGTGGCTTCCGCTTCCGCCCGCGCCGGACGCGTCAGCGCGTGATACTTCGGCGCCGTCTTCCCTTCCGCGAGCGCGCGCTGCACGAGGACGTCGATGACGTCCCCGTTCTCCGCGTGCATGCAGATCGTGCCGCCGTTCTTCCCTGTCCTCAGCAGCGCCTTGAAGATGCTCCCATCGTCGAGCATGAAGATGCCGCGGTAGGCCATGAAGAGCTTGAACGACGAGATCCCCTGGCGGACGAGCGCGTCCATCTCCTGCTCGGTCTGATCGTTCAGGTCGGTCATGATCATGTGGAAGCCGTAGTCGATGACCGCCTTGCTCTCGGCCTTCTTCGCCCACGTCTCCCACGCGTGGTGGAGCGTCTGACCTTTGTACTGAATCGCGAAGTCGACAATCGAAGTAGTCCCGCCGAACGCCGCCGCCGTCGTGCCCGATTCGAAATCGTCGGCCGACGTCGTGCCGCCGAAGGGCATGTCGAGGTGCGTGTGGACGTCGATGCCGCCGGGCAGCACGTACTTGCCGCTGGCGTCTATCGTCTTGTCCGCTTCCATGCCGAGCGACGTGCCGATCAGCGCGATCTTCTCGCCCTCGAGCAGCAGGTCGCCTTTGTACTGGTCGACCGCGGTGACGATCGTGCCGTTCTTGATCAGCGTCCTCAGAACCATTTTCTTATTCGCGTGGGGCCCCACCCCCACGCGCTGACACGCTCGGGCCGTAGCCCTCGCGTGTATCCAGAACAGAACGTCGCAGATTGACTCCAGCCACCAGCGGCTAGCAACACGTCATCAGCAGCCAGCAACCTCACTAAAACCATCTCGAAATCGTCACCTTCTTATCGGTGTAGAACTCGATGCCGTCGCGGCCGTGGGCTTTCAGGTCGCCGAAGAAGCTATCCTTCGCGCCACCGAACGGGAAGTACGCCATCGGCGCGGCCACGCCGATGTTGACGCCCACCATCGAAGCATCGGCATGCCTGGCGAACTCTCGCGCCGCCTTGCCGCTCGACGTGAAGATCGACGTCGCGTTCGCGTTCGGATGCGACTTCATCAGCGCGATCGCCTCCTCGAGCGTCTTCACCGGGCAGATGGACGCCACCGGTCCGAAGATCTCGTCGTGGCCGATCGTCATGCGCGGCGACACCTCGTCGAACACCGTCGGCCCGAGGAAGTATCCGTTCGGGCGATCGGCGACGCGCGTCTGCCGGCCGTCGACCAGCAGTTTGGCGCCTTCCGCGACTCCCTTCTCGATGTAGCTGACCACGCGGTCGCGGTGTTTGGCGCTGATCACCGGTCCCATGCCGATGCCGGGCTGCGTGCCGTCGCCGACCTTCAGCGCCTTCGCGGCCGCGACCATGCGATCGCGCGTATCGCGGTGCGCCTCGCCGATCGGCACCAGCATGCTGCCGGCGAGGCACCGTTCGCCGGCGCAGCCGTAGAATGATTCGGTGATGACGCCGATCGACCGCTCCAGATCGGCGTCCGGCATCACGACGACGAAATTCTTCGCGCCGCCGAGCGCCTGCACGCGCTTGCCCGCGTGCGTCGCGCGCTGATAGACATGCTTGGCCACGGGCGTCGAACCGACGAACGAGACGGCGCGGATGTCCGGATGATCGCAAATCGCGTCGACGACCTCGCGTCCGCCGTTCACGAGATTGACAACGCCGGACGGCAGATCGCTCTTCTGCAGGAGCTCCATCATCTTGCGCTGCGAGAGCGGCACCTGCTCGGACGGCTTCAGCACGAACGTGTTGCCCGTGGCGATCGCGAACGGCATGAACCACATCGGCACCATCGCCGGGAAGTTGAACGGCGCGATCGCCGCGACGACGCCGAGCGGCTGGCGGACGACGTGGCAATCGATGCCGGCGGCGATGTCTTCGAGCCCCGTCCCCTGCATCAGTGACGGCGCGCCGCACGCCACCTCGACGCACTCGATGCCGCGCCGCACGCTGCCGCGCGCCTCGTCGAGCGTCTTGCCGTGCTCGGTCGTCACGATGCGCGCGAGCTCGTCGAAGCGCGCTTCCATCTGCGCCTTCAGCTTGTAGAGAACCTGCGCGCGCTGGTTGACCGGCGTGTCGCGCCAGGCGGGAAACGCAGTCGCCGCGGCCTGCACGGCTGCGTCGACATCCGATGAGGTCGACAGCGGCGTGCGTCCGATGACGTCGCCGATGGCGGGATTGTGGACGTCGAAGAATTCGGTGGTCCGCGCCGTCACCCAGCGGCCGCCGATGAAATTGTCGAGGACTTGAACGTCGGTAGAGCTGATCGTAGACATGAATCCCTCTTCACGAAACGCCAATTATAAGGCGGGCCTGAAAGGCCCGCCCCACAGAGTGACAAAGTCGCCGCCTTCCGCGATTCGTGTGGCCCGGTTCTCTGCGATTCGTGTGGCGCGGCCCTTTCAGTGCCGCGATCATGGCTGCCCATCGGGCAGGAGCACCGGCTTCGCGTCGCGCGACCATCCTTCTTCCCACGTCGGCCGCGCCGATCGACGCGCGCCGGTGCGCAGACGATCGAGCGACGACTGATTGCCGGGAAACGCTTCGAAGAGATCGAAGATCACGTCGGCGAGCTGACGCGCGGTCGAGAAGAGCAGCCCGTTGTCGCCGTGGCGGACGCGCTCGGCCAGACACGCGCCGTAGTCGAGCGCGCACACCGGCACGCCGGCGCCGAACAGGTCGGCGACCTTCATCGGAATGTCGAGCCCCGACGAGGAGCGGTGCAGGCACAGACCGAGGTCGGCGCTGCCGACGACGCGCGGATAATCTTCCGGCTCGAGCCAGCGCGCGCGCAGCTGAACGCGCCGGGCCGGCAATCCGGCGAACCGGCGCTCGAACTCCGCGCGACGCACGCCATCGCCCGTCACGAGGATGACGAGATCCGGAAACCGCCGGCGGCCCGTCGCTTCCCATCCGCGAATGCGTTCCTCGAGCCACGCGACGGCGTCGATGACGAGATCGAAGTCTTCGTCTTCCGTCCAGCTCGTCGGGCACACGATGAAGCCGACGTTCGTGGCGTGCACGCCGAGCCGGCCGAACAAGGCCTGGCGGAAGCGCTCGCGCTCGCTGCGGTCCATCGGCGTGAACACCGACGCCGGCCGATCGTAGAGGACGCGCGCCGAATCGACGTCGAAGCGGCTCTCGAGAAACGCCGCAAGGCCGCGCGACACGCAGAGGTTCGCGTTGACGCGGCGCGCGTCGCGCCGTTCGAACCATCGAGCGAGCCGTACAGCCGGATGCCATCGGCCCAGCCGCGTGCGCAGCACCGTGTACCCGAGGTTGTGCCAGTCGATGACGAAGCGCACGCCGCGCCGGTGCAGCGATCGCCACGCGACGAGAATCGTCGGAAAGTGCGGCGGGTTCTGGACGAGCACGAGGTCCGGCTGCGGCAGCGTCCGCAGGATGCGCCACAGCCGGAAGCTGAGTCGCGCCGCGTCGAAGAGTCCGGCGGCCGCGTAGGTCGCGCCCTTGAATCCGCCGCGCAGACGCAGCGTCGCCGGATCGAGCCGGTGGATCGTGATGCGCGGATCGCCGGTGACCGCTTTGGGCAGCGGCGTCCCTTCGAACCCGACGAGATCCACGTCGACACCCTGCGTCGCCAGCGCCAGCGCGTGGTAGCGCATGCGTGCACTGCGACCCAGATCTGCCAATGCGACGACGGCGGCTCTCATGGGAAAGTCGAGTGGGGACGAAGTATTTTACCCGCGGGACGCGCCGCAGACGAAGCGTGCGAGGAGATTGGCGGCCACGCGCCGGCGGTACTCGGCTGTGGATCGGAGGTCGTCGATCGGCGCGATCTCTTCCATAAGCGTACGCTGGACCGCTTCGATCGACGCGCCGGACGCGAGCGCCGCCTCGGTCCGCGGCACGCGCACGACGGTCGGCGCGACGCTGCCGAGCGCGATGCGTGCGGTTCGTCCCGAGCCGGTCGCCGGGCCGAGAATGCCCGCCATCACAATCTTCGAAATCGCCTGCGCCGCCCGCGTGCCGACCTTGCGGAAGAACTGCCGTCCGCGAACCGGCGGAATCTCGATGCCGACGATGAGCTCGCCGGGGCGGCGGACCGTCTGCCGGTAGCCGGTGTAAAACCCATCGAACGGGACGCGGCGGATGCCGCCGGCCTGTTGGAGCACGACGACTGCGTCGGCGGCGGCGAGGACCGGCAGCGTGTCACCGGCCGGCGAGGCGTTCGCCACATTGCCGCCGATGGTGCCGCGGTTCTGGATCTGGACGCCGCCGACGTCGCGCGCCGCGGCTGCGAGCATCGGCAGGCGCTTCCGCACGAGCGTCGAGCGGATCAGATCGGTGAAGGTGGCGAGCGCGCCGATCGACAACGCGCCGCCGCGAAGCTCGATTTTTCGCAGGCGATCGAGCCGCCACAGATCGAGGAACCGCGTGTCCTTCAACGTGCCGAAATTCAGCGCGACGTACAGGTCGGTGCAGCCGGCCAGCGGCGTCAGCGTCGGCTCGTCGCGCAGCATCGCCAGCGCATCCTCGAGAGACCGAGGTCGAAGCAGCATCCGCGTGGAAATGACTGACTGCATTACCGTGCGCGTCTAATCGATCTGTAGATCGCCGAATACCCGGTGCACCGACAGAGATTCCCGGCGAGACCGACACGAATCTGCTCGAGCGTCGGTTTCCGCCCCAGCGCGACGGCAGCCATGATCATCCCCGGCGTGCAGATGCCGCACTGCGCGCCGCCGTGATCGACGAACGCGCGCTGCAGCGGGTGTCGCCCGTCGAGCCCTTCGATCGTCGTCACGCGCGCGCCGTCGGCATGCGCGGCCGGCACGAGGCACGAGTTGACGGGCATTCCCTCGATGAGAATGGTGCACGCGCCGCACTCGCCTTCGCCGCATCCTTCCTTCGTGCCCGTGAAGCCACAATCCTCGCGGAGCACGTCGAGAAGACGCTTCATCGGATGCACGTCGAGGCGGGCGCGCTTGCCGTTAAGCGTGAAGCGCATGTCGGGGTTCTTGCTTTTCGCTCACCATGACTCTCTCAGGAGTGGCGGGAATCTCCCGCAGGTCGAACCCCGCGTTGCGGAGCGCGTTGATCGCCGCGGGCGCCGGACCGTCGATCGGCATCTCGCCGACGCCTTTCGCGCCGAACGGTCCGTGCTTGTAGGGATTCTCCAGAATGACCACGTCGATCGGCGGCGTGTCGAGCGTCGTGGGGATGATGTAGTTGGTCAGCTGCGCGTTCGCCATGCGGCCGTCGCGCATCACTACTTCCTCGAGCAGCGCGTACCCGAGGCCCTGCGCACTGCCGCCTTCGATCTGCCCAAGCGCCAGCACGGGGTGAATCGCTTTGCCGATCTCGTGGACTGTCGTGAAGGCGATCGGCTTCACCTCCCACGTCTCGCGGTCGACCTCGATTTCCGCGACGTCGCACGCCCAGCCGTAGGTGCCGTAGGCGTCGCCGCGATACGAGTTGTCGTCCCACGCCATGTCGGTCGGCCGCTCGTACTCCCGGGTGATCACGAGCGGACCGTGGCGCTTCAAATACTCACGCGGCGTCAGGCGACCGAGCCGTTCGCGCATGTCTTCGGCGCAGCGCTGCAGGATGCGTCCGACGACCATGCACGTCCGCGAGGCGACGGTCGGCCCGCTGTCGGGTACCTGGCCGGTGTCGGCGGCGTTGACGTCGACGCAGTCGTACGGCACGCCGAGCGTATCGGCGACGATCTGCGCGTGCATTGTCCGCGTCCCCTGACCGATCTCCGTGCTCGCGACGAGAATCCGCGCGCCGCGGTCGGTCAGCGCGAGCGAGGCCTTCGAGGCGAGCTTCACCTCGCCGCCGCCCGTGAAGCCGGCGCCGTGGAAGAACAAGGAGAGGCCGATGCCACGGCTGCCGCCCTCTTTGTAGCGCGAGGCTTTCAGGCAGCGCGAGGCTTTCAGCCGAGCGTATGCCCGCCATTTCCGCTTGAAATCCGTTCGCTTGACGGTCTCGCGCAGGACCGCGAGGGCGCTGCAGTCCCTCCCGAGCCGTTGACCCGTGGCGGTTCTGTCACCCGGCCGCAGCGCGTTGATTTCGCGGATGCGTACCGGATCGATCCCGAGCGCCTCGGCAATGCGATCCATGTGCACTTCGGCGGCGAACTGCGTCTGCGGCGCGCCGAAGCCGCGGAACGCGCCGTTGGGCGGCGTGTTCGTCATCGTCGCGCGGCCGCGGATGCGGATGTGATCGCAGCGATACGGTCCGGTCGCGTGGATGACCCCGCGCGACAACACGACGGCGCTGAGCGTCGCGTACGCGCCGCCGTCGATGACCGCGTCGATGTCGATCGCGGTCAGCGTCCCGTCGCGCTTCACGCCAGTGCGGTGGCGGATGACGGCAGGGTGCCGCTTGGTCGTCGCCAGCATGTCCTCGACGCGGTCGTACACGAGCTTCACCGGCCGCTGCGCTTTGATCGCGACGAGCGCGGCGTGTCCGGCGATCATCGACGGGTACTCTTCCTTGCCGCCGAAGCCGCCGCCGGTCTCAGTCTGCACGACGCGGACTTTGTCGTCGGGCAGATCGAGCAGCACTTTCAGCGCGCGGTGGACGTAGTACGGACACTGCATCGACCCGTACACCGTCACGCCGCCGTGTTCGGGCACGGCGATGACGCCGTTCGGCTCGATATAGAGCTGTTCCTGATGACCTGTCCGGTATTCGCCTTCGACGATGACGTCCGCTTCGCGAAAACCCTGGTCGATCCGTCCTTTGTCAATCGCGATGGTCTTGAACGCGATCGGCGACGTCGTCGCGTCGTAGGTCGGGACCGCCTCGCGATACCGAATCCGTACGTCAGCGGCGAGCAGGGCCTCGCGATCGGCGTGCGCCAGCAGAAGAATCGGCTCGGCGACGTGGCGAACCAACCGCTCCGCCAGGCACGGCTGGTCGTCGTCAATGAGCGCGACAATGTTCCGTCCGGGGATGTCGCGGTAGTCGACTAGCGTGAAGCCGGACGTGTCGAAGCCGAACGCGACGTCGACGATCTCGCCCGCCGGGATCGTCGAGCGGATCGTCCGCGCGTGAATGAGACCCGGGAACGTGAGGTCGTCGATGTAGCGCGCCGCGCCCGTAACCTTGCCGCGCCCTTCTTTTCGGACGACGCTGCGGCCGACACTCCGCGACGGCATCGCGCGATTATAGCCGCCTCATCCGAGGGGATCGCCGCGCCTTCCATGTACGCCGCCAGGATCGCGGGATGGATGTAGCACTTGCGGCACACGGCCACGGTGTTGCCGAGACGCTTCGCGACGGCCTGAATCGCACCGGCGACGTTGCGCTTCGCCTCGGCCTGCGACTTGAACGGCGCGAGCGCCTTCAACGCCTCGGCGGCCAGCAGCGTGCCCGCCCACGTCCGAAAATCCTTTGCGGTGAATTCTGCTCCGGTGATGTCCTTGAGATACTCGTTGACGTCGGCCGAGTCGATCACCTGCCGTTTACCGCTTTCGTCGACGTACTGGAACAGCTCGTAGCCGGGCAAATCGCGGCATGCCTTGACGATCTTCGCAAGCCGCCGGTCCTCGAGATCGACGGCGTGCCGGATGCCGCTCTTGCCGCGGAACTCGAATCGCACCTTCGATCCGCTGATCTTCGCGTGCTGGTCGCGCATCGTCGTCAGCCCGAAGGAATGATTGTCGCGGGCGTACTCCTCGTTGCCGATGCGGATCAGCGTCTTCTCCAGCAGCTGCACGACAGCCGCGAGCACTTTCTCCCGCGGCAGCCTCTGCTTCTTCAGATCGGCGCGGGTGTGGCGGCGAATGCGCGGAAGCATCCGCGCGAACGGGACGAGGCGTTCGTACTTGGCTTCGTTACGCTTTTCGCGCCAGCGCGGGTGATAGCGGTACTGTTTGCGTCCGCGCGCGTCGCGCCCCGTCGCCTGAATGTGGCCGTTGGCGTCGGGACAGATCCACACATTCGTCCACGCCGGCGGGATGACAATCGATCGGATGCGCTCGAGCTCGGCGCGATTGGCAATCGTGCGGCCATTGGGAGCGACGTAGCGAAAGCGGTTCTGGCGGCCGACCCGGCGGATGCCGGCGGTGCGCTCATCGTCGACGTGGCGGAGGTGGATCTCCTTCGCGGCTTCACGCTGCAAACGCTTCCACGCGCTCGGCAGTTTCGCCATCCGCACCTGTTTCAGCAAAAGGCAGGCCTGAAAGCCTGCGCTACATTCTTGATGCCGTAGTGCAGCCCTTTAGGGCTGCCGGCGCCTGCGCGTAACATATCGCGCGTGAACCATCGACTCTGCACGATTGCGGTTGCGTGCCTCGCGGTCGCGGCTTCCTTGGCCGCTCAGGCACCCCAGCCTTATGACGTGCTGATCAAGGGCGGCCGCGTGCTCGACGGCAGCGGCAATCCGTGGCTGGCCGCCGACATCGGAATCCGCGGCGCGCGGATTGTCGACATGGGACGGCTCGGCAACGCAGCAGCGTCTCGCGTCATCGATGCGCGCGGGCTGACGGTCTCGCCGGGCTTCATCGACGTCCATTCGCACGCGTCGGACGGTCTGGTGGACTCGTTGAAGGATGCGCGGCAGCTGATCGCGCAAGGCATCACGACCGTCGCGCTCAACCCGGACGGCGGCGGACCGGTGGACCTGCGGGCGCAGCGGATCGGCTACGAGCAGCGCGGCGTCGGCGTCAACGTCGCGTTGTACGTGCCGCATGGATCGATTCGGCGCGAGGTGCTCGGCATGGCCGATCGCGCGCCGAGCGCGGACGAGCTCGCGAGGATGGTCGCGCTCGCGAAGAACGGGATGGAAGCCGGCGGAATCGGTTTGTCGTCGGGCCTCTATTACGCGCCAGGCAACTACGCAAAGACCGATGAAGTCATCGCGCTCGCGAAAGTCGTCGGCGATATGGGCGGCGTGTACGAAAGCCACATCCGCGACGAGGCGGACTTCAACATCGGCGTCGTCGCCGCCGTCGACGAAGTGATTCGCATCTCGGAAGAAGGACACCTGCCGGGCATCGTCGCGCATATGAAGGCGCTCGGGCCGGCGAGCTGGGGATTGTCGATGGCGCTCGTCGAGCGCATCAGGCAGGCGCGCGAGCGCGGCGTCGAAGTCTACGCCGATCAATATCCGTACGACGCGAGCGGCACGGGCATCGTCGGCGCGCTCATCCCGCGGTGGGCCGAGGTCGGCGGCCGACCGGAGATGCTGAAACGAATCCAGGGTCCGGAGCGCCAGCGGCTGGCCGCAGACATCCGCCGCAATTTCCAGCGGCGGGGCGGCGCCGACAAGCTGGTCATCTCCCTCTATCGCCCGAACCGGTCGCTCGAAGGACAGACGCTGGCCGCGGTCTCGAAAGCCATGAACGAGCCGCCGGAAGAAGCGGTGATGGACCTCCTCGTCGAGGGCGAGGCGAGCCTCGTGTCGTTCAACATGTCGGAAGACGACATCGCGCTGATCATGAAGCAGCCGTTCACGATGACGTGCACCGACGGAAACCTGACGCCGTTCGGCGAGGGGAAGCCGCATCCGCGCGGCAACGGCGCGTTCGCGCGAAAGATTCACGTCTACGTCAACGAGCGCGGCGTCGTCGATCTGCCGTTCGCCGTCCGATCGATGACGAGCCTGCCGGCATCGGTGTTCGGAATGAAGGATCGCGGCGTGCTGCGCCCCGGCGCGTGGGCCGACATCCTCGTCTTCGATCCGAAGAACGTGCGCGATGCGGCGACGTACACGAACCCGCATCAGCTCGCGGAAGGAATGGAGTACGTTCTCGTGAACGGCGTCGTCGAGAAAGATGCGGAGGCGTTCACCGGCAAGCTGGGCGGCCGCGTCATCACGCCCGATCGCAGATAGGGTATCTTCCGAATGAACGTGCCGAACCTCACGGGGATCTTCGACCCACACCGTCCGCCCTCGCGGGAGCTCGCCGACGACTGCGTCCACTGCGGGTTCTGCCTGCCGTCGTGTCCGACGTACGTGTTGTGGGGACAGGAAGCCGACTCGCCCCGAGGCCGCATCTACCTGATGAAGGCCGGCCTCGACGGTCGCGCCGAATGGAACGGCGCGTATCAACGCCACTTCGACACGTGCCTCGGCTGCATGGCGTGCCTGACGGCCTGTCCGTCGGGAGTGAAGTACGACCGCCTCATCGAGGCGACGCGGCCGCAGGTGGAGCGGCACGGCGAACGATCGACTGGCGATCGACTGTTCCGCGAGCTGATCTTCAGCGTGTTTCCACATCCCGATCGGCTGCGCGCGCTCGCCGTTCCTCTGCGCCTCTATCAGCAGACCGGGCTCCAGCGGCTGGTGCGCGCGATCGGCTTGATGAAGCTCGTGCCGGACCGAATCGCAGCGATGGAGCGGCTGATGCCGCCGCTGCCCGCCAGCGGCGCCACGCGCGAGCTGCCGGAGCGGATCCCCGCGCAGGGCGAGGCACGCCGGCGCGTCGGCCTGCTGCTCGGCTGCGTGCAGCGCGTATTCTTTTCCCACGTCAACGCGGCCACCGCGCGTGTACTGGCGGCGGAAGGATGCGAGGTCGTCGCACCGCGCGAGCAACGGTGCTGCGGCGCATTGATGCTGCATGCCGGCCGCGAGCGGGACGCTGCTGACGCCGCCAGGAACACGATTGACGTGTTCGAGCGCGCCGGCGTCGATCAGATCGCGATCAACGCGGCCGGATGCGGATCGGCGATGAAAGAGTACGGCGAGCTGCTGCGCGACGATCCGGCGTATGCCGAGCGCGCGCGGACGTTTTCATCCAGGTGCGTCGACGTGTCGGTACTGCTCGCGGATCTCGAGCCGAGGGCCGAGCGCCATCCGCTGCCGATCGCGGTCGCGTACCACGACGCCTGCCATCTGCAGCATGCGCAAGGCGTCAGGCAGCAGCCGCGACGCGTGCTGCAGACGATTCCGCAACTCGAGCTCCGCGAGATCCTCGAGTCGGACATCTGCTGCGGATCGGCCGGCATCTACAACCTGCTGGAGCCTGACGCGGCCGGCGCGCTCCGAGATCGCAAGGTCGCGAACATCCTCCGTACCGGCGCCAACGTGGTCGCATCCGGCAATCCTGGCTGCATGATGCAGATCGCATCCGGTCTCGACCTCGCGCAGCACGCCATACCGTCGTTGCATCTGATCGAAATCGTCGACAAGTCGATCAGAGGAGAGGCACTTCGAATCGAGCCCGAGGAAGGTTGATCACAAGATCCACGACGGACGGATAGACTTTGACGACGTATCAGACGTCGACGATCGTGAGATCGCGCTGCGAGCTCAGCGGTTGGTGTCGTGACGATGCGGCACGAGCCGAACGATCTTGCCGGCGTTGCCGTCCGTCAGCACGTAGAGCGCGCCGTCGGGCCCTTCGCTGACGCCGCGGATGCGGCTATCGAGATCCGTCAGCAAGCGCTCTTCGCCGACGACCCGATCGTTCTCGAGCACGAGCCTGACGAGCGCTTTGCCGACGAGCGTCGCGACGAACAGGTTGCCCTGCCACGCGGGAAAAAGTTTTCCGCCGTAGAACGCGATGCCAGCCGGCGCGACATCGGGCGTCCAGAAATAGACCGGCTGCTCCATCCCCTGCTCTCGCGTCTTGTCGCCGTTGATCGGCTTACCGCTGTACTCCCGCCCGTAGCTGATGACCGGAAAGCCGTAGTTCTTTCCTTTCGCCACCGCGTTGATCTCGTCGCCGCCGCGCGGTCCGTGTTCGCTCGTCCACAGCATGCCCGTGCGGGGATGAATCGCTACACCCTGAATGTCTCTGACGCCGATCGCGAAAATCTCGGGGCGCGCGCCGCCGCGACCGACGAACGGGTTGTCGGTCGGAATCGATCCGTCCGCGTTGATGCGCAGCACCTTGCCCATGTTGCTGTCGAGTTGCTGCGGCTGCGGCCAGTCGACCGAGTTGACGCCGATGCCGTCGGGAGCAGTCGACGTGATGAACAGCGTGCCGTCGCGCGCCTGAATCAGACGGCCGCCGGTGCCTTCTGCGTCCAGCAGCACTTTGAGATCCTCGAGGCGCCGGTCGTCGGTCGAGAGCTTCGCCCGCGCGGCAATCAGCACGCCGGGGCTGCGCGGCAATGCCGATGGATTCGCATCGTCGGGCAAGACGGTGTAGGTCAGGTAGATCGTGCGGTTTGATGCAAACGCACGGTCGGGCCGCACCTCGAACAGACCTTGACCGCCGCGCGCGAACAAGTTCGGCGGCATGCCGCCGAGTGGCTCCGACAGCTTGCCGTCGCGGCCGGCAATCCGGATCCGACCGCCGCGTTCGCCGACGATGATGCGGCCGTCCGGGAGGAAGTCGAAGCAGAACGCGCCGTTGAACCCGACAGCGACGGTTTCGACGTCGTACGCGGCGCTCTTCGGCGGCCTCGGCGCCCGCGTCTGCCCGAGCCACTCTGGAATCGGCGCGTATCCGTCGGGCGCCGCGCTCCCGTCTTCCGGTTTGGCCGGTCCTACCTGCGCGGGCGGGCGCAGGACCGCGCGCACTGGCTGCGCAACAACGTCTTTTGCCGTCAACGCGAGACAGACCGCTCCGGTGAACACGATCGAACGAATCACGTGCGCTCCTTCTATCAGGAAAGGATCATGTCGATCACAACCCGAAGGGCCCGCGTCCGGGATTCAGCAGCCCCTCAGGATCGAACTGCTGCTTCACCGCGCGCATCAGCGGAAGGCTGTCGCCGGGCGGCCCCCACACGTCGACGAGCGCTTTGAGCGCCTCGGATCCGCGGACGAGGACGGCGCTGCCGCGGCCGGGCGCGAAGCGCGCGCGAAGATCTTTCAGCACCCGCGCCTGAGCCGCGGCGTCGCCGTCGACGCGCAGCAGCAGCGCGCCGACGCCCGCGCGGCCGATCATCTCCCACGCCTCGCCGGTCGACGCGAGCCACGCGAGCGTGGCGCTCAAGTCCTTCGGCAGCAGCGTCAGCTTGATGACCGCGCCGTCGTCCTCCCAGGCGCGCCGTTCGTGCGCCTCCCACAGCGCCGTCTCATCGGCGCCCGCGACAATCGTCGTCCCCGCACCGTTCGATTCGGCGATCCGCGTCGCCTGACGTGCCTGCTCGGTCGCGGCCGCCTCGATCGACTCGAAGCGGACGAGCAGACGCAGCGGTTTCGTTTCGAGCTCGATCGCCGTCGGCGTCAACTGGCTCGCCAGGAGCGACGAGACGACGGCATCGAGGCGATCGAATGGACGCTCGCCTGAAAGGCTCGCGCTACGCGTATCGGTCAGGTGGCGCGAGCCTTTCAAGCGAGCGTCCTCCGAGACATCGATCACGACGGTGCGTGATGCCGCCGGTATCGGATACAGCTTGAACGTCGCCGACGTGATGACGGCAAGGCTGCCGAACGATCCGGTCATCAGCCGGCCGAGGTCGTAACCTGCGACGTTCTTGACGACGATGCCGCCGGACTTCGCGGCCGTTCCATCGATGCGAACGATGTCGATCCCGATGATCAGATCGCGCGGTGTCCCGTACCGGTGACGCCGCGGACCGGCGTCATTCGTGGCGACGATGCCGCCGATGGTCGCGCGATCGGCCGATGGCGGATCGAGCGGAATCCATTGACCGTGGCGCGCCAGCTCGCGATTGACGGCGGCGAGCGTCGCGCCCGCCTGCACCGTCGCCGTCAGATCGCCGTACCGGTGCGCAACAACGGCGTCGAGCCGTCGCGTCGAGATGCCGACGTCGGCGGGCGGCGGCGGTCCCCAACCGACTTTCGTGCCGCCGCCGTGGACGGCCACGCGCAGCTTCGCGCGCGACGCGTGCGCCAGCGCGTGGGCGACCTCGTCGACGCTCGCCGGCTGAAGAAGGTCCGCCACGATCAGAAGCGCTCGGCGAGGCCGGCGCGCTCGACCGGATGCTGGCGATAGGGGCCGGGAACCTCGCCGCAGAGGCGCGGCGTCGGAAACACCTTGCCCGGATTGCACAGACCGCGCGGATCGAATGCGCTTCGGACGAGCAGCATCGTCTCGAGATCGGCCGCGCCGAACATCTTGGGCATCTGGCACGCCTTGTCGGCGCCGACGCCGTGCTCGCCGGTGATCGATCCGCCCGCGTCGATGCAGTAGGTGAGGATCTCGGCGGCGACCTGCTCGGCCAGCTCGCCCTGTCCTCCGATTCCCTCGTCGTAGCAGACGAGCGGATGCAGGTTGCCGTCGCCCGCATGAAACACGTTGCCGATGCGCAGCCCCGATCGGACTTCGAGCTCGCGGATGCGGCGCAGCACCTCCGGCAGCTTCGTGCGCGGGATGACGCCGTCCTGCACGTAGTAGTTCGGCGACACACGGCCCATCGCGGCGAACGCGGCTTTACGTCCTTTCCAGATGCGCGCGCGCTGTTCGTCGTTCCGGGCGATCAGCACGTCGGTGCCGCCGCGCCGGTGGCAGATCTCTTCCACGACGCGGAATTGTTCGTGGACTTCCGCCGACGATCCGTCCAGCTCGACGATCAGGACGGCTTCGGCCTTCGGAAAATTCGGATGGACCGCCGCTTCGGCGGCTTCGACCGTCAGCCGATCCATCATCTCGACCGCCGCGGGAATGATGCCCGCGCCGATGATGTCCGACACCGCGTTGCCCGCGGCTTCGGTCGACTCGAACGCGGCGAGGATCGTTCGCACCGTCTCGGGAATGCGCAGCAGCCGCAGCGTCGCCTTCGTGACGACACCGAGCGTGCCCTCCGATCCGACGAGCACGCCGACCAGATCGAGCCCCGGTAGATCGACCGCCGAGCCGCCGACGTGCACCATCTCGCCATTCGGCAGCACCAGCTCGAGGCCGACGACGTGATGCACCGTGAAACCGTACTTCAGGCAATGCGCGCCGCCGGAGTTCTCCGCGACGTTCCCGCCGATCGAACAGATCTGTTGGCTGGACGGATCCGGCGCGTAGTAGAAGCCATGCGCGCCGACCGAGCGTGACACCTCCAGGTTGACGACGCCGGGCTCGACGGTGATCCGCTGGTTCGGAATATCGACGTCGAGGATCCGATTCAGACGCGTCAGCACGATCAGCACCGCGCCCGGAACCGGCAGCGCGCCCCCAGAGAGGCCGGTACCGTGGCCGCGCGCGACGAACGCGACGCCGTGCTCGTGGCACGCGCGCACCACGCCCTGCACCTCTTCCGCGCTGTTCGGCAGGACGACGAGCCCGGGACGCTCGCGCAGACGCGCGAGGCCGTCGGATTCGTACGCAAGCAGCTCCGTCTCGTCCCGAAGGATCGCGTCGCGCCGGACGATGCGCTCGAGGGCGGCCAGAAAAGCCGCGTGCATTCAGCGATCCTATCTGATAATCAGCGCCGCGATGTGGCTCGACGACGCCCGGCGCGATCTGCAGTACGCCGCCCGTACGCTGCGAGCCTCGCCCGGATTCACCGCCGACGCGTACCCGATCCTCGGACGACCATTCACCGCCGACGACGAGCAGCCCGGCGGCGATCGAGTCGTGATCCTCAGCTACGGCGCATGGCAGCGGTACTTTGCCGGCGATTCACAGGCGATCGGCAGATCGATCCGATTCAACGGCACCGGTCGATTCAGCGCCGGAATCGCGCTCGATGCCGACTAATGGAATAGACCGTCCGTCCGGTCGGTTCCGGTAATCAACCGCACGCGCCGCTGAAACGTGACGTACGCCCACGCCCATTCGCTGAGCACGGCGACGCGATTGCGGAATCCGATCAGCCAGAAGATGTGCAGGAAGAGCCAGAACAGCCAACCGGTCCACCCCGAGATTTTGACGCCGTACACCTCGCCGACGGCCGATCCACGGCCGATCGTCGCCATGATGCCGTAGTCCCTGTAGCGGAACGGCTCCAGAGGCTCTCCGCGCATCGCGCGCAGCACGTTGCGCGACGCGTGCGCCCCTTCCTGCATGGCGACTTGTGCGACACCGGGCAGCGGCTGGCCGTCCTGTGCCAGCGCGCAGAGATCGCCAACAACGAAGATGTTGGGATGCCCGGGCACCTGCAGCGTCGGCAACGCCGGGACGCGGCCGACGCGATCGAGCGGAACGCCGAGCGACTGGCCGAGCGGCGAAGCCGCCACGCCGGCTGCCCACAGTACCGTCGCCGCGTAAAGCCGTTCTTCCACCGCCTGAGGTCCGGCTGCGGCTTTCCCGCGACCTGACTCGTGACGATCCCGGGCCCGTCGAAGATCCGGACGCCACATCACTCCCTGTTCGTCGACGTTCGTCACGATGGAGCCCGTACGGACTTCGACGCCGAGATGCTCGAGCGCGCGCCGCGCTTCGACACGCAGCGGCTCGGGAAAGGCCGGCAGCAGGTGAGGTCCGCCTTCGACCAGCACGATGCGCGCCGATTCCGGACGGATGCGCCGGAAGTCGTGGCGCAGCGAATGGCGCGCGATCTCCGCCAGCGCGCCGGCCAGCTCCACGCCGGTCGGTCCGCCGCCGACGATGACGAATGTCAACAGACGCCGTTGTGCGTCGGGATTGACCTGCCGCTCGGCCTCTTCGAATGCGAGCAGCATCTTCCGCCGCATCACGAGCGCATCGTCGAGCGTCTTGAGGCCGGGCGCGTGCTTCTCCCATTCCGTGTGGCCGAAGTACGCGTGCGCCGCGCCGCTCGCGAGAATCATGTAGTCGTAAGCGATCGACGCCGAGCCGTGTCCGGCTTCAGCCGGACTCGCGACGAGTACACGTCGATTCTCTGGATCGATCGCCGTGACATCGGCGAGCAGCACTTCGACGTTCTGCTGTCCGCGCAGCACCCACCGGATCGCCGACGCGATGTCGCCGGGCGAGAGCGACGCGGTCGCGACCTGATACAGCAGCGGTTGAAAGAGATGGTAGTTGTGCCGGTCGAGCAGCGTGACGCGGACCGGCGCGCCAGCGAGCGCGCGCGCCGCGTGAAGCCCGCCGAAACCGCCGCCGACGATGACGACGCGGGGTCGGGATTCGCCGGTCGACAGGCTCGCGGCGCCCCGAGCCTGTCGAGGGGCGGGACTTGCGATTCGGGGCTCGGACGGATCCAACATGAAAAATGCTATCGTACGCGCTATGTCCTCTCGTCCCGAGCCTGTTCTCGGCGGGCCCGCCTCGGTGGTGGAGACCGCGTGTCCGCTCGATTGTCCTGATGCGTGCAGCCTCGCGGTTACGGTCCAGCACGGAAAACTGGTGAAGATCGACGGCGGCCGCGCCAATCCGGTCACCGACGGCTACATCTGCGCGAAGGTGCGCAAGTTCGGCGATCGCGTGTACGGGCCCGATCGCCTGCTGTACCCGGCCGTCCGCATAGGACGGAAAGGCGACGGGCGATTCAAGCGCGTGCCGTGGGACGAGGCGCTCGAGTTGGTCGCCGAAAGGTTTCAGCGCGCGAAAGCGGAAGCTGGCGGCGAGTCGATCCTTCCGTATTCCTACGGCGGATCGAACGGGCTGCTGACGCAGGACAATCTCGATGCGCAGCTGTGGCGCCGCTTCGGCACGTCGCGGCTCGCGCGGACGGTGTGCGCGGCGCCGACCGGCGCGGCGAACCAGGCGCTCTACGGCAAGATGCCGTCGGTGGTGTATCAGGACTATCCCGAAGCACAGCTGATCATTCTGTGGGGCGTGAATCCCGGCGCGTCCGGCATCCACCTCGTGCCGTACGTCCGCGAAGCGCAGGCACGCGGCGCGAAGCTCGTCGTGGTCGACCCGCGATCGACGCAGGTCGCACGATCGGCCGATGTTCATCTGGCCGTCAACGTCGGCACCGACGTCGTCGTCGCCCTTGCGATTCACAGGTACTTGTTCGCGAACGGCCACGCCGACGAAGCGTTCCTGCGCGATCACGCGCACAACGCCGACAAGCTGCGCGAGCGCGCGGAGCGGTGGACGATCGAGGAAGCCGCGCGCGTCGCCGGCATCGACGCGTCGGCGCTCGAGCGCGTCGCGCGGTTGTACGCGGAGAGCTCGCCTGCGCTCATTCGATGCGGCTGGGGCCTCGAGCGGAACCGGAACGGCGGCAACGCGGCGCTGTCGATTCTGGCGCTGCCGGCGGTCGGCGGAAAATTCGGCGTCCGCGGCGGCGGCTACTCGATGAGCAACTCGGCGTCTTGGAACATCGAGCGCAGCTGGATCGGCACTCCGGAGCCGGATACCCGACTCGTCAACATGAACCACCTCGGCCGCGCGCTGACGGAATACGACGACCCGCCGATCAACGTGCTGTTCGTCTACAACTGCAACCCGGCCGCGACGGTGCCGGATCAGCACCGCGTGCTGAAAGGACTCGAGCGCGAAGACCTCTTCACGGTCGTGTTCGAACAGGTGATGACCGACACGGCGATGTACGCGGACGTCGTGCTACCCGCGACGACGTTCCTCGAAGGTTACGATTTCGCGAAGGCGTACGGGCCGATCAACCTCGAGCTGGGACGGCCGGTCATCGACGCCGTCGGCGAAGCGCGGTCGAACGCGGACGTATTCGGCGAGCTCTGCTCGCGCCTCGATCTGCGGAAAGACGACGAGCCGACAGGGGAGCTCGATCTGATGGTCCACGTGCTCGACCATCTGCCCGGAACCATCGGCAGCGACCTGCGCGCCGGCACGCAGACCGCGCCGCCGTTCGGGGTCGCGCCGGTGCAGTTCGTCGACGTGTTCCCGAATACGCCGGATCGGAAAGTCGATCTGTTTCCGGCGGATCTGGAGGCCGGCGCTCCAATCGGGTTGTATCGCTTCCAGCCGGATCCGGCGACAGAGCGCTATCCGCTGGCGCTCATCTCGCCGGCGAGCGAGCGAACGATCAGCTCGACGCTCGCCGAGCTGCCGCGTCCCGACGTCAAGCTGACGATGCATCCGGCCGACGCGACGACGCGCGGATTGGCGGACGGCGATCTCGTGCGGGTGTTCAACGACCTCGGCGAGGTTCACTGTCCACTCACCGTCGTTCCGTCGATTCGTCAGGGGATCGTGTCGCTTCCCAAGGGCATCTGGCGCCGCAGCACTCGCAACAACACGACCGGCACCGCGCTCGTGTCCGACGCGCTCACCGACATCGGCGGCGGCGCGTGCTTCAACGACGCACGCGTCCAGGTGACGTCGCTCGCGACGGCGTAATGTCCGTGTCGATCTAATAGTTGAAGAAGAACAACAGGTCCGCGCCGCTCCCCTGCAGCCGCTGGAACAGCTGCTGCTGCGTCGACGAGCCCTGCAGCACGTTGGTGCGGAGGCGCAGCCACTTCGTCAGCTCGTATTCGAGGATGATGTTGGTCTGGCTCGCGTCGCCGATTCCCTGTTCCACCTTCACGTACAGATTCTCGCCGACCTGCTGACCGATCGCGACGTTCGGGCCGCCGCCGTTCTCCGGCGCGAGGTTGATCTCGAACGTGTCGAGGTTCAGCGCGTTGCCGATCGACTTCGCGATTTGTCCGGTCGCCGCGCCCGCCGCCATCGCTTCGGCCCGCTGCGCGAGCGAAATCTGCTGTCCTTCACCCAGCGAGTTGACCGGCTGGTTGAAGACGATGAGCGAGAGGATGTCGGCCTGCTCGAGCGGCGGGTTGCTGCTCAGCACGATCTCCGGCTGCTTCAGCGTGCCGCGCACGTTGACGTTCGCCGTCACCGCCTGGATGACGCGCTCCGTCCTGATATCGAGCGCCGGGTTGAGATCGTCGAGCCCCTGGAACCGCACGGCGCCGTCGCGGAGGATCGTGAAGCGGCGCCCCTGGAAATCGTAGTAGCCGCGGATGGTCCGCACCGGGCCGACGACGCGAATCTGATCCCACGGCACCTTCGTCACCCAGAGATCGCCGCCGACCGTGATGTTCAGCGCGCCGAGACTGAGCGGCGCGCCGGGCGCGCGGAGGTCGCTCGCCTTGATGACGAGGTCGTCGGGAACCGTGAGGTGCAGGTCGACCTGGAGCGCGTCGAACGCGCTCGGATTCGCCGTCTGACCCTGATTGTCGGCCGCGCCCGTTTCGAACTCGGTCGCCTGCGTCGCGTACGCAGATGTGCCCGTCTGCGCGAGGATGGGATCGAGATTGATTCGGCCGGTCGTCACGCCGAGCGCGCCTTCGATGCGCGGCGCCGCAAGATCGCCCGTCAACTGCATATCGCTGTTGATCCGGACGTTCCCCATGTCGTTGTCGATCACTTTGAAGTCGTCGGCCCTCACGGCAATCGACACGCCGCCGACCTTCAGCTCGTTCATCGCGAGATCGCCGGTGAGCGTCAGCGGCTTGCGCTGGTTGTCGAGGATCCGGATCTGATCGATGTGCACGCGATCGGGCCTCAACTCGACGCGGCCGTCGAGATCGGTGTAGTCGACGCCGGTCGGTTCGACTTTGAACGACGCGTTCTGAACGGCGATCGTTCCGTCCGGATTCGGAGCGGCCGCGGTTCCAGTCACCGTGACGTGCGCTTCGAGCGTCCCCTTGACGTTGGTCAGCGCGGTCGTGAATCCCTGCACGAGGCCGAGATCGATCGGGCTGCTGTCGACGTGCAGATCGACTTTCTCGTTCGACTTGGCCGCCGTCCCGTTGAACAGCGCGACCGGCGCCGTCCCCTTCGCCTCGAGCCACATCGTCGGGTTCTGCTGGAGACGCGCGTCGAGAGCGACGGTGTCGCCGGTGTACTTCACCGTGCCTTTCAGCGAGTCGTACTTGAACTGGCGGAAGCCGCCCTGGCTGACCTCGAAGTTCGCGTCGACGTGCAAATCGTCCTTCGATCCGGTGATCGTGCTCGACGCGTTCAGCCGTCCCGACAGCTGCGGCGGACGCAGCATCAGCGCGTCGAAGGTGGCGACGTCGATGTTGTTCAACGTGACCTTGAGCTCGTCGCCGGGCTTGCCGAACGTGCCATCCGCGGCGATCTGCTGATCGCCGCCGGCGCCGCTCATCAGCCGCAGATCTTTCACCTCAACCGCGTTGTCGCCGTAGCGGATCGCGGGCTGCGCACCGGGCGCCAGCTGCCACGACACGCCCTGCGACTGCAGACCGAGACTGCGGAGGTGAACCTCCTGATGGTCCGGATGGAGCGTCACGCCGCCGGCCAGCGCGAGCGTCCGCTGCGGCTGTCTGGCATTGATGTCGAAGTCGACGTTCTTCTGATGGTAGTTGGTCTTCGCCTGCAGCTCGTTGATGTTCTGGCCGCCGATCGTCACGAAAGTCGCGTGTGTGTCCGCATCGACCGAGGCGTCCGCGGCCTGCAGCTCCGGAACCTTCGCCGTGAAATCGGTCGACATCGTCAGCGCGCCGTTCTGCTGGTACTTGAGGCCGTCGCCCGTGATGTTGCCCGACGCCTGCAGCTCGCGGCGATTCCCCGTCACGGTTGCGTCGATTTTCGCGATGCCCGTCAGTGGCTGATCGACCAGCTTGCCGATCGTTTCGAGGCTCGGGCTGTCGGCGTGCAGCTTGAAGCTGGACTGGCCGCTGTCGTTCAGCGCGAGCGTGCCGCTTCCGCTGACGTTGAGATCGCGTCCGACGATCTCGAGCGCGCGGATGTCGCCCGTGGAGTTGTGGTAATCGCCGTCGATATTGGCGCGCGCGATCTCCAGGCCGCCGAGGTCGGACGGATCGAGGTGAATCTTCGCCGACCCTTCGACGCTGTCGGCGGTCACGCCCTGCGACATGTTGGCGAGGGTCGCGTCGACGTTCAGCGACCCGCCGACGGTGCCTTTCATCTTCGCGTTGCCGCTCGCCATCGCGGGATCGAAGTCCGCAAACGACCCGCTCGCCGTGACATGCGCCGTATCGTCGGCGACGTTCGCTGTGAAGTCGAGCCCAGGGATCCGGCCTCCCATCAACGTCGTATCGCTGATCGTCCCGCTGGCGTCGACGTTCATCTCCTTCGGCGTCGTCCCGCGCCCTTTGGCGATCAGATGGGCATTGATGTCGCTCTTGTAGCGATCGTCCGCCAGCGCCTTCACGTTGAACTGCTCGCCGACGCGCTGCAGATCCAGATTCGCGACGGACGCATCGGCGTCGTATGCGATGTCGCTGCCGTTGACCGTCGCGCTGACGCGGCTGTCGGCCGCGATCGTCGCGCCGGCAACGGTCGACGGCGCGAAGCGCAGATCGACCTTCACGTTCCGCTGTTCGGGACGAGCGATGTCTGCGGTGCCGGCCGCGTGATACGCCGCGTTCACGTTCGTTTCAGCCGGCGGGATCTTCAGCTCGCGCGGCATGCGTCGGAGGTCGACGTTGCGCAGCTGACCGTTGACGTCGAACGCGATCGGCTTGGTCTTGGGATTCTTGTCGCCGAAATCGGGCAGCGTTACCCGTCCGCTCGCCGTCGCACTCGCGCCGTACGCGGCGGCCTTCGCGGTCAGTGCGACGCGCCGGCCGTCGATCTGCGCTTTGGCGTCGAGGGGACCGGCTGTATAACCTGCCGCGACGATGCGCGGCGAGTCGAGCGCGAGCCCGCCGCGCAGTGAATTCAGATCCGAGAACGATTGGGCGTGCAGGTCGACGTGGGCGTTCGCGGTGATGTCGCTCTTCTGTTTCGGGTCGTTGAGAATCTGCGACAGGTCGATATGCCGCACCGAGAGATCGCCCTGCACCGACTGGCCCGGCTCGAGGATGTCGGCCACGATGTTGCCCAGCGCATTGCCGGCCGACGACCGCACGTTCATGTTCACGCCGAGCCGATCGAACGGTCCGTTCAGCTTGATCTCGAACGCCGGCTGCAGGTTCACGCCGGCAAGCGCCGGCACGAGCCGCGCGATTTCCGGAATCGACAGCTTGTCGGACGAGATCTGCAGGTTCAGGTTCGGCTCCGTCAGGTAGTTCTGCACGGCGCCATCGACCGACAGCGACGTTTCGGCCGTCCGGAGCGCCAGCTTCTCGATGTGCACCGCGTCGTCGTGCACCGCCACGCCGCCCGACAGCGCGTTCAGCGCGATCGACGGCTCCGAGCCGCGGAACGACACATGCGTGATTTCAATCGAGTACCGAACGGGCTCGTACTTGAACGACAGCTTCGCGTCGACGTGATCGAACCGCTTCGGCACTTCGACGCCGCTCGTCCCGACCGGTCCGTCGACGACCACCGAGCCGTCGCTGATGCCAATCTCTTCGATCGAGATCGGTCTGCCCGGCCCCTGTCGCTCGGCCTCCTGCGCCTGCTTCTTCACCAGCCGGCTCAACTCCCACGTGTCGCCTTCGCGCCGCAGGTAGATGACCGGCTTGTCCAGCCGAATCTCGTCGACCGACAGCCCTTTCGAGATGAACTCGAACACGTTGTAGTTGAGGCCGAGGTCCTTGACGGCCACGACCTGGCTGCCGTTCATCGAGACGCCGATGTTCTCCATCTCGACGCCGGAGAACAGATTCCCGGCGAGCCGTTCGATCGACACCGTGCCGTTCAGATACAGATTCGCCTCGCGGACGATGTAGCCGCGCAGCCAGTTCTTGAACCACGCGGTCTGCGACACGATGACGGCCGCGGCCGCCGCGCCGATGACGAGCGTGAGCACGATGACGAGCACGTGAACGAGGCGCTTGACGATCCGCATCAGAATGCCTGCCCGATGGAAAAGTGGATGCGCCAGCGGCGGCTTTGCGGCTGTCCGTTGACGAGCAGACCCGGAATCGGATTGAGCTGGTAGCCGACGTCGAACCGGATCGGACCGATCGGCGTCTGGTAACGGAGTCCCGGGCCGACGGCGTAGCGCAGATCGCGAAGGCTGTAGCCCATCGAATCGAGCCACACGTTGCCGCCGTCGAGGAACAGCACGCCGCCAAAGTTGCCGCTGATGATCGCGCGCAGCTCCTCGCTGAACGCGATCATGCTGTCGCCGCCAATCGGCAGGCCCGACGCGCTGAGGGGGCTGACCTCATAGCGGCCCCATCCGCGGATGCTCGTCGCGCCGCCGAGGAAGTACCTCTTCGAGAACGGAATGTTCGTCTGATCGTTGGCCGTCGGTCTGATGTTGCCGACCTGAAGTCGACTCGCCAGCACGAGCGAATTGCCGCTGAGCGGCAGGTAATGCCGTCCGTCCGCCGACACCGCGTAGTAGCTGAACGAGCCTGGCACGATGCGTCCCGCCTGCTCGGTGTGGAACGCCAGCTGGTAGCCGCGGTGCGAGTTCAGCACGTTGTCGGCCGTCGAGTGCTGAAAGTCGAAGGAAAGGGCGTTGAGCGTGCCGTTCTGCTGGCCGGTCGTCGGATCGAGGCCGAGCGAGATCAGATCTTTCCGCAGCGTCTGGTCCAGCAGGACATCTGGGGCAATCGAGCTTCGGTTGTGCTCCGTCAGCATCGAGGCGGCCCACGACGTCTTTTCGCTGTTGCGATGCGTCAGCGTCGCTTTCGCGCCCACCACGACCGACTGATACGCCGGCGTGAACGTGTACCAGTCCTGTCCTTCGCCGCTCAGCGTGAAATGCGGCCGATAGAAGTACGGCTGATGAAAGTCGAGCCGGATGCCGCGATCGAGCGATGAGTAGCGCACGTGCGCGCCGGCCGATCGCGCGCCGCCGAGAAAGTTCAGGTGGTGATACTCGGCGTCGACGCGCGCCTTCTCTTCCGTCCCGTACCCGACACCGAAGTTGACGCGCTGATGCTTGCCTTCAGCGACCGTCACCTTCATCGGTACTTCGGTCGGCTGCGCCTCCGGATTCACCGGCTCGATGTTCGCGAACTGGAACAGCTCGAGCCCGTACAGCCGCCGCTGCGAGTCCTGCACGATGCTGCGGCGATAGAGATCGCCTTGCTTGAAGGTCAGCTCGCGCTCGATGATGTGGTCGCTGACGGTCTTGTTGCCGACGATCTCGACCGAGGCGAAGTGCGCCAGCTTGCCCGGGTTCGCGTTGAACGTGAGAACCGCCTCCTTGTCGCTCGCGCCTTTCTGCTCGTCGGTCGCGACCTTCGCATACGGGTAGCCGTGATCCTTCAGCTCGTTCAGCGCCATCTCGTGCGCCGTCACCACGAGCTGCCGATCGCGCGGCGCGCCGACCTTCAGCGGCACCTGCGACTGCAGCTGTTTGAGATGATCGGCGGGGATGACGTCGAAGCCGACGTACTGGATGCCGGCGACCTTGACCGGTTCCCCTTCGGCAATCGTCAGCGTGATGTCGACTTGATCCTGCTTGTCGTTCAGCTTCACGTCGAAGCCGGTCACGCGGGCGTCGGGATAGCCGCGGTCGCTGTAGAAAGCCTGAATCCGTTTCAGATCGGCGTCGAACCGCGAGCGGTCGAAGTAGGCCTTCTTCCCCCAAGGAATCTTCGAGCTCTGGCGCGTGGCGAGTGCGTCGCGCAGGCGCCCCGCATCAACGGCTTTGACGCCGTTGAACTTCAGGCTGTGCACCTTGATGGTGCCCTCTTCTTTACAGGCGGAAGCGAAGGCCGCGGCGATGATCAGAACGAGAACTGAACCGCGCATGGTTGTCCTGAGACAACCATAACGCGTGCCACGAATCGACGGGCTTGGATCGAGGCAGGAAGCGCGGGGATGGGTTCCTGTCCTAACTTCTACTCTCTCGTGATCGTCGTCGGTCGCGCCGACGTGACGGCCAGCACGATTCCTAACCCGACCACGACGATGGCCGAAATCAGAATCCAGATGGCCGGCATGCGAGCGAGCGCGCCGGCCTGCCAGAGCGCGAGGCCGGCGCCCAGGACGAGGATGAAGTAGCCGATCAGATACAGGTGAATAAAACGCATAGCTGTCGGATGCTGTCGGGATTTGGGATTAGGGATTCGGGATTCGTCGGGATTCGTCTTCGAGTCCCAAATCCCGAATCCCAAATCGCGTTCGCTTCACTGCAAGCGCACCACCAATGCCGCGCGACGGTTCAGCCGCCGCGTCTCTTCGCGCGAGTTGTCGTACTTCGGGCGCTCTTCGCCGTAGCTGATCGTCTGGAGACGATCCGCCGTGACGCCGCGGCTCGTCAGGTAGTCCTTTACCGCGTTCGCGCGCCGGTCGCCGAGCGCGAGGTTGTATTCGGCCGTCCCGATGCTGCAGGTGTGACCCTCGATGGTCAGCCGCAGCGTCGGCGTCTCGCGCATCGCCGTCACCGCTTCGTCGAGCACGCGCGTCGCTTCGGGACGCAGCGTGTAGCGATCGAAGTCGAAGTGCACGTCTTCGAACATGTACTGCCTGACCGGCGGCCGCGTCACGCGGATGTTCACCGTGTCGGTCGCGGTCTTGTTGTCGGTCGGACACGTCACCGTCACCGTCACCGGCACGCTGCCTTCCTGCTGTCCTGCGGTCCACAGCGTCTGGCGTTCGGCCGGCTGCGCCAGCGTTCCGCTCGGCGCGCTCCAGCGATACGTCACCGAACAGCTCTGCGAGTCCTGCACCGTGGCCGTCACCGTGGAGCTCTTGCCTACCTCGACCTCGCACGGATCGCACTGCACTCTCACCGTCAGCGTGTGCTCCGGTGGGGGCGGAGGCGGTGGCGGAGGCGGTGGTGGCGGCGGCGGCGGCGGGACGTACACGCGAACGCCCGGGTGATAGCCGATCCGGAGTTGCCAGTCGTAGTAGTCGCCGAGCTGATCGTCGTCGGTGAAGGCGAGATTGCGGGCGCGCGTCGGCACGTTCCAGCTGCCGCCGATGCCGGCGAAGAAGCCGTTCTTCGCCTGGACGGTGAGGCCGATGGTCGCGCGATGAATGTTCTCGGTTGCGGAAATCAGCGGCGGGAACGTTCCGTCGGTCGCGCGAATCGCCGTCGCGGACGCCATCGTGATGGTGTCCTGATTGGGCACCGTCCCATTGAGCTCGCCGAACACGCGCAGGAAATTGCGGGAGGGGAAGGTGACGCCGACGCCATAGTGGAAGGCGCCGCTCGGGGCATCGAACCCGTCAGGCTTGCCGCGGAACTCCCAGCCGGCGTAACCGGCGGTTTCGACCAGCTTCGCGGCTTCCTTGCTGATGATGCCGTCGATCGAGAAGTCCGCCTTGCCAGTGCCGTTGCCCACGCTGTCCTTCGCAGTCGGCAGCTTGACGATGCCGCGGACCGCGATGGCCAACGGATTCTGGCGGTACTCCGACCACAGGTTGACCTTCGCGCCGACATAGAAGTCGCCGACGTTATCCCCAGTCCACGCCTGGTTGACGCGCGGGTACCGATCGAGAACCCCGCCGAAGTTCGCGTCCTGGACGAACAGCGGTTTGACGTCGCGGTCGATGCGGGTGTCGAAGAGGAACGATCCGAAGATCTCCGCGCGATCCTTGATGCCGTACCCAACCGTGCCGGCGAAGTCGCCGATGTTTGTGTAGCCCTGGATGAAGTTCGTGCCGCGACGATACCCGCTAACGGACCATTTGCCGCTCGCGAGGATTTCGCCGGTCGGCACAAACCACACACCAGTGTCGCCGAAGAACGTCGTCGTCGCGGGTCGGGTCTCCTCCGCCGCGGGGGTCGACGAGGACGGTGGTTGCGTGGCGGTGGTGCTCTGCCCCGTGGATGTCCCTGAAGACCCGCTCTGCGCACTCGCGCCCGCCGCCACGGCGAGCGCCAACGCCCAGGCGATGGCTACGCGTCTTGCCATTGTCGGTCGCCTCCATTGTCGTCGGTCGAACGCGTCGATCGGTGCGCATGCTCACCATCAGCGCTCGCTCGACGTCGCGTCGCCGGCCGGCTGTCCCGCGATCGGTGACGCGTCGGCGGGCGGTACGATGAGCCGGCCACGGCCGCCACGGCTGACCTGTCCGCCCTTGCGGCCGGCCGACCGGGCTTCCTCCGCGGACCATTCATGGGCCGTACCCTTCTCGTGGGCCGCCCGGCCGCCCTTGCTCGCGATCTCGCGCTGTTTTTCAGGCGACATCGACGCGAATCCTCGACGTTCTTTGCGTTCTCCAGTATTCACCATCGCCTCCCTGTTCTGCTCTGAGTTGGCGTGAACGACATAGGGACCCTTGCTGTCGGGTGGAGGGGGATCCTCGATTCGCGGGGGCCGCGGCTCGTCAGGCGGCGTTTCCGGCACCTCGTCCGGGACCTCTTTCTCGTCGTTCCTGTCCTCATCCTCGGGGCGGATCTCCATCTGACCCCAGCGTTATCAAACCGCGTGCCCTGCCGCTCATTCGTGCCGAGTCTTCTAACCTCATGAGTCAAAGGAAGTTAAGCTGGACTGCCGCGCGGGGGGTCCAAACTGTGTTGCAGTGGAACACTACAGTAGGGCTGGAAGGTAGTAGCGAATGACTGCAATGCCGAGCTAGGCGAGGCGGATCCGGAGCGGCTTGAAATAGTCGCAGCTGGCGCAATTCCGGACGTCGAACTGGTAGCCGACAACCGGGAACCACATCGGATGCACGCAGAACAGCAGGTGGCCGTCTTCGATGGTGTGGAACCCGATGTCGGGTGGGATGCAGGCCGTACGGCGGCTGTACCAGCAGGCGCGATGACGGCGTTCGGGACCGTCCGGCTCGCGGGCGGCGTTCGACTGACCGCCCGACGCCGGATGTGGTGAGCTATTTGGTCTGCTGTGGAACATAGCCGGGTGGAAGCGCGGCGCCTTCGCCGAAGAAAAAATCTTCCATGTGCTTGGCTACCAGTTCCTGGGCTTCCTTCTGCCACGGCATGAGGCGGTACTCGTTGAGGATCATTTTCATGCGATCCTCCCAGAGCTTCCACGCCTGCGCGGAGATGTTTTCAAAGATGCGCTGACCGAGCTCGCCGGGCCACGGCGGCGCGTCGAGGCCGGGCAGCTCCTTTTGGAACTTCTTGCAGAACACCATGCGGCCGGACTTGTTGCCGACCAGCTGCTGCTCGTGTCCGGTTGTATGCCCGCAGGTATCAGCCATGTTCGCGATTGTACTGCATCGATCCGCCGGCCAGCACCGGGAATTCGGGATCGATCGCGAAGGTCAGCTCGGCGTTCGCGGCGCGAAGCGCGCGATCGACGTCGATCGGCTGTTCGGCGCGCGCGAAGATGAAGCCGAGATAGCTCGCGCCTTCGGGCAGCGGCAGCAGCAGCTGATCCTGCTTCGCCGTGATCTGCACGTCGTCGATGTTGCGCATCCGCTTTGCGGCGTCGACGCCTTCAACGCCGCGAAAGATGCCGCGTCTCGGAATCGGAATCATCATTACGCCGGACGCGCGCGGCTCGCGCCGCCACGCGCCCGGCGATTCTCCGAGCGCGTGCAGCAACAGGAGCTCCTCGAGTGGGATGTGGGACTCGGGATTCGGGATTCGGGATTTGGGATTCGAATCCCGAAGCCCGAATCCCGAATCCCGAATCGCGGCCGGCGCGAAGCGCAGCGTGCGCGCGCACAGCCCGCCGATCGGACGCGCCGCGACTTCCAGCACGAAGACGTCGACTCGTTCAGAACCTGTCCCTCGGCCAGGCTCGAGACGACCCTGAGGCGCTCGAAGGGCTGCTGCCTGAACGCGACACTCGGCGTGGATGGGACCATGGCGCAGGCCGATCGCGCGCACGGCGTTTTCGACGGTGCCGACGATCGCCCGCTGGACGGCGTCGGGCGCCGACGACGGCGTCACGTAGAGCGTTTCTTCGAAGAACGGGCCGTCGAGCGGATCGGGTTTATCGAATATCGCCAGCGTATGAAGCGTGCCGTGATGCAGCACGCCTTCGAGCGCGAACTCGCGGCCGGGAATGAAGCCTTCGATGAGGATCGACTCGTGCGCTTCGTCGCGCTCCGCGCGGATGTCGGGCGACTCCAACAACACGCGCAGCCGGTCGACGGCGGCCGCAAGCGACGCCGGATCGTCCGCGCGCATCACGCCGCGGCTGCCTGAGAGCGCGACCGGTTTGATCACGCAGGGATACTGTGGTTGCTGGTTGCTGGTTTCTGGTTGCTGGGGGCTGGGCGCTGGGAGCTGGTTGATCGTCGTCGAAAAGAACCACGGCACTGGCAGTCCCGCGTGGCGGAAGCGTTCGCGGGTGCGGAGTTTGTGGCGCGCAATGGCTGCCGCCTCGGGCGGATTTCCCGGCAGACCGAGCGCCTGCGCAACGCGAGCGGCGATCACCGTCGGCCGATCGCCGACGACGAGGATGCCGTCGATCGGCCGCAAGCGTGCCGCATCGACAATCGCATCAACCGTCCGCGGCTCGTCATAGAAGCGAATCGGAATCGCGTGGTCCTGCCACGGGTCTTCGAGCATGTGGCAGCGATCGGTCGCGAAGACGAGCTCGACGCCGAGCCGCGCGGCCGCTTCACCGAACGACCGCGTCTGATATCCCGTCGTCGTCGCGAGCAACAGAACCCGTGGCATTCGTTCCAGCTCCCAGCTCCCAGCTCCCAGCACTAAATCAGAGCCACCTGCTCTGGATTCGGCTCCGCTCAACAGTACCAAGGCTCATTGAGATAGGGCACGGTCGCGCGATCGCGGAATGGTCTCGCCGAAGGAGACGGCATCCCGGCGCGATCATGCGCGAGCCTGCTCACTTCTTCGAACACCACCCGGCGATCCGCGGTAAGGCGCATGCCGACGATCGTGCTCACCTCCTGATGCAACGCGTCGACCGCGCGATCGGGATGCGTCCAGCGATAGGTGAGCGTCTTCGGATCGAACGCGCCGACATGCGGTCTCATCTCCGGTGTCGTGAGCAGCCGCGAACCCTCGGGCAGCAGCAGGCGGATGGCGAGCTGAATCGGCGCGACGTGGTCGACGAGATCGAGCCCGGCGATCGTGTCGAGCAGATCGCAATAGCTCTCTGGCGTCAGCCACGGATGAAAGGCGACGAACGTCGGGATGAGCGTGACGCCGGCGGCCGCGCAGACGTCGACCGCATCGAAGAAGTCGGCGCGCGTGTGCCCTTTGTCGAAGATCGTGAGCACACGATCGTCCAGCGATTCGATTGCGCTCGTGACGAACGCGCATCCCGTTTCGGCGAGCCGCGGCAGCAGCGCGCGGTGCCGAAGCAGGTGCTCGACCTTGATTGTCACGTCGTAGCTGACCGAAGGGTGCGCCGCATGGAGCGCTTCGACGATCCGCATCGCGTGCGTGGGACCGTTGAAGAAATCTGGATCGCCGAACGTGATGTGCCCCGCGCCGCCGGCGACCTGCGCCGCGACGTCGGCGAGGACGACGCCAGGCGGGACGATGCGGAATTGCCCGTTGTAAATCGGCACGACCGGGCAATGGCGGCACAGATGTTTGCAGCCGCGGCTCGCTTCGGTGTACCCCACCGCACGTGTCGTCCCGTCGGGCAATTGGAGCGTGGCGTATTTCGAGAGCGGAGGAAGCGTCGATCGATCGGGGACGAGGAAGCGAATCCGCGGAATCTGTGGCGCGGGCCTTTCAGGCCCGCGTTGGCGGCCCTGAAAGGCCCGCCCCACAGCGCCCTGTGTTGTGGCGCCGGCCCACTGCGTCAGCTCTTCCTCGAATTCGCCGCCGAACACCGCGTCGACGCCAATCGATCGGAGCCACTGCCCGTTGAGCGGCGCGTAGAGCCCGTACGCGCAGATTCGCGCCGACCGGTTCAGCGCGCGCGCCTTCGCGATGACGGGCGCGGCCAGGCGCGTGGCCGTGTGCATCGGGAGATGGAACGCGATGACGTCGGCCGACTTGACGTCGGCATCGCGCAGCCGCTCCTTCGACACGTCGACGCAGACGACGTCCCAGCCGCCGGTGCGCAGCCAGGCCGCAGGCGACGCGAGTCCGAAGGGCTGGCGGCCCATTTCGTAGGTGCTGATGAGAAGCGCTTGCATTCTGTCGACCATCTGCCTCGCCGATGCTCAATCAACATTCTGACATATGGTCTGTTAGACTCGCGCGCATGGGCATCGCCCGCCCGCGCACCGCGCATCCGCCCGGCCTGTACGTGATGTTCTTCACCGAGCTGTGGGAGCGCTACAGCTTCTACTCGATGATGGCGATTCTGTCGCTGTACATGAACGAAGCGCTCCACTTCGACGTCGCGCACGTCGGCCGCGTCTATGGAGCGTACACGGCGGGCGTCTATTTTCTGCCGCTGTTCGGCGGCCTGCTCGCCGACCGCGTGCTCGGCTTCAACCGCGCGATTGTCGGGGGCGGCGTTCTGATGATGTTCGGGCACCTCGTGCTCGGCATCGAATCGCTGCCGTTCTTCTATCTCGGACTCGTACTGCTGGCGTCCGGCAGCGGCCTGCTGAAGCCAAATGTCTCGACGATCGTCGGCAACCTCTATCGCGACCGTCCCGACCTGCGCGATCAAGGCTTCAACATCTTCTACATGGGGATCAACCTCGGCGCCTTCTTCGCGCCGCTGGCGGTGTCGTGGCTGCGCACGCGCTACGGCTGGAGCATCGCGTTCATGTCGGCCGCGGTCGCAATGCTGTTGTCGCTGCTGGTCTATACGGGGTTCAACCGGCATGTTCGAGATGCGGCGGCGAGAGTCGAAAAAGGATCGGCCGAGGAGCAGTCGGTCCCGCCCGACGAGGCGCGCTCCCGCGTGATCACGCTGCTCGCCGTGTTCGCGATCTCGACGGTGTTCTGGCTCGCCTTCTACCAGATTTTCTACACGTTCACGTTCTGGGCGCGCGACAACACGATCACATCGTGGCCGCCGGAACGGTTCCAGGTCTTCGAGCCGCTTGGCGTCATCCTGCTCTCACCCGTGCTCGTCGCCGTGTGGGTCTGGCTCCAGCGGCGCAGGCGCGAGCCGTCGACGCCAGTGAAAATGCTCCTCGGCGTCGTCCTCGTCGCAGCGGCGTTCGGCCTGCTCGCATCGGCCGCGCTCGGCGGCGGCGATGCCGGCCGCGTGTCAGCGCAATGGCTGATCTGGGCCAACGTGCTGATTGCGATTGGCGAAATCTGTCTGAGCCCGATGGGGCTCTCGCTCGTCAACCGGCTCGCGCCGCCGAGGAGCCGCGGCCTGCTCATGGGCGGATGGTTCGTGAGCCTCGCGCTCGGCGGCTACCTCGCCGGCTACATCGGCGGCCGTTGGGACCAGATGCCGCACAGTCGCTTTTTCATGATGGTCCTCGCGATCCTGATCGCGACGGCGCTGCCCCTCAGCTTCATGATCCCGCAGATCAAGCGCACGCTGCACCGGGCCGAACCGGCGGCGATGGCACAATAGCGCCATGGCCCTCGAAGAATACAAGCGGAAGCGCGACTTCAAGAAAACGCCGGAGCCGGAAGGCAAGCTGCATCCAACGAAGGAACGCGGACGGTTCTTCTGCGTCCAGAAACATCTCGCGAGCCACCTTCACTACGATTTCCGGCTCGAGCACAACGGCGTGCTCCTCTCGTGGGCCGTGCCGAAGGGACCATCGCTCGATCCGAAGACGAAGCGGCTGGCGATGAAGGTCGAGGATCACCCTTACGACTACGGCGAATTCGAAGGCGTCATACCCGAAGGGTACGGCGCGGGCATCGTCATGCTGTGGGACAAAGGTACGTGGACGCCGGAAGTCGCCGACGTCGAAGCGGCGCTGAAAAAGGGCGACCTGAAGTTCACGCTGAACGGCTACAAGCTGAAGGGATCGTGGGTGCTCGTCCGCACGGGCGGCCGCTATCCCGGCGCGCGCGGCGATGGAAACCGTTCGTGGCTGCTCATCAAGCATCGCGACGAATGGTCGGGCGACGTCGACATCACCGACTTCGCGCCGAAGAGCGTGAAGAGCGGCGGCGACTTCGAAGACATCCTCGGCGAGGACGCGCCGGCGATCTGGCTCTCGAACCGTCCCGCGAAGGGCGGCGACGCGGGCGCGATGCTCGCGGCAATCATCGACAAGGTTGCCCGCCTGAAAGGTGAACGCGCAAGCGACACAAGGAAACAAAAGACACAAAGGACACAAAGACAAGACCAATCTCAAAGCGGACAGCCGCCGGAAATCACGACAACGAGAAAGGATCGAGCGTCAGGCGCGAAGGGTCCGCAACCGCCGGGCGCTCCCGAAGCGGAAAATCGCCGCGAACCACCGCGGCGAGCGAGCAAGCGAGCCGCGACAGGCGCGCGGGCGTGGGGCCCCGCGCGCAAAGTAAAAAGATGACAGCCGCGCGACCGCTGCTCTTCGCAGCGCTCGCGGCCTCTGTATTTGCCGCGCAAGACAGCAGCCGCCCGATCGATCTCACGATCACTGAAGGCACGGCGATGGCCGCGGCCATGTCGCCCGACGGCACAATCGCAATCGATCTGCTCGGTCGTCTCTGGCTGCTGCCGATCTCGGGCGGCGTCGCGAAGAAAATCACCCCCGATCTGCTCGAGGCGCGCCTCCCCTCCTGGTCGCCTGACGGCGAATCGATCGCGTTCCAGGGCTACGGCGACGACGGCGCGTGGCACATCTACACGATTCGATGGGACGGCACGAACCTGCGCGCGCTGACGAGCGGCGAGTTCGACGATCGCGAGCCCGCGTGGTCGCACGACGGCTCGCGCATCGCGTTCTCGTCCGATCGCTACGGCGGCATCAGCACGATCTGGCAGCTCGCGGTCGGAACCGGCGAGGTGCGCCGGCTGACGACGCGCGACGGGTGGATGCCGGCATGGTCGCCCAACGATCGTCAAATCACATTCGTATCCGGCGACGAGGGCGTGCCGAGACCGGCGCCCGGCCTGTGGACCATCGACGCGAGCGGCCGGGAACGGCTGCTGCGTCCATCGTTCTCCGCCGCAGCGCCGGCGTGGAGTCCGGACGGTACCCAGCTCGCGTACACGACCGGCGAGTCGACGCTCGAGGTGTCCACGCCGCTGAAGCCCGGCGTCGCATCCATCGCGCGCGACGAGGACGTGTTCCCGTTCCGGCCGCAGTGGCTGTCGGCAACCGAAATCCTGTACACCGCGGACGGCAGAATCCGGCGGCGCTCGCTGACCGGCCGCGTCGAGACGATTCCGTTCAGGGCGAACCTCACGCTGCAGCGGTCGACGTACACGATCGCGCACCGGCCGCTCGAGCCCACGACGCCTCAGCGCGTCGGCGGCATCGTGACGCCGGTCGTCTCGCCCGACGGCCGCGCCGTGGCGTTCGTCGCGCTCGGCGATGTGTGGGTGATGCCGGTCGATTCCCGCAACGGCGACCCATTCAAGGTGACGAACGACGCGGCGGTGGAGCTCGATCCCGCGTGGTCGCCCGACGGCACGGCGCTCGCCTTTTCGAGCGACCGCAGCGGGCGGATGGAATTGTGGATGCACGATTTCCGCGCGAACCGCGACACCGCGCTCACGCGCGGCGGGGGCCGCATCAGCGGCGCCGCGTGGTCGCCCGACGGCAACCACATCGCGTTCGTCGAGGATCGACACCGCATCGGCGTCGTCACCGTGTATCCCGACGCGCACGCGATGGTCGTGCCGGAGTTCGTCTCGCGCGCGGAAATTGGGCGGCCGACCTGGTCCGCCGACAACCACGTGATCGCCGCCGGCGATCTGTTCGCGTACTCCAATCGTTACCGCGAGGGACTGAATCAGCTCGTCATGCACGCCGTCGATCCGGCGGGCGTCTACTCGTCGGTCGTCTTTCCGTCGCATTCCTCCGGGAATAGAGACGACACGGGACCGGTGTGGTCGCCGGACGGATTCCGGATGGCGTTCGCCACCGAGGGCCGATTGTGGTCGGTGAACGTGGACGGCAAGGGAAGTCCGACCGCGCCGCCGTCATCGATCGCGGAAGACGCCCCCGAGTCGCCGAGCTGGGAAGGCGACACGCGCCACATCGTCTACCAGACGCCGAACGGGCTGCGGCGCATTCTGTCGGACGGCGGCAGCCCCGACTCGATCCCGATCGATCTCGGGTGGCGGCCGAGCCCGCCGCCGGAGCGCGTCGTCGTCCACGCCGGCCACATCTTCGACGGCGTCTTCGAGGGGCTGCGCAACGAGTCGGACATCGTCGTCGAACACGGCATCATCCGCGAGATCGCCAGCCATCGCGACGAGCTTCACGCCGGCGTCGTCGTCGACGCCGGGCAGGAGATCGTGATGCCAGGGCTGATCGACATGGACGCGCGCTTGAATCAGGACGATGGCGCCGCATTCGGGCGCGCGTTCCTGGCGTACGGCATCACGTCGGTCCGCATTCCGGCGATCAACCCGTACGTCGCGCTGGAGCAGCGCGAGTCGTTCGACGCGGCGCGACGTCCGGGGCCGCGCCTGTTCGTCGCGGGCGATCCGTTCGACGGCATGCGCGTGTACGATCGCGGCAGCGTGTCCATCGCGTCGGACGAGCAGCTCGTGCGCGAGCTCGATCGCGCACGCACGCTGGACGTCGATTTCTTCGCGACCAACGTGCGGCTGCCGGATCGTTACCAGCGGCAGATCACCGATTTCGCGCACCGCATCGGGAAGCCGGTGCTCTCGCAGGAGCTGTATCCCGCGTCTGAGTACGGCGTCGACGGCGCCGTGCACCTGCGCACGCGGCGCGCGTATGCGGACATCGTCGATCTCGTGGCGAAGTCGGGGATGGCGCTGACGCCGACGATCGGCGTGCAGGGCGGGTTCAACGCGCGTGTGACCGGCGATCGATCGCTGTTGTTCGATCGCCGCTTCTCGCTGTATCCGCTGCCGCTCGTCAGCGCGCTGACCGATCTGGCGACCGCGCGGCGCCAGCCGGCGCTCGACGCGGCGCTGAAGCCGCTCGAGTCGTCGCTCGTCGCGATCCACGCCGCCGGCGGACGCATCCTCGCCGGCAGCGACGCGCCGGCGATTCCCTACGGCCTCGGCCTGCACGTGGAGCTCGAATCGTTCGTCCACGCGGGGCTCACGCCGTTCGAGGCGCTGCAGACCGCGACGGTCAACGCCGCCCAGGCGCTCGGCCTGGAGCGCGAGCTCGGAACGATCGAACCCGGAAAGCTCGCCGACCTGACCTTCCTCGGCAGCGATCCGCTGCTCGACATCAAGAACACGCGCGACGTGAAGCGCGTGATGAAGGGCGGAAGAGTGTACGTCGTGACCGACCTGTTGAATCGTTAGACATCAACCAGCAGTCGCTTCGACAGCACGCTCCACGTTGCGTAGGCCAGTCGCAGCCGATCGTGGCGCGCGATGTCGCCCGTCCAGAACTCGCCGCCGACCGCCTCACAGTGATCGGGCAGGTTACCCGCGGGCAGCGGCTCTTTGTGCTCGGCCGCATACCGCGTCAGCACGTCGGGCGACGGCCACTTCGTGTTCGTGATGACGACGTCCACTTTGCGATGGGTGGCCTCTTCGATGCGCGCGACTTCGTCGGCCGCGGTGAAGCCCGCCATGCCGCGTCCTTCGGTGAGCAGATTGGCGATGAGGATGATGGGACCCTTCATCTGACAGAGCGCCTCGGACACGCCGCGGACGAGGAAGATCGGCATCAGACTGGTGTAGAAGCTGCCTGGCCCGATGATCACCGCGTCGAACTCGCCGATCGCCTTCGCCACTGCCGGATGAATCGAGACGGGCGGCTCGAGCCAGATGCGGCGCACGAGGCGACCCGACAACTGTCCGGCGTCGACCTCCACTTCGCCGCGCGTCACGGATCCGTCGCCGTACTCCGCGCACACCGACGCCGACTGCACGCTGACGGGCCACACGCGTCCGCGGCATCCGAGCAGCGCGCGCAGGCCGTCGATCGCGTCGAGGAAGTCGCCGCTGTAGCGCTGCATCATCGAGAGCAGCAGGTTGCCGCCCGTATGGCCGCCGAGCCGCGCGTGCTCGAGCGTCGGCAGCCGCGCGAGCAGGACGCGGCGTGCCTCGCGCGCGTTGCGCGACAGCGCGAGCGCGCATTTGAGGATGTCGCCCGGCGGCAGCACGCCGAGCTCGTCACGCAGCTGCCCCGAGCTGCCGCCGCTGTCGAACATCGTGACGACCGCGTTCACCTTCAGCCACGGATTGTTCTTCAGTCCGCCGAGCAGACTCGGAAGGCCGGTGCCGCCGCCGAAGCAGCCGACATTGAACTGCCGCAAACGCATGTGGATCACATTCTATACAATGAGTTTCATGAGCCCTGCGGATGCGGTGAAGACGCTCGAGCGCGATCTTCAGAAGATCTTCGGCGCGCGACTGCAGTCGCTCATCGCCTACGGTCAGCGGCACACGCTCGCCGTCGTCGACACGCTGACGGCCGACGACCTGCGCGCGTGCGCGCGGCGCGCTTCGGCCTGGCACGATGCGAAGCTGACGACGCCGCTGCTCCTCGCGGCAAATGAGTTCGCGTCGGCGCTCGACGCCTTCCCGCTCGAGTTCGGCGCGATCCTCTCGGACCACAGGATTGTGTCGGGCAGGAATCCGTTCGCCGGACTGTCGGTCGATCCGGCCGATCTCCGCCGCGCCGTCGAAGTGCAGGCGCGAAGTCATCTGCTCCACCTGCGCGAAGGATTCGTCGAAACACGCGGCAATTCGGACGCGCTGGCGATCCTGATCGTCGAATCGGCGCCCGCGTTTGCGGCGCTCCTGCAGAGCGTGTCGCGCCTCGACGGACGCGCCGCGCACGGACCCGCGGCCGACGCGATCGCGGCGCTCGCCGGCGTCCACGAAATCTCCGGCGCCGAAGCCGAGCGCCTCTTCCCGCCGTACCTCGAAGCCGTCGAGAAGCTCGTCGCGCACGTCGACACATGGCGCGCGTAATCACCGGTTGCCGGTTGCCGGTTGCTGGTTGCTGGACGCTGGTGGCTGGTCGCTGGCGGCGCGCGCTCGGTCATTCGTCGCTGATCATTTGCGTCATCGCCCTGGTGGCGGCGCCAGGCGCGAACGCGGCGTCCCGCGCCCCGAGCAACCAGCAACCAGCAACCAGCAACCGACTCCCCGAGCTGACCGAACCGGTCAACGACTTCGCGCACGTCGTCGACGCGCAGAGCCGCGCCGAGATGGAGCGGATGATCCGCGCCCTTCAGGCGTCGACCGGCGATGCCGTCGTCGTCGCGACGACGCCGACGATCGAGCCGTACGGCGACATCACCGATTACGCCGTCAAGCTGTTCGAGAATCGCGGCCGCGGCGTCGGGCAGAAGGGCAAGGACAACGGCGTGCTGATCCTGCTGGCGCCGAAGGAACGCCGCGTCCGCATCGAGGTCGGCTACGGTCTCGAGGAATTCATCACCGACGGGTTCGCCGGCGAGACGAGCCGCGACTACATGGCGCCGCATTTTCGCGCCGGGCAGTACGGCGCCGGCCTGCTCGCCGGAACCGAGCGCATCGTCGGACGCATTGCGCAGGCCCGCGGCGTCACGCTCGAGGGCGTCCGCGTGCCGCAGCAGGCCGTTCGCCAACCGAGCGGTGGAATGCCGATTCCGCTGTCGGTCATCGTCATCGGCTTCATCATCATCCTCATCATCAGCCGCATCGGCGGCGGTCCAGGGCGCCGGTCGCGCTACTGGGGCGGCGGCGGATGGAGCGGCTGGTCGAGCGGCGTGGGGCCGTTCGGCGGCGGCGGCTGGAGCAGCGGCGGAGGCGGGTTCGGCGGCGGCTTCGGCGGATTCGGCGGCGGAAGAAGCGGCGGCGGCGGCGGCGGGGCGAGTTGGTAGAATTCGCTTATGACGATCACTCGAAGATCCGCCGTGCGGCTCGTCGCGCTCGCGTTCGTCGCGGCGCCGCTGGCCGGCTGTTCGTACAACACGTTCGTCGGCCAGGAAGAAGCGATCAAGGCGCAGTGGGCGCAGGTCGAAAACCAGCTCCAGCGGCGCAACGACCTCATCCCGAACCTCGTCGAGACGGTCAAAGGCTACGCGCAGCACGAGGAGAGCGTCTTCAAGGACGTCGCCGACGCGCGCACGCAGCTCCTGTCGGCGAAGTCGCCCGAAGAGAAGATTGGCGCCGCCAACCGGGAGACCAGCGCGCTCGGCCGCCTGCTGGCGATTGCGGAGAACTACCCGCAGCTCAAGGCGAACGAGCAGTTCAACCGGTTGATGGACGAGCTCGCCGGCACCGAGAACCGACTCGCCGTCGAACGGATGCGCTACAACGAGAAGGTACAGGAGTACGACACGTCACGCCGGCGGTTTCCCGCCAACCTGACGGCGAAGATGTTCGGCTTCAAGGAATATCCGTACTTCCAGGCGCCGCCTGACGCGAAGACGGTTCCGAAGGTCAATTTCAGCAAGCCGTCCTGACGTGGACGTTCCGCTCCCCTGGGAACGGCTGCTCTGGAGCGGTCGGCCGCTGCGACCGCTGCGCCGTCTTGTCGGCGAGCGGTACATGCTCACCGATTTCAGGCTCGTCTCGATTGCACGGAACGGGACGAGTGAGCTCGCCCTGAGCGACGTCGGCGAGGTGCAGCGCACGGAATCAGCCGTCGATCGGCTGCTCGGCACGTCAACGCTCACGATCCACGCCCGCCGCCGCGCGATCGCGCCGTTGGTGCTGACCGCGATCCGCAGCGGCGCGCAGCTTGCCGCGCTGATCGAGCTGCTCGGCGGCGATCCGCGCGCCTCGCTGGATCACGAGGCCGTGCGTGCGGCGCTCTCGTGGGATCCGCGCCAGCGCGCGAGCGGCGCGCCGGAAGCGCTCGCCAGCATCCTTGTCGTCGTCCTCGCGGTGTTCGCCGTCGCCATCGGCCTCCACGGCACCGCGACCCCGATCGCCCACGCGCCCGACGATGCGATTGCGCCAAACGGGATGAAACGCAGCCGCGCCGAGATCATCCGCTTCATGGAGCGGGACGTGATGCCGTGGGCGCGCGAGACGCTCGGCCGGATCAAAGGCGGACCCGATCGCGTGACGTGCGAGACGTGCCACGGCCGCGACGGGCAGGCGCGCGACTGGCGCATGCCGGCCGTCGCCGCGCTTCCGCTTCCCGACGTGAAGGAGCGCGGCTGGGAGATCTACAGCGGCAGCATGGATTCGCAGATGCGCAACGCGATCTACGGCTACGTCGCCGATTCGGAAAAGCAGACGAAGGCGGCCTACATGCGCGAGATCGTCGTTCCGGGAATGGCGCGGCTGCTGCACCGTCCTGCCTACGATTTCACCAACACGTACGATTTCAACCGCTCGCACGACGCGATCGGCTGCTATCATTGTCATCGAGTGAAATGACGTCGATTCAGCCCGCTACGGTGCCCAGCGCGGCCGTTCTCAGCACGTGGCAATCGCACACGTGGGACAACGGCATCAGCCTGACTCAGGTCTCGGCGCTCGACCGCGTCTTCGTTCGCACGCGCAACAGCCTGTACGAAATCATCGTGTCGTCGCCGGCCTCCGGCGACGTGCTCGTTCGCGGCGGCGAGTTCTTCCCCGAGTTCACCAGCGCGCGCGTCGCCGGCGCGACGCTCGGCGGCAGCTTCCTGAAGCTGCGCAGCATCCACGTCGGCTTCCGCCTCGAGCTCAGCCTCGGACAGAGCTTCGTCCTCACGAGCCCGGTCGAGAGGATCGACGTCGCGACCGACGTCAGCGTCTCGGGCTGAGCGTCAGCGTCGCCTCCGCATTGGCACGGACCGCGTCCTCACTGAACAGCAGCGGGAACATCTCGCCGCCGGACCACGCTTTCGCCGCATCGTCGTAGTGCGCGCTCGCGCGCCACGCCGATTGTCCCGGCGCGTTCAGCATGCGGGACCGATCCCACGAGCGGAGGTCAATCGTCCCGCGCACCTGACCGTCGTCGGGGGGACGCGGCAGCGGTCCGACGTTGAATCGCAGCGCGGCTGGCGTGACGCCGAGCAGGTGCGCAAACACGGCGTCCGCCGCCGCGCGCTCTGCCGGCGCTTCGCGCAGGCGGCCCGGTGCCGGCACATCCTGAACCGCGACGTGTCCGTCGGCGTCGGCGTAGACGAATCGGCGCGCCGGCATCTTCCAGTGCGTGAGCGCCGTGCGAAAGTCGGCCAGGGTGCGCGCGCGATCGATCGCGGCCGCAGCCATCTCGGCCGCCGCGCCCGGCTCGAAGCCGCGCCAGCCGACCACGAACGCGAGCCCGCGCTCGCGGTCGGTCGACACGATCACGCCGCGAGGCGTCGATTCGATCTGGAACGCCAACGGGTCTGCGCGTCCCTTGACGGGGATGCGATCGCCGACGACCGTGACCGGCGTCGTGCTCGTGCGCTCGACGTACACGTCCTGGGTGTCGACGTCGATCGGCATCATCGCCCACGCCACGCGATCGTTGTGGCCGTAGGCGACACCGGGGAGCCACGGCGCGGCAGCGCCGATCACGTTCCAGCCAGGTGCGACGAGATGCACGAGGTATCGCGGCGAAGGCGCGTTCAGCCTCGGCGCCGCTTCGCTGAACGTCACTTCGCCGGCCGAGGCGGCTGCGCGGCCCGCGGCCCTCGTCGCCGTCGCAGAAGCCGGCGGGCCGGACGATCCGATGAAAAACGGCGCGGTGCCGACGGATCGAATCGCATCGCCGACGACATCCGGCAGACCTGAGCGCTCGACTTCCTCCAACGCATCGCCGCTTGCGACGAACGCGTCGGTGCGCGTCAGCAGATCCGGCGGCGCCCAGTACGCCGGCAGCCAGCCCGCGCGTACGAATTCTTCGGGCGGACGCTGGCGCGCGCGCGCGACCCAGGTGTTGACGCCGCGGACGAAGGCGGCGGCGATGGCGTTCGTGGCGTTCGTATCAGGGCCGTAGCTGGCCCACTCGCTCTCGGGATCGCCGCGGTACTGGATGCGCCGCGTCATCGTGTCGCGATCGATGAAGTTTCCGCCGAGCACCTCGGACAGACGGCCGAGCGCCGCGCGCCGCCACAGGTCCATCTGGAACAGGCGGTCCTGCGCCTGGACGAATCCCTGCGCGAAAAACAGATCGTCCCCGGTCTCCGCGTAGATGTGCGGGATGCCCCACCGATCGCGGACGACGCGCACCGGCGCCGAGAGGCCGACGATCTCGATCACGCCCGAGATCTGCGGGACGAGTGGCGGCGGCTCAGGACTCCGGCGTCCGCAGCCGACGACACAGAGATGAGAGAGAACACAGAGAAACATGAACCACGGAGACACGGAGACGCAGAGACGCCTCGGTTCGGCGGCGGCGCGAAGCGCCGCGCGCGACCGGAGTCGGACGGAAACGCGAGCCATTGCGATCCATCCCGGCTCGCGTTTCCGTCCGATTCGGCCGCGCATGCCGGCGTGCTGCGCACGCCGGCCGCCGAACCGATCGGCGTTCACTCTCTGCGCGCCTCGCGATCTCGGCGTGTGCTCTTCTCCGTGTCTCGGTGTCTCTGTGGTTGATGTGATCTCTGTGTCCTCAGGTCACTCTGTGTCACTCTGTGTCGCTGTCGCCGTCAGAGCGGGATTACACTACCCTGCATGGCGATGAAAGACGGGCTCCTCGCGGAATTCGATCATGAGATGGGCACGACGCGGAAGCTGCTCGAGCGGCTCGGCTCGACGAACCTGGCGTGGAAGCCGCACGAGCGATCGATGTCGCTCGGCGGACTGGCGACGCACCTGAGCACCATCCCGCACTGGGGCGGCACGATTCTGAACGAGCCGTCGTTCGACCTCGCGTCGGCCGGGCCGAACGTTCGGGAGAAGACGTCGCACGCCGACATTCTCGCCGCGTTCGACGCGAGCACGAAGCAGACGCGCGCGTGGCTGGACAAGAGCGACGCCGAGCTCGCGTCGCCCTGGACGCTGAAGCGCGGCGGCCAGGAGGTGTTCACGATGCCGCGCGCGGCGGCGTTCCGCTCATTCGTGCTGTATCACATCGTGCATCACCGCGGTCAGCTGAGCGTGTATCTCCGCTTGAATGGCATTCCGGTCCCAGCGATCTACGGACCGTCGGCCGACGAAGGCTGAAGGGCTCGACGGCGATTATTACTACGGTTACGAACTATTCCAAACCGGACAAAACCTTACACGATTCGTGCAGGCATCTCGAAGGGCTACGGCGCGAGGGCGTCAGCGCGTGACAGCCTTGCCGATCGAGAAATGTGGGGCGCCACGCGAATAAGAAGTCGCGCCAGGCGTCGGCGTCAGCGTCGTTTTCTGCTCCGTGACCGCCTCCACCTTCGCGCGCGTGTACAAGATCGGGAAGTACCCGCCGCGCGCCCAGATCTCGCTCAGATCCCGATAGTGCGGGCTGTCCGGGTCGCCGGACTGACCGGGGTTGTTCAACCCGAGCGAGCTGTCCCAGTTCTCGGTGTCGGCGATGATCTTCAGCGAGCCGCCGGAGGTCTGATTGTCTGCGTTGCCCGTCGCGCTGACGGTGTAGCTGTCTCCGCCGCGCGGGAACGGTCCGACGTCTAGCCTTCCAGCGACGTCGCGCGTCGCGATATCTGCGAGCGGGTGGCGAATCGTGGCGTGATGGTAGGCATTCTGTCCCCATCGCCACGCGTTCACGTCCGGTCCGAGCTTCTTGGTCAACTCCGCGATCGCTTCGGTCAGGCTGCGCAGCAGGAGCTCGTCGCGCCCCTTCGCGGGATCCGGTCCGAATCGTCCATCCGGCGCGTCGAGCCAGTCGATGACGCGCTTCATGCTCGGCTGGCCGATGAACGACTGCGCGTCCTTCGGGACCATCAGGCTGCGGATGTTCTCCGTGAGGCGGCGCTGGAACATCTCGTAGATGCCGGCGGCGATCGAATCAGCGTCGACGCTGTAATCCCACGCGAGGAGCAACTCACGTGCCTTCTCCGGTGTCGGAGTCGGGGTCGGAGTCGAAGCCAGACCGCGAAGCAGCGGCACGATGCTGCGGGCCGGCAGCGACACGTTGTCGTTCTGCAGCCGCATCATGTCGGCGACGGTGTGCAGACGTCCGGAACCGAGCACCTCGCTGATCCGCGACACGCGAAATGGATCGGCCCCGGTGTAGTGCAGCGCTTCCTTGTACTGGAAGTCCGGCGGGAACAGATAGTTGTTCGCCGTCGCGAAATAGCCCTTCGGCGGATTCAGCACGTGCGGCAGCGCGTTGATCGGCAGGTACCCGTTCCACTCGTAGCGTCCGTCGCCGGGCACCGGCACGAGGCCCGACCAGTTCGGCCGCAGCGGCGTGATGGCGACCGCCTGATAGCCGATGTTGCCGCTGCGATCGGCCCATACCATGTTCTCCGACGGAATTCGGCTGAACGTGCACGCCTGCACGAACTCGTCCCAGCTCTTCGCCTGGTCCATGCGCAGGCTCGCGAGGTACGGCGCCGATCCGATTTCCATCCACGCCGCGCGCAGCGCGTAGGCCTTGTGACGGGCCGGGTCCTCTGACAGCACCGGACCGTGGCGCGTGTATTTCAACTCGACCGCGACCGGCGCCTCGCCCTTCACCGGAATCGTGTCCTTGACGACGCGCATGTCTTCCCAGGCGTCGTGATATTTGTATTGATTCGGATTCGCCGGATTCGTCTCGTATACGTAGAGATCTTCGGTGTCCGATCCGAAGATCGTCAGACCCCATGCGCCGTACTCGTTGTGGCCGATCGACACGCCGGGCAGGACCGGCTCGCCGCCGCCGATCACGTTCCATCCCGGCGCGACAAGGTGAACCCAGTACCGCAGCGACGGCACGCTCTGCGTCCGGTGCGGATCGTTCATCATCATCGGGAACCCGCTCTGCGTCAGCCGCCCGCTGACGACCCAGTTGTTGCTGCCGACGTCTTCCTGCCGCTCACTTCCACCCCGGCTCAGCTCGGGCGCCGTCGGCTCCTCGGGCGCCGACCCGGCTCCAAACTGCAGCGGCCGGCGGAACGCGTTGTACAGCTCGAGGATCGAACTGTTCACGAGCGAGAGATCGATCGCGGCATCGGGCGTGATGTTCGGATCGCCGCCCTGAAAGTAATAGATGTCCTTCACTTTCTCCGCGCCGAGCACGCGCACCGCCTGCGCCATGTTGACTTCCTGACCGATGTTCGCGAGCAGCGCGTTGTGGCGCGAGATGACGACGTCCGGCGTCCACGGCTTCGGCGTGAGGCCGAGCAGCTTGAATTCAACGGGCAGCGACGAGGGATTCCGATTCGCTTCGGCGATGTACGCGTTCACGCCGCGGACGTACGACGTGATGATGGCCTCGCCGTGCGGGTGGTACCAGTTCAACTCGGATTTCAGATCGCCGCGGAAGGCGTGGAGCCGTGCGCCGATGTCGCGCTTCAGCTCCCTGCGGCCGAGGATCTCGGCCACGGTGCCGGTCGCCTGACGGCGCCACAGCTCGAACTGAAACAGTCGATCGCGCGCCGCGGCGTATCCCTGCGCGAAGAACAGGTCGTTCTCGTTCTTCGCGTAGATGTGATTGATGCCCCAGCGGTCGCGCAGCAGTTCGACGGGCTCGCTCAGACCGTTGATCCGCAGGGTAGTGTCCGCCGGCGCGGCGCCGGACGCGGCGGACGCGGCTGTCACGAACAGGGCGAAGAAAATGGCTCGGCGCATGGGCCGGATGCTAGCACACGGCCTTATAATGCGGGCTCCCATGAAACTGAACGGCACCTGGCCGCTCGCGGCCGCCGTCGTCCTGTGCGCGGCGACGGCATCGCTGGTTGCGCAGAACCCGACGCCGGCGCCGAAGAAGAACCCGTTGCTGAAGCTCGTCGAGCCATGGCCGGAGCCGGCCGTGCTCGAAGCGCGCCGCACCGAAGCGGTTCGCCGGCCGCTGTTCCAGCAGACCGAGCCGCTGTCGTTCACGCTCGCGGCCGATTTCAAGCTTATTAACAAGGATAGGAATCCTGAGAGCGCCGCGCGGTATCCGGGGGTGATCACGCTGACCGATCCGCGCGGGCGCGAACGGACGCTGCACGTGCGCCTGAGCCCGCGCGGTCACCTGCGGCGCATGGCGCGGACGTGCGGCTTCGTGCCGCTGCGCCTCGAGTTCGTCGCGGAGGAAACCGCCGGCACGCCGTTCGAGGGACAGACGAACCTGAAGCTCGGAACGCATTGCCAGGACGACAAGGCGTTCGATCAGTATGTGCTGCGCGAGCAGCTCGCCTATGCGCTGCTGAATTTCGTCACGCCGCAATCGTTCCGCGCCCGCCTCGCGCGCGCGACCTACGTCGACGCGAAGAACGGCAAGACCGTCGCAGCGCGCTACGCCATCTTCATCGAGCACGAGAACGACGTCGCCCGCCGTCTCGGCGGCCGCATCGTCGAATTGCCGCGGCTCACGTTCAAGGACGTCGACGCGGCGGCGCTGAACAACATGATGTTGTTCAACTACATGATCGGTAACACCGATTTCTCGTTGTATACGCTCCACAACGTCCGCGTCGTGCAGGATCGCGAGCGAACACTGTTCACCGTGCCGTACGATTTCGATCTGTCCGGCTTCGTGAGGCCGCCGTACGCCATCCCCGATCGCCGCCTCGGCATCCGTACCGTTCAGGACCGGCTCTATCGCGGTCCCTGCCAGAGCGCCGAAGAGCTCGATAAGGTCGCCGCGGCGTTCCGCGCGAAACGGACGGAGATGGTCGCCGCCATCGATACCGCGAAGGACATGGATGCAGCGGGGCAATCGGCGGCGAAGGATTATCTGGAGAGCTTCTTCCGGGCGATCGCTCAACCGAGCGCGATCAAGCGATCGCTCGTGGACGGATGCAAACCGAACCCGACGATGTAGCGCGAGGCTTTTAGCCGAGCGCTACGCTCGTTGCCGAGCGTTACGCTCGCCTGAAAGGCTCGCGCTACCTTTCCTGCGTCGCCGCCGGCCGATCGATGACGGTGCCGTAAAACCCGATCATCATCTCTTCCCACGTCTGATCGCCCCACCGCACGTCCTTCGACGGATCCGGATTGAACCTGTTGTTCGCCGAGTTGTCGTAGTGCGCGATGACCTCGAGCTCCGTGCCCGCCGGCAGCAGCTTCGGCTTCGCCAGCTCGTACGTGATCTGCCAGCTGAAGTCGTACTTCGGCACCGACAGCAGCGTCTCGGTCGTGCCGTCGGCATAGTGCGCGATGTAGATCATGTCCTTGCCGCGCACGTGCATGTGCGGCGTCAGCGTCGTGACCAGCGTATCCTTCACGATCTTCTGCGTCGCGCGCACCTCGGCGTTGCCGTCGTACGCCGGAATCACGAACCGCGGGTTGGCGACGAGGCCGCCCGCCACGAGCTTCGTCGGCGGCTGCTTCGCGAAGATGATGCCGACCGTCGTGCGATCGGTCGCCGCCTCGCCGTTGGTCGTGTAGTGTATCTGCAGGACGATGTCCTGGTTGCCGCGCAGCAGCCGGGCCGCGCCCGGTTCGAACACGACGCCCGGCTTGTTGGGCGTGACGCCGCCGATGTTGGTCGGCCCGAGCGCGCCGCCCGGACGAATCGCCTCGCCCGCCGGCTGCGTGTACGCGATGACGTGGTGCACGTGCGAGCGCGCCCCGGGTTTGATCTCGATCGCCTGAATCCACCTGTCTTCGGTCAGGGCCGTCGGCACCTTGAAGTACCTGTATGGAATCGTCCCTGACTCGGGAATCTGGAATTCCTCTTCCATCGTGGCGACGAGATCGGGCTGCCCGATCGTCCAGCCGTCGACGAACTGCGGGCGTGCGGGCAAATCGGCGTCGTCGCCCTTCGGCGCGCCGTTGTCGGCCCACGCGACGACGGTGTCGATTTCCTGCTGCGTGAGACGGGGATCGTTCTTGAACGTGCCAAAGGCCGGGTCGGCGCCCCACGGCGGCATCTGCCGCGCGGCCACCTTCTGTTTGATCGACCGCGCGTAGGGCCGCGCGTCCTCGTACGTCATCAGCGACATCGGCGCGAACATCGTCGGGCGGTGACACTCCGCGCAGTGTTTGTACAGGATCGGCGCGACGTCCCTGGCGAACGTCACCGGGGAGTCGGCGCCGGCCCACGCGCGGCCAGGAAACGCGGCGACGGCGGCGAGCAAGAGGACGATTCTCATGTGCCTCACGGCTGACTCCCTGTTGTCAACGCTGGGAGCTTCAGTATAACCGGTCCAGTTGACATGGCCCGATCCGGCAGCCCACACTCAGTAGTCACGCCCGCACAATCCCGGCAACGCATGTACGGTCCCGTCGAGCTGAACCTGGAACTGACGCCGCGCGCGCGCGTCGACGTCATCGACGTCCACCACCGCGCCGGCGAGCGCGCCGCGTGTCTGTCGGCGTTCCCGAAGGCGCTGTACTGCTCGTTCCACACCACCGCGGGATACCTCGAACCGGGGCTTGCCGCGCGGCTCACCCGATCCGACGTGCGGATCAAGCCGTACCTCCAGATCTTCAGGACGCTGTTCCCCGAAGCGGCGGGCTACCGCCACGACGAGATGCACCTGCGCGGCGACCTCACCGATGACGAACGACGCGTCGAGCCGCACAACGCCGACGCGCACCTCGCGTTCATCGCCGCCGGCCTGCAGTCGTGCGTCAAGTACACGAACCGGCCGCAGGCGCCGGTGTACTTCATCGACCTCGACGGCGTGGTCGGGAAAGCGCCGCGGCGCCGAACGACGAGCATCCTCGCGTTCAACACCGAGGAGGTCGCGTTCCGCCGGCGCGCGTACGTGCCGGTGTCGTCGCATGCGCTCGAATCGGTGAGCCTGAAGCAGCCGGCGTTTGGTCTGTACGACGAGCTCCGCGAACAGATTGCGCGCGAAGGCATCACCAAGGGGCGGGTCCACATCGCGCTGGCGCCGGGCGAACACGAAGTCGGCCTGACGGTCAACGAGTACGAGACGCTGTTGATGCGCCACGATCTCGCCGACGCGCTGCGCGATCCGTTTCGGTTCGTGGCCGAAGAAGGGCGCCACCTGCTCGCCGAACCGCGGGCGATCGCGCGCAAGACGCTCGATCATTCGAAGTACGACCTCGTGCGCGTCTTCAACAGGACGTTCGACGCGCTCGACTTGAAGGAGTCGCTGATCGAGAAGCTGCTCGCGCGGCTGATTGCCATTCCGGCGCGGCGGTTTCTCAGGATGAAGCGGTCGGTCAGCCTCCTGATTTCCGATCGGGAGACGCCGGGCCGCGGCGTCATCGCGGAGGGGCGCTATCAGTGCCCGATTCTCGTCCAGTGGCAGAAGGCGGAGCGTCAGCAGCGGGCTCTGGATGTCACGGTCACCCGTCTTTGCTGAAGCCCCGACCATCGAACCACGAAACGCACGACAGCACGAAAACTCACGAAAGAGAACAAATCGACTAAGGCTGCTGCTGTGAACTCGAGGTTCTGACAGTCGGATACTTGATCCCCAGCTGATCGAGATACGACTTGTACTTCGACGGATCGTAGTAGTACTTTTTCATCTCGGGCCGGAACTTCTCCATCCGTTCCTTGTTAAGCCAGATCGCGGGCTTGTCTTCCGGCCGCATCAGCGGGATGTACTTCTTGTCCTTGGTCTGCACGTTGTTGAAGTAATCCCACGCCTGCTGCACCAGCTCCGGGTGCGTCATCAGATCGATAACGGTGAGCGCCACGACCTTTGAGCCGTACTGGATGCCCTTGTGCGCGATCGGCGTCGCCATCGAGATCGCGTTCGCCCAGTTGTGGCCCGGACCGGCCTGGATGTTCGACGGATAGTTGAGCGTGACCGTCGGCACGTTCCACGAGATGTCGCCGATGTCGTCCGAGCCTCCGCCCCGTTTCTCCTCGTCGGGCATCGACTCGCGACCGCGAAGCGGATTGATCTTCGTCGCCAGCCCGGTCTCCGGCACCTTCATCTCGCGCTGCACCGCCTTGGCGAGCGTGATGTCGGCCTCGCTCCACTGCGGCAGCCCGACCTTCTCGATGTTGGCGTGCATCACCTCGGCAACCGTCTTGTTGAAGTGACCGGGCCACGCCGAGCCGAGCACGCGCATGTTCGACATCTCGGTGTCGGTCATCATCGCGGCGGCCTTGGCCATCGTGTTGCCGATGTCCCACAGCTTCTTGATTTCCTCGTAGCTCGTCTCGCGGAAGTAGTACCAGACCGACGCGTTGGGCGGGACGACGTTGGGCTGGTCGCCGCCGTTCTCGATCACGTAATGCGAGCGCTGCGAGATGCGCAGATGCTCGCGGCGGAAGTTCCAGCCGATGTCCATCAGCTCCACGGCGTCGAGGGCGGAGCGCCCTCGCCACGGCGCGCCGGCCGCGTGCGCGCTCTCGCCCTTGAAGTTGTACTCGACCGACACCATCCCGTTGCCGGCGCTGTCGCCCCAGGAGACCTGCATGTTCGAGCCGACGTGCGCGAAGATGCAGATGTCGACGTCCTTGAACGCGCCCGCGCGCACGTAGTACGCCTTCGTGCCGAGCAGCTCCTCGGCGACGCCCGGCCAGAGCTTCAGCGTCCCCTGCAGGTGGTTCTGCTCCATGATCTTCTTCACCGAGAGCGCCGCGGCGATCTGCAGCGGCATGCCGGAGTTGTGTCCTTCGCCGTGCCCCGGCGCCCCTTCGATGATCGGCTCGTGCCAGGCGACGCCGGGCTTCTGCGAAGCCTGCGGGATGTCGTCGATGTCCGACCCGAGCGCGATCACCGGCTTCCCAGTGCCCCACGTCGCCATGAACGCCGTCGGAATCCCGGCCAGGCCGCGTTCGATCTTGAAGCCGTTCCTCTCGAGGATATCGCTCAGGTACTTCGAGGTCTCGAACTCCTGGAACCCAGGCTCGGCGAAGCTGAAGACGGTGTCGTTCATGCGCTGGATGTCCTCGCGCATTCCGTCCACCTCGAGCGACACGTCGGCCTTGTACTTGTCGAACGTCGGGTTCGGCGCGACCTTCGCCGCCGGTGTGCTCGACGGCTGCTCCGACGACGGTTGTGGTCTCTGAGGCGCCGCCGTCAACGTGGCGGTGACGGTCACCACAGCCGCGACAATCCAAAATCGTGAGGAGTGCATTCGTTTCCTCCGCTAGAAAGTGACCTTCGCTCCTGTCGGCGCGATGCGCGGCGAAGCGACGTCGAGCTGGCGCAGGAACGAGACGGCGGAATTGTAGATCGAACGACCCGCTGGACGGTACGCGGTACGCCGAATGCGAGATCCAAGAAATCGCGGACGCGGCGGCGGACCGATGCTGGCGCGTGAAAAGCGATTGCGCAGACCCGAATTCGGGTGTAGTGTCCGTCCAATTTCACACTCTTTTTCTCAGGTCCGTCCGCTCTCTCGAACACGAAGGAGGCGCATGAGGCGGCTTCACTGCGAGATTCCGGCGCTGGTTCTCGTCCTCGCCTTGAGTTCGGTGGCCGGAGCGTTCGGCCAAACCGTCAGCACGACGACGGGCGCGATCAACGGAAAGATCACCGACGCCAGCGGCGCCATCTTGCCGGGCGTGTCCGTGTCGATTTCCAGCCCGTCGATGCAGGGAACGCGCACCGACGTCACCGGCCCGGACGGCATCTACCGCTTCTCCGCGATCCCGCCCGGCGACTACACCGTGCGGTACGAGCTCGCAGGCTTCGAAACCGTGATTCGTGAAGGGCTCCGCGTCGGTCTCGGGTTCACCTCAACCGTGAACGTCGAGCTCCGCGTCGCGCGCCTCTCCGAATCGGTCACCGTCAGCGGGCAATCGCCCGTGGTCGACATCGCGACCACGAAGACGTCCACGAACTTCGACGCGCAGCAGCTCGCCTCGCTGCCGAACGCGCGCGACTTCTGGGCGATCCTCGCGGCGGCGCCGGCCATCCAGATGCAGCGGATCGACGTGGGCGGGAGCGCGGCCGGCACGCAGACGGGCTACTCCACCTACGACACGAAGTCCGATCAGCATCGGCCGATGGTCGAAGGCATCGTCAACACCGAGGGGACGAACGCGGCCGGCTTCTACTACGACTACGGGTCGATGGAGGAAGTCTCGGTGACGACCGGCGCGAACACGCCGGACATGCCGTGGGCCGGCGTGATGACGCAGTTCATCGCGAAATCGGGCGGCAACACCTATCACGGCCGCATCTACGCCGACTACGAAAACGAGAACATCCAGTCGCGCAACATCGACGACGCGCAGATTGCGCTCGGCGTCAAGGGCGGCGGCGGTCTCGAGGCGACCGATCTGAACCGACTCCACAGCTATCACGATCTCAACGGCGACGTCGGCGGCTACCTGAAAAAAGACAAGCTCTGGTGGTACGGCTCGCTGCGCGATCAGGACGCGCAGAGCCTGCTGCCGAACTTTCCGGTGAAGCCGTTCGAAACGCATCTGCAGAACATCACCGGCAAGGGCACCTACGCGCTGAACGCGAACAACAAGCTGGTCGGGTTCGCTCAGTGGGGCAAGAAGGAGCAGCCGAACCGGCTGGACACGCAACTGATTGGCGCCACGACTGCGATCCACAACAGCGCCGATTCGACGTGGAACCAATCCTACTGGGCACATACGTACAAGGTCGGTTGGGACAACGTTGCCAGCGACAAGATGTTCTTCGAGGTACACGGCGGCCAGTTCCACTACCTCTGGCCGAACTATCGCTACACCCAGGCCCCAGCGTACCAGGACCTGGCCACCAACATCGTCAGCGGCGGCAACCGGGACGGCTGGTTCCGCGACATCACTCGCAACCAGATCCTCGGATCGCTGAGCTACTTCAAGGACGGCTGGGCAGGCAGTCACAACTTCAAGTTCGGCGGCGAATTCTTCAACGAGCGCTACGACGATCTTCGCGGGCAAGGCGGCCTCGGCCATGTGCCGAACGACGTGCTGATGGTCCTCAACAACGGTAGCCCGTCGGAAGTGATCCTGTTTCAGACCCCCTCGGCCTCGCTGAACGGCCTCTGGACGACCGGCTTGTATGCCTCCGACTCCTGGCGGGTCGGCTCACGTCTGACTCTCGCGCTCGGCGTCGTCTTCGATCGGTATCGATCGTATCTGCCAGAGCAGACAGGGCCGCCGATCAGCGCGTTCAATCCGACTCAGGTCAACTTCCCGGCGGTGAGCAACCTGATCACGTGGAACCTGGCGGCGCCGCGAGCAGGCCTCACGTACGACCTGACCGGAGACGGCAAGACGGTGCTGAAAGCGAACTACGCGTCGTACTGGTGGAACCCGGGGACGACGTCGATCGATGGGCTGGTGAACCCGAACTCTCCCGAGTGGTTCCGCCGCTATCGGTGGAACGACCTGAACGGCGACAAGGTGTGGCAGCCCGGCGAACAGGGTCAGTTGAATTCTTCGACGGGCGGCGTCGGCAGTACGCAGCTCGATTCCAACCTGCAGGACGAGCGGACGCGCGAGTTCGCGACATTCCTCGAGCGCGAGCTCTTCGCGAACTTCGGCGTGCACGCCGGATTCGTCTGGCGGCGGATCGATCAGCTGTCTCAAAGCGACAACCTGAATCGGCCGATCAGCGCGTTCAACGTGCCGGTCACGATTCGCGTGCCGGAGCCGAACGGAACCGTCACCGCGAACAGTCCGTCGATTCAGGCGTTGAATCTGAACCCGGCGAACCTGGCGCTGCCGGTCGTCAACTTCCTGCACAACACGCCGGGCAAGGACGATTTCTACAACCTCGAGCTCACGGCGAACCGCCGGATGGCCGGTGGCTGGTCGCTGAACGCGTCGTACGCGTATCGCTGGAACCGCGACAACGCGAACGGGTACTTCGGCAACAACCTCCGCGTGCGGGACGATGTGGCGAATCCCAACGACGCGATCAACACGCAAGACGGACGCTACGTGTTCAATCTCTGGTCGGCGAAAATCAACGGCACGGTCGATGCGCGCTGGGGCCTGCGCATCACGCCGGCCATCCGCATGCAGTCGGGACAGCCGTACGCGCGAACCTTCCTCGCGACGATGAACTACGGCTCGCAGCGAATCCTCGCAGAGCCGTTCGGCACCCGCCAGCAGGACAACATCGTCCTCGTCGATACGCGCGTCGAGAAATTGCTCAAGGTCGCGAAGAGCCGTACGATTTCGCTATTCGTCGACGGCTACAACCTGACCAACACGAATCCGGCGGCGAACATCGTCTGGAGCTCGGGCACGAGCTTCACGACGCCGACGACGATCGTTCCCCCGCGTCTCTTCCGGTTCGGAGCGAAGTTCGACTGGTAATTCCCTCGCGGCGCGGGGGGCGAAGGCGCCTCCTTCTCCCCCGCGTCTCGTCTCCACCCTGGTGTCAGTGACCCGAACGCGCCGATCCAAGCGGACCCAGTCTCCCACCCAGCGCCGGTTCTTCAGCTTTCGACATGCGGCGATTTCGATCGCGGCAGCCGGCGTGCTGCTCGCGGGCGCCGTCGCGGCATTTCGAGCGCTCCGCGCCAGCCCGCTGGCGCCACCCGCGCTTGCCGATCTCGGTCCCCTCGCACCGGAGATCGCCGACATCGTCCGCCAGGCGCGAGAAAGCGTCGCGCAAGACCCGCGCGACGGAGCGCGCTGGGGCCGCTTCGGCATGGTGTGCGAGGCGAATGGTCTGATGGGCGCGGCGCGCACCGCTTACGCCAATGCGGCGGCAATGCAGCCGTCGGAAGCGAAGTGGCCGTTTCATCTCGCCGCCGTCGAATCGCGGCTCGGACGCACGGACGACGCGGTTCGCGACATGCGCCGGGCGATCGATTTGAATCCTCAGTACGCGCCGGCGTATTGGCGCCTCGGCCTCTGGCTTCTCGACGAAAACCAGACCGCAGAGGCCGCGCGCGCATTCGGCCGGGCCACCGACATCGATCCCGCCGATCGGGCCGGTTGGATCGGCCTCGCGCGCGTGTACCTGCAACAGGACGAGAATGAGCGCGCCGCTGGACTGCTCGAGCGGCTCGTTGCGTCGGCGCCGGCTGAAGGTTACACGCTGCAGCTGCTCGGCACGGCGTACCGCCAGCTCGGACGCACGGAGCAGGCGGCATCGGCATCCCAGGTTGGCGCGAAGAACGCGCCGCAGTGGGGCGATCCCTGGACCGACGAGATGCTCGCGTTCCGGCGCGGCTACGCCGCCCTGTTGAAGGACGCGACCGCATACATCGTCGACGGCCGCTTTCCGCAGGCGATCGGAATCCTCGAAACGCTCGGTCGGGAGAAGCCGGACGATCTCGTCCTGATGGCGCATCTGGGTCAGGTATACGTCGCCGCCGGCCGCGACGCCGACGGCGTGTCGCTGCTCGAAGCCGTAGTCGCGCGCGAGCCCGATCGGTTCGAAGCGCGCGTCGATCTTGCGACGGGATACATGCATCTGGGCAATCTGGCGAAGGCGCGCGCCGAGGCCGATCGGGCCGTCGCGTTGAACGGCTCGTACGCGCCCGCACACGAAACGCTCGGACTGATCGAGTGGCGGAGCGGCGATACGCGCGGCGCGATTGCGGCGTTCGATCGCTCGGTCGAGCTCGATCCCCGTAACGCGCGAGCGCTCGTATGGAAGGCGATGGCCCAGACCAACGAGGGCCGGGCCGCCGACGCGCTGGCGACCTTCGAGCGCGCCGCACGCACCGATCCGACCAGCGTCGACGCGTGGATCGGAATCGCCAACGCGCGGATGAGCCGACACGACCTCTCGGCTGCAGAAGCAGCCGTTCGGAACGCCGAGCGCCTGCAGCCCGGTCGTCCCGCCGTGAAGGCAACCGGCGATCGCCTGCGATCGCTTCAGACGGCCGCCGGGCGCTCCGTAACGCCGCGCCCGCGATGAGGTCCGGCGGAGTCGTCGCGACGCTTGCCTTTGCGCTCATCGCCTGCGGCTCGATGGGCTGCCGACGCAGTGATGAAGCGGGAGCCGCGCCACCAGGCCGCGCTGCGTGGTTCGAAGAGATCGCTGCGCGCGCCGGCATCCGCTTCGTCCACGCGTCGGGCCACAAGACCAAGCACCTGCTGCCTGAAATCATGGGCGGCGGCGTCGCCCTCTTCGACATGGACAACGACGGCTTCCTGGATCTGTATCTCGTGCAGAGCGGCGCTCTGTCGTTCGAGCGCGACGATGTCGGCCGTTCGTCGGCCGATCCGTCCGGCGGCAACCGGCTGTATCACAACCGCGGTGACGGCACGTTCGAAGACGTGACCGTTCCGAGCGGCGCCGGCGCCGGCGGTTACGGGATGGGCGTGACGGCCGGCGACTTCGACAACGATGGCTTCACCGATCTGTACGTGACGAATTTCGGCCACAACGTGCTGCTGCGAAACGACGGCCACAGCCGTTTCGTCGACGTCACGGCGAAGGCCGGCGTCGCGAGCGCGGGCTGGAGCACGAGCGCCGCGTTCGTGGACTACGACGGCGACGGTGCGCTCGACCTGTTCGTCGCTCACTATCTGAATTGGCGGCCGTCGGCCGAAGTCGAGTGCTTCAGCCTCACCGGCGTGCCCGATTACTGCAGCCCCGCCAGCTACGACCTGCCGTCGGCGGCGACGCTCTACCACAACAACGGCAACGGAACGTTCACCGACGTCTCGGCGCAAGCGGGCATCCTCGCGGCCGTCGGCAACGGCCTCGGCGTCATCGCCGGCGACTTCGACGGCGATGGCCGCGTCGACATCTTCGTGGCGAACGACCGGACGCCGAATCAGCTGTGGGCCAATCAGGGAGGCGGCCGGTTCCAGGACGTCGCGCTGACGACAGGAACCGCTGTCGATCAGGACGGCGCGCCGAAGTCGGGCATGGGCGTCGACGCCGCGGACGTGGATGACGACGGCGATCTCGATCTGCTGATCGTGAACCTCGACGGCGAATCGGATTCCTTCTTCCGTAATCGCGGCCGGTTCTTCAGCGACGACACTTCGCAGGTCGGCCTTCGCACAAGCAGCCGGCCGTTCACGCGGTTCGGGACCGCCTTCGTCGATTTCGATAACGACGGGTACCTCGATCTGTACGAGGCGAACGGCCGCGTCGGCATGCAGTCGGAGCGCTACTCGTCGGATCCCTACGCCGAACCGAGCCTGCTGTTTCGCGGCTTCGCGGGCCCCCGGTTCGAAGAAGTCCGCCCGCGCGGCGGGACGACGCAGCTTCTCGCTGCAACGAGCCGCGGCGCCGCGTTCGGCGACATCGACAACGACGGCGGCGTCGACATCGTCGTGGTGAACCGCGACGGCGGTCCGTACTTGCTGCACAACGTCGTGAAGCCGCGCGGCCACTGGATCATGTTGCGTGTCCTCGATGAACATGGGCGCGACGCGCTCGGCGCGCAGGTGACGCTGAAGGTGGGCCCGAGAACGATCCGGCGCGACGTGCGTGCCGCCTACAGTTACCTCGCGAGCAACGATCCGCGAGTCCACGTCGGGCTCGGCCAGGAAACGGCGGCGCGCGACGTCACCGTCAGGTGGCCAGACGGCGCGCGCGAATCCTTCGGCGAGCTACACGCCGATGGCATCGGGATCCTTCGTCGCGGCGCGGGAAAGCGCTGAGCGTCGTCTACTATTTGCCCGGGGCGAACCGCACATCGATCCAGTACTGCTCCTGACGGATTGAGAACGCCAGCCGCACGGTCGTCGCCGCCGGGGCACCGATCGGCTGGCCGCTTCCGATCCAGCTCTCCCCCGCGTCGTCTATCTGCAGCGCAATGCGTTCGTCGGCCGCGCCCGGTCTGTGAATCGTCAGCGCTACCTCGGACGCGACAGAGGCCGGCAGATCTTCGCGGATCGCGTCGGTGAAATACACGCGGTGCGCGCGTCCGGACGGATCGAGCACCACCTCGTAGTGCAGGTCGTCCCCTTTCATCATCACAATGCCGCCGTGGTGCGGGTTGTGATCGCCATGCGGCACGGATCCGGCGTTGGACACCGGCGCAGGTGCGGCCTGGACGACGGGCTGCCGTGCGGATGGTGCTCGATTGCAGGACATGAACACCGCCGCGGCGGCTACCGTGACGTGTCGCGCGAAGCCTTTAGGCGAGCGGTGTGTCATTCCGTTCGCAGGGCATCGATCGGATCGAGCCGCGACGCGCGGCGGGCCGGATAGAAACCGAAGAAGATGCCAATCGCGGCGGAAATGCCGAACGCGAGGCCGACGCCTGCGGCCGATGTGCGCGTGGGCCAGTCGAGCAGCAGCGTCAGCCCGAAGGCGGACACGAATCCGAGGGCGATCCCGATCGCGCCGCCGACGGCGCTGAGCGTCAGCGCTTCGGTCAGGAACTGCACCAGCACGTCCCGCCGCCGGGCGCCGACGGCACGCCGCACGCCGATCTCCCGCGTGCGCTCCTTCACCGCGACCAGCATGATATTCATGATGCCGACGCCGCCGACCACGAGCGAGATCACCGCGACGCCGGCAAGCAGGGCGGTCATCGTCGAGCGCGCGCGCTGCAGCGTCGCGTTCATCTCGGCCAGGTTCACTTCGTCGAGCTTCGGCATGTTCGCCAGCACGAACGCGGCGACCGACGTGTACAGCCCTTTGGTCAGCGCTTCCGATGACTGCGTCTTCACCGTGAAGTCGTCGGGCGCCCCCGCGGCGCCGGCGCCGAACTGCGGCATCTGGTTGCCAGTGATGCCGGCTCGCCGCAGCTTCTCGACCGCCGCGTTGATGTGCGCCGCGTGCCGCGACCGGAGCAGCGCCGCCGTTTCGGCGGCGATGCGCGACGCATCGCCCGCCAGGACCGCCTCGATGGTGATCGTATGCAGGTACGCGATCCCGAGCGCGTCCTGCAGCGCGGTGTACGGCACGAAGGCCATTTCGATCTGATCGGGATCGGCCGTGTCGGTGACGCCGCCGACCGTGAACGACTGGCCGTGGATCGTCACCGTGCGGCTGACGGCTTTCGCACCGGATCCGAAAATCTGATCGCGCGTCGTGCGTCCGACGACGACGATCGGGCGGCGGGCCGCGACGTCGGCGGCGGTGAACCAGCGCCCTTCGTCGAAGTGCCAGCCGAACATCGAGGCGAACGGCACGTCGGTGCCGAGCACCTGACCGTAGAAGCGGTGCGAGCCCGACGCGATCCAGCCGCGCAGCCTCACGCCCGGCGCGATGCGCTTGATGCCGGCCACGGTCCGCCCGATCGCCTCGGCGTCGGCCGGCGTGAGCGTGGTGGCGGCGCCAAGACCGGTGGCGATCCGCGATTCCTCGCCGCCGCGCGTGTAGTTGCCGGCGTTGACGTGGATGAGATTGGTTCCGGCCGACCGGACGTCCTGCTCCACGGTGTCCTGGGCGCCGTTCCCGAGCGCCACCATCGTCATCACGGCCGCGACGCCGATGATCATCCCGAGCATCGTCAGGATCGTACGCAGCGCATTGCGGCCGAGGGCGCGGATGGCGAGGCGAACGCTGGTCCGCAGCATCCGCTATTCGTACCGCAGGGACTGGATCGGATCGAGGCGCGCCGCCTGCCGCGCCGGGTACCAGCCGAAGAAGATGCCGACGGCGGCCGCGACGCTCACCGACACGACCACCGCGCCGGGCGAGATGGTGGTCGACCAGTGCAGGTAGCGCGACAGGCCGCTGGCGACGACCAGACCAAGGCAGACGCCAGCGACGCCGCCGGTCACGCTCAGCGTCATCGCCTCGAGCACGAACTGCGACCGGACGTCGCGGGCACGCGCGCCGACCGCGCGGCGGACGCCGATCTCGCGCGTCCGCTCGGTGACCGACAGCAGCATGATGTTCATGATTCCGATGCCGCCGACGAGGAGCGAGACGGCGGCGATGCCCGCGAGGAGCGCCGTCATCGTCCGCGTCGCGCGATCGAGCGTCTTCCCCAGCTGCTCGAGCGTCACCTTGTCCAGCCCCGACACGTTACCGACGACGGCGCGCGCGACGTCGGGCCGCAGCCCTCCCTTCGCGAGCGCCTGGCGCGCCTGCGTCGTCACGGTGAAGTCGTCGGGCGTCTCGTCGGTGATGCGGTGGCGCGCGCGCAGCAGCATCGTCACGTCGTTCATGATCCGAGACACCTCGCCGGTCGAGGCCGCCGTGATCGTGATGTCGTTCAGCTTCGTGAGATTCAGCAGACGGTGCACCGTCGTGAACGGAATATAGACTGCGTCGAACTGGTCATCGCCAGGCGCCGGGGCCACCATCCAGCTCGCGGTCGTCACGACACCGACCACACGGAACGGCTGCTTCCAGATCGAAACGCTTCGCCCGGCCGGATTCTCGCCGCCGAACAACCGCTCTGCCGCGACGGCGCCAAGGACGACGACCTGTTCGGCGCGCGACTGCTCGCGCGCGCTGAAGAACCGGCCGTTCGGGAACGTCCACGCGCGCCGGATGAGCGGCAGCTGCAGATCGGTGCCGTGCAGGCGCGTGAACCACCGCTTCGCGTCCGCCGCGACGTGCACGTTCTGATGGAGTCCCTCGGCGACGTACTGCACGCCGCGAATACGGCGGATCGCGTCGGCGTCGGCGGAGGTGAGCGTCGCGGCTGATCCGAGCCCGGCTTCGCTGTCGCCGAGCCGCTGGCGAGCCGTCGGGTGATCGTGCTTCTCCATCGGATCGTCTTCCGGGTGCGCGACGAGCGTCGGCTCGACCAGCGAGAGCGCCCGCCGCCACAACGGATCGGGCAATCCGAGCGCGGCGGAGGGCTCCACCGCGCCGCCGCCGAAATCGTCGGTCGACTTCACCTTGTAGTTGCCCGCCGTCACCACGATCAGGTTCATGCCGGCGGCGCGAATCTGATCGCCGATCGCCGCTTCGGCGCCGGTACCGATCGCGATCATCGCGAGCACCGCGGCAACGCCGATCGTCATGCCGACGATCGTCAGCGACGTCTGCAGGCGGTTGCGACCGAGCGCGCGGACGGCAATCGCCAGGCTGGATCGGAACGCCACCTAAACCACCAAACTCAGTTTCATTACCCGTGCCCACCCCCCGCCAGCTCCGCCGCCGCCGCGCGGTGGGAGGCGTTCGCCAAATCCGTCACGAGGCGGCCGTCGATGATCTGGATGATGCGCGACGCGTACGCGGCCACTTGCGGCTCGTGTGTGATGAGGACGATTGTAATGCCTCGCTGCGCGTTCAGCCGCTGGAAGATCTCCATGATCTCGATGCTGGTGCGGCTGTCGAGGTTTCCTGTCGGCTCGTCGGCCAGCAGAATGGCGGGATCGTTGAGGAGCGCGCGCGCGATGGCCACTCTCTGCTGCTGCCCGCCCGACAGCTGATTGGGGAAGTGACTCGCCCGATCGGCGAGCCCGACGGCACCGAGCGCGCGCAGCGCGCGGACACGGCGCTCGGCCGGCGCGATGCGGTTTCGGTGCGCGTACAGGAGCGGCAGCTCCACGTTCTCGAGCGCCGAGGTCCGCGCCAGCAGGTTGAAGCCCTGGAACACGAACCCGATTTGCCGATTCCGGATTGCCGACAAATCGTCGTCCGACAGACGCGACACGTCGCGGGCGTCGAGGTGATACGTGCCGCTTGTCGGCCGATCGAGACAGCCGAGAATGTGCATCAACGTCGACTTGCCGGAGCCGGACGGCCCGACGACGGCGACGAATTCGCCGCGCTGAATCGCGAGCGTGACGCCGCACAGGGCGTGCACAGGCGGGCCGTCCATGGCGTAGGTTTTCTCGAGATCGCGGACGGCGATCAACGGGACGGCGGCCATCACTCAATTGACAATTGACGATTTACGATTGACAACGTTAGTCGTTCGTCTTGCGCGGCGCCGGCGGAGGGCCGTTCGTGCCGGCGAAGTTGTAGAAGATCGCCGCCTGCGCTTTCTCGGCGCCGGCCATTCCGTACACCTTGCCGGCGCCCTCGATGACGTAGAACTCGTTCGCCGCGTGCGCGCCGCCGCCGTGGCCGGCGCCGCCCATGCCGATCGGCATCGACACCGGCGCGACGCGCTGGCCGACTTCCTGGTTCGAGAACAGGTACGACGGCCAGTAGCCGCCCAGGATCGTCGCGTACTGCGCCGGCTCCCCGTGCGGGATGTTGAACTGGTCGTACATCTGCGTCATCGCGCGCGCGATGTCGGTGTCGTACGACATCTTCGACCAGGGGACGTCGCCGATGATCTTCATCTCGACGTCCTGGTATCCGTTGCGATCGAGCTGCTCCCGGATCCGCTTCACCATCTCGAGGCCGTTCATCCTGGGGATGTACCGCATGTTGTGCTTCGACGTGATCTTGTTCGGCAGGATCGCGCCGGCGCCGCCCGCGTACATGTTGCCGCCCCAGATGCCGTCCATGTTGAACGAGGTGCCGTAGCGCCCCATCTTCAGCATCGTGAACGGATCGTCGGCGATGAAGCGCGCGACGCCGAGGTTCTCGGCCGCGATCTTCATGTCGGTCTTCGCCGCGGCCGTTTTCAGCTGATCGGTCTCGCGCATCGACAGCGGTTCGGCGCCGTCGAGGAAGCCCCTGATGAGCGGCGTGTTGCCGTCCTTCGACACGAGCGACGCGAGCATCTGGATGTGGCGCCACGCGGGGCTGTCGACCGAACGCTTGTTCGAGCCATGGATGTCGGACTGGACCGGTCCCCGGCCCCACGACCTGCCGCTCGTCGTCAGCTCGATGTACACGCATCCTTCGGACCCGCCGCCGACGCTGCCGCTGCCGCTCGGCGACTGTTGTCCCGATTCGCCGATCAGCGCGTCGACGTTCTTGAAGAGATCCGGATGATCCTTCACGAACTTGCGAACGCCGACGTCCATGCGCTCCTCGTCGCCTTCCGCGACGAACACGACGTTGACCGGCAGCTTGCCGGTGACCGCCTTGATGGACATCAACGCGTTCAGCTGCGCCATCTCCGGACCTTTCGAGTTCGTGGCGCCGCGGCCGATGAGAACTTTCTTGTACGGCGGCTGTTCGACGATTCGCGCTTCGAACGGCGGCGCCTTCCAGACGTCGGGCTGCGTGATCGGCATCGTGTCGTACTGCCAGTAGATCGCCACGGTCTTCGGGGCGCCTTCGTCGCAGCGCGCGTACACCACCGGGTTGCCGGGCGCGCCCCATTCGGTGATGCCGACGTCGTAGACGCGCGACTCCTGGCAGCCGAGCTGTTCGAAGAAGCCCTTTACCATCTCGGCGCTCTCGGGGATGCCTTCACCGCTGTTCGAGATGCTCGGCTGGCGGATCCACTTCTGCAGGTTCACCACGTGATCGTCGATGTGCTCGTCGATGTACGCGAAGACTTTCTTCAGATCCTCGGATTGAATCTTGCTCAGGTCCGGCTGAATCTCCGTCTCGCCGGCCGGCCGGATGCCGAGCTTCGGTTGCGCGGGCGCGGGCGCCGCCGCCGCAGGGGTAGAGGGTCCGCGTGAACAACCGGTGCAGATCACCGACAGGGCGAGGGCCGCAATCCAGCTGCGCATCGTGTGCTCCTTGTCATTCGGTTCGTGTGAACGGGCGACGCGTGCGAAGACTCTAGGTGGCGGCGAGCCGCGCGTCAACCGCGACGCGCGCGTCACAAAAGATTACCTGGCGGGCGCTCGCGGCAGGATCTGCGCGGGATCGGTCACCGCACGCACATACGCGGCCCAGCTGCCGGAGACGACGCGCGACAACCGGTCGCGGCCGATCGTGTAGGTCGCGGCGTAGCTGCGAAACTGGTTCACGAATTTCAGCGTCGCCTCGGCCGACGGCATGAGCGCCTCGCGCTCGAGCGCCGCCGCCGCACGGGGAAAATCGAGCGCGCCGTCGAGATACCGGCGCGTCACGTCAGCCTCGACGGGCCATAACCGGTCGACGAGGCGGCCGACGGCGACGTGGCGCGCGGCGCCGGACGGAGCGAGGCCGGCGAGCGGAAACAGCACGTCGCGCTCGAACGCGATCCGCGCCGCATCCCCAAACGCCAGCGCCGGCCCCAGCGACGCCGCCGCTTCGTGCAGAGACGACTGCGGACTGAACAACGGTTGGACGAAGAGCTCCGGACGCCGTTCGCCGAAGCGCGAGTCGAGCAAGACGCCGATGGTGTGATGGCCCGGATACGTCTCGTGGCACGCGAGATCGAGCGCGCGGTCGACCGTCAGCGGGAGCGCCGCGTTCACGAGCACGCGGCTGACGAAGCGTCCTTCGTACCGCGTGAAGGCGCTCCACGGCAGGTCTCGGACGTAGTCGACGTCCACACGCTCGCCGGCGGGCAGCGCGATGTGCTGGCGCGTCGCCGCGCGGCAGCCCTCGATGGCGCGCGAGAAGACGGCGGCGAGTCGATCGGGCGCGACGAGAAACTGCCGATCGAACGCCGCGTATCGCGCGGCGAGATCTCCGCGTCCGGGCAGCAGCCGATCGAGCTCCGCGCGAACGGCGGCAGATTGAAGCTCGCGTCCGGCATCCTCCGGTCCGTCTGCCGATCCTCCCTGCTCGTGAGGGTCCAGACCGAAGAGCAGCCGCGCCTCTTCGTCGAACGCGTGACGCGCACCCTGCAGCACATCGACGCGCGAGGCCACCGCCTCGAGCTGTCCGATCAGGAAGGCGCGGCGCGGCGCGTCCTCCTGAGCGGCGGCGCGCTCCGTCTTCAACGAATCCGCAAGGGTCGCGGCGGCGGCACGAATCTGCGGGAGCGTAGGTCGCTCGGCCCGTACCTCGGCCTGCCATGCGACCGGGCCGTGGTAGCTGTCGAGCGAATCCGAATCGCGCTCGCCGAGCGCCAGTACCAAACGGACATAGGTGCGGGAAGCGGCATCGAGCGAGAAGCGGTCCGGATCCGAACGCCGCGCGCCGCATGCGCCGGCGAGGAGACCGGCCCACAGCGCCGCGATCACCGCGATTCGCATCGACCGATTATGATCGAACTGGAATGGGCACGATTGTCCGCGACGGTGAGCATCACGACGCGTTCGTCCCGAGGCCAATGCTCCGCGGCGGTCACGCGATGACGATTTACAGCTGGGGCAACCCGCGCGATTTCCCACGGCTGCCGCCGCCGACGCGCCGCTTCTTCGACGTCGCGCCAGGCACGCGCGTGGCCGCCGCGTGTCATTGGCAGACGGAGCCGCAGCGGCACGCGACGCTGCTGGCGCTCCACGGCTTGAATGGATCCAGCGACGCGCACTACATGCGTGGCCTCGCAGCCAAGGCGTTCGAGCAGGGCATGAATGTCGTGCGGCTGAATCAACGGAACTGCGGCGACACGGAGCATCTGTCTTCCGGCCTGTTTCATTCCGGCCTGACGGCCGACGCCGCCCACGTCGTCGACGAGCTGATGCGCGTCGATGGCCTGGCGGTCATCGGTGTGGCCGGCTACTCGCTGGGCGGCAACCTGGCGCTCAAGATCGCCGGCGAGTACGGCCGCCACGCGCCGCCGGCGCTCCTCGGCGTCGCGGCCGTCTCGCCGATCATCGAAATCGAGCCGTGCGTCGTCGCGCTCGAACGTCGTGAGAACGTTCTCTACAACTGGAACTTCGTCCGCGACCTGAAGCGCCGGATACGGCGCAGGGAACGCTTCCATCCGGGCCAGTTCGATCGCAGGCGGCTCCGCGCGGTTCGAACGGTTCGCGAGTTCGACGAGACGTACACCGCGCCCTACTTCGGCTTCCGCAGCGCGAGCGACTACTATCACCGCGCGAGCGCGATGCGCCTCGTCCACCGCATCGCCGTGCCCGCGCTGATCATCACAGCGGACGACGATCCGTTCGTCCCGTCACAACTGTTTCGCGATCGCAGGGTCGCCGGCAATCCGCACATCCAGGTCCACATCTGCGAGCACGGCGGTCATTGCGGCTTCGTCGGGCCGAAGAATGGAAATGAGGACGACGGCTACTGGGCGGAGCGCAAAATCGTGGACTTCTTCGCAGGCCTCGCAGATGTTCCGGAGACACAGCGTCACAGCGCAAATGCGTGAAGCGACGAGCAGGTCTCGGTGGCCTGTGTCGGAACAAGACACGCGATCCATTCGAGAACGCCAGCGTTTCGCGATCGATCGCGGCTCGTGTTCCATACAGCCATTCGAACCGCGCGGGCGATGTTTCATCCTTGAGCATTCCGACCGTCGCGGGCCAACCGTCAGCGCTCCGTTAACACGCGTAACTCATTCTTTCGAAACCAGTACATACGTTTTGGCGATCACGCGTGCTCCGCGGTATGCGCCTTGCGACTGTGCCACGCACCATGTCCCGATTGCGCACCGTGACCGCTGCGCTCGTCCTGTTGATGGGAGCGCTCTGGGCCTTTTCGAATCGACCGAACCCGTCGTCCAAAGTCGATCGTGCGCTGCGCGATTGGATTCAACATCCGACGACGACGTCGATCCGAGCGCTAATCAAGGTTGTCCCAGCGGCGGGACCGCGCGTCTCGCGGCGCCTCCACCGTTCTGAGTCGACGACTGATTTCTTCCCTTCGACGACGCCCGACCTCGTCGTCGCGGAATTATCGGCGACCGCGCTTCGTGCTGCAGCGCGCGATCCGGAGGTCATCAACATCTCGACCGACGCCCGGGTCAAGAGTCTCTCAACGTCATACCTGTCGCAGGACGTGTTGCTCGCCACCGAGGCCCTTCTTCCACGGACCTACGCGGGCGAAAACATCGGCGTGGCGGTCATCGACTCCGGCGTGCTGCCGTCGGGCGACGCGAAGTACGTCGTCGTGACCTACGACTTCACGGCGGGCGGCGCCACGAAGGTCGACGGGCAGGATCCGTTCGGCCACGGCACGCATGTATCCGGGTTGATCGCGAGCACCGGCGCGACGTCGAACGATCTCTATGAGGGCATCGCGCCGGCGACGCGGCTGATCGCGTTGCGCGCGCTGGATCAGAACGGCTCCGGGTACACCAGCAACGTCATCAACGCGATCAACTTCGCGGTCGCGAACAAGAGCAACCTCGGCATCGACATTATCAACCTCTCACTTGGTCATCCCATCTACGAGCCGGCATTCAACGATCCGCTCGTGGCGGCGGTCGAGAAGGCGGTTGCGGCCGGCATCGTCGTCGTCGCATCCGCCGGTAACTTCGGCGGAGATCCGAGCACTCACGTCCCGGGTTATGGCGGCATCACGTCGCCCGGCAACGCGCCAGACGCGATTACCGTCGGCGCGCTCGACACGTTTCAAACCGTCACGCGCGGCGATGACGTCGTCGCGTGGTACAGCTCGCGCGGGCCGACGTGGTACAACGGATTTCAGAAACCCGACCTCGTCGCACCGGGATCGCACATGGTGTCCGACGTGCCGACGTCGAGCACACTCGCCAAGTCCTATCCAGGCGGACTGATCAGGACTGACGGGCCAATCGCTCTCATGAAACTGAGCGGCACGAGCATGGCCGCGGGCGTCGTGAGCGGAGTCGTGTCGTTGATGCTCGACGCGAGCCGGAAGAACCATCCCGGCGCGCGGCTGACGCCGAATGCCGTCAAGGCGATGCTGCAGTACAGCGCGTTTCCGATGGCGAGCGTAGACACGCTGACGCAGGGCGCCGGCGCGCTCAATGCCGGCGGCGCCGTCGCACTCGCCGCTGCGATCGATCCGAATCAGCCGGTCAGCGCGTGGTGGCTGTCGACGGGCGTCAACACGTGGACGACGATCGCCAGACAGACGCTGGCCTGGGGACAGCGCGTCGTCTGGGGCGATCGCGTGATCTGGGGCAATCAGCTCTACACGAACGATCCCGCGTGGGCGCTGCGCGTCGTGTGGGGCGATCGCGTCATCTGGGGCAACCGCGTCATCTGGGGCAACAGCACAGTCTGGGACGGCAATGCCTCCGTCTGGGGCAATCGGGTGATCTGGGGCAACAGTCTGATCGGTCAGACGTCTGGCACGAGCACGACGTGGGGCAGCCTCTCCAGCGATGTCACCGCCGATCGTGTGGTGTGGGGCAATGTCAGCAGCCTGAACATCGCGCCGACATCGGCGTCGTGGAGCAACGTGGAGCGGGCGAACGGCGACCTCGTCGCCAAGTAAACGGACCCAACATGGCGATACATCAAAACGTGACTGATCCCGCTCCGGCCGTCGGACGCGGCCGTGAGTGGCGTCGAGGTTTACCGGTGTTGAACGACGGCGGCGTGATGCTGCGCGAGCTTCGACTGCAGGACGCGCCATCTCTGCTTGCGCACCTGAACGACGCGCGCGTCCTTCGGTACATCGCGCCGTGTCCGTCGACCGTGGAGGACTTTCGTCGCTTCATCCGCTGGACGCGGGCGGAGCGACGGCTCGGGTTGCACGCATGCTTCGGCATCATCCCGCCGCAACAGACGACTCCGGCCGGCATCATCCAACTCTGGCCGATCGAGCGCGACTTCTCGACGGCCGAATGGGGCTTCGTCCTCGGTGAATCGCACTGGGGGACGGGTCTTTTTGCGCGCAGCGCGCGGCTGTTCCTCGATGCGGTGTTCTTCGACGCCGTGTTCGGTCCTCGTGGCGTATTCCGTCTCGAAGCGCGCGCCGTCGACGCGAACGGTCGCGGGAACGGTGTGCTGCGGAAACTGGCCGCGACGCGCGAAGGCGTGCTGCGCGGCGCATTTCGCAAGGGGGAAGAAAGCCGCGATCAGGTGATGTGGTCGATCCTTGCGTCCGATTGGCGCGCCCTCCGGGGACGTGACCGACGGGTGAATTGACTGGTCGTTGAAACGACGAGGGCGAACACCGCGCGCAGCATGGGTTCCAATGCCGCACGATGAACGGCGCGATGCCCGAGCGATGGTGCCGCAACCAGACGCCGAGCGCGAAGAGACGCAGTCCCCTCTGTTGAGGGCGTTCGTGCTCGCCGTCATCGTCGGCGGCGCCGCTGTCCTCCTGCACAGTGCGATCGCCATCCGTCACACGCGGCTCGACGTCTACCTGGTCCTGCTCGCGGCCCTGACGATTGCGAGCGGGCGGTTCGTCATCCGCGTGCCTGGCCGGCCGGTTACCGTCTCGGTGTCGGAGGTCTTCGTCTTCGCTTCCGTGCTGCTCTACGGCCCGGCGGCAGCGACCCTCATGGTCGCGGCCGATGGCATCTGGCTCTCGCTGAATCTTCGGCATCGGCGGCTCTATCGCACGCTCTTCAACATCGCGGAGCCGGCGATCTCGACATGGACGGCGGCCCAAGTCTTCCACGCACTTGCGGGCGCCGATCGATTCGCGCATGCGTTCACCAGCACACCGTCGCTCCTCGCCGCCGTCGGTGCGATGGCCGCGGTGTTCTTCTTCCTCAACAGCGGCCTCATGGCAATCGCGATTGCGCTCGAGAACCGGGCGTCGGCGTACGACATGTGGCGGCGTCATGCGTGGTACCTCGGGATCAACTACTTCGCCGCGGCGTCGCTCGCCACCCTGGCGGTGGGCAGCGACGGCACGCTCAATCTGGCCGTGATCGGACTGGCAGCGCCGCTGTTGATCCTTTCGCACGTCGCCTACCGTGAGGCATCGGCGCGCGTCGACGAGGCGCAGCGCCACGTCGGCGAGGTCGAGCACCTGTACCACGCGGCCGTCGAGATGCTCGCGATCGCCGTCGACGCCAAGGACCAGGTCACGCACGGGCACATCCGCCGCGTCCAGCGTCACACGCTCGCCGTCGCGAAAACGCTCGGCGTGAGCGGCGCGGTCGACCTGAGGGCCATCGAAGCGGGCGCGCTGCTGCACGACATCGGCAAGCTCGCCGTCCCGGACTACGTGCTCAACAAACCGAGCAGCCTGACCCGCGTCGAACACGACACGATGAAGAAGCACGTGACGATGGGCGCGCGGATCCTGACCGCGGTCGATTTCCCGTACCCTGTCGTGCCGATCGTGCGCCATCACCACGAGCAGTGGGACGGCCGCGGATATCCCGACGGGCTCGTCGGCGCGGAAATTCCGATCGGCGCACGCATCCTGTCCGTCGTCGATTGCTTCGACGCGCTGACGTCGGATCGTCCCTATCGGTCCAGGCTGAGCGATGAGCGCGCGATGGAGATCCTGCGATCGCGGAAGGGCACCTTTTACGATCCCGCGATCGTGGAGAAGTTCATCGAGCTGATTCCCGCGCTGCGGCGCGAAGACGCGGCACACGGCGGATCGGACGTGCGCGGCTTCGTCGTGGCGGGTCTGGCGCAGGCGGCGAGCGAACGCGGTCGCGAGCCAACGGTCGCCGGCCTGCCGACCGTGCGGCCGCGCGTCCGCGCGCTCTTCGCCGATCGCATCGCTCGCATCGCGGACGCGGAGGCGTGTCTGTTTGCGGTCGGTGCCGCCGGCGATCTGCTGCTGGTCGCGCATGCGACACTGCGCCTTGGCGGCTCCGCCGCGTCGCTCCGGATCCCGATCGGCGGCGGCGTGTCAGGTTGGGTGGCCGTCAACCGCAGTACGATTCGCAACGCCGATCCGCGGCTCGATCTCGGAGACCTCGCCGAATCGCTTGCGCTTCGCGCCTGCATCAGCACGCCAATCTTCATGGGCGCGGAACTGTTCGGCGTGCTCACGGTGTACGGAACGCAGGCGGCGGGATTTTCCGACGAAACGATCGCGTCGGTCGGCATGCTCGCGCAGGAGATCGGCTTGGCCATCGCGCGAGCCGATGCCGACGGCGACGACACGCGCCCCGTTGTCCGCCGCCCGCCGATCGCCGCGGTTTCCTGAGATGTCGCGGAAGACATACGTCGTCATCGCCGGCGTCGTGGTGCTTGCGCTCGGCGGGTTCATGCGGCTCGGTGCGCCGCGCGCTTTCCGAGCGGCGCCGTCGCGGGCCGATACGCTCGTCGCATCGGTTCGCGCCGAGCCTCGCACGTTCAACCGCTACGTCGCTCGCGATTTCACGACGACTGTCGTCTCGCTCCTGACGCATTCGGCGCTGGTCCGCGTCAACCGCGTCACCGACCGGCTCGAGCCGGAGCTTGCCGAGAGCTGGGAACTGATGCCGGACGGCCTCACGTATCGTCTTCGTCTGCGATCGGGGCTGCGCTTTTCGGACGGCGTCCCGTTCTCCGCCGACGACGTCGTGTTCGCCTTTCGCGCGATTTACGAGACGCCGGAGGCGGGCATTCTCGCCGACACGCTCCAAGTGCGGGGACGGCCGCTCGACGTCCGATCGGAAGGCGCGACGATCGTGTCGATTCGATTTCCGTCGCCGTTCGGCCCCGGCCTGCGCCTGCTCGACGGCGTTCCAATTCTGCCGCGCCATCGACTCGAGGCGCGTGTGAGAGCCGGAACGTTTCAGTCCGCGTGGGGCGTTTCCACGCCGCCGTCGGACATCGCGGGGCTCGGACCCTTCGTGCTCCGACGCTACGACCCGGGACAGCGGCTCACGTTCGATCGCAATGTGTTCTACTGGCGCCGCCAGGACGGTCGGCCCCTGCCCAAACTCGACCATCTCGTCCTCGAGATCGTGCCCGATCAGTCGACCGAGGCGCTGCAGCTTCGGAGCGGCGCGATCGATCTCACCCAAAGCGAGCTTCGTCCCGCCGACATGGCGGCGCTGACACGGGCGTCACGTGCCGGTGAGGTCGCGCTGGAAGATCTCGGCGTCGGCGTCGATGGAGATCTGTTCTGGATCAATCTGACCGCCGCGAAGGCCAGGGACGTGCGAAGCCGTTGGCTGCAGCATCCTGATTTCAGGCGTGCCGTCTCGCGCAGCATCGACCGGCAGGCGTTCGTCGATGCCGTTTATCTCGGCGCCGCCGTGCCCTCGTCCGGCATCGTGTCGCCGGGCAACCGAACGTGGTTTGTGGACGCGCCGGCGCCGCCCTACGACCTCGCGGCGGCAACGCGCCTGCTCACGTCACTGCAGTTGGTCGATCGAGACCACGATGGAACGCTCGACGACGTGGATGGCAGCCCCGTTCGTTTCACGGTGCTCACACAAAAGGGCAACACGTCGCTCGAGCGCGGCGCTCAGGTCCTGCGGGAGAGCCTCGCGCGCGTCGGCGTACGTGTTGACGTCGTCGGCCTCGAGGTCGGGACGCTCGTCGAGTATCTGACGACCGGCCGCTATGACGCCGCGTATTTTCGGCTTCTGACGACCGACACGGACCCGGCGCTGAACGGAGACTTCTGGCTCAGCTCCGGCAGCGCGCACGTGTGGAATCCTTCCCAGCGCACCCCCGCGACGCCGTGGGAAGGCGACATCGATCGGCTGATGGACGAAGTGTCGACGGCCTCCGAGGCGAGCCGGCGCCGCGCGCTGTTCGCGGACGTCCAGGGCATCATGGCGCGCGAGGTGCCGGTGCTCTGTTTTGCCTTCCCGCGCCTGTCGTACGCCATGGCGCGGCGCGTGGTCGGCGCGACGCCGGCGCCGTTCCGCCCTCCGGTGCTGTGGAATCCGGCGGTCATCGGCGTGAGAGACGTCCCCACCGATCCGCTGACCGGCCGATAAGACCCCTTCGCGCTCCGTTCATTCGACATTCGCTCGCGATCGTCGGCCTGGCGTTCGCGCCGGTGATGAGTCCGTGCCGGTTCGCCATCGACGGCCGGAACACGACGTCCGCGCCGGCGTGGCTCTTCGCGATGGCGAACGGTTCGGTCATGTGGTCAGTCCGAGGCGAGCCATCAGCATCCTGGCGAATTCCGGTCCTTTACCTTCCTCTTCGTGCTTGAAGTAGACGAACACGTCGCGGCACGACTCGGTGACGCGCGCGATCGTGTCGCCCCACTGCGCGATGTCGTCCGGTTTGTAACCCTCGTCGCGCAGGCGGAAGTACGCGTAATCGGCGGTGACGCGAACCGGCGTCGAAACCTTTCTTACTCCGGGGGCCCCTACCGTCCGGTCACGCTTCGCGGGGCCCCGAATGCCCCGCTCGCCGCTATCGGCGACGCAGAGCGCGAGGTTTCTCGCGGACAGACGCGTGAAGATCTCTTCGTCGAGCCACGACTCGTGGCGGAACTCGAACGCCGCGCAGACCTTCGGCGGAAGGTCGGCGAGGAACGCGTCGAACACCGCGACATCCTTCTTGAGATTCGGCGGCAGCTGGAACAGCAGCGCGCCGAGCTTGTCGCCGAGCGTGCCCGCCACCTGACAGAATCCGCTGACCAGCGAGGCCGTGTTTTTCATTCGGCTGTCGTGCGTGATCCGCCGCGGCGCTTTGAGCGTGAGCTTGTAGGGTGACGGCGTCTGCGCTGCCCATCCCGCCGCCAGCTTCTCGTTCGGCATGCGGTAGAACGTGTAGTTGATCTCGACGGTCGGAAAGCGCTCGGCGTAGTACGGCAGCATCTTCGCTGCCGGAAGATTTTCCGGATAGAAGCTGCCTTTCCACTCTGGATAGTTGTAGCCCGAGGTGCCGACCCAAATCATGACAAACTAGTTTATATGCGCTCTCATCTGCTCCACTCGCTGGCAATCGCGCTGATTGCGAGCTGCTGTGCTCAGCGCCAGCCGCAGAACACGTACAGACTCCAGGGCCAGGTCCTGTCGATCGAAGCGCCGCGCAAGACCCTTACGATCAAACACTCGGAAATCAAAGGGCTGATGCCGGCCATGACGATGCCCTACACGGTGAAAGACGATCGGTTGCTGAACGGCCTCACGCCAGGGGATCTCGTCGACGCCACGCTCGTCATCGTGTCGAACGATGCTTACTTGACCGCGATCACGAAAACTGGCCAGGCGCCGCTGGAGAAACCGCCGGCCGACGCGCCGATGCCGTCTGCTTCGTCCGGCCCCAAACTGCTCGAACCGGGCGAAGAGGTGCCCAACGCGTCGTTCGTCGATCAGGACGGCAGGAAGCGGACCTTCAACAGCTTCAAGGGATCGACCGTCGTGATGACCTTCATCTACACGAAGTGTCCGCTGGCGACGTTCTGTCCGCTGATGGATCGGCATTTCGCGACGCTGCAGACATCCCTTGACGAAGACGCGGCGAAAAGGGTCCGCCTGGTGACCGTCAGCTTCGATCCGGCGACCGACACGCCGCGCGTGCTGAAACAGCACGCGAGGGCGTTGAAGGCCGACCCGACCCGCTGGACGTTTCTCACGGGCGATCAGAACGAGATCGATCGCTTCGCCGCGAGATTCGGCGTCGCCGTCTCGCGTGCGTCGAACGATCCGCGCGACATTACCCACAACCTGCGGACGGTCATCATCGATGCCGAGGGAAAGCTCGTGAAGACGTACGTCGGCAACGAGTGGACGCCCGGTCAGGTCCTCACGGACCTGCGGGACGTGATTCGGGATTCGGGATTCGGGATTCGCCGGGCCTCGTGACACGCCGGGCCTCGTGACACGCCGGGCCTCGTGACACGTCCGAAGCGAATCCCAAGTCCCAAATCCCGAATCCCGACGCGCTTGACGCCGCGCGAGCGGAGGCTCATAGCGCGGCTTCGGACGCCGACCGACGTTCAGCGGTACCTGAACGCGCTGCCGTACAACGAAGAGCCGGGCGGCCGCGCGACGCTGCGCAGCTTCCGCGGCGTCGTCGAACACGGCTGCGCGCATTGCCTCGAGGCGGCGCTCTTCGCCGCGACCGTGCTCGAGCGGCACGGCTATCCGCCGCTCGTCCTGAGCTTCGAGTCGATCGACGAGCTCGATCACGTCATCTTCGTGTACCGCGAGCGGGGACGCTGGGGATCGGTCGCGCGGTCGCGCGATCCGGGGCTGCACGGACGCAAGCCGGCGTTCGCCACGACGCGCGCGCTGGCCCTGAGCTATTTCGACGCGTACATCGACTTCACCGGCCGCCTGACCGGCTACGTCGTCGTCAACCTTGCCGAGTTGATGGGCAAGTACGACTGGCGGTTGTCGGACAGGAATGTGTGGAAGGTCGAGCGATCGCTGCTCGACTACCCGCATCGATCGATCGCGTCGTCGGACCGGCGCGTCGACAGGCTGCGCGCGAAGTACCAGGCGTTTCGCGCGAAGTTTCCCGATCGCAAGCCGATCTTCTATCGCGGACGCGAACGGTGGATGGAGTTGCCGCCCGAATTCAGATAAGCTCGGGCGCGTCTCGTGTCTTCGCTGACCTTCATCGCGCTACTGGTGTTTCTCGTATTCGCAATCGATCTCGGCGCGCGCTGGTGGCGCGAGAACGCATGGCGCCGCCGCCGCCGCGACAAAGACGAGGACTGACGCCAATCGAAGCGGCAGCGCAGCCCTTCAGGCTGCTCAATCGAGATCGAAATCGCGCATCGGCTTGGTGACCGGCTCTTCTTTCGCCTGGCGCAGCGCTTCCTCGAAGCGGCGCGACAGCGCGTCGCCGCGCGTCTTCTCGGCATCGACCGACTGCTGGAAGATCGCGTCGCGCCGCTTCGCTTCTTCCGCAAGGATGCGCTGAGCGTCGCTCAGCTCCGGCTTGTTGCCGCGATCGGGCTCGTGATGCGACACGATGCGGCCGAGATTCGTGTCGATGACGAGCGTCGATTGACAGCAGGGGCACGTCACTTCGATCTCGGATTTCAGTCTGGCCATTTTTTTATTCCTCGCGGCGCCCCACTTTTCTTACTTCGCGTGGGGTCCCACGTATCTGGAACAGAACGTCGCCAAATTGCCGAACGCGCCGCGGTTCGTCAGCGCGTCCGGGGTAGATAGCCCGCCAATCCTCCCGGCTGAAAATGTTTCTTCAACTCGAGCGGCTTGCCGTCCGGCAGCTTCGCGGTGAGACGCAGATCCTTCACCTGCATGCGGTGGAAGTCGAAGCGCTGGCCGAAGCCGGCGACGAACACGTCGAGCGGCGCCTGGAAGCGTCCGCCCGGCGGAAGCGACGGCGTCGTCACGCGATAGTACGTGTTGAGCCACACTTCGACGTGCTTCCACTCCTGCGAAGTGCGGTTGTCGACCGTCAGGAAGTTGCCGTCGAGGGTGAGCGGATCGCTCGACGGGTCGCCGCACGCCGACGAGATCGCCACGACGAACAGTCCGGCGAGGAGCGTCCGCGTCACGACGGTATCATAGCGTAGTGACTCACCCGGCGCGGCCGACGCTGCGCGTCGCAACCTACAACATCCATCGCTGCCGCGGCCTCGACGGCCGCACCCGTCCCCAGCGGATCGCGGCGGTGCTCCGCACGATCGACGCCGACGTCGTGGCGCTGCAGGAAGTCGTCGGCGCGGGGCCGCACGGCGGCGGCCACGCCGAAGAGCTCGGCGCGATGCTCGGGATGGGATGGGTGATGTCGCCGGCGCGCGAGCTGCGCGGCCACCAGTTCGGCAACGCGGTGCTGAGCCGGTTTCCGATCATGCATCACTCCGAGCACGATCTCTCGTGGAAGACGTGCGAGCCGCGGCGCATGCAGCGCGTCGACGTCGTCGTCCACGGCTGCACGCTGCACCTGTACAACGTGCATCTCGGCACCGCGATCCTCGAGCGGCGGCATCAGGCGCTTCGTCTCGCGTCGATGGTGAGCGATCGGCACATCGCCGGCCCCAAGCTCGTGCTCGGCGACTTCAACGAGTGGATGCGCGGTCTGGCGACGAAGATGCTGAGCGAGCGGTTGAACAGCGTCGACTTGCGGAATCACCTGCGGCGGCGGCGTACCTACCCGGGACTCTTCCCGATCCTTCACCTCGATCACATCTACTATGCGGGACGCGTCGAGATCGTCGGCATCGAGCTGCCGCGCACGCGCCAGTCGCTCGTGGCGTCCGATCACCTGCCTCTCGTGGCGGACGTTCGGATCGGGTGACAAACAACGGAGGGGCGCGTCAGATCTCTCTCAACGCCCGCGCAACCGGAATGCGCGCCGCGCGGATCGCGGGCAGCAATCCGCCGATGCCGCCCATGATCGCCGCGAAGAGGAGGCCGCCGCCGAGCAGACCCGGGGTGATCCGAAACTTGAAGGCGAGCTCGCTGAAGCTGGCCATGTTCATGGCGCCGGTCGACAGGCCGTGCACCGGCAGCGCGAGGATGCAGCCGATCACGCCGCCAATCAACGCGAGCGCGACCGATTCGGCGAGGAACGCCGTGACGATTCGCAGCCGCGAGAAGCCGAGCGCGCGCAGCGTGCCGATTTCGCGCGTGCGATAGGCGACGGCGGCGTACATCGTGTTCATCGCGCCGAACATCGCGCCGATCGACAGAATAGCGGTCACGAACGTGGCGAACACGCGGATCAGCGTGCCGGTCGTTTCCGACTGTCCTTCGTAGTACTCGCGTTCGCGCTGCGGCTTGAGATCGAGGCGCGGGTCGGCGCCCATGGCGACGTCGAACGAAGAGAACGCCGCCGGATCGCTCAGCTTCACGGTGACCGACTGGTAGCCGCCGCGCTGGAACGCCGGCATCATCAGATCGACGTCGCCCCATACCTCCGACTCGAACGAGGCATCGTCGGCCGTGAAGATGCCGACGACCTTCCACGTCGCGCCGCCGAACTTCACGTCGCTGCCGAACGTGAGCCCCCGGAAGCGGCCGACCGCCTGCCGGCCGACGTTGATTTCGCGCGTGCCGGGCACGAAGCGCCGCCCTTCGACAATCTGCAGCGTGTCGCGCACCTCATAAGCGCGCGGGCCGACGCCGCGCAGCGGCACGTTCGCCGGCCGGCCGTCCGAAATCCGCGGAAGCGAGATGATGACGACGAGCTCCGGCGACGCGAGGGGATGCCCGTCGCCGTCGCGCGCCACCTGCGCCATCGATTCGATGATCGGCAGTTGATTCTTCAGCACCGCGCTGACGGTCTCCGACGTTGCGCTCTTGCGCAGCACGATCGCGTTGCCCGTCGATCCGCTCGCGACGAGCGTCGACCGGAAGCCCTGCGCGATCGCCAGCGTCATCACGAACACGGCGACGACCATCGCAATGCCCATCGCCGTCATCGCCGCCGTACCCTTGCGCACGAGCATCGATCGCAGGTTGTAGCCGCTCACCAGCCCCATGCCTAGTCCCTAATCCCTAATCCCTACTTGCTCTCAAGCCACGCGCCGCAGCGCATCGACGATCTTCAGCCGCGACGCCATGGTCGCCGGGATCATCGCCGCCAGGATGCCGATGAGCACGCTCAGTCCGAGGCCGACGACGACGTTCCAGTTGTTGACGCCGAAGGCCGGGATGAACCCGCCCGCCATCCCGAGGTATTCGCCGTTGATCACCAGGCGCGCGAGGCCGGCGCCGATCGCGCCGCCGACAATCGCAACCATCAGACCCTCGCCGACCACGAGCAGGAAGATCGTCGACGCCGGGTAGCCGAGCGTCCGCATCACGGCGATCTCGGTCGTGCGTTCGCGTACCGACATCGCCATCGTGTTGCCGGCGACGAACAGCGTCGTGATGACGACCGCGAGCGCGACGCTGCCGAGGAGCAGGTTCAGGTTGCCGAGCATCGACGCGAACTGCGCCGAAAACTGTTTTTCGGTATCCGTCTTCGTTTCGTACGGAGAGTTCGCGAACTTCTGATCGATCACCATCGCGATGCGCGCCGCATCGTCGGGGTTCCGAAGCTGCGTGACGTACCAGCCGACCTGACCGGCGCCGCCCGCGCGCTCGTCGAGATACTTCCAGTGGAACAGGAAGGTCTGGTTGTCGACGTTGCTGGCGCCGGATCTGTACACGCCGCGGATCGTGAACGTGTAGTCCTGCGTGCCGTAGTACGGAATGCCCGGCTGGATGACGATGCGATCGCCGACGTGCCAGCCGTATTTCCGGACCAGGCCGTCGCCGACCAGCGCCCCCGTGCGATCCTCGAGGAAGGCGCGCTTCTCCCCGGGCGACACGAGGATCTCCGGATACATCCGCAGGTAGCTCTCGGCATCGATGCCGAACTGGCCGAAGAAATTCTTCGGATCTTTGTAGATGCCTCCGAACCAGTTCGCCCACGTCACGTCCTGCACGCCGGGGATGCCGCGAATGACGTCGGCGTGGCTCGTCGGCATGTTGAAGATCATCGACGTCGAGCGAATCGTCACGACGCGCGTCGACGAGCTCGCTTCGGCGACGGCGCTGAAGCCGTCGAGCACGGCGCGGAGCGACGCGAACAGAAAGACCGCGATCGCCACGCTGAGGATCGTCAGCGCCGTCCGCCGCTTGCTGCGGCGCGCGCTCTTGAGAACCAGTCGCGCAAATTTCATTTTTTTCTGCCCCGCTCGCTGCTGTCTCGCCCGGGAGCGCGCGGGTCTCCTTCGCTCGGCTGAAAGCCTCGCGCTACGTCAACGACGTTGTAGCGCTACGTCGACGACTTGTAGCGCTACGTCGACGACGTTGTAGCGCTACGTCGACGACGTTGTAGCGCGAGCCTTTCAGGCGAGCGAAGTCGATCCTCTCACGCCCGCGATTCCACCTGCTCGACCAGTGTGCCCTTCTCCAGATGCAGCACGTGCACCGCGCGCTCGGCGGCGTGCGGATCGTGGGTCACCATCACGATCGTCTTGTTGTATTCCCGGTTCAGCCGCTGCAGCAGCGTCAGCACTTCACCGGCCGACCTCGCATCGAGATCGCCGGTCGGCTCGTCGGCGAGCAGCAGCGTGGGATCCGTCACGATCGCGCGCGCAATCGCGACGCGCTGCTCCTGTCCGCCCGACAGCTGGCGCGGATAGTGCTTCTCGCGATCGCCGAGCCCGACGATGCCGAGCGCGGTCATCACGTGATCGCGGCGCTGCTTCTTCGAGAGGCTCGTCAGCAGCAGCGGCAGCTCGACGTTCTCGAACGCCGTCAGCACCGGAATCAGGTTGTACAGCTGAAAGATGAAGCCGATGTGCCGCGCCCGCCAGCCGGCCAGCGCGCGCTCCGAGAGGCTGCTGATCTCGGTGTCGGCGACGCGAATCGAACCGCGCGTCGGCCGATCGATGCCGGCGAGCAGGTTGAGGAGCGTCGACTTGCCGGATCCCGACGGTCCCATCAGCCCCATGAAGTCGCCCGCCGGCACGGTGATCGTGACGCCGTTGAGCACCGGAATCTCGAGCGCATCGCGGCGATACGACTTCGAGACGTCGCGCAGGTCGATGAGTGCCATGTCCCCTCAGCTGCCCTTGACTCGTACGCGCGCCCGGTCGGTCAGACCCGCGGGCGCATTGATGATCACCGTTTCGCCGGCCATCACGCCACTCTTCACTTCGATTTGATCGATGCGCTCGGAGCCGAGCGCCACCGGACGCCGCGCCGCCGTTCCGTCGGTGACGACCCAGACGATCGACTGTCCATTCTGCTCGGAAACCGCCCGTTTGGGGACCGTCACGATGGGGTCGGCCCCAATCTGACTCCCAGTCTGGCCCCGACGCTGACTCGCCGGCTCCTGGAACGTGACGCTCGCGGTCATCTCCGGTTTCACGTGGGCGTCGGCGTCCAGGATGCTGACGCGCACCTCGACGATCGCTTTCGCGCGATCGGCCGACGGAAAGATCTGCCGCAGCCGCCCCCGATACGTCTGTCCCTGGTATGCCTGCAGCGTCACCTCCGCCGGCATCCCGGGGGTCAGCTTGGCAACGCTGTTCTCGCTGACCTCGGTCTGCACCTCGAGCTCGCCGAGATCGGCAATCGTCGCGATGGCGCCGCCTTCGCGCGACGCCTGTCCCTGGACGCCGAAGGGCGACACCGTTTCGCCGACCTCCGCGCGCTTCTTGATGACCACGCCGTCGAACGGCGCGCGCACGTTCGTGTTCTCGAGCGCTTCCTCCGCGACGCGCACGCGCGCGCGCGCCGACGCAATCGCCGCCTCGGCCGACTTCACGCGCGCGGCCGAGACGGCCGCCGCCGCCTCCGCCGCCGTCAGGTTCGCGTTCGTCGTGATGCCGTCTCTCGCGAGCGCGCGCTGGCGATCGAGGTTGCGCACGTCCTCGTCGCGCGCGGCGATGGTCTGCGCCAGCATCGCCTCGGCCTCGGCGACGGCGCGGCGCGCGGCCTCGAGCTGCGCGTCGATGTCCGCATGCTCGATCTCGGCGATGACGGCGCCGCGGCGCACGCGCGTCCCTTCCTCGAACCTCAGCGTCGCAATGCGTCCGCCCACCTTGACGCCGACGTCGCTGCTGCGCCGCGCGACGACGTAGCCGGTCGCGACGAGGACGGGCAAGGCGGTGGAACCGCCCGGGGTCGTGACGATCTGCGTCGCGCGCACCACGTCGACTTCGGGCGCCTGCCGTTCGGCGACGAGCGCGCGCACGCGCGGATACAACCCGGCCGCGGACACCGCCAGCACGACGACGGCGACCCACGGCAGCCATCGAAGGCGCGGCGGCGCGTCGCGGTTGATTCGCAGCCGCGAGAGGTCGCTCCCGGATGGTTCGGTGTGAATTGTCACGGGTACAAAAGAAATGCAGGACCAGGGTCCTGCGGGCATTTTACCGACGAACGGCGCTCAGCGGGTGACGAAAGGAGGGGTGCTCAGCCCTCTTCTTCGAACTCTTCTTCCTCGGGCGGTCCGAGTCGCGTCGATGCGCGCAGCGCTTCGCGGTAATCGTAGAGCGGCAGATCGCGCACGTGGAGCGGGATGGCGCAGGCCGGCGACTTCTCGTCGACGACCACGGTGACCGGGCTGCCTTCGACACCCTCGCGGAACGCGATGCGGCAGCCGCAGGCGAGGCGCGCGTGCGTGAATCCCTTCAACATCGACCCCGATCATATCACGCCAGGTCGCCGCCGGCAGAGCAAGCTCCTCGCGGGCGGCTCCGCCCCTACAGAAGACTCTTGATTTCGTTTTCGAATGCGGGCTTCGACGACAGGCCGACGTGTTTGAAGCAGCTCTTGCCGTCGCGCGAGATCAGGACCGTCACCGGCACGCCGAACATCGGACCGAACGCATCCTGGAGGTCGTCGTGGTCCAGTCCCTGCAGCACCGTGTAATTCATCTTCGCCTGCGCGACGTACGGCTTCAGCTTGTCGAGCGTGTCGTCGATGGAGACGCCGACGACCTGGAGGCCGGCCTTTCCGTACTTGTTCTGGAACTCGATGAACCACGGAATCTCGATCTTGCACGGGCCGCACCACGTCGCCCAGAAGTCGAGCAGGATCACCTTGCCCTTGAACGCCGCCAGCTTGACGTCCTTGTTCTCGATGTCCTTCAGGGTGAAGTTCAGATTCGCCGGTTTGGCAGTGGCGGGACACGCGCCGCCCGCCGCAACGGCGCCCGCGTCGACATGATCGAAGAGCTCCGTCCACGGATCGGCGTTCAGTGTCAGCAGCGCGAGCGCCAGCGCGCCCACCGTGGCCATGACCCATCGCATGTTCATGATCAAACTCCGCTTCGAACTTCCGCTCGCTACCCGAATCCTGATCCGAATCCCTAGTCCCTAATCCCTAATCCCTGCAAGATCAGTGTAGCGAAGCCTGCACATACGACGCGAGCCGCACCACTTCCAGCCGAGGCTCGCGCGCGACGAGCACGAACGTGCGGTTGCCCACGCACCAGATCGCCGCCTCGTGGCCGAGCACTTCGACGAACTGCTGGGCGCGCGCGGCGTTCGGCAGCATGAACACCGAGACCGGCCGTCCTTCGTGACGGTACATGATGTGGGCAATCTTGCCTTCACCGTAGAGGCAGGGACGCGCGCCGACGAGCTCGAGCCCGACTCTCGCCGCGTCCTGCGGCAGATGCGCCTGCCATCCGAAGCCCGACACCATCGCGCTTTCGACCGTCGAGGGCTGCTCGTGCGTGCCGAGCATCGCGTTCATCGCGAAGCACTTCATGTGGTCCGCCGTCAGCTCGGCCGCCAGCACGCGCGCTGACGAGTCCGTGAGCTGATAGAGGAACGCGCCGCCGACCATGACGACGAGCGATGCCGCGAGCGCGAAGGGCACGGCGCGCGCGCGCCAGGCCGCGAGGTTGAAGAAAACGCTTCGGCGGACCGCCGGAGCCTTGGCGAAGGCGGTCAGGCGAGCGTCTGTCGATCGCGCCGCCTCCGCGCATCGCGCGCGCAGCGCGGGCGGCGCGGACCGCGATTCGAGCGCCGGACGATGGTCGCGAATCAGCGCGCGCACGGCGCGTTCGGCGGCGACGCGCGAGTGGCACGGCGGGCATCGGTGCACGTGTTCGTCGACGTTGCGCCGATCGGTCTCGGCGAGCTCGCCGTCGACGTATGGGGTGACGAGCGGATCGATGGTTTTACAGTCAGGCATTGACAGGCCGCAGGTGATTCAGGCGCTCGAACAACAAATGTCTGCCGCGCGAGATGCGCGACATGACGGTGCCAATCGGAATCGACAGCATCTCCGCGATTTCGGCGTACGAAAACTCTTCCACGTCGCGTAACCACACCGCCTGGCGGAACACGAGGGGCAGCTCGTCAATCGCCGCCTGCAGCTCCGGCGCGAGCGTCTCGCGCAGCAGCAGCGTCTCCGGCGTTTCGTAGGGGCCGCCGGCGGAGAACCCTCCCGGTCCCTGTTCGGCGGCGCGATCGACGAGCTCGCTGTCGATCGCGACGGCGTCGCGGGCCCGATCGCGGGCGCGGTTGCGGGCGGAGTTGTGGAGAATCGTGAACAACCAGGCTCTCAGGTTCGTGCCGGGCTCGAACTGACCGGCGGATCGGAACGCCTTGAGATACGTTTCCTGCACGAGATCTTCGGCGTCGGCCGGCACCCGCGTCAGCCGCAGCGCGGTGCGATAGAGGCTGTCGAGCGCCTGGAGCGCTTCGGCCTCGAATGCAGGCGACACCGCACGTAAACCCTTTCGGGCCATGGTTTATTCCCACCTTCGCTCGCCTTCGGCGACCTTCCGGCGGGCAAGCCCCTTTCTGCCTTCGCTCGCCTTTCGGGGCGAGCAAGCCCTCGTGCTTATCGGCTTGCGACCTTCGGCGTGGCAAGCCTTCCTGAATGCGGCTTCGCGAGCGTGAGCGGGAGGCGCACTCAGTATAGCGTTGTCATAGGCGTTGTCGCCCGAAAAGGTCGGCGCGCGCGCCCGGGAGAGGACAGAACACGTGAAAGAAGCCTGAATCGCCGAGCATGCGGTTTGCAGACACGTCGGCGTCAACAGTAAGATCGCCCGACACTTTTCGAGGTATCTGCTTATGCGCACGCGCGTGCCGCTGTTGTCCCCTGCCTTCGCTGCCTCCGCGCTCCTCGCCGCGATCGTCGTGACCGGCGGCGCGACGCCGGCGGGCGCGCAGACGTCGCTGGTCCCCTATTTCGGCAAGAACAACATCCACTACGACAAGTTCAAGTGGATGATCTACACCACCGATCACTTCGAGATTTATTACTACCCCGAGATCGAGCAGCACCTGGAGCGGGTCGCCGGCTACGCCGAGAGCGCGTATCAGCAGATCAGCGCCGATCTCAAACACGATCTCTCCTTCAAAGTGCCGCTGATGCTGTTCAAGACGCACAGCGAGTTCGAGCAGCAGAACGTCGCGGGCCCCGACGCCTCGTCGGAAGGCGTCGCGGCGTTCGCCGAGCCGACGAGAGATCGCATGCTGCTGCCGATCGACGAGCCGCCCGACCAGCTGTACGGCCTCATTACGCACGAGCTGACGCACATCTTCGAGTTCGACATCATCCCGCAGTCGCTCATCCGCCGCAGCGTGCCGCTGTGGGTGAACGAAGGGCTGTCGGACTACGAGCGCGCGCAGTGGAATCCGATCGATCTCATGTCGGTGCGCGACGCGGCGGTCGCCGACATCGTGCCGAAGATGACCGAGCTCGAAGGCTACGGCAACACGAACAACCCGAGACTCATCTACAACCTCGGTCACGCGGTCTTCGAGTTCATCGAGGCGAAGTACGGGAAGGAAGGCATCCGCCAGTTCCTGTTCGCGCTGCGCAAGAGCGTCATCGGCGGCGGCGAGGACGCGTACGAAGAAGCGCTCCGCATGAAGAAGGACGAGTTCGATCAGGCCTTCGAGCGCTATCTGAAGGATCGGTTCAAGCCGTTCCGCGACAAGGAGCGGCCGGCCGACTACGGCCGCGATCTCTCGCCGAACCGCGAGAAGACCAATTACGCCGACGCCTTCACGATCGCGCCGTCGCCCTCGGGCGATCTGATGGCGATCGCGACCGTGAATCGAAAAGACCGCGAGCTCGACGTGATCCTGCTGTCGACCAAGGACGGCTCGATCGTCCGCAACCTCACGCGCGGCTTCGACAAGGACATGGGCTTCGATCACATCGTCTTCATGGGCGAGCGGTTCGAGATGCCGTGGATGGCGTGGTCGCCGAGGGGCGACCGGCTCGCGTACTTCGTGCGCACCGAGAAGGAGCGGACGCTCATCGTCCAGAACGTGCTCACGCGCGAGGTCGAGCTGCGGATCCCGATGGCGACGGTCGACGAGCCCGAGTCGCCGAACTTCTCGCCCGACGGCCGGACGATTGTGTTCGACGCGCTGCGCGGCGGCGTCGGCGATATCTATACGATCGATCTGCAGTCGAAGGCGATCATCAATCTGACCGACGACAAGTTCTCCGACGCGGCGCCGGTGTACTCGCTCGACGGCACGTACATCGTCTACAACGTGCGCGTCAGCGGCAACAACAAGCTGTGGCGGCTCGACGTCGACACCAAGAAGAAGACGCAGCTCACCTTCGGCACGCAGGACGAGACCGCCGCGCAGTTCATCGACGATCACACGATCGTGTTCTCGTCGACGGCGACCGATCCGGCGGTGCCGCTCGAGCCCGACGTCGCGCGCAACGGCAACATCTACAACATCTGGACGCTCGATCTGAAGTCGGGCGAGCTGCGGCAGTACACCGACGCGCTCGGCGGCAACTGGTCGCCGGTCGTGCTGAACGACGGCAAGTCGAACCGGATCGCGTTCATCAGCTACTACAAGGGCGAGTACAGCATCCACACGCTCGAGCGGAAGGAGCCGCTGCACACGGCCGCGAGCGCCGACTTCGGCGCGCCGACCGAAGTCATCGACTTCCAGGCGCCGCTGCAGCACACACTGGTGAAGGAGAACATCCGCAAGAAGGGCACCTTCGAGAAGATGTTCCTCGAGGGGCGCCCGCCGATTAACGTCGGCGTGACGAGCAACGGCGACATCTTCGGCGGATCGCAGGTGAGCTTCGGCGACATGACCGGCGATCAGCAGATCAATCTGTTCGCCGCGTCGATCTCGCAGTACCGCACGCTGTCGCTCTCCTACGTGAACCTGTCGAGCCGCTTCCAGTGGGCGTTGCAGGGGTACTCGCAGACGGTGTTCTTCTACGGCTCGCTCGGCGGCGTCTTCTTCGATCCGTCGTACTCGCCGTTCATCAGCCGCGACCTGGCGATCGCGACGCGGACGATCCGCGGCGGCAGCGCGATCGGCATCTACCCGCTCGATCGCTACCGCCGCCTCGAGCTGTCGGGCGGCCTGCTCCAGTTGAACGAGGAGTACAACGATCCGGGGCTGCAGCAGCAGGCCGAAGCCTACCAGGCGGCGACGTTCGGCCAGGCGGTGTTCCGCAACGGCACGCTGATGCCGCTCGGCGCGGCGTTCGTCCAGGAGACGACCATCTTCCGCGAGTTCGGACCGCTCGCGGGCAATACGATGCGGCTCGCCTACGACGCGTCGCCGAAGATCGGATCGATGCTTTCGCGCCAGACCTTCGATGCCGACGTCCGCCACTACCTGCGGCTCGGCGGATCGGGCCTGCTCGCGACGCGGTTCCGCGGATTCAAGAGCAAGGGCGACTTCCCCGACTTCCTGTACTTCGGCGGCAACTCCGAGCTGCGCGGCTACAACTACCTCGAGTTCGCCGGCCAGAACACGGTGTTCGCCGACGCGGAGCTGCGCTTCCCGCTCATCGAGGCGGCGCTGACGCCCATCGGCGTCATCGGCGGCATTCGCGGCGTCTTCTTCGCGGGCGTCGGCGGCGCGTGGTTCGATCATCAGCCGTCGGGCGACACGTGCAGCGGCGGCGGTTACAGGTTCGCGACGAGCAGCTCCGAGATCTGCAGGCCGATCACCGGGTATCAGGTCGACTCGCAGGGCAACCCACTGACGGATCTGGCGGGCACTCCGGTACTCACCTATGGCCCGGCGCGCAACATCAGCGGCTTCCGTCTGAAGGACGGGCGTGCCTCGTACGGCATCGGCCTCGAGACGTTCGCGCTCGGCTTCCCCATCCACTTCGACTGGGCGTGGCGCACGCTGTTCAACAAGGACTGGGAAGACGTGCTGTTCGCGACGCAGGGCGGCAGCTCCAACTTCCGCAAGCCGCGCTTCGCTGTTTGGATTGGATACGACTTCTGACACGTAAACTTGCTGGTTGCTGGTTGCTGGCGGTTGCTGGGACCGTCACCATCCGGTAACCAGCAACCGACCAGCAACCAACCAGCAACCAACCAGCAACCAGCAACCGCTTTCCAGATGAAATGGGTCGCGATCGGCGTCGCAGGCCTTGCCGTGCTGATCGTGGCGATCGCGGCGATCGGATCCATGCTGCCGCGCAATCACCGGGCGAGCCGTTCGCTCCGCCTTCACCGGTCGCCCGACGAAGTCTGGGCCGTCGTCACCGAGCTCGCGCGCGCATCCGATGTGCCGGTGGAAGTGGTCGAGAGCGCGCCGCCGCATCGGCTCGTCACGCGCGTCACCGAGCAGGAGAAGAACTTCGGCGGCACATGGACGATCGCGATTGCGGGAGAGCCCGGCTCGACGCGGGCCAGCGTGGTGACGATCACCGAAGACGGCTGGGTGGCGAATCCGATCTTCCGATTCGTCTCGCGCGTGGTGATCGGCCACCACGCGACGATGGACGGTCTGCTGAAGCAGGTCGCCAGGAAGTTCAGCGAGCCGGCCGTGCTGTCCGGGGAGTAGTCGCCGCGATGAGCGAACGCGCGGCGAGCTATGATCGCGGCGCGATGACCGAGGTCGTGCTCACACCGAAGCGTGCGGCTGAATCTGAAACGGAAATGGTTCAGGTCGTGCTGCCGAACGATGCGAATCCCCTCGGATTCATTCTCGGCGGGACGGTGATGCACCTGATCGACATCGCCGGCGCGATCGCCTGTCACCGGCACACGCGCACGCTGCTCGTGACGGCGGCCGTCGACGGCCTGGAATTCCTTCATCCGATCAAAGTCGGCGACCTCATCATCCTCAAGGCGCGCGTGACCTGCGTGTTCACCACGTCGCTCGAAGTGCGCGTCGATGTCTATTCAGAGGAAACGCTGACGGGCCGGCGCCAGCTGACGAGCCGCGCGTTCCTCACGTTCGTCGCGATCGATCGCGCCGGCGGCCGCGTCCGCGTGCCACCGCTGCTGGTCGAGTCGGAGGAAGAGCGTCAGGAGTGTCACGCCGCGCACGGGCGTCGCGCGGAGCGGCTGAAGAGAAAGAGTCAGGCGTAGGGGCCGACCAGCGCCTGCGGCCAGCGCCGCGCCCCTACGATACGTTCTTCAGCCTCAGCATCGCGTGCTCGAGATCGATCGCGACGCGGTACTTGCTGAGGAACTTGTGGCCGACGATGCCCCCGAGCTGGAAGCCAAGCAGCGCGCTCGGCGCATCCAGATTCAGGACGACCACCGGAAAGTTCTTGTACTGAATCGTGTCGAACGACAGATCGATTCCCGGCAGCAGGAAGGCGTCCTCGTCCCAGCCCGACGTCCCGTACACCTTCAGCGCAATCTTGCGTCCCATTGGCGGCCGGTTCAGCGACGACGCCGTGGCCTGGCTGATTGAAATCACTTCGCCGCCCGTATCCACCACGAAGTTCGCGTTGTGATCGCGATCGACGATGCCGCGCACCGTCGCGAGGCGATAAATCCGCAGCGGCAGCTCGAAGTCCGCCGCCTCGACCGGCACGTGCTTGCCGAAGGTGAGCTTGTGGTTCTTGTAGTCGATGATCATCGAGTAGCCGAGCGCGAGCGGCGACAGGCTCTCGGTTTCTTTCACCGGGATGTCGCGCAGCGGCGGGTTCTTGATGAGCACCGGCACGTTGCGCAGCTTGAGCGATCCGAGCTCCAGTGAGTCGATGCGTGCGAGCTGCAGCCCGCGCAGGCCGACGCGTCCGACGCCGGCGCTCAGCGTATAGGTGATCGGCGTGATGCCGAGACGCTGCGCGGTCGTCCGCGTGATGACGGTGTTCTCCGATCCGGTGTCGACGACGAAGTCCTGCGCCGACGCGTCGTTCACCTTCGCGCGAACGACGACCTTCTCGTTGACCAGCCGGAAGTCGATGGTGAACACGCGATCCTCCACGCCCGGATCGGTTTCGAACGGCTGTTTCTGGCCGAACGATCGCAGGAAGCGGATCTCCGCGCGCGACCAGTCGGCTTTCTCGCTGTGATCCTTGTTCGGCAGCAGGTTCACGTAGTTCGAGTACGCCGCCGCCGCCTCTTCGTACTTGTGCTGACGTTCGAAGATGGTGCCGACCGTGTGGTGAATCTCGAGGTCACGCGGCGACATTCGCAGCGCCGCCTGCACTTCGTTGAGCGCATCGTCGAGCCGCCCGCGCGCGGCGAGCGATTTCGCCATGCCATGATGGCCGCGCGCGAGCTCAGGCGCCGCGCCGAGCGCGTCGCGATACTCGGCCTCGGCTTCCTCGAAGAGGCCGGCCGACCATAGCGCATCGCCGTACAGCGCCATCGAGTCCGGGCTCTTCGGGTCGCTCTGATTGAGCTTCTCGGCTTCCTTGCGCGCCAGGTCGAACTCCGCGACGCGGAGCGCCGAAGCAATGAGGCCGACGCGCGGCCGCTTCGCCCGGTCCTGCGGCGACGTCCGCAGCGCGTTCTTGTAGGCTTCGAGGGAATCGCTGTACCGCCCTTCGGAGTACAAAAGGTCGCCCAGCTGAAGCTGTATTTCGAATGACTGCGTCTGAACGTCGGCGCGGATGACGAAAGAGGCCGCCGCGATCAGAACCGCCGCCGCGGCGAATCGAATGCCGCTTTGCATGACCCCTCCAGGAAGACGTGCGAATCCGGACCGCCGTATTACAAGAACCGGGCCGTTACCCGGCTGCACACGAACCATAGTTTACGCGGGGGCAGCTTTCAAGAACCGAAAAGAACGGCGAAAACCGTGCTACCGGGTGTATTGCTCGATTGCAACGCCGTCGTACATCTGATCGACACGCAGAATCTGGGTTTCCCGGCTATAGCTTCCGAGCTCGTAGTCCTCGCTCATGATCAGCGCCTTGATCGGCTTGGTCGGGCAGACTTCGGCGCACAGGCCGCAGAAGCTGCAGCGCGAGAGATTGAAGTCGAAGTAGTCGAGCACCTTGATCTTCGTCCCCGGCTCGCGGTGTCCGCCGAGCGCGATGAGATCGTCGGGACACGCCTTGGCGCATTGATCGCAGACGATGCATGTCTGCGCGCCGGTCCCCGGTTCGGTCTGGAGCCTGAGCACGCCGCGGAAGCGAGGCGCTGTCGGACGCCGTTCGGCCGGATACTGGAAGGTGAACGCCGGCTGCGGCGTGTACTTCAGCGTGACCCACAGCCCTTTGAGGAGGTCGACGAGGAAGATGGTCTTGAAGAACGTGATGACGCGATTCACACCCGCTCCCCGATGATGACGGGTTCCGACTGACCGAGCGGAATCACGCGGTCCCTGCGCAGCACGGTCCCTTCCTTCCGAATCTTGTCCTGCAGCCGCATGAGGCCGTACAGCAACGCTTCAGGGCGCGGCGGGCAACCCGACACGTAAACGTCGACGGGGACGACTTTGTCGACGCCCTGCAGCACGCTGTAGGTCGGGAACGGACCGCCGGCGTTCGAGCAGCTGCCCATCGAGATCACCCATTTGGGCTCGGGCATCTGGTCGTACAGCCGGCGCAGCACCGGCGCCATTTTCTTCGTGACGGTGCCGGCGACGATCATCAAGTCCGATTGGCGCGGCGAGGCACGGAATACCTCGGCGCCGAAGCGCGCGATGTCGTAGCGCGACGCCGACGCCGCCATCATTTCGATCGCGCAGCACGCGAGGCCGAATCCCATCGGCCAGATGGACGACTCGCGCGCCCAGTTGAGCACGCGGTCGATGCTCGTCGTGATGAAGTTGTCTTCAAACCGGTGATCAATGAGTCCCATGCGTATCTCAGAAGAGGCTGGAAGCCAGGCCTCTAACCATAGTATTCCCGGTTCTTCTCGATGAATGCCGCCCACTGTTGCGGGGTTTCGTCGAGCGTGTAGATCGCCTCGACGGGGCACGCCGGCACGCAGGCGCCGCAGTCGATGCACTCGTCAGGATGAATATAAAGCATCTCGGCCGTAGCGAACGCAGATTCGTCCTTGCGCGGATGGATGCAGTCGACCGGGCACACATCGACGCACGCGGTATCCTTGGTCCCGATGCACGGCTCGCAGATGACGTACGCCATCCTCTTCATGATAATGCAAGGATGCGATCCCGTTCTGACGGCGCTGTTTACGCCGCCAAATCCGCATGTGGGCCGTTACCAGATCTGCACGACCGAGCGCCGCATCGACGAGGTCGCCGAAGCCGGCTGGACCATCGAATCGCTCGACCCGCAGGACGCGTTCGGCCGCGCGGGCTCGTACGATCGCGGCGCGCTCGCACGCCTGTACAGAGGCCAGCGACCGCGCGTCGCGCGCGGATGGCGGCGGCAGGGTGACCGGTTCGAATCGGTCACGCTGATTTCGCCGTATCCGGACGCTTCGTTATCGCACCTGAATCCGGGGACGATGCTGATCGTTTTTTCTGTCGCCAACGACATTTCTTACTTCGCGTGGGGAATCCACCCCCGCGCGCGTATCTAGAACAGAACGTCGCCACATACTCTTTGCGATCTCCCCGATCTCTGCGTTCAACGGTTCACGGTGATCGTGATATCACCTTTCACGACATCGAGAGACATCACCGGCTCGCCGGACCCAAGCGTCGCCTCGCCGAAGCGCGGACCGAACTGGTCCTTCTTCGTGAGCGGAATATCCGATTCGATCCTGCCGTTGAACGTGACGGCGAGGATGCGCGCGTTCGCGGGCGCGCGCGCGAAGCGCACGCGCAGCGGTCCGTTGAAGACGCGCAGGCGCAGCATGCCGCCAGGCGTCAGATCGGTGTCGCGGACATCGACGCTGCCGATGCCGCTCTCGAGGCGGACGCGCCCCGCGAGTCCCGTCGCGTCGATGGGTCCTCGCCGCAGATCGACGTCGCACGCCGCCTTGAGATTCGTGAGCCGCACGCGTCCCTCGAAGACGCGAATCGCCTGAAACACCGCCGCCGCCGGCGAGGCAATCGCGATTTCGGCTTTCAGGTTCGCATCCTTTCCTTCGTCGGCCTGCACGACGGCGATTCGCACGCCGTCCGGCTTCGTCTCGACGATCGGCGCGAAGCGCGTCAGGTCGGCCGCCGTCGGCGCGCGGCGCGCAATCTGCACCTGGAGATCCGGACGATTGGAACCCGTAATGATGACGTCGGCGACGGTCGCGTCGACGCGGATGGGCGTCCCCTCAGCGAGCGGCACGATCCGGGAAATCCGATCGCTCGCATCGGGAGCCGCAGAGGCTGGTGAAATTCTCGAGAAGACATCGGCGGGCAGGCCCGGCGCCGACGGCGCTCCCGCGCAAAACAGCAACAGCAGCGCGATCGCCGTGGATCTCACGCGGCGGATTATAATTTGGCCCATACCATGAAAGTCTGGAGCATGGCGGCATGCCTCGCGTGGTTGGCGTTCGCGTGCCGGATGCACGCCCAGACGCTGCCGTCGGAGCCGATCTCAATCGCCGACGGCCGCGTCGTCGTCAGCGGCGACGTGTCGGGAACGGTAGGGACGGTCGACCCCGGCTTTTTCAACCTCACCGACTACGATCACTCGGCACTCCGGCTGATGCGCGTCGACGTGTCGGCGACCGTCAACGCCGGCGATCACTTCGCCGTGCTCGGCGAAGTCCGCGCTGAAAATCTCGATGAGCTCAGTCCGTACGCGCTGTTCCTGCGCGTCAAACCGTGGACGGCGCACGACATCACGATTCAACTCGGTCGGGTGCCGCCGACATTCGGCGCGTTCGCGCGTCGAACGTACCCGGCGGACAATCCGCTCATCGGCTACCCGCTGGGTTATCAGTACTTGACGTCGCTGCGCGCTGACTCACTGCCCGAGACCGCCGACGATTTGTTGCGGCGGCGCGGTCTGGGATGGCTAGATCGTTTCAAGATCGGCAATCAGACGTTCGAGCACGGCCTCCCACTCGTCAATGCGTTTCACTGGGATACCGGCGTGCAGATGCACGCGGCGACGGAGAACAACATCGTCAACGGCACCGTGGCGGTTACGGCGGGCACACTCTCGAACCCGCTCTTCCACGACGACAATAACGGCCTGCAGTACGCGGCGCGCATGGAATTCCGGCCGGTGGCGGGGCTCATCCTCGGCGCCTCCGGCGCGCGCGGTCCGTTCGTCAGCGCCGGGGCGGCGACGGCTGCCGTCGGCGAGGGCCACGACCGCGAGTTCACGCAGACGGCGTGGGGAGCCGACGTCGAGTACTCGCGCCACTACATGCTGCTGCGGTTCGAGACGATCGTCAGCGAATGGCGGCTGCCGGTGGTGAGTGAGCCGGCGATTGCCGTACCGCTGCGCGCGGTGTCGACGTCCGTGGAGGGCCGCTACAAGCTGGCGCCGGGACTCTACGTCGCGGCGCGATTGGATCACCTCGGCTTCAACGACGTCCACGGCACGACGACGACCGCTCCGTGGGACGCGCCGGTGACGCGCGCCGAGGCCGGGATTGGCTTCTCGATTCAGCGGAATCTGCTGTTGAAGGTCTCGCACCAGTACAACACGCGCGACGGCGGTCCGCTCAGACGGGTAGAGCCGCAGACGGCCGCGCAACTCGTGTTCTGGTTCTAATCAGATGATTTCGCCAAGGACGCGCGGGGGATTGATTTTGGGCTGTGTCGCCCTCGTGTCCGTCGTGTCCTTTGTGTGTGTCCCGCAGGGTACGCAGGCAGCGCGTCCCGGCACGATTCGCGGACGCGTCGAGCTGCGCCGTCCGACGTCCCCGGTGGAGCGGCGCCCCGGCGTCGCGGAGCTCGGCAGCCCCGCTCCGCGCGACGTGCCGAACCTGCTGCGATCGGTCGTGTACCTCGAGTCGGCGCCGCGCGGGGCATTCGAGACGGAAGAAGGCGGCCACGCGATCATGGATCAGCGCAACGAGACGTTCGTGCCGCACGTGCTCGCGATCACGACCGGCACGACGGTCGACTTCCCGAACTCCGACCGGTTCTACCACAACGTCTTCTCCCTCTCCAAGACGCGGCGCTTCGATCTCGGACGCTACGCGGCCGGCGGCTCGCGGGCGGTTCGATTCGACCGCCCGGGCATCGCCCGCGTGTTCTGCGACATCCACTCGCACATGAACGCGTTCATCCTGGTCTTCAGCCATCCGTTCTTCGGCGTCACCGACGACGACGGTCGCTACCACATCGATGACGTCCCGCCGGGCACCTACAACGTGATTGCGTGGCACGAAGGCACATCGTCGGATCCGAAGGCGGCCAGCGTGCCCGACGGCGGCATCGCGGAGCTGGACTTCACGGTCCGATGAAGATTCTGTCGTCGCTGCGCAGCCGCATCTTTCTCGCGAGCGCCTTCCTCGCGGTCCTGTGCATCATCGCGGCGCTGTACGTCGTGAACGTCCGCGTCACGCAGGAAGCCGAGCGGACGCTCGAGCGCGAAATCGTCGCGACCGGCGCGCAAATCGACCAGCTGCGGGCCGAGCGCTCCCAGACGTTCACGCTGATGGCGCGCCTCATCGCCGATCTTCCGAAGCTGAAGGCGGCGATCGACACCAACGACCCGACGACGGTCGAGGACATCGCCAGCGGCTACCAGTCGCAGCTGCACGCGAGCGTGCTGCTGGTGACGAACCGCCAGGGACAGGTGCTCTATTCGGTCGGCGACTCGCCGAAGGTTGCGGACATCGCGGTCGATGAGCCGGCCGTGCGCGACGCGCTCGGCGGCAAGGACACGGTGAGCCTGCTGCCGCAGCCCAACGGCATCCTGCAGATCGTCACCGTGCCGGTGCTCTTCGAGCGGCCGCGCGTCGACATCCTCGGGACGTTCAGCGCGGGATTCCTGATCGACGACGCGCTCGCCACCCAGCTGAAGAAGATCACCGGCAGCGATCTCGCCTTCGGCATGGACGGACGGATTCTCGCGTCGACGCTCGCCCGCGACGACGCGGCGATTCTCGCGCAGCGGCTGCGCACGAGCGGCATCTCGCACGTCGAGATCGGCGGCCAGGAGTACGCGGTGCTGTCCCGCGCGCTCTCGGCCGGCAGCGACGGCGCCGCCGGACCGGTCGCGCTGATCCTCCGCTCGCGGACCGAACAGCTGCAGTCGCTGCAAGCCATTCACACGGCGTTCGGCGTCACCGGCGTCGTCGCCATCGTCCTCGCGATGGCGTTCAGCTTCATCGTCGCGCGCACGATCGCGCGGCCGCTCGCCGCGATCACCAACGTGATGCGGGAGGTGGCGACGACCGGCGATCTCACGCGGAAGATCGCGCCCGGCCACCGCGATCGGTGGCAGGACGAGGACGCGCGGCTGCTCGCGACGACCTTCAACACCTTGACCGACTCGATCGCGCGGTTCCAGCGCGAGATGTCGCAGAAGGAGCGGCTGACGTCGCTCGGACGGCTGTCCACGGTCATCGCGCACGAAGTGAGGAACCCCCTGATGATCATCAAGGCGTCGCTGCACGCCTTGCGCCAGCCCGACGTCACGGCCGAGGCGATGCGCGAGGCGGCCGCCGACATCGACGAAGAAGTCGGACGTCTGAACCGGATCGTCAACGAAGTGCTCGACTTCGCGCGTCCGATCCGCTTCGACCTGTCCAGCGTCGACGTCAACGCGCTGTGCCGCGCGTCTGCGGCGGCGGCGCAGGCGGCGGGCCCCGGCGCGCCGATCGTCCTGCGCCTCGAGGAGCAGCTGAGGCCGATCACCGCCGACCAGGAACGGCTGCGGATGGCGCTCGTGAACATGCTCGTCAACGCGCGGCACGCCGCCAACGGCGAGGGCGAGGTGACGCTCGCGACCGCCGCCAACGGCGAGCGGGTGCACATCACGATCGCCGATCGCGGCGTCGGCATCGGCGCGGAGGATCTGGCGCACATCTTCGATCCGTACTTCACCACCAAGCGTGGGGGCACCGGGCTCGGGCTCCCCATCGCCAAGAACATCATCGAAGGGCTCGGCGGCACGATCGCGGTGTCGAGCGCGCGCGGCCGGGGGACGGAAATCCATCTGGAGCTGCCGCTCCGCTGATGGCCCACCGCGGCTCCATTCTCCTCGTCGACGACGAGGAGAAGATTCTGAAGACGCTCAGCCGCGCACTGCGCGACGCCGGCCACGAGGTCGTCGACACGACGAGCGCGCGCCAGGCGCAGCGACTGCTCAACGCGCGCACGTTCGACCTGCTCGTCGTCGACAACCTGATGCCCGAGATGAGCGGCCTCGACCTGATTCGCGAGCTCGTCGCCGGAACGCCCGAGGGCGAGCGCCCGCAGATTCTGATGATGACCGCGCACGCGACCGTGGAAAGCGCGATCGAGGCGATGAAGCTCGGCGCGCTCGATTACCTGCAGAAGCCGTTCGAGATCGACGAGCTGCTCGTCGTCGTCCGCCGCGCGCTCGATCACCAGCGGCTGCGGACCGAGTATCGCTATCTCGTCAGCGAACGCGACGAGCAGTTCGATCATTACGGCATCATCGGCCGCAGCCGCGGCATCCAGGACGTGATCGCGCGGGCCGAGATGGTCGCCTCGACCAAGAGCACGGTGCTCATCACCGGCGAGACCGGCACGGGCAAGGAGCTTGTGGCGCGCGTCATCCACGACCGCAGCGCGCAGCGCGACATGCCGCTCATCAAGGTGAACTGCGCCGCGATTCCGGAGACGCTGCTCGAATCGGAGCTGTTCGGCCACGTCCGCGGCGCCTTCACCGGCGCGACCTCGAACAAGAAGGGGAAGTTCGCGCTGGCCGACGGCGGCACGATCTTCCTCGACGAGATCGGGACGATGACCCCGACGCTGCAGGCCAAGCTGCTGCGCGTGCTGCAGGAGCGCGAGATCGAGCCGCTCGGCTCGGAGCGGATCGAGACGATCGACGTCCGCGTCATCGCGGCGACCAACCGCGACCTGCGGCAGATGGTCGCGGACCAGAAATTCCAGGAAGATCTGTTCTACCGGTTGAACGTGATCCCGATCGAGATTCCGCCGCTGCGCGATCGCCGCGAGGACATCCCGGCGCTCGTCGAGCACTTCGTGCGCAAGCACGCGCAGCGCACCGGCCGGCACGTCGAGAAAATCGACGACGCGGTGCTCACCGGTCTGCAGCAGTACGACTGGCCCGGGAACGTGCGGGAGCTCGAGAACACGATCGAGCGCGCCGTCGTGTTGTCGCAGGGGTCGATCATCTCGCCGAAGGCGGTGTCGGTGCTCGGCGCCGCGACGCCGCAGGCCACCGGTCTGCCGTCGCTCAAGCTCCGGCAGAACATCGAATGGGTGGAGCGCGAGACGATCCGCCGCGCGCTCGAGGGCGCCGGCGGGGTAAAGAAAGACGCCGCCGAGTTGATGGGCATCAGCCAGCGCGCGCTGTCATATTATCTTGCGAAGTACCGACTCGATTGACCGGGACGATCGACGTAACTGCTTACGCGCCGGGTAAGCCGGCGGGGACGGACCGCTCGCGAGAGTCATCGAAAAGTTGCGACCATTTTGTCGTTCATTATGAGACGCTTTTGGACTCGCGTGCAGGCATTGCGCTTGCCTGCAAGCGATGCCATCCAAGAGGACATCAAATGCTGAAGCGACTCTCCTTGATAGTGGGGCTGTGCGTGGCGGGCGCCGCGCTGGCTGCGTGCGACGAAAAGCTGTCGACGCTCGCCGGGCCGACGCCGGGACTCGAACCGACCTTCTCGAGCATCCAGCGGGACATCTTCGAATCGACCGACAGCGCCGGACGCTCTGCCTGTACGAATTGCCACACGAGCACCGGACGCACGCCGGCGGGTGGCATCAACCTCATTCATGACGTCGCGTACGATCAGCTCGTGAACGCTCCGGTCCGGGGCAGGGTCGGCGCGATTCGCGTCATCCCTGGCGATCCCGACAACAGCTATCTAATCCAGAAGCTCGAAGGCCGGGCCGACATCGTCGGACGGCGAATGCCCTTCAATGGACCGCCGTTCCTCACCGACGGCCAAATCCTGATCATCAGGCGGTGGATCGCGATCGGCGCGCCACGCAACTGACGGCCCGCGCGACCAACGTGCCAGCGACAGCGGACCAACGATTACAGAACAGGAGTGTCCTGTGAGACGCGTATCGACTCTTTCCGCAGCTCTGTTGGTTCTCGCGTGCACGTTCGCCGCGCCATCAATCGTCCGCGCGCAGGCGCCCGCCGATGACGATCCGGCCGTGCTGCGGCTCGCGGAGCCGGACTTCACGCTGATTGGTCTGCCGACGTCGCTGCGGCTGCCGACGTTCGGCAGCTCGTTCCGCGTGACGCACCGCTTCACGCGCCCGCTCGGCCAGGGCGACTTCGGCGACCTGGCGGGCGATTTCTTCGGCATCGACTCGGGCGCGCAGATCGGCCTGGAGTACCGCTTCGGCCTCGTGAAGAACGGACAGGTGGTCTTCCACCGGACGAGCACTCGCACGATTCAGTTCTCGGGTCAGTACAGCGTCCTGCGCCAGAGTGGCGGAGCGCCCGTCGACGTGTCCGCGCTGGTGACGATCGAAGGGACGAACAATTTCCGGGACAGCTACTCGCCGGCGGTCGGCGCGATCATTTCGCGCGACATCGGGACCTTCGCCGCCTTCTACGTCGAACCGATCTGGGTGAACAACACCAACCCGTTCCCGACTCAACTGGTCGATCACAACAATACGTTCATGGTCGGCATCGGCGCACGAATCCGCTTGCTGCCGACGGTCTACATCACGGGGGAAGTCGCGCCGACCAGCGGTTACAGACCAGGCCAGACGCACGGCGCGTTCGCGATCGAGAAGCGCGTGGGCGGCCACCTGTTCCAGCTGAACTTCTCGGACAACATCGGCACGACCATGGCGCAGATCGCGCGGGGCGGACCGCCGCAGAACGACTGGTTCATGGGGTTCAACATCTCGCGGAAGTTCTTCTAGAACCAGGCGGCCATGGCAGCAGCGCGTCTCGCCGGTGGTCCGGGCGTCGTCGCGAGCCTTCTCGCGGCGCTCGCGTGCGGGGGCACCTCATCCAGCGGCACGTCGCCGTCGCCGTCGCCGACGTGCACCGCGTCGTCGAACACGACGACGATCACCATTTCGAACAACGCCGTCTGCCCGCAGAACATCACCGTGTCGCGCGGCGCGCAGGTGACGTTCGTCAACAACGACACGCGCAATCACGACATGGAATCCGACCCGCATCCGGAACATACCGACTGCCCTGAGATCAACCAGGCGGGCTTCATCGCGCCGGGCCAGAGCCGGCAGACAGGCAATCTGGTGACCGCCCGCCGCTGCGGATTCCACGATCACCAGAACTTCGAGAACACGGCGCTCCGAGGAAGCATCACGATTCAGTGAGGGTGGGACACGGACGCCGCCTCGGGTTGACGGTCAGACGCCCGCGGCCGACGCGCCGGGCGGCACGTACGCGAGCTGGCCTGCCTTCTTCATCGCCGCGATGCCTTCCTCGATCGTCATCAGCGGCGTCGTCTTGATGCTCTTGATGCTGCCGCCCGCAGCCGCGGCGACGGCGAACGCCGCCGCCTCCGTGTTCGCGGGCATCTCCATGACCGCGACGATGTCGTACTCGCCGAACGCGAAGAACGCGGTTTCGAAGCTGCCGCCGAGCTTCTCGACGACCGGGCGCAAAACCTTCGTGCGATCCTGCGGGTTCTTCACGAGCGCGGCCCACGCCTGAGGGGTGTAGGCGACCTGGACGAGATAGTGCGCCATGGGACCTCCTTGGATGCTGCGCCGGAGGGCGATCCGGCCCGCGGTTTCCGATTGCAGCGGGGTGAGGACGGATTCTAGTCCCGCGCCCTGGTCGTTGCAACGCGGCCGCGAGACAACGTCACGCTTATGGCAACGGCCAGCCAGAACAGGAAGCCGCCGAGCCCGTCCGGGACTCTCGTCGAGTAGGCAAACAGATCCGGCTCCGCGACAACTCCGTTCACGAGAGCGGGACTGTCGCGCCAGTATCGCGGGAGTCAGGCACGCTCGATTCGACGAGGCGAATCGTGACGACGTCGCCGATATTCAGGTGACGTGTCCACTCGGCCCAGTACGGGTCCGCGGCCCCAAGAGGAGCGTTGCCGTCTCGCTGCCCGCACACGCGTAGATCGAATCCGGAGCCGAACAACGACGTGACATCTGCGTCAACTGACCACACGTCGTCCGCGCCGGCCAGACAGTATCGTTCGCCGTTGACGGCCACTTCTAAACAGAGCATGTATAGAACCTCTGTTTTTGAGCCGACCGCGCCACGCTTTGGCAGAAAAGCCGGCGTGGCCATCGTCGGCGGTACTGCGACGAAGGCGTTCTGCGGTGATCACTACGATTTCGGACTATCCTAAACCGGAGATCGCCTTACACGATTTTCCGGCGCTGCGCTTTCAGCGATCCGGCGGCGGGCGACGGTGATGCGTCGCCTGTTCGTACGCGTGGGCGAGCGAGAGCACGCGCGCGTCGGACCAGAGGCGGCCGAGAAACGAGATGCCGAACGGGTAGCGGCCGCCGAGCAGTCCGGCCGGCACCGTCACCTGCGGCAGACCGGTCATCGCGCTCTCTTCGCACGTGCCCGGCTCGCCGCCGTAGCGTTCGAGCCCGCCCTCGTGCGTGTGCGGCCGCGCCTGGTTCGCCGGATAGACGAGCGCGTCGAGACGCTGCGCGTCCATCGCGCTGACGAACAGGCTCCGGAAGCTCTCGCGCCCGGCGTAGAACTTCGCCGTCGCGGCGCGAAGGTCGTCGCCTTCGGGCGTCGGCCGCAACGCGTCATCGAACCGGCGCGCGCTGTCGGGGGCGAGCTTGCCCGACGCGAGCAGATCGTCGATCGTCAGCACCTTCTCTCCACGCCCGGCGCCGCGCGAGAGATACGCCGTCCACGCCGCCTTCAGCGATCCGGGCGCGCTGCCGCGCGACGCGCGATACTGCGCGTCGAGATCCGCAATGGTGACGTCCACCACTGTCGCCCCGGCCGCGCGAAGCTCCTTGACCACGGTCTCCATCGTCGCGGCGGCCTCCCGCTCTCCGGTCACGCCGACGAACAGCTGCCGCACGATGCCGATCCGCGCGCCTTTGAGCGCAGCCGGATCGAGCGATGCCGCGAACGATCCGCGGACGTGCTGGTCCGCTTCCTTCGTCGTCTCGTCTTCGGGATCGACACCGGCCACCTGATCGAGCACGAGCGCGAGCTCGCGAACCGACTTCGCGATCGGACCGACGGCGTCGTTGAACGTGTTGAGCGGCATCACCCCCGCGCGGCTCGTCAGCCCGCGCGTCGTGCGAATCGTCGCGAGCGACGCGAACGACGCGGGGTTCGAGAGGGAGTTGCAGGTGTCGGTGCCGAACGCGACGGCCACGAAGCTGCGTGATACGCCGGTCGCGCTGCCGCCGCTCGACCCGGCGGTGCTGAGCGACGCGTCGTACGCATTGCCGATCGTCCCGCCGACGCTGCTGATGCCGAAGTCGCCGAACGGGAACTCGTCGAGGTTCGTCTTGCCCAGCACGATCGCGCCGGCGCGGCGCATGCCGGCCGCCATGTGCGAGTCGCGGCGCGGGCGGTGCTCGACCAGCGCCAGCGATCCGCCCGTCGTCGGCAGCCCGAGCACGTCGATGTTGTCCTTGAACGCGACGGGGATGCCGTGAAACGGACTCCGCACGCGGCCGGCCGCGCGCTCGGCATCGAGCGCCCGCGCGTCGCCGAGGGCATGCGGGTTGAGCGCGAGCATCGAGCGAAGCGTCGTGCCGTTCCGATCGAACGTCGACAGGCGTCGGAGGTATTCGCGGACGATGTCCTCGGATGTCGTCGCGCCGCTCGCGAGCGCGTCCTGCAGTTGCGGTGTCGTCTTCTCGACGACGGTGAACGGCGACGGCGCGCTCCGGTCGGGCAGACGCCAGTTGACGATCTGCGCGCGCTGGCGCGGCGTGAGGCCGCGAAGATCCGGCTCTGCCAGGAGTCGGCGCGCAGTCTCGGTTACAAGCGCGATCTGCGCGCCCGCGGCTGGGATCGCCGGAGTGCCTTGCGAGAACGGCGGCTGATGCTTCGGCGCGACGAGGCCGTCGCGGATCGGGATCGGAAAGCCGCCGCGCGGATCGTACGTTTCGCTGAGCCCTTTCACGACGAACATCATCAGCGACACAGTGCGTCCCGGCTCGATCGTCAGCGTGAACACGTAGCCGATGTGAGCGGGATCGAAGCCGGGCCACGGATCGACGAACGGATCCGCGTACATGTCGCCGGCCTTCTTCAGCAATCCGACCGTCCTCGATCCGAGCACGTGCGCCGACGGACCGTGGCCGGATGGCCCCCGCATCGGATCGTCGACGCCGCGCGCGTTCTGCATCACGGTGACGAAGCCGTCTTCCGGATCGATGGCGCGATTCCCGTTCGACGTGGTCGCAACGGCGACGCGGCCGCCGTCCTCGTACGCGCCGGCCGCCCCGCCCCAGGCGACGTCGACGAGGCGCGCCTCGGCGGCGACGTTCGTGAAGCTGTCGACGTATCGCAGATAGTTCGTGTCTCGCGGCGCGTCAATCGATCGATCGACGACGATGCCGCTCTGCAGGACCGGCGTGATCGAGTCGAAGCGCTCCGAACCGTCGTAGGCGAGGCCGAATCCGCGGAGGTACTGGTTGCGCGCGAGCGTCGCGCCATTTGCGAGGCGCACTTGCAGCTTGAGATAGCCGAACCCGTTGAACGGATTCGCGGCACCGCCGGTCGCGATGCCGCCGCTGTCCTGCGACCACGCGGATGTGTCCTGAATGTCCCAGAACTGGCCGTCGGCCGACGGCGTGCGCGTCACGGCGCGCGGGACCATGGTGGCCGCGAGCACGATCAGGAGCGCGACGCCGCAGCGCTTCACGACGCGATCAATGCAGCTTGGCCGCCACGCCTTTGAGCGTCGCGGCCAGCGAACGCAGCCGGGCGGCGTCTCGTCCCACGGCCGCGGCCGCGTCGCGATCGAGCTGCGCGGCCAGGCCGTCGAGCTGATCGATCGCCGCCTGGCTCTTCCCGCGGCTCGAGCGCGCATCGTCGGCGCGATCGACCGCGGTCCTCACGGCGCGCGCGCGTTCCGGCTCGATCGCCTTGCCGCGCGTGAGCTGATCGAGGTAAGCGCGCGCGACGACCGCCGTCGCCGGCCATGCGACCCGTCCCTGCTCCTGCACGTTGAGCTCGTCGGTGCGAACCTGCGTCGCGGCGTCGATCTCGTTCTGCGACAGGTACTCGCTCGGCGTCAGCCGGAAGACGTCGATGCCGCGCGCGATCTCCGACCCGTAGATGTTGCCGTTGTACCAGTACGCCGACCAGTAACCCCCGGTGATCAGCGTCTTCGCGTCGATCGGGCCGCGATCGAAGAACGCGATCTCGATCGCGTGCGCCGAGTCGGTGAAGTCGAACACCGAGACGCCACCCTGATACCAGCCCTGCGCCATGATGTCCCGGCCCGGCACCGGGATGAGCGACCCGTTGTGCGCGACGCAGTTCTCCTGCTCGGTCTGGGCCGCCGGCATCTTGTAATAGCCGCGGAACTGCAGCTTGCGATCGACGATGTCGAAGATCGCGTCGGCGCCCCACGTCGGCGGATCGGTGGCGCGGCAGCGCGGCCGCGTGCCGCCGCCCCACTCGTCGGTGAAAATCACTTTCGTGCCGTCGTTGTTGAACGTCGCCGAGTGCCAGTAGGCGAAGTTCTTGTCCGTCGCCTGATCGAGGCGCACCGGATGTTCCGGGTCGGAGATGTCGAGCAGGATGCCGTTGCCCGAGCAGGCGCCCGCCGCCAGACCGACTTGCGGGAATACCGTGATGTCGTGACACTGATTGGTTTCCGGCGTCTTCTGCGTGCCGGGTCCGTGTTCGCCGCCGGACCACAGTCCGTTGATCGCGCCGGTCGTCGGATCCGCGAAGATGCGCGGGCGGTTGACGATTTTCGCGTTCTGCGGCGCCGCGAGCGGCACCTTGATCACGTCGACGCTGAAGAGCGCCGTGTTCGGATCTTCACCGGGCTTGAGCCCCGAGCAGCCGGCGAGCTCTTCCGCCGATCGGACCAGGCTGGTCCCCGAGCCGTACACATAGAGATTGCCCGGATCCTTCGGATCGGGCACGAGCGTATGCGTGTGCGATCCGCGGCACGTCTGAATCGCCGCGATCTGGCGCGGCCTGCTGAGATCGCTGATGTCGAAAATGCGGATGCCGCGGAACCGTTCGGCGCTGACCTTGTCCTGAATACCCTGCGTGCCGCAGTCGATGCGGCCGCGCGTCTGCTCGACCGACATGAACAGCAGGTTGCCGTGCACCGACACGTCGCCCTGCCCGCCGGGACACACCGCCGACGCGAGCAGCCTCGGCTTCCTGGCGATCTCGACGTCGTAGGTATTGAAGCCGTGGAAGTTGCCCATGAAGAGGTGCGTGCCGCTGAACGCGAGGTCGGAGTTGGCGAATCCGAGCATGTTCGCGAACCGCGGGTCGGGCGGTTCATTCGGATCTGGCGGAGGCAGGTTGGGGTCGCGTTCTGGCGGCGTCGGCGTGCCGCCGGGCGCCTTCGGATCGAAAAATCCTTCGGGCTTGGGCAGCGTGGCGACGCGCTCCATGTTCTTCGCGGCCTCGCCGGCATCGCGCAGTCCGGCCTTGAGGCCGACGCGCGGATCGGCGGCGGGCGTCGACCCGCGGCGCTCCTGCGCGCCGCCCGTGACGCCGACACACACGAGCAGAAGCGACATGTACAGAAGGATGTTTCCGATAGATCTCATCGCTGATGCTCCTTCATCAGTGTGTTGAGCATGGCCCCCATCCGATCGATTTCGGCGGTCTGGTCCGCCTCGACGTCCGACGCGAACGCGAAGACCTCCGATTCCTGAGCCGCGCCGGGGCTCGCGAACAGGTCCTTCACCATCGTCAGCGCGCCCTCGTGATGTCGAATCATGTATTCGAGAAAGAGCCGATCGAACTCGACGCCCTTTGCCGCCTCGAGGCGCGCCATGTCGTCCGGCGTGAGCATGCCCGGCATCAGCGCGACTCCGTGCGTGTGATGCTCGCGGCCGGTCGGCACCTGCTGTCCGCGATCCGCGAGCCATCGCTGCATCATCTTGATCTCGTCGACCTGCGACAGCTCGATGCGCAGCGCGAGCTTCTTCATAACGTCGCTGCCGCTGTGGGTGCGCAGGAGATCGGTCATCTCGATCGCCTGCGTGTGATGGCCGATCATCCCCTGCATGAACTTGATGTCGGCGCCGATGTACTGCACCTGCGAAAGATCGATCGCCTGCTCGGCGCCGATCACCCGCGTCGGCTCGCCCGGAGCGCCCGGCTGGACGATGGGCGGACGCGCCTCAACGGCCGTAACGCCAGCGGTGCGGCACGCCGCGAACGAGACCAGCGCCGGAAGCAGAGCGACGACGCGCATCAGGTCGATGTGCGCCCATCGTACACGAGCCGCCGATCGCCGCTCGGGGTTCGCGCGTAAGGAATTCATGCGGTTCGCGCCACGTGCCTTCATCGAATGGATGGTCTCGAACCGTCACGCAAGCACGCAATAGTCGGGCTAATGGTACGTCGTTTGCGTCGACGATGTTTATGCATCTCCGCGCAATCGCTGGTGCGGCATTCCTGACCGTTGTCTGCGCATGCGGGCCGACGATGCCTCCCACGTCGGCGCCGAAGCCGGCGGATCCGACGTTCGATCCGTTTCGAACCGTCCTGCAGCAATACATCGATCAGACCCAGCCATATCGCAAGCAGGCGGCGCAAGCTCAGGAAAGTACGCCGGGGAAAGCGACGCCGACGACCGCCGCCGCTACCGCCGTGCGGACGCGGCAGAACGATCTGGGAGACGCGCTGCGAACGAAGCTGCGTCCGAACGCGCATCAGGGCGAGCTGTTCACGCCCGACCTCACAGACGCGTTCCGGCATCGGATCGCGGCCGCCTTCGATTCGCCGAAACGGGATCTGCTGCTCGACGACATGGCCGAGCAGCTGACCACTCCGGCGCCGACGCAGACGGCGCGGATCAATCAGCGTCTCGAGGCGCCGCGGATTCCGCCGCGGCTGATGGAGCTGCTGCCGCCGCTGCCCAAGCAGCTCGAGTACGACTTCACCGATCGCACGCTCGTCCTGCGCGACGTCGACGCGGACGTCGTCGTCGACTATCTGCCGGACGCGTTTCCGGTGAAGGCGACTGCAAGCGTGCCGACGGTGCCGCCGCAGCCGATCGTCGGCGGCGCCACGTCGCCGCTGCCGATGCCGCAGCTGCGCGGCGGAACCGTGTTCGCGCTCATTGGCGACAGCGGATCCGGCGATCAGCCGCAGGAAGCGGTCGCCCAGGCGATGCTCACCTACTTCAACACCGCACGGCGCTTCTCGTTCGTGCTGATGCTCGGCGACAACCTGTATCACGACGACTACGAGAACGAATTCCTGGTTCCGTACAAGGCGCTGCTCGATCGCGGCGTCAAGTTCTACGCGGCCATCGGCAACCACGATCGCGACCTCGAGATCCACTTCAAGCCGTTCAACATGAGCGACAAGGATCGGTACTCGTTCGACGAAGGGAACGCGCGATTCGTCGCGTTGAACAGCAATCATCCGGGCGATCCGGACCAGATCAGATGGCTCGACGGCGTGTTCACGGATGCGGGCGACAAGTGGCGCATCTGCTTCTTCCACCATCCGCTCTATTCATCCGGACAGCACGCATCGGAAAGCCACGACGTGATCCGGCCGGCGTTCGAGCCGGCGCTCGTGCGCAATCACGTCGACGTCGTGTTCGGCGGACACGAACATCTCTACGAGCGCGTACGGCCGCAGGAAGGCGGCATCCGGTACTTCGTGTCGGGAGGCGGCGGCAGGAGCTTGTACGACTATCGAAAGAGTCCGTTCGACGAGATCGGCGTCTCGGAACATCACTTCATGGTCGCGGAGATTGCCGGCGATCGGCTCTTCTTCGAGGCGATCAGCCAGCAGCAGAAAGTGATCGATTGCGGAGTGCTGTATCGGCGCGCGGGCGCGAAGCCCGACAACGACACGACGAAGTGGCTCTCACAGTGCGAGGCGAGCCGTCCGCGGATTGTGACGACGCAATAGCCGCGTGTCGCGCGAGCGCGTTGACGTTTTCCTGATGTCGGCCTGCTATAGTCGTGCTGCCGTGCTTAGCAGGTCGCTGACTCGCGCCGTGTTCTCGGCGGTCCTTCTTCTGGGGATTGTCGCCGGCGCCGTCCGCTCGCCGTCGATTCCCTCCGGTAGTCACCACACCGGGTTCAACGGCATCCGCAGCGCACCGGACCGGCGCCTGCCAGCCTCGATTGCGGCGGTCGAGCTCTCCGCCGGCCGCCTTCTGACGGCGATCGTCGCCGCAGACATCGACGCGGACGGCGATTTGGACGTCGTCGCGAGCGACAGCGCGCTGGAGCTGTACGTCTGGGTCAACGACGGCGCCGGCCACTTCACGCGCCGCGATCCGATTCAATCCCGGAGCTGGCATCCGCTTCCGGCCGATCCGGCCGTCGACGGCCGTGCGGTCAGCATCGAATCGTTCACCCAGAGCAATCCGCCGTCGGTCAGCGCCGACTGGCGTCTCACCGCATGGTCGCTCGACGCGTCGACGTTCTCGCTGACGCGGCTGGCGGCGGCGCCGTCCACGGACCACCGCTCCACGCGCGTCCCTCGCGCGCCTCCTCTCTCGATCACGCTGTAGTCAGCTTTCAGCTGATAGCTCGTTCTCCTTTTTTGTTCGAAGAGAGGTGCTATGCGTTTCGAACGGCGCGCCTGTGCGCGTACTTCGATTTTCTGCGTTCTTGTGCTGAGCGCGTCCGCCGCGGCGAAGGCGCAGCCGGCGGCGATCGATATCGACCGGGCCGTGCGCGAAGCGCTGGATCGCAACCTGACGCTGCTGGCGGAGCGCTATTCGATCGGCATCGCCGACGCGCGCCTGCTGGCGGCGCGGCTCCGGCCGAACCCAGTGTTCACATACAACTCGATGCTGCCGGACGCGACGATCTACAACAACAACATCAATCCGGTCGAGACGGTCTTCCGCACCGACGTCATCGTGGAAGGCGGCGGCAAGCGCCAGCAGCGGATCGAGGTTGCGGAACAGGCGCGTTCGATCGCCGAGCTGCAGCTGCTGAACACGATGCGCACGATCGTGCTCGACGTGCAGAGCGCCTTCGTCGACGTCGTGCTCGCGAGAGAAAACGTCGCGCTCGCGCAGGAGTCGCTGCAGGCCTTCAACGCGCTCGTTCAGGTGAACGCCGTGCGCGTTCGCGCCGGCGATCTGTCGCAGATCGAGCTCACCCGGTCGCGGCTCGCGGCGCTGCAGTTTCAGAACGACGTGCGGCAGCAGGAGTCGAAGCTCGTCGTCGCGCGCAACAGGCTGAAGACGCTGATCGGCCGCACGGGTCCGGAGCCCGTCGACTTCGTCGGCGATTTCCGCCGCGGCGCCGACGGGTTGGATCTCGGGGTGCTGCGCGACCGCGCGCTCCGGCTGCGGCCCGACGTTCAGGCCGTGCGGCGCGATCAGGCGCGATCGACGGCCGATATCCGCCTGCAAATCGCCCAGGGCAAGATCGATTACACGATCAGCGGCGAATTCCACCGCCAGCGCGCGCCGTCGGGCACGGGCAATCAATACGGCGTGTACCTCAGCGTGCCGATCCCGATCTTCAACCGTAACCAGGGAGAGATCGAGCGGGCGCGGCAGGAGGAACATCAGCTCGAGGCGAAGATCCGCGCCGTCGAAGCCGACGTCTCGGCTGAAGTCGAAGCCGCGTACGAAACCTACGCCTCGTCGCGCGACGTCGTGAACACGATCGAAGCGGCCATGCTCGCGCAGGCGCGCGACGTGCGGACCACGACCGCCTATTCGTACCGCCGCGGCGAAGCGAGCTTCGTCGAGTTCCTCGACGCCACGCGCGCGTTCAACGACACGATGCACAGCTACAACGAGGCGCGCGCCGAGTACGCGCGCAGTCTCTACACGCTCGACTCGGCAACCGGCGCGTCGGTATCGACGCTCGCGCCCCTGAAGGTGACGCCATGAAGCACGTGATCGGTCTGCTCGCCACGCTGGCCGGCCTCGCAGCCGCAACCGGCTGCGACGGTCGCGCCGCGACGCCCGCCGAAACGACGGGCCGGCCCGCGGCGGCGCCCGGCGTCGTAGAGGTTCCGCCGGACTCGCCGATGCTCGCGCAGCTGAAACGCGACACCGTGAAGCTCGTCGATCTGCCGACCGACGAGGTCGTCGCGCCCGGCAAGATCGAAGCGAACCCCAACCGGGTGTCGAAGGTGGTCCTTCCGGTCAGCGGACGAATCACGTCGGTGCTCGTCAAGACGGGTGACGCGGTGGAAGAGGATCAGCCGCTCCTCACGATCGCCAGTCCCGACGCCGACAGCGCCATGTCGGCGTACCTGTCGGCGCAGGCGACGGTCACGCAGGCCGAGGCGGCGCTCGGCAAGGCACAGGCCGACTTGGATCGCGCGTCCGATTTGTTCGAGCACAACGCCGTGGCCAAAAAGGACGTACTGAACGCTGAGAGCGCCCTCACGCAGGCGAAGGCAGCCGTCCAACAGGCGCATGCGTCGCGCGAGCAGACGGTGAGGCGGCTCAGCGTCCTCGGCCTCACGGCGAGCGAATCGCGGCAACAGGTCGTCGTCCGGTCGCCGCTGGCCGGAAAGGTCCTGGAGCTGACCGTCGTGCCCGGCGAGTACCGCAACGACACGAGCGCGAGCGTCATGACGATCGCCGATCTGGCGACCGTGTGGGTGACGTCGCAGGTACCGGAAAGCTACATCCGCTTCGTGCAGATCCGCGAGCGCGTCGAGATCAGCCTCGTCGCCTACCCGGGCGAGGTGTTCGAAGGGCGCGTGTCGCGCATCGCCGACGTCGTCGATCCGCAGACGCGCACCGTGAAGGTGCAGGCGGAAATGGACAACCGCGCCGGACGCTTCCGGCCCGAGATGTACGGCAGCATCCATCACATCGAGGCCGTGGCGAAGACAGTGGTCGTTCCCGCCGGAGCGGTGGTCGAGAACAACGACGGGCGCAGCATCGTGTTCGTCGAGACGTCGTCCGGGCGCTTCGAACAGCGTCAGGTGTCGGTCGGCAAGCGCGCGGGCGACGTCGTGAGAGTCGTGAACGGCGTGACGCCGGGCGATACGGTCGTCGTCGACGGCGTGATGCTCCTCAAAGGCATGCTGAGGCCGAGCGCCCGCGGCCCGCACGAACCCTGCGGGGTCCCCAACGCGGCAGCCGCGTTGGGGTGCCGTAGCGAGTCAGCGCCTGCGGCACGCCGAGAGAATGCCCGCCGCAGCGCCATTGCGAGCGGGGGTGGGGTCCCCGCGAGCCTTAAGAGATGATCGCGAAACTGCTGCGCCTCGCGCTCACCCAGCGATTTCTCTCCGTCGTGCTCGGCGTCGGGCTGGTGGCGCTCGGCGTCTGGGCGTTCATGCAGCTGAGCGTCGAGGCGTACCCGGACATCTCCGACACGCAGGTCGTCGTCATCACGCTGTATCCGGGCCATGCGGCGGAAGAGATCGAGCAGCAGGTGTCGGTGCCGATCGAGCGGGCGTTGAACGGCGTTCCGAACGTGATCGCGCGCCGGTCGCGCACGATCTTCGGCCTGTCGGTCGTCGAGCTGACGTTCGAGTACGGCACCAACGATTACTTCGCGCGCCAGGTGGTGCTCGAGAAGCTGCGCGACGCGACGCTGCCCGACGGCGTCACGCCGTCGCTCGGTCCCCTCTCGACGCCGATCGGCGAGCTCTATCGGTACACGCTCGACGGACGGAACTACGACTCGCAGCAACTGCGCGAGATCGAGGACTGGATCGTCGAGCCGAGGCTGCTGCAGGTCGCAGGCGTGACCAACATCACGCCGTTCGGCGGGACGATCAAGCAGTACCAGATCGAGGTCGATCCGGTTGCTCTCGGCAAGTACGGACTGTCGATCAAGGACATCGCGCAGGCCGTCGACTCGAACAATCAGAACGCCGGCGGCGCGCTCCTCGACAACCGGCAGCAGGGGCTCGTGGTGCGCGGCGTCGGACTCATTCAATCGATCGCGGACATCGAGAACGTGGTCGTGTCCGCCAGCGGCGGGGTGCCGGTGTTCGTCCGCGACGTCGGGCGGGTGCACGTCGGCCCCGCGCCGCGCTCCGGCATTTTCGCCGTCGGCACCGAGACCGACCACGTCGAAGGCATCGTGCTGATGCGCCGCGGCGAGAATCCGAGCCAGGTGCTGAAGGGCGTCCACGAGGCGATCGACGAGCTCAACGGCACCATGCTGCCGCCCGGCGCGGCGATCGTGCCGATCTACGATCGCACCGATCTCGTCGACAACACGCTGCACACCGTGACGCACACGCTCGTCGAGGGACTCGTGATCGTGGTCGCGGTCCTCTTCCTGTTCCTCGGCAGCGTGCGCGCCGCGGTGCTGACCGCGATCACGATTCCGCTCTCGCTGCTCTTCGCGTTCGTCTGCATGCACTTCAGCGGCATCCCCGCCAACCTGCTCAGCCTCGGCGCAATCGACTTCGGCATCATCGTCGACGGCACGCTCGTGATGGTCGAGCACATCGTGCATGCGCTGTCGCACCGCCAGCCGCGAGCGGGCGAAGGCGCGCTCGACGTCATCCGCGACGCGGCGCTGGAGGTCGAGCGGCCGATCTTCTTCTCGCTCCTGATCATCGTGTCGGCCTACATCCCCCTCTTCACGCTCGAGCGCGTCGAGCGCCGGCTGTTCACGCCGATGGCCTTCACCGTCTGCTATGCGCTGATCGGATCGATGCTGATCGCGCTGACGCTCATTCCCGTCCTCGCGACGTATCTGTTCCGCCGCACGACGAAGACCTGGGACAATCCGGTGCTGACGTGGCTGGCCGCGCGTTACGAGCGCGCGCTGGCGTGGTCGATCGCGTTTCCGACGCGCGTGGTCGCCATCGCCGTCGTCGTCGTCGCGGCGGCGGGACTTCTGTCGCTGCGCCTCGGCTCCGAGTTCCTGCCGCAGCTCGATGAAGGCGTTCTCTGGATCCGCGCGAACTTTCCGGCAGGCATCTCGCTCGACAAATCGGCGGACCTCGCGTCCACCATTCGATCGCTGATCGGCCAATCCGCCGAGGTGAAAACAGTCAGTTCACAGACGGGCCGGAACGACGACGGGACCGATCCGTACGGCCCGAACAGGAACGAATTCTTCGTCGCGCTGGCGCCGTACGACACGTGGCCGCACGGAAAACGGAAATCGGATCTGATCGAGGAACTGAACGCGCGGCTGCGCAGCGCGGTGCCTGGAGCGTTCTTCAGCTTCACGCAGCCGATTATCGACAACGTCACGGAGGCCGTCACAGGATCGCCCGCCGACCTCGCCGTGATCATCACCGGGCCGGATCTTGCCGAGCTGCGCAGACTCGGACAGGACGCGCTGGGCGTCCTGCAGAAGGTGCCAGGCGCCGCCGACACCGGCATCGAGCAGGAAGAGGATCAGGCGCAGCTCCGGATCCGGATCGATCGGCAGGCGGTCGCGCGCTACGGCATCAACGTGCGCGACGTCCAGGACGTGATCGAGCTGGCGATCGGCGGCCGCACGGTCAGCACGTTCTTCGAAGGCGAGCGGCGCTTCGACATCGCCGTCCGTTACGTGCCGGAAGCGCGCACCGATCCGTCGGCCATCGGCACGATTCTCGTGGCCACGCGCGACGGCGGGCACGTCCCCCTGTCGCAGCTCGCGGAGATTCAGGTCGTCAACGGCGCGAGCATCATCGCGCGCCGCGAGAACCACCGCCAGATTTCGGTGCGCACGAACATCCGCGGCCGCGACCAGGGTGGATTCGTGCAGGAAGCGCAGGAGCGGTTCGCCGCCGCGGTGAAGCTCCCGGACGGTTACCGCGTCGAGTGGGGCGGACAGTTCGAGAACCTCGCGCGCGCGCGCCGGCGGCTCGCGTTCATCCTGCCGATCACGATCCTCGTCATCTTCTGTCTGCTGTTCTTCACGTTCGGATCGGTGAGCTACGCCGGTCTCGTGCTGCTGAACGTGCCGTTTTCGCTCGTGGGCGGCATTCTCGCCCTCTACCTTCGCGGCATCAATCTGAGCGTCTCGGCCGCCGTCGGCTTCATCTCGCTGTTCGGCGTGGCGGTGATGAGCGGGGTCGTCGTCGTGTCGGAGATCAGCGCGCGGCGCGCGGATCGCCGCGTCCGCGGGCGCGACGCCGTCGTGCAGGGATCGCTCGCGCAGATGCGTCCGGTGCTGATGATGATCGTCGTCGCGATGCTCGGCATGGTGCCCGCCGCCTTCGCGACCGGCGTCGGCTCCGACGTGCAGCGGCCGCTCGCAACCGTCGTCGTCGGCGGGCTGCTCTCCACGCTGGTGCTCACGCTGCTGGCGCTGCCGGCGCTCTACTGGCTGATCGCCGGCCGTGCGGAAGGCGAACCATCATGAACAGTCCCGTCAAGCTGCTGCTGCTCTTCCTCAACGAATCGGACGCGTTGAGTGGCCGTCCGCTCTACGAGGTGATCGTCGAGCGCCTGCGCCAGCTCGAGATCGCCGGCGCGACGGCGACGATCGGTCTCATCGGGTTCGGGCATCACCAGCGGCTGCATCACAAAGGACTGTTCGGCATCGCCGACGATCGGCCGGTGACCATCGTGGCCGTGGAGGAAGAAGCGAAGCTGCGCGCGATCGTGCCGGAAATTCGCGGCATGCTGCGCGAAGGACTGATCGTGCTCGTCGACGCGGAGCTGCTCGCCGATATGGCCGCGAATGTGGCCGATGCCTAGCGCGTCGCGCTGCCGACGCCTGATCGGTCACGTGCGGCGGTGGACGGAGCGTCCGGTCAGAACTTGACCTGCGCGGAGAGCAGTAGCTGCCGGGCGGAGCGCGCGGTCACGGGCTGGCGGAACAGCGGCGATTCGAGCGTGCCGACGTAGGTCCCATAGTTCACGGAAAGTAGCGGCTCAGAAGCTCCATCGCACCCCCAGCTGCAGCTGCCGCATGTCTCCGACGGCCAGCACCTGCCTGAATGTCGGCGACGGCGTCGCGCCGTTGCCGATGGTGTTGTTCACGTTGACCACGTTCGTCTGATTGAACACGTTGAAGCCCTCGAGCATCAGCTCCACGCGGTGCGTGTTGAACGTGACGGCCCGCGACACCCTGACGTCGAACGACGTCGTGCCGCACGTCGCGGCCAGGTCCGAGAAGCACGGCAGCCGTCCCGTATTGCGTCCGACGCCGGCAGGCCGATCGTTGAACGTCCCGTCACCGTTGTTGTCGGCGCCGGTGACGATGTTGAACGGCGCCGCCGATGCGTACTGATAGAGCCACCCAATCTGGAAGCCGCCGAGCGCGCGGCGCACCGACCCGCTCGATCCGTCGCCCAATGTTCCGCTGACGACAAGACGGCCGCGCTGATCGTTGTCCGACGGTCCTTTGTCGGCGAGCACGTCGTTCTGCGTCTGCGGCGTCTGGAAGAACGCGTTGCCCGCATCGTCCTCGCTCTTCGACAAGGTGAACGACACGCGGATCCTTCCCCACCGCAGGCCGCGCGTCTCGACCGACGCCGTCGCGCCGCTGAACCACGAATCGCCGATCGAGTCGTACTGCGAGATGTTCGCGAAGTTCGGATTCGGCCGTCCCGCCGCGGTCAGCACGTTGACGTTGTGCGACATCAGAACGTTGTGGCCGCGCAGATACGTGTAGCCGATCTGCGCCGACAGCACGTTCGCGATCGCGCGCTCGACCTGCACGGCCGCCTGCTCGCTGCGCTGCGCCTGCACGTCAGGATTCATGTTGCTGATCGAGACGAGCAGGCCGGAGGGAAAGGCCGACAGCACGTTCGGCCACCCGGGCGCACCCGGCTGACCGGCCGACAACACGGCCGTCTGATAGATCCGGCCGTCGCGTTGGATCGCGTTCGAGGTCGCCCGCAGCGGCACGCGATCGAAGTACACGCCGCCGCTCGCACGGTACACGGTCTTGCCGTCGGCCGGCGCATACGCCGCGCCGATCCGCGGCGACACGTTGTTCCGGTCCGGGTTGATCGGGCTCGGCAGCCATTGCACGTCGTAGCGGAGGCCCGCATTGATCGTCAGGTCCCCGCGCCGACGCCATTCGTCCTGTGCGAAGACGCCGAGGTTCGGATTCGACTGCAGCAGCGACGTCTGGCCGAAGGCCTGCTGAAACTGGGAGTAGACGCCGCGCTGAAAGCTGGCGAGTGAGGTGAAGGTATAGGAGCCCGCCGTCGCGCCTGGAAACGTGATGTTGATGCGGTTGTAGAGCACGTCGGCGCCGGTCTTGATCAGATGCGAGCCTCGCTGCAGCGTCAGCGTATCGATCCCTTCGACGACGTCGGCGTCGCGAGCGGTCGGCGACGAGGTCCAGTTGCCGAAGGCGGCGACGCCGGAGATGCTCACCGCGGGACCGATCGTGTCGTTGACCGCGCTCCCCAGGCGGCTGCGTGTGTACTGCACGCGCGCCTCGTTGATCGTTCCCGACGAGAACGTCGTGAGGTAGTTGGCGGCGACGGCGTGATCGGTGTCGTCGAGCGCCTGGCCGCGGCTGACGTCGTTCAGCGCGCCGATGTTGCGCGCATTCGGGCTGCCGACGTCGTACAAGTTGTAGCGGAGTTGCAGCCGCGACGCGCCGCTCGCCTGGTGATCCACGCGCCCGAACACGTTGGTGGTGTCGTAGCCGGTCGTGTAGTTGCCGGTCGCAATGCGCGGACCCCGATAGCCGACGGCATCGAGCGTCGTGTTGATCGCCGACACGGCCGACGGCGCGATTGTGACGATCGCCGTGAGGTCGCGCTGCGTTCGCTCGACGTTGCCGAACCAGAAGGTGCGATCCTTCGCGATCGGTCCTCCGAAGCTGAATCCGTACTGGTTCTGCTTCAGCGGATCCTTGCGCGTTGCGAGCGGGTTCTTCACGTCGAGCGCGTCGTCGCGAAAGAATTCGTACGCGCGGCCGCTGTTGCGATTCGTTCCCGACTGCGTGACGAGGCTGACGACGCCGGCCGACGCCCGGCCGAATTCGGCCGTGCCGCCGGAGGTCACGACCTCGAACTCGCGCACGACTTCTTCGCTCAGCGAGATGCCCGCGAGATCGGCGGCGTCGTCGTTGGCGGAAAGGCCGTCCACGACGACGTTGTTGTTCAGATTGCGCTGGCCGCCGATGGAAACGCCCGTCGCCGGCACCGCCGACGTTTCCGCGAACCGATCCGTGTTGCGCAGGTTGGTGCGCGAGACGTTCGGCGCGAGCAGGGCGAGGTCGAGATAGTTCCGGCCGTTCAGCGGCAGCGTGTCGACTTCATGAGGGGTAATCGTCGACGCGACCTCCGTCCGCCGCGCCTCGACGAGCGGCGCGGGCGCCTCCACCTGCACCGACTCTTCGAGCGCCACCTTCAGCATGATCGGCACGTCGATCTGATCGCCGACCGAGAGCGTCAGGTTCGCGTTCGCCGTCGTGAAGCCGGAGAGCTGAACCGCAAGATGATAATTACCGACTGGCAGGTACAGCAGCCGGAAGCGACCGCGTTCGTCGCTGACGCCGCGCCATATCTGATTGGTATCGTGATTCCGAATCGTCACCGTCGCGCCCGGCACGACGGCTTCGCTCGCATCGCGCACCGTCCCGGTGACGTTGGCTGACGTCACCGTCTGCGCCGCCGCGAGCGCGCACCACACATACACCGACACGATTGCCAGGAACGCGGATCGCACCAAACACCTCCCGCGGCTCCGAAAGGACCGCTTTATCCCGGTTGTCGATACGAGTTCGCCCGAGCCCGTTCGGACCCGGCGAGGGAGGCGTCAGCTTCGCGGAGGCGGAAGGTCGGGCCGCTCGGCGCGCGAAAGCGTCGACGGCGCGGCTGGACGGATCGACTCGATGATCGACGAAATGGAACCGACGGAAGCGACCGGCGGCAGAACGCCGGCGGCGGTGAGCGTGAGCAGCTCGGAATCGTGATGCCCGCACGCGTTCTGCATGCGGCAGCTGCGATCGCCCTTGCGCGAGTGATGCATCGGACAAAACTGTCCAGGCCCGACGCCCGGACAGCAGCTCGGATCGTCGATGCCGAAGGCCGGACAGCACAGCGCGAGCGGCGCCGCCACCGCGATCAGCTGGCACACGAGCCAGCACCACGCGATCGATCGCAGAAGCCTTCGCACCATCGACGATTCAGTTTATTCTAACTGGACGCTCAAGCATGTTGCAAAATCGCATCCGATTCATTGGATTCGCCATTGTGGTCTATTGTGCTGCGGCGGGACGCGCCAGCGCGCAGGACTGGACGTGGACCACCGACGCGAGCGCCTTCTTCGGCTACAACTACCAGCAGCGAAAATTCGCCGACTTCAGCGCATGGGAATCACAGAATTGGTTCATGCTCGACGGTACCCGCGAGCTGGATTCTGGACGGTTGTCGCTCGTCGCGATGCTGTCGCTCGAACCGCTCACCGTCAATGCCGCCGGGTCGCCGCAGCTGTTCCAGACGGGCGAGTCGTATCAGCGGCAGCCACTCTCGAACAATCAGCATCCGCACGATCTCTTCATGGCGCTCGGCGCCACGTATCGCGTCGAGCGGCCGCGGCTCGCGTATCTGTTCGGTGCGCATCTGGTCGGTTCGCCGGCGCTCGGGCCGACGGCGTTCATGCATCGCGAATCGGCGCGCGACAACCCGCAAGTGCCGCTCACGCATCATCACCTCGATTCCACGCACATTACTTATGGCGTGCTGACCGCGGGGGTCCAAACGGGAGCATTCACCTTCGAGACATCCGCGTTTCGCGGCGCCGAGCCCGACGAGAACCGCTACAACATCGAGGCGCCGCGGCTCGATTCGTATTCCGGCCGGGTCGGGTGGACGAAAGGCGCCTGGCAGGCGCAAGTCTCGGCCGGGCATCTCCACGTTCCCGAATGGTTCGAGCCGTACGACGAAACGCGGCTGACAGCCTCGATTGGGTTCGACGGGGCGATGGGCTCGCGTCCGTTCTCGGCCCTGCTGGCGTGGGGAGAGAACCGTCAGGAGATCGTGAAGAACGGCGTGTCGGATTCGTTTCTGCTGGAGTGGGACCTCCGCGCGACCGCGATGACGTCGTTTTATGGCCGCGCGGAAGTTGCCGGGAAGGAGATCCTCGGCCTCGGGTTCCACCCGTTCGGCTTCGCGCATCCGCACCTGTATTCGCACATCGACGCGCTGACGCTCGGCGCCGTGCGCGATCTCGTGAGCGCCAGCGGCGGGCGGATCGGCGTCGGCGCCGACGTCACGCTCTACCACATGTCGCCCGATGTCATCGACTACTGGGGAGGCTCACACTCGTATCACGTGTTCCTCCGCTTGCGGCCCGGATCGACCGCGCATCATCACCACTAGAGTTGTCGTAAACTTCTGAGTTCAGGCCTTGGGCATCGACGATGTCTCTCGTCGCCCTCTCGGACATACTCGGCGCACCCGTCCGCGACGCCTCCGGTGCCGTGCGGGGACGCGTGCGCGAGATTTCGGTCGCCCCCCAGGAGCATCCGACCCGCATCGCGCATCTCATCGTCCGCACCGCGGACGGTGAGCGCTTCCTGTCTCTTACCGATCTGAAATCGGCCGGCGCGACGGTGAGGACGACGACCGACGCCTCGCGCTGGGAGCGCTACATCCCATCGGACGGCGTGCTGCTCCTCAAGCGCGACCTGCTCGATCAGCAGATCATCGACATCCACGGCCGTAAGGTCGTCCGCGTCAACGACGTCGAGCTCGAATCGACACCCGTCAACAGCCATCTGCTCCTGAACATCGTCGCCGTCGACGTCGGCGCCCGCGGCGCGATCCGCCGCCTCTCGAAGGGGCTGATGCCGTCGTTCACGCTCCGCGCGCTGCTCGACAAGATTCCGCCGCGCGTCATTCCGTGGGAGTACGTCGACCTCATCGAGACCGACCCCGCGCGGCGCGTCAAGCTGAAGATCGCCTACGAAGGGCTCGCGAAGCTCCACCCGGCCGACATCGCCGACATCGTCGAAGACCTGCCGCCGGCCGAACGTGAGGCGGTCTTCGAGACGATCGACGAGGAAGTGGCGGCAGAGACGCTCGAAGAGCTCGACCCCGACATCAAGAAGTCGGTCGTCGAGTCGCTCGACAAGGACCGCATCGCCGACATCGTCGAGGAAATGGATCCCGACGCGGCGGCCGATCTGCTCGGCGATCTGCCCGCAGAGCGATCGGGCGAGATCCTCAAGGAGATGCAGCCCGAGGAGCGGCAGGAGGTGACGCAGCTCCTCGAGTTCGCCGAACACACCGCGGCCGGCCGCATGACGACCGAGTTCATCGCGGCGCCCGAAACAGCCGTCGTCGACGACGCCATCGAGGCGTTGAAGCGATTCGAAGGGAGCCGTGAAGCGCTCGCGACGATCTACCTGACGGGCCCGGGCCATCGGCTCGTCGGATCCGTGCCGCTCGTCAGGATCGCCATCTCGTCTCCCGGCGCGCAGCTGTCCGATTTGAGCGAGCCGTACGTCGCCTGCGCGCCGGACACGCCGGAGGACGAAGTCGCGGCGCTCTTCGACAAATACAACCTGATCACGCTCGCCGTCGTCGACGAACATGGACGCCTGACCGGCATCATCACCGCCGACGACGTGATCACGATGCTGCGACATCGTCACTGAAACGCACGCGATGGACTTCCTTCGCAAGGAGTGGCGAAGCCGGCTCGTTCTCTTCCTCGCAGTCGTCGGACCCGGATTCATCACGGCGAACGTGGACAACGACGCGAACGGCATCGCCACCTACTCGGTCGCGGGGGCGCAGTTCGGCTACTCGCTGCTGTGGACGATGATTCCGACGATCGTCGCGCTGGTCGTCGTGCAGGAAATGTCGGCCCGCATGGGCGCCGTCACGGGCAAAGGGCTCAGCGATCTCATTCGCGAGGAATTCGGCCTGCGGACGACGTTCATTCTGATGCTCGCGCTCGTCGCGACGAACTACCTGAACATCGTCGGAGAATTCGCCGGCGTCGCGAGCAGCTTCGAGCTGTTCGGCATCTCCAAGTACATCGTCGTGCCGCTGGCGGCGTTGATCGTCTGGGCGATGGTCGTTCACGGCACGTACAGCAGCGTGGAGAAGATCTTTCTCTCCGCGTCGCTCTTTTATGTCGCCTACGTCGTGTCGGGCGTGCTGGCGCATCCGGACTGGAAAGCGGCGGCGCTCTCCACCGTCACGCGTCCGGCGAGCATCGGCTTCCGGAATTACGGCTACCTCTACATGGTGATCAGCCTCGTCGGGACCACGATCGCGCCGTGGATGCAGTTCTATCTGCAGGCATCGATTGTCGAAAAAGGGGTGACGGTCCGCCAGTACGCGGCGTCGCGCCTCGACGTGATCGTCGGGTGCCTCTTCGCCGGCATCGTCGCGTGGTTCATCGTCGTCGCGTGCGCCGCGACGCTGCACACGGTGGGCAAGTACAACATCGTGACGGCGGCCGACGCCGCGCAGGCGCTGCGGCCGCTCGCCAGCGAGTACGCGTATCTGCTCTTCGCGGCAGGACTGTTCAACGCGTCGCTGTTCGCGGCGTCGATTCTGCCGATCTCGACGGCGTACGCGGTGTGCGAAGGACTGGGACTGGAGTCGGGACTCGACAAGCGGTTCGACGAGGCGCCGACGTTCTACTGGCTGTACACGCTGCTCATCGTAGTGGGCGCCGGCGCGCTCATGCTGCCGCGCTTCCCGCTCTTTCGGGTGATGGTCGCGTCGCAGATGCTGAACGGCGTCCTGTTGCCGTTCGTGCTCGTGTTCATCGTGGTCCTGATGAACGATCGCGAGCTGATGGGCGAGCACGTCAACTCGCGCGGCTACAACATCGTGGCGTGGGCGACCGTGGCGGTGATGATCGCGTTGACGGTCGCGATGATCTTCTGGCGCTAGCGCTGACGGAGGTGCAGCACGAGCTGCCAGCGCTGCAACTCCGGGAGAAAGCTGAACGCCGGCATGCCGGACCGGCTGTTGCCGGTGCTGATCTTCCAGAACAGCGCGCCGTCGGTTTGCGCCTGCACGTCGGCCTGCGACAGATCCGGTGCGTCTTCGGTGCCTCGCGCATCGGCGCCGTGGCACGTGGCGCATCGTTCCTGAAACAGCTTCGCGCCGCCCGCTGCGGCGTCAGGGCGATTGGCGAGCGGGTTTTGCTTCGCGCTGGCGTTCGGCGGCACCATCCAGCCGTTGTCCCGCTCGCGCACCTGCGCAGTTGCGACGACGAGCGACGCATACACGACGATCACGGCAGCGAGGATCGCTCTCATCGGCGACCTCGCAGCGACAGCTCGTACGACCAGCCGACGCGGAGCAGATACCGGTCGCTCGCTTCCGTCAGGCCGAAGCCGGTCGACGCCTTCAACGTCGAGCGATCGCTGACGCGCCACGCGACAACCGGAGCCAGATAATGCCGCGTCTCCCTCAACGTGTAGTCGTGCGACGTGCCGAGGCCGCCGAACAGCTCGACGCCGGCCACGAGAGTCTCGCGACAGAAGCGGCAGGAGATGCCGCTCGCGAGACCGCCGAGCGATCGCGAGACGCCGACGCTGTATCCGAACTCCAGTCCCTCGTCTTCGGTGAGGTTCTTTTCGAACGTCACGTTCTCGGACACGTTCCAACCCGAGATCGCGCTCGACAGAATCAGCTTCGTCTCGAGCTCGTGCATGTGCTCCTGCCGGAGATCGGCGATCGGCTCGAACGAGAGCGGGCCGGCGCCGACGATTTCCTTCTGGATCCGGCTCGCCTCGTTGATGCTCTCGTATTCGACGTAGAGAACCGGGTTAATCCGGTGCTCGCTCCTGAGCGGACGGAACCGGTTCTCCCAGCGCCAGCCGCTGAACCCGGAACCGTCGCCGCGAGCGCTGACGCCTTCAAGGTAGAGCTCTGTCGTCCACCATCCTTTAACGCCGTATTCGAGCTCGAGCCACGGCGCCAAGTAGGTCGGGTGGCCCCCCCGCGGCATCCCCGAGGTGTTGGCGAGGGCGATTTCGAGGTTGCCTGGTTCCTCGAGGTAGTGATCGTAGGTGACGAAGTACGGGCTGTCCTGCGCGCGGGCGGCCGCGGCATTCACAAGAACGAGCGCAGTCAATAAGGACCAGATGCGGCGCGGCGACATATGACTCCTCGGCGGTGTTGTATCCTGAGACCGAGTCTCAAGATTGCTAGGCCATGCTACCGGGAGATATCCGACCAGTCAAGTCGCCTTTCCAATTTTTTCGAAATCTTCTTCGCGGGACTGCACGCTATTTGGCGCTCGATGATCGGACGACTGGCGGAATCCCTAACAAACGCGTCGTTCTCGGGTCGGGCGCAGGCAGCTTACTGGTTCAGATCGACCCAGACGCTCTTGAGCTGCGTGTAGTGCTCGAGGGCATGGACGCTCATCTCGCGGCCGAAGCCGCTTTGCTTGTATCCGCCGAAGGGAGCGGCCGTGTCATAGATGTTGTAGGTGTTGATCCAGACGGTGCCGGCCTGCAGCTTGCGCGCCACGTAGTGCGCCTTCTTGATGTCTTTGGTCCAGACCGCGGCAGCGAGGCCGTACGGCGAATCGTTCGCGCGCGCGATCGCTTCGTCGACGTCGGCGAACTCGATTGCCGCGAGCACCGGCCCGAAGATCTCCTCGCGCGCGATCGTCATGTCGGGCGTCACGTTGTCGAACACCGTCGGCTGCAGGAAATAGCCTTTTCCCGTGCCGATGTCGGCGCGGCCGCCGCCGGCGACGAGCTGCGCGCCTTCCTTCTTCGCCGTCTCGATGTAGCGCAGATCCGTTTCGAGCTGCTTCTTCGACGAGATCGCGCCGAGACGCGTTTTGGGATCCAGCGGATCGCCCGGCGCCATCTTCTTCGCACGCGCGGCGACCTTGTCGACGAACTCGTTCTTGATCGATTTGTCGACGAGAAGCCGCGATCCGGCTGCGCAGACTTCGCCTTTGCCATAGAAGATGCCCGTCGTCGCGCCCCGGATCGCGGCGTCGAGATCGGCATCGGGAAAGACGATGTTCGGCGACTTGCCGCCGAGCTCGAGGGTGATGCGCTTCAGCGTCTCCGACGATCCCTTCATGATCTGCCGTCCGGTCGACGTGTCGCCGGTGAACGCGATCTTGTCGATGCCCGGATGATCGACGAGCATCTGCCCGACCCTCGATCCGGGACCGGTGATCACGTTGAGGACGCCGGAAGGCAGTCCCGCCTCTTTCGCGATGTCGGCGAGCGCCAGCGCGGTCAGCGGCGTCTGCGTCGCCGGCTTGATGATGACCGTGTTGCCGCACGCGAGCGCCGGCGCCACTTTCCACGCCGTGAGCAGCAGCGGGAAATTCCATGGCACGATGGCTGCAACGACCCCGATCGGCTCACGCAGCGTGTAGGTGAGGTAGTTCCCTTTGACGGGAATCGTCTCGCCGTGAATCTTGTCGGCCCAGCCGGCGTAGTACTGAAAGCACTCCGCCGCCGCCGGCACCTCGATCTGACGCGATTCGAAGATCGGCTTGCCGTTGTGCAGCGTCTCGAGGCGCGCGATCTCGTCCGCTCGCTCGAGCAGCTTCTCGCCGATCTTCCACACGATGCGTCCGCGATCGCGCGCCGACAGCCTGCTCCACGGTCCGTCGAGCGCCGCGCGAGCGGAGGCAACCGCCGCATCCACGTCCGCCTGCTCCGCCGACGCGACTTCGGCGATGACGTCTTCGGTCGCCGGGTTGACGACCTCGATCGTCTTCGCGCCCGCGGCGTCGCGCCACTCGTTGTTGATGAACAGCTGCTTCTGCATCACGGTGGTTATCGTCATTGGTTTCCTCGAAATTCGACCACGAAAAGCACGAAATGTGATCGTGCCCTACGAAGCCGTTTCTCCGGGTTGCAGCTCCACCACCTGCACGCGCTGACCGACGAGCTCGCGCAGCTTCGCCGGCGTGCCGGTGAGCACCGGAAACGTACCGTAGTGCATCGGCACGACTTGTTGCGCGCCGAGCCACTCGCACGCCTTCGCCGCCTGCTCGGGGCCCATCGTGAAGTGATCGCCAATCGGCAGGAACGCGATCTGCGGACGATACAGCTCGCCGATCAGACGCATGTCGCCGAACAGCGCCGTGTCGCCGGCGAAGTAGATCGTCGTCCGGTCCTCGAAGCGGACGACGTATCCCGTTGCGACGCCGGCGTACGTAATCTTCCCGTCTTCGTCGACCGAGCTGCTGTGAAACGCCTGCACCATCGTCACCGACAGGCCAAGCACGTTGAGCGTCCCTCCCGGATTCATACCGGTGACGTTCTGCAGCCCCTTCTTCTGGAAGAAGACCGACAGCTCGTACGGCGCGACGACCTGCGCGCCGCTCGCCCGAGCGATTGGAACGACGTCTCCGGCGTGATCGGAGTGGCCGTGCGTCACCAGGATGAGGTCGACGCTGCCGATGTTCTTCGCCGATGCAGGAGAGCTCGGGTTGCCCGTGACCCACGGATCGAACAGGACGCGTTTGCCCGCAGGCGACTGGATCAGAAACGTGGCGTGGCCCAGCCACGTGAACGAGAGCGCCTTCGCCATGGCGCGCTATTGTTCGGTGCGGACGTACTCGAAATCAACCGGCTTTTGATTGATCCCGCGTCGAGGCGGCGCGATGTAATTCGCGAACCTGCCCGGCTGGTACACGGGCTCGGCCATGATGCTCAGGAGGTACTCGCTGTCGGCCGCACACGGCAGCCATTCGTTCCTGCGCTTCTCCCACTGCTCCTTCGACATCGGCACGCCGTTCGGATCGAAATGGAACCCGGAGTACATCCCGATGTGCCGGTTGAACTTCCGATCCGGCAGCCGCAGCCGCTCGGAAACCCCGGCGTGCTCGAGAATGCGGTTCCAGCGCTCGACGCCGGCGGCGCAATCGCCGACGTACCAATCGCGCAGCACTTCGTTCATCGCGTTGCGCATCAGCACGTCCCTGGTCGCCGGCCGGCCATCTTCGAAGAACTCCATCCGGTAACAGGCGTCCTTGACGACGTGTTCGTCGAACGTGTCTTCCTTCGCGCGCCCTTTCAAGCCGTTCGCGAAATATGACGCTGCGTTGCTCGACACCTCGCCGCCGTGCAGATCGAGGCTCAGGCTGAACCACTGATTCAGATGTTTCTGGATCGTCGGGATGTCGATGCCGCCCACCTTTCGCACGTCCTCCGAGAATCCCGCCTCGCGCATCAGCTCGCACGTCCGCTGCAGAATCCGCGACACGCCGGTCTCGCCGACGAACATGTGATGCGCTTCTTCGGTGAGCATGAAGCGGGTCGTCCGCGACAACGGATCGAGCGAGCTCTCCGACAGCGACATGAGCTGCGATTTGCCGTCGCGGTCGGTGAACATCGTGAACATGAAGAAATCGAGCCAGTTGTCGATCGGCTCGTTGAAGGCTTCCAGAATGCGAGGCTTGTCGCGGTTCCCGCTTTGCCGATCGAGCAGTTCTTCGGCTTCATCGCGTCCGTCGCGTCCGAAGTACGAGTGCAGCAGGTAGACCATCGCCCACAGGTGACGTCCTTCCTCGACGTTCACCTGAAACAGATTGCGCAGATCGTAGAGGCTTGGGCATCGGTGGCCGAGCCACCGCTGCTGCTCGACGCTTGCAGGCTCGGTATCGCCCTGCGTCACGATCAACCGCCGCAGCTGATTCCGGAACTCGCCGGGCACTTCGTGCCACACCGGCTGGCCGAAGAAGTCGCCGAACCCGATGCGCCGATCGGGAATCGGATCGGCGAGGAAGATGCCCCAACGATATTCCGGCAGCTTGACGTACTCGAAGTGCGCCCACCCGCTCGGATCGACGCTGACCGCCGTGCGAACGTAGACCTGGTGGTAATCCTGGAACCCCTGCGGTCCCATGTCGCGCCACCACTGGATGTACTTCGGTTGCCAATGCTCGAGCGCGCGTTGCAGGCGCTTGTTGCTCGAGAGGTTCACGTTGTTCGGAATCTTCTCGGCGGAGATCATGTATGTAGCTCTCCTCGTTACGTCCTCTTCCAATCGAACTCCGGCCGTCCCTGTTGCCCGTACACTCTCAGCGCGCCTTTTTCGCCGACCGCATTCGGCCGCTGGAAAATCCAGTTCTGCCATGCCGTGAGGCGCCCGAAGATTTTCGTTTCCATCGTCTCGGGGCCGGCGAAGCGGAGGTTGGCCTCGAGTCCGGTCATCGCGTCGGGCGAGAACGCCGCGCGCGCTTCGACCGCCATCCGCACTTCGTCGTCCCAGTCGATTTCATCCGGCGCGAACGTGACGAGGCCGGCTTCTTCGGCGTCGCCGGCGTTTAGCGGGCCGTCATGCGCGCGCAGCTCGTCCACTTTCCCGGGATCGGCGAGGAAGCGCGTCTGCAGACGTGTGAGCCCATTGCTCATCGGCAGCGGGCCGAAGTTCATCGGCGACAGCATGACGACGTTTTCTTCCTTGTCGTCGTGGAACATGTACGAGCGATCGGCAGCGAGCGCCAGCTCGAAGAGCGATCCGCCGAACGCCGATCCGTCTTCAATCAGCGCGAAGAAGCTGCGCGACGTGAGATCGAGGCGTTTCAGCGTTCGCTTCATCAGCAGGGTGATCTCGCGCACGAGCCAGTGCGACCGATGATCGACGAGTGTCTTGTCGATCGCGACGACCGTGTCGATGTCACCTTCGGTCCGGATCACGACCGTTCCGATTTCGGGCTCGTTGATTCGCAGCCTCAGCAGCGCGTCGTCGAGCTCGCGGAAGGCGCGCAGCGGCCAGAACTGATCGCCAGCCTTGACGATCGCATCCGGCGTCGAGAGCTGCGGCCCGCTCGGGGCATGCACGGTGAGATCCGCCGTGCGCTTCGCGCGGTTCAACGCGACGGTCACCGCCGAGTACGTGATCGCGGATTCGGAAACCGTCGGATTGAGCGGGTTCAGCGTGATGCCGGGTCCGGTCGCGGGCCTGTCGGAGATCGCCGCCAGCTCGCGCGCGCGCTTCTGAACCGCGTCCCTGAACTGGCTCGTCGGAAAGACGCGATCGACCAGCTTCCACTCGACCGCGCGCTTTCCCTTGATGCCTTCGACGAGCGTACTGAAGAAATCGGCGAGGTCGCGGCGGACGTGGCGCTTGTCGACGACGCGCGTCAGTCCGCCTGTGCCGGGCAGCACGCCGAGCAGCGGCGCCTCGGGCAGGCTCACCGCCGAATTGCCGTCGTCGACCAGCACAATCTCGTCGCACGCCAGCGCAAGCTCGTACCCGCCGCCGGCGCAGATGCCGTTGAGCGCCGCGAGGAACTTGATGCCGGAATGCTCGCTCGCGTCCTCGATGGCCAGTCGCGTCTCGTTCGTGTACTTGCAGAAGTTCACCTTCCAGCCGTGCGACGACTCGCGAAGCATCATGATGTTCGCGCCGGCGCAGAAGATGCGCTCCTTCAGCGACGTGATGACGACTGCGTGCACCTCGGGGTGCTCGAAGCGGACGCGCTGAATCGCATCGGCCAGCTCGATGTCGACGCCGAGATCGTAGGAATTGAGCTTCAGCTTGTAGTCGGGCGAGAGACCGGCGTCTTCACGCACGTCCATCGAAAGCGTGGCGATCGGGCCGTCGAACGTCAGTTTCCAGTGCTGGTAGGCCTCGGGGCGTGTATCAAATGTGATCATTGAATTGAACGCTCGTTCAAACTACTTTATAGAGCGTGGCATCGGGCGAGTCAACAGCCGATCGGCGCCGGCCGAGCTTGCGCGCGGCGCGGCGGCGGCCGAAGCGGCCGCGCAATGCCGACCCCGAGGCGTCCACCCGCGTCGACATCCTGAAAAGCGCCGCCAAAGCGTTCCGCCGCCTCGGGTATCACGGCGCCACCGTGGAGGAAATCGCCACGGCGCTCCACATGAAGAAGGGCAATCTCTATTACTACTTCAAGAACAAAGAGGAGATTCTCTTCGCCTGCCACCAGTACTCGCTCGATCGGCTGATGCAGCTGCTCGACGACATCGAGCACAGCAGGATGCCGCCCGAGGACAAGCTGCGCCGGCTGGTGAGCGCGTTCGTCCACACGATCCTCGACGAACTGCACGGTACGGCGCTGTTCCTCGACCTCGAGGCGCTGACGCCCGCGCATCTGAAGGCGGTCATCGTCCGGCGCGACCGCTTCGATCATGGAATCCGTCAGGTGCTCGAGGAAGGGATGGCGAGCGGACGCTTCGCGAAGAGCGATCCGAAGCTGCTCACGTTCGCGGTGATGGGCGCCGTCAACTGGATTCCGCGCTGGTTCGACCCGGATGGACCGGCAACGTCGCAGGAGATTGCCGATCGCTTCGCCGATTTCTTCATCAACGGCCTGAAGCAGGCCTGAAGGTCTGCGCTACCGTGCGCGTAGCTGCGCTACCGTGCGCGTAGCTGCGGTACCGTGCGCGCAGCGCAGCCCTTCAGGGCTGCTTCAGCGCTCTGACCGGATTCAACCGCACGATGCGCAGCGCGGGGATGAGGGTCCCGATCGTTGCGACGAGTAGCGCCGCGGAAGCCGCTGCCGCGAACGTCAGCGGATCGCGGACCGACACACCCCACACCAGATGCTGCAGCACGGCGGCCGCGGCGCGCGCGCCGACCAATCCGATCGACACGCCGATGACCGCAAGGACGAGGCCCGGCGCTGCGGCGGCGATCACCGCCTGCCGCTCCGTCGCGCCGAGCGCCATCCTGATCGCGAGCTCGCGTCTGCGTTCCGCGACCGAACTCGCGACGAGCCCGTAGAGACCAACCGCGGCGAGCAACAGCGCGAGTGCCGCAAAGGCGCCGAGCAGCACCGCCTGCGCACGCTCGGCAGCGACCGCTTCTTCGCGCACGTCGTCCAGCGTTCGAAACTTCGCGAACGGCAGCATCGGATCGATCGACTGCACGGCGCGCTGCATGTCGGGCGCGACGGTGTCACGGGCGCCGGCGAACAGTTGATTCACCCGTGCGGCGGTGCGATAGCGCGCGTCGTCGAGCGAGAGGGTCGCTCTCATCACGTGCGTGCCGTCGAACCCGGCCCGCCGGCGCAGCAGATGGTCGAGCGTCCGAATCAGCAGTCCCGCGCCCACGAGCAGCACGACTCCTATCGCCACTTCCACAACGACCATCGCGCGCCGCGGCCACGTCCGGGCCGCGCCGGCGATCGACCCGCTGCCCGACGCGACGAGCGTCTCGCGGAGGTTGACGCGCGCCGACTGCACAGCGGGCAGAAGGCCGAAGGCGACACTCGTCGCGAGCGCAGTCGCCGCGGTGATGGCCAGAATGCGGCCGTCGAGCGTCAACTGTGCCGTGACGCCGAACGCGTCTCCGAGCAGAGACCCGAACGCCCGCGAGCCGACGTACCCAATCCCGATGCCCAGCGCGCCGCCGCACAGCGCGAGCACCACGCTCTCGATCAGCAGTTGACGAACGATCGCGGCGCGGCCGCCGCCCAGCGCGAGCCGCATGGCGAACTCCGGCGCACGCTCGGCGCCGCGAGCGATCAGCAGCCCGGCGACATTGACACAGCCGATCAGCAGCACCGCCGCCACTGCACCCCACAGAATCAGAATCGGCTGGCGCACTCGTTCGGTTTCGCCGCGTTGAAGCGGGATGATGTGCTCGCGCGCGGGCGCCGTCCGGTACAGATCGTCCATCACCGGCTGCGCGACCGCTGCGATCTCCGACTCCGCCTGCGCCCACGTCACGCCCGGTTCGAGCCGCCCGATGATCTCGTAGTGCCGATGCAGAACGCGAGCGTGAGGATCGCGCTGACCGCGAACACCGGCCTCCTCAGCATCAGCCGGATGGCGTAGCGGGTGTCTCGCAGCATGGATGTTCAGACGGTCTTGACGGCTCGCGCGTCCACGGCGAGCTCGCGCAAGCGGAACCGCTGAATCTTCCCGGTCGCCGTCTTCGGCAGCTCCGGCAGAAACGCCACCCACCGCGGCCGCTTGTACTCGGCGAGCCGTTGCCGCACGAACTGCTGTAGTTCCTCCGCCAGCTCGGGCGTCGCTCGGGCCGCGTCGCGGAGGACGACGAACGCCATCGGTTTCACGAGCGCATCGCGATCCTCACGACCGACGACGCCGCATTCGAGCACGGCCTGATGAGCCATCAGCGCGTTCTCGACTTCCACCGGGCTGACCCACAGTCCGCCGACCTTCATCATGTCGTCGGAGCGGCCGGCGTACCAGAAATAGCCGTCGGCATCCTGCGTGTACTTGTCGCCGGTACGGATCCAATGCCCTTCGATGGTGTTCTTCGTTTTCTCGTGCTGATTCCAGTATCCGGCGCAGATCGAATCGCCGTGGACCCACAGGTTGCCGATCTCGCCCTCGGCGATCGGCCGGCGATCATCGTCGAGCAGCCGCGCCTCGTAGCCGTCGACGATCCGGCCGCTGGATCCCAGACGGATTGCGCCGGGACGATTCGAGATGAACATGTGCAGCGTTTCGGTCGACCCGATGCCGTCGATGACGTCGACGCCGAAGCGCTGTTTGAATCGTTCGTAGATCGCCGGCGGCAGCGCCTCGCCGGCCGACACAGCCAGCCGGATGCTCGAAAGATCGAAGTCGGGGCCGACCTGCGTGCCGCCCCCGCGCGCCTGTCCCGAGCCTGTCGAAGGATGCGCGAGCATCATCGCGTATCCCGTCGGCACCGAGTAGAAGAGCGTCGGACGATGCTTCTCGATGACGGCGTAAACATTCTGCGGCGTGGGCGGGCCTGGAAACAGAATGGTGGTGGCGCCGACCGAGAACGGAAAGTAGAGAGCGTTGCCGAGACCGTACGCGAAGAACAGCTTCGCGACGCTGAAGGTGCGATCGGCGCTGCGGATGCCGAGGACGCCCCCGCCGAAGAGCGTCGCGCAGATCACCATGTCGTGATGCAGGTGGACGCACCCCTTCGGCATCCCGGTGCTGCCCGATGAATAGAGCCAGAAGGCCGGCGCGTCGCGGCTGGTCGGCTCCGCCTCGACCTCGTCGGCGCCCTGCGCCAGCAATACGCCGAGCGGCGTGTGCGTGTGCGTCGACTCGGCGTTGCCGGCGACGATGATGTGGCGCAGCGAGCGGCGCGATGCCAGCGGGATCGATTCGATGTGCGGCAGAAGCGGCGCGCTGACGACGAGGACGCCGGCGCGCGAGTCGCGGATGACGAACTCGTAGTCGGCGGGCCTCCACAGCGTGTTGAGCGGCACCGGGATCGCGCCGATTTTCATCGCGCCGAAGAAGCCGGAGACGAAGTCGGGACCGTCGTGCAGCAGGAGCAGCACGCGCTCTTCCGGCCGCACGCCGAGACGCAGCAGCGCCGATCCGAATCGATTCACCTTGCGGAGCACTTCGTCGTACGTGACGATTTCGTCGCCGCACTCGATGGCGACGCGGCTTCCCCGTCCGTCGCTGACGTTGCGATCGACGAAATATGTCGCCGCGTTGAACGTCTCCGGGATGCCGACCGACTCGGCGGTGGCGATCATGGCCGGCCCGCGCCAGGCGCCTCCGATCGAAGGGTGAGCGCAGGCGCCAGAAGCGACGAGATTTCGGTCGGAAACGATCGCGCCGCAAACGTGCGTGCGTCGACGCACGCCACGCGGTACGACGCGTCGCAGATGAGACGATCGGTGCCGCGCTCGCGGACGTCGAACGCGTATTCGATGCGCCGATCGGTCATCGACGACACGCCGACGCCGATCGACATCTCGTCTCCGAGCTTGGCCGGCGATCGAAACCGCGATTGCAGCGAGGTTCGTGGCATGAAGACCTCGAGCTCGCGCAGCAGCACGGTGCGGTCGTGTCCGAGGCGCCGGAACAGCTCCTCTTCGGCGTTCTCGAAGTACCGAAAGAAGACACCGAACCACACGATCCCGGCGGCGTCGGTATCGGCCCACATGACGCGGGCGTCGACGTGATGGAAGAGCGGCACGGGTCGATATAATAGACGACCGTGGCTCGCGTCATTTCGCTCACGCCCGGACAACCGCATCAGCCGCGGCAGCCCAAGCCGGAATGGCTGAAGGTGCGCGCGCCGGGATCGCCGAGCTACCTCCGGCTGAAGGCGCTGATGCGCGACCTCGGGCTCCATACCGTGTGCGAAGAGGCGCAGTGCCCGAATATCGGCGAGTGCTGGAACCACGGCACGGCGACGTTCATGATTCTCGGCGACGTGTGCACGCGCGCCTGTTCGTACTGCGCCGTGTCGCACGGCCGTCCCGACGCGGTCGATGTCGCCGAGCCGGCCCGCGTCGCCGAGGCGATCAAGACCCTCGACCTCAGTTACGTCGTCATCACGTCGGTCGATCGCGACGATCTCGACGACGGCGGCGCGTCGATGTTCGCCGCCACGATTCGCGAGACGCGCCGACGCCTGCCCGAATGCCGAATTGAAGTGCTCATCCCGGATTTTCAGGGCAACGAGGCGGCGCTCCGGGACGTGCTCGATGCGCGGCCCGACATCCTGAACCACAACACCGAAACGGTTCCGCGGCTCTATCGGATGGCGCGATCCGGCGGCCGCTATCAGCGCACGCTCGAACTGCTCGACCGATCGCGCCGCTACGCGCCGGACGTGCCGACGAAGACGGGTCTCATGGTGGGCCTGGGTGAAGAGCACGACGAGCTCGTCTCCACCTTCAGGGATCTGCGCGAGGTCGGCTGCGGCATTCTGACCATCGGCCAGTATCTGCGTCCGTCGCCCGCGCACGCGCCGATGATCCGCTACTACCACCCTGATGAATTCGGCGCGTTGAAGCAGATCGCGCTCGATCTCGGCTTCGTTCACGTCGAATCCGGTCCGCTCGTCCGCAGCTCGTACCACGCGCACGAAACCGCCGACGCGTACGAACGCGCCGCGAGGTAGCCTCTGCGCCGCGAAGCGGTCAACGCGCTCTTCATCGCGGCGGGCATCCTCTCGGCGGCGATGGGCCTGAAGGGGTTCCTGCTCTCGAGCAACTTCATCGATGGCGGCGTCACCGGCGTCTCCATGCTCTTGTCCAAAACGACGGCAATGCCGCTGTCGGTCTGGCTGCCGCTCATCAACGCGCCGTTCATCGCGATCGGCTACCGGCAGATGGGCGCGGCGTTCGCGATCCGCAGCGCGGCCGGCATCGCCGGACTGTCCGGCGCCCTGGCGGGCATCCAGTTTCCCGACGTCACGCCCGATCGCGTGCTCACCGCCGTATTCGGCGGCTTCTTCATCGGCGCCGGCATCGGCCTCGCCGTGAGGGGCGGCGCGGTGCTCGACGGCACCGAAATCGCCGCGCTCGTCGTCAGCAAACGCAGTCACCTGTTCAGGGTCGGCGACGTCATCCTCGTCTTCAACATCGTTCTGTTCCTCGCCGCGATGTCGGCGCTCGGCGTCGAGCCGGCGCTGTATTCCATCCTGACGTATGTCACCGCGGCGAGGACGCTCGACTTCGTCATCTACGGCCTCGAGGAATTCACGGCGATCACGATCGTGTCGGCGCAGAATCCGGCGATCCGCGATCGCATCATGCGCGAGCTGGGACGCGGCGTCACCGTGTACAAAGGATACGGGGGCTTGAGCGGCGCCGAGCAGGACATCCTCTACTGCGTCGTCACGCGTCTCGAGATCGGGAAGGTGAAAACGATCGTCGCCGCGCTCGACGCGAGCGCGTTCGTCGTCTCGCATCCGCTGGCGGATGTGTCGGGAGGGACCGTCAAGCGGGCTGCGCTGCATTGATTGTTCGGGTAGCGCGAGGCGTTCAGCGAAGCGTCGCGCGTCGCTCGCCTGAAGGCCGGCATACGTCGACGCTCGCCTGAAAGGCTCGCGCTACGTAGTCGCCGACATCTCTTTCGACAACTGATTGAAAAAATCGCCGGCGAGCTTGCGCGCCGTCGCCTCGATCAGGCGCGAGCCGACCGCGGCAATCAGCCCGCCGACCTGGACGTCCGCCTCGCATCCGACGCGCGTCGCCGCCTCGCCGGGCGACAGAACGATCGCCGCCGATCCGCGGACGAATCCAGGACCGCCTTTGCCTTCGAAGCTGAGCGTGAGCGACTCCGGCGGGTGTTTGTCGCTGATGGCGGCGATGCCGGCGTAGACGCCTTTGATACCAGGGACGCCGATCTTCAGCGTCGCCTCGTAGGCGTCGGGCGCGGTTGCGGTCAGCGATTCGCAACCGGGAATGCAGCGCCGCAGAATCGCCGGATCGCCGAGCGCGTCGAACACCCGCTGGCGATCCGCGGGAACGGAGTGGGAGACGGTGAGCTTCACTTTTCTGACGCGCGGGGGCCACACCTTCTTTTCTCGCGGCGGGGACCCACCCCCGCCGCTGTTGCTCGGCGCCTTACCGCGCCTCGCAACGGCTCAAGGCTGCCGCGTGCGAAAGACCCCGGCCTCGAGCGTAGACTCTCGGCCGCGGGTGTTACCGTGACAGAGCCCGCTCTAACGCTCTGCGCGTGTTCACCCGCGCCAGATGCGCGCGGAACTGCGCCGACGCATGAATATCGCCGAGCGGCTCGACACCATCGGCCGCGTGTGCGGCAGCGAGCTCGATCGCATGAGCGGTCCTCTGATTGCCGATCGTCTGCTCGACCGCAGTCGCCCTGTACGCCTTCGGCGCGACGCCGGTGACACCGACGCGCACGCCGGACGGCGACGCGACGACGGCGACGCCGGCGAGCGCGAAGCCGCTCGCCTTCTGCTCGGTCTTGATGTATGCGACGGACGGCGATGTAACCGGCACGCGGACCTCGGTCAGGATTTCGTCCGCGGCAATCGCCGTCTGCAGCAGATCGACGAAGAACTGATCCGCACGGACGGTCCGTTTGCCTCGCGGTCCGACGAGATCGATTTCCGCCTCGAGCGCCAGAATCGGCGCAGGATAATCGGATGCGGGATCGGCGTGAACGAGGCTGCCGCCGATCGTTCCTTTGTTGCGCACCTGGAGGTCGCCGATGTGAGAGGCGGTCTCGGACAACAGCGGACACTTTTCCCGCAGCAGCTTCGAGGTCTCCACCTCGGAGTGCGTGGTCGTCGCGCCGATGGCGATGGTGCCGCCGGCTTCGCGAATGTAGCTGAGCGTCGCGATGCGTCCAATGTCGATGACGACGTGCGGCTGCGCAAGCCGCAGCTTCATCGCCGGAATCAGGCTGTGTCCGCCGGCCAGTACCTTCGCGTCGTCTCCGTGTTTCTGCAGCAGCGCGACAGCTTCGTCGACGGATGAGGGGCGCACATAATCGAAATTTGCGGGGTACATTCTCTCCTCTTTCCTCACGCGCGGATTCTCGAACCCAGAACCAGAACCAAGAACTCCGAACGCCGGAACCCCGAATCCCTAGACCGTCGCCACGGTTCGCGTCTGCATGGCGCGCCAGATCCGCTCGGGCGTCATCGGCAGATCGAGATGAACGACGCCGAGCGGCGTGAGCGCGTCGATTACGGCGTTGGCGATGGCCGGCGTCGCGCCGATAGTGCCCGCCTCGCCGACACCTTTCACGCCGAGCGGATTCACCGGAGACGGCGTCACCGTGCTGCCGAGCGTGTACTCGGGGATGTCGGTCGCGCGCGGGATGGCGTAGTCCATGAACTCGCCGGTGAGCAGCTGGCCGTTCTCGTCGTAGATCGTCTGCTCGAACAGCGCCTGGCCGATCGCATGCGCGATGCCGCCCTGCACCTGTCCTTCGACGAGCAGCGGATTGATTTGATTGCCGCAGTCGTCTACCGCGACGTACTTCGTGATCGCCACTTCGCCGGTGTCGCGATCGACTTCGACGGCGCAGATGTGCGTGCCGAACGGGAACGTGAAGTTCTCCGGCTCGAAAAAGCTCGAGGCCTCGAGCCCCGGCTCGAAGCCGGCAGGCAGATTCTTCGCGAGATACGCTTCGGCGGCGAGCTCGCTCCACGCGATCTCACGAGCCGTGATGCCAGGCGCCTTGAATTTTCCGTTCTCGAAGACGACGTAATCGTCGAGCGTCTCGAACAGGTGCGCCGCGAGCGTCTTCGCTTTCTTGATCACCTTGTCGACCGACATCACGATCGCGGTGCCGCCGACGGCAGTGCCGCGGCTGCCGTACGTATCGCGGCCGTAGTGCGCCACGTTGGTGTCGCCCTTGAGGACCGCCACGTCCTCGATCGGCACGCCAAGCCGATCGGCGACGATTTGCGCGAAGCTCGTTTCCTGCCCCTGCCCGTGCGGCGTGACGCCGGTGATGACCGTCACCTTGGCCGAGATTTCCATCCGCACGCAGCCCCACTCCCAGCCGCCGGCCGGCATCGCCTTGGACGGTCCCATCGCACAGATCTCGACGTAGGTCGAGACGCCGACGCCGAACAGCTTGCCTGCGGCGCGCGCCGCCTTGCGGTCGGCCATGAGCGCATCCCAGTCCGCCAGCTGCTTCGCCTTCGCCAGCGTGCCCTGATAGTTGCCGCTGTCGTACGTGACGCCGCACGAGGTCGCGAACGGAAAATCGCCCGGCGCGGGAAAATGTTTCAGCCGGAGGTCGAGGCGATCGATCTTCAGCTCGTTCGCCACGACGTCCATCAGCCGTTCGATCAAGTACGTCGCTTCGGGTCGGCCGGCGCCGCGGTACGCGTCGGTCGCCATCTTGTTCGTGTAGACGCCGACGACCTCGAACCTGATCGCCGGAATCTTGTAGCAGCCCGTGAGCACGAGGCCCGTGAGCGTCGGCACGGCAGGCGTGAGCAGCTGCAGGTACGCGCCAAGATCGGCAACCGACGTCGCCTTCAAGCCGAGGATTCTGCCGTCGTTCTTCACCGCCACTTCGTAGTCGCCGATCTGATCGCGGCCATGAATCGTGGACGCGGCGTTCTCGCGGCGCGACTCGACCCACTTCACTGGCGCGCTCAAGCGCATCGCGAGATGCGCGCACAGCGCCTCTTCGGCGTACACGTTCAGCTTCGCGCCGAACCCGCCGCCGACTTCAGGCGCCACGATGCGCAGCTTCGTTTCGGGGATGCCGAGCATGTTCGGCAGCAGCGTCCGCAGCAGATGCGGGATCTGCGTCGACGTCCAGAGCGTCAGCGTCCCTTCGCCACGGTGGTAGGACGCGACGACGGCGCGCGGCTCGATCGGCATCGGCGTCAGCCGCTGATGATAGAGACGGTGCTTGATGATCCGGTCGGCGTTCCGGAACGCCGCGTCGATGTCGCTGCCGCCGTTCACGACATGCGTGAACGCGACGTTGGCGCCCATGTCCGGATGCGTCAACGCCGATCCGCTCTTCAGCGCTTCCATGGCGTTGACGACGGCCGGCAGCGGGTCGTAGTCGACCTCGATTTCGTCGATCGCGTCGCAGGCGATGTACGGGTCGGTCGCGACCGCGACGGCGACGGCGTGACCGACGAAGTAGACGCGATCGCCGGCGAGCACGGTGTGGCGCGGCGCTTTCAGATCGGGGATGGCTGCCGCGCACGGCACCGCGCCGCACGAATCGTTGACGTCGGCGCCGGTGAAGACCGCGACGACGCCCGGGATGGCTTTCGCGGCCGACGTCTCGATGCGGCGGATGCGCGCGTGCGCGTGCGGACTGCGCAGGATGCACGCGTGCAGCAAACCGGCGAGCCTGAGATCGTCGGTGTAGGTGCCGAGCCCCTGGATGAGGCGCGGATCCTCGACGCGCTTCATCGCACGGCCGATGTACGGAGTCGCGTCAGACATGGGCGGCCTCCGTCGCGTGCGACGCGGCGTAGCTGACCGCGTCGATGATGTGCGTGTAGCCGGTGCAGCGGCACAAGTTGCCGCGCAGGCCGCTGGCAATCTGGCCGCGCGTCGGCGCCTTCTGCTTGGTCAGCAGGTGCACGGCGGCCATGATCATGCCGGGCGTGCAGTAGCCGCACTGCAGCCCGTGGCACTCCCAGAAGCCCTGCTGCACGGGATGCATGACGCCGTTGGCGGCGAGGCCTTCGATCGTCGTGATTTCGGAACCGTCGGCCTGCACGGCGAACACCGTGCACGACTTGACGGCCTTGCCGTCGACGAGCACGGTGCATGCGCCGCAGATGCCGGTCTCGCAGCCGACGTGCGTACCCGTGAGGCCGCAGACGTCGCGCAGATAGTGCACGAGCAGCACGCGCGGCTCGATGTCGTGTTGGCGTGGCGCATTGTTGACGCGGAGCCGAACTGGAATGGTCAAGCAGACCTCCCGCGTGATTTGGGGCGCCAATGCTCGATTAAAACGGGAGTCGTGTCAAGGGAGAACGCGGCGACAATGAGGCAGCTGTTCCCGGTTCAGCGGAACCTACGATCGGAACCGTCTCGCGTCGATGCCGTAGGTTCGCACTTTGTAATTGACGATGCGCTCGGTGGTGTCCAGCAGGCGCGCCGCCTTGGCCCGATTCCCTCTCGTCGTCTTCAGCGCATCCTGAATCAGATCTTTTTCGTACGACGACACGGCGTCCTTGAGCGCCATGCGCGTCACCGTGCCCGAGGCCTCGGCCGTCTGCAGCGACGGCGGCAGATGATGACCGTGGATGACTTCGCCGTCGCACATCAACACGGCGCGCTCGAGCGTGTTTTCCAGCTCGCGCACATTTCCCGGCCAGTGATAGCTGGCCAGCATGTCGATCGCGGGAGTCGAAATGCGCTTGATGCTGCGGTGGTGCTCGCGCGCGAACTTTTCGAGGAAATGATCGACGAGCAGCAGCATGTCCGGCTTCCGCTCGCGCAGCGGCGGGACGAACATGGTGAAGACGTTCAGCCGGTAGTAGAGGTCCTCGCGGAACGTGCCGGCGGCAATCGCCTTCTCGAGATCCTTGTTCGTGGCGGCGATGAGCCGCACGTTCGCTTTCACGGTCTCGGTGCCGCCCACGCGCTCGAACTCGCGCTGCTGCAGGACGCGGAGCAGCTTCACCTGCGTCGCCAGGTTGATGTCGCCGATCTCGTCGAGGAACAGCGTGCCCCCCTCGGCGAGCTCGAAGCGGCCCTTCTTGCGCGCTTCGGCGCCGGTGAACGCGCCCTTTTCGTAGCCGAACAGCTCCGATTCGATGAGGCTCTCTGGCAGCGCGGCGCAGCTCACCTTCACGAACGGCTTGTTCGCGCGCAGCGAGTTGTAGTGGATCGCGTGCGCGATCAGCTCTTTGCCGGTGCCCGACTCGCCGCGAATCAGCACCGTCGTGTTCGTCCCGGCGACCTGCGCCACCTGCTCGTAGATCTGCCGCATCGGTCCGCTGCTGCCGACCAGATGCGAGAAGTCGTACCGCTCGCGAAGCTCCTGCCGCAGATGCGTGTTCTCGTCGACGAGCCGCCGCTTGTCCTCGTCGATCAGCCGGTGGATTTTGATCGCCTGCGCGATCATCGACGCGACCACGCCGAGGAACTTCACGCTGCGGTTGAACGTGCGCTCCGGATCGAATTTGAGGTCGATTGCCAGCGCCCCCACTGCGCGCCGGTTGAGGACGATGGGGACGCAGATGAAGCTCAGTTCCTCGTGCGCGAGCTCGGGACGCCGCGCCGCGCGGTGCAGGAAGGCCGGCTCGCGGCTGACGCGCGGCACGACGATCGGCTTGCCGCTCTGCACGACGCGCCCCGTGATCCCCTCGCCGACCTCGTGGCTGACCGCGCGCGACGAGTCGCTCATGCCGTCGGAGGCTTCGACATGCAGCGCGCCGCCGGCATCGAGCAGCGCCACGAGGCCGCGGACGGCGCCGTACTGATCCGTAAGTACCTCGAGCACCCGGTGCAGCGAGGCCTTGAGGTTGAGCGTGCCCGAAAGCGCCTGCGAGACGTCGAGGAGGGTCGACAGGCGTTGCGCCTCGCGTTGGCGCGGATCGGCACGAGCGACATTTTTGTTGATCGGCATATCGAAGGAGACGTTTCTGTTGGCCTCAACGGGCGGCCGGCACGGCCGCCACGGCCTGAATCCTACAGCGCTGTCTGACACATCGTCCAGCCTGACAAAAATGTCTGAAACCTGAAACCGTATCGATGAAATCAGGCCGAAAAACGCACATCCATGCGGTGGTGTGCATCTTGCTCTCCACACGGCAGCGAGGACATGATGGATTTCGAAGGAGTCGTACGGCGAGTTCGCCAGGAATTTCTCGAGATGCCGGGGCTGCGGCTCACTCCCGCGCAGGCCGGCCGGCTCTGGGGCCTCGACGGGGATATCTGCCTCGCGGTCATTGAAACGCTCGTGGCGGCGGCCTTCCTCCGACGCACACCGGCGGGCGCCGTCATGCGGCTCGAGGCGTGACGGTCACGAGCGGACGACGACGGCCACCCGCGCGGTCGCCCGGCGGCTGAGGATCAACGACTGCCGCCAACGATCAGCAGCCACGAACGACCAACGACCAACGACCAACTACCCATGTGTCCCGTCTCAGCAGTGGTGTGCCTGCTGCTCGCCTGCACACCAGCCATCGCCGAAGACACGCTGCACGCGCACGTCCGCTCCGACGCCGCCGACATCCGCGCGCTCATTCAGGATGCCGCGGACCGATCGCCGACGGTGCGCGCGCTCCTCGAGGAGATCGACCAGTCGAACGTCATCGTGTACGTTCACGTGCGGATGTTTCCGTCGCAGCTGCTCGAAGGACGCATCGGCTTCGTCGCGAGCACGCGCCTCACGCGGTTTCTCGCCATCGAGCTCGCGTGCCCGCGCACTCGCGACGCGCAGATGGCGACGCTCGCCCACGAACTGCATCACGCCGTGGAAATCGCGCGCGCGCCGTGGGTCGTCGGCGCCGACACGCTGGCCCGCTATTACGAAACGATCGGCGTCGTCACCGATCCCGGTCGCGATCGGTTGACGTTCGAGACGGAGGCGGCGCGCGAAACGGCGGCGCGCGTGCGGCGAGAGCTCATGGCGTCTCCGCCGGCGATTACAAATCCGTACGACCGCCGCCGTTAACTGCTGCCATGTCAGTCGCGCTAAAGTGCCGGTATGCGAACCATTGAGGCATTGGCTGCATGCGTGATTGTGGCGACCGCGGCAGCTGCGTCGGCGCAGGAGAGCGCCGCAACGGTGAGCGCGTCAGTTGCCGCGACGAATATGGAGTCGCGGACCGAGCTCACCTTCGCCGGAACGTTCGGCTACCGCTTCACGCGCACGCTTGGTCTCGAAATCGAGGCGACGTACGTGCCGTCGCTGAAGTCGTCGTTCCCGGGCGTGACGGTCCAGAATTTTTCGACGGCTGCCAGAACCGCGCTCGCCGATTCCATCGGAGCGATCGGGCTGGTGTTTCCCGGGCCGACGTACGCCAATCCTTCGGGACGCGTCGTCGTGCTCTCGAACGACATCCGCATCGAGCTGCCGACGACAGCGCCGAGGCTCACACCATATTTCGTGGCGGGCGGCGGCGTCGCGCACGTGCGGCGTCGAGCGGATCTGACGTTCCCCGTGCCGCTCCCGTTGGCAGGCACGATCGCGCTGCCGATCCGTCCGGTCGTCGAACCGGTCTCGTTTGCCGAGACCGACCTCGCCCTGACGCTCGGCGGAGGACTCAACGTCCGCATTGTCTCGGGCGTCAGCGTCGACGCGGACCTGCGGTTCTTTCGACTGCTTGGCGATGAGGATCGCAACGTCGGCCGCTTCGGCACGTCCGTGCGGTATCGATTCTGAGGCGGCCTGACCGACCTGATCTACCTGATCTATCTGATCTACCTGACCTACCCGAGCCCGACCTACTGTTCCTGCGCCACTCTTTTCGGGCGGTACACGTGCGTCGCCTGACCGAAGAACACTTCAGCCGACTCCATCAGCGTTTCGGTGAGCGTCGGATGGGGATGAATCGAGAGCTTGAGATCGGTCGCGGTAGCGCCCATCTCGATGGCGAGGACTCCTTCGGCAATCAACTCGCCGGCGCCGGGTCCGACGAGTCCGACGCCGAGAATCCGTTCGCTCTCCGCGTCGAGGACGAGCTTCGTCAGGCCGTCGGTGCGATCGAGCGTGATCGCGCGGCCCGACGCGGCCCACGGAAACTTCGCGATCGTGACGTCGCGGTTCTCCTTTGCGGCTTGCGTCTCGGTGAGCCCCGCCCACGCCAGTTCGGGATCGGTGAACACGACCGCGGGAATCGCGCGCGGCGCAAAGGCGACGTTTTCTCCCGCCATCACCTCGACGGCCACGCGCGCCTCGTGCGACGCCTTGTGCGCGAGCATCGGCTCGCCGACGACGTCGCCGATGGCGAAGATCGACGGCTCGTGCGTGCGCCGCTGCTCGTCGACCATGATGAAGCCGCGCTGATCGACCTGAACCTGCGTGCGCTCGAGTCCGGGAACGTTTGAGTTGGGCTGGCGGCCGACCGACACCAGCACGCGGTCGTACATCTGTTCACCGGGGTTGGCCTTTCCTTCGAACGACACGCGCACGCCGGCGCCGTCCGGCGTCATCTTCACCACGCGCGTCTCCAGCATCACGCTCTTCATCGTCTTCGCCACGCGCTTGGCGAGGACGTCGACGAGATCGCGATCGGCGCCGGGCAGCAGACCGGGCGTCATCTCGACGACGGTAACCGCGCTGCCGAGCGTGGCATAAACGGTGCCGAGCTCGAGGCCGATATAGCCGCCGCCGACCACGAGCAGCGTTTTCGGAATGTCCGGCAGATCGAGCGCACCGGTTGAATCCATCACGCGCGCGTCGTCAACCTTGAGCATCGGCGGAATCGCCGGCACCGATCCAGTCGCGAGGAGCGCGTGCTCGAACTGCACCTGCTCCTGCCCGCCGCTCGCGAGCTTCACGCGCAGCGTATGCGCGTCGACGAGCTCGGCGAATCCCTGGAGATACTGAATCTTTCTCGCCTTGACGAGCTGCCCGGTACCGCCGGTCAGTCGCTTGACGACGCTGTCCTTGAAGTCACGGAGCTTGGCGAGGTCGATCTTCGGTTCGGCGAACTCGACGCCCCACGCCTTCGCGTGACGCGATTCGTCGACGACCTTGGCGACGTGCAGCAGCGCCTTGGACGGAATGCATCCGCGGTACACGCACACGCCGCCAGGGTTCGGTTCGGTGTCGACGAGGACGACGTGGAGACCGAGATCGGCGGCGAGAAACGCGCCCGCGTATCCGCCCGGACCACCGCCGACGACGACGAGCTGTGTTGAGATCATGACTGGGCAGGCCGGGCGGGAGGGGCAGGACGGGCGGGATTTGCACGAAAGCGCTGATCAGCACCGAACACCGCGTCCTGCCCCTCCCGCCGTTCCTGCCCGTCCCGCCCGACGATCATCCCTGTAGAGCGAGAACGAACGGCTCCTCAATCGCTTGGACGACCCAGCGCAGGAACCGGATCCCGTCGGCGCCGTCGATGGCGCGGTGATCGTACGACAGCGAGAGCGGCAGCATGACCCGCGGGACGAACTGATTGCCGTCGAATTTCGGCTGCGTCGAGGCGCGCGAGATGCCGAGGATGGCGACTTCCGGCGCGTTGACGATCGGCGTGAAGTAGGTGCCGCCGATGCCTCCGAGATTCGAGATGCTGAACGTGCCGCCCTGCATCTCCTCGAGCGCGATCTTGCGGCTGCGCGCCTTCTCGGAGAGCTGAACGAGCTCCACCGCGATCTGGATGATGTTCTTCTGATCGGCGTTGCGAATCACCGGCACCAGCAGCCCGCGATCGGTGTCGACGGCGACGCCGATGTTGACGTACTTCTTCACGATGATCTCGTCGTTCTCGAGATCGATCGACGTGTTGAACTGCGGGAACACCCGGAGCGCCGATGCCACCACCTTGACGGCGACGGCCGTGACGGTCAGATTGCCTCCGGCCGCCTCGGTCTGCTTCGCGTACTTCTTGCGCAGCTCCTCGAGTGCGGTGGTATCGGCCACGTCGAATTGCGTGACGTGCGGAATCGCCGCCCATGCCGCCGCGAGATGCTCGGCGGTCCGGCGCCGCACGGCGCGCATCGGCTGACGCTCGACGGCACCCCACCGCGAGAAATCGGGCAACGCTTCCGACGCGACGCCGCCGCTGCGAGCGGCGCCGGCGACGAGCCGCTTCGCGTGGTTCTTCACGTCCTCGACCGAAATCCGTCCGGCGTCGCCGCTGCCCGCGACCTGGTTGATGTCGACGCCGAGCTCGCGCGCCATGCGGCGCACCGACGGCGCCGCCGGGGCGGTCGGCGTCTCCGGCGTAGCGGGCGGCTGTTCGGCCGGCGGCCGCGCGCCGCGCGAGATATCGACGACCTTCGCGCCGCTCTTGTCGCCGGCCGTCTCGCGCTTCGTCGGTTCGCGCTGCTCCTCGCCGCCCGCTTCAGGAACGTTCTCGGATTTGGCGGCGACGGTCTTCGTGGCCTGCGTCTCGCGCGGTGGCTGCGACTCGCGCGCCGGCTGCGGTTCGCGCGCTGGCTGCGACTCTCGCGGCGGCTGCGGTTCCCGCGGCGGCTGCGACTCTCGCGGCGGCTGCGACTCGCGCGCCGGCTGCGGTTCCCGCGGCGGCTGCGCCTGGCGGCGCGGCTCCGGCTCGGGGGGCTGCGACTCGCGGGCCTGCTGCGGCTCGGCAGCGGGCTCCGCCTTGTTCGACGCCTCACCCTCGTCAACTGTCAGAATCGCCTGTCCGACTTTCACCTTGTCGCCGGCCTTGACCTTGATGTCTTTGACTTGTCCGGCGACGGACGAGGGCACCTCGATCGTGGCCTTGTCGGTTTCGAGCTCGAGAACCGGCTGTTCCTTCGCGAGGGTGTCGCCCTGCTTCACCAGCACTCGAAGGACGTCGCCGGCCTGAATGTTCTCGCCCAGCTCAGGGAGCGTGAAATCAGTAGGCACGAGTTGATCGTTTCATCAGGAAGTGGCCGGGTTGGTCTTCTCAGAATTGATGTTGTGCGCCTTGATCGCCTGCTGGACGACCGAAACGTCAACCTTGCCTTCGCGGGCGAGCGCCCCGAGCGTCGCGACGATGACGTAGCGGTAATCGACCTCGAAGAAATCGCGCAGGCTCGCGCGGCTCTCGCTGCGGCCGAAGCCGTCGGTGCCGAGCGCGTTCAACGGACGCGGCAGCCAGCGATCGATCGAGTCGGGCAGCGCCTTGACGTAGTCCGAAGCGGCCACGAGCACGCCGGGCGCGGCATCATTGAGACACCGCGTGACGTACGGGACGCGCGGCGGCTCGCCGGGGTGCAGCACGTTCCATCGCTCACACGCGTGCCCTTCGCGATAGAGCTCGGCGTAGCTCGTGACGCTCCATACGTCGGCGCCGACGTTGTACCGTGACTCGAGGATCTCCTGCGCCTTGATCACTTCGGGCAGAATGGCGCCGCTGCCGAACAGCTGCGCGCGCAGCGGCGCGTTGGGCATCGAGGACGCGCGGAACCGATACATCCCTTTCAGAATGCCGTCGCGCGATCCCTCTGGCATGACCGGCATCGCGTACTGCTCGTTCATCACCGTCAAGTAATAGAAGATGCTTTCCTGATCGATGTACATCCGGCGGATGCCGTCCTGGATGATGACCGCGATCTCGTAGGCGAATGCCGGGTCGTACGCCACGCAGTTCGGATAGGCCATCGCGAACAGATGGCTGTTGCCGTCCTGGTGCTGCAGTCCCTCGCCGGCGAGCGTCGTGCGGCCCGAGGTGCCGCCGAGCATGAAGCCGCGCGTGCGCGAATCGGCAGCGGACCAGATCAAATCGCCAATCCGCTGGAAGCCGAACATCGAGTAGTAGATGAAGAACGGAATCGTGTTGACGCCGTGCGTCGCATACGCCGTGCCCGCGGCGATGAACGACGACATCGATCCCGCTTCGGTGATTCCTTCCTCGAGAATCTGGCCGTCCGACGCTTCCTTGTAATAGAGGAGCGTGTCCATGTCGACCGGCTCGTACACCTGACCGGCGTGCGAATAGATGCCGACCTGCCGGAACAGCGCCTCCATGCCGAAGGTTCTCGCCTCGTCGGGAACGATCGGCACCACGAGCGGACCGAGCGTCTCGTCGCGCAGCAGCTTCGACAGCATCCGGACGAACACCATCGTCGTCGACGCCTTGCGTCCCTCGGTGCCCTTGTAGAACTCCTCGAAGAGCTCCGGCGGCACACGCTTGAGCGGCGTGCTCCGGTTCCTGCGGCTCGGGACGTACCCGCCGAGCGCTTCGCGTCGCTGCCGCATGTACTTGATTTCGATGCTGTCGTCGGGCGGCCGGTAGAACGGGGTCTTGCCGATCTCCGTGTCGGAGACGGGGATGCCGAAGCGCGTGCGGAACGCCCGCAGCTCCTCTTCGTTCATCTTCTTCTGCTGATGCGTGATGTTCTTGCCTTCGCCGGCTTCGCCGAGCCCGTATCCCTTGATCGTTCGGGCGAGGATGACGGTCGGCGCGCCCTTGTGCTCGACCGCGACTTTGTACGCGTTGTAGACCTTGATCGGATCGTGGCCGCCGAGCGTCATCTTCTTCAACTGGTCGTCCGACAGGTGCTTCACCATGTCGAGCAGCCGCGGATCGGCGCCCCAGAAGTGCTCGCGCACGTACGCGCCCGATTCGACCGCGTACTTCTGATATTGGCCGTCGACGACCTCGCCCATGCGTTTGACGAGCAGCCCGTCGCGATCCTTGGCGAGCAGCGGATCCCACTCGCGGCCCCACAGCACCTTGATGACGTTCCATCCGGCGCCGCGGAACGCCGCCTCGAGCTCCTGAACGATCTGACCGTTGCCGCGGACCGGACCGTCGAGCCGCTGCAGATTGCAGTTGATGACGAAGATCAGGTTATCGAGCTTCTCGCGCGCGGGGAGCGTGATCGCGCCGAGCGCTTCGGGTTCGTCGGTCTCGCCGTCGCCGAGGAACGCCCAGACCTTCGAGTCCGTCTTGGGCTTCAACCCGCGATCTTCGAGGTAGCGCATGAAGCGCGCCTGGTAGATCGCCGTAATCGGGCCGAGACCCATCGAGACGGTCGGGTATTCCCAGAAGTCGGCCATCAGCCACGGATGCGGATACGACGACAGTCCTCCGCCCGGCCTCAGCTCGCGGCGGAAGTTCTCGAGATGCGTTTCGTCGATGCGTCCTTCGAGATACGCGCGCGCGTAGATGCCCGGCGCCGCGTGCCCCTGGAAGAAAATGACGTCGCCGTTGGCGCGTGCGTCGTGGCCGCGGAAGAAATGATTGAAGCCGACTTCGTACAGCGTCGCCGCCGATGCGTAGGTCGAGATGTGTCCGCCGATTCCTTCCTCGGCCTTGTTCGCGCGCACGACCATCGCGGCGGCGTTCCAGCGAACGAGGCTTTTGATGCGCCGCTCGACGTCCGGGCTGCCGGGCATCAGCGCCTGTTCGTCGGCGGAGATCGTGTTGATGTAGGGAGTATTGGCGCTAAAGGGAAGCTTGACGCCGTTCTGCCGGGCATGAATGGTGAGCTCGCGAAGCAGGCGCGCGACCTTTGCGGGGCCGCCGCTCTGCAGCACATAATCGAGCGACTCGAGCCATTCGCGGGTTTCGACCGCGTCGAGCTCCGCCTGGTCTTTCGGCGCGATGTGTCTCACGAAACGGATCCTTTCACGTCGCCGGAACTGTCCAGTCGAACCGTCGGCTGACCAACGCGTTCGCTACAGCATAACCACTAATTGTACCGCGTCGGAGCGAAACTCGTATAGGGTGAGATGATGAAACGACTGCTGTGTGTGTTCGTCTTCGTCTCGTGTCCGCTCGCCGCGGTGATCACGTACGCGCAGACGCGCACCGCCGCGACGGCCGGCGTGACGAGCGGCCCGTCGCAATCAGGGCTGCAGCTCGACGCGCTGGATCGGAGCGCCGATCCGTGCACCGACTTCTTCCAGTTCGCCTGCGGCAGCTGGGTCGCGAACAACCCGATTCCCGCCGATCGTTCGAGCTGGGGGCGGTTCGACGAGCTGCAGGATCGCAACAACGAGACGCTCAAAACCATTCTGGAGAGCGCCGCCGGCGGAGGCGATCCCCAGTCGCAGAAGATCGGCGACTACTACGCGTCGTGCATGGACGAGAAGGCGATCGACGCGAAAGGGATCGCGCCGCTCGATCCGCTGCTGAAGAAAATCGGCGCGGTGACGACGGCCAGCGAGCTCGCGCCGATCGTCGCGGAGCTCCACACGATTGGCGTCGACGTCTTTTTCGGCTTCGGATCGGAAGCGGACTTCAAAGACGCCTCGCTCGAGATGGCGATTGCCGACCGGGGCGGCATGGGTCTCCCCGAGCGCGACTACTACTTCAGAGACGATGCGAAGTCGAAGGAGCTGCGGGAGCAGTACGTCGCGCACGTCGCGAAGATGCTGTCGCTCCTCGGCGTGCCGCAGGCGCAGGCCGACGCGTCGGCGCAGGCAATCATGCGCCTCGAGACGGCGCTCGCCAAAGGCGCGCTCGACGTCGTCTCGCGGCGCGACCCGACGAAGATTTATCACAAGCTGACGCCCGAAGAGCTGCAGACGCTGACGCCGCAGTTCCCGTGGCAGCAGTACTTCAAGGGCATCGGGGCGCCGCCGATCTACGCGCTCAACGTCACCGAGCCCGATTTCTTCAGGGCGCTCGGACAGACGCTCGATTCGACGTCGGTCGACGATCTGAAGGCGTACCTGCGGTGGCACGTCGCGCACTCGTCGGCGCCCGTGCTGGCGAAGCCGTTCGTCGACGAAAACTTCAAGTTCTACGGCACCGCGCTGACCGGCGCGAAGGAGCTGCGGCCGCGGTGGAAGCGCTGCGTCCAGTACACGGACGGCGATCTCGGCGAAGCGCTCGGGCAGGCTTTCGTGAAGGAAAAGTTCGGCCCCGAGGCGAAAGCCGACACGCTGAAGATGGTGCACGAGATCGAAGCGGCGCTCGAGAAAGACCTGAATACGCTCACGTGGATGACCGATGCGACCAAGCGTGAGGCGATGACGAAGCTCCACGCCGTCGCCGACAAGATCGGCTACCCGGACAACTGGCGCGACTACAGCGCGCTGCGCATCGCCCGCGGCGATGCGCTCGGCAACTCTCAGCGCGCGAACGCGTTCGAGTTCCGCCGCCAGTTGAACAAGATCGGCAAGACGGTCGACAAGAGCGAATGGGGCATGACGCCGCCGACCGTCAACGCGTACTACAACCCGCTCCAGAACAACATCAACTTCCCCGCCGGCATCCTGCAGCCGCCGTTCTACAGCGTCAAGAGCGACGCCGGCGTCAACTACGGCGGCGTGGGCGCCGTCGTCGGCCACGAACTGACGCACGGCTTCGACGATCAGGGACGGCAGTTCGACGCGCGCGGCAATCTCAAGGAGTGGTGGACCGCGCAGGACGCGAAGGCGTTCACCGACCGAGCCCAGTGCCTCGTCGACGAGTACGGCGGCTTCACCGCGATTGACGACGTGAAGGTGAACGGGAAGCTGACGCTGGGCGAGAACACCGCGGACAACGGCGGGCTGCGTCTCGCGCTGATGGCCTACATGGCCGGCGTCGTCGCGCCGGCGAAGACGCTGGACGGCTTCACGCCCGAGCAGCGCTTCTTCCTCGGGTGGGGTCAGATCTGGTGCGCAACCCGGCGTCCGGAGGCGATGCGCATGATGGCGCAGACCAACCCGCACTCGCCCGAAAAATATCGCGTGAACGGCGTCGTCTCGAACATGCCGGAATTCCAGAAGGCGTTCTCGTGCAAGGCCGACACGCCGATGGTGCGGCAGACGCAGTGCCGGGTCTGGTGAGGCCGCAGAGCCGGGAAGCGCCGGACGGGCGGAGAAGCATCTGCGACGCTTGGCGGCTTTCAGAAGTCGCCGCGGCGATCATCGGCTGCAATCGGTGCCCTCGCCTGCGAAGCTATTGCGCCGAGATCGCACGCACGAAGCGGCGCGCGTTTCGGCACGAAGTGTACTGGGGCAAGCCTGTTCCAGGCTTCGGCGACCCGCATGCGCGCCTCCTGCTGATCGGTCTGGCGCCGGCCGCGCACGGCGCCAATCGCACCGGCCGCGTGTTCACCGGCGACGGCGTCGGCGGCTCGGGCGACTTCCTGATGTCGGCGCTCCATCGGGCCGGCTTCTCGAACATTCCCACCTCCCACCATCCTCAGGACGGTCTGGCGCTGAAGGACGTGTTCATCGCGGCAGCCGTCCGCTGCGCGCCCCCCGACAACAAGCCGACGCCGGAAGAAATCGCGCACTGCCTTCCGCATCTCGACGCCGAGACCGCCGCGCTGCCGCACGTCCGCGTCGTCGTCGGTCTCGGCCGCATCGGGTTCGACGTGTACCTGCAGCTGCTGAAACATCGCGGCATCGCCGTGAAACCGAAGCCGGAATTCGGACACGCGCGCGCGCACACTCTTCCAAACGGTCAGACGTTGATTGGCTGCTACCACCCAAGTCGGCAGAACACGAATACCGGAAAACTCACCTTGACGATGATGGATGAGGTGTTCCGCCTCGCGCGAAGGCGATTAAGGTCGAGTGGCGCGTCGAATAACTAAGCGATCGCGGATCGAGCAGAACGCGCGGCGAAAAATCATGTGGCGTCCGACTTGCAGCGGCTCATCGCGGGAGGTGAGCTCATGGAAACGCTGCTCGGGTACCTCTACCCGCCGTTCCTTGCGCTGCAGCAGGTTCCCGACAAAACGATTCAGGTCACCGTGCAGAACAGCGGACGCGTCTGGTATCAGAATCCGATCTGGATCGCGATCGGCATTCTCGCCGTCGTGATGGTTCTGCTGCTGATCGTGATCGCGGTGCGCGGCAGCAGCAGCGGCGGCACGACGATCGTCAAGGACTAGACCGATCCACCTGCACGCAGGCATGCAGGCGCCGTCGAAGACGGTCGACGTGGCGCCGCAGTACCTTCGCTCGCGCGGGCGGCGCACGTGGAAGGCGTCGTGATTCTCGAGGCCGTGATCGACGCGGACGGATCGGTCACCTCCGTGAAGATGCTCCGATCGATCCCGTTAGTCGACGACGCGGGCGGAGGTTCACACCCGCGCGATTGAACGGTCAGGCGGTGTCCGTCGTGATGACTGTCACCGTCAACTTCACGCTGCAGCCTTACCGCTGATCGTGTGGCACGACGACGCCCGTCGTGCCATTCGCCACGTTGCCGGACGCGTCGCTGCACGCAACCGCGATCGCGTAGATGCGCCCCGGTCCATTCCCATTCCGATCCGCACGCAGCGTGACCGAGAGACCGCCCGGTAAGGACCAGGCGCCGCTCGCATCCTCATTGCTCGTGACGCCCGTGACGACGCACGCCGGACTGGGATCGGCAAGGTCGGCGACTGCCACGCTGATCGTGATTGAGGTCATCTTCTTGTTCGGCGGCCATAGCGAGGTGCGGCTCGGCGTGACGGACGCGATCCTCGGCGGCGTCGTGTCGACGGCACGGAACGTTCCCGTCGCCGTCGAGCCGAGCAGGAACTCCGATGGATTCCCGGCATAGGACGCGGTTACGTCGTACGTCCCAACGCCCCGGGTCAGCGACACACTGGCCACGCCCTGTGCGTCCGTTATCGCTTCGAACAGCGATGAGCCGACATGAATGGACAACGGCGCACCGGCAACAGGTGTTCCGTCGAACCGGTGCAGGATGAACGGCAGCGTCGCCGGCGATCCCGCTTCCGCGGTCGTGTCGTTGTAGCTCACCGTTGTCGTCGGGAACCTGAAGTACGACACGACCGGATCGTGGTCCGACGCGCGCAGCGGAGAATTCGCGTCGTTGCGGAATATCTCGGGGAAGTCGGCGTTGGTGCGGCCGTACTCGATGCCGGTCGCCACTGGCAGGATGTTCTGGGTGACGAGGATGTGGTCGAGTTCCTGCGCATTCCCGTCGAACACGAACGAATAGCGCTGGTCGGCCGCGGCGAAGTCGATCAGATCCGCCAGATTCGGATTCACGAGATCGGGGCTCGCGAGTGTCACGAAATCGGCCGGCGACGGGGCCCCCTTGATGGTTCCAATCGAATCGACGTAACCGTCGTTGATCTGGAATGCGTTGTAGTCGCCGACCGAGACGATACGCTCGTTCGGGTTCGCCGCCTGACGCGCCTGAATGAGGTTCGCGAGGAATTCCGCCTGCGCCTGCCGCTTGTGCCTGACCCGGTCGCCGTCCGCCGGGTCGTTGATGCCGGACAACGAACGCAAGTGGTTCACGATGACGGTGACCGGGACCGAACTTGTACTGGCCTCCGGCGCAAGCGTCGCGCGCAGGATGAGCGGCGGTCGATCATTCAGCAAAGACTCCGATGGGTTTCCGTCCGGACCTGTAAACACGAACGTCGTATCTTTGCCTTCCTGAGTGACGTCGACGACGGCAACGCGAGACGATTTGACGAGGAAGCCCGAGTCGATGCCACCGATGTCGTTGCCTTCTGTCAGATAGGCCTGGTAGTTCGGATTCGGATCGCTGTTCGCGACGGCGTCTTTATTCACCTTGTCAGCAATCGCCTGCAGCACGCTCGCGTTCTCGATCTCCTCGAGGCCGATGATGTCGGGCGACAGCATCACGTTGCGGATCTCGAGCGACGCCTTGTTCAACCGGTTGTTGAATGCCGTTTCCGTCAGCACGGCATCGCTGGTGCCGGGATCGTTCGCCGTGTCGAAGAAGCGCTCGAAGTTCGCTGTGGCGATCGTGAACTCGTCCGGTCGCGGCATCCGAGCGGGAATCGGCGCCGTGAGCAGGCCGCTCACCGACGCCTGAGAGCCCGCGTCGACGTCGATCGTGTAAGTCCGGAAACCGAAGTCGAGCGGTCCCGTGAGGTTCTGGACAATGGCGCCGGTGGTGACGTTGAGAATCGGACCGCCAAGCGCTCTCGAATCGACTCGCAGCCGCTCCGGATTTGCATCGAAACGCGGAACCGTCAGCGGCGCGCCCGGCGGCAACGGATCGAAAATTTCGATGCCGGCTTCGCGGAACGGCCGCGCAATGCCGGTGATGACGCCGTAAAAGACGCCGTTCGATGTCGATGTCGCACTGGCTTCGCTGACGGTTCCCTGCGTCGGCGCCGTCGCGGTCAGCGAATCGACGTGGACGCGCATACCCTCGAACCGTTCGAGCTGATCCGGCGCACCCGAGGTATCGGCTGCCGCCGTGAGGACGACGGGCGCCGGCAGCGCGTTGCTCGCCGAGAGCAGCGAGACCGACGCATTCGTAATCTCCGTCGCCGGAGGACTGTTCGGATCGGCGCTCGGAATGAATTCCTGCACGCGGCCGGTGACGAGGAGGAGATTTCCGATCGACGCCGCCGGCGGCGCCGACGATGTAAAGACGAAAATGCCTTCCGACGTACTCGGATCGCCGTCGTACTCGTTCTCCGGACTCTGAATGAAGAAGCCGTTCGACTTCACGCCGGTGACGATGCCCGAGGTCGTCACCACCTGACCGGCGAGCGGCGAGGTGTCGAACGAACTCTGAATGTCGTGGATGGGCGTCGGCGGGGCAAGGACCGCCAGCAGGATCGTCGTTGTCGCAACGCGGTTCTGTTGATCCGCGATCGAGGCCGGAAGCGTTTTGTTGCCGGGCGCCGTGCTCGCCGATACCGTCGCGGTGAGCGAAAACACGCTGTCGTTCGGCCGCAGGTCGCCATGGCTGCCATCGTCGAAGAACGCCTGCGAAGGGGCGCCGCCAATCGCGCTCAGGTCTGCGGACACCGCGACGCCAGTACTCGTGGGGTTCGCACCCGGCGTCACCATCACGGTCAGCAGGGCCGAACCGCCCGGCAACACACTGGCGGGCGACGCGGCGCCGACGCCGGATGGATTGGTCGGCGTGACGACCGGACATGGCGCGGCATTCGTTGCGCTGTTGTGCGGCACGGGAGCGCCGGCAGTGAAGTCGAGGCTGTTCCCATCGGTGTCGGAACATGCGTTGCCGGCGCGAAGCGCTGCCGTCGTGTTGCTCGGCGTCACCGTCGGACCGGCGCCTTCGAAACAGGTCGCGGTGCTCCCGTAGCCGACGAAGTCGACGACCGTCGCGGCAAACGGACATCCGGAGCCGGCAAGTAACGTCGTGGTGTTGACCAGCGCGACTTTCCCGCTCGTCGCACTCATCGCGATGTTGCCGGTCGCGTCAGGCGCCGGGAGATCCGTCGTGCCGCCCGCGCCCGCGGCCTCCTGGACAAGGAGGTAACCGCCCGGAGGAACCGTCACCGGCGGCAGATTCGTTCGCTGCCACGTCGTGCCGGCGGTCGCGGCGTACTGGACCGACCAGCCGCTGACGTTCACCGCCACCGTCCCGCGATTGAATAGCTCGATAAAATCATTTTTCAGCGTGGCGCCGCTGTTGCCGCCACCGCCGTACACCTGACTGATGACAACGCCGGCCGAGATCGCGTTCAAGGGCGCGGATGTCCGGGCGATCGCTGCCGCAATCGCGATAGCGATCACATGAAGGGTCACTAGTTTTTTCATGAAGGCGAGGATCTTAACCGAACCACGCAACGCCACCGTGTACTTATTGCCGTGCTAGCTCGTTGTGAGGATGCGTGTGAGCGTCGCGGCGTCGATGTTGCCGCCGCTCATCACGCAGGCGACCTTCCTGCCTGCGAGCTGATCGCGCAATTTCATCGCGGCTGCGAGCGCGGCAGCGCCGGCGCCTTCGGCGAGATTGTGCGTCGCGCGAAGAGCGAGGCGCACGCCGGCGGCGAGCTCGTCCTCGCCGAGCTCGACGATGTCGTCGAGCTCTCGTTCGAGAATGCCGAAGGTGAGATCGAACGTGACGCGCGTGGCCATTCCTTCGGCGAACGTGTCGGCTTTCTCGCCGACGACGCGCGTGTGCGATTTCCACGATCGCGCGAAGGCATCCGCCTTCTGCGCCTGCACGCCGATGACTTTCGCGCGGCTGCCCAGCGCGGTGCGGACGATCGAGCAGCCGCACGCGCCGCTGCCGCCGCCGATCGGCACGACGATGACGTCGACGTCAGGCAACTGTTCGAAGAGCTCGAGCGCGTAGGTGGCGACGCCGGCGATGAGCATCGGCTCGTTGGCCGAGTGCACGTAGCGCAGCTTCCTATCGTGCTGCATCTGCTCGACCGTCTCCCGCGCTTCGTCGAAATCGCGCCCGCGCTCGATCAGCTCGGCGCCGAGCGCGCGCATCGCCGCGTTCTTCTCCGGATTGTTTCCAAGCGGCGTCACGATTGTGCACGGCACCCCTTCGCGCCGGCAGGCAAGCGCAATCGATTGCCCGTGATTGCCGGTCGTCGCGGTGATGACGCCGCGGCGCTCGCCCGGCGAAAGGCTGCCAATCAGATTCACGCCGCCGCGCACTTTGAACGCGCCGGTCGGATTGTGGTTCTCGTGCTTGACGAAGATGTCGAGACCCGTTTCCTGCGACAGCAGCGCATGCCGCATCAGCGGCGTCGGCGTGACGACGCGATACACGCGCTGACGCGCGGCGTACACATCTTTCAACGTGGGAGCAGTCAGCATGACCCTAGCGCGGACCTTTCAGGCGACCGCCCGGCGAGCGATCGGGACGATCACATCAGGCCGATCGGTGATCAATCCGTCGACGCCCCACTCGAGCAGGCGGCGCGCGTCGGCTTCAGTATCCACGGTCCACACCTGAACCGCCAAACCGGCGGCGTGCGCATCGTCGACGAATCGCGGCGACACGACGCGCGTCCGCCCGGCGACTTCCGGGACCTGATAGCCGTCGTACGCGGGACGTGCGACAGGCCAGCGGCACCACGACCGGTACAAGGCCCAGCGGACTTCTTCGCGCGCGGCGCTGGTGGCGATCGCCGGTTCGAGGGCGCGTACCGCGTACAGAACGCGTCGTCCGAACGATCCAACGCAGATGCGCTCGACGGCGCCGGCCCCGCGCACAACTTCGACGACCGCGCGCGCCATTTCCGGACGATTCTCTTTCAGCTCGATGATGACGCGCGCGTCGCGGTGCCGCGCCAGCACGTCGGACAACAGCGGAACGGCCGCCTCGGTCAGCTCATCTGCGCTGCGGCGCCCGATCGGTCCGGTGAGCGCCGTCGTGCGATCGAGTGTCCCATCGTGATGCACGACCACGCGGCCGTCGCGCGAGAGGCGCACGTCGAGCTCCAGTCCGTCGGCGCCGAGCGCGAGGCCGTTGTCGAACGCCGCCATCGTGTTCTCCGGCGCCAGCGCCGCGCCTCCTCGGTGCGCGAAGACGAGTGGCCGCGTCGATTCAAAGAACCGGTGCCTCACCTGCCGAGTGTCACTCCAAGCACCCCGATGCGACAAACCATCGCCGCGAATTGATAGAATCCATTCATGGCCGCCATCCATACCCTCGGTGAGCTGCGGCGGTCGAGCCGCCGCTCACGTCCGGTCAAACAGGAGATCCGCGACAACCTCGTGCGCAAGCTCCAGACGGGCGAGATGCTCTTTCCCGGCATCATCGGTTACGACGACAGCGTCATCCCGCAACTCGTCAACGCAATTCTTTCGAAGCACAATTTCATCCTGCTCGGACTGCGCGGCCAGGCCAAGAGCCGGATTCTGCGCGGGCTGGTCGATCTGCTCGACAACGAGATTCCGGTCGTTCCGGGCTGCGAGATCCACGACGATCCGCTCGCGCCGCTGTGCGCGGCGTGCCGCACGCGCGCCGCGACGGAAGGCGACGAGATGCTCATCACGTGGCTGCCGCGGGAAGCGCGCTACGTGGAGAAGCTGGCGACGCCCGACGTGACCATCGCCGACATGGTCGGCGACATCGATCCGATCAAAGCGGCGCAGGCGGGCCTCAACCTCGCCGATGAGCTGACGATGCACTACGGCCTGCTGCCGCGGGCGAACCGCGGCATCTTCGCCATCAATGAGCTGCCGGACCTCGCCGGCAAGATTCAGGTGGGTCTCTTCAACATCCTGCAGGAAGGCGACGTTCAGATTAAGGGCTATCCGATCCGGCTGAAGCTCGACGTGCTGCTCGTCTTCACGGCGAACCCGGAAGATTACACGGCGCGCGGGAAGATCATCACGCCGCTGAAAGACCGCATCGGATCGGAAATCCGCACGCACTATCCGGCGACGCGCCACAACGCGATGGCCATCACGCGGCAGGAAGCCTGGACCGAACGCGTCGGCGCGCTCAAAGTCGACGTGCCCAACTACGTACGCGAGGTCGTCGAGGAAGTGGCGTTCCAGGCGCGCGCCGACCGCAAGATCGACAAGCGGTCCGGCGTCAGCCAGCGCCTTCCGATCACGACGCTCGAGCTCGTCGTGTCGAACGCAGAGCGCCGCGCCCTCGCCAACGGCGAAGGGACCGTCGCGCCGCGCGTCACCGACATCTACGCTGCGCTGCCGTCGATCACCGGCAAGTTCGAGCTCGAGTACGAAGGCGAGCTGCGCGGCGCCGAACAGGTGGCGCGCGATCTCATCCGCTCGGCGGTCGGCAGCGTCTTCACCGGCCTCTTCGACGGCGTCGACACGCGGACCGTCGTCGAATGGTTCGACCTCGGCGGATCGCTGCCGCTCGGCGACAGCACGTCGGCCGACGACGTCATCGCCCAGACGCGATCGGTACAGGGGTTGCGCGAGTTGGCGGAGCGCACCGGTCTGGCGAAGGGCGCGCCGGCGCCGCTCGTCGCGTCGGCCATCGATTTCGTGCTCGAAGGCCTGTACGCACAGAAGAAGATCGGCCGCAGCGATGAACGCGGCTACTCTGCCGCCGAGTCGACGCAGCGCCGGCCATCGCGCCGCGACGAACAGGTGATGGAAGAGGAAATCAGGATTCCAGGGGCGAAGAAGAAGTATTACAACTAGTACGAATCAGTGAAATACAGATACACGAAATACACCGGCGATGAGCTCGACGATCTGGATCTCGAGGATCTGGTCGCGAAGCTCTCCGACCTGCTGCTGGCGAGTGGCTTCGGCAATCCGTACGGAACCGACGAAGACGAGCGCACGATGCAGGCGCTGCACGATGCGATTCTCGATGCGCTGTTCAACGGCGGCGTGCTGCCCGAAGAAACAATCGAGCGGCTGCTCGGCGATCCGTCGGACGGCGATCAGGCAGACGCGCGGTCGAAGCTGGAGGAACTGATCCAGCAGATCATCGAGCGCATGGCACAGGAAGGCTACATCTCGATGCCGCCGGACCTCGAGGCCGAGCGAGAGCGGCGGCAGGGGCGGAGCGGATCTGGCCGCGGTCAGGACGCGCCGCCGGTCACCTTCGAAGTGACCGACAAGGCGCTCGACTTCCTCGGGTATCGAGCGCTGCGCGATCTGCTCGGCTCGCTCGGCAAGAGCAGCTTCGGCCGTCACGACACGCGAGAGCAGGCGACCGGCGTCGAAGTGATGGCCGCGCCCAAGCCGTACGAGTACGGTGATACGCTGAACCTCGATCCGGCGGCGACGCTGCTGAACGCCGTGCAGCGGCAACACGAACACGGCGAGGACACGTCGAGGATTCGCGTCACGCACGCGGATCTGATGGTGGCACAGGGCGAGTATCAGAGCTCGTGCGCCACGGTGCTGATGCTCGACTGCAGCCACTCGATGATCCTCTACGGGGAAGATCGATTCACTCCCGCCAAGCGCGTCGCGCTCGCGCTCGCGCAACTGATCAAGACGCAGTACCCGGGCGATGCGTTGAAGGTCGTCCTGTTCCACGACTCGGCGGAGGAAATTCCGCTCGCGGAGCTCGGACGCGTGCGCGTCGGCCCGTACTACACGAACACGCGCGAAGGATTGCGGCTGGCGCGGCGCATTCTCGATCGGCAGCGCAAAGACATGCGCCAGATCATCATGATTACCGACGGCAAACCGTCGGCGCTCACCCAGGCGGACGGCCGCATTTACAAGAACGCCTTCGGGCTCGACCCGTTCATCGTCGCCGAGACGTGTGCCGAGGTGGCCGCCTGCCGAAAGAGCGGCATCATGATCAACACCTTCATGCTTGCGCGCGACTACGATCTCGTCAGCTTCGTCCGCCGCGTCGCGGCCATCTGCAAAGGCAAGGCGTACTTCACGACGCCGTATACGCTCGGCCAGTATGTCCTGATGGACTACATGGACAAGAAGACCAAGACGATTCACTGACGCTGAGATTTCAGATTGCAGATTGCCGATCAATCAATCTGCAATCGATCTGCAATCAATCTGAAATCTGAGATCTGAAATCTGCAATGTCCGATCTATTGCCCTTGTTCCCGCTTCCCAACGTCGTTCTCTTCCCGAACGTCTTCCTCCCGCTGCACATCTTCGAGCCGCGCTACCGCGAGATGGTGGCGGACGCGGTGGCGAGCGATCGATTGATTGGCATGGTGCTGCTGCGTCCGGGCTGGAACGACGACTACGAGGGCAGGCCGCCGGTGTATCCGGTCGGCTGCAGCGGCGTCCTCACACACGTGGAGCGACTGTCGGACGGCCGGTACGACATCGTGCTGCGAGGCCTCGAGCGCTTTCGAGTCCTCGAAGAGGAGCACAGCAAGAGCTACCGGCGCGCCATCGTCGAGCCGCTGCGCGAACCGCCGCCTGCGTCCGAGGACCGCCAGATCATCCGAAACTGTCGATCGAAGCTGGAAGCGATGCTCGTCCCGGCCGTCGAGAAGGCCGGCGCGGACGCCAGGATGCCGGCGGCGATGTCAGACGAGGATTTGGTGAATGCGCTCGCGCAGTACCTCGATCTCGAGCCGCTCGAGAAGCAGGCGCTGCTCGAGCAGCGCGGCCTCCGGTCGCGCGCGCAGTCGCTCGTCGAGCTCCTGGAGATGAAGATGCTGGCGTCGAAGGTCCCAAGGGGATCGAGCGTCGCGCACTGAGCGCGGCAGAGCTCACCCGGGTTCGGGGTTCTTGGTTCCAGGTTCGCGTCGACCGAAAACTAGACCGCACTCGATATCCGACCTCGCCGCATCCCGCAGCCGCCCGATTTCGCGACGACCGGTTCCGGAGGGCGCCACCGCCGGGTGAATGATCACATCGATGGGACCTCGACGGAACAGTCGTGCTCCGGGACCCATCACCGTGCGCGTCCCACGAACGGTGATCGGCACGACGTCACGTCCGGTCGCGACCGCCGCGCGAAAGGCTCCCGCACGAAACGGTTCGAGGTCGGGTCCGCGAGCCCTGTGTCCCTCCGGATAAATCAACACTGACGATCCATCCCGCAGCGCTGCTTCGATGACATCGACCGAGCCGGCGCGCGTCGCCGCGCTCCGACGATCGACGGTGATGTATCTCGCCTTCCGAATCGCGGTGCCGACGACGGGCCACGCCGCGTACCGGCGAGCGACGACGAAGCGGTACGCCGACGGGATAGCCGCCATCAGGACGATCGAGTCGAGATAGCTCGTGTGGTTGCTGACGAACACGACCGGCCGATCGCCAGGCACGTGAGCGGCGCCGCTGACTCGCAGCCTGCACCCGCTCGCGGCAAGCAGCCATCGCGCCCACCGTTTCGACCACAAGTCGGACCGTCGCCCCGGCGGAAGCAGCAACAGCACCAGCCATGCAGGAGGCACGCTGATCGCGAGGAGCGCCACGACGTAGACCGTGAACGCGAGCGCCGCAATGCGCTCCGGCTGCCGCCTCATGCGCCGGTATGCCGGAACAGCGCGTGCGCTCGCGGCGCGAACCGTTCGAGCGTCAGCATCATCGGTTGGAACTGCGCCTCCGGCGTGCCGATGAGGGGACCGAACGGCTCGAACCCGAGGTGGGCGTACAGCTTCTGCTGTTGGACGATCCCGGAGATGACGGCGAGGTCGTAGCCGCAGGCGATCGCGTAGCGCCACACGGCGTCGAGCAGAAGGGGCAGCAGCCGGCCGCGGCGATCGCGGCGGTCGATCGCGAGCAGCCGCAGCTCGCACACCGACCGGCGGGGAGGCAGGTACGCGTCGAGGTCCGCGAGCCGCTCGTCCAGAGAAAACGGACGCGTACCGCGAATCGCCACCATGCCGACGAGGCGTCGATCGCGCAGGCCGATGACGTACGTGTTTTGGGAATCGAAGCGGTCCACGAGCCGTCGGGTCGGCACGGCCGCGTACCGCGGGATTTCTTCCGCGAACGTCTCGTGGTTGAGCGCGTAGATCTGCTCGAACTCGAACGGTTCGGTGGCGAGCTTGATGTGCAAGGCGTTCTGCTTATGGCGCATATTCAATCGCGGCGGGGACCCACCCCGCCGCTGTTGCTCGGCGCATGCGCGCCTCGCAACGGCTCAAGGCTGTTGGCACGCTCTTGTCCTCTACACGCGGTCCGCGATGGCTTCGATGATCTTGTCGCCGTGGAAGCGGCCGTTCTCGATGAAGATGGTCCCGGTGTCTTTTCCCGCGATCGCGCCGCCCGCGATGAACAGATTGGGCACGTTGGTCTCGAATGTCTCCGGGTGATGAACCGGTGCTTCGCGATCGTTCAGCATGATGCCGGCGCGACACATCAGCTCGGAGTCGGCGCGATAGCCGGTGAGCAGGAACACGGTTTCAGCGGGAATTTCTTCGGCGGCCCGGTCCGGTACGGGCTCGCGTTCGAGTGCGGCCTCCGGCTCCAGCGCGGCGTCGCGCGCCAGCGCCGAGTCGCGGTCCGCCGCAGCCTCGCGCGCGATGACCGCGCGTTCGGCCGAAAGGTCGCGCTCGATGTTGGTCTGCACGAGAATTGACCTCGGGCGAATCTCGGTGACGCACACGCCGAACCGCGCGGCGATCGACCCTTCCTTGATCCGGTTCTCGATATCGGGTCGGACCCAGTATTTGATCGTCGGCTTCAGGTGCCGCCTCCGGTGCACGAGCGTGACGTGCGCACCGGCGCGGTACAACTCGAGCGCCGCTTCAGCCGCCGAGTTGCCGCCGCCGACGACCACCACGCGCTGCCGGTAGAACGGGTGCGGCTCCATATAGTAATGATGCACGTGCGGCAGTTCCTCGCCGGGCACGAGGATGAAGTTGGGACGATCGTAGTAGCCGATTGCGAGGACGACGAAGCGCGCGTGGCGAATGCGACGGACACCGAGGCCGGTCCGCGTCTCGAGCGCGAATATCGTCTCGTCCGCCTCTTGTTCCCGCGTGATTGCCAGTACTTTCTCATCGAATGAAATCTGCAAATCGTACCTGTCGACGACCTTGCGGTAATACAGCAGTGCCTCGGCACGCCTCGGCTTGTCGTACGGCGAGACGAACGGCAGCCCACCGATCTCGAGCAGCTCCGGCGTCGTGAAGAACACCATCTGCGGCGGGAAGTGATAGATGGAATTGACGAGGACGCCCTGCTCGACGATGTGATAATCGATGCCGCGCTTCTTCGCGGCGATCGCCGCCGACAACCCGGACGGTCCCGCTCCCACGATGATGAGATCGCGAACGGACATATCCACTGATAATAACTTCTCTCGAGAGGGCCCGCATGCTGTACCGACTTCCGATTGCCGCCGCGTGCGCCGTCGCATTTACCGTTGCGCTGCCCAACGCCGCGAATCACCGGTTCATTACCGAAACCGATCTGTACAAGTTCACGTGGATCGCGGATCCGCAGATCTCGCCCGACGGGTCCGCCGTGGCCTTCGTGCGCGTCGTCGTCAACGAGAAGGAGAACCGCTACGAGACGTCGCTCTATACGGTGCCGACCAGCGGATCGGAATCGCCGCGACGGCTGACGGCGGGCACTCGGGACGTCAGTCCGCGCTGGTCGCCGGACGGAAAGAAGATCGCGTTCATCCGGACGCCTGCGAGTCAACCGAACGGTTCCGCGAGTCAATCGACCGATCCCGCCCAATCGGGCGGTTCAGACAGTGCCAGGCAGCAATCGAGCCAGGTGTTTCTCCTGCAGATGGACGGCGGTGAAGCGCGTCCGCTGACCGATTTGTCCGGCGGCGTCACCGCGCTCGCGTGGTCACGCGACGGCAAAACGATCGCATTCACCGCGACGAACGGGCGGGACGGGCAGGAGGGGCGGGAAAGACAGGAGGGGCGCGAGAGGCCGGAGGGGCGCGAGAGGCAGGAGCAGGAGGCGCCGAAGAGTGATGTCAGAGTGATTACGCGGGCCGTGTACCGCGCCAACGGCAATCCAACCTACGTCGACAACGAACGTCACTCGCACATCTTCACCGTACGCGCGCCGGACGATGGCGCCGACAAGCCGGTGCCGACGCAGATTACCGACGGCGACTTCGACGAGCAGGGCATCGAGTGGTCGCCGGACGGATCGAAGATCTACTTCACGTCGGTCCGCGTGCCCGAGCCGTACTACGACGAGAACGACGGTGAGTTGTTCAGCGTCGGGGTGTCCGGGGGACCGCTGACGAAGGTGGCGAGCATCGAGGGCGGCATCGGCAGCATTTCGGTGTCGCCGGATGGTAAGCGGATCGCGTTCGTCGGCACCGAACGCGGCAGGCCGATCCGTTCCTACAGTCAGCCCGACCTGTGGGTGACCGAGGCGACGCCGAACAGTGCGCCGAAGAATCTCACGGCGAAGTACGACTTCGACATCGCCGGCGGCATCGGTGGCGATCAGGCCGCGCCGCGCGGGCAGAATCGCAAGCCGATCGTCTGGTCATCTGACGGCAGAAAGATCGCCGTCGTCGCGGCCGAGCGTGGCAGCTCGAACCTGAAAATCGTCGACGTCGCAACCGGCCGCGTCAATCCGCTCACGGACAGCACGCAGGACGTGATCGCCTACAGCGCGACGCCGCAGGGCAACAAGTTTGCGGCGACGTTCTCGACGCAGACGAACATCGGCGACATATTCTTTCTGGACTACTCGCCGACGTCGCAGGAGCCGCATCGCGCACAGATCACGCACGTGAATGACGATCTATTCAAGGACATTCGGCAGAGCGAGCCGGAGGAAGTCTGGTACCGCACGTTCGATGGCAAACAGATCCAGGGATGGATTCTCAAGCCGCCCGACTTCGATCCGTCGAAAAAGTACCCGCTGATTCTCGAGATCCACGGCGGGCCGCACTCCGCCTACGGCAACGTCTACACGCACGAATTTCAGTGGATAGCGGCGAAAGGGTACGTCGTCCTGTTTACCAACCCGCGCGGCAGCACTACGTACGGTCAGGAGTTCGGCAACATCATCCAGTACCACTACCCGGGCGACGACTACAAGGATCTGATGGCCGGCGTGGACGAGATGCTGAAGAAGGGGTACATCGACGCGAATCGACTCGGCGTCACCGGCGGCAGCGGCGGCGGACTGCTGACCAACTGGACGATCACGCAGACGCAGCGCTTCAAGGCGGCCGTCGCGCAGCGCGACATCGCCGACTGGTACGGATTCTGGTTCACTGCCGACTTCACGCTGTTCCAACCGACATGGTTCCACAAGGCGCCTTGGGAGGATCCACAGGATTTCGCGGCAAGGTCACCGATCACGCACGTCGCCAACGTCACGACGCCGCTGATGCTCGTGCTCGGCGATCAGGACTACCGCACGCCGCCGGCTGACGGCGGTGAGATGATGTTCCGCGCGCTGAAGTATCGCAGGATTCCGACGGTCATGGTCCGCTTCCCGCGCGAGACTCACGAGCTGTCGCGTTCGGGCGAGCCGCGCCACCGCGTCGAGCGCCTGCAGCACATCGTCGGGTGGATGGACCAGTGGCTGATGGGTAAGAAGAACGCGATGTACCCGACGCAGTAGGCAGGAGGAGCACCGGCTTTCCCGCCTGTCCTGCCCTTCCTGCCTGTCCTGCCCTTCCTGCCTGTCCTGCCCTTCCTGCCTGTCCTGGCCTTCCTGCCTGTCCTGCCGTTCCTGTCCCTCCCGCCCTCGGAAGCGCGAGAATGTTCGCGAGCAGCTGATACGCGCCATCGGTCCCGGCTGGCAGCTGGCGCCACAATCCCAATCCGAGATAGATCCATCGTCCCTTCCCGACGCGCGCCTCGACGAACGATCCGAGCTTCTCGCCAGGGTTGTCCTGGAACGAATCGGTCATCGAGACGAGATCGACATACTTCGGATCCTTCTCGCCGAGGAAGTACAGCCCCCGCTCCTGTACCCAGTTGGCCCACGTCGGCGGACCGATCTTGTTGGGAAAGTTGAAAACGGGATGACTGGGCACGAGCGGTTTGACGGGCGCGCGCTCGTCCGATACGCGGCTCGTGCTCACCACAGCCGGATACGGGCCGAACTGCTGCTGGTTGAATTCGAACTTGTTGTACTGCACGACCGCTGTACCGCCGCGCTCGGCGTAATCGAGCAGCCTCCGATTGTAGGCGCGCAGATCGCCGCGGCGCTCGTAAGCGCGGACGCCGGTGATGATGACGTCGTACTTGGAGAGATCGCCCCAGGCGAGGTCATCCTGATCGATGAAGGCGAGCTTGGCACCGAGCTGCTCGATTGCCGGCGGCACCTGGTCGCCGGCGCCGGCAACGTAGCCGACGGTCACATTCGGCACCGTCTTGACGTCGACGACTTTGACCGCGATCTCGGCCGGTTTGATCACCTGGCGCCGCTGGACGTGCGGGTATTCGATCTCCTGATAACCGTTCGTGAATGTCGCCCCGCGTGCGGCCGCCGACGTGACCGACGCGGCGAGCGCGTACTCGCCGGCTTTGACGCCAGAAGGCGGCGTCACCTGAAAGCGCACAGTCAACGCTTCGTCTTCGTGCGCGAAGGCGATCGAGGCGCTCGCGGGCGACGCTTTCCATCCGGACGGCGGCTCGAGCGCGACCGTCGCATCGGCGGTGCCCTTCGTGTCGTTGGTCACCGCCACGTGCACTTCGCGCGTCGTGCCGGCCGGAGATGAGGCCGGCAGCACGGCCAGCGCCGGCGTCACCCGCACCGAGAACGCCGGCACCACGTTCAGCTCCATGCGCTTGTCGCCGTTGTAAATGTCCCTCACATACCGGTATTGGATCGGCAGCTCTTTGGTCACGTCGACATCGCCGGCTTTCACATGGAACGTCGCGCGGAATGGCGTCGGCGCGAAGGGCACGCCGAAGGGCACATCGGGATCGAACGTGTTGATCGCCGGCTTGGACGGGTCCTTCCAGTAGACGTCGGAAAAATACGGCGTCGTCAACTTCGCGTTCCTCGGCACGCGGGTGTCCGAGCTGCACGTGTAGACCGCATCCTTCTTCAGGTCTCCTGGGGCGCACGGCGACGCGCCCTCGAGGCCGGCGATGGCGACGCGGCTCACCGCGACATCCGTTCGGCCGCGGTTGGCCGCAAGCAGCGACAGCTTCACCCCTTGTCCGCCAACCACGAGTCCATCGTCTGCGACGGCGTCGAACGTGAGGCCGTGCGCCGCGAGAACGGCATCCGAGTAGTCGCGCTCCTTGACGCCGAGCCGGAAGTCGATCTCGTAGCGAGCGGCGTCGCTGAGAGACATCGATGCGAGGCGGGCGCGCAGCGATCGGATTGCGGCGAGACCCGCTTCGATCGGAGCGGCGGTCGCCGCGTCGTTGCCTTCGTCGAAGGCGCGCTTCGCGCGCTCGGCCTGGTCGACGATGGCGGCCACTGCAGACCTCAGCGAATCCGGTGGGTTGGCGCCGGCGAACTGCACGATGCCCGCGAGGCTGGTGTCGATGGCGTCGAAGAGCCCGGCTTCGTCCTTTTGCATCTGACCGGGAATCGTCGAGTCGACGAGTTGATACGACGGCGTGCCACCCCCGAATCCGCGGCCGCCGCCAAATCCTGGCAGCGCCGGCAGACCGCCGGTACCCTGGCACTTGTGATTACTGTGCGCGTCGGCGCCGATCTCCGCGTATGTGCGGCCAAGGAGCTCGTCGTACGCTGCGGTGCTCACGCGCGTGACTTTCAGTCGTGGCGTTTGCGATTCGGGCGCGATCGGTGGCGGTGCCTGCCCTGAGCCGCGTCCGCCTCGTCCAAAGCGTCCGCCGGCCGGGACGACGCCGAATCCTGCGGCGAAGTACAGCTTCTTCGGCTGCCACGCGTGCAGCCCCTGGCGAACCTGCTCCGGATACCGATTCGGATCGCCCGCGGCGCGATACGCCTCACGCGCCAGGATCGTCGTCGCTTCATGCGCGCGGTCGCCGCCGCGCCCCTGGATGTTCATCGTGACGACGACGTCGGGTCGCAGCATGCGGATCAGGCGAACGTAATCGCCAGTGATTTCGTCGCGCCCCCACCTGTTGATCACTTCCTCGGGATCGAACGAGTAGCCGTAATCGATCGCGCGCGTGAAGTACTGCTCCGCGCCATCGATGCGATGCGCCGACAGCAGCTCGGAGGTGCGCAGCACGCCGAGGTCGCGGAAGAGCTCGGGGCCGATCTCGTTCTGACCGCCTTCGCCGCGGTTGTTCTGCACGTCGATCGATCGCAGCCCCATACCGTGTGTGAACAGCGCGAACAGCGCGTTGGTCTCGTCGTCGGGATGTGCGGGCATCTGCATGAACGTGCCCGACACATTGAGCTTTCTGATGGCGAGGCCGAGCGCCACGTGTCCGTTCTGCGGCGACACGACCGAGTAGGTCATCCGGTTCTGCGCGTGAACGGTCGGAATGAGAACGGCGGTCGCGAGAAAAACGAGGACGCGTTTCATACTTCGGGATTCTACCCTCATCCATCAGAAGTCCCCCTTCATCGGATTGCCTGAGCGCTCGCGTCGCGTGTTAGCGATGATGCCCGAGTGACGGACGGACGCAAACAGTGGCATCCGCCTTCAGTCGGATAAGCCAAGCTTGAAAGCGAGAAGCGCCTGCGGCAATGCCCGCCCGCAACGCGCCTTCGAGCGTTGCGGGCAAGGCATCAGCGCGCGGGGGTGGGGCCCCGCGCGAAAGTAAGAAAGGACAGCGGGACATGACATTCTTCACATGGTTGGCGACGCTGGTTCTCACAGCGGCGCAAGTGCCGGCAACGCAGCAGCCGCAGCGCTTCGACTATCAAGTGCGCGCCGACTTCTTTGCCGGCGTCGCGGGCGACGAAGCGCGAATGAACGAGGCGATGGACCTCTGCGAGCGGACGCTCGCCGAGAACCCGAAGCACGCGGAAGCGATGGTGTGGCACGGCGCCGGCGCGTTCGTTCGTGCGGGTCAGGCATTCCAGAAGGGGGACATGGCTGCCGGCGGCCAGCTGTTCGGGCGCGCGATGAAGGAAATGAATGACGCCGTGGCGCTCGCGCCTGATAATCCCGGCGTGCTCATTCCGCGAGCCGCTGTGCTGTTCGAAGGCACACGTGCGATGCCGCCCGACACCGCGCGGCCGCTCGTCGAATCGGCGGTCGCCAACTACGAGCACGTCCTCGACATCCAGGCGCCGATTTGGCCGACGCTCGGCGATCACGCCAGGGGCGAGCTGCTCTTCGGCCTCGCTGAAGGGTCGGCGCGCGTCGGCCGGCTCGACAAGGCGCGGCTGTATTTCGAACGCTTGATCAAGGATGCGCCGACTTCCGGTCAGGCCCCAAAGGCCGAGCAATGGATCTCCACCGGCACGCTGCCGAAGTCGAACGGAACGAGCTGCGTCGGATGCCACAAATAGGACCGTCTCGACACGACCTTCGCTATTGGATGCGCATGCTCGGCTGGAGCATCGCGGCGGCCATCACCGCCGTCGCGATCTTCAGCGGCGCGACGTGGCGAACGCCGTGGCGCCAACTGATCGAACCATTCACGATCTCGATGCTCTTCACCGTCTGCATCGTGCCGCCGGCCGCGTTCGCCATGCCGCGGCTGGCGCCGATGGTCTGGTCGCGGTTCCGTTTTCCGTTCAACTGGGGCGTCGTAATCGTCGTGATGGTCGCCGTCGCGCTCACCGGCAGCGCGATCGCCATCGGCCTGCTCCGCGCCGTCGGCTACATCCATCCGGGTCTCGTCCAAACGTGGTTCCTGGGATCGCTGCGAACGTCGATCATCATGACGTTGATCTTCGGCGTGTCGATCTCAGCGATCGAAGCGATGCGGGCCAGGCTCGACGACACGATGATGGCGCTGCGGACGAAGGAGCGCGACGAAGCGGAGGCGCGCCGGATCGCCGCCGAAGCGCAGCTGGCGGCGCTCGAGAACCGCGTTCAGCCGCACTTTCTGTTCAACACGCTCAACTCGATCGCCGCGCTCGTCCACGACGACCCGGCGCGCGCCGAGCGCATGACGATGCAGCTCGCGTCGCTGCTGCGATCGTCGCTCGATCAAGAGGGCTCGCCGCTCGTGCCGCTCGGCGAAGAGATCCACGTGGTGCGCAACTACCTGGAGATCGAGCGGGTGCGATTCGGCGATCGGCTGCGGTATGCGATCGAGGTCGACCAGGCGTGGAGCGCCAGCCGCGTGCCACGGCTGGCGGTACAGACGCTGGTCGAGAACAGCGTCAAGTACGCCGTCTCGCCGCGGCGTGAAGGCGGATCCATCACCGTCCACGCGGCGGGGCGCAGGAATCGGGTGCAGATTGAGGTCCGCGACGATGGTCCCGGGTTCGGTGCGGCAGCGCTCGAGGAAGGGCACGGCCTCGCGCTGCTGCGCGCCCGCCTCGCGATGCTCTTCGGCGACGACGCTTCGCTCGGCATCGCGAGCGCGCCCGGCGCGACGTCGGTCACGCTCGATCTGCCGCACCTCATGGCTCGTGTAAAACCGTACTGGCGACGACAGGACTGAAGACCGTGCGCGCCTTCGTCGTTGACGACGAGCAGCTCGCGGTGCAGCGGCTGACGCGGATGCTCGCGGCGACCGGCCGCGTGGAGATCTCCGGGAGCGCGACCGATCCGGAACAGGCGCTCGCCTTTCTTCGCGCCCGTCCGGTGGACGTTCTGTTTCTCGATATCCAGATGCCGGGGATGACCGGATTCGAGCTCCTCGAGCGGCTCGACCGCGATCCGGTCGTCGTCTTCACCACCGCCTACGATCGGTACGCGTTGAATGCGTTCGAGGTGAACTCGGTCGATTACTTGTTGAAGCCGATCGAACGCGAGCGGCTCGATCGGGCGCTCGACAAGCTCGATCGATTATTCCGGGCGGGAACCGACCTCGTCAGCGACGGAAAACGAGGTCCGACCCCGGATGTGCGCATGCTCGCGCGCCAGCTCGCGGCCGAGCTCGCGCCGAGCCGGAGGCTCGAACGGATTGCGTCGCGCGTCGGCGAACGCACGACGATTCTCGACACCGCGCGCATCAGTCATTTCTTCTCGAAGGACAAACTGACTTTGGCGGTCGCGAACGGACGCGAGCACGCAATCGACTACACGCTCGCACAGCTCGAGGAGCAGCTCGATCCGCGCCGCTTCACCCGAATCCACCGCGCGACCATCGTCAACATCGGCCTCATTCAGGAGCTGTTTCCAGCCATTGACGGCGGCGTGGTCGTCAGGCTGAAAGATGAGAAGAAGACGGAGCTGAACGTCGCGCGCGATCGCGTCCGCGATCTCAAGGCTCGCCTGGGGATTTAGTGTAGGGTGCGAGTTCAGCCGATTGAGCGTGATGCAACCGCTGTCAGCTCAACGTAACCACGCGTGGTGAAGCGACGCGCTACACTGATGATTCACACTTCGCTGCCGCGATGACAGTTTGTCGATCGCGGATCGCATAATCCTTAGCGACCGGGTCAGGTGCTCTTGGTACGTGAGTTGCGACTGAATCTTCACTTCAGCACAACACGCGGCGAAACGGAGCCCGCCGAGACTGTGGCGCAGTCTTGCACCTCACGCGCGAACACACATACGCCCAGATTCGTCCTGCACGGGTCGGCACTGAGCACAGAACGCTCGAGCGGCGCGAGGAGCAAACCGCAGACAGCCTCGAACTGGTGCTCGTAAGAACCGCGGGCATCGAAACCCCAACAGCTAAAGGAGGTTGAATGGCAACTGCATTAGGATTTGGATCACAGCAGACCCCGTGGGGACTCTCCCCGTACGGCGGCCAGACGATCGGCGCCTATCCCGGACAGGGGATTGGCATCGGTCAGCCGTCCACGCAGCCGCTGCAGCAAATCTTTCAATCGCTGCAGACCGTGCCGCAACAACTCCAACTGCTGCAGCAACAACTACAGCAATTGCAGCAATTGCAGTATGTTCAGCAGCAGCACCTGCACCAGCTGCTTCAGGTCGTCCCGGCGCAGCTCCAGCAGCTTCAGCAGCTGGTTCAGTTCATTCCTCAACAGATCCAACAACTGCAGCAACAGCCGTTCGGCCTGCCACTCGGGGTGACAGGCGGCGTGTTCCAGCCGATGTCAACAATCAACCCGTTTGCCGGCCAGGGGGCGTCGGTGATGTAGACAGCGGAGGTCTGCGGTCGATGGCGATCGACCGCAGGCCTTGCATGAACGCGCACGAGAGGGAGGAGGATCCCGATGAACGAATCGCCTTTCGCTGCTGGAACCCCGATGTGGTCTGGAACGCCACCCGTTGGATTTGGATGGCCTGGCGGACTCGGCCCGATGTCTTTCGGCAGCCGCATGGTAAACGTGGGCCCGTTAGGGTTTAGCTCACCGCAGTTTCCGCAGACCGGCCCCATCGGAACCAATGTGCCAGGTCAGCAGATCGTCAACGCCGTGACACCCGATCCGTACGGACTCGGTTCGCCGATGAACTTCCCGCAGCAGACTCAATTCCTGCCGCAGCAGATTCCGTTCGGTGCCGGATTCAATTCAGGACTGCCGCTTGGACCGACTCCGTTCGGCACGCCTGCCGCGTTTCCTTCATACGTCAACCAGGAGTTGGTGACTGCCTACGGCACTCCCGCACTGCTCGCTGCCGTCGCCATCAGGCGCGGCCAGCCGATGGGCCCCAGCAACGATCAGGAGTGCGAAGACTTCATCTACGACGCGCTCGAATTGCTGCCGGGAACGAGCGAAGTAGAGGTGCGTTGCGAGAGTGGGCGCGTGACGCTCACAGGCAGCGTGCACCACAAGCGCCTGAAGCGCGACGTTGGGGAGATCGGCTGGGCGATTCCGTCTGTCAGCGATGTGCAGAACAACGTGACGATTTCGACGAAGAGGCGATCGCGGGGCTCTGCGCGTGAAAGCGAGCCTCACGGAACCGGCAGTCGAAAACAAAGCTGAAAAGGGAGCGCTCCCGGCCGACCTATTGAACGCGGTCCCGAACCGCAGCTGACGGTGCCCCGGCGTCGAGCCACTCTTCGAGTGGGTCGACAACGTACCATCTATGTTCCTCGTCGTAGCGAATCTCGCCGCGCAGGACGATGAGGGCCCCGATCGGCGGCAGCGGCACGGGGCTCGACGCGCGAATTTCGGCGGCCGCGAGCGCTCCGCCGGTCTCGGCCAGCCGCACGCGCCATCCTCCACCGCGGCGGGCGCGCACGCGGACGACCCGGCCTTCAACGGTAACGTCTGTTCGCCAACCAGGCATATGGCTCAGCACCGCAACCAGTAGTGTGTCGGACGACGCGCAACACCAGATTAGCACGGCTGACCCCGACTTCTCCGAACAATTTGAACGACCGTCCAAAACGTGACCGTTCCTGATCGGACCGCTGTGGTGCGACGTTCACGCGGTTGCTCGCGCCTCGCCCATATCTTCGCGTCTTTCCGGTCGGCGGAATATCGGACGAAGGTGGTACGTTTTGGCCATTCCAAGTACGACTGCTGCCCGTTCGCTGCAGGAAAAGCCCGTTCGCTGAATTTGTAATTGGGACAAGCCGTGTCTCTTCTATGCTTTAGCGCATGCATAAGCCGATGAAGTACGCTGAAAAGGGTCTGTCCATCGCCGCCAGCGGGGCGTGGGTGGTGTTCAACGCGCTGAACAAGATCAATCAGCGTCCCGCCTTCACGCCGAATTGGTCCGACGAACCACTGCTGAAGTCGTACGAAAAGACGAAGCCACCGCTTGGCTGGCCGCGGGAGACCGACTCGCTGTGCCCCATGTGCGTGCGCGAAGCGCGTAAGGAAATCCTCGACGGCAAGAAGGACGTGAGCGTCCTGCTCAACGAGAGAGTCGGCGAGATCAAGGCGACGATTCTCGAGCGCGACGGCAAGATCATGATGGTGAAGGACTGCCCCGTTCACGGCCACTTCGAGGACGTAATGGCGATCGACACGGCGTTCTTCAGACACCTCGAAGAAGTCTTCCCGGGCCGCGACATCCGCGCCCACAACGACGCGAAGCTGCACAACCACGGCAGCAGCACGATCAAGCATGGCCGCGGCGCCGTCCTCACCGTCGACCTCACGAACCGCTGCAACATGATGTGCGATCCGTGCTTCATGGATGCGAACCAGGTCGGCTTCGTCCACGAGTTGTCATGGGACGACATCAGGACGGTGCTGGACAACGCGCTCAGCATCAAGCCGCGACGGCAGATGTCGGTGCAGTTCTCCGGCGGCGAGCCGACGATCTCGCCCTACTTCCTCGACGCCGTCCGCTACGCCCGGAAGGTCGGCTACAACAGCGTGCAGGCGGCGACCAACGGCATCGAGTTCGCCAAGGATCCGGAGTTCGCGAAGAAGGCGGCCGAGGCAGGCCTTCGGTACGCGTATCTGCAGTTCGACGGCATCGGCAACGCGGCCAACTCGCACCGCCGCGTCGGCAATCTCTTCGACGTGAAGCTGCGCGCAATCGAGAATCTGTACAACGCCGGCGTCGACATCGTGCCGGTCATCACGATCGTCAACGGCGTCAACAACGAGCAGGTCGGCCGCGTCATCGAGTTCGCGCTCGACAACCCGAAGAAGATCAACTTCCTGTCATTCCAGCCGGTCAGCTTCACGGGACGAGACGAGGAGATCACCGACGAGCGGCGGCAGGCGCAGCGCTACACGCTGTCGCATCTGGCGCACGACGTGAAGAGTCAGACGGGCCTCGGCGAACCGACGCGCGACTGGTTCCCGATTTCGTTCATGGGCACCTTCACCGACTGGGCCGACGTGACGCACGGCGCCGAGAAGGAATTCGGTCAGCTCACGTGCGGCTGCCACCCGAACTGCGGCGTCGGCATGGCGGTGATGATCGACAAGGAAACGAAGGAAGCGGTACCGGTGACCGCGTTCCTGAACGCGGAGCAGCTCGCGAAGGACGTCGGTGCGGTCACCGACGCCGGCCGCGGCCGTACGCTGTCGAATCTGGGCATGGCGCTCGCGCTGATGCGCAACTACGACTCGTTCAAGTCGCCGACACACTTCAAGCTGACCGATCTGCTGAAGAAGTTCGACAAGACCTTCGGCGCGACGAGGTCGGCCGAGGCTGGCAAGTACGGCCGCGTCGAGGGCGATCGCACTCAGCAGGACATCGAGAAGCGGCGATCCGATCGCTGGAACTTCCTGTTCATCGCCGGCATGTGGTTCCAGGATCTCTTCAACTACGACTTCCGCCGCACCGAGATGTGCATCATCCCGTACGCGACGCAGCAGGGCGAGATTTCGTTCTGCGCCTACAACACCGGCATCGGCTGGCGTAACATCATCGAGAAGATGCACATGACGGCCACCCTCACCAAATGGTACGAGGATCACGGCCGCCACGAGATCTTCGCCGGCGGCAAGGCCGTGCCGCTCAATTCAACGGTGCATTCGCTGAAGCTGAACGAAGAAGCGGTCCGCGCCGGCGCGCAGACCGACCTCGACGAGCTCGGCATTGCGAAGAACGCGCGCGAGGAGAAGATGCTGGCGCGCGCCAAAGAGCACGACAAGCAGCTCGATCCGAAGTACCACCAGGAAATGGCGAAGCTGTATCGCCAGCACGTGCTCAAAGAACAGCCGACGCTGCAGATTCAGGGGCTTGGGGGAAAGTAGGGTTCGGGGTTCGGCGAATCCCAAATCCCGGGTTACCGCGCGCTCTTCACGAACGCGACGGTCTTTCGATCGGAGCAGTTGTTCGATCGCGCGGTAGTAGAATTCCGCGCGATCGTCGGCGAGCGCACCGCGGCTGCGCTCGTCTGTCAGCGAGCGACGATCGCCTTAGAGGCTCGCGACGGCGTTCAGATACGACGCCAGCGCCGCGTCGTTCCTGCCCTGCATCTCGTTCAGGTTACCTTCGATGAACTGCACGCGGCCGGCCCACGCCGCCGAGGGGTCCAAGCTTCTGCTGCTGTTGTGCCGATTGCTGGTACTGCGCGATGAGCGCCGGAGGAATCTCACCTGCCGACCAGCGCGACACGAATTGCTGCGTGACGAGCACGTCAGACGCGGCTTTCGGATGGAAGACCTTCCCCATGTTCTGCGTTTGCTCGTGCGACGTCTCCTGCCACTTGATCAATTGACGGCGCACGTCGAGCTCTTTGAGGAAATCGTCGGTTTGCCGGACCAACGCGGCGTATCCAAGCTGGCTCGCCACCGTCCGCGCCTGCTGCAGGTCAGCCAGGGAGTGGTCGACGGCCTCGTAACACGGCGCGAATTCGCGCTGCACGTCGCACTTCTCGGCGACCTTCAGATAGACATCGGAGCGGTTGAGATACGCGTAATACGGCGCGCTGCGATGGTTCACCGTATCGGCAGCACCCGCGAGATTGCCCTGCGCGATCTGCACCGCGGCGAGGATATCCAGGGTTTTCGCGAGCACGTCCTTGTCCATCGTCGTTTCGGCAAGGCGGACCGCTTGGGTGCCATCCGCGAGCGCCGCGCCGCCGGTTCCTCGCGAGCTGTGAGTAAGCGCACGCCAGGCCACGGCCTCCGCCTGGTGGACGACATCCCGCATCCCCGCAGCCACCTGCTCGGCAAGATCGTAGAAAGGGATCGCTTCGTTCCACCGCCCCTGCATGCGGTAGACGTGCCCGCGTTTGATGAGGCCTACGGCGAGAGCACGGCCATCGCCGCGCTGGGTCAGGAGGCGGTTGCTTTCGGCGAGCTCAAGATCGGGCTGCGCAAGGTCGCCGATTCGCGACCGGAAATCGCCAGTCCTGCGGAAGTTGTCAACGAACGCGTCAATTCGCTCGACGGCCCGTTTCTGCAATGCGGCCGGATCTGGTTGCGACCATGCGGGTCCTGCATGTGCTACGGCAAGACACGCGAAGACGCACCCGATCCCAGCGGCGAAGTAACGGCGACGTCTCATCTGCTCCCCCATCGCGCCACGCGCCGGCGGCCATGATACCTGTAAGGCCACGCGCGAAAATCCATAAATCCGTTCAGATACACGGCTCGGTGGCGGGGGCCTTCGCATTTCCTTGCGAACTGCCTCCTGAAAACGGCGATAGTGTTCGCCTCGACCAAGGAGGGTGATTGATGCGGCGAATGTTTCGCGCCACGCGGTGGTTCGTGACCCTCGGTGTCGTCGTTCTCGGCAGCCTCGCGCCCGCATGGGCACAATCAACGGCCACGCTTCAGGGCACGATCACCGACACACAAAGCGCAGTCATGCCCGGCGTTTCGGTCACCATTCGCAATCAGGCGACCGGCATCGAACGGGCGACGGTGACCGACGCGGCCGGCCAGTACGTCGCGGCGTCGCTGCAGCCGGGTCACTACGCGATCGTGGCGCACATCGAAGGGTTTCAGGATCAGACGCGCGAAGTCGATCTCAGTCCGGCGCAAACGGTGGAACTGAATCTGCGGCTCGGCGTCGCCGCGCTCGCGGAAAATGTCACGGTCAGCGGCAGCTCGCCGCTCATCGACACCGCAACGGTCTCGGTCGGACAGGCGATGGCGGAGCGCACCGTGCAGGAGATTCCGCTCAACGGCCGTCACTTCGTCGACCTCGGTCCGCTGATGCCCGGCGGCTCGACGGCGCCGCAGAACGCCGGGCTGAGCGCGCCGCTGCGCGGTCAGGGCTCGTTTTCGTTCATGTCGGCGGGCAACCGTGAAACGTCGGTCAACTTCATGATCAACGGCATCAACCTCAACGACCTGTCGAACTCGCAGGTCACCTTCCAGCCGTCGATCAACACCGTCTCCGAGTTCAAGGTCGACAACTCGACGTTCAGCGCCGAGTACGGCAGGAACTCGGGAGCGATCGTCAACGTCGCGACAAGGTCCGGCAGCAACGCGATGCACGGCGAAGCGTTCGACTTCTACCGCGACGACAAATACGACTCGCGCAACTATTTCAACCCGCCGCCGGCGCCCCAATCGGTGTTCAACCGCAAGCAGTTCGGCGTCAACCTCGGCGGACCGATTGTGAGAAATCGGACGTTCTTCTTCCTCAGTTATGAAGGCCTTCGCCATCTGCAGGCCGTCGACCTCAACTCCGGAACGCTGACCACAGCGCAGCGCGCCGGCGTCACCGATCCGCTGGCGAAGAGACTGCTGCAGTACATCCCGGAGGCGAACGACTCCACCGGTTCGCGTGTCATCGGGTCGGCGCTCGCGCCGGTCAATATCGATCAGTACACGATGGATCTCCGGCACAATCTGCGGCAGAACGACGAATTCCATTGGTATTACGCATTTCAGCGGGATCTCCGACAGGAGCCGAACGCGCAGGGCAACACCGTGCCCGGATACGGCGACCAGCGCGGCGCGCATCGCCAAGTGATGACCGTCAACGAGACGCACGTCTTCAGCCCGGCTCTGGTGAACGAAGTTCGGGTCGGCTTCAACCGGATCAACATCAGTTTCAATCCGCTGACGCTGGTCGACACCTCCGCTGTGGGGATCAACGTTGGACAAACCAGCATGCCGATCGCGCTGCCACAAATCACGATTACGGGGCCTGGATTGAACTTCGGCGGACCGGCGGGTTTCCCGAGCGGCCGGATCGTGACGACATTCGCGGCGGGAGACACCGCGACGTACCTGCGCGGCAACCACATCATCAAGTTCGGCGGCGAGTTCCGCCGCGTCAAGCACAACAGCGCCAACGGAGATCCCGGAAACTTCACCTATCCGAGTGTGGCGGCGTTTCAGCAAGGATTCGGCAGCACGTTCGGGATCACGCTGGGCGATCGAGCGTTCAATGCGTACGTGAACGCGATCGGCGGCTTCGTGCAGGACTCCGTCTCGCTCGGATCGAATGTGAAGCTGGATCTCGGCCTGCGCTACGACTTCCTGCCGTCGCCAACCGAGGCCGACAACAAGCTCGTCGAGTTCGATCCGACGACCGTGTCGCTGCTGCGGATCGGATCCGGATTCAGCCAGGTCACCAAGAACGGCAGCGATTTCCAGCCCCGCATCGGCATGATCTGGAATCCGACGGGTGACGGCAAGCTCGCCGTTCGCGGCGCGTACGCCGTCATGGTCAACCAAACCAACACCGGCTACTTCACCGGAGAGGCTGGCAATCCGCCGCTCGTCACGCCGCTGTCGGCGCAGGCAGCGGGTACAGCGACGAGCAACATCAAGCTCGATAACGCGATCGGCGGTGCGGCGGGCGCCGCAACGCTGTCGCCGACAACAACGGATCCGAACTTCCTGCCGGGCCGCACACAGACCTGGAACGTGAACGTCGAGCGCGAGTTCGGCGGCACCGGCCTGATGGTCGGTTACTTCGGGTCGTACGGCGATCGCCAGCGCATTCCGGTCAACCTCAATCAGTTCATCACGCCGGGCGGCACCGTCCGTCCGTTCCCGCGGTTGTCGGCGGCGAGCCCGATTCTACCCGGCGCGACGCCGACGCTCGGCAACATCATCGAGATCGCGAGCGCGGGCTGGTCGCATTACAAGGGACTCTGGGTGACGGCGAACCGCAGGCTGTCGAAAGGGCTGCAGCTTGCGGGCTCGTACACGCTCTCGAAGTCGACCGATACGAACTCGTACGACGGCACAGGCGCCAACAACAACGGTTCGCTGCAGGACAGCACCAACATCGCCGGCAGCGAAGGACTTTCGGACTTCGACGTTCGCCATCGCTTCTCGCTGAACGCCAGCTACGACCTGCCGTTCCATGGCAACCGATGGAAGGACGGATGGCAGGTGGTCGTCGTCGAGCAGGCGCAGACCGGGAACCCACTGAACGTCATCACAAATATCTCGACGATCACAGGCTTGTTGTCGGTGAGACCCGACCTTATCGGCACGCCGACGATCACGCCGAAACCGAATCTGGACGCGAATGGCAACGTGATCAGCTATCAATGGTTCGACAACAAGACCGTTTGCGATCCACGCGTCGCCGGTTCCTGCACGTCGTCGTCGGTCTTCGCGCTGCCGTACTCGGCGAATGGCGTTGCGCATTTCGGGAATCTCCCGAGGAACGCCATCATCGGTCCGGGGTTCGGCAATACCGACCTGTCGTTCATCAAGAACGTGATCCTGGCGGGCAGCGCGCGCGCGCAGCTCCGCATCGAGATCTTCAACCTGTTCAACCAGGCGAACCTCGGTCAACCGGGCCGCATTGCGACGGTGGGCAGCACGTCGCTTGGGGTGATCAGCAACACGAGATTCCCCACCGGCGATTCAGGATCGGCCCGGCAGATCCAATTCGCCGCGAAATTCTTGTTCTAGACGTGAAAGGTTAGAGGTCGGAGGTCAGAGGTGAGGGGCGCCACGATCGATCGTGGCGCCCTTTCCCCTTTCCAGAGTTACTGCTCCGTCGCAAGAACGATCTGGGGTAGCGGGTGGCCGTCGCTGGTCCTCGTGAGCATGTCATCGGTGTAGATGATCGCCGCCTTGCCCGCGGCGTTGATCGCGACCTCGAATAGATCGAGCAGGTTTCGCGTGCCCGGCGCGCAGCCGGTTCCATTCGTGCAGATGACGCCGACGTGATTCGTCTTGCGGTTCACCAGGCTCTGCGCGAACGACGCGCCGCCGTCGAACGTCTGCGCCAAGTACACATTCCACGACGCCGACGCATCGTCCTTGCTCGATGCGGTCGTGCCGTAATATACGACGTCGATCTTGCCGTTGCGTGCGGCCACCCACGGGAATATTGCCGTCGTCGCTGGCGCGACGTTGACTGCCACCGCCGACGACCAGGTGTTTCCCTGATCGGCGGATGCCGCGAAGAACACCTGGTGTCCATCGGACCAGACCGCCGCGAGGTTGCCGTTCGACGGATCGACGGCAAGGGACGGGAATACGTTGCTCAAGTCGGTGAACAGCGGGCGGTGCGCGACGAGCGTCGCCGTCCACGTCTGGCCGCCGTCGCTGCTGCGCGACACGATCACGTTGTTGAACGCCGCGCTCGTTCCCTTCTGCACGCTCGGCTCGCCGGCGGTGTAAATCGCGTACACATTATGAGTGACCAGGTCAGCGACGATCGGCCCCTGCGTGTTGTTGAACGTCGCGTCTCCGGTCGTCTTGCCTTGACCGACGATGGGATCTCCGACCTTGGTCCACGTAAAGCCGTCGTCGTCCGATCGCTGGACGTGGATGAGGGTGCTGTTCACTGAGTCGTGGTACGAGATGAATACGCGCGGGCCGTCGGAGGTGATCCACTGGCGATCGGCGCCGGCCGTGTCGATGATTTTCTTCGCGCAGTTGCCGAGATCGAACGATGCCGATTCCCCTCCCGGACACGCGATGGCCGACACACCGAGCTGAAAGCTCTTGAACGTCTTGTTGACGATGAATATCAGCGTTGTCGCGTGGAGAGTGCCGGTGGATCCGAGATCGACGTCCGCGTCGCCACCGCCGAGCACCCTGCGTCCGGGCTGCTGAAGACCAGCGTCGACCGCGCCGCGGAAGGTCGGCGTCGATCCGAACGGACCGGTCCAGAGATTGGTGTTGAATTCGAGCCAGCTCAATCCGGTGATTGCCATCGTGCCGCCGGGGCCGATCGCGATTGCCGGCTCGCTGTCGCCGTCGGGTGTCAGCAGCGGCGCGATGGTGAACGACAAGCGCCCTGGCGTCGTCGCCGCCTTCAACGACATCGCCATCGACGCGGCGACGCCGGCGATCAGCACGGCGACTGCGAAGGCTCGAACGTACCGAAAATACATGGGCTTCCTCCTGTTGTGGAAGCAGCCATTCTACTCGCACCAATATTTTCGGTTCGCTTAGCACCGGGTCGTCGTCAAATCGTTTTCACGACTTCCTGACGGCGGTGAGGACGAGCGACGGGTCGTGAATCGCCAGGTTCATCGATCCATTGGCCCCATTCACCGACGTAAAGCGGATTCTCACGGCGGATGAGCACCTGCGCCGGCTGCGACTGCAGGCGCACGAGCTCGCCACCGCGCCGCAGCTCGCCGGTCACGGTGTCGAACTCGAAGTCGGCAAAGAATTTTTTCTGGTTCATTCCTGCCGCGCGGGCACGATGGCTGGACCGGCGGCGACGGCGGCGATCACCTCGATTTCGAGCATGAATTCGGGTCGCGCGAGGTGCACGACCTGCACCAGCGTGCTCGCGGGCGTCACATTCCCGAAGTAGCGCGCGCGGACGTCGCGAATCGCCTGCGCTTGGCTGATGTCGGTCGTATAGGTGTTCATCTTCACGACGTCGGTGAACTTCGCGCCGGCGGCCGCGAGAGCGGCCTCGAGGTTCTTGAACACCTGCTCGGCCTGCGCCTTCATGTCGCCCGCGCCGACGACCGCACCGTTCCTGTCGAGCGCAATCTGGCCGGAGACGTAAATGGTCTTCACCGGGCCGGCCACCTCGACGACGTGCGTGTAGCCGGTCGGCGTCGAGAGCATCGGTGGATTGGTGCGCTTCACGCGTGGCGCGGCACCCTGCGCGAAGGCGAACATGGGCGTCAGTACGAGTATCAATGTGAGTAGTGAACGCATGGTGATTAGATTCCTTCCCATCTGATCTACCCGCCTCTCCTGCCCCTCCCGCCCGTCCTGCCCTGCTTCGGCGGCGGCGCCGGTTTGTACTCGATCATGATGTTGCTGACGTCCGCGATCGGGCGGCCGGGCTGCGCGAACGTGGCGGTGCCGTCCTGGCGCTCCACGGTGAGCTTCTCGCCGAGGATGCTGACCTGATCCTCGCCCTCGGGAATCGTGATGACGATCGCTTCCGTTCCGGTGGGCGCCACGGCTTTGACGCCGGCGGGCCCCGCGCCGCCTCCGATGCGATCGACGAGATCGCGCGCGGTCCTGAACTCGCTCTGAACGATCGCCCGGCTGATGAGCGTGTTGTCCATCGTCAGGACGCCGATGCTCGCCGTGTAGCGCGCGAACGCACGGTGACCCCTCACGTCTTCTTCCGAGTAGGTCTGGCGGTTGTGCAGATCGAAGGTGAGGGTCACCGGCCCCTTGTGCGGCGGCAGCTTGATGAGGATGCCGGCGGCCGGGTCGCGCTCCGTCATCACGTCGCAGAAGCTGATCTTCGTTGTCACGCCGACGCCGAGCGGCGTGGGACAGGTCATCTCCGGCGCTTCTTTCTTCAGCACGGGAGGCGGAGGCGCGGCCGCCTTTCGGGCCGGCCGGCGTGTCTGTGCTGAGAGCGGAATCGCGAGACAAAGCACGAACAGGACGATCCGCATACAACTACTGCGACGTTGTCGTACCCGATCTGAGGTTGGCGTCGAAAAAATCCTCGACGCGGTGCCATGCGTCGCGGAGCACGTGCTCGCGCGTGAAGTAGTGGAACTCGCCCGGGTAGGTCATGAAGGAAACGAGGTCGCCTTTCCTGTGCTTCAACAACTCATCGATCAGCCGCACGGAGTGGAGGTACGGAACGTTGACGTCCGAGGTGCCATGGAGCACCAGCAGCGGCCGCGCGAGACGGTCCACGCGAGACAGCGGCGACGCCTGCGCGTACACCTTTGGATTCTGCTCCGGCGTGCCGATGCGGCTCGCCGTCCATCCGCCGTGATATGGATCCTCGTAGTACATCGCGTAATCGACGACGCCGGCGACGTCGACGGCGGCGCGGTAGAGCGTCGGCTGATCGGTCGCCGCAATCAGCGTGAAGAAGCCGCCGTAGCTCAATCCCCACACGCCGACGCGATCCATGTCGACATATCCGAGCGTCCTCAGATAGTTGGCCGCCATCCATGCGTCCTTCGCATCGTTGCCGCCGACATCCATGTAGACGCCTTGCCGCCACGCGCGGCCGTAGCCGATGCTGCCGCGATAGTCGGGCGCGAAGACGACGTAGCCCTTCTGCAGCAAGTACTGGTGAAAGCTGTAGTAGACGGCGTAGTTCCGCTGCACGTGCCAGCCGTCGTAGTTCTGGTTCACGCCGTCGCCATGAATCCAGACGATCGCGGGATGCTTCCTCGTGCGATCGAGGTTCTTCGGGACGAACAGCCAGCCAGGCACCTGCTGGCCGTCGGGACCCGGATAGTGGACGAACTGCGGCTCGACGAACGCGGCTCGATCGATCGATGCAGGCATCGAATCCGACAGCCGGACCGATGTCCGCGCGGCGACATCGACGATGAACAGGTCAGCGGAATTGTGCGCGTCGGTGTGCTGATAGACGATCTTCGTTCCGTCGGGCGCCCAGACCGGCGACGTGTCGGTGCCGCGGCCGCTCGTGATCCTCATCACGGACGGGTGCGAGGGATCGTTGTTGATCGTGGCGACGCCGATGTGGCGATCGCCGGGACGGTCGGGTTCGTTGGCATCGAACGCGATGCGCGTGCTGTCGCGAGACCACGCGGGACGCCACGCCTCGAATTTGCCTTTCGTAATCTGAATCGCTTCGCTCGGCTGAAGCCTTCGCGCTCCATCTGAGGGCATCACGTAGAGATGATCCCAGCCGTCGCGATCGCTGATGAACGCGATCCATTTGCCATCGGGCGACGGCAGCGCGTTCGGCTCCGCCTGACCGGGGATGCTCCAGAACTTTTCGTCGCGCTCTTCATAGACCGGGCGTCCGCTTTCCGGCGTGAGACCTCCGATGATGATCTCTCGATCTTTGAAGTCGGATACCCGCTCGCTGACCCAGTGCGCCGCGTCGATCCACCGCAGATTGCCGAGCGCGGTGCGGGCGATGCGAACCGGTTGGCTATCTCCCGGGACCTGCCACGTCTCGCCGGGCCGGCGTTCGAAAATCGTGTAGGTGATTTTGGCGCCGCTGTAGTCCGGCGTCTGCTCGTGACGAATAGTTTTCGCGCCGGCGTCGAACACGATGTGCTTGCCATCAGGCGCCCAGCTGATCGCGCCGATTCCCTCCGGCAAGCGCACCCAAACTGTCTCTTTACCGTCGACGAGCGAGCGGACGATCAGTTCGCGCGAGCGCGCGAACGCGACCGAGCTTCGATCCGGCGACGGGGTGATGTTCGTCTCCGCATCCTTCGTTGTCCACACCGCCGTCGGCGATCCGCCGGCAATCGGCGCCTGCCACAGGTCGCCGGCGCGGGGGAAATAGACGCGCGAGCCGTCGGCGCTCCAGAAGAAGCCGCCGCTCACGCCGTCTAAGAAGTTCGTCAACGGCCTCGCGTCGACGTAGATGTTCGCGACGCCGGCACGCTCCGACAGGTATGCGAGGTGCGCGCCATCGGGCGACCACGACGGACTCGACGGATGACGGGTGTCGATCAGCTGCTCGATGGCAAGGCGCTGGCTCGTCGGCGGCTGCTGCGGAACGAAGAGCAGCGAGGCGGCTGCGACAAAGAGACGCTTCATGTCAGAACAGTCTATACCCGCCGCAATCCAACTTTTCGGACACGTCGGTCAGTTGGGAATCGTCAACTCAAAGACAATGACAGCGCGGCTCGGCACTCTGCTACATTTGCGCGATTCGCAGGAGGATCTGCATGAGAAGTCTGATCACGTTCCTCGCGGCGCTGTCGCTCGTCGCCTCGGCGGCGCCCGCTTCGGCGCAGGTGCAGACCGGAAGCATCCTTGTCCGCGCTACGGACGAGCAGGGTGGGGTTACGCCAGGCGTCGGCGTCACGATCAGCAGCCCGGTACTCGTGTCGGGCACGATGACCGGCATCACGGATGCCGGCGGCGTGTACCGCTTCCCGTCGCTCGTTCCCGGAATCTATACCGTGAAGCTCGAGCTGCAGGGATTCCAGTCGGTCGTGCGCGAGAACGTCGCGGTGCTCGTCGGCCAGACGACGCCCGTGGAACTGCAGTTGAAGGTCGCGACCGTCGCGGAGACGGTCACGGTCAGCGGCGCCTCGCCGGTCGTCGATACGACGAGCGCCAACGTCAACGTCAATTTGAGCGAGCAGCTGCTCCAGGGTACGCCCGGCGGACGCGACATCTGGGCGCTGGTTGAATACAAGGTGCCGAGCCTGACAATCACGCGACCCGATGTGGGAGGTACGTCAGGAGGGCTGCAAGGCACCTACAGCGCGCGCGGGACGACGAGCGCGCAGAATTCGCAGTACCTGAACGGCATCAACGTCGGCGATCCGAGCGCCATCGGCGCCGCCGGCTACTACTACGATTTCGACGCCTTCGACGACATCCAGGTGTCGACCGGCGCGCACGACATCACCGTTCCGACCGGCGGCGTCTTCCTCAACATGGTGACCAAGAGCGGTGGCAACAAGTGGGCGGGGCGCACGACGTTTGCCTGGGAAGGCAGCGGCACGCAGAGCTCGAACATCGACGACAACCTGCTGAAATACGGTTTCCTGCCAGCGACGAACAAGGTCGACTTCGTCTCGGACGTGAACTTCAGCGTCGGCGGTCCGGTCGTCACGAACAAGCTGCGCGCGTTCGGATCGCTGCGCGACTGGCGCGTGCACGTAAACGTCCCGGCGGCCTTCTCGGCAACGGTCCTCGATCAGACCAACATCGATTCAGGATTGCTGAACGTTACCTATCAGCTGAACGACAACAACAAGCTGACCGGCTTCTACTCGCGGCAGCGCTACAGCAAACCCAATCGGTTTCTGCAGTCGCCCACGACGACGCTCGTGAAGGACTCCACGAGCGACGAAGAAGACATCTTCAATGTCTACCAGGCTCTGTGGAACACGATTCTCAGCAAGAACTTCTTCGTCGACGCCCGACTCGGATACAACACCATCCTGTTCCCGACGTACTTGAACGGCGGCGCACAATCGCTGACGGACAACGCGACGAACATCATCACCGGCAACTACACGGCCAACACCGTTCGGCATCGCCCGCGCCTGCAGGCGAACGCGACCGGCCAGTACTACGTCGACCGGGCGCTTGGCGGCAGACATGAATTCAAATTCGGGTTCGATCAGACGCACGCGGCCGGCCGCGTCGAAACCACGCGTTTCGACGATCTGACGGCCAACTGGAACAGCCAGACCAGCCTGGCGCAGAACGTCACTCTGTACGCCACGCCATTCCAGACGGCTACCACGCTCGACGTGACGGCGCTCTTCGCGCAGGACAGCTATTCCGTGGATCGACTGACCGTCACCGGTGGCATTCGATACGAGCACCTGCACGGCTACCTGCCCGATCAGTCGAGTCCTGCGACTCGATGGACCGCGCTCGGCCTCCAGGCGTTCCAGAACGTGCCGCGCACGTTGTCGCGGGCCGACGTGGTGACGTGGAACACCGCCGGCCCTCGGTTGAGCGTTGCGTACGATGTCACTGGCGACGCGCGCACCGCCTTGAAGGCTTCTGCCGCGCGGTACTACTACGTCATCAGCACGACCGGAACGCCGCTCGATGCGCTGAACCCGAACTCGACCTACCAGGCCACCTACACGTGGAACGACGCGAACCACGATCTGGTTTTTCAGCCGGGCGAGCAGACGGGCATACCCGTCATCACGTCGGGCACGACGACTTCCGTCGATCCGAATTACCGGCGGCCGTACACCGATGAATACACGGTCGGAGTCGATCGCGATCTGGGACAGGCGCTGAAAGTCAGCGCGGTGTACTCGTACCGCCGCGAACGATTCCAGCAAGGAACGCTGAATGCGAGCGGCGCGTACGCGACCGCCCTGACGACGCGCGCCGACACCGGGCCCGACGGCGTCGCGGGCACGGCCGACGACACGACATACTCGTTCTTCGATCGAATCGGCAGCGGAAACCTGGTCGTGGTGACGAACGACCCGACGAGCGTTCAAAGCTACAAGGGGCTCGAGCTGACCGCGAACAAGCGATTCACGAACCGGTGGCAGATGCTCGCCGGGTACACGTTTGCCCACACGACCTGGAACAATTTCTCCGTGCCGAACCTGACGACGCCGAATCCCAACAGCGCAATCAATCAGAACGGTCCCGTGGTGACGAACCAATACGGCACGAGTGCGGGACAGACCGGCGATCGTCCGCACCAGTTCAAGCTGACCGGCTCGTACATCCTGCCGTGGCAGAACGTCGAGCTGGCGGCGAATTTCCGATCGCAGAGCGGCGTCGCGTTGACGAGGTTCATCAACACGCGTCCGACCGTCGGCGGGACGTTCAACGTCAGCGTCGCGCCGGTCGGCGCGCTGCGGCTCGATCCGGTGACGACGCTCGATCTGCGCGCGAGCAAGCTCATGAAAGTCGGCTCGCAGTCGATCGAAGGATCGGTTGATTTCTACAACATCGCGAACGCGAACACGATCTGGGATGCCCGCACCGGCAGCGGCACGCTGACGTTCCTGCAGGGCGGCGATCCGAACGGCGCGCGCAACGTCCTGCCGCAGTTCGGCTCACCGGCATCGGTGCTGGCGCCGCGCATCATCCGCTTCAACGTGGCGTTCAGATTCTGACAGGACTGTCTTAGTCTTCTTCTCCGACGCAGGCGAGCGTCGCGGCGCGGTCGGCGATGCCTGGCACCGCGCTGCGCAGTTTGATCAGCTCGAGGAATTCGATCCGCGTCCGCGCGTTGTTGCGGAATGCGCCGACCATCGCGCTGGTGACGGCGAACGAGTTCTGCTTCTCGACGCCGCGCATCGACATGCAGAGATGCGTCGCTTCCATGACGACGGCCACGCCGAGCGGCGCGATCTTGTCGCGGATCGTGTCGGCGATCTGGTTCGTCAACCGCTCCTGCACCTGCAGGCGCCGCGCGAAGACGTCGACGAGCCGCGGAATCTTGCTCAGCCCGATCACCTTGTTGCTCGGAATGTACGCGATGTGGCACTTGCCGAAGAACGGCAGCAGATGATGCTCGCAGAGGCTGTAGAAGTCGATGTCCTTGACGATCACCATCTCGCTATAATCGACGGTGAACAGGGCGTTGTTCAGTACGTGATCGATATCCGCGTCGTATCCACTGGTCAGGAATTTGTACGCCTTCTCCACGCGCTTCGGTGTATCGAGCAGCCCTTCGCGCGCCGGATCTTCGCCCATCTCCGCCAGCAGCCGCCTGATCAGATCCTGCATCACGTTATTGTACATCTCCTCATTTGAGGCGACGGGGTACGCGCAGGTTGCAGATGCGCTCTACGCCGATCGCGCCAACCTCGCGAGCGCGCGCCGCGCGGCGCAGCTGTGGAGCGCGGACCTCGCGCGCGATCCGAACCAGTTCGACGCTGCGTGGAAGCTGTCGCGCGTCGACTACTGGCTCGGCCGACACGCATCGGAAGCCGAAGGACGGCGGCTGTTCGAGCAGGGCATCGAGGCGGGACGCAAGGCTTCAGCGCTGCAACCGAATCGGCCCGAAGGTCATTTCTGGACGGCGGCGAACATGGGCGAGCTCGCCGAATCGTATGGCATGCGCCAGGGAATCAGGTATCGATCACCGATCAGGCAGGAGCTGGAGACGGTGCTTCGAATCGCTCCGGCGTATCAGGCCGGCTCCGCCGACCGCGCGCTCGGCCGCTGGTATGCGAGGGTGCCGCGACTTTTCGGCGGCAGCCGCAGACTTGCGGAAGAGCATCTCCGCGCGTCGCTGAAGTACGACCCGAACAGCACGCTCTCGCATCTCTTTCTCGCGGAACTGTTCCTCGACGACGGGCGGAAGGACGAAGCGCGCCGCGAGCTGCAAGCAGTCATCGACGCGCCGCCCGATCCGGACTGGATGCCGGAGGATACGGAGTACAAGGAAAAGGCTAGGAAGATGATGGCAAGTCTGAAGTAAGAAGTACGGAGTAGAACGCCGAGTTTGCAAAGATCGCAGAGCAACGTGATCCTGTGTGATCTTTGCGTCCTCTGCGTTTTGTTGTACTTCGTACTTCGTACTTCGTACTTCAGACTTCGTACTTGTAAAAACCCCTGCCCGTTTTGCGTCCGTGGTAGCCGGCGAGCACCATCCGCTTCAGCAGCGGCGGCGGCGCGTATGCCGGCTCGCGGAACTCCTCGAACATGATGTTCGCGATGTAGTAGGTCGTGTCGAGGCCGACGAAGTCGAGCAGCGTGAAAGGCCCCATCGGATAGCCGCATCCGAGCGTCATGCCCTTGTCGATGTCCTCGAGCGTGCCTAGTCCGTTCTCGTACGCGCGGACGGCATCGAGCAGATACGGAACCAGCAGCCGGTTGACGATGAACCCGGGCCGATCGGGCGCGGTGATCGCCGTCTTCCCGAGCGACTCGGCGAATGCGTAGAGCGTCCGATATGTCTCGTCGCTGGTCGTCAGCGCGCGGATCACTTCCACGAGCTTCATGATCGGGACGGGATTGAAGAAATGGAGTCCGCCGAAGCGATCCGGCCGCTTGGTCGCGGCCGCCAGCTCGGTGATGCACAGCGACGACGTGTTCGAGACGAGAATCGTCTCGCGCCTGACGACGTGCTCGAGCTCGGCGTAGGTCTGTTTCTTGTCGGCGAGGCTCTCGATAATCGCCTCCACGATCAGGTCGCAGCCATCCAGCGCGTCGAACGTCGTCGTCCCGGACAGATTGGCCATCGTCTTGTCGCGCGATTCGACGGTCGCCTTGCCCTTCGCGACGCCTTCGTCGAGGAACTTTCTGATCCGTCCGAGGCCCTTGTTCAGAAACGCGTCGTCCACCTCGCGCACAATCGTCTTGTAGCCCGCAGCGGCGCAGACTTGCGCGATCCCCGATCCCATCAGCCCACAACCCAGAACGCCGACTGTCTTGATTTGCATAGGCTCAATTCTTTGTCTGCTCTGCATCCGTTCTGTCTTTCATGTCTTTGCGTTCTATGAGCCTGGCGACGTAATCGCCCGTCTCTTTCGTGCCGAGCGTGCCGCCGATCTCCGCGGTGCCGTTCTTCGAGACGACCGACTGTTTCACGGCGGCCTCGATCGCCGCTGCTTCCTGTTTCAGTCCGAGATAGTCGAGCATCAGTGCGGCTGAGAGGATCGCGCCTACGGGGTTCGCAACGTTCTTGCCCGCGTACTTCGGCGCCGAGCCATGGACCGGCTCGAACATCGACGTCCGCCCGGGATGCAGGTTGCCCGACGCCGCCATGCCGAGCCCGCCCTGCAACTGGGCGCCGAGGTCGGTGATGATGTCGCCGAACATGTTGTTGGTGACGATGACCTCGAACTGCGCGGGGTTCTTCACCATCTGCATCGTGAGCGCGTCGATGTACATGTGGGACGCCTCGACGCCCCCGTACTGGGCCGACAGCTCGGCGAAGACACGCTGCCACAACGCGTGTCCCTGCGTCATCGCGTTGCTCTTGTCGGCCATCAGCACTTTCTTCAACCCGTTGGCCTCGGCGTACTCGAACGCATGCTTGACGATCCGGTGCACACCTTTGAACGTGTTGATCTCCTCCTGCACCGCGATCTCGTCTGGGGTCCCCGCCTTGAAGCGGCCGCCGACGTTCACGTACACGCCTTCGGTGTTCTCGCGAAAGACCACGAAATCGACGTCTTCGGGCCCGCGGTTCTTCAGCGGACACAGCCGCTCGTCGAGCAGCCGCACGGGCCGGTGATTCACGTAGAGATCGAGCTCGAAGCGCGTGCCCAGCAGGATGTCGCGCGCGTGACGCATGTCGGGGATCCGCGGATCGCCGAGCGCGCCGATGTAGATGGCGTCGAACTGATCGCGCAGCATCGCGTAGCCGTTCGGCGGGAGGCTGATGCCGGTCTGCAGGAAATAGTCCGCGCCGTACGGCAGCATCTCGAGGTCGAAGGTGCGGCCGAACACGCGCCCGACCGCGCGGACCACCTTGACCGCTTCCGCCGTGACGTCAATGCCAATCCCGTCGCCGGGAATCACCGCGATGCGCATTGGATAATTGGCTAGGCCTGCACCGGACCGGGAAATCCGGCGCCTGGAAGCGTGAGGCGGAAACATGCGCCGACAGCGGTCGGCACGAGCTCGAGCTTGCCGCCGTGCGCGTTGGCGATGCCGAACGATGACGAGAGACCGAAGCCGGTGCCGCTCACCTCCGGCTTGGTCGTCACGAACGGTTCGAAGATTCTCGGCGTCACGTCCGGCGCGATGCCAGGCCCGTCGTCGCTGATCTCGAGTGCGGCCTGCTCACCGACGAGATACGTCCGCACTCGAAGAATGCCGCGGCCGTGGGCGCTGGCCATGGCGTGATGCGCGTTGATGATGAGATGCGCGACCAGCTGCTGGATCTGTTCGCGATTGGCCATGACGAGTGGGAGATTCGGCGCGTAGTCCTCGTGGATTTTGATGGCCGCCATCTCGAGCTCGTACGCCCGTACCCGGACGGCGGCCTCGACGACCTCGTTCAGGTCGACGAGCAGCCGCTCGTCGGCCGACTTCCGCGCGAACGTCAGCAGATTGCGGATGATCCGTCCGGCACGCGCGCCCTCGGCGCGGGCGCGATCGATGTCGGCGCGCGTCGTCGGATCGACGGCGTGATTCCGCAGCACGTCGAGCGTGCCGATGATCGACTGGAGCGGGTTGTTCAGCTCGTGGGCGACGCCCGACACCAGCTCGCCGATCGCCGACAACCGCTCGCCGCGCACCAGCTGCTCGCGGACGCGAACGTCGTCGGTCATGTCGCGGATGACGCCGACGATGTAGGCGATCCGACCGCCGGCGTCGAGCATCGGCGCCGCCGACCACGCCGCCTGAAAAGTCGAGCCGTCCTTGCGCGCAATCCACGTCGTGGCGCGGACGACCTGCGGCTTCGCGCGCAGCCGCTCGCGCAGCGCCGGCAGCTCGGCCTGAGACTCGGGCGCGACGAGCTGCGCCGGCGTCAGCGACTGCAGTTCCTCCCGCGTGTAGCCGACCGCGCGGCAGAACGCATCGTTCGCGTACTCGATGCGCTTCCCCTGCGCAATGAGGATGAGATCGCCGGCGTGCTCGCACGCCGTCGCGAGCAGACGTACGCGATCGTTCGCCCGATCGACGGCCCGTTGATCGACGCGCAGCCGAACCATCACCAGGCCGATGCCGGCGACGAGCGCGCAGGCCGTCGCGAGATCGCGCATGCGATCGACAGGATCGCCGAGCGGCATCAGATAACGCAGTCCGTAGCCCACGCCGGTGACGATGAGGATGGCGGTAAACAAGAGCAGCGGCGACGCGTGACGGGGAACCGACGCCGTAATCGAGTGGGTTTCGACGACCGAGGCCGGCGCCGTGTCCGCCGCCCATGCTGCGAACCAGAACGGGAGCATCCAGCCGACGTCGGCCGGTGACCCGGTCTGGTAGTCGCCGCGCAGCGTGATGAAGGAGAGGACGATCAGCACGGCGAACGCGAGGATCAGGCCGGCGGCGAGACGCGCATATACGGCGCGCCACTGGTTTTGGCCAGCCATTGCCGCCGCCGCCACGAGCCCGACGACCGACGCCAGCCGCACGCTCGGGCCGATGAACGCGAGGGACCGAAACGCCAGTGACGCATGCGACGCGTCCATTCCCGGCGCGATGATCAACGACCAGTACAGAAACCCGGTGAGCGATACGAGCACGGCGATGTCGAGCGTGGCGGTGAGCGCCGTCTCGCTGCGCGGTCCGCGATGCGGCCAGGCCACGATGGCAATAAGCGGCAGCGCCGAGCCCGAAAGCTGCAGGATGATGTGCCACTTGAACCACGGCAGCGGCATCGACCGGAGGACTTCGTCGCTGGCCCATCCCACTTGTCCGATCAGCCACAGCGCCGCCCACGCCGCAATGGCACCGAAGAAGACCGCCTGCCGGCCGCGCCACGCCGCCCGCCGCCGAATGATGACGGCGAGCGGGACGAACGGCGGCAAAAGCAGCGCGGCGTTGCCGACGAGCAGCCGCGCGGACGTACGATCGCCGAGCGCCCACACGAGCGCGGCGTACAAGCCGCAATACGCGAGACCGGCGATCGCCCAGTTCATTCGTGATGTTGTCGGGCGGGAAGGGCAGGAAGGCATGATGGGCGGGACAAGCCCTGGTCTCCCGCCTATCCCGCCGTCCTGCCCTTCCCGCGCGTCAGAGATCAGCAGTGTCAATCTGCGCGCGCTGGAGCCGTCCGCTGAAATCGACGTACACCGATTTCCATTCCGAGAAGACGTCGAGCGCGGCCGTGCCCGCTTCGCGATGGCCGTTGCCGGTTGCCTTCGTGCCACCGAAGGGCAGATGCACTTCGGCGCCGATGGTCGGCGCGTTGACGTAAAAGATCCCGGTGTAGAGATCGCGCATCGCCGAGAACGCGCGGTTGATATCCTGAGTGTAGATCGAAGCCGACAGACCGTATTGCACGGTATTGCCGATGGTGACCGCCTCATCGAGCGATCGGCAGCGAATAATCGACACCACCGGACCGAAGATCTCCTCCTGCGCAATCCGCATCGTCGGCGCGACGTCGGCGAAGATCGTCGGTTCGTGGAAGAATCCCTTGCCGTAGCCGCCACTCGTCAGCGCGTGGCCGCCGCAGACGAGCCTGGCGCCTTCCTTCTGTCCGATGTCGACGTACTTCATCACCGTGTCGAGCTGACTCCTGCTGACGACGGGCCCCATCTGCGTGCTCGGATCGACTCCGTCGCCGACGCGCAGCGATCTGGCGCGCGCGGAAAACTGCTCCACGAACGTGTCGTAGACCGCGTCGTGCACGACAACGCGGCTCGCGGCGGTGCAGCGCTGGCCGCTCGTTCCAAACCCGCCCCACAGGCATCCTTCGACCGCAAGATCGAGCTTGGCGTCATCCATGATGATGATGACGTTCTTGCCGCCCATCTCCAGATGCACTTTCTTGAACGACGGCGCCGCTGTCTCGGAGACGGTCCGTCCGACACCCGTCGATCCGGTGAATGACACGACGCGCACGTCGTCGTCGACGAGGAGCGCGTTGCCGACTTCTTCTCCGCCGCCGGTCACGAGGTTGACCACGCCGGGCGGAATGCCGGCGTCTTCAAGAATCTTGACGAAGTTCAGCGCGGAGAGCGGCGTCAACGTAGCGGGCTTGAAGACGACGGTATTGCCGCAGACGAGCGCCGGAATGATCTTCCACGACGGAATCGCCATCGGGAAATTCCACGGCGTGATCACGGCGCACACGCCGAGCGGCTGACGCACTGACATCGCGAATTTGTCGCGCAGCTCGGACGGAACGGTCTGCCCGTACTGGCGGCGCCCTTCGCCCGCCATGAAGTACGTCATGTCGATCGCTTCCTGCACGTCGCCGCGCGTCTCGTCGAGGATCTTTCCCATCTCGCGCGTCATGTCGCGCGCGAGCGCCTCTTTGCGTTCGGCGATCAGCTGCGCGGCGCGAAACAGCCGTTCGGCGCGGCGGGGCGCCGGAACCAGCCGCCAATGTTCGTACGCGCGGCGGGCCGCCTCGATCGCGCGCTCCACGTCGCGCCGCGTCGACTTCTGGAAGACGCCGATGAGATCACCGGAATCGGCCGGGTTGCGATTCTCGAAGAGATCGCCGGAAACGGACGGCACCCAGGCGCCGTCAATAAAGTTGTGATACGTCGTCGCTTTCGCCGTTGTGATCGCCATGGTGCTGAGAGTGCCGTACTGTGGACTTCGCCTGCAACAGAACACCAAAAAGTCCGCTGCGGCAGGGATTTACGTCTCCTCCTGCGCTGCAACCTTTTGGAGTCAACCACGACCAAAGCGACAGGCGGAGCCGCAATTGGCCGATAAATGAGAGCAAATGACCGCGGCCGTCGTGGCATGAATCCTGAATTATAGATAGCTGTCCGTGGAGACGGACCACCGATGCTGCCAAACGCTGGGACCACCAACACGCTCCGCAGGGCCAATGCCGCTGCCACCGCCCAGAAGGTGGTCATCGTCAACGGCAGTCCGGAGATCCTCGAGCTGCTCGAAACGGTTCTGGACGCCGGTCGGTACGACGTCGTCTTTGTCGAATCGAGTCAGCATGCGTATTCGCAGATCAAGCGGGTGCAGCCCAATCTGGTCATCCTGTGCGTCCGCATCGACGACGGCGACGGTTTTCAGGTGCTGTCGATGCTCAAGCTTGACGAGGAGACCCGCGCGATTCCGGTTCTCACGTATACGAGCGAGTACGAAGGGCGCGAATCGCAGGACGAGGTAGCCGAACCGGCAGAGGCGGAAATGTTCGCGGCCAAGCCGGCGGTGTGGATGAACTGACGGCTCAGGTGCCTATGCTATAGTCCGGCCGGATGCCAGGTGCCGATAAGCGAGACTCCGAACGGATTCTGATCCTCGGGGAACTCCACGGCGAAGTCATGGTTTTCCAGCCGATGGCGATCAAGGACATCAGCCGCGGCGGCGCTCAAGTCGAAACGACCTTCCCCCTTCAACTCGATTCTCTCCACGACTTCCGGCTGACGCTCGGCGAGCGTTCCATCGTCGTCAAAGGTCGCGTGACGCACTGCAGCATCAGCGACGTCGAGCAGGAAGGCGTCCTCTATCGATCGGGTGTGGAGTTCATCGAGCCATCCGATCGCGTCGCCGGCGTCATTACCGATTTCATCGACGCGGTCGCCAACGGCCGCCGGGCGCCGTAACGGCGCCGAGCGCACGTCGCAGAATCACTGACGCCCTCTGGTAGCACAGGCCTTCACGGCTGCGAACGGTCGCCGGCAGCCCGAAAGAGTGCGCTACCACTCAGTTTCGGGCGCGTGAAGTTCTCTCGCGACTCGCGGAAACCGACCGCCGTGAAGCCGAGCTGGGTGTACGCGGAATGATCGCCGCCGCGTTCGAAACGATCGGGCCGCGCCATCGGGCGAACCCTGTGCGACGGGACGTAGCGTCCACCCCACCCGTTGAATGAACCGTGCGAGGGCGCGCGACGCGAGCCGGACGGGTCGCCTCATCATCATTTCACCTTCAGATGTTGAAGATAGTCCCCCGACTCGATCCGCTGCGCGCGTCCGAGCGGCGCGTTGTAGAAGTACGCCCAGGCGGTGGCGACGTGACCGTCCTCGAACGTCACCGCTGTCTCGACTCGCGTATAGAGGCTGGCATCAGGCTCGCCTGGACGAAATCCTTCGAGCTCGTCGAGCGCTTCGAGTACCGTCTCGACGTCGAGCATCCGGTACACTTCACCCCACACGCGCCCATCGTCGGCGGGGACTGCTGCGGGGTAGATGCCGAGATCGAAGAGCGCGGCGTGAATCGATCCGCGCCCCTGCGGCTGCAGCTTGGTCTCGATGCGCGATCGCCCGGGACGCCTGAAGCCGCTCATGAGCGTGCCGTAGAAGAAGACGAGCTCGGTCAAGCTGCGGCGAGTGTAGAAGTCACGGAGCGGGACGGTCAAGCATGTCCTTGACCGCTCATTCGCTCGTCGGAAAGCTCAGATCGCGAGAGCAGGCCGGCAGACGCGCGGATCTGTCGGAGACAAACGGTGACGTGTGTGAGAGGTCGGTGAAATCAATGCACGGGCGGGCGGATGCCCTTCTGGCCCGCAATTGCGCCGATCGCATCGAACACCTGCGACGGCACGTCGAAGGACAGTGCCACGGTCTTTCCGGCGCCACCAAGCTCCAGCGACTGCATCATCGCCTGCATCTCGGGCCGCGATCCTGCCTGCATCTTCGCCAGCGCCATGAAGCCGCGCACGACATCGCGCAGGTTATTGGCCGCCTCTTCGTCGCGCGCGTCGGCGCGAATGACGCCTCTGATGCCGCCGTCGATGTGCGTGCTCACCGAGAACCAGGTGATGGCTGGAAGCCGAGTCGAGAGATCATCGGGAAGGTGCGCTTTCGACGTCAGCGCGTCGAAACGGCCGACGGCCCACGCGTTGTTCCCGGTGTCGAGCGCGTGAACGAGGTCCATCAGTTCCTCGTTGCCGACAACGCTCTGAAGACCGGCCTGCGGGTTGTCGCCCGCCTGGTGAAGATCGATCGCCGAGCGAACCAACTTCGTGCTGCCGAACACTGCGAGCCCGGGCTCCATGAACGACAGCGCGAAGCTGTTGCCCTGCGCTTCGTGGAACTCGCCGACGATGAGCCGCTTGCTTCTGTAGTCCTCGACATGCGCGCCGTGATCGCGCATCAGCGCCTCGATTTTCGCCTCGTCGAAGCGACCGCGCGCGAGGATCATTCCGGCGCCCGGCATGTTGGTCGTTGTCGTGTCGGGATGCAGACAGGCGACGACGCGATCGACGTCGCTTTCGAGGTTGATGCCGGTCCTATCCTGAAGCTCGCGCTGGCCGTCTTCCTTCAGAGGCAGCCTGCTGCGAAGTCTCTGACGCACGTCCGAGGTCATGATTTCCTGAACGTTCGCAAAGGCGATGACCGTCGCGTCGCGAGGGATGAATCCAAGCTCTTCGGGCCCTGCATGCTTCGCGAAGGCGCCGGCGGGGAACCCGACGTAATACGCCACGAGCCCGGTGCCGAGACCGATTCCGAGCACCAGCAGCGAGACAATCACGAAATAGCGGGTTCTCGTTGTCATGGGAAGAGGCCTCTAGACCTTATACGGGACGCCCCAAATCATTGTTCCAGAACGTATTCGCGATTTTCGACCGCCCGCCCCGACAGCCACAGCGTACCCGCGACGATCGCAGCCAAACACACGAGGCTGGCCGCCACGGACGGCACCTCGCGGAATACCTGCATCAGCACGCTGACGGCCGAATCCTGCGGCATCTCATGCTTGACCAGTGCCTGTAAATAATAGGCCACTGTGAGCCGCTTGAGATAGCCCGGCAGCAGGAGCACGGTCGGTTCCCAGCCGAACGAAAACACCAGGCCTACGATAAGCGGCCGTTTTACGCGAGTGCCGACGAACGCGAACACGGCGCCATAAGCCGCCAGGCCGGCAATGAGCATCCCGAAGTCGCCGACCAGCGAGGGGAACGCGGCACCGATGCTGCCGCCGCCGGTCGGGACCACCAGAAAGAACACGAGCATGACCGACGGCAGCACGAGGAGCACGGTACAGGCAAGGTATGCGAGAAACTTGCCGAAGAGCACCGCGCGTCTCGGAATCGGACGCGTGAACAGATACGTAATCGTTTTGTCGTCGACCTCGTCGGCAATAAGCGCCGTTCCGTAGAAGACACCCAGAATCGGTACGATGAACCGCAGGTACAGCAGCCAGATCATCATGCCGAAAATCGACGCGCCGGCGGCGCGGACGCCGTTGATGCGGAAGCCGGCCTCGTACAGCGTCGAGACGATGCGGAGCGCGAGCGCCAGCAGGACCGGCCCGCCGAGCAGCACGCCCAAAAACACCGAGCGGCGCGACCACAGCATCTGACCCAGCGACAGATCGAAGATGCGGACCGACGACTGAACGAGCGGCGGCGGTTTCATGATTTCACCAGGTACTTGAAGACGGCCTGCAGGTTGTCGTCGGGAGACGTGACTTCATGAATGGCGCCGAGCTCGCCCGACGCGGCGAGGTCGGTGAGCCGCGCGTAGAACGCATCCGGACGCCCGGTCTGGACGACAACCGCTTCGTCCTCGAAGCGCAGGCTCAGCACGTCGTCCTGCGCCAGGAACGCACGGGCGAGCCCGCGCGTCTGCTCCGCTCTGATGTACACCGTGTGCGGATGCTCGTCGATCAGATCGCGAATCTGATGAACGTTGCCCTCGGCCAGGATGCGGCCCTGGTTGATGAGCAGGATGTTCGACGTCATCGACTCGATCTCGTGCAGGATGTGGCTCGAGACGATGATGCTCTTCCCCGCGCGCGCCCAGTCCTTCACCATGCGTATCGTCTTGCGCCGCGCGATCGGGTCCATCCCCGACAGCGGCTCGTCGAGGATCAGGAGATGCGGATCGTGGGCGAGGGCCTGCGCCATCTTCACGCGCTGGCGCATGCCTTTGCTGTAGGCGCCGATTTTCTTGTTCGCGGCGTCGGTCAGCTCGACCGCTTCGAGCGCGCGGTGCGCCATCTCGGTCGCGTCGCCGTCGCTGAGGCCGTTCAACCGGACGAGCGCCGTCACCCATTCGAGCCCCGTCATGCGGTCGTAGAACGCGTCCTGCTCCGGGCAGAAGCCGATGCGGAAGTAGAGCGACGGGTTGTTCCAGATCGGCTCGCCGAGCACCGTGATGGTGCCTTTGCTCGGTTTCAGCTGACCGGTGATCACCTTCATGAACGTCGACTTGCCGGCGCCGTTCGGACCGAGCAGGCCGGTGATTCCGGGCGGCACCGACACCGACACGTCATTCAACCCGATGACCTGGCCGTACCATTTTGAGAGATGATCGGCGACGACGATTCCTGTCCCCGGATCGGCCGCGTTCGTCATCACGTGACGATCTCCACGCCGCGGACGCGCCGCTCGAGGACGAGGCCCGACGCGGCGATGACGCCGGCGATGACGAGCAGCGAGACCAGCCACGGCGTCTCGTACTTCGGCGGCAGGCGGAAGATGACGTCGCCGATCTGCGCAAGGTTCGCCGGAAACGAGATCCACGAGAACGACGTGCTGCGCGTGACGGCGAACAGCACGCCGTAGATGGCCTGCGTGAAGAAGATGACCGCCGAGTAGAGGATGCCCACGTAGCGGCTGCTGTTCGACAGCGACGACAGCGCGAGCATGGCCGTGGCGACGAGCGTCACCTGGATGAACGCGAAGACCGTGATGGCGGGAAACAGGAAGATGTTGTTGCGGAGGAACGTGAAATTGCCGGCGAACGCCAGCTGCACGATGAGCAGCACGATCGCCGGCAGCCACGTGACGATCAGCAGGAACGTCATCAGAATGGCGAGCTTGCCGAAGACGTACTCCGAGCGCGTGAGCGGCTTCGACAGATAAATCTGCAGCGCATTCGCACGCCGATCGTTCGCGATCAGTCCGGCGCCGACGTACACCGTGACGAAGAAGACGAAGATCTGCTGCTGATCGAGGAACTGGCGGAACGTCTCCGGCGTCGGCGCGAGGAACGCCGCCTGCGGCAGGTTCGCGGCGGCGTAAATCTGGACCGCGCGGACGAAGAACGGGAACCACGACAGCAGCAGCAGGCCGAGGAACGCGCGTTTGCCGAGCATGTGCCGGATGCCGTTGCGCGCGATGACCATCCACGCCTGACCGCGCGGCGCCTTGTCGCCCCCGTAGCGACGGTATCCTTGGTCGTGTATAGGCATAGTGACTTATGTAAAACGCAGACGTGCGCTCATTGTTCTCCTACTGCATTCGCGAAGACGTCCTCCAGCGTCGGCACGCTCGGACGCAGATGACGTACCTGAACGCGCTCGGCCGCCGCGAGCGCGAACAGATCGCGCGCGCCCCCGTCGCCGGGCACGAACACGCGCATGACGTCCTCGTCGGTCGCGTGGCACTCGAGTCCGCGCGCGCGCAGCAGCTCGATGAACGGCTCGATCTCGCCAGACGGCGTCTTGACGCGAAGCTCGTAGACGCGGCCGCGCGGCTGCTTGAGCGCATCGATGGGACCGGCGGTCGCGATGCGCCCCTTGTGCATGACGACGACGTCGTCGCAGGTGTACTCGACGTCGGGCAGCAGGTGCGACGACAGAATCAGGTTGACGCCTTTGTTGTGCGCCAGATCGCGGACGAGATCGAGCATCTCGTCGCGCCCTTTCGGGTCCATGCCGTTGGTCGGCTCGTCGAGGAACAGCAGATCGGGATCGTGAACGAGCGCCTGCGCCAGCTTGATCCGCTGCTTCATGCCGGTCGAGTAGGTTTCGACATTGCGGTAGCGCGCCTCGCCGAGGCCGACGTAGAACAGCACCTCGTGCGCGCGCTGCATCGCGTCGACGCGCGGCAGGCCGGCCAGCTCGCCGCAGTACGCCACGAAGGAGACCGCGTTCATGCCGGGAATGTGCCCGTCGGTCTCCGGCATGTAGCCGACGCGCGCGCGAATCTCGAGCGGCGATCGGGCGACGTCGAGACCGAGCACGCGCATCTGTCCGCGATCGGGCGCGACGAAACCGAGCAGCGATTTGATCATCGTGCTCTTCCCGGCGCCGTTCGGGCCGAGCAGTCCGACGGCGCCGCCGGCGAACGCGGCCGTCACGTCGCGCAGCGCCGCGTTCCTGCCGTACATCACGGTTACGGTGTCGAGCGTGACGACCGGGGCGACGCTGCCCGTCTCAGCCATGCACTTGATTTATACGCACCCGCGGATCAGAGCGTTCCGCGCAGGCCCAGCGCGTCGGCGCGCTCGCGCATGAACGCGATCACGTTGGCGATATGCTCCTCGAGCGGGATGCCGAGCGACTCGGCGCCGGCAATCAGGTCCTCGCGCTTCACGCCGCGCGCGAACGCCTTGTCCTTCATCCGCTTTTTCACCGAGCTGGCTTCGAGATCGAGCACGCTTTTCGTCGGCCGCACGAGCGACGCCGCGGTGACGAAGCCCGCGAGCTCGTCGCACGCGAAGAGCGTCTTCTCCAGCAGGCTGTCGCGCGACACACCCGTGATCTCCTGCGCGTGCGAGAGAATCGCGCGGATCATCCAATCGGGATACCCCTTCTCGTGGAGAATCTCGCTCCCTTTGTTCGGATGATCGCCGAGCGTCGGCCAGCGCTCGTAGTCGAAGTCGTGCAGCAGCGCGGTGATGCCCCAGGCGTCTTCGTCTTCCCCGAACTTCCGCGCGTAGCCGCGCACCGCGGCTTCGACCGCCATCGCGTGTTTCAGCAGGCTGTCGCTTTTCGTGTACTCGGTCAGGAGCGCCCAGGCGTCGTCGCGATTCATGATAAGTTTCTGCATCTTATGCCAGCTTCGCGCAGCGAGTCACGAGCTACGGCGCTGGACACCGAGTTCCATCGCGACCTCGGCCTCTACGACTCGACGATGATCGTCGTCGGCTCGATGATCGGATCGGGCATCTTCATCGTGTCGGCCGACATGGCGCGGAACATCGGCAGCCCCGGGTGGCTGCTGGTGGCGTGGCTCGTCACCGGCGCGCTGACCGTCGTCGGCGCTCTCTCGTACGGCGAGCTCGCCGCGATGATGCCGCGCGCCGGCGGCCAGTACGTCTACCTGCGCGAAGCATTTTCGCCCCTGTGGGGCTTTCTCTACGGCTGGACGCTCTTCCTCGTCATCCAGACCGGCACGATCGCCGCGGTGTCGGTCGGATTCGCCCGCTATTTTGGCGCGCTGGTGCCGTGGATTGCCGACGACCGTTACCTGATCCCGCCGATTCATGTGTCGACCGGGTACGCGCTGTCGCTGTCGACGACGCAGCTCGTCGCGCTGTCGATCATTGCGCTGTTGACGTGGACGAACACGCGCGGACTGGAATACGGAAAGATCATCCAGAACGTCTTCACGACGGCGAAGACCGGCGCGCTCCTCGGATTGATTGTCGTCGGCGTCGTGCTCGGCTGGAATCACACGGCGGTCGCCGACAACTTCGGCAACGCCTGGACGGTTCGGAACGTCATCGACATCGTGCCGGGGCTGAATGCGATGACGGCATACGGGTTGTTCGTCGCCATCTGCGTGACGCAAACCGGATCGCTCTTCTCGGCCGACGCATGGAACAACATCACGTTCACCGCAGGTGAAGTAAAAGATCCACGGCGCAACATCCCGCTCTCGCTTGCGCTCGGGACCGGCATCGTCATCGCCCTCTACGTGCTCGCCAACGTCGCGTATCTCGCGACGCTGCCGTTCGATCAGGTCCAGCACGCGCCGGCGGATCGCGTCGCAACGGCGACGCTCGACGCGATCTTTCCGGGCCTCGGCGCGACGATCATGGCCGTCGCGATCATGATCTCGACCTTCGGCTGCTGCAACGGCCTCATCCTCGCCGGCGCCCGCGCGTCGTACGCGATGGCTCGGGATGGACTCTTCTTCCGCTCGGTCGGACAGCTGAACAAGGCAAAGGTGCCGGCGTGGGGCCTGGTCCTCGAGGGGCTCTGGGCAGCGTTTCTGGTCCTGCCGCGGACCTACGATGCGGCGACGCACACGTACGGAAATCTGTACAACAACCTGCTCGAGTACGTGATCTCGGCCGCGCTCATCTTCTACATCCTGACGATTGCCGGAATTTTCCGGCTGCGCGCGACGCGCCCGGCCGTCGAGCGACCGTATCGCGCCGTCGGCTATCCGCTGGTTCCGGCGTTGTACATCGCCGGCGCCGCGGCGATCCTCATCCTCCTGTTCACGTACCGCACGGCGACGACCTGGCCGGGCCTCATCATCGTGCTACTCGGAGTGCCAGTGTACTTCGCGTGGCGTCCACGGTCCTGAGCGCACGCGATCGAATCCTTTCTGGATGACGCTGATCGTCGCGTCGGCGACGCCGTGCTGCGGCAGGTCCATCAACGGCGTCCACATCGCCTCCGCCGCGTCCGTGGCGCACGCGAGCGTGCCGCCGGTCGGCCGGCAGACGAAATCGATCAGCACGTAATGAAACATAAGACGGCCCGCCGGATCGAAACGGATCCGATCGAGGACGTCCACCATCGGTCCGACGTCGATCTCGAGTCCCGTCTCTTCACGCACTTCGCGCGCGATGGCGACCTCGAGCGTCTCGCCGATTTCGACGGCGCCGCCCGGGATGCTCCATTCGCCCTTCAGCGGCTCGTTCGCGCGCCGCACCAGCAGCACGCGGTTGCCTTCGATGATGACTGCGCCGACGCCGACGATCGGCCGATCCGGGTATTCGCGGACGGATGTTGTCACTCCCCCATCACCTTCACGACAACGCGCTTCCTGCGCTGGCCGTCGAACTCGGCATAGAACAGCTGCTCCCACGGTCCGAGATCGAGCTTGCCGGCGGTAATCGGCACGATCACCTGATGTCCCATGATGGTGCGCTTGAGGTGCGCGTCGGCGTTGTCTTCACCGGTCTGATGGTGACGGTAGTCGAGTCCCGCAGGCGCGAGCTTCTCGAGCCACACCTGAAAGTCGTGAATCAACCCGTCTTCCCAGTCGTTCACGTACACGCCCGCGGTGATGTGCATCGCCGATACGAGGACCATACCCTCTTTCACGCCGCTCTTCTTCACAATCGTGACGACGTCGTCGGTGATGCGCACGAACTCGTGGCGCTTCTTCGTGTTGAACCACAGGTAGTCTGTGTGAACGGTCATAGTCGCAACGACGCATCGGCGTTGATGTCGAGCGGCGCCGTGACGCCTGCGCGGAACTGTCGGAGTCCCGCGGCCGCGATCATGGCGGCGTTGTCGGTCGACAGCTGAAGGCTCGGCAGAAACGTCGGCAGCTCGCGCGCTGCGCCGCGCGCCTGCAGCTCCGCGCGCAGGCGGCTGTTCGCCGACACGCCGCCGGCGATTCCGACGCTCTTCGCCTCATATCTGCGCGCGGCGTCGAACAAACGCTCGATCAGCACTGTGACGACGATCCGCTGAAAGCTTGCGGCAACGTCGGCGATTTCGCGAGGACTGAACCCGCTCCCCCCGCCTGAAGGCGGGTGCGATCGCACGTATCGCAGCACCGCCGTTTTCAGGCCGCTGAAGCTGAAATCGAGATCGCCTTTGAGCTCCGGCGCGTTTCGATCCGCGTGCGTCAACCTCGTCGTTGGCAGCTGCACCGCGCGATCGTCGCCGCGCTGTGCGAGACGATCGATCACCGGACCGCCCGGGTACCCGAGCCCCAGCAGCTTCGCGACCTTGTCGTACGCTTCGCCTGCCGCATCGTCGCGCGTTCGGCTGAGCAGCCGGTAGCGGCCTGGCTGCTCGACGAGGTATAGGCTCGTGTGCCCGCCCGAGACGACGAGCACGACGGCTGGCAGCGGCATCTCGCCGTTCTGCAGCACGAGCGACTCGATGTGGCCGGCGAGATGGTGAACGGCGACGAGCGGCAGCCCCGATGCCGCCGCCATAGCTTTTGCGAAGGAGACGCCGATGAGCAGCGAGCCAACCAGTCCCGGTCCCTGCGTGACCGCGATGGCGCCGAGGTCACCGAGGCTCGTCGCCGCCTCGTCGAGCGCGCGCTCCACGACGCCGCAAATGTCGCGGATGTGCTGGCGAGAGGCGAGCTCCGGCACGACGCCGCCCCATTCGCGATGGATGGGCACCTGCGACGCGATGACGTTGGAGCGGATCGTCCACGGCTTCGCGGCGTCGCCAGTTTCTTGGACGACGGCGGCGGATGTTTCGTCGCAGGAAGTCTCGATACCGAGAATGCGCATCTGTCGCTCGGCTGAAAGTCTGGCGCTACAGGCCAAAGATTGGTAGCGCAAGCCTTTCAGGCGAGCGTCACCTGTTCGAAGCCTCGCTTCAGCGATTCCGCGTACGGCGGCCTGAAAATGCCGCGCTCCGTGATGATGCCGGCGATGAGATGGTGGGGCGTGACGTCGAACGCGGGATTCCAGACGTGCGCGCCGTCGGGCGCGAGCTGCAATCCGCCGACGTGCGTCACTTCGCGCGCGTTCCGTTCTTCGATCGGAATGTGGTCGCCGTCGGCGGTGTTGAGATCGATCGTCGACATCGGCGCCGCGACGTAGAACGGAATTCTGTGCTCGCGCGCGAGGACGGCGACCGTGTACGTTCCCACCTTGTTCGCCGTATCGCCGTTGGCGGCGATGCGATCGGCGCCGACGATCACGAGATCTACTTTTCCCTGCCGCATGAGCGCGCCCGACATGTTGTCGGTGATGACGGTCGTGTCGATGCCGTCGCGGACCAGCTCCCAGGCCGTGAGCCGCGCGCCCTGCAGGAACGGCCGCGTCTCGTCGGCGAACACGACGACGCGCTTTCCTTTCTCGACCGCGCCGCGGATGACGCCGAGCGCCGTGCCGTATCCGGCCGTGGCCAGCGCGCCCGCGTTGCAGTGCGTCAGGATGCGGGCATCGGCGGGCACCAGGTCGGCGCCGAACGCGCCCATCGCGCGACAGCTCGCGACGTCTTCGTCGTGAATCAGCTGCGCCTCCTGGTCGAGGCGATCCTGGATCTGATCGACCGACTCGCCGACCTCGACCGCCGCGGCGAACTCGCGCTTCATCCGATCGATGGCCCAGAACAGGTTCACCGCCGTCGGCCGCGTCGCCGCCATCAGCTCGCAGATCTTGTAGAACTCCGCCGCCAGCTTTTGCGTGCCGGTCGATTTGCTGTTCCTGATCCCGAGCGCAATGCCCATGGCGGCCGCGACACCGATCGCCGGCGCGCCCCGGATGACCATCGACTTGATCGCGCGCGCGACTTCCGCCGCCGTCCTGCAGCGAACGTACACTTCTTCAGCGGGAAGCTTGCGCTGATCGATCATCACGACCGCATCAGCTTCGCGCGCTATCGTCGGCAGCATTCACCGATTCTACCGGGTTCGAGGTTCGGGGTTCCGAGTTCCGAACCCAGACAAGCTACAGCAGTCGCGCATCGAACGGCAGCGGCAGCAGATTCTTCAGCTGATGCGTCCCCGTCTCTTCCTGCAGGTTGGCCAGCACGATTTCGAGATTGCCGCCGAACTCCCAGAGGATCTGACGGCACGCGCCGCACGGCGGCGTCGGCGATTCTGTGTCGGCGACGATGGCGATCCGCGTGAACATGCGGTGGCCTTCGGACAGCGCCTTGAACATCGCCACTCGCTCGGCGCAGATCGTCAGGCCATAGGTGGCGTTCTCGATGTTGCAGCCGGTGACGACGGTGCCGTCGGCGGTCTCGATGGCCGCGCCGACCTTGAACCTGGAGTAGGTCGCTTCCGCGAACTCGCGCGCGCGCCGCGCCGCCGAGACGAGGTCCACTTCGCCGGGACGATCGCGCAGCCGCCTCGGGCCGATCCGGCGGTCGCGTCCGGCGCGGCGGTCCGCGCCGGCGGGGTTGCCCGAGTCTTTCATGCGCCGATCGAACCCGGTGCGCCGATCCGCCTCGATGCGCGCGCGCCGGTCGTCGAGGAGGAGCCGGAGCATGTCCGGCCGGCGCACGCCGTTGACGACGTGCGTCACCCGCGCAATCTGGTACAGCTTCGACGTGATCGCCTGCACGTCCGGGTCGGCGTGGCACTTCTCGGCTGATTTCGCGTCGGTCCAGTTGCGCACCGCGTAGAAGCGCAGCGGGTGCGCTTCGTCGCGAACGACGACCCCGCGTCCGTAATTCTTGGCGATGAGGATCGCCTCGAAGGCGGTGGCGAGCGTCTGGAACTCCGCCTCGTGTCCTTCCATGACGTCGACGAGGGCAACCGACAGGCGCCGCGTATCAGAGCTGCTCAACGATGTTCTCCACCAGCGCGCTGAACTGGCCGCGGATTCGACGCGCGGTCGCCATCACCTCGGCATGATCGAGCGGCTTCGGCAGCACGCCTGCTGCCATGTTCGTGATGCACGAAACGCCCAGGACCTCCATGCCCATGTGGCGCGCGACGATGGCTTCGGGCACCGTGGACATGCCGACCGCGTCGGCGCCGATCGTTCTCAAATATCGGATCTCCGCCGGCGTTTCGTAACTGGGACCCAGCAGAGCCACATAGATGCCGCGCGGGAGGCGCAGGCCAATCGCCCGTCCGGCCTTGTCGGCAATTCTACGCAGCCGCGCCGAATACACTTCGGACATATCGGGGAATCGCGGGCCAAACCGATCATCGTTCGCACCGACGAGCGGGTTGGTCCCCATCAGGTTGATGTGATCGTCGATGATCATCAGCGCGCCCTGCGAGAAGCCGGTATTCACGCCTCCGGCCGCGTTGGTGAGAATCATCGTCCTGACGCCGAGCAGGCCGAGCGCGCGGATGGCGAACGTCACCGTCGGCCCGCCATGGCCTTCGTACATGTGGCAGCGGCCGGCCAGCGCCGCCACCGTGCGGCCGCGCACCGTTCCGATGACGAGCTTGCCGTCGTGACCGATGACGCGCGAGACGGGCCAGTGCGGAAGGTCCCCGTACGGCATCGTCACCGCGTCGGCGAGCGTTCCGGCGAAATCGCCGAGGCCCGAACCAAGCACGATTCCGATCTGCGGAACGTCGCGGATCTCCGATCGAACGGCGTCTGCAGCTTCCCTGACCTTGTCGTAATAATCCATCGTGAAGCCGAACCCGGAACCTCGAACCGTGTGGTCGGTTACAAGAGAAACCCCGCGATCGTTGCCGTCATGAAGTTCGCGAGCGTTCCGGCGAACATGGCGCGCAGACCGAGCCGCGCCAGATCGTGCCGGCGGTTCGGCGCGAGCGCGCCGATGCCGCCGATCTGGATGCCGATCGAGCTGAAATTCGCGAAGCCGCACAGCGCAAACGTGCAGATCGTGAACGACTTCGGATCGAGCTGCGCCTTGAGCGGGCCGAGCTGCGAGTACGCGACGAACTCGTTGAGCGCCATCCGCGTGCCGAGCAGGTTGCCGATCGTGGGCGCGTCGCGCCACGGCACTCCCATCGACCAGGCCACCGGAGCGAACACCCATCCGAAGATCTGCTGCAGGCTCAGGTTCGCCAGACCGAGCAGCGCGTTGACGAGCGCGACGAGCGCGAGAAACGAGATGAGCATCGCGCCGACGTTCAGGGCCAGGTGCAGTCCCTCGCCGGTACCCCGTCCGGCGGCGTCGATCACGTTGACGTCGGTCTTCTCAACCTCCAGCTTCACCGTCCCCATCGTTTTCGGGACTTCGGTTTCCGGGACGAGCATCTTCGCCATCATGATCGTGCCGGGCGCCGTCATGATCACCGCGGTGAGCAGATGTTTGGCTTCGATGCCGAAGAGGATGTACGCCGCCATGATGCCGCCGGAGATGTGCGCCATCCCCGACGTCATCACCGTCATCAGCTCCGAGTAGGTCATCTCCGGCAGGTACGGCCGGATCGTCAGCGGCGCCTCGGTCTGGCCCATGAAGATGCTCGCCGCCACGTTCAGCGACTCGGCGCCGCTCGCCTTCATCACGCGTTGCATCACGATCGCGAACAGGTGGACGATGACCTGCATGACGCCGAAGTAGTAGAGGATGGCGAACAGCGCGGCGATGAAGATGATGGTCGGCAGCACCTGAAACGCGAAGATCGTCGCGTACTGCGAGCCGTCGGGCCCGAGCGCGGCGGTCATCACGCGACCCCACACCGTTCCGTTGCCGAGCGGTCCGAACACGAACGCGGCCCCCACGCCCGCAAAGCCGAGCAGCTTCGTGATGAGACTGCCAAGCGTGGTGAAGACCCGCTGTCCGATCGCTGTCTTGAGGACGATGACGGCGAACACAACCTGCAGACTGACGCCCCAGGCGACCGTCGTCCAGTTGATCGCGCGCCGGTTGGTCGAGAATCCGTAGCCGATGCCCAATATGACGAGCGCTCCGAAGATCGGCTGCAGGATCCGGAGCATCAGCGCACCTCTCCGACGATCAAGGGGGCGCGAGGCGGCTGGTCGTCGCGGATCGCGATCGCCTGCGTCGCGAGTCCCAGCGCCGTCTGGAGCCGTGCGCGATCGCGGTAATGCAGTTCCAGCAGCGGATCGCCGGTGCGGACGGCGTCGCGAACGGTGGCTCGAATCGAGATGCCGACCGCCGGGTCGACCGCATCCTCCACGCGATCGCGGCCGGCGCCGAGCGCGACCGAGGCACGGCCGATCAGTTCGGCGTCGAGGCGCGCCACGTATCCAGACCGCTCGGCCTCCACGACGTGGCGATTGGGCACATGCGGCAGGCGCGAGTAGTCGTCGACGACATGTGGATCGCCGCTCTGGGCTTCGATGATCTGACGGAAGCGCTCGAGCGCGGCGCCGGTTCGAATCGTCTCCCGCGCCCGTCGATCCGCATCAGCGAGATCCTCGGCCACCTTGCCCAGCACGAGCATCCGCGCCGCGAGCTCGATCGACACGTCCACCAGGTCGGTCGGACCGCCGCCTTTCAGCACCTCCAGGCACTCGATCACTTCGAGAGCGTTGCCGACGGCGCGGCCGAGCGGCGCATCCATCGCCGAGATGACGGCTTCGGTCTTCACGCCGGAGCCGTTCCCGATGGCGACGAGCGATTCGGCGAGCCGCCGCGAGTCGGCTTCGGTCTTCATGAATGCGCCGCTGCCAGTCTTCACGTCGAGCACCAGCGCGTCGATCCCTTCGGCGATCTTCTTGCTCATGATCGAAGCGCTGATGAGCGGAATGCTCTCGACCGTGCCGGTGACGTCGCGCAGCGCGTAGAGCCGTTTGTCGGCGGGCGCGATTTCTGCGGTCTGCCCGATCATCACGCACCGCGTCCGCGCGAGCGCGCGCTTCATCTCGGCGAGCGACAGGTCGACGCGAAAACCGGGGATCGATTCGAGCTTGTCGAGCGTGCCGCCCGTGTGGCCGAGACCGCGGCCCGACATCATCGGTACCGGCACGCCGCACGCCGCGGCAATCGGCGCGAGAATCAACGACGTCTTGTCGCCGACGCCGCCGGTACTGTGCTTGTCCACCTTGACGCCGTCGACGTCGCGGAGGTCGAGTCGCACGCCGGAGGCAACCATGGCCTCGGTGAGCCACGCCGTCTCCTGCGCCGTCATGCCGCGGAGCACGACGGCCATCAGCAGCGCTGCGGTCTGGTAATCGGGAACGGTACCGGCGGTTGCGCCGTCGACGAAGTAGCGAATTTCTTCTCGGGACAGCACACCGCCGCCCCGTTTCTTCAGGATGACGTCTACGGCTCGCACGGAATTGGGGCAGTATACTTCGAGACTCCATGACCCAGGCGTCCCAGTTGTCCCCGGAGCTGTCGCGCGGTCTGCTGCAGCTGGCGCGAGCGCTGATCGTCGCCGCGCGCAACTGGTCTCTCTATCCGCCCGAACATCCAACCGTCGGCGTGTCGGTGAAGCGTCTGTGCGATGCCATCCACGCGTCGTCGCTCGGCGCCGTGTTCTCGATCGGGATCACGCCCGACACGCTCATGATCGAAAGCACCGCCGCCGATTCGTCGCAGACGGCCGTCGCTGAAGCCGCCGCGCTGCTGCACGATCGCGATCTGCTGCGCGTCACCTTTCTCGGCGACGTGCCGCCCGAAGCGATCCATGCCTTCCTGACGATCCTGGCGCTCGATCCCGCCGATCGGCGCGCGCGCGGCGGGCCGGCGCGCATCTGGGAAATGGACGGCCACCCGTCGCTCGCGCTGGAACAAATCGATTACCAGAAAGTCCTCGCGCGCGAGGCAGGCGACATTCCCGAACCGGCCAAGCGCGACGACGTCTGGAAATCGATCGTCACGTCGATCGCGGGCGGCCAGAAAGCCTTCTTCGACGAACGGCAGCAGGCGCGGCTGCTCGAGATCGCCGGAAGCGTGCCCGACATCGCCGACCTCGCCATCGCCGTCGCGGCGCCCAAATGCACGCTCGGCGGGTCGCCGATGATCACGCTGCAGGCGGCCACCGTCCTCGCCGCCTTCCGCCACTTGACGAGCATCGTCGGCGTCATGGCGCCCGATCGCATGCCGGAGGTGATGAACAACCTCGCCGCCGCCGCCATCCAGCTCGACGCGCACCTGATGATGCAGATGATGCAGGCCGAGGAGAATCCGGCTGCGGGAATCGCGATCGTACAGGGGCTCGCCGGCGCGTTCGACGATGCGAAAGTGGCGCAGCTGCTGGCCACCGCCCTGGCGCTCGACGGCAAAGCGAGCGATCGTCTCGCCACGATCTTCAACACGATCGCTCCCGACGAGGACCGCAAGCAGCGCGTGCTGAAGATGACGCGCAGCATGCTCACTGAGACCGACTTCGGCAAGACGGGCCAGTTCCAGGTGCTCTGGACGTCAATGGAGACGCTGCTCGTCTCCTACAACGACAAGCCGTTCGTATCCGATGGGTACAAGACCGCGCTCGACGGCCTCGGCGGCCGCGCCGACCGGATGGCAACCGTCGGCGAGCTGCCGCCGGAAGCGGGCGAATGGTTGACGAGCCTCGGGCAGGAAAACGTCCGCAGCCTCTCGGTCCGCATGCTGATCGACTTGCTGGCGCTCGAGAAGGACGCGAAGCGCGCCGCCGAGCTCGCTCAGGACATGGCGGTGCTGGTCGAGGACCTGCTGATGTCGGGCGCGTACGACGACGCGCTGACGGTGACGACGGCGCTCGCCAGGCGCGGGAACTCGTCGCTGATCGGCCGCGACGAATGCCGTCAGGCGCTCGATCGGCTTGGGGAGTCGCTGGCTCTGCTCGAAACGGCGGCGCTCATCGGCGACGTCGACGAGGACGGCTGGAGCGCCATCAAGGCGGTCATCGAGACGATCGGTCTCCCGGCGATCGAGTCGCTGAAGCCCGTGGTGACCGTCGAGGCCGATACGCTGACCACGTCGCGCGCCGAGGAAACAATCGTCGGGTTCGGCGCGCCGGCGGTCACGCGTCTGGCGTCGCTCGTGGCCGACCCGCGCTGGTTCGTTCAGCGGCGCGGGGCGCGCCTTCTCGGCCGGATTGCCGCGCCCCAGGCAGTTCCGCTGCTGCAGCCGCTCGTCCGCCAGTCCGATCCGCGCGTCGCGCGCGAAGCGATCTCGGCTCTGACGGCCATCCCCGATCCGTCGGCGGCACGCGCCATCCACACCGTGCTGCGCGCGGCGACGGGCACGCTGCGAACCGCGGTGATCGAGGCGCTGGTGGGCAGCCGCGACCCGCGCGTCGTCCCCGTGCTCGTGCGGATCATCGAAGAAAGCGATCCGCTGGGAAAGGACCACGACGTCGTGCTGCAGACCGTCGGGGCGCTCGCGACGATGGGCACCGACGCCGCCGTCCAGCCGCTGATGGCGCTGGCCGGGCGCCGCCGCTTTCTGGGCGGCCGGAAGCTCCGGGCCCTCAAGGAGACCAGCGTCGACGCCCTCCTGAAGATCGGCACCCCAACAGCCGAAACGACGTTAAGAGAAGCTGGGCAGACGGGCGACCGGGCCCTGAAAAAGATCATCGCCGCGCGCCTCAGAAACTGACTTGCATATCAAGAAGGCCGAGGAACTGATACGCCGGCTTGCGGCAGCGCTGCGGGGTACCGAGCTCTATTCGCCGAACCACCCCCTCGTGCAGCGCGGACTCGATACCCTGAATGCCGCCGCGACCGAAGCGCTCCAGGCGGCGCCGGCCATCGTCATCGGCTTCATCGGCGACGAAGTCGTCGTCGACGGCGACCGCCTGCCGCGCGGGACCGCGGCGCTCGTCGGCTTCGCGCGCGATCTGCGCGAGCGCGGCATCGAGAAGATCACGCTGACGCGCGGTCTCACGCGCGACGAGATCAGGAACCTCATCGCCGTCTTCAGCGACCGGACGTCAGCGCCGCCGCTCGCCGACCGCCTCGCGGCCAGAGGCGTCCGCCACGTGACGCTCGGCCGCATCGTCGTCGAAGAGGTGACCGACGAACAGGCCGGCATCGCGGCCGCCCGCCGCGTGTACGCGACGGCGGTCGAAACCGCCGAGTCGCTGTGGGAAGCGGCCAAGGCCGGCGACAAGCCCGATCCGACCGCCGCGCGGAAGATCATCGACGGCCTCGCGAAGCTGGTCACTCAGGACCGCACCTCGCTGATGGCGCTGACGGCACTGAAGAAGTACGACAACTACACGTTCACGCACATGGTGAACGTCTCGGCGCTCGCGATGGCGCAGGCGCGGGCGCTCAACGTCGACGGAACGCTCCTGCGCGAATTCGGCTTCGCCGCGCTGATGCACGACATCGGCAAGGTCAACACGCCGCTCGAGGTCCTCAACAAGCCGGACAAGCTCACGAAGGACGAGTTCGACGTGATGAAGCAGCACGTCGTCGACGGCGCGCACATCCTGCGGCGGACGCCGGAGATGCCTGCGCTCGCGCCGATCGTCGCCTTCGAGCATCACCTGAAACAGGATCTGAGCGGCTATCCGGAGAACATCGGCAGCCGCAAGCTGAATCTCTGCACGATGATCGTGTCGATTGCCGACGTGTTCGACGCGCTGCGCAGCAACCGGCCGTACCGGCAGGGGCTCGCGACGAACCGCATTCGCGCGATCATGGGCGAGCAGGGCAACCCGGCGTTCAATCAGCCGCTGCTGAAGCGATTCGTCAACCTGATGGGCCTCTTTCCAGTCGGCAACCTCGTGCGATTGACCACCGACGAGCTCGCGGTCGTCTCCGCGGAACATCCGACCGATCCGTTCCGGCCGCAGGTGAAAATCATTCAGGATGCGAAGGGTGAATTCCTGGAAGAGCCGCTGCTCGCGAACACGTGGGAACATCAAGGCGACGACGACGAGCGCGCCGTCGTCGAGGCGGTCGATCCCGAGCCGTTGGGCATCGATCCGTTGAAGTATCTGTGAGCGAAAAGCCAGCGCCGTTGGGACCCGAGCATGCATCGCGTCTCATCGAATTCGCACGCGCCTGCAAGGCCGCGGCGCGGGCGGTCGTGCTCTATCCATCCGGGCATCCGGCGATCACCGCGACGCTCGGTCGAATCGTGCAGATCACGTCGATAGCCTCGCTGAACGCGCCGCTTCGGTTGACGGTTCTCCCCGAGTCGCTGCTGCTCGACGAACGCGCGCTGGCGCGCCCGGAATCGGCGGTCGGCGAATTGGCCGCGCTGCTGCATAGCCACCTGATCGGCCAGCTGACGGTCAATCCCGGCGGCGATGCCGACGCCTGGCGCAGCTTCCTGCTTCTGCTCGCGCGGACGCCCGAGTCGATTCGCACCGACGGCGGCATCTCGCGCGTGTGGGCGACGATGGCGGGACGGCACGTCGAGCTGCGCGAGATCGACTACTCCGAAGTGCTGCGCGAGCGCACGGGCGGCGAGTCGGCCGTGTGGGACAAGGTGCTCGCCAATTGCCTGCAGGGCATGGCTTTCGATCTCGACGAGGCGGCGGTCAAGGAGCTGCTCGGGATCGCCGGTGACGCCGATCGCCTGGCGGACCTGATGGCCGCGGTGGAAGAGGGCGCGTCCGATTCGGGCGGGGTCGGCGCGAAGACCACGGCGCTGATGCGGATGCTCCGCGGCATCATCGACGCGGTGTCGAAAGCCGATCCCGATCGCCTCGAGCCGGTGTTGGGGAACATGGCGTCGGCGGTCGGCCGGCTGTCGGCGGAAATGCTCATGGGGCTGCTCGAGCAGCGCGAGGTCGACGAGGGGCCGCAGCTGATGAACGCGGTGGTCAGCCGCATGACCGACGGCGCGATTGCGCGCTTCGTCGCGCGAAACGTCATCGAGGAAACGACGGCCACCGATCGCCTCGCCGTCGCGTTCCAGTCGCTCGTGCAGGATGCGGAGCAGCGGCCGCGGCTGCTCACGCTGGCGCACGAGGACGTGAAGGCATCGCCGCTCGGCAGCACGGAAGGCTTCGAATCGGTCTGGAACCATGTCGCCGGGAAGCTCCTGACGTCGTATTCGGACAAACCGTTCGTCGGGAACGAGTACGCGCGCGAGCTGTCGGGCGCGCGGACGCAGGCCATCGAAGTCGAGCAGGTCAACGACGATCCGCCCGAGCGCATTTCCGCATGGCTCAGCACCGTCGCGACCACTCAGCTTCGGGCGCTCGACCTGACGTTGCTGCTGGATCTGCTGCGGATCGAGCCGGACGACGCGAAGTGGGGCGAGATGATGACGCCGGTCGTGCGGCTCCTCGAAGATCTGCTGCTCGTCGGCGATTTCGACGCCGCGGTGCAGCTGATCGAGGTACTCGTCGGCGAAGGGCGCACCGGCGCGACGACGGGGCGCCGCCAGCATGCGATCACCGCGATCGACATGCTCATCGCCGGCACGATGATGCGCCACATCACGACGCACCTCGCCACGATAGACGCGGCGCAGTTCGAGCGCGTCAAGGCGATGTGCGTGTCGCTCGGCGAAGTCCTCGTCCGTCCGCTGGCCGAGACGCTGTCGGTCGAAGAGCGCCCCCGTACGCGCGAGCGGCTCGCGTCGATTCTGCTGGCGTTCGGCCCCGCCGGACGGCGGACGGTTGAACGGCTGAAGAGCTCGCCGAACGCGGCGGTGCGGCGGACGGCGATTCTGCTCATGCGGCAGTTCGGCGGGAGCGAGGCGCTGCCGGATCTGACCGAGCTGCTCGACGACAACGAGCCGCAGGTGCAGCGCGAAGCGGTCCGCGCCATCCTCAACGTCGGGACCGACGCCGCCTATCAGATTCTGCAGCAGGCGCTCGCGAGCGGCACCGAGCGGTCGCGCGAGGCGATCATGCAGTCGATCAGCCTCGTGCGCGACGAGCGCGCGACGCCGCTGTTCGGCTACATCGTCCGAAACATCGATCACCGCGGTCCGCTGGCGCCGGTGTACCTGCGCGCCATCGAGTCGCTCGGCGTCTTGAAGGATCCGGAAGGAGTCGTTCCCCTGAAGGAAGCACTGTACAAGGGCGAATGGTGGGCGCCGCGGCGCAGCGCGGTGCTGCGCGGCGCCGCCGCCGCGGCGCTCGCGCGTATCGGCACGTCGGAAGCCATCGCGGTGCTGCAGGAAGCGGCCGCGACCGGCAAGCGCGGCGTCCGCAACGCGGCGAAATCGCACCTGACCGAGGCGCCGGCGCACCGACGAGCCGCCGCGAGAGGAGACGCATGACGGCGCCCCGCTTCCAGCTCGCCGACGAGTTGCTGCGGCGCCTTGCGGCGGCGCTGCGGTCGTCGCAGCTGTACTCCAAGGGTCACCCGATCATCGGGCGCAATCTCGAGCAGCTGTCGGCGGCTGTCCAATTGCTCCACAGCCTGCAGCCGACCACCGTGGTCGGTTTCGTCGGCGACGAGATCATCGTCGACGACATGCCGGTCGCGCGCGCGGACGTGCTCGGCGGAATCGTCCGCCGGCTGCAGCAGGCCGGGATCGAGCGGATTACGTTCGACCGCGGCGTCACCAGCGACGAGCTCTCGACGTTCATCGAGGCGGTGACGGCGATCGAGGTGCGCGAGGGCGACGAAAACGGGCCGGCGTTTCCGGCGCTGCCGCACATCCGCGTCGGCCGCGTCTCGATCGAGCAGCGCGTCGAAGGCAGCCTCACCGACATGGCGACGATCAAACGTCTGTACCACGATGCCGTGTCGGTCGCGACGAGCCTGTGGGAGAGCGCCGAAACCGAAGGCAAGCCCGACGCGACGATAGCGCGGACGATGATCGACGGTCTCGCGCAGGCGGTGGCGCAGAACCGGACGGCACTGCTGGCGCTGACGACGCTGAAGAACTACGACAACTACACGTTCACGCACATGGTGAACGTCTCGATTCTGACGATGGGACAGGCGCGCGGGCTCGGCATCGACGGGCCGCTGCTGCGAGAGTTCGGTCTGGCGGCGCTGATGCACGACATCGGCAAGGTGCGCACGCCGCTCGAAGTGCTCAACAAGCCGGACAAGCTCACCGACGACGAATTCGCGATCATGAAGCGGCACGTCGTCGACGGCGCGGAAATCCTGCGGCAGACGGCCGACATCCCCGCGCTCGCGCCGGTCGTCGCCTTCGAGCATCACCTGCGTCTGGACGGCACCGGCTATCCGGGTGGCGCCAAGAGATCGTCGCTCAACATCGGCACGATGCTGTGCAGCATCGCCGACGTCTACGACGCGATGCGCTCGCAGCGCGCCTACCAGCAGGCATTTCCGTCGGAGCGGATCCTCCAGGTGCTGAAACGCAACGACGGCACGCAGTTCGATCAGCACCTGGTGCGCCGCTTCGTGCAGCTGATCGGCATCTACCCACCCGGGAACCTCGTGCGGCTGAACACCGGCGAGGTCGCCGTCGTTCTGAAGGTCTACGCGCCGGATCCCTACCGGCCGCAGGTGCGCGTGCTGATTTCGCGCGACGGCACGCGGCTCGAGCTCCCCTGCGAAATCGAGTTGTGGAACGTCAGCGAGGATCCCCAGCGGCCGTCATCGGTCGTCGCGCCACTCGATCCGGCCACGTACAATCTCGATCCGCTGGTGCTGATGTGAGGGGCCTTACGAAGAACGGGGAAGGGCAAAGGGCAAAGGGCAAAGGGCAGGCAGGAAACAAAGGCCAGCTGCCATCTGCCCTTTGCCCTTTGCCCTCTGCCCTACAGGGATCATTCAAAGATCGTGTGCTGGCCACTGTCCGCCGCATCCCGCCCGGGCGCGTCGCGACCTACGGCGACGTCGCCGAGCTCGCCGGACGTCCCCGTGCCGCGCGCGCTGTCGGCAACATCATGCGCGACTGCCGCCGCCGCGACGTGCCCTGCCACCGCGTGATCGCGGCCGGCGGCCGTATTGGCGGCTACGGCGGCAGCGAAATGTTGAAGCGGTCGCTCCTCGCGGCTGAGGGGATAATCGTGTCGGGATTGCGCATCCGCGACCTCGACCGAACCTTGTGGAGACCGCGAAGGTAAAACCTGCCGACCCTCTTCTTCGTCTTTCGTAACCGTGACCGCCAAGCAACGCCCGCCAATCCCTTTCCCGTCTAAGGAAACGGAGGAGACCGACCTGTTCGAGGCGATGTACCGCGAACATTCCAGGCGGATTTACACGATGGCCTGCAGGATCGCGGGATCGCCCGAGGACGGCGAGGATCTTCTGCAGGAAATCTTCCTGCAGGCGTATCGCAAGATGGGAACGTTCAAGGGCGAATCGGCGCTCGGCACGTGGCTGTACCGGCTGGCGCTCAACCATTGCCTCGATTACGTGCGCAGCAGGAGAGCGAAAATGGACAAGCTCACCGACACGCTGGACGACGAGACGTCGATCGAGCCGGTGGCGCGACGCCAGACGCCGATTGCGAAGATGGATCTCGATCGCGCTATCGACCGGCTGCCAGACGGCTGCCGCGAGGCGTTCGTGCTGCACGACGTCGAAGGATTCGATCACAAGGAAGTCGGCGAGCTGCTGGGCATCGCGGAAGGCACGTCGAAGTCGCAGGTGTTCAAAGCGCGCCTGAAGCTGCGCGCGATGTTGGGAGGGCGGCCCTGAAAGAAATGAAAGGGCCGGTTGAAATGCATCCGAACGACACCGTTCTGAACGACTACGTCGACGGCACGCTCGGATCGCGCGAGCGCACCGAGGTGGAAGCGCACGTCGAGTCGTGCGCGCCGTGCCGGGCGCTCGTCGACGACCTGCGCGACATCGCGCGGACGGCGGCGTCGCTCGACCAGCGCGAGCCGCCGGCGCGCGCGTGGGCACGCATCGAGCGGGCGATCGAGCTGGAGCGGGAATCGCGAGCCGTTGGAGCGCGAGACGATGGAGCGCGAGGCTTTCAGCCGAGCGGCGGCGGTGGCGGGCCCGCTCGGCTGAAAGCCTCGCGCTACACGAAGTATGGCGCCTGGCTCGCCGCCGCCGCAGCCATCGTCATCGCGACGGTCGTCGGGCTCCGATACGTGCCGACGCGCGGCACGCAGCCGTCGAACGCGGCCGCAGGATCGAGCGCAGACGTCACGTCGCAGACGATCGAGGCGGAGCTGCGCGCGGCCGAAGCGCATTACGACAAGGCGATCAAAGGGCTCGAGCAGATCGCAAACTCCGAGAAAGGCGCGCTCGACACGCAGACGGCGGCGACGCTGCAGAAAAATCTCGCGGTCATCGATCAGGCGATCAGCGAGAGCCGCGCGGCCGTTCGCATGCAGCCGACCAACGAGCCGGCCCAGCAGAGTCTGCTCGAAAACTTCAAGGCGAAGCTGGCGCTGCTGCAGGACACCGTGGCGCTGATCAACGAAATGCGGAAGGGCAACGAGGCGGGTGCGGCCCGCATCGGCTCGGGACTCCGACAGAAGGGCTAAAGGCTCAGGACCATGCGACTCACATTCTCGTTCGTTCTGGCGGGCGTCGCGCTCGGCGCCGTCTCCGCGGCCGCGCAGGGGCCCGACCCGCGCGAGCTGCGCGACGCCGTGCGGCACGCGGTGACGCGCGCGTACCAGGGACGCTACACCGGCCAGGAGCAAACCGATCGGTTCTCCGGCAAGTACCGGATCGGGCGAGACGGCCGCGTCAGCATCCAGAACATTTCGGGCGATATCACCGTGACCGCCGGATCGGGAGACGAAGTGTCGGTCGAAGCGGTCAAGCGCGCGCGGCGCGATCGCAGTCAGCTCGATCAGGTGCGCATCGAGGTCGACAATGCGGCCGGCCGCGTCGACATTCGCACGTCGTATCCCCGGCTCAACAACGTCAACGTGTCGGTCGATTACACGGTGACCGTTCCGACCGGCGTCTCCGTGGAGCTTCACTCGGTGTCCGGATCGGTGAGACTCTCCGGCGTTCGCGGTGTCGTGCGCGCCGAGACGGTGAGCGGCAACGTGACGTTGACCGATACGCCAAAGCTCGAAGTTGCCAAGAGCGTGTCGGGCGACGTGTCGTTCTCCGGCGTGTCGACCGATACCGACGTGTCGATCGCCAGCGTCAGCGGCAGCGTCCGCGGCAGAAGCGTCAAAGCGCACGGTCTCGAGTTCAACTCGGTCAGCGGCGACGTCATGATCAGCGACGTGACGTGCGACCGGCTCGGCGCGAAATCGGTCAGCGGCGCCATCGAATACTCGGGCAGCATCACGAAGGCCGGGCGATACGACATGAACAGCCACTCAGGGTCGGTTCGCCTGACGCTCATCAATCCCCCCGGCTTCGAAGTCACGGCGAACACGTTCAGCGGCTCCATCCGCTCCGATTTTCCGCTGACGATCGGCGGCGACAGCGATCGCCGCGGCGGCCGGCCGGAGATCACCAGTCGATCGATTCGTGCCACGTTCGGCGACGGCAGCGCAACGCTTACGCTGCGAACCTTCAGCGGAAACATCGTCATCGAGAAGAGATAGCGTTTCCACGACTGAGGCGTGCTGGCACCTCGCTTGCTCGGTTTACCGTGGACGTATAATTGATCGTTAAGCTCAGCCGCGAAGTGGAGGCCATGATGAAGCGAATGGTTCTTGTGGGCGCGATTGCCGCGGCGCTGGCCGCCAGCACGGCCTTCGCGCAGTCGTCGCGCGCCGCCGCGAACCTCGGCACCGTGCACATCGCCAAGAAGGTCATGGCGGATGGCAAGCCGCTCGCGCCCGGCACTTACCAGGTTCGCGCGACCGACGATGCGCCGAAGCCGGGGACAGGACAGGATCCGAACGGCGAAAAATACGTGGAGTTCCTCAGGGGCGGCAAAGTCGTGGCGCGCGAGGTGGCGACCATCGTCCCCGCGTCGGACATCAGCAAGATCGCGAAGAAAAATCCGCCGAAGGCCGGCACGTCGCGCACCGAACTGCTCAAGGGCGGCGACTATTATCGGGTGTGGATCAATAAGAGCGGCACGAACTACATCATCAACCTGCCGACTTCGTAGTCACACCGCCATCACATCGAACTGCTCGTGGTGGAGCTGGACGTCAGCCTTCACGGTGACGTCCTTTCCGATTGACTGCTTCAGATCCTTCAGCACCGCCGCTTCTTCTTCCTTCAGCGCGCGCGCGATGTCGGGGTTGACGCGCAGCACCAGGCGGTGGCCGTTCAGATCCGGACCGATCTTGCGTACTTCGCTCAGAATCTCGTAGCAGATCGTCGAGCTCGATTTGATGACGCCGCTGCCCGAGCAGTACGGACACGGCTCGGTGAGGACGCGCTCGAGGCTCTGCTTCACGCGTTTGCGCGTGATGATGATCAACCCGAAATCCGACACCTGCAGCGCCTTGGACGGCGACCGATCCTTTTTCAGCTCCTGCTCGACCGCCTGGAGGACTTTCTGGCGGTTCTTCTTCTCCTCCATGTCGATGAAGTCGAGCACGATGATGCCGCCCAGATCGCGCAGCCGGATCTGACGGACGATCTCCTTGACGGCCTCGAGGTTCGTCTTGACGATGGTGTCCTCGAGGCGGCCGGCCGACTTCTTGCCGACGTAGCGGCCCGTGTTCACGTCGATCGCGACGAGGGCCTCGGTCTGGTTGATGACGATCGATCCGCCGGACTTCAGCCACACCTTGCTCTTCAGCGCCTTGTCGATCTCGGCCTGCACCCCGTATTCGTCGAAGATCGGGTAGGCCTTCGAGTACAGCTTCACTTTCGGTCCGAGGCTCGGCATGATGCGCTCGACGAGCTCCATGACGCGCTGATACTCGACGGCGTTGTCGATGCGGATCGCCTGATACTCCTCGGTCAGCAAATCGCGCAGCAGCTTGCTGACCAGGCTCGCCTCGCGGTACACGACCGCGGGCGCGCGAGAGCTCTCGGTCTTCTGCCGCATTTCCGTCCAGATCTTGTGGAACGCCTCGAGGTCGCTGACGATGTCTTCTTTCGGCCGGCCGGAGGCCGCGGTGCGGATAATGACGCCGCCGGTGAAGCCGCGCTGCTCGCGGAACTCCCGCACGATGCCGCGCAGACGGCTGCGCTCGTCGCGCGACTCGATCTTGCGCGACACGCCGACGTGATCCACCGTCGGCATGAACACGAGGAATCGTCCCGCCATCGTCACGTGCGACGTGAGGCGCGCGCCCTTGGTGCCGAGCGGCTCCTTGACCACCTGGACGAGGATTTCCTGTCCCTCGCGCAGGAGCTCTTCGATTTTCTGTTGAGGCTTGTCGCCCCTCGGCTCCGCGCGGGGCGATGGTGACCCGGTCGAACCGTCGCGGTCTCGCTGGCCGTCGGCGCGGCTGTCGCCTTCGTCGGCTTCGAGCCTGTCGAACTCCTCGAGCGTGTCGATGACGTCGGCGACGTAGAGGAAGCCGTCGCGTTCGAGGCCGATGTCGATGAACGACGACTGCATGCCGGGGAGGACCTTCGAGACGCGGCCCTTGTAGACGTTGCCGACGACGCCGCGCTGCCGCTCGCGCTCGACGAAGACCTCGGCCACGAGGTCGTCCTCGAGGATGGCCACTATCGTCTCGTGGCCATTCGAGGAGACGATCATCTCCTTGTTCATTCACGACTCCTGTCACGCGTTCGGGATTCGGGATTGGGGATTCGGGATTTGCGAATCCCGAATCCCCAATCCCAAATCCCGCCGCGTGTCAGTTCGTGAATCTGCGCATTCGTACGTTCAGGATCAGCCCGAAGCCGGCGAGCGTCGCGATCATCGACGACCCGCCGTAACTCATGAGCGGAAGCGTGAGCCCTTTGACGGGCGCCAGTCCGGCCGACATGGTGATGTTGTAGACCACCTGGAAGGTGAAGCTGGCGAGCACGCCGAGCACGAGGTACGAGCCGAGGCGATCCTTGGCCAGGCGGGCCGCCTCCAGCGCGCGCAGAATCACGAACAAATACAGGCCGAGCGCCACCAGGACGCCGGCGAAACCCTGTTCCTCGGCCAGCACCGAGAAAATGAAATCGTTGTGGGCGACCGGGAGAAAACGCAGCTGACCCTGCGTCCCCTGCCGGAACCCCTTGCCTGAAAGCCCTCCCGATCCCACGGTGATGCGCGCCTGGATCTGCTGGTAGCCGGCGCCCTTCGCATCCTGCGACGGATCGAGGAATGTCGAGACTCGACTCTTCTGATAGTCCTTGAGCGCGAACTTCCACGCGACCGGCGCCGCGAGAAGCAGGCACAGAAACATGAGGCCGAGAATGCGCATGCGCATGCCGGCGAGATACGCCACCGCGAGGAACACCGGCATCAGCGTCACCGCCGTGCCGAGGTCGGGCTCCTTCGCGATGAGCAGGAGCGGGACGGCCGTCAACGCGCCGCCGATCGCGAGGTCGGTCCACGACGGCGCGCCGCGATTCTCGCCGTAGAACTTGGCGAGCACGAGCGCGACGGCGATCTTCGCGAACTCCGACGGCTGCAGGTTGAAGACCCGGAGCGGAATCCACCGGCGCGCCCCCATCTGCACCATGCCGAAGAACATGACGTAAAGAAGCAGCGCGCAGACGCCGATGTAAATCAGGTGCGACTTGTCGGTGAACGTCCGATAGTCGATCGACAGCATGAAGACGAGCGCGCCCATGCCGATGACGATGGCGTAGAGCTGCGTCGTGTACATGCGCGCCGTGCCCCGCGTCGGATCGAACGTCGTGCTGTAGATCATCAGCACGCCGAGCGAGCACAACGCGATGATCGCAATGATCAGCGGCCAGTCGATGTGGTAATACAGTCGGCGCTCGAACATGGACTATCTTTCGGTCGGCTCGACCGGCGGCGACTGCTTCTTGGCCATCGCATCGCTGAAGTCGAACCGCAGCGATTCCTTCGTGGGCGGCGGCGGCAGCGGACGGCCGTCCTGCTTGGCGAAGAACGTGTCGAGGATGTGGTGCGCGACGCGCGCCGCGTTCGGGCCGTGGATGCCGTGCTCCAGGAACACGACGCCGGCCACGGTCGGATGATCGCGCGGCGCGAAGAACACGAACCAGCCGTTGTCGCGCAGGTCCTTGCTCGTCCGCGCGGCGGCGCGTCCAGCGTTCGAGATCACCTGCGCCGACCCGGTCTTGCCCGAAACATCCTTGCCGGCGATTCTGGCCGTCGCGCCGGTGCCAGCGCTGTTCACCACCATCCAGAGTCCGTCGCGGATCGCCTGCAGCTTTTCCGGATTGATCTCAACCTTCGATTGCGGCGCCGGCCCCGGCACCGGCTTCCAGCCGGTGCCATCGTCGACGGCTTTGAGCAGGTGCGGCGTGACGCGCGTGCCGCCGTTGGCGAGCGTCGCCATGTACACGGCCATCGACACCGGCGTCACCGACACCTGGCCCTGGCCGATGCCGACCGAAATCGTTTCGCCGGCGTACCACTTCTCGTGGCGCACGCGCATCTTCCATTCGGTGGAAGGCACGAGCCCCTGATTCTCGTTCGGCAGATCGATTCCGCTCTTCACGCCGAGGCCGAGCGCCGTCGCCCACTTGTTGATCTTGTCGACGCCCACCATGTTGGCGACGGTATAGAAATAGACGTCGCACGACTGCTCGATCGCGTGACGCAGATCGATCGAGCCGTGGCCGCCCTTCTTCCAACACTTGAAGGGACGCCCGTAAAAGGTCGCCGCGCCGGCGCAGTGCGCGTGGAAGTCGGGGGTGATGATCCCCTCTTCGAGACCGGCGAGCGCCACGGCCATCTTGAACGTCGACCCCGGTGAATAGCGACCTTGTATCGCGCGATCGTTGAGCGGTCGATCCTCGTCGATGTTGAGCGACGCCCACGTTGCGCGATCAATGCCCGCCGCAAACGCATTCGGATCGTACGCGGGCCGGCTGGCGAACGCGAGGATGCCGCCGGTGTTGGGATCGAGGACGATCGCCGCGCCGGCGTTCGTCAGGCCGGCCGCTTCGGTCGCGTCGAAGGCGTCTTCGACTGCCTTTTGGAGGTCGTAATCGATCGTCAGCTGCAGCCGCTTTCCTTCGGTCGGCGGATCTTCCTCGAGCGTCCGAATCTCGCGCCCGACGCTGTTGACGACGACGCGCTTGGCGCCGTCCTCGCCCATCAGCATCGCGTTGTAGACCTTCTCGATCCCGGACTGCCCGACGATGTCGCCGCTCTTCAGCCCTTCTTCGCCGGCGGCGACCTGCGCGTCGTTCACTTCGCCGACGTATCCGAACGCGTGCGCCGCCATCGTCTCGGGATACTGGCGCGTCGGCACCTCTTCGACGACGACGTCGGGCAGCTCGAAGTCGAGCCGCCGCGCCTTGACGGCGGACACCTGCGCGAGCGTCGCGTCCTGCACGATCGTGATCGGCCGGTAGGTCGGCTCGCGGCGATGACGCTCGACGATCGTGCGCACCCCGGGCTCGTCCATGCCGAGGACGCCGGCGAGGAGACGGATCGTGCGGTTCAGGTCTTTCGTGTGCTCGCGCACGATCGAAATGCTGTAGGAGTGGCGGTTCTCGACGAGCACCTTGCCTTCGCGGTCGAAGACGATGCCGCGCGGCGCGCGCAGCGCGAGCGTCCGCTGATGGTTGTTCTCCGCCATCTCTTCGAACTGCGCGTGCTCGACGACCTGCAGCACCCAGAAGCTGACCGCGAGAATCGAGAAGATGACCGTGATGACGTACTGCAGAATGGAGAGGCGCATGCCGATGCCGCGCCGTTCTATGGTCATAGAATCACTCTACCGCCGCAGCCGCGTTCGTGCCGCGCGGCGCCGCTCAACGGCTCCAGGTAAAAGCTCGACCAGCTGAAACGCCACGACGCCGACCACCGCGTTCCCCGTCGCCTGACCGGCGACCGCCGCAACGGGCGTACCAAAGTGCCGCAAATCGAGCAGCACGTAAAGCCCGATGTAAATGATGGCGTGGAGCACCGTCGCGCCAAAAAACACCACAAAACGGGGAAGCGGCTGCGTCACGATGAACTGCGTGCCGATGATGCCCGCCAGGAATCCCACCACGGTCTTGGACAGGCCCCCGATGCCGACCACGCCGGTCGTCAGCGCGTCCTGCACCAGCCCCGCAAACGTCCCGGTCAGCAGCCCTGTCACCGGTCCCGACGTCAGCGCCACGTAGACGACGGCGACGAGCACGAGATCGACGGCGACGAGGCCGCGAATCACGAAGCGAGCCAGCGTGGTTTGCAGCGCGACAGCCAGCGCGACCGCCAGGAAGACCCCGGCGGCCCTCACTCGCGTCCCCCGCCGGCCTCGCCCGGCGCCTCACGCGCCGGCGTCGGCGTCACGACGACGAGCACTTCCTCCAGGCTCGCGAAGTCGACGGCCGGTTTCACCGTGATGGTGCGGTACGACGGCCCGTTCTTCTCGACGGTGTCGACGCGTCCGATGATGAATCCCTTCGGATAGATTCCCTCGATGCCGGACGTGACGACGATGTCGCCGACGACAATATCGGAGGCCTCGGAGACGTTTTCCATCCGCAGCCGATCCTCGCCGCTGCCGACGACGACGCCCTGCGCGCGCGAGCGCTCGATGATGGCGCCCGCCGCCGCGTTGCGATCGATCAGCAGCTGCACCTTCGCCGCCCGCGCGCTCGGCATGACGATGCGCCCGACGACGCCGGCCGGCGCGATCACCGCCATGTCGGGGCGCAGCCCGTCGCGCGTCCCCTTGTCGATCGTCAGCGTGCGGAAATCGGGCGTCGCGGCCGCGCCGATGATCTCCGCTGCCGCCATGCGCAGATCGGATCGGTCGCGCATCTCGAGCAGCTGCTCGAGCCCGCGCGACCGATCGGCGAGCGCGCGCTGCGCCTGCAGCGCAACCTGCGCGTCGGCGAGCTGCCGTTTCAGGCTGTCGTTCTCCGATTTGAGTCCGCGCAGGCCGACGTAGCCATTCCACACCCGCCGCACGCCCATGATGCCGCTCGATACGCCGCGCTGCACCTCGGCGAAGATTCCGAACGTGACGGCCTCGAGGACCGGCACGCCGGTGCGCGAGTTCACCTGGGCCGAGATCAGCAGGATGTGGCCGAAGATGACGGCGAGGAACAGGTAACCCGAGCGTTGGCGGATATCGAGGACAGCCATAGGTGCCGCTCGCCTGAAAGGCTCGCGCTACAGGTGCGGGTGGCGCCTGCATTTGTCGCGAGCGCCGCGTCTGTAGGGCGAGGCTTTCAGCCGAGCCTAATCGATCGAAATCTTTCTCAATAGATTGAAATCCGACAGCATCTTCGGCCCGGCGCTAGTCAATGGAAATCTTCCTCAGCAAGTTGAAGTCGGACAGCATTTTCCCTGCACCGAGCACCACCGACGACAGCGGATCCTCGGCCATCGCGAGCGGCAGCCCCGTCTCTTCGCGCAGCCGTTTGTCGAGGTTCTTCAACATCGAGCCGCCGCCGGTCAGCACGATGCCGCGGTCGACGATGTCGGCCGAGAGCTCCGGCGGCGTACGCTCGAGCGCGACGCGCACGGCGTCGACGATGACGTTCACCGTTTCCGCAAGCGCCTCGCGGATCTCTTCGTCGGTGATCGTGATCGTCTTCGGCACGCCTTCGATCAGGTGGCGTCCTTTGATCTCCATTGTCATCCGCTCGTCGAGTGGAAAGGCGGATCCGACCTCGATCTTGATCTGCTCGGCCGTGCGCTCGCCGATGAGCAGGTTGTACTGTTTCTTGATGTATTGAATGATGGCTTCGTCCATCTCGTTGCCGGCGACGCGCACGGCTTTGCTGTACACAATGCCGGCGAGCGAGATGACGGCGATGTCGGTTGTGCCGCCGCCGATGTCGACGATCATGTTGCCCGACGGCTCGGTGATCGGCATCCCCGCGCCGATGGCCGCGGCCATCGCTTCCTCGACGAGGTGAACCTCGCTGGCCTTCGCGCGGTACGCGCTGTCCTTGACCGCGCGCTTCTCGACCTGCGTGATCTCGGACGGCACGCCGATGACGATGCGCGGCCGGACCCAGACGTTGCGGTTGTGCGCCTTCTTGATGAAGTAGGTCAGCATCTTCTCGGTGACCTCGAAGTCCGCGATGACCCCGTCCTTCATAGGCTTGATCGCCACGATATTGCCCGGGGTGCGGCCGAGCATGTCCTTCGCGTCCTTCCCCACCGCCTCGACCCGGCCGTTCACCTTGTTGATCGCGACGATCGACGGCTCGTTCACCACGATGCCTTTCCCGCGCGCGTAGACGCAGGTGTTGGCCGTGCCGAGATCGATGGCCAGATCACTCGAGAACAGCGAAAGCATCGAACGAAGGCTCAATCGGAAACTCCTTGGTCGCTCGGCCGTCGGTGCGGGTCATGGTCAGGCTGTGCAGTTCCGCGCACGAAGAAGGGTCAATGACCAGTGACTATTGATTAAATATCGGCAGGAGCAGGGGCGGCCTGAATACCGTTTTTGCCGGAATCCTTCACGGCATACATCGCCTTGTCGGCGGCCTGGACGAGCTCTTCGGCCGAAGCGGCCACATCGGGCAGCGTCGCGACGCCGACCGACGCGGTCAGATGGACGTCGAGGGCATCCTCGGCGAGGAACACGTGGGCCGCAATGCGCTCGCGGATGCGTTCTCCGACGGCGAACGCGCCTTCGCTGCCCGTATCGGGGAGGACCAGCGCGAACTCGTCGCCGCCGAACCGCGCCACGACGTCGGTTTCGCGCGCGCTTCCACGTATCACCGCCGCCGCCTCGACCAGCGCGCGGCTGCCGAACAGATGCCCGTGCGTATCGTTGATGGCCTTGAAGCCGTCGAGATCGATGAACAACAGCGACAGGGGGCGCCCGCTGCGCGACGCCCGCTTGGTTTCACGGCGCAGGACCTGGTTGAGATACCGCGAGTTGTAGAGATGCGTCAGATCGTCGGTCACCGACAGCGCCTCGGCGCGTTTGAGCTGCAGGGCGTTGTCGAGCGCCACCGAGGCCGGTTCGAGCAGCAGGCGAACGGCGCGGAGCATCGGCGCCGACAGCCGCGGCTCGCGCGCCGACGCGACGCGATCGATCCCGATGATCGCCCCGACGCGGCGGCCGCGGGAGCTCAGAGGAAACGCGAGCACGGTCCCCATCAGCGGATTCTGCAGGCGCGCGTCTTCGCGCAGATCGGCCGTCGCGAACTCCTGGCCGTTCTTCATCACCCATTTCGCGATCGCCTGCACCGCCGGTCCCATCTCGGGCAGCAACCCGCGATCGGCGAGCACCGACAGCTCGCCCGACTGATCGGCCGACACGATCGCCCAGCAGGGCGCCGGAATCCACGTGGCGGCGCGATCGATGACGTTGTCGGCAATCTTTGCCGGTTCGAGCGTGGCGTTGACCGCCCGCACGATGTCGACCACCGCCTCGCGGCGCTCGACGCGGCTGCGCAACGCGCGTTGAAACACCCGCAGCTTCGTCGCCAGGTCGAGGCCCGGCGTCGTCAGCGAGATTTCGCTCGCGCGTCGCAATTTCGATCCGCTTTTGCCGGCGGGGCCGACGGCCTGAAAGAGGGCGACCGGCACGCGTGTCGCACGACTGGCTGGAGACATGCGCTCAGTATTTCGATACTCTGCAAATATAACACGGCGCGCCGGTAACTGCTTGCCACACCGTAAGTTCATGGCGTACCATGGATGTTTCCGCCGCCCTCGGCTGTCAGCGTCCTGCTATGAGCTCACAGTCCGAGCTCAGCCCAGTCGATGATGTTCAAGCTGAAACCAGGAAGCTGATAGCTGATAGCTGATAGCTGATAGCTGATAGCTGATAGCTGAAAGCTGGAAGAGTGCAGTCATGACAATGCTCGATCGGATGCGCCGGCATATGAGTTGGCTCAAGTGGAGCCTCGGTCTCGTCTGCCTGGCGTTCATCATCTTCTACATTCCCGACTTTCTGCGTGGCAGCGGCGCCGACGCCGCGTCCGGCGAGACCATCGCGAAAGTCGCAGGCCAGGAGATCACGACCGGCGAGTTCCGCCGGACGTATCAGGCTCAACTGCAGGCGTACCGATCCGCGTACGGATCGAACATGAGCGAGCAGCTCCTGAAGCAGCTCGGGATCGAACAGCAGATCCTCTCGCAGATGGTCGACGAGCGCGCGGCGCTGGCCGAAGCCGATCGCCTCAAGATCGACGTGAGCGACGAGGAAGTCCGGCAGCGCATCCTGTCGATGCCGGCGTTTCAGGAGAACGGCACGTTCATCGGCGACGCGCGCTATCAGCAGCTGCTGCGGATGCAGCGGCCGCCGATGGCGCCGTCGGAATTCGAGGACAGCGTGCGCCGCAGCCTGAAGGTCGAGAAGCTCCGCGGTTCGCTGACCGACTGGCTGTCGGTCACCGACAAGGAGCTCGAGCAGGAATACCGGCGCCGGAACGACAAGGTGAAGCTCGCCATCGTGAGCTTCACGGCCGACACGTTCCGCAATCAGGTGAGCGCGAGCGATTCGGACGTCGCTGCCTACTTCGAGTCGCACAAGGACGATTTCAAGATTCCCGAGAAGCGCAAGATTCGGTATCTCCTCGTCGACATCGATGCGATGCGCGCCAAGATCAACCTGCCGCAGAGCGAAGTCGAGCGCGCCTACAACAACAACATGGAGCAGTACACGACGCCTGAACAGGTGCGCGCGAGCCACATCCTGCTCAAGACCGAGGGCAAGGACGACGCGGCCGTGAAGGCGAAGGCCGAGGACGTATTGAAGCAGGCGCGCGGCGGCGCCGATTTCGCCGAGCTCGCGAAGAAGCATTCGGAGGACGAAGGCAGCGCGAAAAACGGCGGCGACCTCGATTATTTCGGCCGCGGCCGCATGGTGCCCGAATTCGACCAGACCGTGTTCGCGATGCAGCCGGGACAGATCAGCGATCTGGTCAAGACGCAGTACGGCTACCACATCATCAAGCTCGTCGACAAGAAAACGGCAACGACGCGATCGCTGCAGGAAGTGCGGCAGCAGATCGTCGATCAGCTCTCGTACGAGCGCGCGCAGGCGCAGGCGGCCGACCTGTCGCAGACCATCGAGAAGCAGATCAGCAAACCCGCCGACCTCGATCGCGTCGCGAAGGCGCAGGGCATCGTCATCCAGGAGTCGGGCTTCTTCGCGCGCGACGAACCGATTCTCGGCCTCGGGCCGGCGCCGGAGGTCGCGAACAAGGTATTCGAGATGAAGCAGGGTGAAGTGTCCGGCGCGCTGCGTGCGTCGCGCGGCTTCGTGTTCGAGACGCTCGTCGCGCGGCAGGATCCCTACACTCCAAAGCTGGAGGAAGTGAAAGATCGCGTCCGCGATGTCGTCGTCAAAGAGAAAGCGCGAGATGTGAGCAAGCAGAAGGCCGCCGAGATTGCCGCGAAGCTGAAGGCCTCGCCCGATTTCGAGAAGACCGCGAAGGCCTCCGGCGTCGAGGCGAAGATGACCGAGCTGATCTCACGAGATTCGCCGATCCCCGATCTGGGCACTGCGCCCGCCGTCGAAGAACAGGCGTTCTCGATGACCGTCGGCGCGGTCAGCGACCCGATTCCCACCGACAACGGCACCGCCGTCGTCAAGGTGCTCGAGAAGAAGGAAGTCACGCCGGACGAATGGAAGAATGCGAAGGAGCGCTTCCGCGAGGAGCTGCTCACCGACCGCCGCAACCGCTTCTTCAGCGCTTACATGGTGAAGGCGAAGCAGCGGATGAAGATCGATGTAAACCGGGAGACGCTGCAGAAGGCGATCGGATGATGAACGTCATCTGACAAACGTGAACGGCATCAACGCCAGCGGTTCGCCGCGCCGGAACAGCGCCAGCGGGCCGCGCATCGTCCTCAGTACCTCCAGCTCCCCCCGTGACAGGTTCGCGTTCAGCCAGGCGCCGACCGTCGCCGACTCGCTCGATCCGCTGAACTGATCCGACACCAGCTCGTAAAAGCTCTTGCGCGGCGGGTAGATGACCAGCTCCACGTCGTTTTCCGAAGGAATCTTCGCGCGCTGTTTCGCGATGGCGATCGCGCGATCGAGGCCACCGAGCTCGTCGACCAGGTGGTTCTGCTTCGCCTGGCGTCCCGTCCACACGCGTCCCTGGGCCAGTGCGTCGATCTGCTCCGGCGTGCTGTGCCGCGAGTCGGCGGCCTTCTCGACGAACTGATCGTAGAAGGCCTGCAGCTGCTCCTGCAGCTTCTTCAGCTCCTCGGGATTGAACGGCCGCGCCGGCGAGTTGATTTCGGCGTTCCTGCCGATGCTCGTCGACTCGATGCGCGCGCCGAGCTTGTCGTACACCCCGCCGGTCACGATTTTCCCGCCGAAGATGCCAATCGATCCGGTGAGCGTCGACGGCTGCGCGACGATGACCTGTGCCGGCATCGCGATGTAATAGCCGCCTGACGCCGCCAGATCCGACATCGACGCCACCAGCGGACGATCCGCGCGCTCGTTCTTCGCAATCGTCAGCTCGCGCCAGATCGCGTCCGACGCCGTCGCCGATCCGCCGGGGCTGTCGATGCGAAGGACGATGGCCCGCACCGAGCTGTCGCGCCGGGCCTGACGGATGTACTCGATGAGCGTGTCCGAGCCGACGACGGCGCCGTTGAGCGGATCGAATCCGCTTCGGCCGCCGGTGATGGCGCCCGCGGCGTAAATGACCGCGATTCGGGGGCCTCGATTGAGTCCGACCGACGAGAGGCTGATCCGTGTGTAATCGTCGCTGTCGATCTGACGCCGTTGCTCGCCGGCGCGCAGTTTCTCGTCGACCTGATCCTCGTACGCCACATCGTCGATGAGTCCGGCGCGCAGCGCGTCCTCCGGCAGAAACGGACCGTCGTCGAACAGCTGCTGGACGTCGGCTTCGTTCTTCTTCCGGCCGTCGGCGATGCCGCGCACGATCTGCTCGTAGAGATCGCGGTTCAGCGACTGGTCCATCTCCTTGTGCGCCGGGGTGTACCCCTTTTCAGTGAAGGTGTTGACGGCCGTCTTGTAGTCGCCGATGTGGTGGAGGTCGGGGTACGCGCCGATCTTGTCGAGCGTGCCGCGCAGGAACAGCTCGTAAGTGGCCACGCCGGTGAGGTTGAGCGGCGATGCCGGCATCAGATAGATCTTGTCCGCCGCCGTCGCGAGGTAGTACTCGCGATCGCCGCCGTATTCCAGGTACGCGTAAACCGGCTTCCCCGACTTCTTGAACTCGATCACCGCGTCGCGAATCTCCTGCACCTTGCCCCAGAACGGCGACTCGAATCCCGTCGGCTTGAGCATCACCGCGCGCACGCGCCCGTCGGCCTTCGCTTTCCGCAGGTTGTCGACGACCGACCGCACCGTCGGCGTCCTGACGCCGCGCAGGTAGCCGACGACGTCGGCCGGGACGACCTCGCTCAGATCGCCGCCGACGCGCAGCACGAGCGTCGCGTTCGACGGCACCGCCGGCTCGCGGCCGAACATGAAGTACAGGATCGCGAAGCCGACGATCGAGACGAAGAACGCGATTCCGAGCAGCGTGAAGAGGATGGCAAAACCGCGGCGAGCCATGTGCAACCTCGTTCGAATCGCTCGGCTGAAAGCCTCGCGCTACCAGCTTCCGTAGGGCGCGCCATCACCTTCCACGATCGTAGGGCGAGCCTTTCAGGCGAGCCTCCATGGTCGTAGGGCGAGCCTTTCAGGCGAGCCTCCATGGTCGTAGGGCGAGCCTTTCAGGCGAGCCGACCCTCCGAGTATAGTCCGACCGTACGGACACGCTGATTCGCGACGTCGGCTACGGGCTGACGATGATGCGGCGCAACAAGGGATTCGCCGCGGCTGGGCTCCTGACGCTCGCGCTCGGCATCGGCGCGACCACCGCGATGTCCTCGGTCGTGTACGGCGTCCTGCTCAGGCCGCTGCCCTATCCGAACGCCGATCGACTGGTGCGTCTGTCCGAAGAACACGCGTCTATGCGGCCCGCCCTGCTGGTGCTCGCAGCCGGCGTCGTCTGCGTGCTGTTGATCGCGTGCGCAAACGTCGCGAACCTGTTTCTCTCGCGGGGATTGCGCGGCAGCGCGAGCTCACCGTGCGCGCGGCGATCGGCGCGAGCCGCGCACGGCTCGCGCGGCAGCTTTTGACCGAGACTCTCGGCTCGTGGGTGGCGAGGGGCTCGGCCTGACCCTGATCGGCCTCGCGATCGGGTTGGCCGCGGCGGCGGCAGCGACGCGGCTGATGCAGAGCGCGCTGTTCGGCGTGACGCCGCTCGATCCGATATCGTTCGCGGCCGCTCCGATCGTGCTCGTGTTCGTCGCGACGATCGCGTGTCTGCTGCCGGCCGCGCGGGCCGCCGCCGTCCATCTATCCGAAGCGTTGCGGTGCGAATGACAGTTACTACGCTTTAGGACTATTCGAAACCGGAGATCATCTTTGCCGATTCTTATAGGCGGCGATCGCCTCGCGAAGAATTCTCAGCCCATCGTCGGGACCGAGCGGTTCGTCGACGACGACTTCTTTCCCTTCGAGCACCTTGTAGTCCTGGAAGAAGCGGCGCATCTCGCGGATGACGTGCTTCGGCAGCTCGCGGAAATCGCGGTAATCGGCGAACGCCGGATCGCCGATCGCGACGGCGAGCAGCTTGTCGTCAATCCCCTTTTCATCGCGCATCTGCATGACCCCGATCGCGCGCACGTCGACGACCGTCAACGGCAGGACCGCCTCCTGGCCGAACACGAGCACGTCGAGCGGATCGCCGTCGTCGCAATACGTGCGCGGCACGAAGCCGTAGTTCGCCGGGTACACGACGGCGCTGTACAGCACACGATCGAGCCGCAGCAGCCCCGACACCTTGTCGAGTTCGTACTTGTTCTTGCTCCCCATCGGAACTTCGACAATGGCGGGAAACCATTGCGCGACAGATGCCTCGTCGATCGGATAGTCGTGCCAGGGATGCATCGCGCTAGTTTATGTCTCGTTAAGTTTCTTCAGTGGCGTACGGCTTCAGCCGGACTCCCATCGCGGTGAGTCGTCCACTAATCGGTTGAAGCCGGACGTACAAGTGAACGTATAAGTGCGCTCAAATACGCGCGCGGCGGCATACGCATTGCACGCACGTCGTCGCCATGATCAGTCGACGTGTCGTTTTTGCATCTCTCTTGTGCTTGTTCGCTCAAGGCGTGTTCGCGCAGCCGCCCGCGCCCAAAGAGCCGCCGCCGCTCTGGGATGTGCAGGTCGGCGCATCGTTCGTCGGCACCAGCGGCAACTCCGAGCAGACGTCCACCGGCGCCGACTTCGCCGCGCACCGCCGCGGCCTCGTCTGGAAGATCGATTCGACCGCCCAGGCCGTCCGCACCACCGATCACGACGCTTCGGGCGTCGACCTGCGCTCGATTCTAGACGCAGGCTTGAGCTGGGCGCTCGTGCGGCGCACTGATTGGACGCTCGACGGCGTCACCGGCATCGGCTGGAACCATGAATCGCGAACCGTCGGGCCGGACATCAACGATCCTGTCGGCATTCTGCAGCTGCTCAGCCGGGTACCATTCGGCGCAGCCGGCGACACGACGCAGCGTGTCACGTTTTATCCGGACTTCAAGAACTCGTCCGCGTACCGGCGCGAAGTGGAGCTCACGGCACAGGCGGCGATGAACGCGCGTCTGGCTTTGAAGCTCGCGTACCTTCTGCGCTTCTCGAACGAGCCGGTCCCGGGATTCAAGAAGACCGACAACACCACGACAGCCTCGGTCGTGCTCCGCTGGAAGGCGACGACGCCCGCGCCGGCTCCGTAGCGATTAGATTCGCCACCGACCGGCGGAATGCTGCGCGTCGACGAACTGCGATGCGGCGCTTGCTCCGCACATGCCGATCGCGACAACGACTGGACCCATCGGCGGAGCCGGTCGCGAACGTGCACGTAGTTCCGAGCAGGACGAACGTTCCGGTCCACGGCGCGCTGAAGCGTTCCGGCGGACGACCGTGCCCGCGCCGAAGATCGACGCGGTCGACGCGATCGCGAACCGGCACGTTTCAGTTCGCGTCGGAAAAATCACTGGCGCTTAACGCGATGGGCGCGCAGCATGTCGCCGGCATGCAGCAGCGTGCGCAGTCGGGCTGAGGTCGCCAGCGCGGCGGGTCTGCGATATACTGAACGTTCCTGCGTACGAAGATCTTCACCAACCTTCGCTCACGCTTCAACTGCATGTGAGCTTCGGTTGGCAAGCCCACTGCGGAAGTGGCGGAACGGCAGACGCGCTAGCCTCAGGAGCTAGTTGGAGCAATCCAGTCGGGGTTCAAATCCCCGCTTCCGCACCAACGATTTCAAACCGTAACGACGGGCCTTTCTCGCGAGTTTCGCCCGTCGCATTGTCAGACTGCCGGCACCACTGCACTACTTGGCTGCTCGACTCGTGTTCGACTTGTTCGGTCGACGCGACCCGTGCGGGCAGGGGAGCCGTTACGGCGCTAGGAGTCCGTCCGAGTAATCGCCGTGATAGTTACAGTGCTTCGTGCTGCGCGCCCACGACGTCTCTCTTCGCCATGGGCGATGGCCGCTGGAGTGTGGCGCGTGCCCAAGCTCGCCACCCGCTGCCGCCTGGGCCTGAGACGCAGAGCCGATACAGCTTGAGGATGTTGTGCGTCGTGCACACCAACGACCACTCACTTTGGACCTTCTCGAATCCGCGCAACAAGAATTGACGAAACCCCCGTGCGTGCTTGATCTGACCAAGGACCGGTTCCACGATCCCTTTGCGCGCCGCATACACCGCTGCGCCGCGCTTGGTGCGCAGCTTACGAGCCACCCGATCGACGATCGTGGCGCTCTTCGGCAGCGGTCCACGCGGACAAGGTCCCAGCCGTTCGCCATGCCTCTGCTTCCGCGTCGACACGTAGGCATCGATGCCAGTGGCGGCGATGGCGGTCAGACTCTCGTCCGAGCAATAGCCCGCATCAGCCAGTACCTGCGACGGCGTGTCCCCCGACTGTTGCTCGATCGTGGTGATCATCGGCATCAGCTGTTTCTTGTCATTGGTCTCCTGTGTCACGGCTTGGCCGACGATCAGTTGCAGCTCGTCGACCGCCACTTGCACGTTGTACCCCTGGACGAATCCGTCAGGCCCCTTCATGATCCGCGACTCGGGATCGGTGAAGTTGTATTGCGCCTTCGGATCCGGCTTGGCCGACTCGTCGGGTTTGCCCGCGGCGGCAGCCTCGTCTTTCGCGCGGGCCTCCAGGGCCCGTTTGGCTTCGCGAATCCGTTTCAACCGACTCTCGCGACGTTGCAGTTCCGCCGGCAGCTCGTCACCGCGTCGATCGCGTCCGTACGCCGCGTCCTCGGCCGCATCCGCCGCCTCCGCCTGGGCGAGCAGATCCTTCACTTCCTCGCGCAGCTGCCGTTGTTTCTCGCGCATGCGTCCGTAACTCATCGCCTTGTGCTTCGACGCGTTCGCTTTGATCTTGCTCCCGTCGAGCGCCACCCGGCCCACCCGTGGTGCGCCCAGTTCCCGCGCCAAGTGCAGCACCTGCTCGAAGAAGCCGCGCAAGGCGGCCAAAATGCGTCTTCCGAAAATCGGCGATCGTCCGAAAGTCTGGTGCATTGCCGGCGGCCAGGACGCGGAACGCCACGTCTTCGACCAGCCGTCGCTGAATCTTCCGGGACGAAAAGACGCCGACGCAGTAGGCGTACACCAACACCTTCGTCAGCATCACGGGGTGATACGGCGGGTAACCGCGTTCCTCGTCTTCATACACCTTTGTGATCGCCGACAGGTCCAATTGATCGATCAGGTCGCTCACGAAGAACGCCAGGTGATCCTCCGGCAGCCACTCGTGCAGGCTCGGCGGCAGCAGCAGATCCTGCTCGGGCACATACGGACGATAGGTCTTGGCCATCGCCCGCAGTGTAGTACAACCCTCATTCGGCGCGCAGTCTGAGAATGATCATCTCAGAGGCGATTACTCGGACACGCTCCTAGGCCGGCGATCAACGCGTCGAAAGCGTCGTCGCTATCCTCACACGCAGCTGTGTATTTTGCATCCATCGACAGCCACCGGCCAGTCTGCTCGAACACCGTGTTCATCAGGCTGCATCGGGCCGCCCTGTTCTTCTTGCGCTTATACCCCAGCGCGTTGAAGCCCCACATCCTGAGGGCCGCTGCCGGGTAAACCTCCACCACCTTGCCGGACCCATCTCGCGCGACGGGGTGCCCGCTTGCGGCTAACCGCGAGAACAGCGCCGCCGCGCGCATCGCCGGAATCGCGATCCGGTCAGACGATACGCTGAGCGGCCACGCGCCAGTGATTTTGTGGACGAAGCGGTCTGTCTCTCTGAACTGCAACTGCTTCGGCGCTGCGGACGGTTGCGGTACCGCTGCAGGCCAAATTACAGAAGCGCTGTACTCCGCTACGGCACGGACGAAATCTTCCGGCCATCCGAACGGCACATCGATGCCGGCCCTGTCGACCTCTGCGATGGCCTCCACGAGCGCGTCATCGTCAGCGCGCGATTCTAGGCGTACTACTTCCGCTCGGCCCGCGTCCCATTCGATCCAGCAGACAGCGGTCCGCTTTGCAGCCGACGCGAGATCGACGCCGAGCGTGACCACGAGTCGACGATACGCATAGTGTGCAGGGCATTTCAACAACAATCACACTCATCGTGTGTAGACCCGATGACATGCTGGCCGAATTCTATGGCGCGTGGCGCGGGAGGATTTCCGGGTAGCGTTCGGTCGGCGGGTGCGCGAGCTGCGGGATCAGCTGCAGCTGTCGCAGGAACAGTTGGCCGAGCGCGCGGGCTTGCACCGCAACTACGTCGGCGGGATCGAACGCGGTGAGCGCAACGTTGCGATTATCAACGTCGTGAAACTGGCCGCCGGCCTGGACACGAGTGTCGCCGAATTGTTCAAGCCCTTCGACCGCGTACCGAAACGCCGCTCGCGAACGGCTTAGCGGTCCACCGCCCGAAATCCAGCTTCAATCAACTCCGATCTGATGTCGGCCAGGTGTTGACACGCGAGCGCAATCGCGAGGTCTAGCGACGGCGGGTACAGGTCCATTTGATAGTAGATGAGACTGGCCAGCGTGGCGAGGACATCGATGTCTGGTGCAGCCGTTGCCCGATCCTGCTGGAGGCGCGCAACCAATGCTGCATGAAGGGGGTCGAGCACTTGTTTGCGAAATAAATCACACCGCGGGGTTCGCACGCAATTCCCATCCACGTGCCTGTCGAAGAGTGCAGGGAAGTTGACGTTTACGTTGAACCGAACGTGACCGGGCCGTCATAAGACGGCGAGCCGATGATCCTCGAAGTCACGTCGCGCTGCCAGGCCGCGATGAAAAGCCGGCGAGGATTAGTCGGTCAAGGCGCAGAAGGCGCAGCTCAAAGGACATTGGGTCGAGGTGACCGGCTGGCCGATGCTTGACGACGAACACCCTGGGAACGCAGAGAACTCCACCGCGATCGTAGAGCACAAAGTGGGCACCGATCCGGATATCTGGCGCCGTACCTGCTGGGTTCACCCCGTCACGGCGATACGCGCGACTGACTGAACCGTCTCGGCCAAATTCTCAACGCCCGCAATTGGGAGCACACCCGGCGGAGCCGTCGCCGCCCCGTACACGTAACTGCACATTGCCACAATTGGCGCGGTTCGTGCTCAAGACGACTTTGTGACGCCGGTTCAGTCCGTGCTCGTGGTGGACGACGACTTTGCCGTGAGGGACACGTTCAAGCGGATGCTGACGCTTGAAGGCTTCGCCGTGCGTACCGCCGCCGATGCCCAAGGGGGCTTGGCCCAGGCGATCGCGCACCGCGTCGACGCGATCGTTCTTGATCTCCGGATGCCGCTGGTCGACGGCCTCGGATTCCTGCACCAGCTCCGGGAGCACGCCACATCGAGGGAGATTCCAGTTGCCATCGTCACGGGTGATTACCTGATCGACGACGCCACGATCGAGACCGCGCAGGCACTCGGGGCTGTCGTGAAGTTCAAGCCAGTTTGGTTGGATGATTTGTTGGACATCGTCCGCCAGCTCGTGCAGCCTGTTGCGGCATAGTCTTTTCACCGACCAGCGAACCCGATCACCCCAACGCGCACTGCGCAAGGCTGCGCGCCTGATTCCACCTTTGTCACGGCATGGCTTAATTCAGAACACGCGTCGATCGCGCACCGCGTGAACGGGACGACGGGATTTCCTTTTCGTGCGGAATCGAATTTGTAGAGACGGGGTGCATGAGCGTACGCCCAGCCGTTCACAACTGCCGAAAGTGCGGAAGCCCTCGGACGCGGCGCTTCGGTCCGCCGCCGGCGCTCTATTTCAGATGCGACGCGTGCGAGTTTGTGTTTCCTGTGCGCGACGAAGGCGTGAAACGCCCGCATGCCACACCAGCGTTGAACGCGGCTTCTACCTGTCAGAAATGCGGAAGTTCACGACTGGAAGCCGTCGGGCGGTCGACAGATCCTCCGCTCGTTCACACGCGGTGCGGCGCCTGCGGACACGTTTCGTCGAGCCCGTTGAACCGCTAACGACGGGCCGATTCCTGCGCGACGAGCGCCGCTTGATACGACGGCTCGATTCAGAGACTCGACCCCGATCGGGCCTGACCATCCGTTCGATTTCACTTCGCGCTCGAGTTCGGCTTGACGCCGAGCGAGATCTGCAGCATCCCTGAAGCGCTCAAGGCGTTCGCTACCGTCCGGCGTCACGATGCAGAAGTTCGAAGGTGCCGTCGGGCGCTTGGCGCGACTCGCAACTGAGGAACTCGCCTTTCCGCTCGAACCACCAGAACATCGTCCGACTATCGAACCGACCGGACGGCGATCGCGCGCTGGACAGTTGTGATCAAGCGATCCGCCGGACACGGCTTCTTGAGAATCGCGTCGAGAACGGATCGCAATTCCGCGGCGCGGTCGTACGCGACGTCGTCGCCGGTCAGCACGATCAGCGGGATCGCCGCAGTCTCTGGATGCTCACGCAGCCGCTGACACAATGCCAAGCCGTCCGCGTCCGGCAGCAACACGTCGACGATGATCGCGTCCGGCCATTCGGTGATGGCGACAGCGAGTCCTGTTTCGCCACGCGACGCGGTGACGACGTCGACCTCGTCCTGCAGGATGAGCGAGTAGAGATCGAGGTGCGTCAGGTTGTCTTCGATCAACAGGACCAACGGGCGGGTTCGTCGCCGAGCCCCACTAGTGTAATCCCCGATCGGAGTTGCGGCCATCGTCGGATTATCGGCTTCGGGACGGCCTGTCGATAGATTGTGTTAAAGCTGGCATTAATGGTGCGTAAAGGTCATCGAACGGACAATTTACGGGGACCATGCGCATCAAAATCATCCAGAAGCCCACGGTGACGTGTATCGATGGGGTACGGTTTGACCGGTTCGAAGTCGGGTACCAGTACGAAGTTGGCAACCTGATCGGAGCGGTAATGCTTGCCGAAAAGTGGGCCGAACCGGCCCCATCAGATGAGCCCGTGTTGGTCGTGCCACTCGACGAAGTCTCTGCGGATCGCAACAAAAGTCTGCCGTCCACTCCACCAAACTTGATCCGAGAAACGTATCCGCCGTACTACGAGAACCCACCTGCGGTCGCGTTCGACCGCCGTCGTCGCCCGCGCAATGGGCCGACATAGCGACGATTCCGCCGCGCACGCATCTTGCGTCAGGAGCAGGCATGAGGATCGAACGGCGTCAAGGGTGAACGGCGCAACGGCGATCGGCGCAGCACTCCGGGAGCCGCCATAGACGTGACCCGCATCGAGCACGAAAACCTCTACGGCCAAGTGGAAGAGATTCTTCGCATAATCCGGCGCGTCGAAAATGATTTGCGAAACGTTGGTGAGCGTCTGGGACGTGTCGAATCGGACGTCGATCTGGTGGCTCGCAGCAAGGCCGGCTAGAGGCTCGTCGCCTCGGTTTCACCGCTGAAACCGATCACCATCGATCATCGCAACGCCAGCGCGCGAGGACGCCGCTCGTGCAGCCGAGCGTCAACGCGCGGACCCGCGCCGCCGGCGAACGAACCGCTTAACTGCCCTCTGGGTCCGTCGCTCGGCGACCGCCACGTATGGTCTTGCGGCGTTCCGAGCGCCGACGATCCACGTTCGGCGCCTCGGCCGGCGGTTCCTCGATCGGGATCACGTCGAGATCATCGGTGCTCACATTCAGCTGAAGTTCGAGACGGCAAACGTGACACCGATACCGCGTACCGTGGCGTGGTGTCGCTTCGCTCTCATTGTGTTGGATCGGCGTCGCACAGACCGGGCAGCGCCAAGACATGGACCCATTCATCGTAATCGGATGCGAAGGCGAAGATCGACAGAATATCTGTAAATTTTAATAGCTCGCTGGTTGCGTCGTTCTCCACGATTGATATCGAACGCGCTGCGAACAAACTCCTTGACAGCATCCGACGGATGACGAGCTCCATCGGCGATGACCGTCGACTCAAAGTTCAGACGCGCTTCTGAGTCTGGGACCGCACGGTCCCCGCGTTCCGCTGAGTGAGTGTCCGCAGCGCCCGAATGCGCTGTCGATGACGCAACTTGCGCTTACGGTTCTTTTGGAACCTGGCTCGGTCTCCATTCCGTTCCGACATCTGTCCTCCGCCATGTAAGAAGTCGATTCCAGGCTACCGGGCCGCGAGCGCACGCTCCTCCATCCGCTCGGTGCTAGGCGCTCGTCGCGCAGCGGTTTCGACCAAGGGTGCGTGACGGCTTCGCATCCACGCAGTCAGCAACGTCACTGGGACAGCAGCTTGTACGCGAAGAGCGCGGCGACAGCGATCGCCGCCGTGACGATGACCACAGTGAGGAACCGTCGCCGAACGGTGCGTTCATGGGCGAGGCCGCGCGCCTCCCACGCAGTCCACCGGCGCTCGAACTCGATGTCCGGATTCTCCGTTGGGACCGACCGATAGCTCGTCGGCGTGGCAGTTGAAGCGGCAACAATCGACATTCAGACCTCCTCCATGCTTTGGTGAGGGCTGAAGGCCAGGACGGCCGCAGGCCTCAGAAAAGCTCAAACAATTCAGAGTTACCCCGGTTCGACTGAGCTCGGTTCCTGTTCGAGTTCCTCGATGCGTTTCAAGGCCCGGGCCTTGAGCGCCGCCGCATCGCGAGCGATCGAAGCCTCGCTCGCTCGGTGCACCTGAGGGACTCGGCGATCGAGGGCGGCGATCAACTCGAGCAGTTCACGGACGACTCGTGTACGCATCACCGCCATCGTTGCCCACGATACCAGTCCGTCTGCGAACGCGACGCGTTCCAGACTTCGCCGCAGTTCTCGCACCGCCAGTAGTTGTCGGCATCCGGGATCTTTGCGGTCGTTCCGATCGAGGACGACTGGCACGCCGGACACGATGTGGTGATCGGATCAATTCGTCGCGAGTGCCTGGACCACGTCATCCTGCCGTCGACCGCGCTCAATTCTATCGAGTACTGCCGCAGCTCAGCCCGATGACGTTCTGGCGAACGACAAGAGGTCGAAGCCATGGACTTCCATAATGTCGTGCGGCTGCCGAGTGAGTCCACTTTCGTCATGCGCCATGTGTCACTCGCGACAGTGTATTGGCAAGACGGTTGTGGAGCCCTGTGAAAAAATTGTTGACCTGCGTGGCCCTTGATTTCCGCCGTGCTGCCCGATGCGCACAAAAGTTCTGTAAGAATGCGGAACCATCGTGAGAAAGTAATCGAAGCGCCGTTCGTCGGGCGGAGGAGGCGTGATGTTGCGCGAGTTCATCGGCTTCAATCGGGATGTGATCATTTCGCGTGCGAAAGAACGGGTGCGCGCGCGTGCGTGGCCGTTTGTGTCCACAGACGAACTCGAGTACGGCGTGCCTCGATTCCTGACGGAGCTGTCGGAAACGTTGCGGGTAGCGACCACTGCCACGCCATTTGACGCGGGCGCGATCAGCGCCTCCGCCGCGCGGCACGGCGAGGAGCTCCTGGCGTCCGGCTTCAATGTCTCTCAGGTAGTAAACGACTACGGCGACATTTGCCAAACGGTCACCGAGCTCGCCGTTGAGCAGAGCGCGCCGATCACTGTTGAGGAGTTCAAGACGCTGAACCGCTGTCTTGACATCGCAATTGCCGAAGCGGTCACCGTGCATACGCGCGTGTCAGCACACAGACGTTCAACCGAAGAAGTCGAACGTCTCGGGCAAGCCGCTCACGAACTTCGAGACCTTCTCAATAGTGCGCTCCTTGCCTTCCAGGCGCTGAAGCGAGGAAACGTCGCGATAAACGGCAGCACGGGGGCGGTCCTCGGCCGCAGCCTCACAGGCCTAAGGGACGTCGTCGACCGCACATTGTCCGAAGTTCGCCTTGCGGCTGGCAGACAGCTGCGCGAACGACTGCCAGTGATCACGCTCCTCGACGAAATAGCTGCCGCGGGGTTGCTGCATGCCGAGTACCGCGACATCGCGTTCACCGTCGACTCGATCGATCCCGCCCTGGCTGTCGAGGGGGATCCGCAGCTGCTTACGTCTGCGGTGATGAATCTGTTGCAGAACGCGTTCAAGCACACGCCGTCGGGCGGCAACGTCGTGCTGAGGGCGCGCGCAGACGGCGTCCGGGTGGTCATCGAGATTGAAGACGAATGCGGAGGTATTCCGGACAGTACGGGCGACCCGTTCCAACCGTTCGGCGAGCGGCGCGGGGAGGACCGGTCCGGCCTCGGCCTCGGGCTCTCGATCGCGCGAAAGGCCGTCAGGGCTCATCGCGGTGACATCCTGATCCGCAACATGCCGGGCAAAGGATGCATCTTCATCATCGATCTGCCGGTGGCGCAGGCGGACGTCCGCTCTCCGCAAACCGTCGGATAGGCAGCGTGGCATCCGCCACCGCTGAAATCTGAGACATCACGAGGCTCGGCGGCGAGAGACACAGTCGGCGGGACGTTGAATCGGGCATGGTATCGACAATCACTTCTGGCCGCTCGAGCGGCTACGGTGCGGTCCAGGAGCACGCCAATATTGTTGGTTGCATGCCCCCGCAACCATCACAACTTGCAGCGAGAGGTCGCCGGTTTCTGGCGACCTCTTCGCATTTTGGGCCGCCCCCAGCATCGCCGCCAGATTCCCTTTAAGCTCGATTCGCAGTCTTGGCTCGCCGGAGCGCGACTCCCCGCCAGCGCGCGAAGGCGGCTCGCCCTGGTTCGGCGTCAGGACGATGGCGTCGATGAGGCCACGAAGCGCCTCCGAGGCTTCGGTGCGGGTCTCCGAGTGCTCGAGGGCCTCAGCCAGTGCGGTGACCTTCTGCCGATAAAGGCCGGCCATTTCCGGATGGAGTAGCGGCGGCGGCGCGTCGGCGGCGACGAGTGTGGCCTTCAGCTCCTCGCGTCGGGCTGCATTCGCGTTCAGCTCATCTTTGACTTCGCTGGCGGGGACGCCCTCCATGATGGACTCGACGAGCTTCTTGCGGCGGGCCTCGATGCGCTCTATCTCGCGTTCTGCGGCAGACAGGCCTGCGCGATGCCCCATCCGGAGCCGGTTCATCTCACGTGTGAATTCCTTGCAGAATTCTTCGAACAGGTCCTGGCGCAGCAGCTTCTCCTGAAGCGCATTGAGCACCCGCGCTTCCACTTCGTCGCGGCGGATCGTCAAGTGGTTGTCGCAGCGGCCCTGATCTCGAGCTCCAAAGCAGGCGAGCCGGTTGCGGCCAGCCATGATGAATCCCGCGCCGCAAACGCCGCACTTCGTCAGACCCGAGAACAGGTACTGCGGCCGCTTCGCAGCGCCGATGGCGCCCGCGGTCTTCACCGCAGGCCGTGTGTGTTGCTGACGGGACTTCGCAGCCGTCCAGATGTCGTCCGGCACGATCCGAAGTTGCGGCACCTCGCGCGACATCCACTCGGATGTTGGGTTGAGCCGAGACACGCGTTTTCCGGTATCAGGATTCTTCACGTAACGAAGGCGATTCCAGACCAGGCGCCCGACGTACAGCTCGTTGTTGAGAATGCCGGTGCCGCGCTTCGCATTGCCGTAAATGGTGCTCGGGCTCCAGGCGCCGCCGAACGGACCGGCGATGCGTTCTCGGTTCAGATTCTTGGCAATCTGCTTGGGTGAGACGCCAGCGACGAAGTCGCGGAAGATTCGCTCGACGATCGCCGCCTCGGTCGGTTCGATCTCGCGTTCGCCGGTCGTGACGTTTCCCCCAGTCAGCGCCCTAACAACTCGATACCCGTAGCACAGGCCGCCGGCGGACTTGCCGTCCTCGATTCGGCCGCGCAATCCACGGTGCGTCTTCTCCGCGAGGTCCTTCAGGAAGAGCGCGTTCATCGTGCCCTTGAACCCGATGTGCAGGTGGGTGATGTCGCCCTCGGCGAGCGTGACGATGTTCACGCCGGCGAACGTCAGTCGTTTGAACAGGCCGGCGGTGTCTTCCTGGTCGCGGCTGAATCGGTCAAGGGATTCCGCCAGAACGACATCGAATCGGCGATTCAGCGCATCGCGCATCAACGCCTGGAAACCAGGGCGGAGAAGCGTAGCGCCGGAGACGGCGTGATCCGAGTACTCGTCGGAGATCGTCCAGCCCTGGCGCTCGGCAAACGTCCGGCAGATCCGCAGTTGATCGGCGATAGACGCCTCGCGCTGATTGTCCGACGAGTAGCGCGCGTAGATGCCGACCTTCACGATTTCACCTCAGTGGAGAACTTCTGTCTTGCTGCGCGCCTCGGATTCGAACAGCTCGCGAGCGGCCTGGCGCGCGAGGACTCGTACGAACGCACGGAGTGCCTCATCGGCGCGCGCCTCGGTCGGCTGCGTTGCATGGTGACGCACACGCGGAAGACGTCGACCTCGCTTGCCTCGTTTGCGTCCTCGTTCGGCCATGATACGCCTGCCCATCTTCAACGTCGATTCGCGATTCGCGGCGTTCGTTGTGGCGGATGTATGAGCGGCACTGAGTGCGGCTCCGAACGCATCGAGTTTGGCGTCGAGCGCGGAAGGTGTATTCGGCGCAGTGATCGCGCGTGGTAAACATCCAGCGCGATCGGATCAAGCAGTCGGAATTAAAGAAGCTGTCGGAACGATGCTCTCGAGCGTCGTTCTGAAGCGCTCCACATCGGACGATGTGGAGGGCGTGCCGTGTGGCACGAGCGAGATATTTCGAAAATACGCTTCGTCGCGATTGACGTCAACTGCATTTTTGGAGGCCCATCGCGCAAGAGCCAAACTCAAGCGGAGCGCAGGCGGGGTCAACGCCCGGAGGCCGTGCGGAACGCACGGTCGAAGCGCAGCGGAGAGCGTTGACGCCGCCGAGCACCGGTTCACGATCTAATGCGCGATGGGGGATGGATCTGCGGGCAACCAGGAGAAGAGATGCGACCCGAGATCGACCGTGACATCACCCCCGTCTTCCAATGGAACAATCAGCCACGGATCGTGGTGAATCGCGCACCGGAATGTCGCGTGCATTTTGCGATCGGATCCTGAGTCGACTATTCGTGGCATTGGCGTGCAGAAACGATCGCACGATCTCAGACACGCAGCCGGGACGTGAGCGACCCCGTGACCGACCCTGGGGTCAGGGTCCCCGCTCCGGGGTGGGGTCGCTCACGTCCCGGCTGCTCTCCGCGACAGTCTGAGCGTCGGCAAGAACCGCCGCCGCATCGGGTGTGGAATCGCGTGACTCGCTGTCCGCAAACTCTCGCGGCGTATTCGGTTACGCGCACGGACTGCGCTCCAGGAGGGGCAGAGAGTGATCTGACGCGCGATCGGGTACTCCCCTTGGAAGGGGGGATATGGTCCCCCCCGCGCCATCTCCCCCTCCACATCCCCCTCGGTGTTGTGTCAGGCACCTCGCCGACCGCGCGGATCAACAGTTCGCCATCGGGCGTCGACACGGCCTTCGGAACCGCTCGGGCCGGGTAGAATCACCACGATGAAACGCGAAGCCGCAGAGATTCTGAAAGCCACACCCGCGCTCCCGACAGAGCACCGCGCCGCTCTCGCCGGATCGCTGCTGGAGAGTCTCGATGTCGAGGTGGACGAGGACGTTGAAGCCGCGTGGACGAACGATGTGAACCGCCGCGTGACCGAGCTCGATCGCGGAGCCGTGAGGACCATTCCCTGGGCCGAAGTTCGCCGGCGGCTCGCGGCGCGCTGAATCCTCCGTTCACAGTCGAACTCCATCCCGTTTCTGCTGTTCATAGCGCACGACATCTGACCGAGGCGGAGCTCCAATGAAAGCTGAAGTAACGTTGAGAATCGACGCCGACTTGCTCCGCGAAGTGCGCGTCCTCGCGGCTGAAGAAGGACGGTCGATCGATGGGCTTTTGTGTGATCTCCTCGCCGGCCTCGTGCGGGACCGACAGGCATTCCACAAGGCTCGCCGCCGTGCGCTCGAGCGCCTCCGGCACGGTTTCGACCTCGAGTGGAAGCGGCCAAGCGACAGAAGCTCGGTCCACGAGCGATAACACTCGCTTGCCTCAACATCCCAGTACAGGGATAATCACGATGTGCGTCGCGTTCCGGCTGCGGACGAAAAGCCGTTGCACTGGGTCGGGTCTGCCAAGCGCGACTTTCTGAACTTTCCAGCGGCGGTCAAGGACGACATGGGGAACGCTCTCGGCATCGCGCAGTTTGGCGGAACCGCGCCGACGGCGAAGCCGTGGAAGGGGCTCGGTCCTGGCGTGCTCGAGATCGTCGAGTCGCACGACGGAAACGCGTATCGAGCGGTGTACACCGTTCGATTCGAGAAGGCGTTGTACGTCCTCCACGCGTTCCAGAAGAAGTCGCCGTCGGGCATCAGGACCGCCAAGCGAGACGTGGATCTGGTCGAGCAAAGATTGAAACAAGCGCAGCGAGATTACGAGGAACACTATGGCAAAACGACGCGCTGAATCGGCCACGATCACCCGAGGAACGAAGAACGTGTTCGAGGATCTCGGGTATCCGGACGCCGCGGAACGCCAGGCCAAACTGCGGCTGGCGTACGCACTGAACCAGGTGCTCGAACAGCGTGAGCTGTCGCAGAGCGATGCTGCGAAGGTGTTGGGAGTCACGCAGCCGAAGGTTTCAGCGCTACGTCACTACAAGCTGGCTGGCTTCTCGGTGGAACGGCTGATGAACCTCTTGACCGCGCTCGGCCAAGATGTCGAGATCGTGATTCGCCGGAAGCCTCGCTCCCGAAGGGCGGCGCGCATCAGCGTTGTGGCCGCCTGACGTTAACGGATTCACAAACCGCACATCATGAGCGACGGAAACCCGTCCGGCCAGCGGGGTGTCAGCCCGACATCGAGCGGACCGGCGGGCTCACATTTCGAGGCGCAGGTCGGCGCGTCCTACTTGCTCTCGATGCTGACGGGCGGTGAGCCGCGCGGGCTGCCCGGCATGGTGATCGATCGGATCGAGCTGCAGCGCGCAAGTGAGGGCAGGCCGCTCGATGACGTCATCGTCCATGCGCATGACCCGAGTGGCACTGCTGCCGTGCTCGAGATCCAGGTCAAGCGCGAGATCGCGTTCTCGCCCGCGGACGAAGTGTTCCGCGATGTCATCCAACAGATCGCCGACGCGGCTCGTCGCCCCGATTTCTGGACTAGCCGCTATGAACTCGCCGTCGCGACGGCAAAGACTTCCGCGAGAGTATCGGGCCCATATCAAGACGTCCTGACCTGGGCGCGCCAGTTGGGTTCGGCGACGACTTTCATCGAGCGAATAAGTCGTGCGGGCTCCGCGAATGACAATATGCGGACCTTCGTGCGGACATTCAGGACGCGCTTGCAGGAGGCGGGGGCGCCGCACGATGACGAGACCGTCTGGGGTCTGCTTCGCCGGTTCCAGATTCTGGTCTATGACTTCACCGCGCCAGGCTCTGCCAACGAAAGTGGTGCCCGCGACCGCGCCGCCCTGGCTCTGCATCCCGATGACACAGCGCATGCGGCAACGCTATGGACAGACCTCGTCGAGCTCGCGTTGCGCGTCGCGGCTGCTGGCGGCGATCGAACCCACGCGGCCTTGCTCGATGATTTTCGCGGACGGCCGTTTCACGACACCGTCGGGGGCGCCGTATTGCTCCGGCACGAACGTCTTGCGCAAATTCGCGCTGCGTTCGACACGGGGCGCTACCTCGAGATTCGCGGCAACTCCGGCGTTGGCAAGTCGGGACTGCTGAAACATCTGGCGCGGCAGGTGTCCGCCGAGTCCCGGTTCATCGTCCTGAGCCCGGTGAGGACAACCCCGCGCGGCTGGTCGCACATGCGCGCCGTAATCGAATTCGACGGCACGGCGCCCGAACTGCTCACGGACCTCGCCCAGAGCGGCGGTGCGATTCTGTTCATCGACAATCTCAATCGCTTTGCCGAAGACGAACGGCTGACCGTTATCGACCTGGTGCGTGCGGCAAGCACGGCCCCGGGCGTGTCCGTCGTCGCGACGGCGCGCGCCGGCCTTGGTGATGAGGAGGCGAATTGGCTGCCCGCCGATGCACTTGGCCGTCTGGGCCTCGCGACTCCCATCACGATCGATGAGCTCTCGGACACCGAAATCAGCGACCTCCGGCATGCAGCGCCCCAGCTGGCGCCATTGCTCGCGGACGGGCATCCAGCGCAGCAAGTCGCCCGCAATCTGTTCCGGCTCTCGCGACTTGCGGCTGCCGCTGGTGGTAGTGAGTCCCTGCGGACGGAGATCGACATGGCGCGCCAATGGTGGGACACCGCCGATGGGCCGGACAACGGACGGCGTGAGCGCGCACGGGTGGTGAAGGCGGTCGCGGATGGCGCACTTGCCGGAGTAGGAACGGTGAACGTCAACGATCTTCCGGCCGCCGCCGTTGATGCGCTGGTTCGAAGCGAGAGCTTGCGTGAGTTTGGCAGCGACCTCGTGGCCTTTCGCCACGATGTGCTCGCTGAATGGGCGGTCGGTTCGCTACTGTCCGATTTCGCCGTCTTCGATCGCCTGCCGCTTCAAGATCCCGCGCCGGCCATACTCGCCCGCGGCGTTGAGCTCGCCGCGCGCTTTGCCATCGAACGCAGTCCGGATTCAACACCTTGGCAGCAACTCCTCGAACGCGTGAGCCAGGAAGGGGTGCATGGCTCCTGGCGGCGCGTGGCACTGCTCGCCCTCGTGCGCTCCGAAGCCGCGGGCGACGCCCTCACCAAAGCTTCGGAGCCGCTCCTCGCAAGTCACGCCCGGCTGCTGCGCGAGCTCATTCGGACGGTGAAGGCTGTCGACGTGCTCCCGGCCGCGCAGCTGTTAGCCGCGGTGGGCATCGATCCGGCGTTCGTCCCGACACATCTCAACATGCCGCGCGGGCCCGCATGGTTCAGGCTGATCACGTGGCTGCTACGGCTCGGGGATCGCCTGCCGGCGGCCGCCATCCCAGATGTTGCCGGCCTCTACTTTGACTGGTCGCTGTCCATGTGGGGCCGAGATCCAGTGACGCCGCTTCTTCTGCCGTGGATCCATCGGTGGCTAAGCGCGATCGAGGAGGCGCGTGAGAGGGAGTCGAGCCGCGAATTCCGTCCGCCCTTTACCGGCGACCTCGATGGCGCCAATTTGAGCGACCTCGAGGATAGCTTGCGCACCACGTTCGTCTCGTTCTGCGATCGCACGCCGGCATTGGCGGCGCGCTACCTCGAGGCACTACTGCGACGGCGGCGCAATGACCGCGCCGTAGAGGGAATTCTGAAGTATCGTGGCCGCCTCGCCGAAGCTGCGCCGGCGCAGCTTGCTGCGCTCACAGTAGCGGCGCTGATTCCACCAACCGGGGACCAGGATCGCCGCGGGCGTCGCGGTCGAAGGCGCGAGAACGCAGCCTTCACCTGGACGGATAGTAAATTCATTCCGGCTTCGCCTGCGCAGGGGCCGTTTCTCGAACTGCTCACGCAGGCGCCTCAGCATGGGCTCGCATTGATTCGGCAGCTGGTCGACCATGCAATCGCGTTCCACAGCGGCGGGCGGCCGCACGGGTCGAATGCATTTGTCGTGGAGTTTTCGGATGGACCGCGGGCCTTTCCGTGGGTTCAGTCCTACAACTGGTCACGCGAGGGAGGTGGCAGGTCATTCGCGGTGGAGTCGGCCTTGATGGCGCTGGAAGCGTGGGCGCACAAGCGCATCGAGGCGGGCGAGGCGTTCGAGACGGTGCTCGCCGATGTGCTCGGCGCCGGTGATGCGCCAGCGGCGTATCTTCTCGTGGCCGTCGATCTCGTCCTATCCCACTGGCCGGCATCGCGCAGTGCGGCCGTGCCGTTCTTGGGATGTCCCGAACTGCTCGCCATCGATCGTCAACGATGGTCGCACGACGTCACACCCGTGCCGGACATCTTCGGCCTGGGCAACCTTCAGCGGGAGCCGCGAGGCCTGGCCACTCTTGAGAGCTTGAAGCAACGACCGTCGCGCCGCGCGATGCTCGACGAACGGCTGCCGGACCTCACGTTTGACGGACCGGAGGATGTGCGGCACCGTGTCGCCCAGCTGCTTCGCGATGCCGCAACCCGGCTTGGGCCATACGGCGAGGATGACGATCTGGGGGATGCAGCATTTATGGCGGTGCGTGCGAGCAATCTGCTCGTTCCCGAAAACTACACAGACGTCGAGGTGCGACTGCGCGATGGGAGTACGGCAGTCGGCAAACAGTACGTCCCGCCCGAGGCGGAACGCCGGCACCTGGAGCGGCTCCAGAACGCAAGAGAGGAACGCTCCAGTGGCGGGAACTTTCGGCTCGCCATTTCGGCCGCCCTTGAGGATCGAAACCGTTCGTCGCCCGAATTTGCGCACCAGGCGGCGCAATGGGCTCAACGCCAGACGGCGCCGACCGATCGGGAGAACGACTCTGGGCTACACGAACAAGCTGTAGTGGGTGCGGCAATGATTGCCATGCGCGACTTGACGGGCGACGAGCGGGCCCGCTATCGGCCCTGGGCGATGAGCACCTTCAATGCGGTTTTGCAGAGAGGGGACGATCCTGTCACGCGTGCACGCGAAGGGCTGAAATTCAACCCGACTGCTATAGCGTTCGCCGGCGTCGCCTATGCGTCGGACGACGTTGCGCGCGAGCAGGCCGCCGCGCTTCTGGCCTTCGTCCATCGGCCGGCAGCCGCCCACGGATTCATTGCAACAGCGTCCGCCGTAGCCGCAGTGAACGACCGGCTGCGACAGGCAATTATGCGCTGCGCTGTCCGCGCCTCGATCTACGCCTCACGTCACTGGGACGAGCGTGATCAAGATCGCGCGGTCCGCGTCGAACAACATCGCCGCGCCGTGGATGCGGCCATAGAGGCCGAACTGGTGTGGCTATATGACGGCGGCGCGGAGCCGCCGTGGCCCGTTCTGCCTGGCGCTCGGGGGACCAGGAGGGGCATCAGGCTTCCGGGCGGAAGCGATGAAACCCGCCTAGCGGATGAGGCCGTGCACGACGCAGAGATCGACCGCTTCGACTATCAAGCGGCTGCTGCTTGGCTGCGCGGCGCGGACGTTGACCGGGACCGCGCGTGGCTGCCCGCGGCTCTTCGAGCATGCGCCGATTGGACCTGGGCTGCGAATGGCGCGGGGCTGGAATCGTCGAGTGACCTGCCGCACACGCCAGACGAATGGAACGCGGTGTACTTCGCGCTGCTCGCGCGCGACCTGGCAGGAGCCGACGACGCTTTTGTCGATCGCGTCGCGCTGGAGCCGATGGCGTCCCTTCCCGATCGGTCGTTCTTCGATGCCCTCACGCATTTCCAGCGATCGGTCGACGTCGTCTACTTCAACAATCATGGGCTGGAGACCGGTAGCGCGGTGCGCATCCGCGCACGTCTTGCCGAGCGGGTTCGTGCCAGCAATAGCTGGCACTGGATGGTCAGGCGGCGGTCCTCGGGCGTGGAGATGCATTTAGGGCCGGCGATCGCGACGTTATTCCTGAATGACTACGGTTGGCCGCAGCCGCCCAAGGCGTACTTGCCCCCGGCGCTGATCGATCGGTTAACACCCTTCATACCGACGCTTGAAACATGCGCGGTCGAAGGCGCGACACACTTCATCGCCGTGGTGACCCTAAATTTACTTGAAGTCGCCCCGCGACCAGCCCACCTCCCGTTCCTCCTCACGGCCGCGACTAGTTGGATGGCTGCTTTTCCCGACGCGACCGATTTCTGGATCGAGCATGGGATCGGACGCCGCGTGTGCGCACTCATCGACTCGACATGGCAAATGGAACCGACGCTGCTCGCATCGGGCCAGTCGTTGCGAGCTCCGGTTGATCGGCTGCTTCCCAGAATGGTTCGCCTCGGTGTCGCGGAGGCGGCGCGCCTTGAACAGGCACTCGAGGCGCGGTAACCATGCTACGGACGCCTCTTCTCGCGCATTACACGACGACGGTTCACGTGCGGCCGACTCGAGTTGCGTACTTCATCGATGAGTCGGACATGCCCGCCTTCGAACGTGCAGCGCAAATAGCTGTAACGCAGTGGGGTGGTCTGTACAACCTGATCGTGCCGGTGGCCATCGCCCGCGAAGCGCAGCCCATTCACGGGTACTTTGCGCACTTACTCGAGCTCTTCGAGCCAGATGTCTTTGTCGCGTATGAGGATGGGCCGACCAGCGCAGGGCTGAACGAAGTTGTCACGCGTTTTCTCGCGGGCGCCTTTCCTTGGCGGGACATTCGTCTTATCGACGGCAGATCGTTCGACGAGAACGATCACTCGATGCACGCCGTTGGCGCTGTGCCGGACGACGAGCGTAAACGCACCGTGTCCATTCCGAAGGTTCCCGGATGGTCGTCGGCGGTCAATCTCGCTGCTTTCGGGAAAGTCTATCCGGGCCAAGAAGATCTGTACAACGAGCAACTAGCCACCGCGACGGAGGTGCTCGATCCGACCTCAGACGAGTTGTGGGAGCTGTTGACAACGACGGCTTGGAACCGAAGTCCTCTCAATCTGACCTCATTCAAACTTCGTCCGACGATTGTCACGGATGGCACCGAATACAACGCGTTCGATATTGTATTCGGCGAATCGGTCAATTCGCTCTGCTGGTTCTGGGCCACTCGAGCGGTACGAGAGGTCACTCAGTTCCAAGAACTGGGCAGGCGGACGATCCTGTGTCCGTTCGATGTCATCGCTAATGCCGGTGCGCTTGACGCACTCCTCGGAACTATCCGGAGGAAACTGAGCGTCGTGGGTATGTCGTCATCGATCGATCTCCTCTGCCACACATGGACATCCGACGACTACGAACGCGTGCGGCTGGTGCTTGAGGAGCACCCTCAATTACAGAAGGCGGCGAGCGGACGCTTCACGGTTAGTCACAGCTTTGGTCGGGATGTTACTCAGGAAGACGCGTCAGCGCGAAAGCTCACGTTCCTGTTTGTCGGTGGCGACGCACCAGGTTCCTTTCGTGCAGGTGCGGGCGCCGGAATATCGCATCCAGTGGAGTGGGTGGAGAACGCAGTCAATCCCGTTCGTCATGATCCGATCCCAGGCATCAAGTCCGGCTGGGGCAATGTATGCATCGACATTGAATGCGAGGTGTGGAAACGGCTTCCGCGGTCCAAGTCACTGGCCGCTTCGATTCACCGCGACGCATGGCTGTCACGTTGGGGGCTCACCCATTTTTCCGGTGCGATTAGCGCGGCGAAATACGACAGCTACTTTCTCCCGTCAGAGTCGGCAGCCCTTTCAGCTTGGTTTCATGACCGAGGACTCACCATACGGACGGGTCAGTCGGGTCGATACGCGGAAGCCATGATCTCGCTCGTGGGCGGCGTCGAGAACCTCGGCGTCCTTGCCACGCGCCAATCGCACGCTCTCGTGTACCGGCTGGCGCTTAAGAGCTCGAAGAAAGTCGCCCAACGAGTGAGTCAACTGCTCGGGACAGGCCCGCGTGCCGAGGCCGACATCCTGACGGCATTAGGCGATCTCGACGTCGGACCGGAGTTGAAAGGGATTCCAAGGACCATGGCGCAGCTGATGTCGGACTCGGAGCTTAGGCCGAGGGACACCGTACCGACAACCGTCGAAGCCCTGCTGCGAATCGGTGCTCTGCGGCGAGGCCTATTTCTTCAGTGCCCACATTGTGGGACTTCCGACTGGCACACCGTGGACCATCTACAGGAACGCCTGGTATGCCCGGGTTGTTCCGGGGAGTTTTCTCTGCCCCTGCTCGATGAGAATGGAAGCGAGCGGGCCTGGCAGTTCCGACTCAATAGCCTCATGAATCGCGCGGTCGACCAAGATCTGATCATCAACGCTCTTACGCTTTTCCGTGAGACCAGCGAGCGTCAGGCGACCTGCATGGCAGTTGGGCTCGAGATTCTCAGAGGGGACAGGCCAGAGGCGGAGTTGGACGTGTGTTTTGTTGCGAATCAGCGGCTGGTTGCCGCCGAATGCAAGACCGGCGACCAAGTGGAAGAAAAGGACATCGCCCGCGCTCGATTCCTCGCCTCGCTGGGTTTCGCGGAGTTCATCTTCTCAACCGTCAAGGACGCATGGTCCAATGAGGCTCAGACTCAGTTTAAGACCCTGGTCGACGAGCTCGCCAGCAGCGAGACACAGATGGTGGTTAGGACGATCTGCGGAAAAGACCTCTTCGAACCGTCATGATCACCGATCTGTGTGCTCACGCCGCCCCACTCCACAGCTGCAAGTACCGCTGGTTGCACGCCCACGATTTGAACCGCAGTGAACAATCTGTGAACATCTCTCTAACTCTAACGACGTCGGCGAGGTCAAGAGAGACGTCGCCCGTTCAGACCGCCGCAGCCGGCTTGTCAGCGGATGTTCAATGTTTCGATGGGAGTCGGAGTATATCGCTACCCACTGCCCGTTCTCACAACGCATCGCGCTCACCGAGCGATGAACGAATTCGAAGACACGTGTCGACTTTTGAAGCTGGCCGGCATACAACGCGACACATTCGCCGAAGACACAATCAGCGATCAACACATATATTAACGACCTATTATTGACATCCCACGCCAGCAGCCGCTGCGTCGGTTCGGTCTTGGCACAGGCCCCGCCAGCCCTGCGTGAGATGACGTGCGTGCGCGATGTGGACGAAATGATGACCGAAGAGCGCGCCGAGCTCGCGTCCGAACACACCTTTGCCCGTGCCGCGTTTGCCTCGAAGCGCAACCGCGACCTCCGCCGGTTCTCCGGCACGCTGAACGGTCGCAGCCATCCAATTGAGGAGGTACCAGAAGTGCTCCGCGTTCCCACAGCAAATGTTGTCGTAGACATGGTTCGACAATAAGGACCAATCGCCAGCCCGAGGCTGGACAGCGAATCCTCGCCACAAGTTGAACCATCCAGGTACGTCTCGACCAGGACTGAAGGTGATGCCGTCATATTGACGACGCATAGGGTGCTCCAACCACGCGTCGCCGAGCGACTTCCAAATCGGATCCCCGTTCCGATCCTCACCTACGATAACCTGGCGATTGGAGTACAGGTTCCGGATGTCCTGGAACGAGCCGTACGCATAAAAGGTCCGATTCAGTACGGGATCCGTGTCCTCGGTGATGATGGCTGTGCGTCCACCTAAGCGCACAACAGCGTGCCGTTCATTGAGGCCCAAGATCACGGCGTCACTGTTCATGGGAGACCTACCATCAGGTTTGTAAAGTCGAGCGACGGAAGGTCGGCCACGTCGGGCCACTCACAAACCCGCTCGAACAAGACCGGCGGTATGATGACCGCCCCGCCATCACCGATAATCTGGAGAAGCGTCACGCTCCCCTGGTACGGCACAGTCGCGTACGTCGTGCCGATCCGATGATCAGGATGGCGAAAGAAGTAATAGGTTCCGCCCGCGTTCTCGATGACAAGCGGCGTCGGTGGCAGTTGGATCGCGACAACAACGTCTGATTCCACGTTCCACGTTCGCAACGCGATGACGCGTGAGATCGCACCAGTCAAGACCTCGAAGGTGCAGGGTGCGATGAATCCATCGATGAGCTCTTCAACCTGTACTTGGATCCAGCGTTCGTGACGTCGGCTACCGCTACGCGCTAATAATGACAGTTGCGTCCAGTTCTCGGTCCGGTGGTCGCGATTCGAATACCGTAGTGGCCACGGGACGAAGCCCTTCGAGATCAGCAGAATGGCTGCGACGGTGCGCTCGTCGGCTGTGGACAGGTCTGTGTTCATCGCCGCACCTCTCGGTCCAGCGGCCCGCACACCCACGCACAGAGGTACGCATCGATCGCGTCCTGCCGAACTCGGTACATGCGCGCGCCGTTGACCTTGACGGCTTCGAGTCGACCCGCTTTGATCGCGCGCCGCAAGGTAGGAACTGAAAGTCGCGCGTATTCACAGGCCTCGCTCAGCCTCATCCACGGCGAATGCGCTTCACTCATCGCATCCTCCAATGAGGTCAGATGGGTGGCACTGGAGCGCGCGGGCGAGCCGACGCAGTTCGTCACGGCGCGGTCGGAGGCCGTGTTCGAAGTAGTGGAGCTTTAGGTATGAGATGCGAGCGCGCTGGGCGAGTTCACGTAATGTGAGACCGAGCTCCCTACGACGAAGAACAAGACCAGGTTCGATAGGACCGACGCGAGGAACGGGCATAACGCCTCCTGCGGCACGCTAAGCGCGCGCGGTGCATTTGCCCAAGCTTCGGCCTTAGCAGGGGCGACCCGTTTCTGCCTAAGCCAACTCCCTGGTGTCGCAGGGACGAAAAGGTCGTAGTCGACCTCCCGAGCCATCTCGGAGCAGAGCAGACGCCGAGAACGGACTCGCGTGGGCGAGCCATCCACTCTCGCTGTTCATTGGCGGCCAGCGAGGCCCAACGGCATGCCGCCTCCGTCCAGTCATTGCGGACCGGACGGCCAGACACCATGTAGCCCACGCACGGTGCCTGTATCTGTCGCCATTAGAATACGGTGTTTATAACGCCGTCAAGATGTTGCCTGTCAGACAACGTGAGCGCTCCGCACTCAACAATGCGATGGATGCGACATGTTCCGAACAACGCAGGGTACTCGCACGTAGATCGTCCACCGTTCAGGAGCATCAACGATTGGTGATTTGCGGAGGCAAGAACATTGTCGTGATCAGCTGGCATTAAGTGGACACGTGACCGCCAAGACACGACACGGATGACGAGCGGCTCGCCGAATCGTTCGCACCGTTTCCGATCGCACGTAAGCGAACGTGCGGTGTGTGGCAGGCGCAGTTGACTGGTTCGAGGTAGGAGGTCGCGCTCAGAGAATCGAGCGCTACGTACGACCCGAATGTCCCCCTTTTACGGTCTTCACCGATTTGAGTGCAGCGGTTGAGCGGTCAGAAAGGCCGCCAAGTCTCGTGCCGATCGAATCGGGTGGGCGGTGGTCCACTTCAATTTCAGCAGCAGCATTTGTTCATCCCGCATCCCGCGTGCCCGTCGAAGGACGGCTTTGATCGTCGTGTTGATCGACTCGACCACGCCGAAGCGCACGAGGTGATCGCAGTACGCGGCGATGCCCTCGATATGACGGAAGAGGAACTCGCCGAGGCGATCCATCTCGGGCAGGCGTTGCCAACGGAGCGCGTTGATCCAGCCGTTCAGGAAATTCAACACGCCGGGTCGCGTCTTGTAGGTCCACAACCGATCGAGTTGCTCCCGCAACACGTACGCTTTGAACAGGCGGCGATTCGCGGCGAACAAGGTTTGGAGTTCTCGGCGCTTCGACCCGCGGACGGTCTTCCAGCGTCGCAGCAACAGCCAGCGTTTCCCGCGACGTGCTCGCGCATGACCGCGCCCGCCCGAAAGAATTCTTGGCGGCGCACGTCGTTGAGCGCGGCGCTGGCGTGCTGCAGCACGTGGAATTTATCGAAGACGATCTCGGCCTTCGACAGCACCGTGCCCACCGCATTGAGATACGGCCGATGCATGTCGGTGCACACGGCGGTGATCGCCCCGCGTTGCCGAGCGGTCAGGTCCTCCGTCAGCAACGCCGTGGCCGTGGCCTCGCTCCGGTCCTGGCGCAGGCCGATCACCTCGCCGTGCACGACATCGGACAGGACCGTCCAGAAGCGTTGGCCTTTGCCGCGTTGGATCTCATCGAGGCCGATATGCCGCGGCTGGCGCTTCACGCGCGTGCGATCCCACTCCGCCAGGAAGGCTTTCTCTACGCGACGCGCTTTGCCCCAGGTGACGCCATGCCGGACGGCTGCGTGACTGGTCGGCATCGATTGACAGTCCACGCCGATCTGCTGTCGCAAGCGTCGAGTGACGCGCGCTTTGGCGTCGGCGAACTCGATGCGCTCGGTGCGAATCCCGCAGGCCCGACACACGAGGCGGCACTGCGGATAGATGAGCGTGACATGATGCGACGCCCACGGCAGGTCGTCCCACGTCCGCTCTCGGCTCGATCGCACGCGACCCGCGCGTCGACCACAGCCACTACAGGTGTCACCGGCGCACGCCGCGACGTTCAATCCGAATCGTCAGCCGGCTGTCTTCCGCCTCGTCCATCGTCACGACCCGAAACCCCGACAAGCCCAGAATCCACGTACAATCGCGGCGCGATCCCACCGGTCCTCCCTTGTTGGTTGCACATCAAGAGAGAACACCATCCCATTCAGGATGGCCACGTGGTATCGCTCTTCTTCGTCCAGGCCGCCGAGCAGACCGCCCACCCCAAGTGCGGTCCGCGCAGGTGGCCGGGTAATTACCATTTTAGTGGACCAGACCGGCGCCAGTTGGAGCCTAAACATTGCTCTGGCTCAGACACGTGGTGTAGTGGGAGCCACTGCGTTGTACCAGCTCACCATTTTGAACGTGTGCGCCAGATTGCTGCGACAATCTACCGACCTGGTGCTTGATATGGATCCGCTCCATCGGCAGGCGATCGTTAAAGGAGTGCTCGGGATCCTCCTCTTTGTCGTCCTCATCTTCTGGCCGGCCGGCACGTTCGACTACTGGCAAGGCTGGCTGTTCCTGGGGATCTTTGCCGCGTCGACCGTTGGCTTCAGCGTGTACCTGGCGATCTACGACAGACCGCTTCTCGAGCGTCGGTTGAAGGCCGGGCCGCAACATGAGCGAGAGTGGTCCCAGAAAATCATCGTGTCGTTGGTCCTCCTCGCGTTTTTTGCGTTGATCGTCCTGTCCGTGCTCGATTACCGAAACGCGTGGTCGCCGGTTGCCCCGTGGGTGTCGATTCTTGGCGATGTGGTGGTCCTGCTGTCCTTCCTCTTCATCTTCACGGTGACCCGGGTCAACAGTTTCGCCGCGTCGAACATTCGCGTGGAGAAGGATCAAAAAGTGATCGACACGGGGCCGTACGCGCGCGTGCGTCATCCGATGTACACCGGGGCCATTTGGCTTTTCGTCGGAATGCCGCTCGCGCTCGGTTCGTGGTGGTCGCTCGGCCTGATCGTGCCTTTCATGCCCGTACTTTTGTGGCGGCTTCTCGACGAGGAGAAAATCCTGCAGAGAGATTTGCCCGGGTATACAGAATACATGCGCAGAGTACGCTTTCGTCTGGTTCCGTTTGTGTGGTAGAGACGCGCCTTGCGCATCGCGATCTGAGGGCAAGCCACACGTTACGTGTTGCTCCATCTCACGAATTTCGACGATGGACGCGACCTGATGAAAGAATCGCTGTACTCAAATCGGTGAACAGCCTCAAAAAAGCGCTGATCAAAGCTGTCCCGTTTCACTCACAACCGTCTTCACATTCCCGCGGCTGGAGAGATACGTGCGTTAGCGGCAGTCATCTCAGCCGTTCTATCGCGCGAATTTGCGCGGTTATCCCGTGCTGAGCTTGACGCGCTGAGTCATGTCATGTATCTGTTCCTTCCGTTCCCTCAACTTTCCACGGTCAGGAGCGTTTCATGCGCGTCGAACTCCGTACCTTCGCGGCGATGATGGTGTTCCTTCTCGCGTCTGCGTGGCCGGCTGCCGCGCAGACGACGTTCGCGACGATTACCGGCGCGGTCACCGACTCGAGCGGCGGCGTCATCCCCGGCGCGGAGGTTGCCGCCACGAACGTCGAAACGTCGATCGCGACGAAGACGACGACCAACCGCGAGGGCGTGTACACCGTCACCCAGCTGCGCGAAGGGCCGTACATGTTGAGCATCACGGCGCCGGGCCTTCGCGAGTTCATCGTGACCAATATTCTCCTGGTGACTCGCGATGTGCGGCGCATCGACGCCAAGCTCGAGGTCGGCGTGCTCTCGGAGGCGGTCCAGGTCACCGGTGGCGCCACGCCGATCGAGCTCGAGACGCCGCGTGTCAGCGACGTCCGTACGGCAGAGCAGCTCCGGACGCTGCCGCTGAACGATCCCGGCGTGTGGTCGTTCCTGGCTGTGACGCCGACCTTGTCGTTGCGCGCCGGCACCTACTCGTTCGCCGGCAGCAAATACAACCAGTCGCAGTTCGCGATCGACGGAACGTCGATGAGCGACGGCGTCGGCGAGAGTCCGGTTGGCCCGCTCGCGAACTACATCGAGTCGTTCAAGGAAGTGAAGATCGATCTCGCGAACAACAGCGCCGAGTTTCCGAGCCTCGGCCAGGTGACGATCATCTCGAAGTCGGGCGCGAATCGTTTCAGCGGCTCCCTCTTCGATTACTACCAGGGACCCTCGTTTCGCGCGCGTAATCCGTTCTCAGGCCAGCGGCAGGCGGGCTGGGTGCACTTCCCGGGTGTCGCGGCGGGTGGACCGGTTGTGATTCCCAAGGTCTACAACGGCCACGCGCGGACGTTCTGGTTCGTCTCCGCCGAGACGGTCGACGGCAGCAATACCTCGGTCGACTTGAACCCGACGGTGCCCATCGAGCCGTGGCGCCGCGGCGATTTTTCCGCGTTGGGGCGTCCGATTCGGAACCCATTCACCGGCGAGGTCTACGCCGACGGCCGCATTCCTGTCGCCGCGCTGAATCCGGTGGCGGTGAAGCTTCAGGATCGCTTCTTTCCGCTCCCCAACTCCGGCAACACCGCGGTGCTGCAGACCAACAACTTCCGCCAGACGCTGGAGATCGATCGGGCGAAGCCGTACTACTGGACCGCGCGGATCGACCATGACTTCGACCCGGCGAATCGCCTGTTCGGACGGTTCACCCTGTCCGAGAGTACGAATCCGGTATGGGAAGGCAATCTGCCGGCGTTCGGGGTTCGCGATCAGCTGCGCCAGACCAGAGCGCTGACGACGTCGTACACGCGCATTTTGGGTTCGTCGCTCGTCAGCGAATTTCGCGGCGGTTACACGTATAACAACAATCCGATCTCGGGTACGGTGAGGGGGCTCGAGCTCGCCGACACCGGACTGTCGCAAGTGGACTGGACGAATCCGGGATTCCTGAATCGGATTTATCAACTGCAGAACCAGACGACCTGGCAGCGCGGCACCCATACCGTCAAAGGCGGCGCGGAAATCCGGCGCATCGATAATGACGAGAGCGTGGCGTCACCGAATCTCTTCGGCGCGCTCGACTTCACGGGCCGGTTCACCGCCGTCCCGGGGATCGCTGCCAGCGGCAATCCCTACGCCGATTTCCTGTTCGGCGTGCCGAACACCGCGTCGCGAGCGTTTCCGCCGATTGCCGCGCAGCGGCGGCGCTGGACCTATGACTTCTTCGCGCAGGACGACTGGAAGGTCACGCGAAATCTCACGCTGAACCTCGGGCTGCGGTACGACCTGCATCCCGGCTGGTTCGAGCGCAACGATCGGCAGGCCATCTTCGACATCACCAGCGGCCGCATCGTCGTCCCCGACGGCGGTCGCGACGACGTGTCGCCGCTGATGCCGACAGGCTACGTCGACGTCGTGTCCGCCAGCAGTGTCGGGCTGCCCGCGCGCACTCTGCTCCGGACCGACCGCAACAACTTCGCGCCGCGCATCGGCGTCGCGTATCGTCCGTTCGGCGGCGCGCGCACCGTTCTCCGCGGCTGCCGGTGGTCGTCCTGCCGACGGTGTTTCCGACGGGTGGAACGTCAGGACCAGCGGCGATCGGTCTGCCGCTCGCGGTCAATCCGGACATCCGCATTCCGTACACGCATCAGTTCAACGTCACGGTCGAGCACGAGCGCTGGAATACGGGATTCCGTGTGTCGTACATCGCGACACTGGGCCGGGCGATGTGGTACGAGCGCGATGCCAACGCGCCGGTGGCAGACGGTCGCCTGTACATCGAGAAGCCGCGGCCGTTTCCGCAGTTTCCCGACATCACGTACGCCGACAACGGCGGATCGCACGACTATCACGGGGTGACGGTCGAAGCGGAACGCCGCTTCTCGCAAGGATTGTTCTTTCAAGTGGCGTACACGGCCGCGCGGGATCTGGGCGACACCGGCGGGAACGCCCCGAACGGCGGCATTTACACCACGCCGATCGAGAACCCGTTCGACCTGGCGCGTGAGCGCGGTCCCGACGTGGCGACACCCGGGCATCGCGTGACGAGCGCGGTCATGTACGAACTGCCGTTCGGCCATGAGCGCCGGTGGCTCGCCAACGCTCCCGGCGCGGTCGATGCGGCGCTCGGCGGCTGGGAGCTTTCGCTGGTCTCGTATCTGCAGACCGGCGGCTATCTCACGCCGACGATCTCGGTGCCCGATCCAACCGGCACGCGGTTCACGAACACGGCGACGCGGCCGGTCGTCTCGATTCGTCCGGATCTGCTCAACGATCCGAATCTCGACGGCCAGACCGTCCCTGGAGGGACACCGATCACGGCGTTCCCGTGGTACGACATCACCGCATTCGCGGCCCCGCCGATCGGACGATTCGGGACGGCGGGCCGCGGCGTGATTGAAGGTCCGGGCCTGAATCTCTGGCATTTCGGCGTGCACAAGCGATTCCGGTTGGCCGACCGCGCGGCGGGACCGGCGCTGCGCGTCGAGCTCACGACGACGAACCTCTTCAACACGCCGCAGTGGGCGAACCCGAACTTGAACGTCACACCGACCAACGTGAGCGCCGGCCGCGTGACCGGCGTTGGCGGCAGCGCCGGATTCATTCAGCAGGCCGGCATGCGGAGCATGCGGCTGGGTATTCGAGCGGAGTGGTAGTTCGCGATCGCCTTTACGATATGCACGTGAAGGATCTCTAGACGAAGCTTCGCATCATACGCATGGCTGTCGCCGTTATGGACGAATCTTGATGTTGCGGAAGGCGACCTTGTCGCCGTGGTCCTGCAGCCCGATGTGTCCGCGCCGCGCCCGCGCGTACTGCGGGTAGTCCTTAGCCGGCTGTGGTCTTGCCGTCGAACAGCGCGCGCCAATCGTTCACGGCGGCTTTGGCGACGGCGATCGCGCCGGCCGACGCCGCCCCGGCCACCACCTGGAGAAACTCACGGCGCGACGGCGTGTTCGACATCGGCGGCCTCAGTCATGAATTACAGACAGGGGAGGGTACTCCGTTGCCTCGATCAGCGGCAGCGAAACCGGCGTGCCGCCGAGCTCCGCCGATCGGTCGGCCGCGAGGCAGACCTCCATCGTCTTCTGCGCGTCGAAGACGTCGATCGTGGTGTGGCGCTTCTCGAGCACGCACGCCACGAGCTCATCGATCTCGTCTTGAAACGGATGATGCGCCACGTCGGCCGAATCGGGCATCGTGCAGAGGATGCGGATGGCCGGCCGGCCGGCAGGATCGGTGGTCGCCGCGAGCCGGACGTCGGGGAGCGGGTTGGCGGCGGCGAGCCGCTCGGCATCGATCGGCGCATCGAGCGACTGCAGCAGATCCTGCCGCAGCGTCGCGCGATCGCCCATCAGCTCGACGAGAAACGAATAGGGCAGCATGAAATCGGTCGAGCTGGCGATGTGGCCGAGCGCCTTGCCCTCGAGCGTCATGTTGACGACGATCGACGTGGGCCATTCGTAACCGCCGGTGAAGCGCGTGTGAAACGCGCTCACCGTCATCGGCTCGAGGCCGGAACACCAGCGCAGCGCGTCGACCGCGTGACAACCGGCAGAAAGCAGGTGACTGCGGCCGCTCTCCTTGGTGCGGACCCACGCCCACCCGCTATACCAGTCGGTGACGCGCGACAGATACTGCGTGCGCGCGAACCGGATCTCGCCGAGCCACCCGGCGCTCCGCAGCCAGCGAGCGCGCAAACTTCAGAAACGGGTTGTATCTCAGCTCGAAGGAGACGATCGTTCGGACGCCGGCCCGCCGCACCGCGTCGCGAATGCGCACGAGCTCTGCGACGTCGAGGCCGGTCGGCTTCTCGAGCAGCATGTGCTTGCCCGCCTGCGCCGCCGCGACCGCCTCCGTCGCGTGCAACTGGTTCGGCGTCGCGATCGACACGATGTCCACGTCCGAGGCGCGGAGGATGTCGTCGTAGCTGGTCGTGATCCGCGCCTGGGGCAGCGCGATGCCGTACTTCGCGAGGCTGGCGCGGGCGCGATCCGCGTCGCGCGCGCACAGCCAGTTGACGGCCGTGCGCGGGTTGCGCTGAAACGCCGTGATGTGCTGCGACGCGCACCAGCCGACGCCGCAGACGGCCACTCCCAGTTTCCGATCCGCTGGGAGCATGCCGTTTCAGAGCTCCAGGGCCTACACCTGCGCCAGGACGTTTTCGAGGAACCGGCGATTGTCCCGCGCATGTGCCATCGTCTCGACGGCGGTTGCGCCGACCTTGCAGCACTCGACCATGATTGGTCCGGCGAATCCGGCGGTCTTCAGCGTGCCGAAGACGGCCGCGAAATCCACCTTGCCTGTGCCGAACTGAATCATCACGTCGCCTTTCAGCGCGCCGCAGTCCTTCGCGCAGAAGCCGCTGACGTGCCGCGCGATTGGTTTCAGCTCCTCGACCGGATTCTTGCCCGTGTAGTAAATGATGTTGCCGGCGTCATACCAGATCGTGAAATTCGGATGCTGGACCGCTTTCATGGCTGCAACGATGTCGTCCGAGGTGCCGCTGCTGCCGCCGTGAGGTTTCATGACCAATTTGATGCGGCGTTCCTGCGCGTACGCCGCCGCATCGCTCATCACCTTGTAGTAGTGCTCGTACTCATCCGTGCTGTCGACGCCGAAGCTGAGCAGATAAGTCAGCGCGAGCGCATCGGCGTGGTCGATCTGCCGACGGACGTCGGCGATCGAATCGCGCAGAGGAATGTCGTGCCGCGAATGCAGCGCGGCCATGTTCGCCGTCAGGCCGCTGGCGGTAATCCGCTGTTTCAGCCTGACCAGGTATTCCGGCGTCGCCTCCGAGCCAATGAACGGCTCGTCTTTGGTGCGCGTGAGCAGGCCGGTCGTGCGGTATCCCGCCGCTGCAATCTGTGTCAGCGCTTCATCGAAGCTCCATGACGTCCATGGTCGATTGAAGCACCCGATCGGCCACTGGACGGTGGCGCTCAGCGCGGGCCACTGTGACA
>QHWB01000032.1:287022-292819 GCA_003222395.1 Acidobacteriota bacterium
ATCGTTTTTGTGTTTCAAGCACCAGTTGGCAGGCCAGTCGATATTCCTGGCGCCGGAAACGGCGTGCAGGTGTATTGATTGGGGTGACGCGCTCGGATTCCTGAGAAGGAGCAGAAGACAGCCATGGCTGGGGAAGAAGGTGTGCGAGTTTCACGACGGCAATTTCTGAACGCCGGTGGGATGACCATTCTGGCGGCCACGCCGATCATCGCCGCGACCGCAGGTCAGTCCGCACCGGTTCCCTCTGCCGGCTCCTTGACCGACATCGGCGGCGTGCGCGTGGGGCACTTCACCGACACGCGCCGACCGACCGGTTGCACGGCTATCCTGTTCGACAATCCGGCGACGGCCGGAGTGGACTACGACGGCTCGGCGCCTGGGGAATCGCTCGGAGTGATGCTGCAGCCCGTGAGTCCGCTGGATCACATTCACGGTGTCCTGCTGGCAGGCGGCGGCCCGATGGGACTCGGCGCGACCGCCGGGGTCGTTCGTTTCCTCGAGGAGCGGCGCGTGGGGTACGACTGGGGCGTGCCGAACGTCCGCGTGCCGATCGTTGTCGGCGCAGTCATCGATGACCTGGCGATCGGCGACGGCCGGATCCGCGTGGGTCCGGACGAGGCCCATCGCGCGTGTGAGGCGGCCACGAATGGCGCCGTCACCGAAGGGAGCGTCGGCGCCGGTGCCGGCGCCACCGTGGGCAAGATGTTCGTCGCCCGCGGTATGCCTGGCATGAAGGGCGGCATCGGCACCGCCTCGGCTCGTCTCGGCGACGTCGTGATCGCGTCGCTCGTGGTCGTCAACAGCGCCGGCGACATCCTCGACTGGCGCCACGGAACCATCGTGGCGGGAGCGCGAACGGCCGATGGCCGCGGCTTTGCGCAGAGCGCCGACGTATTGCGCCACGATCTTGGGGTGGCGCCGGCGGCCAACGCGCCGCTTGCAGACGATCCGCTGCGCGCCACACTGCTTGCCGTCGTCGGCACGAACGTGACGCTCACCAAGTTGCAGCTCACGAAGCTCGCCATGATGGCGAATACCGGCGCCGCACGCGCGATTAACCCGTACCACACCCAAGGCGATGGCGATCAGATCATTGCGGTCTCCACGGGCCTCTCGAACGTCTCGGTGTCGCTGACCGCGCTCGGCGCAATTGCGGCCGAGGTCTTGGCCGACGCAATCGTGCGCGCAGTGAGAACCGCAACCGGCGTCGCCGGGTGGACGGCCGTCAGAGATTTGTGAGCCTTCGCGTCACGGCCGCGAGCACGCCGCGCGGATCCGCGACCCACTCGATCGTGCCAGGCAGGTTTTGGGCACAGCCGCAGAAACGCCTTATCCCTCGTCGGTCATCGCCGCCGAAGCCGTAGCCGTCCGCGGCCGAGCGGATGGGGCCAAGATTCACGACTCGAGCGGGCACGGGACTCGCGCTTTAGCCACCGCACCCTTTCTCGAGGAGGATGCGTATGCGCAAGCTTGTCCTGGCGATCGTGTCTCGGGTGGCGTGAATGCCGGGGTGGCTGAACGCCGCGAGTGTGTTCGGGTCGCGCTCGCCGGAGAGCATCGCGCGGACGATTGTTCTTCGACTTTGGCACGCGCACAACCCGGTTCAACCAGTCCACTCACTCCCATTCCGCCCGAAACAGATTGCTGCGCCTGAGGCCGATGTTGCGAGCCAGAACCATCTTGTCGACCAGGTGAGGCGAGTGTGACTCGACTTGCAGACCGGATTCGTCGCCGCCATTCCGCGGTCGATGCACCAGCTAAAGAACGCTTTCAGGACGCCAAGATCTTTGTCGGCCGTGGTGCGCTCGACTTCCTTGGCGCGGCGCTGCTTGACCGCGTCGATCTGCCCGGGGTTTACGCGGGCGACGAGCTGGTTCTGTTTCGGGTCGAGCTCTCGCTCCCACATTTTCAATACCGGCTCGATGTAGGTGTTGTGTGAGCGATTCTGAACCTTGGAGTACGCGCGGTACTGCTCGATCGCCACGCGCAGGGCGACGACCTTGTCGGTCTGTTCGTGCCAGGTGCCATTTTCGATCTTCGACTGGCATGACCGGACGGGGAATCGGCGCGTCCTTGTCCAGCGCCAAGTGAGTCCGCGCTTTTTGGTAGTACGAACCGTACCGCGCCATCAACTTCCGAGCGCCGGCTTCGCTGAACACGATCACGTGGTCGAAACATTCGCGACGCGCGGATCCCACAAATCGCTCGACGAATGGATTCTGCCAGGGTGCGTGTGGGGCGGTGAGCCTTTCCTCAATTCCCATCGCCTTCGCGGTGGCCGCAAGCGCGTCGAACGCGTGGTCGCGATCATGGATCAGATACCGAGGCGCCTCGTCCCACGGAAACGCTTCGCGCACCTGCTGGGCCGTCCACGCCGCCGTCGGATGCGCGGTGACCGCCACGTCTCGGATGCGGCGCCGATCGTGGGCGAGCAGCACCCAGCACGAACACGAGGCGGAACGTCACCGTCGGGACCACGAAGAAATCGGCGGCGACGATCTGGCCGACGTGATTGCTCAGGAACGTGCGCCACGTCTGCGAGGGCGGCTGGCGTCGACAGCCCATGTATTTCGCGCCGGTCGCCTGACACACGTCGATGCCGAACTTCAGCAGTTCGCCGAGCATCCGCGGCGCGCCCCAGCGCGGGTTCGCCTCGGCCATGTCGCGAATCAGGGTGCGGATGTTGGCGGGCACAGTCGGTCGCCGGAGGCGACGCCGACTTTTCCAGGTCCACCACATGTGGAAACCGCGTCGGTGCATGCGACGACCGTCTCGGGCTTGACGAGACGAGTGCCGTCCGCCATCGGGTCCAGAGGCGCGAGAGCAGGACCCAGAGCCAGCGGTCCGCCTTCGCGAGCCGCACCCGCCGGAGGCGGCTGCGCTGCAGCACCGCCAGCTGGCGCCGCAAGGCCAGGATTTCGAGTTGGAGGTCGGCGCGCGAACGTGTCAGCGTCCGCAGTCAAGAGGAGCGAGTGCAGCACCGAGATCAAGGCCGAGAAGCGTATCCACCGACGGCCGTAACATCAACTGCCGCCACGAACGGACTTTTCAGTAGGGACGGCTGGTCGACCTGCGCGATGACGGCTCTTCCAGGTCCAGAACAGTCGGAAGCCTTGGCGATGCCAAGCCATCACCGTCTCCGGTTTCACGATGACGAGTGCGCCGCGCCACCCGGTCCACACACGTGACAGGCAGACCCAAAGAATGCGATCAGCTCGTGAGAGTCTCAGCCGACGAGGGCGCGATCGCTCCGGGACTTTGCAGCTGGTGCCGCAGGCGAGCACCCCAAGCTGTAAAGCAGTGCGAGAGCGTGCCCACCCCCGCACGGACGCCAGGAATGAGAAGACGACGGACATCATCGCCGAGAAAGCCTATCCATCGTCGCCCGCAACATTAACAGAGACAACGGGAACGGACTCTCCGGTAGGCACAGGCGATCTGATTCTGGCGAACGACACCGGTACCTCAACGTGTAGCGCGGCGCGCGACCGCAGCAATCCCGGAAGCGTCGCCAAGACCGAGACGAGTACGGAAGTCATCCCGGCGAGAGCCTACCTGTCAGTGGCGGGAACTTCAACGGTTGCAGCAGAATCGGAGTTTCAGCAGCCACACCCCCTTAACGACAGGTCACCAGTTGAAGCGCATGAACAGCTCGATCAGGCGGCTAGTGTTCGTCCCCGCCAGCTGCGTCACCTCGTAGTTGCTCAGGACATTCGTCGCGTTCGCGGCGCTGATGCTCGTGTTGCCTCCTACCTGCCCTACCGGGATGAAGTTCGGCTGGTTGAACAGGTTCAGAACGTTCACGCCGACCTGAACGTTCGTCCGCGACGTCACCTTCGTGCGCTTCGAGAAGAGAAGATCCGTCTGCCCGAACATCGGGCCCGTCACCACGAGCGACTGCGACGCGCAGGCGCCGTAGCGCTGCGCGCTGTCAAGCTCGATGCAGTCCGGACCGTTGGCCGGTGCGAAGTAGCGGCCGCTTGGCGGCGCGCCGGCGTACCCCGTCGGCGACGTCGCGCTCACGTTGAACGCGTTGATCGTCTGATCGATCACTTCCTGCGGGAGCATGTAGACGTGATTCCCCACGGCATCGAACCGCAGCTGGAACATCCCCTGCAAGTCGTCCTTCGTCATGCCGACCATCCTGACGTTGCCCAGATCGATCAGCTCGCCGCTCCGGATGATCGACGCGACGCCCACCTGCCAGCCGCTCAGGAGGTGGCTGACGAAGCCGTTGCTGTCGCCGCCGACGCGGTGGCCTTCACCGATCGGCAGGTCGTAGACCACGTTCAGCTTGAACGTGCTGGTAATGTCGCTCCCGACGGCGCCGCCGGCGTCGCCCGTAGCCCGCAGCGCCGGCGACGGCGCCCGGAGCGTCAACAGGTTGCGGTTGGTGTCCGCGACGGTCCCGTACTGGCGTCCGAGCGTGTAACTAGCTTGTGCTTGCAGGCCCCCGGCCAATCGTCGCCGCATCTCGACCTGCAGGGCGTTGTACCGTGATACGCCGACGCCGTCGGTGATGAACGCACCAGAGAGCGCATCCGGATTGACGATGAAGAAGTTCGCGGGCAGCCCGGCCGCCGCCGCATTGGCGCGGAACGTCGCATTGCCAATGAAGCCGTTCTGCCGCGTCGTCGCGCTGCAGCCGGCCCCACTGCCTACCGGGTTGGAGGTTCCGGCGCTCAGACATGCGAACGCGAACGGGTTCGGGTTCCGGATGGCCAGGAATCCGAGATTGGTCGAGTTGGTCCAGTTGCTGCCGGTGTACTTCGCGGGATCGCCCGCCGAGACGCTGTTCACGCCGTTGAAGTACGCCAGAAAGATGGGCAGCGGCGACGTTCCGGGGACGCCGGTAAAGGCAAACGTGTTGCCCCTGCCGGCGGCGATGTTCGCCTGCAGGTTGGCCTGGGCCTTGCGGAACTCGTCGACGAACCCGTTGTTGAAGATGTCGAACTCGTTGTAGTTCTGGTTCAGCCAGATGTCGTGGCCCCACGTGCCGACGTACCGGACTTCGATGGCCGTGTTGCGATCGAGCGCGCGTTGCACGCCGACGCTGACCGAATCGGCCGACGGCACCTGGATGTTCGCGGCGAACCCGTTGATCGAGCTGGTGAGCGACGGCGCCAGCGGGTACGACGGCGTCGCGTCGAAAGAGGGCGGCGCCAGCGCGCCGGGATCGCGGAACAGGAAGACGGTCGAGGGCGTACGCGTCAGCGACTGCGTCAGCCCGGTGTTGTTGCTGAACGGCGTCGTGAAGTCGCTCAACCCTGCGCGGCTGTAGTTCCGCGCGTATCCGGCGCGGAGGACGAAATCGCCCGCGCGTCCCATCAGCTTCCCGAGCCAGTCGTCGCGGTGCTCCGGCACCCACACGACGCCGAGGGTCGGCGCGAAGTTGTTCGTGTCCGTGTTGTACGCAAGCGTGCCTGACGTGTATTGCGGCAGCTTCGTCGGCTGACCCGTCTGTACGCCGGGCTGGAACAGATTGCACGTGCCGTTCGCACTCACGCCCGAGATGCCGCACACTTCGGTCATCCCCGCGTGCGTATAGGCGTTGTTGGTGGGGTAGAACGGCGACTGCCGCCCGTAGCGCAGCCCGAGGTTCAGGGTGAGATTCGAGCGGGGCTGCCACTGGTCCTGAACGTACAGGTCGAACTCCCGCATCCGCGCGCGCTGCATGCTCGCACCGAGAAACGCGTATGTCCCCGAGTTCTCGTCGATGCGCGCTTCGGAACTGAAACTGCTGACACGCCCGGTGATGAGATCGTACAGGTTCTGAGCAGCGGTCAGTTGCGCCGCG
>QHWB01000051.1 GCA_003222395.1 Acidobacteriota bacterium
GTTCAACGAGGTGGTGCTCGACTTCTACGACAAGCTGAAGACCATCTCCCGCGGCTACGGGTCGCTCGATTATCATGTGACGGGCTACTGGCCGTCGCCGCTCGTCAAGCTTGACATCCTGGTGAACGGCGATCCGGTGGACGCGCTGTCGATCATCGTCCACCGCGACATGGCGTACGAGCGCGGCCGCGCGCTCGCATCGAAGATGCGCGAGCTGATTCCGCGGCAGATGTTCGAGGTCGCGATTCAGGCGGCAATCGGCGGCCGCATCATCGCGCGCGAGTCGGTCAAGGCGATGCGCAAGAACGTCCTCGCCAAGTGCTACGGCGGCGACATCACGCGCAAACGGAAGCTGCTCGAAAAGCAGAAAGAGGGGAAGAAGCGCATGAAGCGCGTCGGCAAAGTCGAGATTCCGCAGGAAGCGTTTCTCGCCGTGCTGAAGATGGGGACGGAGAGCGAATGACGGCCGACGCCGGCGCGGTCAAGGAGATGAAACCGGAGGGGAAGCAGGCGGCCGCTCCGTTCAAGAAATCGACCGCGCGCGAGTACTTCGAGTCGATCGTCATCGCCGTCATCCTCGCGCTGTTCATCCGCACGTTCGTCGTGCAGGCGTTCAAGATTCCGACCGGATCGATGGAAGAGAACCTGCTCATCGGCGATCATCTGCTCGTGAACAAGTTCGAGTTCGGTCCGACCTCCTCTCGCGTCGAACGCGCGCTGCTGCCGGTCGCCGAGATCAAGCGCCGCGACGTCATCGTGTTCAAGTACCCCGAGGAGCCGGAGCGCGATTTCATCAAGCGCGTCATCGGCCTGCCCGGCGAGACCGTGGAGCTCCGCGAGAAGAGGGTGTACGTCAACGGGAAGGCGCTCGTCGAACCCTACGTGCACTTCCTGCAGCCGCCGAGCGGCGAATCGGAATTCCACGAGGTGACGTCGTTCGACGTCCGCGAGCGGTACGGACCGGTCACGGTGCCGGCGGACCACTACTTCGTCATGGGCGACAACCGCGACAACTCACAGGACAGCCGCTACTGGGGCTTCCTGCCCCGCGACTACGTGAAGGGCAAGGCGCTCGTCATCTACTGGTCGTACGAGGCCGGCCGCGAGGACTATCAGGACGAAGGGACCGGCGCGACGATCAAAGGACTGGTGTCGGTGTTCGCCCACTTCTTCACGCGAACTCGCTGGGACCGGATGTTCCATCAAATCCATTGAAGCTGATCATCAAGCTGCTCATCGCGGCGGCGATCGCCAACGCGGCATGGCGGGTCGGCTCGGCGTACCTGTCGCACTATCGATTCAAGGACGCCGTCGAGCAGCTCACGCAGTATCGCGGCGAACGCTCGGACGACCAGCTGCGCGCGCGCATCCTGGAGCTGGCGTCGCAGTACGACATCCCGATCGACGAGGACCAGCTGACCGTTCGACACGACGAACGAAACCACACGACGGTCGATACGTCCTACAGCCGCCAGCTCGAATTGTTCCCGGGCTTCAAATATCCGTGGGAGTTCACGATTCACGTCGACACCTACGTCGCCACCTGATCGAGCGCCGCAACTTCCGATCCGACCGCCTCCTTGTACGCTTCGTCTTCGATCGATCCGACGTTGATCTCGACGTTGAGCCGTGCGCCGTGCATGCCGGCTCGGAGCAGCGCCGCGGCGACGCCCACATCGCTCGACGCGCCCGGATGGCCGTGCGCGCCGACGATGTCCGCCTGCTTCAACGCAAGCGCGGACAGCCGCATCACTCCGAGCGGCACATCGGTGGCCGACCTCAGCGCGCGCTGAATCGCGCTCTTCCTCGCGCCCTTTTCGTCGTCGGTTCCCTTCGGCAGCCGATAGGCGGCGACGACCTGGTCGTACGCGATCGTGTCGGCGTCGATCGCCTCGGTCAGCTGTTGCCGCAGCTCGACGAGCGCTTCGGCTGCCGCCGCGAGCGCAGCGCGGTCTTCGTTCGATCCGGAGCGCGTCTTCGGCAGCGACGCGACCATCATCAGAAGCGACGCGCCGACGGCCGACGCCAGCGCTGACGCGGAGCCGCCTCCCGGCGTGGGATCGGAGGAGCTGAACGCCGCCAGCAGATCGCGAACCGGCTTATCGACGAGCGTCAAGACTTTTTCCAGACGACACGGCCACATTTGATGACGGTTCGAATCGGTTCGGCGCCGACGCGAATCAGGTCGATGGCAGGACCGTCGACGACGACGGCGTCCATCTGTTTGCCGACTTCGAGGCTGCCGACGCGATGGTGGCGGTCGAGCGCGTACGCGGCGTTGATCGTCGCGCCGACGAGCGCCTCCTCGAGGGTCAGCCCCATCCCGAAGCACGCCAGCGTCATGGCAAACGACATCGAAGGCGAGAAGCCGCCGCCAGGATTCACGTCGGTGGCGAGCGCGACGGGCACGCCGTGGTCGATGAGGAGCCGCGCCGGCGCGAACCGATCGAGCTTCAGGTAGAACGACGCGATCGGCAGCAGCGTCGCGACGACCCCGGTTGCCGCGAAGCGCTTTGCGTTCTGCTCATCTATGAAGATCAGGTGATCGGCGGAGCGGACGTGCATGTCGGCGGCGACGCCGGATCCGCCGCTCGCCGCGAGTTCGTCGGCGTGAATGCGCAGCTTCATGCCGGCCGCGCGCGCCGCCGCGAGGATTTCCCGCGTCTCTTCGGGCGTGAACACGCCGCGCTCGCAGAACACGTCGCACCACTCGGCGAGCCCCTCGCCGGCGACCGCGGGAATCATGCTGTCCACCACGAGATCGACGTACGCGCGGTGGCGATTCCGGTACTCGGCCGGCACCTCGTGCGCGCCCATGAACGTCGGCGACAGCTCGATCGGGTGATCGGCGGCGAGCGTCCGGATGACGCGCAGCATCTTCAGCTCGTCCTCCGTCGTCAGCCCGTATCCGCTCTTCGCCTCGCACGTGGTGGTGCCGCACCTCAGCATCTCGTCCAGTCGCGCGCGCGTGTCCGACGCGAGCTGACGTTCGGAGGCCGCACGCGTCGCGATGACCGTGCTGAGAATGCCGCCGCCGTCGGCCGCGATCTCCTCGTACGACGCGCCCGCCAGCCGGCGCCGAAGCTCCTCGCGGCGATCGCCGGCGAAGACGACGTGCGTATGCGGATCGACGAAGCCGGGCACGACGACGCCCCCGCGTGCGTCGAGGATGCGCGCCTCGGGCGCGAGCTCGACTTCGCCGGAGACGAGGCTCTCGAAGCCGACGAAGACGATGCGTCCCGCGTACGCGGCAACGGCCGCGCGCGCGATCGAACGGACGTCGCCCTGCCGCGAGCCGGCTCGCGGCGCCGGCCCGGCGCACGTCAGCACTTCCGCGGTGTTGTGAATCAGGAAGTCCGCGAGCACGCGTCAAGGATAGCGCGGACGCGGTCGCGGGAGATGCCGGCAATCGCGACGCGCTTGCGGCGTCCGCGCTCGCCGCTGACGATGCGAATCGTCGATCGAGGCATGTCGAGGACGGCCGCGAGGAAGGCGATGAGGGCGTCGTTCGCGGCGCCGTCGACCGGCGGCGCGTTCAGGCGCACCAGCAGAGCGCCGTCGCGGCTGCCGCCGATTTCGGTTTTTGCGGCGCGGGGGATGACGCGGACGTCGAGCTCTATACCCGCGCTCGTCGATCGAATCACTTCACGCGGTGGATCAGGATCTTCTCGTCGCGCTCGCGCGCTTCCTGCTCACGGATGTACTCGAGCGTGTTTCGCAGCGTCTGGATCGTCGACTCCATCGTCGTTTCGACGTCGCGCCGTTTGAGCTTCATGCCGTCGATCTCGCGCTGCACGTCCTCGAGGCGCGCCTGCGTCTTCTCGAGCAGCAGGTCGGACCGTCTCTCCGCGTCGCCGATGATGCGATGCGCTTCCTCCTGCGCGTTCGCCTTGATGTCGTCGGCGAGCTTCTGCGCGGTCATCAGCGTCGCCTTGAGGTTCTTCTCGTGCTCGCGGTGCTCGCCGATCAGCGCTTCGAGCCGGGTGACGTCCTGGCGAAGCCGATCCGTCTCGCGCAGCGCCTGCTCGTAGTCGTCGGCGACGGCGGCGAGAAAGGCCGTGACCTCGACCTTGTCGAAGCCCCGGAAACCGGAGCGGAAGCGCTGCTGTCGAAGGTCCAGGGGACTGACGTTCATTCTTAATCCTCGCGAGGAACCTTTTTCACGTGCGTGGGTCCCCACGCCCTCGGGCTCAAGGCTGCCCCCGCTCGCTGACGCCCTCGCGCCGTGGCGCTCGGGCGTATCTAGAACAGAACGTTCGTGTTCCCCACGGTTATCGGACGAATTGTGCCGCTTCGACAGAGCAGGGTCGAACATATAGATCAGACCGCGGCCGTGTCGCGCCCTCCGAAAATGGCCGTCCCGACGCGCACGAGCGTCGCGCCTTCCTCGATCGCGACCTCGAAATCGTGGCTCATGCCCATGGACAACTCGTTCAGCATCGAGCCATCCACGCCCTGTGCCAGCATTCGGTCGCGGACGGCGCGAAGCTCCCGGAAATACGGACGCGCCTGCTCGAGATCCTCGGACGCCGGCGGCAGCAGCATCAAGCCGACCACGCGCGCCGCGCGGCAGCCGCGAGCCGCCTCGAAGATTGACGCCAGCTCATCTTCGCGCGCGCCGTGTTTGGTCGCTTCCCCGGCCAAGTCGACCTGGACGAGCAGATCGATGCGGCGGCCGATACCGGCAGCGGCCTCGTCCACCTTCGTCAGCAGCGCCGGACCGTCGATTGAGTGGATGAGGTCAAACCGCGTGCCGGCCTTCTTCGCTTTGTTCGATTGAAGATGACCGACGAGATGCCACCGAATCGGGAGATCCGCCGTGCGATCCATCTTGTCGAGCGCTTCCTGGACTCTGTTCTCGCCGAAGTCAATCTGGCCAGCGTCGAATGCCGCACGCACGGCGTCCGCCGGAAAGGTTTTCGAGACGGCGACGAGCCGAATGGAGGAGGGGTCGCGTCGGACCCGGCCGGCCGCCCGCGCAATGCGTGCGCGGACATCGGCCAGCCGGGCCGGGAGGTCGTTGGTCAAGGTCGGGCGGCTTCGCGCCGCTTCGCTCGCCTGAAAGGCTCGCGCTACTTCTTTAACTGTGCGACGAGGGCCTTGGCCTGCGTCGCGTTCGGTCCGTTCGGCGCCAGCTTCAAGTAGGTCTCGAACTCGTCTGCCGCCTTCGGAAGATTCCCTTCGTTCACGAGCGCCATGCCAAGCTGAAAGTGCGCTTCGGCGTGGCTCGGGTTCGCCGCGACGGCGGCTTCGAACTGCTTCTTCGCGTCGGCAATCTTGCCGGCGTTCCAGAGAATCACGCCCTGGTTGAACATCGCGTCGGCGTTGCCGCCGCCCGCGGCGCCGGCGGCCGCGCCGCCCGCTTCCATCGCCTTCTGGCTCGCGGCAGCGGCCTGGTCGAACTTCCGCTGCGCGTTGTAGATATTCGCGAGCCCGTTGTACGCCTCGGCGTAATCGGGTTTCAGCTCGGTCGCCTTCTTGTACGCCTCTTCAGCCTTGTCGTAGTCCTTCTTCTGCGAGTACGAGAAGCCGATGTTGTAGTAGCAGTCGAAGCATTTTTCATTGATCGCCGCCGCCGCCTGGAACTTCGCAATCGCATCGTCGTGATTGCCGGCGCGGCTCGCGGCGACGCCTTCCTCGAATACTTTCTTCAGCTCGGCGGCCTTGGCCGCGACTTCTTTCGACGGACCGCCGGCGCCCATGACGAGGCGCGCTTCGGCGGGCGCGGCGATGCGGACGTTCAGGTTCGCGGTGTTCGACGTCTGCTTGTCTTTCTCGGCGGTCACGGCATATTGGCCCGGCGGCAGGCCGATTTGCACGAACTCGCCTTTCTTGTTCGATTTCGTATCGAAGTGCCGGTTGGTGCCACCGGTCATGTCGATGTTGATCTTGGCGCCGTCGACCGGCTGACCCTGTGCATCGAGCACAACGCCGCGCACCATTCCGGTCGACTGGGCGGCCGCCGGAATGGCGACAGCCAGCGCGAACGCCGCGCACGCCATCAACCAGAGAGACCGGCCGTTCACTCGGCGGATCATGGACTCCTCCTCAATCAAATGAGAGCAACTCTCGCGTGCAGACTAGTTTATCACTCGTAGTGGAGCGCCTGAACGGGGTCGAGCCTGGCAGCCTTCATCGCCGGATAGACGCCGGAGACGAGCCCGATCAGCACCGAGACGGAGAAGGCCAGGACGAGCGAGCCGCCGCTGATGATCGTGGACCAGCCGGCGAAGCTCGCGATGAGGCGCGACATCGAGGCGCCGAGCAGGAGGCCGAGCGTGCCGCCAGCCACGGCGATCAGCGTCGTCTCCATGACGAACTGCCGCATGATGTCGGTGCGCCGCGCGCCGATCGCCCGGCGGAGGCCGATTTCGTGCGTCCTTTCGAGGACGCTGGCCAGCATGATGTTCATGATCCCGATGCCGCCGACCAGCAGCGAAATGGACGCGAGCGCGACCATGACGATGTCGAAGATGCGCTTGGTCCGCTGCTGCTCGGCGAGGAGCTCAGCAGGAACGACGAGCGCGTAATCGTCGGCGCCGCGGTGCGAGGCCGACAGGATTCCGCGGACGGTCGCGGCGGCGGCGATGACGTCGGCGTCGGCTTTCAGTCGCATGTAGACGCCGTCGATCTCGTCGCGAAACTGACTGTAGTTGTCTTCGAGACGGAACATCGCCGCGCCCGTCGGCACGTACAGCGCGTTGTTGCGATCCTGCCCGGGTAAGCCGGCGACGTCGCCCTGAACGACCGCTTGCGGTCCGGCGACGCCAATCACCTGATACCACTGTCCGTTCACCTTGACGAAGCGGTCGAGCGCTTCAGCGAGGCCGAACAGACGCACGCGCGCGGCCTCGCCGAGTACGCAAACGGCCGCCGCCCGCGCTGCCTCCTCGGGCGTGAAGAAGCGGCCGGCAGAGATCTTCAGACCAGCGATCTGCCGGTAGTTCGACTCGACGCCGTACACGACCGGAAGCTCGCCCTGTGGTTTCGGGATGACCTGCGACGGTGTGAAGCGCTTTCGCGGCGAGAGCATGTCCAAGCCGGGAACAGTCCCCTGCATCGCGCGGATATCGTGAAACGTGAGTCCTGGCGACTGCTGCCGCACCTTCTGGTACGCCTGAAACTCCGTCGTCTCGTGCGCCTCGACGATCAGGTTGCGGACGCCGAGGTCTTCGATGAATGCCATCACCTGCTGCTGCGCGCCGGCGCCGATCGACAGCATCGCGACGACGGCCGCGACGCCGAAGATCATGCCGAGCATGGTCAGCAGCGTGCGGAGCTTGTGCAGCAGGAGGTTGTCGACGCTGCGCCCGAGATCCGGCAGCCACAGAACCGATGTCATCGCGACGCGCGCTGCGGAGCCGGCGGCTGGGCTTTCGGACGCGAACCGATCGCGTTGGGGTTGACGAGGGCGACTTCGGCCGACTGCTCGATGTTCTCGACCACGGCGAGGCTGTCGGTCCACGCGCGCACGCGGATCTCGCGCGCGTCGAAGCCGCCGTCCGACCGGATGTACACGGTGGGTTTCCCGCCGACGTCGAAGACGGCCGTGCGCGGAACGTACAACACGTTGTCGAACGCCTGACCGGAGATCGCGATGGCCGCCGAGACGCCGGGACGGACGTCCGGATGTCCGCTGACGTCGAACGCGATGTCGAACTGGCGCGTGCCGGCGTCGAAGATCCCCCGCGAAGCGACGCCGCTCACCGTCCGTACGGTGCCGCGCAGCTTCGCGTCGGGCAGCGCGTCGACGGCGACTTCGACCGGTTGACCGGGCGCGACGTTCGCGCGGTCGCGCTCGGGCAGCTTCGCCGTCACCTCGACGCGCGACGAGTCGATCACATCGGCAATCGGCTGACCGGCGAACGCCGCGTCGCCGACCCGGTAGTCGGGCATCGCGCCGCCGAAATAGATGCCGCCGAACGCCTGGAAATTCGTGCGAATGGTGACGAACCCGTCGAACGGCGCCCGAACATGCAGGCTCTCGATGTTGCGTTCGGCCACCTGCACCGAGAGCCGGGCCTTGTTGCGCTTCTCACGCTGACTGTCGGCCGACGCGTGGATCGTATCGCGATGGGCCTTGACGTCAGCTTCGATCTGCGCGAGGCGCTGCTTCGCTTCCTCGAGCGCCAGCACGTTCTGCTGCGCCTTGATGGCGCTCACGAGCTCGTTCGCCTGCACGTCGAGTTCGGCGCGCCGCACGTCGTAGCGCGCGTGCAGCAGCGCGACTTCATCGTCGCTCTGCTGCACCGCCGCCTGCGCATCGGCCTTGACGATCTCCTGCTCGGCAAGCTGCAGATCGAACCGCGCCTGTTCGAGGTTGAATTCCTGTTCGGCAGCATCGAACTCGACGACGACGTCGCCGGCTCTCACCGCGGCGCCGGTGTCCGCCAACTGGACGATCTGGAGCTGGCCCCCCATCGGGGGCACGGCAAGCTGCGCCGCGCGCGACGAGCGCAGATCGCCGACGGTGTACACCGTCACCTGCACGCGGCCGCGCTGCACATGCGCCGTCGGAATCGCCTTCGGCAGCGCGGGCGCGACTCCACGCAGCACGGCGATGCCCGCGACGAGCAGCACGACGACTGCGATGAGCCCGTCGCGGATCATTTGCCGGCGGCCTCCCCGCCGGGCTCCTTCAAGGCGACCCGCTCGTTCTCCGCGACGCCCGCGGCGATCGCGATCTGATCGCGACCGCGCCGCAGCACGGTGACCGTGCGCGTCTCGATCCCTCCTCGCGCGACGATGAAGACGACCGTCGCCGGTCCGCGCTGGAACACGGCGCCGATCGGCACCACCGCGACGTCTGCCAGCCGATCGAGCTCCACGCGCGCAGATGCGCTCATGCCCGATCGCAGCCGAGGATCCACATCGGGGATCGCGACGACGACATCGAAATTGCGGACCGGCGGCCACGTCGTAAAGTCCGGCTTCGCCACGACGGAGATGTCGCTGAGCGTGCCGTTCAACTCGCGGTCGGGAACCGCATCGACGCGCACGCGGACGCCGCTGCCGGTCTGAACACGTCCGCGATCGGCTTCGTCGACGCGCGCGGTCATCTGGATCGACGTCAGATCCGGCAGCTCGGCGATCGCCGCGCCGAACCACGCTCGATCGCCGCGCTTGAATTCCGGCGCCGCACGCATGCCGGGACCGCCCGCGCGGAAGTTGGGCAGAAGCGAAATCGATCCGCCAATGGGCGCACGGACCTGCAGCGACGCGATGATGCGCTCGGTGTCGCGCACGTCGAAGGCCGCCTTGTCGCGCTTCTGCCGCGCCATGGCGACGTCGGCTGCGGCGGCGATCCGTTCGCCGTCAACTTTCTTCTCGAGCTCGCGGACGTGCGCGTCGGCATCGGACGCCGCAATCACGTACTTCTCGGCGTCGAGCCGGGCGCGCAGTTCGTTGCCCTGCAGCTCGAGGCGCGCGCGCGCCAACGCCTTCCGGCCTTCGTCGAGCTCGCTCTGCGCGGCGGCGACGCGGCGGCGCTGCTCGGCCTCCGTCCGCTCGATTTCCGATTCGGCCTGTTTCAGTTCCGAGCGCTTCGTTTCGAGCGTACGCTGCTGCACCGTCGGATCGAACGTGATGACGACGTCGCCTGCAGATACTCTGGCGCCGTTGGTCGCGAGATCGACGATCTGCAGATCAGTGCCGGTCGACGGCGCCGTCAGCACCACCGATCGCACGGGACGAATCTCGCCGCGAAGCTGCAGGAAGTCGACGAACGTCGTCTTCGTGACCAGCGCGGTCGGCAGCGACGACGCCGCGCCGTCGCGCCGCAGCGACGCGACGGCTGCGACCGAGAGCGCGACGACGATCGCGACGGCCAGTATCGCCGTCGGCTTTTTCATCGGCGATCCTCCAGCACGTCTATCGCCGCCGCGAGATCCGGCATCAGATGCGGATCGCTGCCGTCGATGCTGAACACCGCCAGGAACGTCCGGACGCGGTTCGACATCGTGCTGATGGCGCCGATCTGCGACAGCTGCTCGAGCCGCCCCGTGAACGTGCGCGTCGGATACGAGTCGAGGGTGATGCGCGCTGACTGACCGACGCGAAGCCCCGAGACGTCGGCCTGGTTCACGCGAACCCGGACGCGCATGGCCGACGAGTCGATCACGTCCATGATGCCGAGCCCGGAACGCACTTCTTCGCCTTCCTGCACTTCGCCCATCGTGCCGTTCTTCCATGTCGACTTGAGCACGACCATGCCGTCGATCGGCGAGACGACGCGCATCTTGGCGGCGTTGCTCTCCGCGTGCTTCCACGCATTCATGGCGCGATCGCGCTGAATCTCCAGCCCGCGCACGTCGGCGGTGTCGGCTTTGCGTCTGAGCTCGAACGTGCGGCGCAGTTGTTCGAGCCTGGCGCGCGCCTCATCGAGCGATAGCCGGTTCTGTTCGGCGGTGATTGGAGGAGAGATGTCGTTCTTCGCCACCTCGAGCTCGGCGCTCCTCACGGCGTTCTTCGCCATCTCGAGCTCGGCTTCGCCGTGCGCGCTGGCGGTGATCTGCTCGCCGCGCTTGCGGTTGATCTGCTCGACGAAGTCGCGGTACTCGGCCTGGCGATCGTGCGCATTCTTGATTTGAGCCTGGCGATCGAACTCGATCAGAAGGTCGCCGCGCGTCACGCGTGTGCCGGGCTTGACCAGCCGAACGATGACCAGCGTCCCCGTGCCCGAACCGGCGAGTCGGGGCACGACGACGGGGTGACTCCGGAGGGGCTCGATGGAGCCCTGCAGGCGCAGCGCTGAAGCGCCATTCGCCTCCACGGTACCGGAGACCGTTGCGACGAGCGCGCCGACGAGAACAACGACGAGCGCGCAGATGCGCCACGCCATGCTGAATGATAGACGCCGCCGCGCGTGAAATGGATGGCCGCTAGGAGGAAAAAAATGCCGCGACGCGCGCGAGGTCGTGCACGACCGGCGCGGGCGGCAGCGAGGCGACGAAGCGGCGTCCGTATCCTTTCGTACGAATCCTCGGGTCGAGCACGACGAGGACGCCGCGGTCGCGGCGGTGACGGATGAGGCGGCCGAGCCCCTGCTGCAGTGCAAGGACGGCGAGCGGCACCTGGTAATCGCCGAACGCGTCGCCGCCGCGGGCGCGGATCGATTCGATGCGCGCCGCGGTGATCGGATCGGCCGGCGACGCGAACGGCAGCTTGTCGACGATGACGCAGCTGAGCGCTTCACCGACGACGTCGACGCCCTGCCAGAAGCTCGACGTCGCGAACAGTACCGCATGCGGCGTCGCGCGGAACTGCTCCAGCAGCTGCGATCGCGGCAGCGTTCCCTGCGCGAGGATGGGATAGTCGAGCGCCATCTCGGCAATCGCCTGCACGGCGCGCATGCTCGCGTAGCTCGTGAAGAGGACGAACGCGCGCCCCTGCGTACGCTTCAGAATTTCGATCACCTCGCGCCCGGCCGCCGTCGCGAAGGCGTCCGACCGCGGGTCCGGCATCCTCGGCGGCAGATAGAGGATGGCCTGCCGCTCGAAATCGAATTCCGACGGCAGCCGAATCTCGTCGGCCTCGCGGATGCCGAGCCGCGAGCGAATGTACTCGAACGTGCCATCGACGCTCAGCGTCGCGGACGTCAACACCGTCGTGTGCATCTTGTCCAGCAGGACCTCGCGCACGATCCTGGACACGTCTATCGGCGCGGCGCGAAGAAAGATCCCGCGGCCGCGAAACTCGACGAAATAGACGTACTCCGCGTCGTCGGCCCGCAGGAAGATCCGCAGCTCGTCGCGCAGCTCGCGCGCCCGCCGCGCCAGAGCGGCGACATCCTCCCGCCGCTGCGCCTCGGCGTCGTCGTCCCCGCCGCCGGCCGCAGCAGCAGCGGCGTCCTGCTTTAGCCGGACTCCAATCAACAGCGTCAGCGTTGCTTCGACGAGATCGAGCGCGCTCGTGAGATCCGCCGCTGATTCCTGCGTCTCAACCAGCGACTCCGTTGTTGCGCGTACCCTCTCTTCGCTCCTGATCGAGCCGGTCGCTCGATGCGCGAACGCCACGTCGCTGAAGAAGGCGCGCGCGTAATCGCGCAGCCGTTCCACCGTCTTCGCGACGTCCTCTTTCGCCTTGCGGTCGTTCCCGACGATGATGAACAGCGATCGCTCGATGTCGCGCGCGAGCTCCTCGAAGCGGTAATTGCTGACGCTGTATCCGAAGTACTGCGTCGCCACGTCCTCGAGCTGATGCGCCTCGTCGACAATCGCACGGCTGCACGCCGGGATCACTTCGCCGTACGCGTTCTGGCGAACCGCCGCGTCGGCGCAGAGCAGGTGGTGGTTGACGATGACCACGTCGGATGCGGCGGCGCGCTGGCGCATCTTCGTGACGAAGCACTCGTCGTAGCGCGGGCATTCCGTCCCAAGGCACGTTTCCGCGGTCGCGGCGACGTCGCTCCAGAACGGCAGGTCCTCCGGAAGGTCTGTCAGCTCCGCGCGATCGCCGGTCTCGGTCTCCGTCGACCAGCGCCGGATAATCGGCAGGAATACGTTCTCAGCCACCATGCCGGTTCGCGCATCGCCGGCAAGCTGATCGAGCTTGTGAAGACAGAGGTAGTTCGCGCGCCCTTTCATGCAGGTCGCGGTGAACGGAACGCCGAGCGCGCCGCGCAGCAGCGGAACGTCTTTGAAGAAAATCTGTTCCTGGAGGTTCTTCGTGCCGGTCGAGACGAGGACGCGTTCGCGGCTCAGAATCGCGGGGACGAGATACGCGAGCGTCTTGCCGGTTCCAGTTCCTGCTTCGGCGAGCAGCACGCCGCCGCGCTCGAAGACTTTTGCGACGGCCGACGCCATTTCCACCTGCCCGGCGCGCGGCTCGAAGTCGGGAAGGGCGCGCGCGAGAGGACCCCTCAGGCCGAACGTCGTCCGAACTGCCTCGACGCGATCGGCAACGCTCGCATGTGCGGCGCCCTGCGGGCCTATTCGGGGTACAGCGGGAACTTCCGGCACAACGCCTCGACCTCGGCGCGGACCATACCGAGTGCCTGATCGTCGTCGGGGCTCTTGAGCGCGCGCGCGATCAGCTCGCCGACGATTTCCATTTCCGGTTCGCGCATGCCGCGCGTCGTGACCGCGGGCGTGCCGATGCGGACGCCGCTCGCGACCATCGGCGGATTCTGATCGAACGGAATGGCGTTCTTGTTGACCGTGATCGCCGCTTTGCCGAGCGCCGCCTCCGCAACCTTGCCCGTGATGCCCTTCGAGAAGACGTCGACGAGCATCAGGTGAGTATCGGTGCCGCCGCTGACGAGACGGAAGCCGCTCGCGGTGAGCACTCCCGCGAGCTTCTTCGCGTTTGCCGCGATCTGGCGCTGGTAGTCGGCAAACGCCGGCTCCGCCGCTTCCTTGAAGCACACGGCCTTGGCCGCGATGATGTGCACCAGCGGCCCGCCCTGCACGCCGGGGAACACGTTCTTGTCGAGCTCCTTGGCGTACTGCTCGCGGCACAGCACCATGCCCGCCCTCGGGCCGCGCAGCGTTTTGTGCGTCGTCGTCGACACGAAATCGGAGTGGGGGATCGGGCTCGGATGCACGCCCGCGGCGACGAGACCGGCAATGTGCGCCATGTCGGTCACGACCGCGGCGCCGACGCGGTCGGCGGCGCGGCGGATCCGCGCGAAGTCGATGACGCGCGGATAGGCGCTCGCACCGACCATGATCATCTTCGGCTTGTGCTGGTCCGCGAGGCGATCGAGCTCGTCGTAGTCGATCCGCTCGTCATCCTTCTTCACGCCGTACGGAACGATCGTGTACAGCTTGCCCGAGAAGTTCAGCGGATGGCCGTGCGTCAGGTGGCCGCCGTGCGCGAGATTCATGCCGAGAACGGTATCGCCCGGCTTCAGCAGCGTGAAGTACACCGCCATGTTGGCCTGCGCACCGGAGTGCGGCTGCACGTTGGCATGATCGGCGCCGAACAGCGCCTTCGCGCGCGAGATGGCGGCGCGCTCGACCACGTCGACGTACTCGCAGCCGCCGTAATAGCGGCGTCCCGGATACCCCTCGGCGTACTTGTTCGTGAATACCGATCCGGCAGCTTCCAGAATCGCGCGGCTGACGAAGTTCTCGGATGCGATCAGCTCGAGGCCGTGATTCTGCCGCCGCAGCTCGTCCGCGATCGCGCCGGCGATCTCGGGGTCCGTTTCGCGCAGCGTGCGCCACATTGCGGGAGTCGTTTGTGTCGTCATAAGCTCGCTCGGCTGAAGCCTTCGCGCTACATCGTGGCGCGGCCCGTTCAGTGTGGCGCGGTCCGTTCAGTGTGACGCGGTCCGTTCAGTGTCGTGGCGCGGCCCTCTCAGGGCCGCGATCGTTCCGCTTCGGCGATCTGATCGATCCGACGCTGATGGCGCCCGCCTTCGAACTTCGTGGTCAGCCACAGCGACAGGATTTCATCCGCCAGGCCGAAGGCGACGATGCGGCCACCCATCGAGAGGATGTTCGCATCGTTGTGTTCGCGCGAGAGCCGCGCCGTGTAGAGATCGTTGCAGAGCGCGGCTCGGATGCCCGCGACCTTGTTCGCTGCGATCTGTTCGCCTTGCCCGCTGCCGCCGACGACGATGCCGCGGTCGGCGCGGCCATCGGCGACCGCGCGCGCGACGTCGATGCAAATCGGCGGATAGTCGACCGCCGCGTCGCCGTCGGTGCCGTGATCGTCGACGGCATGTCCGAGCTTCGCGAGTGTCTGCTTGAGATGTTCCTTCAGCGCGAAGCCCGCATGGTCGGCGCCGATGGCGATTCGCACGAGCAGCGATTGTACTATACGGTTTCACACAGCTATCGGCTCTCGGCTCTCAGCTCTCAGCTCTCAGCTGTCAGCTGATTCACACAGCTATCGGCTCTCAGCTGATAGCCGATAGCTGAAAGCTGATAGCTGAAAGCTGATAGCTGAAAGCTGATAGCTGTGATGCCGAGCGTCGTCATTTCCGCGCGCGGTGAAGAGCGTCTGCACGGCGGCCATCCGTGGATCTATCGCGCCGATGTCGCCGACGTGCAGGCGTCGGGCGGCGACATCGTGCAGGTGCGCAGCCGGCGCGGCGGCCGTCCGCTCGGCAGCGCGCTGTTCAGCGATCGATCCCAGATTTCGCTGCGGATGCTGGCGTACGGCGATCACGTTGCCGACGAAACGCTCGTGCGCCGGCGCCTCGACGCGGCCATCCGGTTTCGCGCGTCGCTCGAAATCGACGCGACCGCCTATCGCCTCGTCCATGGCGAGGCGGATCTCCTTCCGTCGCTCATCGTCGATCGATACGGTGAGCATCTGGTCGTGCAGGCGCTGTCCCAGGGGATGGATCGACTGCTGCCGGTCGTCGTCTCGACGCTCGAGGAGCTCCTTCATCCGAAAGGCATCCTCGCGCGAAACGATCCGCGCGCGCGTCAGCTCGAAGGGCTCGAACAGCGGGTCGAGGTGCTCGCCGGCGACGTGCCGGAGACGGTCATGGTGACGGAAGTCGGAATCGACTACGACGTCGATCTTCGCCGGGGACAGAAGACGGGGCTGTTTCTCGATCAACGCGAGAATCGCGCGGCCGCGGCGGCTTACGCGCGGGGCCGGCTGCTCGACTGTTTCAGCTACAACGGCGGATTCGCGCTCGTGCTGGGACGGCGCAGCCAGGAGACGATTGCGATCGACGTGTCGGAAGACGCGGTGGCGCGCGTCCGGCGGAATGCCGCGCGGAACGGCGTCGCCGTCGACGCGCGCGTCGGCAACGTGTTCGACGAGCTCCGCGGCTTCGAACGGACCGCCGAGCGCTTCGATACGATCGTGCTCGATCCGCCGGCGTTCGCGAAGAACAAGGCGGCGGTCTCCGGCGCGCTGGCCGGCTACAAGGAGATCAACCTGCGCGCGCTGAAGCTGCTCAATCCCGGCGGCACGCTCGTCACGTGCAGCTGTTCGTACAACGTCAACGAAGCGATGTTCGCCGAAATCGTCTACGATGCGGCCGTCGACGCGCAGACGCACGTCACTGTCGTCGAGAAGCGGATGCAGGGGCGCGACCATCCGGTGATGCTCGGCGTTCCCGAAACGTACTATTTGAAATGCTTCATCCTACGAAAGCTCGCGTGAAGCGCGAGCTGGCCCGGCTGGCGCGCTCGGTCGGCGAGTTCGACGCGAGCCGCTATTTCCGCGGCCCTCGCGATCTCGCGTTCTACAACGTCGGCACGCCGGCCATGCGCGCGCTGGCGCGATCGATCTACGCCGCCAACGCCGACACCTGGTCGATCGACGACGCGATGGCGCTCGCGAACGCGCTGGTGGCCGATCGATATCTCGAGGCGAAGTCGATCGGTATCGAGATCGTCGCACGCTACAAGCGCGACTTCTCGCCGCGCCATCTGCCGACGTGGAAGCGATGGCTGGCGGAAAACCGTTCGGCGAACTGGGCGACCACCGACGGCATCTGCGGGTGCCTGATCGGTCCGCTGCTCGTCAAACATCCGGAGCTGGCCGAAGGGATGCGGGCGTGGTCGCGTCATCGGAACATGTGGGTCCGCCGGGCGTCGATCGTGGGTCTGATCCCGCTGGCGCGCCGCGGCGTCGCGCTCGACATCGCGTACGACGTCGCGAAGACGCTCCATCGCGACAAGGAAGATCTCGTTCAGAAGGCCGTTGGCTGGACGCTGCGCGAGGCCGGCAAAGCCGATCCGGCGCGACTCGAGCGCTACCTGCGCGCGAACGGGCCGTCCATTCCGCGGACGACCGTCCGCTATGCGATCGAGCGCTTCGATGAGAAGAAGCGCCGCGAGCTGCTGTCCGTGACGCTCGGTTCCGGATACGCGCGAGCGCAACCGCGCGACCCGTCGACCCTTCGCGAGCCTCAGGGTCGAGGCGGGGCGCCGCGGCAAATGAACGAAGACAGGTTCAAACACAAACCGCGGATCGAGAAGCTCGGTGTCAAGGCGGGCACACGCGTGGCGCTGATCGCCGTCGGCGACAAGGACTTCTCGCAGGAGGTCCGGCGCGTCGCCGAGGATGTGACGATCGGCCGCGCGCCGGCCGGGTGCGACATCATCTTCTTCGGCGCGGTCAGCGCGAAGGAGCTCGTCCGGGTCGCGACGCTGAAGACGTGGATGAAGCCCAACGGCGCTCTGTGGGTCATCCGTCCGAAGGGACGGCCGGAGATCTCCGAGCGCGCCGTGATGGACGCGGGCAAAGCGGCGGGTCTCGTCGACGTGAAGGTCGTCAGCTTTTCCGAGACGCACACCGCGGAGAAGTTCGTGATTCCGCTGGCGGCGAGGTGAGCTTGCAGCATTCATTCAAAAACAGATAATCCGAAACCGGACATCGCCTTACGCAATTCCTGATGACCGTATGGCCGCTTCACGGGCGCGGCCTCATGGTGCGTCGCTCGATGTCGAGCTCGCACACACCTCTCAGATCGTGGCGCTCGATCCACCGCGCCACCTCGCTCTCGTAATCGGGGTCGGACGGATTGCCCAGACGCCATCCCTCCGGAGTCCACGCGCTGTACCCGTTCAGCGTCGGGATCGCGTGGTTGAGCGCCACGAACATCGAATCGATGTCGTACATCGTCCAATCGGCATTCAGGGCCGAACCGACGTAGTACGCCGACAGAACGAGGATGGGCAGCGTCGTCTCGAACGAACCCTTCGCGCGGATCACGGGGCGACCGGCACGACCATCGGGATGATGCGGGCGCCGGCCAGATGCCGCGATCGGTCGTCCACTGAATAGACGCGCACGTTCGAGAGCCCGTAGTACTCGATTGCCGGCGGCCAGTCCACCTTCCCGATCGGGCTCGTGCGTCCGAATCGCTCGCGGAACTCACGTTCCTCCCAATGCTCGAGCAGAACGTACGGCGCGTAGCCGCGCGCGCGCACGACGTCCATCGCCGAATCGAGCCGCTCGGGCTCGATGTAATCCCAGCGCAGCGTCGGACGTCCGCTGTACAAGCGCACGCTGCCGCTGTGGATCAGGGTCAGCACCACCGCGTTCGGCGCCAGGCGATGGCCGATGAATTCGCCGACCGCGGCGTAGCGGTCTTCGGCGCGTCCGATGTCGAACACGTTCAGCCGGTCGGCTTTCACGAGATACCAGCAGGGCAGGAGGAGGCAAACGAGAAACGAGGCCGCGCCGCGCGCGCTGAGCGGCAAGCGTTCCAGTCCGCTGACGAGAACCGCGGACGTCAGGATGAACAGGAGCGGAATGGCCGGCAGCAGGAATCGAAGAAAGGTCCAATTGTCAAACACCGCGTAAAAGAGGTACGACAGCACGACGAGGAAAATGAACGCGTACATCGCGGCCGCATGCCTGATGCGTGCCGCCAGCGGCGCCGCGAACGCGAGAAGAACGATCGGCGTATGAAGATCGAGCAGCCACCCTGCATAGTTGCGCAGATTCGGCGTGACGTTCCTCCATTCGTACAACGTGCTCACAGGACCGTATCCGGATCGCAGCGGCGACCCGTACCACACGACGTTCAAAACCGCCACCGCCGCACATGCCGGAGCGAGCCCGCATATAAATAATGATGCGCGGCCGAGCCGCGGGCGCCGCGCGCCGACGACAACCAGGAGCACCGCGGCGAGCACGACGAGATTCGGCCGCGTAAGGATGGCAGCCGCCGCGGCGAGTCCTGCCGCCAATGCCGTCAGACTTCCAGAACCGAGCGCGAACAGCCACGCGAGCAGCCACCACCCTGTGGCGGGAACGTCGCTCATCGGCTCGAGCGATTGAAAGACGAAAATCGGACTGAAGGCGCAGAGCACGGCCGCGATCATCGCCGTCCGACGTCCGGCGAGGCGCGCGCCGATCAGATACGTGAGCCACACGGACAGTCCGGCGAGAAGCGGCACGACGAAGTACACGGCGTCGTCGCCGGCAAGTCGCGATGCGATCGCCATCGCGATCGGCAATCCCGCCGGGTACGTCGGAATCATCACGCCCGGAGTCGGCCCGAGGTCGTATCCGAGCGGCACAACGGCGCGTCCGAGCGTCGGCGCGAGCGCGGCGAACGGGTCGCGCCACACCACGTGCCCGGACGCCCACAGGCGCGCCTGCGACACGTAGCCGAATGCGTCGGAGCCGCCGGCCGCTCTGATCCCGTACTCGATCGCGATCGTCGCCGACGCCAACGCGGCGATGACGGCGATCGATCCGGACCAGCGCTCGAGCGCATACCAGCTCGCCGCGTGTCCCGACCTCCAATCGTGCAGCCAGAACGCTGCGACCGCGAAGACGACGCCGTTGCGAAACGGCTTGTACGTTTCCCACGATGAAACGCGGATGCCCAGAACGCGCCACGAAAAACCGCCGACGGTCAGGTCCCAGATGACGACGGCGCAGCTGATCACGGCGAGCGCGATCAGCGCGGCTTCCACTTTCCGCCAGCGGGTGTAGCGGGCCCGCCACGCGCCGGCCGCGTCGTGTGGATGTGTCGCCACGTTTTCCATTCGTTCGGTTCTGGAACGGACCAGCCGTGCAAGCGAGGTACCGCGTGTTATAGTCCCAGATGCCGCCAGGGGTATCCCGTCATTCGGGATTGAGACCACACCCTTGGAACCTGACTCGCGGCGCGCGACGCGCGACGCGGGTCCGCCGACCGCCGTCGCGTAAGGCTATGGCGGTCCGCCGAAGCGATCCGCGAAGGTGGAAGCCTTCAGCGGAGGCGGATCCGGTTTATACCGGCGGAGGGAGTGCGGAATGTTCGACTTTTCGACAGCCTTTCCCAACTCACAGAAGACGTACATCGACGGCCCGCAAGGCGTACGTGTCCCGATGCGCGAGATCGCCCTCGAGGGCGGCGCATCCTCGATTCGGGTGTACGACCCGAGCGGCCCGCAGGACCTCGACGTCTCGCGCGGACTGCCGAAGCTGCGCGAGCCGTGGGTGAAGACGCGTTCGGGCTGCGTGACGCAGCTGCACTACGCGCGCAAGGGCGAGATCACGCCGGAGATGGAATTCATCGCGATCCGCGAAGGATTGCCGGCGGAATTCGTCCGCGACGAAGTGGCGCGCCGGCGCGCGATCATTCCGTCCAACATCCGGCATCTCGAGCTCGAGCCGATGATCATCGGCCGCAACTTCCTCGTGAAGATCAACGCCAACATCGGCAACTCCGCGGTGTCGTCGTCGATCGAGGAAGAAGTCGAGAAGCTGCGCTGGGCGACGCTCTGGGGCGCGGACACCGTGATGGATCTGTCGACCGGGAAGAACATCCACGAGACGCGCGAGTGGATCATCCGCAACTCGCCGGTCCCGATCGGCACGGTGCCGATCTATCAGGCGCTCGAAAAAGTTGGCGGACGTCCGGAAGATCTCACGTGGGAGATCTACCGCGACACCCTGATCGAACAGTGCGAGCAGGGCGTCGACTACTTCACGGTCCACGCCGGCGTGCTGCTGCGCTACATCCCGATGACCGCCCGGCGCGTCACCGGCATCGTGTCGCGCGGCGGCTCGATCATGGCGAAATGGTGCCTCGCGCATCATCAGGAGAACTTCACCTACACGCATTTCCGCGACATCTGCGACATCATGCGCGCGTACGACGTCTCCTTCTCGCTCGGCGACGGCCTGCGTCCCGGATCGATCGCCGACGCGAACGACGAGGCGCAGTTCGCCGAGTTGAAGACGCAGGGCGAGCTCAATCGCATTGCGTGGGAGTTCGACGTGCAGGTGATGAACGAGGGGCCGGGCCACATCCCCATGCATCTCATCAAGGAGAACATGGAAAAGCAGCTGGAGTGGTGCGAAGAGGCGCCGTTCTACACGCTGGGTCCGCTGACGACCGACATCGCACCGGGGTACGACCACATCACCTCCGCGATCGGCGCGGCGATGATCGGCTGGTACGGCACCGCGATGCTGTGCTACGTCACGCCCAAAGAGCACCTCGGCCTCCCGGACAAGGATGACGTGAAGGCGGGCGTCATCGCGTACAAGATTGCCGCGCACGCCGCCGATCTCGCGAAAGGGCATCCGCGCGCGCGCGCATGGGACGACGCGCTCTCGAAGGCGCGGTTCGAGTTCAGGTGGCAGGATCAGTTCAACCTGGCGCTCGACCCGGTGACGGCCCGCGCGTTCCACGACGAGACGCTTCCGGCCGACGGCGCGAAGGTCGCGCACTTCTGCTCGATGTGCGGACCGAAGTTCTGCTCGATGGAGCTCACACAGCAGGTCCGCGAGTACGCGAAGCAGGGGATGGAAGAGAAATCGCTCGAGTTCAGGAAGGCCAGCCAAATCTACGTGAAGATCTGATGGCCGCGCGCGGCGTGCGCCATTTCGTCGCCGCGACCGCGGTCGTTGCGGTCGCGGCGTATATCGCGATTTACACCTTCTCTCTCGCCGACGCCCCGATTCGCTCCGACGGCTACAGCTACTACGTCTATCTGCCCGCCACCTTCATCTACGGCGATCCGTCGCTCGAGGCGCTGTCGCGCGACTGGTACGGCGGCGCCTTTCCCGATTTCACCGCTATCCGGCGGTTTCCGTCCACGGGCCGCTGGCTGGACGCGTGCCCGATCGGCGCGGCGCTTCTCATGTTCCCGTTCTTCGGCGTCGGGCATCTCCTCTCGTGGTGGTCCAACCTGCCGCGCGACGGCTTTTCGTTCTACTACCAACATGCGGCCGGCCTGGCAGGCGTCACGTACTTTCTCTGCGGTCTTGCGATCGTGCGCTCGATGCTGCGGCAGCGATTCGGCGAAGGCGTCGCGCTTGCGACGCTGGTCGCGCTGACGTGGGGCACGAACCTGTTTCACTACGGCACGTTCGATGCGACGTTCAGCCACGCGTCTTCTTTCTTCTTAATCTGCGGCTGGATCGCTCTGGTCGATCGATGGTGGGAGCGGCCGGCGGCGCTGCGCTCGGCCGGGCTCGGGGCACTGGCCGGCTTGATCGTGCTCACACGGAACCTGAACGCGATCTTCCTTCTCGTGCTGCCGCTGTACGGAATCGCGACGCTGCGCGACATGCGTCGGCGCATTGGCGTGCTCTGGCAGCGTCGTGCGGCGCTGACGCTCGCCGCGATCGTCGGGATTAGTGTGCTGCTGCCACAATTCGTGCTCTACAAGTGGACGACCGGATCGTGGATTGTGAACTCGTATCAATTGCTGAACAATCGATTCGCGTTCGGATCGCCGCAATTGGCCGCCGTTCTCTTCAGCCCGCAGAAGGGGCTGTTCTTCTGGTCGCCGCTGCTGCTGCTCGCCGTCGTCGGCGCCTTCGTCGCGCGCGGCTGGGCGCGGGGACTCGTTGCCGCCGCGGCGATCGTGTTCGGCCTTCAGGCCTACATCGTCGCGAGCTGGAGCGATTGGCAGCTTGGCGGCAGTTACGGCAGCCGTGCGTTCACTGACGGACTCGGTCTGGCCGCGCCGCTCGTCGCAGCGTGTTTCGAATGGGCCGCCGCGCGCCGTCACGCGCATACGCTTATCGCCGGGTTCGCCGCGGTCGCCGTGCTCCTCTCACTCGTCCAGATGGTTCAGTACTGGAACGGCATCATTCCGTTCGCCGGCACGACGTGGGCGCAATACCGGTCGCTGTTCCTGCGGCTGCGATGAGCGCGCGCGCCATACGCCGGACGGCGATCGCGATCGCGATGCTGGCCGCCGTCCTGTACCTTCGCGACCCGCCGTGGGCCGGCAGGATGACGTCGGGTCTGCGGTCGTGGGAAGAGGATCCGCCCGGCACACGTTTCCGCTGGACGTTCGGCCGCGCGACGTTTTTCATCCCGGCAGACGCGACCGCGATGACGCTGCCGCTGCGCTCGGTATTTCCCGGACCTGGCGGCGCAGCGGTCGCGGTCGACGTCCGTGTCGACGATCGATGGCTCGCGACGATCCAGCTGACCGAGCCGGATGCGTGGGTTCGTCCGCTGCTGCCGATCGGACGACGGCCGACGAATCGACGCTATCGGCGCGTCGATTTGCGAATCAGCCGCGTGGTGCCGCCGTTCATGCTCGGCGTCATGACGGGCGACGTCCTCCTCGAGGGATCTACCGTACGGTCGCTGGCACGATCTGAATGACCGTCGGAAAGCGTGCCGGCGCGCCGCCGGGTTTCGGGTTCGGATACCCCTGCGATGCTTCGGACTGATAATCCTTGACCGTGACGCCCGGCGGAAACGCCATCGTGTCCTCGTTGTACTTGCCGACGTCGAATTCGTGCGTCGCCGGCGTGTCGTACACGAGCTCGCCCTTCTGCTTGAGCGCTGCGCGGTAATAGACGACGACGTCGACAAACGGCGCCGCGGATCCGAAGATGTAATATCGCTGGCCGCGTCCCGCGTCATAGGAGGCGAGGAACTGTGAGCCCGGATAGATCGGCACACCGAGCGTCGCTTCAGTCGGCGTCCCTTCAGCTGCGGCGGGCTGCGGTGCCGGCTGCGCCTGGCGCGGCGCCGGCTGCGTTACCGGCGGCGGCGCCTGAGGCGGCGCGCCCGGTCGCGGAAACGGCTGCGGCACCGGCGGCTGCGCGGCGAAGAGGGTCAGTGGCGAGAGCGCGCAGACCAAGATCAACCACAGAGACGCAGAGGCCCAGAGCGCAGGCCGCCGCCGTCGACCCGAGCGGCGTTCACGGTCTGCGCACTGCTTGTTCGAGTATCTCTGGGTCTCGGTGTCTCCGTGGTTTGCGTTGGTCTGCGCGCTCATGGCAAGTCAGTACTCCCCAATGAGCCGATTATACGACCTGCAGAATTTCTGTCGCGGCGAGCGCGAGTGGCTGCTCGAGACGATCGAAACGCTCGTGCGCCTCGAATCGCCGACCACCGACAAGAGGGCAGTCGATCGCTGCGGCGCCGAGCTCGCCGCGCGTCTCGACGCGATCGGTGGCCGTGTCACGACGCTGCCGCGCATCGAGCGCGGCGATCATCTGCGCGTCGAGTTCGATCACGCGGTCGATCCGGCTGACGGCGGACGTCACGCGCGTCACGAACGGACGCGCCAGATCCTGCTCCTCGGTCATTTCGACACGGTCTGGCCCGTCGGCCAGCTCGACCGGATGCCGCTCGCGCGCATCGACGGGCGGCTGCACGGTCCGGGCGTCTTCGATATGAAGGCGGGCATCGCCATCGGCATGCTCGCGAGCCGCGCGCTCTTCGAGACCGGCGCGCCTCCAGCGCATCGCCTCGTGATGCTATGGACCAGCGACGAGGAGATTGGCAGCGCCACATCGCGGACGGCGATCGAGGACGAAGCGCGCCGCAGCGATGTCGTCTTCGTGCTCGAGCCGTCGTTGCCCGGCGGCGCGCTGAAAACGGCGCGCAAGGGATGCGGCAGCTACGAGGTGATCGTCCGCGGCATCGCGGCGCATGCCGGCATCGAACCGGAAAAGGGCGCGAGCGCAGTGCAGGAGCTCGCGCATCAGATCCTGCGCATCAACGCGCTGCAGGACCTGGGTCGAGGCGTCTCGGTCAACGTCGTACAAATGAGCGGCGGCCTGCGGTCGAACGTCATCCCGGACCAGGCCCGCGCGGTCGTCGACGTGCGCGCATCGGACGCGGCGGCGGCAGCCGAGGTGGAGGCGGCGTTCCTGGAACTGTCGCCGATCGATCCGAGGACCCACGTGGAAGCGCGCGGCGGATTCGATCGACCGCCGCTCGAACGCACCGACAAAGTCGTGACGCTGTTCCAGCAGGCGCGCGCGGTCGCCCGTCAGCTGGGTCAGGATCTGGCCGAAGGAGCGACCGGCGGCGGGTCCGACGGAAACTTTACGGCCGCGCTCGGCGTCCCAACACTTGACGGACTCGGCGCCCTCGGGGATGGCGCGCACGCCCTCCACGAACACGTCATCATCGACGCGCTTCCGGATCGAGCGGCTTTAGTGGCCGGCTTGATAGGGACGCTTGGCGAACGGCATACTTGAGTCATGGCGAACACAGTCAAAACAACGTTGCTGCTCGGTTTCATGACCGGGCTCTTTCTGCTCGTCGGCGAGCTGATTGGCGGCGGACAGGGCCTTGTCGTTGGCTTCCTGTTCGCCGTCGTGACGAACTTCGTCTCGTACTTCTGGTCCGACAAGATCGTCCTGCGCAGCTACGGAGCGCAGGAGGTCGGCGCGGACCATCGCTTGTACCGGATCGTGGCGCATCTCGCGCAGCGCGCCGGGCTGCCGATGCCGCGGGTGTACATCATTCCGGAGGCGTCGCCCAACGCGTTCGCCACGGGACGCAATCCGCAGCACGCGGCGGTCGCCGCCACCGAAGGCATCCTCCAGATTCTCGACGACAACGAGCTGACAGGCGTGCTGGCGCACGAGCTCGCGCACGTCAAACACCGCGACATCCTCATCAGCTCGGTCGCGGCGACGATGGCGGGCGCCATCATCATGATCGCGCGCTTCGCCATGTTCTGGGGCGGAAGCCGCGACGATCGCGACGGCGGCAATCCGATCGCGGCGATCGCGATGATGATCCTGGCGCCGATTGCGGCGACGCTGATTCAGGCCGCCATCTCGCGCTCGCGCGAATTCGACGCGGACGCGGGCGGCGCCTCGATCACCGGCAACCCGCTCGGCCTTGCCAGCGCGCTCAGGAAGATCGAGAGCGCGTCGAAGGTGGTGCCGCTCGAGGCGAATCCGGCCACGGCGCACATGTTCATCATCAAGCCGTTCTCGGTTTCCGGCCTTCTCGGTCTCTTCAGTACGCATCCGCCGACCGAAGCCCGCATTGCCGCGCTAACGGAACTGTCTCGGCAGTAGGGCGGATTGTGGCCGTCTGGCCACATCGATCACGTGGCGTGCGTCTTGCTGCCTCCGTCATGCAGACGGAGGCAGACCGGTGCACGTAGACGACCTCGACATCTCACCAAGCAAGATCGGCGAAACCGCACAGCGCATCGTCGACCGGGCAATCGAAGAAGCCCGTCGGCGTGAACACGCACTGTTGACGAATGAACATCTCTTTCTCGCCTTCGCGCAGGTCGAGTGGGACATGTTCGCGGAAGTCATGCGGGACGTGGAGCTGAACCCGCACACGATTCTCCAGGCGATTGAAGAGCACCTGCACATGATGCCGTCGTTCGCGGGCCGCGAGCTGCGGGTCTCGCCGGCGACGAAGCTCGTCTTCAAGCTCGCGCTGCATCACGGGAGCCGCGCGGGACGCCAGTCGATCGAAGCGGCGGATCTGTTTTCGGCCGTTTTCGAGGAAACGCAGGGCGTCCCGGTGTCCATTCTGCGCCGGCACGGCGTCGAGCCCGAGGTGCTGGTGGGCCGGCTGAACGCGCGCATGCGCGATATGGAGCTTCGCGAAGAACGGCTGAAGAAGCGTTTCGAGCTGCCGCCGTTCCTCAAACATTTTGCGACGAACCTCAATCTGCTCGCGCGGCAGGACAAGGTGCCGCCGGTGTTCGGCCGCGACAAGGAGATCCAGCAGGTGCTGGAGATCCTGTGTCATCGCGAGCGCGCGAACTCGGTGATGTTGATCGGCGAGCCGGGCGTCGGCAAGACCGCGATTGTGGAAGGACTGGCGCGGCGCATCGAGTTCGAGCCGGAGAGCGTGCCCGTGCGGCTTCGCGACTGCCAGGTGGTCAACCTGCAGATGAACACGATGGTCGCCGGCACGATGCTGCGCGGCATGTTCGAGGACCGCATTCAGAACGTGATCCGCGAGTTGAAGGAGCGTCCGAACCTGATTCTGTTCGTCGACGAAGCGCACACGATGGTGGGCGCGGGATCGGCGCTCGGTGCGCCGTCCGACGCGGCGAACGTGTTCAAGTCGGTGCTGGCGCGCGGCGAGATCCGCATGGTCGCCGCCACCACGCTCAGCGAGTACAAGGAATACATCCAGGAAGACGAAGCGCTCGCGCGGCGCTTCCGCTGCGTCCACGTCGCGGAACCGACGGTCGAAGAGACGCGCCGCATTCTGTACAACCTGCGCCCGCGTCTGGAGCGCAATTATTCAGTGCGGCTTCTGGACGAAGCGCTCGATACCGCGCTCGAGCTCTCGCCGCGCTACATGCGGCACCTCCATCTGCCGGATAAAGTGATCGGCTGGCTCGATACGGCGGCGGTCCGCGCCGAGATCGATCGCCGCTGGGAGGTGAAGACCGCCGACGTCGTCTCGGTCATCTCGCACGCGGCGCAGATACCGGAGGACATGGTCTACCGCGACGTGACCGATCGCTTCCAGGACATCGAGACGCGCCTGCAGAAACGCGTCGTCGGACAGACGAACGCGGTGAGGGCGGTTGCGAAGCGGCTCGTGCTGAACAAGGGTCCGTTGAAGGACGGATTCGATCGGCCCGACGGTGTGCTGCTGTTCCTCGGTCCGACCGGCGTCGGCAAGACCGAATTGGCGAAGGCCGTCGCCGAATTCCTGTTCGGCGACGACAAGAAGATGGTCCGGATCGACATGTCGGAGTACCAGGATGGCGCGGTCGCGGTCGACAAACTGATCGGCATGCCGCGCGGAATCGTCGGCAGCGAGCGCGGCGGCCTGCTGACGAACCAGCTCAAAGACAACCCGTTCACCGTCGTCCTGCTCGACGAGGTGGAAAAAGCCAGCCCTAATCTGCTCAACCTCTTCCTTCAGGCGTTCGATGAAGGCTGGATCACCGACGGGCGGGGGAAGCGCGTCTACCTGAGCGATTCGGTCGTCATCATGACGTCGAACATCGGATCAGAGTGTTTCCGCAAGCTGACGAATCCGCTCGGATTCCTGTCGGGCCACGTGAACGTGGAGCAGGTGCAGGGCGAGATCTCGCGCGAGCTTGAGCGGCGCTTCCCGCCGGAATTCCGAAACCGCATCGACGAAGTCGTCCTGTTCGCGCCGCTGACGCATGACGAGGTGAGGGAAATCTCGAAGCACTACTTCGAACAGGTCAAGGTCGCGCTCGCGAAATCGGGCAAGACGATTCAGATCGACGACGACGCGCTGGAGCTGGTCGTCACCAGGGGATACAACCTCGCATATGGCGCGCGGTTCCTGAAACGATTCATCGACGAGCAGATCAAGCTGCCGATCAGCGAACGGTGGCGCGACGGCACGCACTTCGGGGTGCGCGCCAGGGACGGCGAGATCGTCGTCGAGCCGGCGCCCGCGAACATCAGCACCGCCGCCGACGCGCTCGCGTACGGCGACGTGGCTTAGAGTACCTTGTAGGGATTCGGGATTCGGGATTCGGGATTCGGGATTGGCGATTCGGAATTACCACGCGAAGCCGATCTGCATCGCTTCATCGCTCTGAGGCGCCGCAGGCTTTTCTCTGTCGTCCGCGTCTTCTCTCTTATTCACCCCGTATCGCTGCTGCAGCAGGCGCACCATTGCGCCAACCTCTTTTCGATATTTCTCCGGCGCGTACTTCTTCGCGTACAGCTTCTCGTATCGCGGCACCCACGACGGAAACTCGCGCGCGAGAAACTTCATGAAGTGCGTGCGCGTGCCGTCTTCGAGGAACATGACGTTGCAGCCGACGAAGCGGGCGCCGTGGTCGGCGATCGCTTTGACCGTGCGCTCGAGCTTCGCGCGCGACGACGAAAACCCGGGCACGATCGGATTCATCAGGACGCCGGCGTTGATGCCGGCGTCGACCAGTTCGCGCACGGCGCGCAGCCGCTGCAGCGGCGGCGCGGTGCCCGGCTCGAGCAGCTCCCACGCGTGCTCGTCGACGGTCGGTACGCTCATGTACACGGTGCAGGTCGTCACGCGCGAGATCTCGAGGAGCAAATCGCGATCGCGCACGACCATCGGCCCCTTTGTCACGAGCCCCATCGGATTGCGTGCGCCGAGGAGCGCCTCCAGCGCGCCGCGCGTCAGCTTGTAGTGGCCCTCGATCGGCTGATAACAGTCGGTCGCGGTGCCGACGGCGACGTATTCGCCCGTCCACGACGGCCGCGCGAGCTCGCGCTTCAGCACCTCGACGAAGTTCTTCTTGACGAGAATCACCGACGCGAACTCGTCGTCCGCGTTCATTTCGAATTGAACGTGGTACCGCCGCGCGTAGCAGTAGTGGCAGCCGTGCGTGCAGCCGCGATACGGATTGAGCGTCCAGTCGAAGGGCATCCCCTTGACCCGGTTGAGAGCCGATCGACAGGTGATTTCCTGGTAGCGCGCCCGATCGGCGCGCCGCTCGGCCTCGGTCAGCGCGCCGGTGCCGCCGATTTTGACCGTCTGAGCAATCTCGCGTGTGGTGGGTTTGCGAGGTCCGAGATCGAAGAGTGGGAACGTGGCAGCCATGCGCGGATCCCGGCCGAAAACCGGCATTCTTCGCCTTTGCTTCGCCTATAATCGGACCCGGCTAGGCGAGTTGTCAAGCAGGGTCGGATGCGGTCCGACTCCGATCCGGCGCCGTGCGAGTTACCGCGGTTTGGTGGTGGGTTGCCGTTTCGTCGCCGACTTCTTCGCCGCTGAAGTGGTCGGCGTGCGCTTGGCCGCGGACCGCTTTTTCCTCGTCGGTTTCTTCGCCGCGGTCGACTTCGTCGCGGCGGTCGATTTCGTCGCCGTCGCGCGATGACGCGCCGGCTTGCGCGCCGCGGCTTCGCCGGCCGACCCGAGCGCGAACGTCGCGAACGTCGCGATCAGGGCGACGAGCAGCATCTTCATCGTTCTGCGCATCTTCAATCTGCCTCCACGAGAAATTTTACAGCAGATAGGCGAGCGCAAAACCGATCTGCGCGACGAACATCATGCGGTACATGTGCGCCCACGAGACGTGGTTCTCTTCGACCGCCAGTTCCTCGGGCCTTCGCAGCATCAGATAGCAAACATAAAGGCCGTATAAGGTCATGACGATGCCAAGAAGCTGGAGCAACCAGAAGCTGCCGGTGAGGATGCCGAGCCAGGCGCCAACCGGAATCATCAGGAACGGGATGACGAACGACGGCGAAATCATCCAGGCCGCCCGGGAGACGCCGAACTGAATCGGCAGCGTGCGGCATCCGCCGCGGCGATCGCCTTCCATGTCGGCGAAGTCCTTCGTCGTCGTGGCGCCGAGCAGGAACAGCCCGAAGATGGCGCCGATGTACCAGGGCTCGACTCCGACGATCGTTTTCGCCGACGACCATCCCGCAACCTTCAGCAGGGTGCCGCGCGGAATCGCGATGGTGATGTTCGCCCAGATGCCGAGCCGCTTCGTGCGCAGCGGCGGCACCGAGTAGATGTACGTGCAGACAACGGCGATTGCGACGAGCCAGAAGCATTCGTGCCTCCCGGCGGACCAGGTCAGCGCAGGCCGATGCGGCTCGACGAGCCACGCCAGCACCAATGCGATCGCGTACGCCGCAATCGTGAAGCGCCACGCCTGCGCAAACGTCAGGCGTCCGCTCGGCAGCGGCCGCTTCGCCTTGTTCACGCGATCGATCTCGAAGTCATAGATCTGATTCAGTGCGTTGTTGCCGGCGTTCAGCATCGCCGCCATGACGGACCCGATGATCGGAGACACGAGGAGCATTGGAGCCCACGGTTCCCGAGGCACGGCGCCGATGGCGGTCAGCGCCCCGGAGATGAAGCCGAGCGCCGGTGCGACCAGCGTAAAGGGGCGCGCGAGATCGATGTAGGCGCGGACGGGGTTCGAGGGGCCGGATTCCGGGCTCGGGGTCCGGAGTTGCGGGTTCTTGGTTCTGGGTTCGGGGTTCATGCGATCGAGATGGCCACTGCCGCGGCGACGGCCGTGTTGATGAAATTCAGCATGTCGTTGTTCAGGATACCCGCAGGCTCCAGCGTCGCGCCGAGGACGCTCTCGACGAGCGCGCCGGCGGTCGCGGCGACAACGACCGCGACAATTGCGCCGGCCGGCGTCAACGCGAGCGCGGCGGCGAGCGCGGCGAGCGCGAGCGCTGCGACGATTCCGGCCGCCGTCCCTTCAAGCGACATCGCGCCGGGCGTGCCCGGCTTGACGCGACTGAAGGTCGTCACGAGAAACGTCGACCTTCCCCACGCTTTTCCGATCTCGCTCGCGACGGTATCGCTGCCGCCGGCGGTCAGGGCGGCCGTCAACGCGATCATCGAGGCGGACGCGTAGGGCGACGCGACCGCACATACTGCAGCAATCGCCGCAACGCCGCAGTTGGCGAACGCGTTGCCCGCGCCTCGACGACCACCGCGCTCCTCGGCGATGCCGAGCAACATCTTGCGTTTGAGTCCGAGGCGCGACGTCACCATGGCGACGAGGAAGGCTATGAACAGGAACAGCCATGCGGCCGCGCCACCGGCCGCGTAAATCACGATGCCGACGACGGCGCCGCCGACGGCGCCGGAGATCGACACAGTGCGCGCTCGATAGCCGAGCCACGCGACAACGGTGTTGAACGCGACAGCCCACGGGAGAGTCCTAAGCACTTCCGCCTTCGACGCGCTCCAAACCTCGAGCGACATCAGAGCGATCAGCCACAGGACAGCAGCGGCGGCGAACGGAACGGAGATGTTGTCGTCGAGCCGCACCGGAATCGTTTCGACGAGTGCCGCGCAGATCGCCGCGACGATCGGAGCGACTATCGAGAACGTCACCGGCGGAGGCGGCGTGATCGACGATCGCGTCCACAGCGCCAGCGCGACGCCCGCGAGGCTTCCGAACGCGACGAACGCGACCGTTCCGGCAACCGTCTTGTCGGCGTTCCACGGGAGCGACCGGCCAAAAAACGCCGAGATGTTCTGTTTTGCTTTCTCTCCCACAATCGTCGCCATGCCGTCGCCCAGCGCGAGAACGCCCCACGCGGCCGCGACGATGTCGAGGCGTGACGGCAGGATGAGGATGAGCAAGAGCACCGACAGCGGATACAGAAGGATGCCGAGAGGAAACCCGCGCACGACGTCGGCGGGTCGATAGAGGCGGCGTCCGCCGATGCGCGGCAATGCCGCGGCGTTGAAGGCGAGCGCGAATGCGGCGCATGCGGCCGCCTGCCACCACGTCAATGCGCGCAGCAGCAGCGCGAACGCAGCCGATCCCATGTGGACCCATTGCCGTGCGTGCTCCGAATGGCTCATGGGCGAATCGACGCGATCGTCCGCCGGATCCCTTCCTCGAGCGGCGTCATCGTGTAACCCAGGTCGCGGACCGACGCCGCGCTGTCGAGCGACCAATCGTGTCGGAAGATCTCGACGGCGCCGCGGGTGACGAGCGGCGTGCCGCCGAACATCGTCACGCGCAGCTCTTCGATCGCGCCGAGCGCGTTCGCCACGGGGAACGGAATGCGCGGCGGCGGTCTCCGCCCGGTGATCTCGCGCACGAGGCCGAACACGCGGTGCTGCGACGCGTTGTCGCCGCCGAGGATGTAGCGGCCGCCGACGGCGCCGCGCTCGAGCGCCGCGCTGTGTCCGGCGGCCACGTCGTCGACGTACGCGTACGACCACGGTTGCTCGGGTCCGATGAGGCCCGGCAGCCTCCGGCGGAGATGGTCGGAGATGAGGCGGCCAATCAGATTGCCTTCGGTGAACGACCCGGGCCCGTACACGACGCCGGGATAGACGCGGATCAGCGGTGCGCCGTCGCCGACGCGCGCGTCGGCCAGGCGATCGGCCGCCACCTTCGTGCGCTGGTAGTCGTTGGCTTCAATCGGCGACGACAGGCCGCGCGGCGGCAGCGCGACGAACGACGAGGTGTAGACGACGCGCGCGATCCGGTGGTGTTCTGCCGCGGCGATGGCATTGCGCAATCCACCGACGTTGACGTCGTCGAAGTCCTCGCGGCGGCGCCGCCAGATGCTGACGAGCGCGGCCGAATGCGAGATCGCGTCGCACCCCGCGGCGGCGCGCTCGAGAGCGGCGCCATCGCGAACGTCGCCGTCGATCAGCGTTCCGGGAAGGCCGCTGCGCGTTGCGGTGCGCGCGAAGATGACGAGCTGGTGTCCGCGAGCGGCAAGCGCACGCACGATCGCGCGTCCCAGATAGCCGGTGCCCCCGGTCACGAGTACTTTCATGAGGTCGAACTGAACACTTGGTCCAGATTCTCAGTTTTCGGTGCTGAGCTCTGCGTTCTGCGTTCTGAGACGCCAGTATTCGAGCACATCGTCGAGCGTCCGTTCGAGCGGAATCGTCGGCCGCCATCCGAGCTCGTTCTGAATCCGCCGCGGATCGCCGGCGACGAGCGGCGTGTCGTTCGGCCGGAACCGCGCTTGGTCGATGCGCACGCGCACGGGCACGCGGGCGCGCGCGACGAGGCGGTCGAGCAGCTCGCGGATCGACACGGCGTTGCCCGAACAAACGTTGTAGGGGCGTCCGGTTCGACCGCGATCGAGCACGTCGCGATAACCGCGGACGGTGTCGCGCACGTCGGTCAGCTCTCGCCGCGCGTCGAGATTGCCGACGACGATCTCGGGGCTCCGCTGCCCGCCTTCGATGTCGACGATCTGCCTCGCGAAATCGGATGCGACGAACGACGGATCCTGGCGCGGACCGATGTGATTGAACGCGCGCGCGATGCGGACGTCGATGCCGTCGCCGATCGCGCGCGTCCCGAGCATTTCCTGGGCGAGCTTGCTCAACCCGTACGGGCTTCCCGGCAGCAGCTCGTCGTCTTCGGCCAGCGGCCGGTCCGCCGGCTTGTAGATCATTGCCGAGCTCGGGATCAGCACCGGGATCCGCGCGCCGATCCGCCGCAGCGCTTCGAAGAGGAAGTGTGTCCCCCGCACGTTGATCGAGAACGTCGGTTCCGCGTCGCGCCACGCGCGGCCGACGTGCGCGGCGCCGGCGCAGTGATAAACGGCCAGCGGCGGCTCCGCGGCGATGGCGGTCGACACGGTCCGGCGGTCGGTGATGTCGACGGCCAGCCAACGGATCGACGTCTGCGAGGATGGCGGGACTCGATCCGGACGATGCCACCCGACGACATCTGCGCCGCCGCGCGACAAAAGATCGACGAGGTGACTGCCGGCGAAGCCGGCCGCACCGGTGACGAGGATCAACGCGGCACGCCGCTCAGCGCGCCGTTGAAGGGCGAGAAGTTTCCGAGGCCGGCCAGCGTGAACGAGAGGAAGAACCGGTGATCGGCGGCCGCGCCGATCGCCGATCCAGCGCCATAGTTATAGGTCTGGTATTGGAAGGCGAGGCCGCAGCACTGTGCGTTGTAGAAACCTGTGATCGTCTGGTTCAGCATGCTGCCACGCGTGATGTCATAGTTGAACTGATAGGTGCTGCCGAAGCGGTTGTCGCGCGTGTGTGCGTTGGTGCTCGCATTGATGAAGTGAGTGAGGTTGGAGCAGTCGGGCGTCAGTTGCGGAATGCATCCGTATTTGGTCCATCCGACGTTGGTCTGGAGCCGACTGGTCCAGGCGTACGTCGTGCTCGCGGAAATAGTCCGCATCGAGTGATACCGGTTATCGAACTCGGCAGCCACTGTCGCGTTGACGTCGTTGGTCGGCGTAGCGCGCACGCTGAGCTTCACCGGCGAGAAATGGCTTGCCGTACCGCCGCCGAGCTGCGCCGTCTGGTACTGCAGGTCGAACAACGCCTGCAACTGGTTCGTGTAATAGGTCTGCGTCAACTCGACGTCGACGATCTCGCGTGCCTGCGCCGGCTGACCGGGCGTGATCCGGCGCTTCGCGTAGAAACGGTTCGCCACACCGTAGGCGAGATTCGTACCGCCGGTCACGTTGTCGATGCCGTCGGTCACGAGGATTTGCCTGAAGTTGTCGACCGACGTCGTCTCCTGGACGGTCAAGAACGGCTCGATGGTGTGCTTGAACTTCTCTGCGTACGAGCTCTGCGCCGTGTCCCAGATCCGGTTGAACACCGGTCCGACGATCTGCGACTGCACTGAAAAGTACTGACGGTTCAGCGAAGCATCGGCGATGTTGGTCGCGGAACAGGACGTGCTCGAATCGTTCGTGGAAGGGCAGCTCCGCGTGTAGAACGTGTCGCGCCAGCTGACGGTCGAGTTGACGGTGAACCACTGCCACTTCTTGAACGGATACCGAATGACCGGCCAGATGTCGACGCGGTTAAGGCCGGCGTCGAGGTCGTGGGGGATGTTGTCGGGGTCGATCGACTTCGATTCACGCAGCAGGTTCGCGTACTCGCTCGTCAACCCGAAATAGACGGCCGATCCGAACAGCGGCCGCTCGCTGCGGGAGATGTTGACGCGCGGACCGGTGCCCGAAACGACCGAACTCGTCAGATCGTAGAACGACTCCTGCCGATCGATCGTGCCGTTCATCGAGTAGCCGGCCCACGCCCCGACGAAGTTGGCGCCGAACAACCGCACGTTGCGCGACGACGAGTAGATATCGGTGTTGTAGGTCTGCGACGATTCGATACTCGAAAAATAGTTCACGTTCGCGCGCGCGCGGATGTTGCCCGGCAGCACCTGGTTCGCGCCGCCGCGAAGCTCGTAGCTGCGGCTGGCCGGCAGCGGCGCTGTCGTCCCATCGGACCGCACGTACGCGCTCTCGTGCTGGTCGAGGAAGTGCAAGTTGAGGGTGCCGTCGTTGCCGCCGCCGTAGTTGTACCGGTACTCGCTGCCGATACCCTGTCCGGTCTTCGAGTACCAGTCGTGCAGGATCGTCGCGTCCTGGCTGCGGTTGATCGCCCAGAAGAAGGCGTCGTGAATCGAGTGGCCGAAGATGGACGACGTCCCGTACGTCGGAAGCAGAAAGCCTGTCGCGCGATCGCCTTCTTTCGTCGGGTAAATCAGAACCGGCACGTACAAGAGCGGAACGCCCTTGACGGTGAAGACCGCCTGCTTCAGGAACGTGTAGTGATCGACGTTGAGGATGACGGTGTCGGCGTGCAGATCCCAGCGCGGGGTCGGCTGCACGCACGTCGTGAAGCCGCCGTTCGTGATCTTGTACTTCTTCGGGCCGATCTTCTCGACCGAGTCGCCGAAGAAGTAGACGACGGTCTCCTGTGCGCCCGTCGGCGGCAGCGCCACGGCGCCGGGCCGCCCCTGCTGCCGCTGCGGCTGCACGTTCGCGATGCCGCTCGCGTTCGAAAAACTGCCGAGACGCGTCTTGGTGTTGATTTCGGCGCGCTCCGCCGAGATCCGGTTGTTGCCCTGCGCGAAGGTCACGTTGCCGACGAGCACCAGCTTGTCTTCATCCGAGTAGAACCACGCTTCGTCGGCGAAGATCGACGTCTCTTTGCTCTGGTATTCGAAGCTGCCGATGAAATGGTGGTTTTTCTGATTGTTCGTGACCTCGTGCCGGTCGCTCGACATCGTGTCCTGCGCCGTCGGTTGCTGCGCGACGACAGGCCGCGCGATGAGGAGCAGCAGCACGAAGCAGCCGGCGAACCGAGGCATATCAGTAAGAGTGTAATCCCAGCTGTCGCATGACGTCGCCGAGCAGAAAGATCGATCCGGCGACGACGATTCGCGGCGACATCCTCCATACGGCCGCGAGCGCATCCGTTGAGGACGGTTCGATCGCGATCGGCAGCGCGGGCGCGATCCTTCGAGCGGAGTCGGCGAGCATGCCTGGATCTGCCGAACGCGGGTTCGACGCGCGCGTCATCACCGCTGCGCCGATCGCGGGCAGCAGGATTCGAAACATGCCATCAATGTCTTTGTCGCGCATCGCGGCGAACACGAGCGGGCGTCGCTGCGATTCCGCCGTCAGGTAGGTTGCGAGCGCCGCGGCGCCGGCCGGATTGTGGGCCGCATCGAGCAGGAGCTCGCGTCCGTCGGGCAGCCGCCTTTGGTCGAGCCGTCCCGGCCACTCGGGGTCCGCGAGGCCGCGCGCGACGGCATCGGACGGCACGCCGACGCCTCGCGCGGTGAGCTGCTCCAGCACGCGGACGGCGACGCCGGCGTTGGCGCGCTGATGATCGCCGTACAGTCCGAGAGTGAACGGCGCCGCATCGGCCGGCGTCGCGCGGATCAGCGCTGCGCCGCGTTCGTTCGCGACGCGCGCGATGACGCCGAGGCTCTCGGGGTCGACCGGCCCGACGACGACCGGCACGCCTGCCTTGATGATGCCCGCCTTTTCGAAAGCGATCTCGGCGAGCGTCGATCCGAGATACAGCTGATGGTCCAAGGCGATAGACGTGATAGCCGTGACGAACGGCGAGACGATGTTCGTGGCGTCGAGTCGGCCCCCCAGACCGACTTCGAGCACCGCGATCTCTACTTCTGCGCGCCGAAACAATTCGAACGCGGCGGCGGTCGTCACTTCGAAGAACGTCGGCTGCACGCCGAGGGTGCCGTCGAATCGCAACGACTCGACGACGTCGCGGACCGTGGCCACGGCGCACACGAGCGTGTCGTGTGCGACCGGGCGTCCGCCGATGACGAAGCGTTCGGATAAGTCGGTCAGGTGCGGCGACGTGTAGCGCGCGGTTCGGTGGCCGGCGGCTCGGAGCGCGGCATCCACCATGGCCGTGACCGACCCTTTGCCGTTCGTCCCGGCCACGTGCACGGACTTGAACGTTCGATCCGGTCGGCCGAGGCGCTCGACGATTGCGGTGATGTTCTCGAGGCCGAACTTGATCCCGAAATGCTCGAGACTGAACAGGTAGCTGAGAGGATCCAACCTTCGCCAGTGCGTTGCGTGTCAGGAGACCATCATGCCTGAGATGCGGGCTCGGTGACGACGATCGGTACGGCAGGTTCGACGCCCGCCATCGCCGCCGCCGCGGCCGGACGCGCCGTTCCCATGAACCGCAGCGCGTTCGCGACGATGGCCTTCATCTCGCGGCGATCGACGACGAGATCGACCATTCCCTTTTCCATCAGGAACTCGCTGCGCTGAAATCCCTCGGGCAGCGTCTGCCGGATTGTCTGCTCGATGACGCGGGGACCCGCAAACCCGATGAGCGCCTTCGGCTCCGCGATGTTCAGGTCGCCCAGCATCGCGAAGCTCGCCGTCACGCCGCCGGTCGTCGGATCGGTCAGGATCGAGATGTACGGCAGCCGCGCGCGGTCGAGCCGCGCGAGCGCTCCGCAGATCTTCGCCATCTGCATGAGCGACAGCGCGCCTTCCATCATCCGCGCGCCGCCCGAGCACGAGACGATGATGACCGGCTGCCGCAGATCGATCGCGCGCTCGATGGCGCGCGTGATCTTCTCTCCGACGACGACGCCCATGCTGCCGCCGATGAACCCGTACTCCATCGAAGCGACGATCGCCGGCTGGCCGTCGATCGCGCCGGACGCGACGATAATCGCGTCCTTGAGGCCGGTCGATTCGATGCTCGCCTTCAGGCGCGCTTTGTACGGTTTGGTGTCGGTGAACTTCAGCGGGTCGGTCGACACGAGATCCTTGTCGTGCTCCACCCATTCGCCGTCCAACAGCATGCGCAGCCGTTCGGTCGCATTGATGCGGAAGTGGTGCGCGCACTTCGGGCACACGTTCAGGTTCGTCGTCAGATCCTTGTTGTAGATGATCTGGGCGCAGTCGGGACACTTGACCCAGAGGCCCTCGGGGACCCGGCTCGCCTTTTCCCCGGCCGGCGCGGCCATCGGCTTGCGGGTCTTCTTGAACCACGGCATCGATCGAGAAGCTTATCAGGGCAGAGGGCAGAGGGCATAGGGCAGAGGGCATAGGGCAGGCAGAGGGCAGACGGCCGAGGGCAGGCAGAGGGCAAAGCGCATAGGGACGCGCAGTGTGCCCTCTGCCCTTTGCCCTGTGCCCTATCGAGTTCTTGGTACGTAGTACTGCGTTCCATGACCCATCGCACGGATCTGCTTGATCAGATCGTCGAGCGCCTCGTCGCTGGCGTCCGAGTCGAACTGCGACGTCTCGACGACGAGCAGCGGCGTCGAGTTGTAGTGGAAAAAAAAATGATGGTACGCCTCGTTCAGTTCCCGCAGGTACCCGTCGTCGGGCTGCAGCGCGATCGCTTCGGGATCGAGGCGGCGGCTGTGCACGCGCCGCAGCAGCACGTCGGTCGGCGCCTGCAGGTAGACGACGAGATCGGGCGACGGCACGTCACGCGCGAGCAGATCGTACAGACGCTGATAGATGAACAGCTCGTTATCGTCCAGGTTCAGGTACGCGAAGATCTTGTCCTTGTCGAACACGTAATCGCAGATCGTCGTTTGAGTGAACAGATCGGTCTGCCGCAGCGACGTCTGCTGCCGATGCCGGTTGAGAAGATAGAAGAGCTGCGCCTGCAGCGACGCGCCCGGACGATCGGCGTAGAAGTCGGCGAGAAAGGGATTGTCGGTCTGCTCGAGCACGACCGACGCGTCGAGGCGCGTGCCGAGTCGTTCGGCGAGCGCAGTCTTGCCGGCACCGATTGGTCCTTCAATCGCGATGTGTCGGAACTGCAAGGCGCGCCGATGATATCATCGCGCCGTGAAGATCGAACGTCTGGAGCTCGCGCTCGTGAAGCTCCCGCTCGTCCACTTCTTCGAGACCAGCTTCGGTCGCATCTACGACAAGACGTTCATCATCGTACGCGTCGACGGCGGCGGCGCGATCGGTTTCGGCGAATGCGTCGCCGAGCAGGATCCGTACTACAGCGCCGAGACGACGGAGACGGCCTGGCACGTCATCTCGGAGTTCATCGCGCCGCGAATCGTCGGCGTCGACGTCATCCATCCGCGTGAGGTGTTCGCGGCGCTGAAAGGGATCCGCGGCAACAACATGGCGAAGGCCGCGGTCGAAATGGCCGCGTGGGATCTGTACGCGCGCCAGCGCGGCGAGCCGCTCGCGCGGGTCCTCGGCGGCACGCGAACGAAGATCGCGTCGGGCGTGTCGATCGGCATTCAGGATTCGCTCGACGATCTCGCCGCCAAAGTGGAGCAGGAGCTCGCCGCCGGCTACCGCCGGATCAAAATCAAGATCAAGCCCGGATGGGACGTCGACGCCGTCGGGATGATTCGCAATCGATTCGGGTCGATCCCGCTGATGGTCGACGCGAACGCCGCGTACTCGCTTGCCGACGCAGATCATCTCGCGAAGCTCGATCGATTCGACCTGATGATGATCGAGCAGCCGCTCGACTACGACGATCTGTCGGATCATGCGGCGCTGCAGAAGCGGCTGAAGACGCCGATCTGCCTCGACGAATCGATCAAGACGGTCCGTTACGGCGAGCTCGCGATCGCCGCGGGCGCGTGCCGGATCATCAACATCAAGCCGGGCCGCATCGGGGGCTTCACCGAATCGATTCGACTGCACGACCTGTGCGCCGCGCGCGGCGTTCCGGTGTGGCATGGCGGCATGCTCGAATCGGGAATCGGCCGGGCCGCCAACATTCATCTCGCGACGCTGCCCAACTTCTCGCTGCCGGGCGATATCGCCGCCAGCAGACGCTATTTCAATCCGGATCTGATCGACCCGCCGATCGAAGTCGCCCCCGACGGCACCGTCGCGGTGCCGGACGGCCCGGGCCTCGGCGTCGCGATTCGCCACGATCGTGTCGAGCGCGCCACGGTACGGCGCGCGAGCTTCGCTCCTGCCGTCGTATGACGCGTGCTTCGTTGATGTTGTCGATCGCGCTCGGCGCCTCGGCGTGTGCGAGCGCACCGCCGGCCGCCGCGCCGCCTCGAGCGCCGGCTCTCACCTTCGAGCAGAAGATGGCGTCGATTCTCCGGCTCGAGGATCAGCGCGTGCTGCGCGACCCGGCGCCGCAGGTGCCGCCGGCGACGACGGCGCCGTCGCGCGGCCGGAATGCGCCGGTCGTCGTCGTGCCCCCGCCTCCGCCGCCGGATCTCACCGCGATGCTGCGCGACGAAGAGGCGCGCATTCGCCGCCGCGCGGCGCTGGCCATCGGCCACGTCGGGCTCGGCGGCGGCGTGCCGCCGCTCGTGGCGCTGCTCTCGTCCGAAATGGATCCGGAAGTCCGGCAGATGGCCGCGTTCGCCCTCGGATTGCTCGGCGACAAGCGCGCCCGCGACCCGCTCGTCGCGGCGCTTGCGGACCCGGCGCCCATGGTGCAGGGCAGCGCGGCCGAAGCGCTGGGGCTGATTGGCGACGCATCGACCGCCGACCCGATCGGGCGAATGGTCGGTCAGATAGTCCAGTCGGGCGCGCTCGCCGAGATGCCGGCGGAAGATGACGACGCACGGCGCGACACGCCGGTGGCCGCGGCACGCCTCGGCATGTACGCGTTGGTCCGGCTGAAGGCGTATCCGCAACTCGCGTCGGCGGTGCTCGACGCGAACGGTCAGCCGCGCGTGCGATGGTGGCAGCTCGCGTTCGCGCTTCAACGGCTCGAGGAGAGGCGCGCGTTGCCGGCGCTGCTGGCGTTCGCGAAAGACTCGAATCCATTCGCGCGGGCCTTCGCCGTCAAAGGCCTCGCCACGCTGAAGGACAAGTCGGCGCTGCCGGTGCTGATGCCGCTGCTGTCGAGCGGCGATCGATCCGTCCTCATCGAGACCATTCGCGCGCTGGGACGCATCGGCGATCCATCGGCGGCCGCGCCGCTGCTCAAGTTCGTCAGCGCCGCCGATACCGATCCGCAGGTGCGCGTCGAAGCGATCGGCGCGCTCTCGGGCGTCGGCGCGGCCGACAACGGCGCCATCAATGATGCGCTGCTGGACCTGCTCTCCGATCCCAGTCCGATAATTCGCGCCGCGGCGCTGCGGTCGACGGCGGCGATCGATCCGGAGAACTTCGTCACGATCCTGTCCGGCCTCGATCCCGATCCGCACTGGAGCGTGCGCGCGGCGCTGGCGACAACGCTGGGCACGCTGCCGTCCGAGATCGGATTGCCGCGCCTGCGTCAGATGTTGGGCGACACGGACCAGCGCGTCGTCCCATCGGTGCTGGCCGCGCTGGTGAAGCAGAAGGCGCCCGACGCGGCGGCGATCCTCCTCGAGCGGCTGAAGGCCGACGATCTCGCCGTGCGTGCCGCGGCGGCCAGCGCCATCGGCGAGCTGAAACCGCCGGGCGGCGATCAGGCCCTCGCGGATGCGTACCGTCTCGGCCAGCGCGACGCGATGTACACGGCCCGGGCGGCTGCGCTCGCCGCGCTGCAGCAATACGGCGCTGCCGCAGCGTTGCCGGTGCTTCAGACCGCCCTGACGGACAAGGATTGGACGATTCGGATCCGTGCAGCCGGCTTGATCAAGCAGCTCGATCCGAATCGGATCGGCGGCGACATCGACGCGGCGATCCGTCCGGCGCCGACGACAGTCCCGGCAGAAACGTATCAGGCGCCGCGGCTCGTCACTCCCCCCGTGTCGACGCAGGTGTATGTCGAGACCGATCGCGGCACGATTCAGATCGAGCTCGCCGTCATCGACGCGCCGCTCACCGTCGAGAACTTCATCTCGCTCGCGCGCAAAGGTTTCTTCGACGGTCTGAGCATCCATCGAGTCGTGCCGGACTTCGTCGTGCAGGACGGCGATCCGCGCGGCGACGGCGAGGGCGGTCCCGGCTACACGATTCGCGACGAGTTCAACGAGCGTCCGTATCTGCGCGGCACGGTCGGGATGGCGCTCGATCCCTGGCCCGACACCGGCGGCAGCCAATGGTTCATCACACTTTCACCGCAGCCGCACCTCGATGCGAAGTACACCGTCTTCGGACGCGTCGTCGCCGGAATGGACGTCGTCGATCGGATTCAGCAGTGGGACGTGATTCGTCGCGTTCGTGTGTGGGATGGACAGACGTTGACGGCGTCGGAGGCGCGTAGGATCAGGGATTAGGGATTGGGATTGGGATTGGGGATTAGGGATTCGAAGTGCGCTGAAAATTAAAAAGGGGGCGAACGAGCGCCCCCTTTTATCGACGGGCGAGGTCAGCTTACCGTTTCTTGCCGGCCTTCTTCTTCCCGCCCTTGGCTTTCTTCGCCATTGTCTCTTATCCCCCCCTTCATGTGGGATTCAGTGCGCGAGCGCCCGAATCATTCGTTGTGGCTGCCGCCTGGCACGCTCACCGATGTCGCCGCTCGACGCCGTGGGAGAAGCCGGACCCAACTTGTCGGGCTTCACAAGAGCTAGCCTGAGTTGGCAGCCCTCATACCAGATGTAGATTATGGACGCGTTTCTGACAGTGTCAAGCACAATCAACACGATTTGTCAAAAAAGTTTCATCTGATCGTGCAGCGCGCGATCACTTTTCACCGCGACGCGCGTTGAGATCGCGCAGCTTGCGCTCCGCGCGCGCTTCGATCAGCGCTGCATCGTAGACGCGCGCCTCACGCGCGCGATCGATCAGGCGTTTCCACGCGCTGGCGCTCGCGTTCAGATCGTGAAAGTACACGTCGTGCACGTCGGCAATGCGCTGCAGGAAGATCGGATTCGCCGGATAGCGCGCGTCGAGCGACTCGAGCAGTGTCAATGCCGCGCGTGGACGTCCCTCGTACCACAGATAAATCTGATGCAGCTCGAAGTCGGCCTGGCCGCGCAGCAGCACGCCGCGATCGCGAGCGAGCAGCATCTCGCGGAGCCCGCTGACGCGATCGCCGCCCGGCAGCAGCAGCAGCCATCGCAGGAATTTCGCGTACAGCGGCGCGACGTCGGCGTAGTAGCGATACAGCCCGATGCCGAAGTGGGCATCGTCGAGCGACGGATCGAGCTGCAGGGAGCGCTCGAGCGCGGCTTTGATCTTGTTTCCGTCGCGCGCGGCGGCGAGGCGTTCGTTGCGGGCGACGCGGAGCTGCACGAGCGGAACGTAGGAGCCTGCGAGGTAGAACCAGGCTTCGGCACGGCCCGGTTCGCGCCGGGTCCATTGGAGATTGGCGGCGACAGCGGCGCCGGCGAGGTCGATGAGCCGCCGATCCAGTGCGCGGTTGCCGGAATCGATGAGGATTTGCCACCACACGGCCTCGGCGGCGAGCGCCTGGCACGCGCCCTGCGGCGCCGGGGGGCACGTCTTGGCCAGCGCCGCGTCGGTGCGATCGAATTGCGCGTTGAGAATCGAGTCGTAAACAGCAGCGAGCCGCGGTGCTTCGGTCAGGCCGGTCCTCTGCGGCGTCGCGAGCACGAGGGCGCCCCCAGCCAGCAGCCACCAGCAACGAGCAACCAGCGTCACATGCTCGTTCGTAATTGCTGCTTTTCCGCATGCCGCTCGATCGCGAGCGCGATGAGACGATCGAGCAGCTGCGCGTATGTGACGCCGCTCGCCTCCCACATCTTCGAGTACATGCTGATCGTGGTGAAGCCCGGAATCGTGTTGAGCTCGTTGAGGTACAAGGTGCCGCTGTCGCCGGCGAGCAGAAAGTCGACGCGAGCCATGCCTGCGCAGTCGATCGCCTTGAACGCGGCCACGGCGAGGTTGCGGACCTCGTCGGTCATGTTCCTCGTCAGCTCGGCCGGGATGACCGTTTTCGATGCTTCGTCGAGGTACTTCGCCTCGTAGTCGTAGAACTCGCGAGACGGGAGGATTTCGCCGGGAACCGACGCCTCGGGTTCGTCGTTGCCGAGGACGGCGCATTCGATTTCGCGCGCGCTGGGCACGGCGGCTTCGACGACGATCTTTCGATCGAACTGCGCGGCGAACTCGATCGCGTCGCGCAGCTCGCTCGCGTGCTTCGCCTTCGAGATGCCGACGCTCGACCCGAGGTTCGCCGGCTTGACGAACACCGGGAACCCAAGCTGCTTCACGATGCGGTTCATGACCGCGCGGGCATCGCGCTGCCAGTCGCGCTTCAGCACGACGTCGTAGTCGCAAATCGGCAGCTTCCTGGCGGCGAACACGAGCTTCATCGCCGCCTTGTCCATGCCGACCGACGAAGCGAGCACGCCGGCGCCGACATACGGGACGTTGGCGAGCTCCAGCAGCCCCTGCACCGTGCCGTCCTCTCCGTACGGACCGTGCAGCACCGGGAAAACGACGTCGAGCGCCAGGCCGGCGACCGCCGCCCCGTCGTCTCGCCGATCGATCGTCATCAGCGTGTCGCCGCCAGGATGCGCGACGAGGTGTGCCTCGCGCGCCTGATCCGTCAGCTCGGATTTGTTGGCGCGAATCACGTCACCGGCCGAGACGAGCGCCGGCGGCCGGCGCGCGAGCGCCCATCGTCCGTCCTTCTCGATGCGGATCGGAATGGCCTCGTACCGCTCGGGATCGAGATTCTGAAAGACCGCCGCGGCCGACGCGAGCGAGATCTCGTGCTCGCCCGACCGCCCGCCGTAAATGACGCCGACGCGAAGTTTTCTCATCTTTTAACCGCGTGGGGCCCCGCATCTCGCATCGCGGCGGGGACCCACCCCCGCCGCGGTTGCTCGGCGCATGCGCGCCTCGCAACAGCTCAAGGCTGTCACGCGCAGACGCGCTCGCGGCGTAAACCGCTCGCGCGTATCCAGAACAGAACGTCGCAGCACCATTTTGTGTTGCGCGGCCTTCCGGCCGGCAATCATCCTGAACTGTAAACTGTTGGCTGCAAGATGGTCCACTTCGACTTCAGGGTGACTCACACCGACGGCGGCGCGCGGCGCGGCATCATGACGACACCGCATGGCGTCGTCGAGACGCCCGCGTTCATGCCGGTCGGGACGCAGGGCGCGGTGAAGGGCGTCACCCATCGCGATCTCGAGGCGCTCGGCGCGCAGATCCTGCTGAGCAACACGTATCATTTGTACCTGCGACCCGGCGACGATCTCATCGCACGGCGGGGCGGTCTGCACAAGTTCATCGGCTGGTCGAAGCCGATCCTCACCGACAGCGGCGGCTACCAGGTCTTCAGCATGGCGGCACGGCGCACCATCGAGGAGCAGGGTGCGCATTTTCGATCGCACCTCGACGGCTCGGCGCATCTGCTGACACCGGAGAAAGCAGCCGATATTCAGGCACAGCTTGGATCGGACATCGCGATGGTGCTCGACGAGTGCCTCGCGCATCCGGCGACCGAAGAGCAAGCGCGCGCATCGATGGCCCGCACCGTACGGTGGGCGCGCAGAGGGCGCGATCGATTTCTCGCCATCCGCGACGGATCCGCGCGCGACGTGACGGCGACCAACGGCGGTCAGGCTCAGTTCGGCATCGTGCAGGGCGGCGTGTTTCCACAATTGCGCGAGGAGAGCGCGCGCGAAACGGTCGCGATCGGGTTCGAGGCGTATGCCATCGGCGGCTTGAGCGTCGGCGAGCCGACGGACCTGATGTACGAGATCGTCGCAAAGACGACGCCGTGTTTACCGATGGATCGTCCGCGATATCTGATGGGAACCGGGACGCCGGACGATCTCGTGGAGTCGATTGCCCGAGGCGTCGACCTCTTCGACTGCGTGCTGCCGACCCGCAATGCAAGAAACGGCCAGCTCTTCACGAGCGAAGGGCGCATCAATATCAAGAACGCGCGCTACGCGGAGGACGATCGCCCGCCCGATCCCGAATGCCGTTGCTACACGTGCCGGACCTGCTCGCGCGCCTATCTCCGTCATCTGTTTCAAGCAGGAGAGATCAACGCGTCCACCCTTAACACATTGCATAACCTGAACTTTTACCTTGACACCCTGCGCCGGATACGAGAAAGTGTAACGTTTGGTCGGTTCGAATCCTTTCGCGATGAGTTCCGTGATCGCTCTTGGCGTCACGCCTGATGGCGGAAGCCCTCTGTTACAGGTCGTACCGTTCATTCTGATTCTTGGGATTTTCTATTTCATCATTCTGCTGCCGACCAAGCGGAAGCAACAGAAGGTGCAGGAGTTCCTCGATCATCTGAAGGTGAACGACAAGGTCGTCACGACGGGGGGAATATACGGGCAGATTACGCGTCTCGGCGAGCAGAGCGTGCAGATTCAGGTGGCGGACAAGGTCCGAATCGAAGTGGCGAGGCAGGCGATTGGCGGTTATCAGGGACAGACGCCGGTCGTCGAGCCCGCGAGCAATCAATAATCGCGAGCAATCAATAATAATGTGAATAATGTGGCGCGGCCCCTTCAGGGCCGCGAGCAACCAATAGCGTAGCGCAGCCCTTCAGGCCGCTGGATTGTTATGCAGAACCTTCGCTGGAAAGTCATCACGATCATCTCCGTCTTCATTGTCTTCTCTGCCGTCGGCGTGTATCCGATTCTCGCCGCGCGCAAGGGCATCAACTCGCCGAGCTGGCTGATGGACAAGCAGTTGAAGCTCGGGCTCGATCTCAAGGGCGGCGTCCATCTCGACCTGCGCGTCCAGACCGACGATGCGCTGCGCCTCGAAACGGATCTCGAGTCCGAGCGGCTCCGCGAAGAGCTGAAGTCGAAGAACATCACGTTTACCGCCGTCCAGACGATCAACCCGACGCAATTCCGCGTCGACGGCGTGCCGCCGGCGCAGGACGCGGCGTTCCGAACGGCCGCGAACGAAGTGCAGGCGAACTTCGATCGCGGCTCCGGGACGAACGGCAGCTACACCTTCACGATGAAGCCGAACGTGCAGGTGAATCTCCGCGACGAGGCGGTCGTGCAGGCGCGGCAGACGATCGAGCGCCGCGTCAATGAGCTCGGCGTCACTGAGCCGAGCATCTCGCAGCAGGGCTCGGGCGGCGATCAGATTCTCGTGCAGCTTCCGGGCGTCACCGACGTCGAGCGCGCGAAGCAGATCATGGGATCGCCGGGACTGCTCGAATTGAAGATCGTCGAGCAGGGGCCGTCGCCGACGAAGGAATCGCTCATGACCAACGGGCAGGTGCCGGCGGGCATGGAAATCGTGCCTGGCGCAGCCGGCGCGCCCGGTGATGCGAGCACCGTCTACTACCTGGTGAGGAAGGTGGCCGCCGTCACCGGCCGTGATTTGCGCAACGCGCGGCCGTCGGTCGACGAGAACAATCAGCCCGCGGTGAGCTTCACGCTGAACAACGAAGGCGGACGGAAGTTCGGCAAGGTGACCGGCGAGAACGTCGGCCGCCAGCTCGCGATCATTCTGGACGGCCGCGTCCAGTCGGCGCCGCGGATCGAATCGCGGATCACGACCGAGGGGCGCATCACCGGCAGCTTCACGTCGGACGAGGTCCAGAACCTCTCGCTCATCCTGCGCTCGGGTGCCCTGCCGGCCACGCTGACCTATCTCTCGGAGCGAACGATCGGCCCGAGCCTCGGCGCCGACTCGATCCGGTCCGGCGTCATCGCATCGGTCGTCGGGCTGCTCCTGATCATCAGCTTCATGCTGGTGTACTACAAGTTGTCCGGCGTCAACGCCGTCGTCGCGCTCATCTTCAACCTCATCATCCTTCTGGGCCTGATGGCGTACATCGGCGCGGTGATGACGCTGCCGGGCATCGCGGGCTTCGTGCTGACGATGGGGATCGGCGTCGATTCGAACGTGCTGATCTTCGAGCGCATCAAGGAGGAGCTCGAAGCCGAACGCGGCGTCCGCGCGTCGATTAACGCCGGCTTCGCCCGCGTGTTCTGGACGCTGGTCGACACGCACGTCGCGGCACTTATCTCGTGCGCGTTTCTGTTCCAGTTCGGCACCGGACCGATCCGCGGCTTCGCCGTCACGCTGTTCATCGGTCTGATCTCGAACCTGTTCACGTCGATTTTCGTGTCCAAGACGCTGTTCGAAGTGGCGTTGGCGCGGCGCCATCAGGTCGCAACGCTGAGTATTTGAAGCTTTCAGCTTTCGGCTGTCCGCTATCAGCTGGTGCTGAAAACTGATAACCGAATGCTGAAAACAAAAGCTGATAGCCGAGAGCTGATAGCTGAAAGCCGATAGCTGAAAGCCGATAACTGTCATATGCACATTTTCAAGCACACGAATTACGACTTCCTCCGCTGGCGCGTCCACGCGCTCGTGCTGTCGTGGGCCATCATCATCGCCGGCGTCATCGCAATCTGGACCAAAGGCATTCCAGAAGGCGTCGAGTTTGCCGGCGGCACGGTCGTCATCGAGAGGTTCGATCGACCGGTGTCGGTGCAGCAGGTGCGCCAGGCGCTGGACAAGAACTTCCCGGGCGGCGGCCAGAACACCATCGTTCAGGTGTACGGCGATCCGTCGCAGAACCAGGTGATGGTCCGCGTGCCGACGATCGGCGCCGAGTCCGGGCAGTCGCTCAGCACGATCGCGAGCCAGGTCGACGAGGCCCTGAAGAAGGGAGGCATCGGTACGCCGGAGCGGGTGGGCACCGAAATCGTCGGTCCGACGGTCGGCGCCGAGCTGAAGAGCCGGGGCATCTGGGCGACGCTGCTCTCGCTCATCGGCATCCTCGCGTATCTGGCGTTCCGATTCCAATTCAGCTTCGGCGTCGGCGCGGTCGTCGCGACGATTCACGACCTGCTGATCACCCTCGCGTTCCTCGCCTTCTTCCGTTACGACCTGTCGCTGAACGTCATCGCCGCCATCCTGACGATGACCGGCTACTCGACCAACGACACGATCGTCATCTTCGACCGAATCCGCGAGAACCTGCGGTCGATGCGCCGCGACTCGCTGGACCACATCATCAACGTGTCGGTGAACCAGACGCTGGGCCGGACGGTCATCACGTCGGGCACGGCGCTGCTGACGGCGCTCGCGCTCTTCTTCTTCGGCGGCGAGGTGCTGCACGGGTTCGCGTTCACGATGGTGGTCGGCATCATTACGGGCACGTACTCGAGCGTCTTCATCGCGGCCGCGATCGTCAGCTTCTGGCGCGGCAGCGCGCCGACGCGCGCGGCGGCCCACGCTCCGGCCTCGTCTGTGCCGGCGGTCGCGGCGCCGCAGCAGCCGCAGCGAAAAGTGAAGCCGCAGCGAAAGGCACGCGCCTCATAAGTACGAAGTTTGAAGTACGGAGTACGAAGTTCTCGGGCTTTCGTACTTCAGACTTCGTACTTCGAACTTTCAATGGCTTCTCTCGTCAAAGCCGCCATCCTTGGCGTCGTGCAGGGAGTCACCGAATTCCTGCCGGTTTCGTCGACCGCTCATCTGCTGATTGGCGAGCGGCTGATCGGCTACGACGATCCGGGCGGCGTCTTCACGGTGATGATCCAGCTCGGATCAATCCTGGCCGTGATGTGGCTGTATCGCGACAAAATCATCGAAGTCGTCACCGGCCTGCCATCGCGTCCGGGAGCGCGGCATTTCGCGCTGATGGTCATCGTCGCGACGGCTCCGGCGCTGGTCGCCGGCGCGCTGCTGTCGAAGTTCGTGAAGAGCGTGCTCTACGGGAGCTTCATCGTGATCGCCGCGGCGTTCATCGTCTTCGGCGTCGCGATGCTGATCGTCGAGCGGCTTCGACCGGCGCCGACGATCCGCGTCATCGACGATACGCCCGTCGATCGCGCGCTCGCGATCGGCACGTGGCAGGTGCTGGCGCTGGTTCCCGGGGTGTCTCGCTCAGGATCCACGATCGTCGGGGGGATGCTCGCGCGGCTCGATCGTCCGACCGCCGCAGAGTTCTCGTTCTTCCTGGCGATGCCGACGATGGCGGCCGCGTTCGCGCATGATCTGCTCGAGGTGCGTTATAACCTTGGCGCCGCGCGCGGAGCCGAGATTGCCGTCGGATTCGTGATGGCCTTCCTTTCGTCGGCGCTCGTCGTCAAACCGTTCCTGGCCATCGTCCGGAGATCCGGATTCGCGCCATTCGCCTGGTACCGCATCGCGCTCGGCATTGCCGTTCTCTATGCAGTGGCTGCGGCGTAGCTTCATCGCCGGCTTCTTCGTCACCGTTCCGCTATTCGTCAGCGTCGCGGCGATCATCTGGATTTTCGGCGTCGTCGACGGCGCGACCACGCCAATCTACGATCAGCTGATCGGCCGCCGAATCCCCGGCCTCGGCCTCGTGTCGACCGCGATCGCGATCATTCTGGTCGGTGCGTTCGCACGCAACGTCATCGGCCGCCGCATTCTGACGCGGACCGAGGGGTGGCTGCTCAAGGTGCCGCTGTTCCGCACGATCTATTCGCCCGTCAAGCAGCTGATCACGGCGTTCGCCCCCGACAACGAATCCGGATTCAAGCGGGTCGTGATGATCGACGATCCGCACCGCGGCTTCGCGCTCGGATTCCTGACGCGCGAGTTCACCGTCGATCGCGGTCGCGGACCCGAGGAGCTCATCGCGGTCTACGTGCCGACCAATCACCTCTACCTGGGAGACGTCGTCGTGTGCGAGCGCGGGCGCGCATCGTTTCCGGACATTTCCGTCGAGGACGGCATCCGCATTTTCCTGACCGGCGGCATGGCGCTGCCCGCGAAAGTCCGCATATAATCCGAGCTTTTGTGGCGCGACTGTCAGCGCAATCATGAGAGCAGCCCTGAAGGGCTGCTCTACAGCCGAGCGAAAGATGGTGTCGTTGGTCGCTTGCGTCGGCGTCGAATGAAGGGCTGCGCTACCCGTGCGCTGTTTCTGTAGCGCAGCCCTTCAGACCTGGCGCGGAACGGCCCCGAAGAGGTGGAATGATTGTGACCGTTCAGAAGCTTCTGGGGCGACTCGTCGTCCCCATGCTGATTGTGCTGGCGCTCGCGGCCGCGACGCGGCCCGCGTTCGCGCAGCCGGAGCGTGCCGGCGGCGGCGAAGCGAACCTGGTGTTGCCCGATTTGTCGGTCGTCGAGTTCGGCGGCGTCAACGCGCGCACGCTGCTCACCGGCGGCCTCGTCGTCTGCGCGCTCGGCTTCGGTTTCGGGTTGTTCGTGTTCACGCAGCTCAAGAACCTGCCGGTGCACCAGTCGATGCGCGAGGTGTCGGAGCTGATTTACGAAACGTGCAAGACGTACCTGACGACGCAAGGCAAGTTCATTCTGGTTCTGTGGGCGTTCATCGCGGTCGTGATCGCGGCGTACTTCGGATGGCTGGCGCCAATTGAAGGAAAGCCGATCGCCGTGACCGTCCCGGTGATTCTGCTCTTCAGCCTGATCGGCATCGGCGGGTCGTACGGCGTCGCGTGGTTCGGCATCCGCGTCAACACGTTTGCGAATTCGCGCGCCGCGTTCGCCAGCCTTCGCGGCAGACCGTATCCGATTTACGCCATCCCGCTGCGCGCGGGCATGAGCGTCGGGATGCTCCTCATCAGCGTCGAGCTGTTCATGATGCTGTGCATCCTGCTCTTCATTCCCGGAGACTACGCGGGTCCGTGCTTCATCGGCTTCGCGATCGGCGAATCGCTCGGCGCGGCGGCGCTCCGCATCGCGGGCGGCATCTTCACGAAGATCGCGGACATCGGCTCGGACCTCATGAAGATCGTCTTCAACATCAAGGAAGACGACGCGCGCAATCCCGGCGTGATCGCCGACTGCACCGGCGACAATGCGGGCGATTCGGTCGGACCGACGGCCGACGGATTCGAAACCTACGGCGTCACGGGCGTGGCGCTCATCTCGTTCATCCTGCTCGCCGTGTCGAACGCCCGCGTCCAGGTGCAGCTGCTCGTCTGGATCTTCGTGATGCGCATCATGATGATCGTCGCGAGCGGCCTGTCGTACTTCATCAACGAATCGATGGCGAAGTCACGGTACGGCCAGGCGGCGCGGATGAACTTCGAGGCGCCGCTGACCTCGCTGGTGTGGCTCACGTCGATCGTCTCGGTTGCGCTCACCTACATCGTGTCGTACCTGCTCATCCCGCAGCTCGGCGACGGCACGCTGTGGTGGAAGCTCTCGACGGTGATCACGTGCGGCACGCTCGCGGGCGCGATCATCCCCGAGCTCGTCAAGATCTTCACGTCGGTCGAATCGCGTCATGTCAGGGAAATCGTCATCTCGTCGCGCGAAGGCGGGGCGTCGCTGAACATTCTGTCCGGCTTCGTCGCCGGCAACTTCAGCGCGTACTGGCTCGGCCTCAGCATCGTCAGCCTGATGACGATTGCGTATTACGTCAGCACGACGGGGCTCGCTGTGCTGATGGTGGCGCCCTCCGTCTTCGCCTTCGGCCTCGTCGCGTTCGGCTTCCTCGGGATGGGCCCCGTGACGATCGCCGTCGACTCCTACGGCCCCGTGACCGACAACGCGCAGTCGGTGTTCGAGCTGTCGGTCATCGAGCACCTGCCCGGCATCAGGGAATCGCTCAAGCGCGAGTACGGCTTCGACGTCCAGTTCCAGCACGCCAAGGAGCTGCTCGAGGAGAACGACGGCGCCGGCAATACGTTCAAGGCGACCGCCAAGCCGGTGCTCATCGGCACCGCCGTCGTCGGCGCGACGACGATGATCTTCTCGATCATCGTGGCGCTCACCGGAGGGCTGACGCACGACGTCGGCAATCTGTCGATTCTCTATCCGCCGTTTCTGCTCGGCCTCATTACCGGCGGCGCAGTCATCTATTGGTTCACCGGTGCCTCCGCTCAGGCCGTGACCACCGGCGCGTACCGCGCGGTGGAGTTCATCAAGGCGCACATCCGGCTCGAGGGAGTCGAGAAGGCGTCGGTCGCCGACAGCAAAAAGGTGGTCGAGATCTGCACGCAGTACGCCCAGAAGGGGATGTTCAACATCTTCCTGGCGGTCTTCTTCGCGACGCTCGCGTTTGCGTTCTATGAGCCGTACTTCTTCATCGGGTACCTGATTTCGATCGCGCTGTTCGGCCTCTACCAGGCCATCTTCATGGCCAATGCCGGCGGCGCATGGGACAACGCGAAGAAGATCGTGGAAGTCGAGTTGAAGGCGAAGGGGACGGAGCTCCACGCGGCGACGGTGGTCGGCGATACGGTCGGCGACCCCTTCAAGGACACCTCGTCGGTCGCCATGAACCCGGTCATCAAGTTCACGACGCTCTTCGGGCTGCTGGCAGTGGAGCTCGCCGTTCAGCTCCAGAAGGACGCCGGCCTCGTCACGACCCGCCTTCTGGCGGCGATCTTCTTGCTCCTTTCCTTGACCTTCGTCTATCGGTCGTTCTACGGCATGCGGATCGGAACCGTGAAAGAGGCTCAGCGGCGGGCGGCTTAGGGTTTTCGTAAACCCTTCGGCCATCTGGCGATTTCCGGTGTCTAAGGGTACTAAGTTGCGTTGACTCTCAGTTTTTACCCTGACTATAATCGGCGGCCTTGCGCGGGTAAAAACCGTCGTTCCTGCGAGCGCGCTTCTGGAGGAGACAATCCGTGCCACGTGACATGTTCGGCGATGTCGTCGAGCCGTCGATCAAGATCGGCTCGAAGAAGTGGTATACGGTTCCGCTGTCGATCGCCACGCATACGGTGATCATCGGGGCCGTCATCATCATTCCGCTGATGGCGGCCGACGTCCTTCCGACGCCGCCCGTCATGACGGCGTTCGTCGCGGCGCCGCCGCCGCCTCCGCCGCCACCACCGCCGCCGCCCCCGCCGGCGCAGGCCATTGCGCCGAAGCCGATGCCGGAAGTCAATCCGGCCGCCGCGCCGGTCGAGGCGCCGCGCGAGATCAAACCTGAAACCGGCATCGAACAGGGAATGAAAGGCGTCGTTGGCGGCGTGGAAGGTGGGGTCGTCGGCGGCGTGACGGGCGGCATCGTCGGCGGACTCGCAGAAGCGCCGCCGCCGCCTCCGCCGCCGCCTCCGCCCGCCCCGGTCCGCGTCGGCGGCAACATCCGCCCCCCGACCAAGACGAAGGACGTCAAGCCGACGTATCCGGCGATTGCGCAGTCGGCGCGCGTCCAGGGCGTGGTGATCATCGAGGCGACGATCGGTCCGAACGGCGCCGTGCAGGAAGCCAAGGTGCTGCGCTCGATTCCGCTGCTCGATCAGGCCGCGCTCGACGCCGTACGTCAATGGCAGTTCACGCCGACGCTGCTCAATGGCGTGCCGGTGCCGGTCATCATGACGGTCACGGTGAACTTCACGTTGCAGTGAACAGGGAATCAGGAATCCGCAATCCGCGCCTCGACGAGCTCCGGCAGGCTGAGCTCGTCGAAGGCGCCATTCAGACGATGGAGGATGGACCGTGGATCTAGTCGCAATGTGGCAGCAAATGGGTCTCGTGGCGAAGGCCGTGGCTTTCGTGCTGTTTTTCATGTCGATGTGGTCGTTCGGCGTGGCGATCGAGCGCATCTTCACCTTCACGCAGGCGCGCAATCAGTCGAAGCTGTTCGCGCCGCAGGTGGCCAAGCACCTCAAGGAAGGGCGCCTGAAGGACGCGATCGCACTCTCGTCGTCGAAGAACTACCGTTACAGCCACCTCGCCAAAGTCGTCCTCGCTGGACTGCAGGAGTATCAGTTCCAGCAGGAGAGCGGCGGCTCGCTCTCGCGCGAAGACCTGATGGACACCGTGCGCCGTTCCATTCAGCGCGCGTCGGCGCTGACCGCGTCGGACCTGAAGAAGGGCGTCTCGGCGCTCGCGACGATCGGCTCGACGGCACCCTTCGTCGGACTGCTCGGCACGGTCGTCGGCGTCATCACCGCGTTCCAGGGCATCGCGGCCTCGGGCTCGGGCGGCATCGGCGCCGTGTCGGCCGGCATCGCGGAAGCGCTCGTCGAGACCGCGCTGGGGCTCGTCGTCGCCATTCCGGCGGTGTGGTTCTACAACTACCTGACGGGACGCATCGAGTACTTCAACGTGGAGATGGACAACTCGTCGTCCGAGCTCGTCGACTACTTCATTCGGAAAACAGCGGCGTAGCGCGACGCTTACATTGCTGATTGTTGATTGCTGATTGTTGATTGATTGGTCGACCCCCAGTCAGCAATCAATCAGCAATCTGAAATCAGCAATCTGCAATCGTAAGGAGACTCAGTTATGGCAATGGATCTTGGCGGCGCCAAGGGCGGAGTCAAATCCGACATCAACGTGACGCCGCTGTGCGACGTCATGCTGGTGCTGCTCATCATCATGATGATCGTCGCTCCGCTGTTGCAGCAGGGCGTCAGCGTGCAGCTGCCGCAGGCCAACAACACGGTCGACAAACCTGAAACGCAGGGGCAGACCGTCATCGCCATCAGCAAGGACAAGGCGATGTACCTCAACGCGAAGCCCATTCAGGAGAGCGAGCTCGCCACGAAGATCAACGAGCTGCTCGAGAACCAGAAAGAGAAGATCGTCCTGATCAAGGCCGACCAGGAAGTCGAGTACGGCGCCGTGATGGCCACGATGGATCAGCTGCGGCAGGCCGGCATCGAGGACATCGGCCTCGTGACCGACCCGAAGCGGACGGGCGCGACGGGAGGCAAGTAATGGCGCATGCGCATCGTCACCTCGGCGCCGAGAAGGTCGTCACCGCAGAGATCCCGCATGCCAGCGCGGACATGAACATCACGCCGCTCATCGACGTGCTGCTCGTGCTGATCGTCATCTTCATGGCGGCGCTGCCCCTGACGCAGAAGGGTCTCGACATCAACCTGCCGGCCGAGAGCAAGAAGTCGACGGCCGAGACGCCCGACATCAGCCAGATCGTGCTGGACTACACGGCCGACAAGAAGATCTCGGTCAACAAGCAGGACGTCACGATCAACGAGCTCGAGACGCGGCTGCGCAACATCTACGACCAGCGGAAAGACAAGACGATGTTCCTCATCGCGGCGGGCACGCTGCGCTACCGCGACATCATCGAAGTCATCGACGCCGCGAAGGGCGCGGGAGTCGAGAAGGTCGGGATCGTCACCGAAGGGATGCGCAAGGCTGCGGGCGCGGGCGGAAATTAGTCGCTGGTCGTTAAGTTCTCTCGTCCATCCTCGAGGGCCGCTCCGGAAACGGAGTGGCCCTTTTTGTGTACCGCCTTGAAAAGAAAAGGGCCGGAGCGATCGCTCGCCCCGGCCCGACTATCGACCGACGACCAACGGCTACTTATTGAAACGTGTACCGGAAACTCAACATCATCACGTAGAGGTCCGAGTTGCTCGGATTACTCAGCGACGCGGTCGTCTGGAAGGTGCGGCTGATCAACTCGGTGCCCGACGCGCCCGCGACGGTTGCGAGCCGATAGCTCAGTCGCCCTTGCGCGTCCGGCGTCGGATTGGTCAGGATGCGGCTGCCGAAATTCGAGAGCGCGACCGGGATCTGGCCGACGCCCCAGTCGTGATTGAGCAGGTTGCCGAAGTTGTTGATGTCGAGCCGAATCTGTCCCGAGTGTCGGCGACCGCCGATGCCGTGGAACACGTCCTGGATGATGCTCAGGTCCATGCGCTTCACGATCGGGTAGAAGAGCGCGTAGCGCTCGGCGTACTGTCCCCGGTGATTGCGCAGGTAGTCGTCCTGCTGGATGAACGCCTCGAACGCCGCCGCCTGCTCCGCCGCGGTGAACGTTCTGTTGCCGACCGGAAACGAGACGAAGTTCATCTCCGACGTGTCGCGAGGAATGTAGATCAGATCGTTGGCGGCGCTGTCGCCGTTCGCGTCCTGCGCAAACATGAAGCTCGCGTTACCGTTCGTGTGCGCGTCGAAGAACGCGGCAATCGTCGTGACGCCGAGGCCGAAGTACTGCTTCGTGTAGGACGGCGCGACGAAGAACCGATGTCCTGGTGAGTACTGTGAGAACGACAGCACCGGGTTGTTCGGATCGTTCACGATGGCGTTGCTCGTCCACGAACCGGCCGCAATCGAGCCTGGATCGTTGACGTTCTTCGACTGGCTGAAGCCGTACCCGCTCTTGAACGTGAAGCCATGCGTCAACGGCCTCGTCACGCTCGTGGCGACGGTCCACTGCCGGCCGACACTCTCGTTGGTCAGGACGATGTTCTGGATGATCTGATTGCCGGGCGCGTTGTTGATGCGGCTCACGCACGGCCCGATGTTCCCCGTCGCCGCGCATGCTGTTCCTAGCCACCGCGGCCGCGCATCCACGCCCGTGTACGCCGACTGCGCCGCCGGCAGGTTCGCGTTGATGTACAGCATGCCGTTCACGTCTTTGTTGAAGATGAACTCGCCCGTGCCGACGAGACCCCAGGGCAGCTTGCGATCGACCGCGACGTTGGTTCTCCAGGTCTGCGGGAACTTGAAGTTCGGATCGGTCACCGCGAGGTCGACTGTCGTCGCCGGCGCGCCCGTCACGGTTTTCGGCTTGTACGCATCAGGACTCGGATTGAACGGGAACCCCGTGGTGTTGTCCACCTGGACGAGGCCGGTCAGCATTCCGGTGTTGCCAATCTGGTTCGAGATCCAGACGTACAACGGTTTGCCGGTGAACACGCCCGTGCCACCGCGCAGCTGCGTCTGCTGATCGCTCGCGAGGTCGTAGTTGAAGCCGACGCGCGGCGACCAGAGCGGCGTCGCCTTCGGCAGCGCGCCGCTGTTGTACTGGATCGGACCGCCGCTCTGATCCCGGAACGTCAGCGCGTCGACGTTCGGGTTGTCGAACGCCGTGTTGCCCCAATTCGCGACGTCCATGCGGACGCCCGCGGTGACGGTGAGGTTCGTTCGCGGCCGCCACTCATCTTGCGCGTACCCGCTCGTGTACCACACGTCGAGCGGTTGCACCGGCTTCTCGAGGCCGGGAATGTTCATGTACCGCACCTGGAAGCGGCGGAGCGTGACCGGCGACGAGGTGCGATTCGGATTCGCGAGATACCCGTTCGCGTCGGTGAGGAAATCGCCGAGCGTGTTGTAGACGTAGACGCTCTGCTTGCCGGGGAAGAACACGTTCTCGGAGTGGTACTTCTCGACGGCAGCGCCGAATGTGAGCGAATGGCTCTTGCCGAATTTCGTGAAGCTATCCTGCGCCTGGAACGTGTTGTATCGCAGCTCGTTGTTCGGCGTGAACGGCTCTGACCCGAACGACGTGTACGCGCCACCGTTGCCGTCGAGGACGTCGACGAACGGGAACAGCTTGTCGATCGCGCCGCGGCTCTCGTCCTGGTGCGTGTAACCGACGATCAAATTGTTCGACAAGTTGTTGCCGAGCACCGAGTTCCATTCACCTATCCCGGAGCGAATGTTCTCGAGAATCGAGTAGTTCGAGTTGGCAAAGCTCAGGAAGTTGACGGTGTTCGGCGACCGGCCGCTCGGATTTCCGAGCGACTGCGAGCCGGAGACAATCACCGGCGTGCTCGAGTTGAGCATGTTGTAGCGGAACGTCACTTTGTTCTGGCTGTTGACGTTGAAGTCGCTCTTCACGAGGAACGGCTTGCCCGGCACGACCTTGGAGATTCCCTCGAACGGCCCGGTGTCGTAGCTGAACTTCGAGCTCAGGAACGAACTGAGATTGTTGAGATCGGACGCGAGCACGCGCGTCGTATTCCCGGCGGCGGGAACGCCTCCGGGATTCGACACGTACGTCGACAGCGGACGTTGATCCTTCTGACTTTCGAAGCTCTCGAAGAAGAACAGCCTGTTCGGAATGATCGGACCGCCGAACCACTCGCCGCCGTTGGTCGTCTTGAACGTGCCGGGATTGACGGTCTGGCCTTTCGCCTCCGTCCCGACGAACGATTCGTTGCGGTACCGGTAGTACCCCGATCCCGTGAAGTTGTTCGTTCCGCTCCTCGTCACGGTGTTGACGCCGGCGCCAACGAAGTTGCCCTGGCGCACGTCGTACGGCGCCACGCTGACCTGCACCTGCTCGATCGCTTCGAGCGAAATCGGCGCGACGTTGGTTCGATCGCCCGGCTGCGCGCCGAGGCCGAACGAGTTGTTGAAATACGAGCCGTCGACCGTGATGTTGTTCATCCGGTTGTCGGCGCCGGCGAAGCCGCCCGACCCGCTGTACTCCGGCGACAGGCGCGTCATGTCGTTGATGCGGCCGGAGATCGTCGGCAGCGTCGCGAGCTCTTCGCGGAGCACGGCGGTGGCCGCGCCGGTATGCGATGAGCTGAACACCGGATCGCTCTGTCCGACAACGGTGATCGTCTCGGCGACCGCGGCGATTTTCAGCGAGAACTCCACGTCCTGGGCGACGCCGAGCGTCAGCGTGAGGTTGTTCTTGACCTCGGTGGTGAAGCCAGCGAGCGATGCGGTGACTTTGTACGGGCCGCCGACGCGCATACCCTGAATGAAGAAGCGGCCGTCGGCCTGCGTGACGGCTTCATATGTAGTGCCCGACGGCTCATGAACAGCGACAACGCTGGCGCCGGGAATCACGGCGCCTTGTGCGTCCTTGACGACGCCGGTCACCGCGGCGGTGGTCACGCCCTGGGCGGCCGTCGAGCTCGCGCAGACGGCGAGCGCGAGACACGCCGCGATCGCGCACACGAGCCGCGACCTTCTGGTCTGATTCATTGCGATCTCCTGCGAGGAATGGTTGTGAGAACCGCTCGATTGTACCCTGCGGTTGTAACCAGCCTGAGACAAAAAAGGCCGTCGGGTTTCGAGCCCGACGGCCTGCGATCCAATCGCTCGTAGGTGAGCGTTGTCAGTCGCCGACGCCTGCCGCTTTCTGCTTGCGAAGTTCCTGAGCCTTGTCGCGGAGACGATCCGCTTCCTTCAACAGCGCCTGCTGCTTGGACACGTCCTTCTCGAGATTGGCCTGCAGGCGCAGCAACAACCCTTTGTAGACGAGCGCCTCCGCGTAGTCCGGTTTGATCTGCAGCGCGTGATCGATCGCCTCGATGCCTTTGTTGACGAAGTCCTTCTTCTCGTTTTCTTTCAGGCGCGTGTCGCGGAACGCCTTGTCCCAGTAGAAAGTCGAAATCGTGTAGAAGGCTTCGGGGTTGTTCGGCTCCTTCGCCGCGCGCTCGCGCAATGCGTCGATCGTCTTGTCGAACGCGCCCTGGCGGTTGTAGTAGCCGGCGAGCGTCATGTAGACGGCGGGATCGCCCGGCTTGGCGTCCTTCGCCTTGAGCAGCATCTGCTCGGCAGCATCGTACGCGCCGGCGTCCTCGTACAGCTTCGCGAGCGCGAAGTAGTTCGCGGGATCGCCCGGATCCTGTTGAATCATTTTCTGGAGCACCGGCTCCGCTTTCGCCGGATCGTTCAGCTTGTCGTTGCCGTACGCGGCGACGAGATACTGCAGCGCGAGCGTGCCGAGATGTTTGTAATCCGGCTTGTCGGACGTGCTCAGTTTCTCGGCAGCAAACTGGTAGTTCTCGACCGCCTTCTGCAGCAACGCATCGTTCTCTGCGTCGCCCTTCTTGCTGGGCTTCCACTGGTTGTCGTAGCTGTTCCCGAGGAAGAAGTACGCGGAAACCACGTCGGGATCGTTGGGCGCCTGAGAGATGGCCTCGGAGTACAGCTGCGAGGCTTTTTTGTAGTCCTGGGCCTGGTAGGCCTTGTTGGCCTCCTTCAGATTTCGCATCGCCTGAACTTTTCCGACTTTGGCACAGCCGGCTGTTGTCGCGACAGAACCCAGGGCCAGCATCGCGACCACCGACAGCGATGCTCCCGTTAAAGCACGCATTGAGCCCCCTACGTGAGAAGAATTTCCGTGGCTGAAACCGGGCAAGTATAGTGAAGCAAAAAAACGTACGTCAAGGCGCGGTTTATTATTGGCTTAGACACCGATTTCGATGATTCGCTTCGAGGATCTGCTGGAAAAAGTCCGGGCCTACAGCCCTGACGCCGACGTCGAACTGCTCAGGCGAGCGTACGTGTTCTCCGCCTTCGAGCACCGCGGACAGGTGCGCCATTCCGGCGAGCCCTATCTGATACACCCGCTCGCGGTCGCCGATTTCCTCGCCGACATGAAGCTCGACGCGGTCGCCATCGCCGCCGGCCTGCTGCACGACGTGGTCGAAGACACCCTGACGACGATCGAGCGCATCCAGGAACTCTTCGGGTCGGAGGTCGCGCACGTCGTCGAAGGCGTCACCAAGATCAGCGCCATTCCGTTTTCGTCGAGCGAGGAGCGGCAGGCCGAGAACTTCCGCAAGATGCTGCTCGCGATGGTCGACGACATCCGCGTGATCATCGTCAAGCTCGGCGACCGCCTTCACAACATGCGGACGCTGAATCACCTGTCGGAAGATCGGCGCATCAAGATCGCGCAGGAGACGCGAGACATCTACGCGCCGATCGCCAATCGTCTCGGCATGAGCAAACTGAAGAACGAGCTGGAGGAGCTGTCGTTCCGGTACCTCGAGCCTCAGTCGTACGAGGCGCTGCGCGCGAGAGTCGACGCGAGGCGGCGCGCGACCGAAGGGCTCATCGAGGAGCTCAAGAACACGGTCGCGGCGAAGCTCGCCGAGGCCCAGGTGCCGATCGTCGCAATCGACGGCCGCATCAAACGGCTGTGGAGCATCCACCAGAAGCTGAAGCGACAACGGATCGAGCTCGAGCAGGTGTACGACTTCATCGCGCTGCGGGTCGTGACCGACAGCGTGAAGGACTGCTACGCGGCGCTCGGATTCATTCACCAGACGTGGTCGCCCGTGCCGGGCCGCATCAAGGATTTCATCGCGATGCCGCGGCCGAACGGCTACCAGTCGCTCCACACGTCGGTGATCAGCGAAAAAGGGATGCCGTTCGAGGTGCAGATTCGCACGATCGAGATGCACCGGATGGCGGAAGAAGGCATCGCCGCGCACTGGAAGTACAAGGAAGGGCGCGTCGGCGATCGGCGCGACGATCGCTACTTCCAGTGGATGCGCCAGCTGCTGGAGTACCAGAAAGACGTCCGCGACCCGCAGGAATTCATCCAGAGCCTCAAGGTGGAGCTCTACGCCGAAGAGGTGTACACGTTCACGCCGAAAGGGCTCGTGAAGGCGTTTCCGCGCGGCGCGACGCCAATCGATTTCGCGTACGCGATTCACACCGACGTGGGACATCAGTGCGTCGGCGCGCGCGTGAACGGGAAGATGGTGCCGCTGCGCACGCATCTGCGCAACGGCGACATCGTGGAAATCATCACGCAAGCCGGACACAAACCGAGCCGCGACTGGCTCAGCTTCGTCGCGACGTCGCACGCGCGCTACAAGATCAAACATCTCATTCGTCTCGAGGAGAAGACGCGGGCCATCGAGCTCGGACGCCGGCTGTTCGAAAAGGAAGCGCGCCGCTACGACATCAACCCGAAGACGATCGCCGACGGCGACGGCTGGGCGAAGGCGCTGGCCGACAACGGCGCGCAGAAGCCCGACGATCTCTTTGCGCTGATTGGATACGGCAAGCTGGCCGCAAAGCAGCTGCTCGGAAAGCTCGTTCCGGCGGACAAACTGCGGGAGAAACCGCCGGAAGGTCCGGTCGCCGCGGCCGTCAAGCGCGTGCTCGGCACCGGCGAGGAGAAGATCAAGGTCCGCGGCTTCGACGATCTGATGGTCTTCCGCGCGCGCTGCTGCAATCCGATCCGCGGCGAGAAGATCGTCGGGTACATCACGCGCGGCAAAGGCGTATCGGTCCACTCGGCGACGTGTCCGAACGTCGTCAAACTCCTGTACGACCCCGAGCGGCGCATCGAGGTCGAATGGGACAAGGGCGACGCGGCGGCGCGCTACACGGTGAAGCTGACGATGGAAGTCGAGGATCGCAAGGGACTGCTTGCCGCGGTCAGCGCCAAGATTGCCGACATCAACACGAACATCCGCAACCTCGAAGCGCGTCCGTCAGCAGATCAGCGCTCGCGTATCGATATGACTGTCGAAATCAGCGATTTGAAACATCTCGAGCGAGTGATCAAGTCGGTGAAAGGCGTCGAGGGCGTGCTGAACGTGGAGAGGGCCGGGCGGCCCGGAGGGGCAGGATAGGCGCCCTTCCGGCCTACCCTGCCCTACGTGATCGCGATCACGTCAATCTCCACCCGCGCGTCTTTCGGCAGACGCGACACCTGCACCGTCGACCGGGCGGGATATGGCTCCGAGAAAAACGTCGCGTACGTCTGGTTCATCGCCGCGAAGTCGTTCATGTCGGCGAGGAATACCGTTGTCCGGACGACGTTTGCGTACGACAGCCCGGCGGCCTTGAGCAGCGCGCCGAGATTGTCGAACACACGGCGCGTCTGCGCGGCGATATCGCCGTCGATCAGATTGCCGGTCGCGGGATCGATGGGCACCTGCCCCGAGATGAACACCATCTGGCCGGCGCGGACCGCGGGCGAGTAGGGACCGATCGCCTTCGGCGCGTCGGAGGTCGAGATCGCCTGCTTCATGCGGCTTTCGTGACGCGCCCCGATCGGATGCAGCGGGTGCAGACGCGAATGCGCTTGATGCCGCCGTTGACGATGGCCCGGACGACCTGCAGATTCGGCTCGAAGCGGCGCGCGCTGACATTATGTGCGTGGCTGACCTGGCGTCCGACGACCGGCGTCTTCCCGCACACTTCACATTTCTTGGCCATAACCCTACAAATTTACCACGTTCTTCGAGTCGGTCGCGCCCGGGTCCTTCTTGACGATCACGCGGCCGAGCAGATCGAGGTACGCGCGGCGATTCAGTTGATCCGACGCGCGTACGTCGGCGACGGCGTGTTCGATCCGCCGCATCACCACCGCGGCGTCGCGCTCGAACACCGATCCACCCTGGCCGGCTTCAGCGAGAACGGGCCTCAGCGCCGTCACGAGCCGCTGCGCCGGCAGCGACGCCGGACGATGCTCGTAGATCACGCCCCGCGAGGCCGTTTCATAGGTCGCCGCCAGCGCCCTCATGGCCTCGACCACGTCGTCATCGATCAGCGCCTGGAGCTCCGGCGGCTGGTACTTCATCAGAAATGTGTTGATGAAGAGAAAGAGCTGCGACTGGCGCTCGTTGAAGTCGCGCATCGACTGCATCATGAGGCCGACGTCGCGCTGCTGCTGTCGCACGACGGCGGCGGCGGGATGGTCACGCGCGCTGGCGAGGTAGGCGCAATCCTTCGGACAGTGGATCTGGACGTTGCGCTTCGTGCCGCAGCAGACAGCGCAGATTTGTTTACCCAGCGCGGGACAACGCCGTTTTGCGGACCTAATTCCACAAAGGGGGCAGAGCACGGCGGCTTTATTGTATAATTTCGGCCGAAATCGCGTAGAACTCATCGGAACGCGCCTTGCAACGCCGGAGGTGTATGTTTCGCCGCGAATCCGCGGTCGAATACTTCAAGGAACTCGTCGACGGCGCGATGGAGCATCAGCACGTCGACGCGACGGAGTTGACGGCGTTCTACGTCGTGCAGTTGCTCGCCGGCTTCATGCAGCAGCCGGCGATCGACGGCGCCCACGAGGACGCGCCGCTGGCGATCCGCCTCGCACGGGCGCTCGAGAGCGGCGGTGTGCGTCAGCGCGCGGGGCTCAAACAGGTCGGCGATGTCTCGCTGTTCATGTCGGGATTTTTTTCCGACTCATTCCGCCGCAAGCTGGTCGACCTCGACTACTACGTCACGATCGGCGGCTACGCGTATAACGCGCTGAGCCGCGTGGAGAGCGATACGTTCTCGACCGTCTTCGCGGAGCTCGGGGAAAAATTCGTCGCATTCGTCGATGTGCTCGCCGAGGTCAGCGAGCGCACGTCGTGCGTGTCAAATGCGGATCTGCTCCGGCTGTACGAAAAGTGGCTGAAAACGGGGAGCCCGCGGAGCGGCCAGCTGCTCGTCGAACGAGGCGTCGTTCCAAACATGTCGATACGCTCGACCCGGGTTCAGTAGCCCTTCACTGCGTCCACTGTGCACCTTCGACCGTAGCAACTTCGTCACACCTCGGCAATTCTTCGACGGTCAATCGTCTCCTTCAGCGGACAAGATTTTGTGATCAAACCCGAACCGGTCGCTCGGCACCGGCGTCTAAGCTACAGTTACTTTTTGAACAAACGGTTGACTGATGTCGATCGACGCTTCTAAATCGCTGCACTGGAAATGGTTGGAGTACCACGCTGCAACGCGGCGTTCTCGCAATGTCGTCGGGAGGAGGCAGAGCACCGCAGCAAACCGTCTCCAGCAGCAGACGTACGGTCAGGCTTGCAATATGACAGTAGTTCAGCATATGCTTGGCAGTTCATTTGCATGACGGACCGGCAATCTTAGCGGTAGGACAGGGAGAGAGGAAGGAGCGGCGATCATGAAGGACACTCAGAAGGCGGGCGCGGAACAGCGGATGTCCCGGTCCCGCTATACCGAACTCAGGAAGATGCTGGAGGACCGCCGGCGCCAAATCCAAGCCGAGGTCCAGGGAAAAATGCGCGGTGTTCGCGAAGAGGGCAGCTGGGGCGGGAAGCTGAACGAAGTGGTCGACGCTGTCGAGAGCGCCGAAGCGGACATCCAGGAGGACATCGAGTTCGCCCTGGTGCAGATGAAGTCCGAGACGCTCAACAAGATCAACGACGCCCTGACGCGCCTCGAGCACGGCGACTATGGCTTCTGCTTCGATTGCGGTGAAGAGATCGCCGAGAAGCGGCTTCGCGCGTTACCATTCGCCGTCCGCTGCAAGGACTGCGAAGAGGCGCGCGAGAACGCCGAACGGCGCGAGCGGCAGCTCGCCACTCGCCGCGGCGCTTCGTCGCTGTTCCTCGACATGTAATACCCCGTTCCGATCGCGGATCGCGGATGGGGATAGCCGACCGAGCGCGGTCCCCATCCGCGGCCGCCGCTCCCGGTCTGCCATCCCCACCCGACAATCCGCAATCCAGAAAGGATCGCCGATATGAGCGATCACATCGAGAACCTCAAGCCGGAGGACATCTCGATCGGCGATCGGCCGCTCTCGATTCCGTCGGAGCTGCCGATTCTGCCGCTTCGGGACACGGTCCTCTTTCCGAATTCGTTCATGCCGCTCGCGGTCGCGCGCGAGAGCTCCGTGCGCCTCATCGACGACGCGATCGCGAACGGCAAGCTCATCGCCGTCTTCACGCAGCGCGATGCCGCCGTCGAGGAGCCGGGGCAGGACGATCTGTACCCGGTCGGCACCGCGACGCACATCCACAAGATGTTCAAGCTGCCCGACGGCAGCCTTCGTCTCATCGTGCAGGGGCTCGCGCGGCTGCGCCTCGGGTCGATCGTCGCGACGCAGCCGTACCTGCGCGCGCAGGTGAGCGCGGCCGTCGAGGACACCAACGACGCTGATCGCCTCGAGATCGACGCGCTCGCGCGCAACATCAAGACGAACTTCCAGCAGGTGGTGTCGCTGTCGCCGCTGCTCTCCGACGACCTGCAGACGCTCGCCGTGAACATCACCGAGCCCGGACGCCTCGCGGACTTCATCGCCTCGTCGCTGTCGACCATCAGCACGCAGACCAAGCAGGAGGTGCTGGAGACGCTCGACATTCGCGAACGCCTCGACAACCTGAATCGGATCCTCATCAAGGAGCTCGAGGTGCTCGAGCTCGGCTCGAAGATTCAGTCGCAGGTGCAGTCGGAGGTCGGCAAGAACCAGCGCGAGTACTTCCTGCGCGAGCAGATGAAGGCGATTCAGAAGGAGCTCGGCGAAGGCGACGACCAGACCAAGGAAGTCGAGGAGCTCCAGGAGAAGATCGAGGCCGCCGGCATGCCGGAGTTGGTCAAGAAGGAGGCGCTGCGCGAGCTCGATCGCTTGTCGAAGATGCCGGTGGCGGCGGCGGAGTACACCGTCTCGCGCACGTATCTCGACTGGATCGTTGCGCTGCCGTGGAACAAACGCACCGACGAAGTGATCGATCTGCCGAAGACCAAGCAGGTGCTCGACGCCGATCATTCGGGCCTCGAGCGCGCGAAGGATCGCATCCTCGAATATCTTGCGGTTCGCAAGCTCAATCCCGAGGTGAAGGGTCCGATCCTCTGCTTCGTGGGTCCTCCCGGCGTCGGCAAGACGTCGCTGGCGCGATCGATCGCCGAATCGCTCGGCCGCAAGTTCGTCCGCGTGTCGCTCGGCGGCATGCGTGACGAGGCCGAAATCCGCGGCCACCGCCGGACTTATATCGGCGCCCTGCCCGGTCAGGTGATTCAGGGTCTGCGCCGCGCCGAGTCGAAGAATCCGGTATTCATCCTCGACGAGATCGACAAGCTCGGATCGGACTTCCGCGGCGATCCGGCGTCGGCGCTGCTCGAGGTGCTCGACCCGGAGCAGAACAACACGTTTCGGGATCACTATCTCGACGTGCCGTTCGATCTGTCCGAGGTGCTGTTCATCACGACGGCCAACGTGCTCGATCCCGTTCCGCCCGCGTTGAAGGACCGAATGGAAGTGCTCGAGATCGCCGGCTACACCGAGGAAGAGAAGCTGAAGATCGCCACCGATCACCTCGTCGACAAGCAGGTGAAGAACCACGGGCTGACCGTGGACTACATCCGCTTCACGCCCGACGCGCTGCGCCAGGTGATTCGCGGGTACACGCGCGAAGCGGGCGTCCGCAACCTCGAGCGCGAGATCGGATCGCTCTGCCGCAAAGTGGCGCGCCGCCGCGCCGAAGGCAACGAAACGCCGATGGAGGTCACGCCCGACGTCGTCGTCGAGATGCTCGGCGCACCGAAGTTCCTCGACGAGGAGATGGAAGAGCGCACGAAGGATCCCGGCGTCGCGATCGGCCTCGCGTGGACGCCGGCGGGCGGCGAAGTGCTGTTCATCGAAGCGTCGCGGATGACCGGAGGCGGAACGCTGACGCTCACCGGGCAGCTCGGCGACGTGATGAAGGAATCGGCGCGCGCGGCGCTCTCGTGGCTTCGCACGCACGCGAGGGAGTACAACATCGACCCCGACTTCTTCAAGAACGCCGAGATGCACGTACACGTGCCGTCCGGCGCCATTCCGAAGGACGGTCCGTCGGCCGGCGTCACCATGGCGACGGCGATGGCGTCGGAGCTGACCGGTCGTCCGGTGCGCGGCGACGTCGCGATGACCGGCGAGCTCACCCTCTCGGGGCGCGTGCTGCCGATTGGAGGCGTGAAGGAAAAGGTGCTCGCGGCGCGCCGCGTCGGTATTCGCGAAGTGATTCTGCCGAAGCAGAACGCAAAGAACGTCAACGAGGATCTGACGCCGGAGCTGCGGCAGGATCTGACGATCCATCTCGTGTCGTCGATTGACGAAGTGCTCGCCCTCGCGCTGCAGCCCGTGTCGTCCGACATGCGTCCGCCGAAGAAGCTTCCGAAGGAGCCGGACGCCAAGCCGAGCGCGCCCGTCGCGGCCCGTCCGTAAGGACGGACCTCGTGTCCGCCCGCATCGTCTACTCGGCCCGGTATCGCGTCGATATCGGGCCGCACGTTTTTCCAACCAGGAAATACGATCTCGTCTACGACGCGCTTGGCCGCCCGCCCGCAGTCGATCCGCCGCCGGCCACGTGGGAAGATCTCTCCCTCGTCCACACGACGGAGTATCTCGAGAAGCTCCGAACCGGCACGATGTCGGAGGAGGACGTCGCACAGCTCGAGCTGCCGTGGTCGCCGGAAATGGTCGAAGGATTCCGGGTGATGGTGGGCGGAACGATCCAGGCCGCTCTGTTCGCCTGCGGTCTGTCCGCCGACAGCACGACGCAGAGACCGCAGAGCCAAGAATCTTCAGCGGCGCCGGAAGGCCAAGAATTCTCTGCTGACTCTGCGATCTCCGCGTTCAACGTTGGCTGTCACATCGGTGGAGGGCTCCATCACGCATTTCCGAATCACGGCGAAGGCTTCTGCCCGTTCAACGACGTCGCCGTCGCGGTGCGCGTGCTGCAGCATCGCGGCGTCGGGCGCATCGCGATCGTTGACCTCGACGTACACCATGGGAACGGTACGGCATTTATTTTCGGCGGGGCCCCACCCCCGCCGCAGACGCGCTCGGGCCGTAGCCCTCGCGCGTATCAAGAACAGAACGTCACACACGCAAATGTGTTCACCTTCTCGATGCACCAGCAGCACAACTACCCGATGTGGAAGCCCCGCGGGTCCCTCGACGTCGGCCTGCCCGACGGTGCGCGCGACGCGACGTTTCTCGGCGAGCTCGAGCGCGCGCTGCCGAAGGTCGCCGCGCATCGGCCGCAATGTGTGTTCTATCTCGCCGGAGCGGATCCGTACGAGGACGATCAGCTCGGTGGACTGCGGTTGACGAAGCAAGGTCTGAGGCGCCGCGATCGCCTCGTCATCGACACCTTCCGGATCGCGGGCGTTCCGATCGTCGTCACGCTCGCTGGCGGCTACGCGCGGCGGGTCGAAGACACCGTCGCAATCCACGTCGCCACGATCGAAGAAGCTATGGGCGCGGGGGCTGCGTCGGGACCGCCAACAGCACCGCCTCGAGCCGATCGGGGCCGACAGGCTTCGTCAGGTGAAGGTTGAATCCCGCCTCGAGCGCCTTACGGCGATCGTCCGGGTGTCCCCATCCGGTCACCGCAATCAGATGCACCGATGATAGAGACGCGTCGGCGCGGAATCGCCGGGCGACCTCGTAGCCGTCGATGCCGCCGGGCAGTCCGATGTCGCACAGGAGGACGTCCGGCCGCTCTTCCCGTGCAGCCGCGATCGCATCCCGCCCGAGATGCACGACGCGCGCGCGGTGCCCGAGGAGATCGAGGAGCGCGCGGAGCGTCCGGGCGACGTCGACGTCGTCCTCGACGACGAGCACGCTCAGCGAGCGGGCGGCGCTTCGTTTTTTCGCGCGCACGCCTCAAGTGTGACCCAAATTGCTGAGCTAGAATCGGACACGACCTAAAATCGCGTGCATCCATGGTCCGCGGACGCCCCTCCCATGAACGCGTTGTTTCGGACAGAAGCGGACCCGACGAACCTAAATGAGCGTTAAGGCGTATGCCGTTTTCAAGTCGATGATCTCGCCGCGCGCCACCATGGTCCTCGCCTGGTCGACGGTGACGCTGCGCGCCTCAATGTCCTCGTCCTCATCCGGTTTGTGAGGTGAGTCGGCCGGCGGCTGCCGAAGGTCGGACAGTCGAAAGAAAATCATCTGTTCGTCACAGTAGCCGGGAGTGGGGAACAGCGCGGCGAGCCGTTCGACGCGCTGCGGCACACGTCCGATTTCCTCCTCGCACTCGCGCCGTGCCGCCGCCTCGGCGCTTTCGTCCGGGTCGAGGCTTCCCGCCGGAAATTCCCATGTCTCGCGATCGATTGGCGCGCGGTACTGCTTGATCACCACCACGCGTCCATCGTCTTCGAGCGGGATGAGCACGACGCTTGGCGGATGGCGGACGATGGCGACCTCGTGCTCGCGGCCGTTCGGAAAGCGCTTCTTGTCGACCTCCACGGAAAAGACGCGGCTGTTGAAGACGATTGGCATTGGTCTCCCTTCCGCTCGGCTGAAAGCCTCGCTCTACAAGCGGTAGCGCGAGCCTTTTAGGCGAGCGTCCGTTGCAAGCGCTCTTTTCAGGCGAATGTGCTCTCGCGCAGCTCGTTCAGCACGCGCTCGAGGTCCTCCGGCAGCGGGCTCTCGAACTCCATGCGGCGGCCGTCGGACGGATGCGTGAACGCGAGCCGCGCGGCGTGCAGGAAAGGGCGCGACAGGTGGGTGACCGCGCGCAGGTCGCCCGGCACGTGGCGATGGACGCCGCCGTACTGCGAATCGCCGACGACTGGGTGGCCGATGGCGCTCAGATGGACGCGGATTTGATGCGTACGGCCGGTGTGGATCGCGACGTGCGCCAGCGTGAGCGCGCGTCCAAACGCTTCGGTCCGCACGATGCGGGTGACCGCTTCACGACTGCGACGTGATTTCGCCGACATCTTCTTGCGATCGACATGATCGCGTCCGATCGGCGCGTCGATGCGGCGTCCCGGCATCACCTCGCCCCACACGAGCGCGACATATTCCTTCTCGACCTCGCGATCGTGGAACTGACGCGCGAGCTCCTCGTGCGCCTTGTCGTGCTTCGCAACGACCATCAGCCCCGACGTGCCGCGATCGAGGCGGTGCACGATGCCCGGACGCTTCTCGCCGCCGATGCCGCTGAGATCGTCGACGTGGTACAGGAGCGCGTTGACGAGCGTTCCTCCTGAATGGCCCGCGGCGGGATGCACCACCATTCCGGCTGGTTTGTCGACGACGATGACGTCCGCGTCCTGATAGAGGATCGGCAGCGGCAGCGCCTCGGGCTGCGGCGCCGCCTCGACCGGCGCCGGGACGTCGACGGCGATCTCCTGACCCGGCTTCACCGGCTGATTCGCCTTGGCTTCCCGCCCGCCAACCCGCACGTGTCCATCTTTGATGAGGCGCTGGATCTGCGATCGGGAGTGATCGCCGAGCACGGACGCGAGGAAACGATCGAGGCGAATGCCGTCCGCGTCTGGCGAAACGGTGATCGTCGCGGTGGCTCCCACTGAAGTATTCAACCTACGCCGCGCGCTTCTTCCGCTCGGGAACCGGCGGCTGGATGCGCGCGAGGTACACGAGCATCACGATCGCGAGCGGCGCGAGCAGGATCGAGATGAACTGAGACGTCGAGAACATCCACACCGTGCCGCGATCGTCGCCGCGGAAGAACTCGATGATGAAGCGCGAGACGGCATATAGCAGCATATAGAGCCAGAACGTGCGCCCCGGAAACGGTCGACCCTTCCGCTCGGTCAACAGCAGCACGGCCAGAATCAGCAGCTCCGCGCCCGCTTCGTAGAGCTGCGTCGGGTGCAGCGGCACGCCGAGCGGCGTGCCGACGTTGGCCGCCGCGAACGGATCGGTGAACGTGATCCCCCATGGCCGCGTTGTCGGCTTGCCGTAGCAGCAGCCGGCGAACAGGCATCCGAATCGTCCGACGACGTGGCCGAGCGCGATTCCCGGCGCGAACACGTCGCACGTCGTCCAGAGCGGCAGGCCGGCGCGGCGGATGTACCAGAGCGCGACGACGACGGCGAGGATCAGGCCGCCGTAGAACACGCCGCCCGATCGCGCCAGCGTGAGCAGTTCCTTCGGGTCGTTCCTGAACGTCGAGAAATCGGTGACGAGCAGCAGCAGCTTTGCGCCGATGAGCGCGCTGATGATGATGTAGATGCCGAGGTCGAGCACGCGGTTGTGGTCGAGGCCGCGCTTCTGCGCGCGTGTCATCGCGAGCTTCAGGCCGAGCAGGTACGCCGCGGCGAGCAGGACGCCGTACGTGTAGACCGTGATCGGTCCGAACTCAAAGAGTCTTGGATACATGCGAGTCTGTCCCGAGCATGTCGAGGATCATAATCGCGACGCCGATCGTGATCGCCGAGTCCGCGACGTTGAACGCCCAGAAATGGTACGTCCGCCAGTAGACGTCCACGAAATCGACCACCGATCCCGAGACGACGCGATCGAGCAGGTTGCCCGCGGCGCCGCCGATGATCAGCGCGAGGCCGAGGCGCGCCACGAGCTGGTGGTGCGCGAGGCTCGCCGCGTACATCCCGACGCCGATGAGCGCCGCCGTCGCGATGACGGCGATGACGACGGTCTTGAACGGGAAGTCGGCCGTGTTCAGGATGCCGAACGCGGCGCCGGTGTTGCGCACGTGCGTGAAGTCGATGAATCCCGGCACGACGGTCATGCTCTCGTGCAGCGGCAGCGTCGCGCGGATCGCCGCCTTCGTCAGCTGATCGAAGGCGACGATGAGAATCGGCAGCCAGATTTCCAGTCGGCGGGGCCGAACGTGGTGAACCACCCGCGGGGCGCCGGCCTCGGTAGCGAGCGCGTCGTCAGCCATTCATTCAGCCATTCACGGTTTCCGCCAGCGCCTCCTGGCACCGGTCGCACAGGCCGGCCCAGGCCGGCTCTTTCGAGACCTTGTCGACGTAGCGCCAGCACCGCTCGCACTTGACGCCGCCGGCGCGCTCGATTGCGATCCGCAGCTCCGTTCCGTCCTTCAGCTGGACGTCGGACACGATGAACAGCATCGGCAAATCGTGCGCGTGGCGCCGCAGCAGCGCGAGCTCCGCGGCTGGCGCGGAGATGACCACCCTGGCCTGCAGCGAGCTGCCGATCTGCTTGTGCTTGCGCAGCGGCTCGATTTCGGCGAGCACGCGCTCGCGCACGGCGATGAGCTGCGTCCATCGATCCAGCAGCTCGCGGTCGACGAGCGGCACGAGCACGGCGCCCGACGGGAACACCGCGATGTGGACCGATTCTTCCCGCGCGCCGGGGAGGAAACGCCAGACTTCGTCGCCGGTGAACGACAGAATCGGCGCCATGAGGCGCGCCAGGCCGTCGGCCATCAGGAACATCGCCGTCTGCGCCGACCGCCGCTGGCGCGATCGGGCCGCAAACGTGTACATCCGATCCTTCGACACGTCGACGTAGAACGCGCTCAGGTCGACGGTGGAGAACGTGTTCAGCGTCTGAAAGATCGTGCCGTAGTCGTACGCGTCGTACGCCGCGAGGATCCGGAGCGCGGCGTCTGCGTAGCGCGCAAGGATGTACCGATCGACTTCTTCGAGCTGCGCCACGTCGACGAGATCGGCGGATGGATCGAAGTCGTACAGATTCGCGACCAGGTACCGCATCGTGTTGCGGATCTTCCGGTACGCCTCGACGACGCGCGCGAGAATCTCCTTGCCGAGGCGCACTTCCTGCGTGTAGTCGCTCATCGACACCCACAGGCGGACGATGTCGGCGCCGCTCTCCCTGATGACGTCGTCCGGCTCGATCGAATTGCCGAGCGACTTCGACATCTTGCGGCCGTCCTCGGCCACGATGAAGCCGTGCGTGAGGATCTGCTGGAACGGCGCGCGGCCGCGCGTGCCCAGGCCGACGAGCAGCGAGCTCTGGAACCAGCCGCGATGCTGGTCGCTCCCTTCCAGATAGATGTCGGCGGGCCACGTCAGCTCGGGCCACACCGAGAGCACCGCCTCATGGCTCGACCCTGAGTCGAACCAGACGTCGAGAATGTTCATCTCGCGCTCGAAATGGCGGCCGCCGCACTTGGGACACGCGAGGCTGGCGGGAACGAAATCCTCCGTTGGCCGTTCGTACCACGAATCGGCGCCGTACTTCTCGAACACGCCGGCGGCCTTCTCGACGAGCGCAGGCGTGACGATGGCCTCGCCGCACGACGTGCAGTCCACCGCCGGAATCGGCACGCCCCACACGCGCTGCCGCGAGATGCACCAGTCGGGACGGTTGGCGATCATGTTGTACATGCGGTCGCGGCCCCACGACGGGATCCATCGCACGTGGCGATCGATGTTCTCGAGCGCGGCCTGCCGCAGCGTCCCAGGCCCCAGCCCCGAGCCCCCAGCCCCCAGCGGTTTGTCCAGTGCGATGAACCACTGCGACGTCGCGAGGAAGATGACCGGATTGTGACAGCGCCAGCAGTGCGGATACTGGTGCGAGAACGACTCGCGATGCCACAGCCGTCCTCGTTCCTTCAGCGCATCGGCGACGTTCGGGTTCGCGTCGAACACGCGCTGGCCGCCGAACAGTTCCACCGTGTCGAGGAAATGTCCCGTCGGTCCGATCGGCGCGTAGATCTCCAGCCCGTACTTCATGCCGGTCGCGAAGTCGTCGGCGCCGTGGCCGGGCGCGGTGTGGACGGCGCCCGTTCCCGCCTCGAGCGTGACGTACTCGCCCAGCACGCCGAGCGACGGGCGCGCGTACAACGGATGCTGAAAGCGGATGTGTTCGAGCTGCTCGCCTCTCATGCGCGCGATCGGCGCGCCGAACGATTTCCCGACCGCCGCCGCCACTTTTTCCGCCAGCGCCTCGGCGACGATGACCGCGCGTCCCTCGACGGCGTACGCGCCGTAGTCGAAGTCCGGATGAAACGCGATCGCGAGGTTCGACGGAATGGTCCACGGCGTCGTCGTCCAGATCAGAACCGAGACGTCTTTCCCGACGAGCGCCGGCACGCGCGTCCCGAGCTCTGCCGCGCTCGACCGATCGAGCGGAAACTCCACGTAGATCGACGGCGACGTGTGATCCTCGTACTCGACTTCGGCTTCCGCGAGCGCCGTGCGGCAGTGGATGCACCAGTGCACCGGCTTCTTGCCTTTGTAGACGAGATCCTGCGCGACGAAGCGGCCGAACGCGCGCGCGATCGCCGCCTGGTACTTGAAGTTCATCGTCAGGTACGGCGCGTCCCAGGTGCCGAGGATGCCGAGGCGCTGGAACTGCTCGCTCATCGTGCCGACGAAGCGCTCCGCGTACGCGCGGCACGCGCGGCAGAAATCGGCGACCGACATCTGACGCTTCTTCGGACCGAGCTCGCGATCGACCTGCAGCTCGATCGGCAGCCCGTGGCAGTCGTAGCCGACGACGTACGGCGCGTCGAAGCCCGCCATCGATCGCGACTTGACGACGAGCTCCTTCAGGATCTTGTTCATCGCCGTGCCCATGTGGATGTTGCCGTTGGCGTACGGCGGGCCGTCGTGCAGCACGAACTTCGGCGCGCCGTTGCGGCGCTCCCGAATCCTTCCGTAAAGGTCCATCTCCCGCCAGCGCGCGAGCATCTGCGGCTCGCTCGTCGGCAGGTTCGCCTTCATCGGGAAGTCGGTGCGCGGCAGGTTGACGGTGTCCTTCCACTCGGGCATGGATATCCTTCGATTTTATAATGGACGGATGCGTTGTGCGCTGCTGGGCAACGGATTGAAGGTGCTCATCCACGAGGAGCACACCGCGCCGCTGGCCTCGGTGTGGTGTTGGTACAAAGCGGGCTCGAAGGACGAGCGTCCCGGGCTCACGGGCGTGTCGCACTGGGTCGAGCATATGAACTTCAAGGGCACGACCAACATCCCGCGCGATCAGGTGAAAGGGATCATCGAGCAGTTCGGCGGGACGTGGAACGGCTACACGTGGATCGATCAGACGACGTACTTCGAGACGGCGACGCGCGACGCGCTCGATCGGATGCTGTTCATCGAGTCCGAGCGCATGGCGAACTGTTTATACCATCCTGACGACTGCGAGTCGGAGCGCACCGTGATCATCTCCGAGCTCCAGGGCGGCGACAACGATCCCGATCAGCTGCTCGATCAGGAACTGACGGCGACCGCGTTCAAGGCGCACCCGTACCGGCATCCGACGATCGGATGGCTGCCGGATTTGCAGACGATGACGCGCGACGACCTGTACGGGTACTACCGCCGCTACTACGTGCCGAACAACGCGACGCTCGTCATCGTTGGCGACGTGGAGACCGACGTCGCGCTGCGGCGCGCCGAGCACCACTTCGGCGCGATACAGCCGGGAGCAGAGGTGTCGCGCATCCGCACCGTCGAGCCCGAACAAACCGGCGAGCGGCGTCTCACGATTCGGAAGCCCGGAACGACGGCGTACTTGAAGGTGGGCTATCATGCGCCGTCGGCGACCGACGGCCATTTCTTCCCGCTGCTGATCCTCGACGCCGTGCTCACCGGAGCCAAAGGGCTGAACCTCTGGTCCAGTTTTCGAGGCGCGGCGCCCCAGCGCAGCACGCGGCTGTACCGCGCGCTCGTCGAGCGCGGCATCGCGTCGTGGGTCGGCGGCTCGCTGCTGCCGACCGAGCAGCCGTTCCTCTACACGATCTCGGCAACCGTCACCGATGGGACGCCGCTCCCCTCGGCGGAGTCGACGCTGCTCGAGGAACTCGATCGCGTCGAGCGCGGCGGCATCACCGACGCCGAGCTGACGAAAGCCAAGGCGCAGCTTCGCGCGCGGCTCGTGTTCGACAGCGACAGCGTGACGAACATCGCGCACCAGCTCGGATACTTCGAGACCATTGGCGGCGTCGAGTCGTTCACCACGCTCGCGCCACGCATCGCCGCCGTTACGGTCGACGAGGTCAACGCCGCCGCGCGCGCGGTCCTGCCTTCAGCGAACCGTACGATTGGCTGGTTCGACCCGTTACCTGTCGGCGAGGAAAGCGCGAAATAGGAAGTACGAAGTTGGAAGTACGAAGTCGGAAGTACGAAGTAGGAAGTACGAAGTCGGAAGGGCGGAATAGGAGCCAGAAGGGCGCAGAAGCACAAATGTCACTTCGAACTTCGGACTTCGTACTTCGAGACTTCGTACTTCGAGCGTCCTGGCCCGGCCTCGCACCCGCCAGAACCGTGCTCGACAACGGCGCGGTCGTACTCGCGAAGCGAGCGTCGATGACTCCCGCCGTCGCCATCCATCTCGCGATGCGCGCCGGATCGAGCTGCGATCCGGACGACGCGACCGGAGCAACATGGCTGCTGTCGCGCGTGATCGATCGCGGCACCGCGCTGCGCTCGGCGGCCGATATCGCCGAGGAGCTCGACGGCCGCGGCATCACGATCACGACCACGGTCACGCGGCATCTGTTCTCGCTGCTCTGCACCTGCCTCGCCGACGACTTCGAGCCGGTGCTCGAGCTTCTGGGCGACATCCTGATGTCGCCGACGATTCCGGACGAGGAGCTCGCGACGCGCAAGGGTCAGGTCATCACGGCCATTCGGCAGGACGACGACAACCCAGGAGTCCGCGCGTCTGAAACGTTGATGGCGCTGCTCTATCCGAACGGCCATCCCTACGGACGGCCGACCAAGGGATCGATCGCCGTCGTCGAATCGCTCACGCGCGACCGGCTGCTGCGCCTGCACGAGGAGCGCTTCGCGCCGGCCGCGTTGACGGCTGCGATCGTCGGCGACGTCGATGTTCCGCGCGCGCTGGACGTCGCGGCGCGCGTTCTGGGGCTGTGGAGGAAGCCACTCCCGACTCGGACGGTTCTTCCACCGGTCCGCCGCGCGACGACGCGGAGCCGGAGTGTCATCCCGATGATGAACAAGGCGCAGGCCGACATCGCCTACGGGTTCACCACGATCGCGCGGCGCGATCCGGCGTACTACGCGTATTGGCTCATGAACAACGTGTTCGGGCAGTACTCGCTCGGCGGGCGGCTCGGCGACAGCATCCGCGAACGTCAGGGGATGGCGTATTACGCCTCGAGCTCCCTCGACGCGAACGTCGTCGAAGGACCTCTGGTCGTCCGGGCCGGCGTCAGTCCGGCGAACGTCGACCGTGCGGTCGCGTCGATCGACGAGGAGGTCGCCCGCCTCGCGGGCGAAGGGGTGACCGAGAAGGAGCTCGATGAGTCGCGCCGATTCCTCATCGGATCCATCCCGCGCGCGCTCGAAACGAACGCGGCGATCGCCAACTTCCTGCAGAACGCCGAGTTCTTCGAACTGGGTCTCGATTACGACGTGCGGCTGCCTGAGCTGTTGAGCGCCGTGACCGTCGACGAGGTCAACGCGGCCGCGCGCCATGCCGTCGCCGTCGATCGCGCGACCATCGTCATCGCCGGACCGTATCGTGACAGCTGATATCCGCGCCGTCTTCTTCGACGTCGATTTCACGCTCATCTGTCCCGGTCCGATGTTTGGGGGCGAAGGTTATCGCGCATTTTGCGCGCGATACGGGATGGACGTCGACGCCGCCAGGTTTGCTGCCGCGGTCGCCGGCGCCGCGCCGCTGCTCGACGGCCCCGAGGACGCGCCGTACGACGCCGAAATCTTCGTCGCCTACACGCGCCGCATCATCGAGCAGATGGGCGGATCGGGCGATCGCCTCGACGCCTGCGCGCGCGAGATCTACGACGAGTGGGCCGCGTGCCGGCATTTCGAGCTGTACGACGACGTCCCCGCCGTCCTGCGCGAGCTCGCGGACGCCGGCATTCGCATCGGCCTCATCTCGAACACGCAGCGGTGCCTCACGTCGTTCCAGTCGCATTTCGAGCTGCAGGGGCTCATCGCCGCGACCGTGTCGTCGTTCGAGCACGGGCGGATGAAACCGCACCCCAGCATCTTCGAGACGGCGCTCGAGCGCGTCGACGTGGATGCCCCGAACGCGGTAATGGTGGGCGACAGCATCCGGCAGGACGTCGAGGGCGCGCTGCGTGCCGGGATGCGCGCGGTGCTGCTTCACCGCGGCGAGAGGCGTCACCCGATGCAGAGCGAGCTCGCGCGTCGCGGCATTCCCGTCATTCGCTCGCTCACGGAGTTGCCGAATCTGGTAATCGGGTAATCGAGTTGCCTATCACCTACCGCGACTTGACGTCGCGCGACGAGTTCGCGTCGGTCGTCGAGCTCGAGCGCCAAATCTGGGGGCCGGGGTACGATGACGTCGTACCCGTCCCGATTCTCACGGTCAGCGTCAAACGCGGCGGCATCCTGATCGGCGCGTTCGACGGCGAGCGGATGATCGGCTTCGTGTACTCGCTGCCCGGTATCCGAAAAGGGCGGCCGACGCAGTGGTCGCACATGCTCGGCGTCGTTGAGGACTACAGAGCTGACGGCATCGGCTACCGTCTGAAGCTGATGCAGCGCGATCGCGCGCTGGCGATGGGTCTCGATCTCATCGAGTGGACCTTCGATCCGATGCAGGCGCTGAACGCCCATCTCAATTTCTCCAAGCTGGGCGTCGTCGTCGAGGAGTACGAGGAGAACGTCTACGGCGAGTCGACGAGTCCGCTGCACAAAGGCAATCCGACCGACCGGTTCATCGCGGAATGGTGGATTCGCGAGCCGAGGCCGCAGTACGACTGGTCGGGCGCGCCGGTGGCGAATCAGGGTAGCCAGGTTTCGCTCGACCGGAAGGACGCGCGCGTCGTCGTCGAGATTCCGATGGGATTCACCGAGATGATCTTCGCCGCGCCCGATCTCGCGCTCGCCTGGCGCATGGCCACGCGCGAGCTGTTCACGGTCTACTTTTCCCGCGGCTATCGCGCCGTCGATTTCCGGCTCGATCGCGCGGCGCGGAAAGGGGCGTACCTGCTAATCCGCACGTAACGCGACGATTGGATCGATCCGCATCGCGTGCACGGCGGGGGCGATGCTTGCGCCGATCGCGAGCGCGATCGCGCCCGCGACGACAGCCTCATGCGTAAAGGGATCGGTCGTGCGCGTGTCGAACAGCAGGCCGCGCACGAGAGGTCCCGCAGCCAGAGCGCCGGCCGAACCCAGGGCGGCGTAGATCGGCAGGTCGGGATCGACGGCGCGAACGGCAGCGCGCGCCGCCGGCGTTGCGGCTCCCGGATCGCCGGCGGTCCGCATCACGACGGTGAAGGTCGGTACGGCGGTCTGTTCAATCGGGTGATACACGTTCGCTGCCGCGACGAGCAGGGTGAAACCGGGCCGCCGGATGGCGCAGCGGCACGCGTAGCCGAAATCGTTCACGCCACGTTTGACGCGACGCGAGAAGCGTGGTTAGCCGGGCGGCCAATGCATGGTGCGGCCGCCGATGAGATGCAGGTGAATATGGAAGACCGTCTGGCCGGCCTCGCGGTTCGTGTTGAACACCGTACGGAATCCGCCGGCCGAAATTTCGCGCTGCTTCGCAATCGCCGCCGCACGCCGCACGATCTCGCCCACGATTTGGTCTTCGTCCGGCGTCAGATCGTTCAGCGATGCGATGTGGCGCTTCGGCACGACCAGCACGTGCGTCGGCCCCTGCGGATTGATGTCGTTGAACGCGATCACATTCTCGTCCTCGTAGACGATCGAGGCGTGAATCTCACGGTTGATGATTTTGCAGAAGAGGCAATCATCCATGGTGGTCGTTGGTCGTTGGTCGTTGGTCGTTGGTCGTTAGTCGCTGGTCCTGGTCGTCGGTCGTCAGTCGGCCGTTGGTCGCGCTCGTTCGGAGGTTCGGAGGTTCGCCGTGCAATCGCGACTCGGGGGATTTCCTGCAGGTCGCGCCGCAGGGCGACCATTGTGAGGCCGGGCGTCCGGGAGATCAACTGCGCGACCGCGTCGGCCTGACCGAATCCGAATTCGAACAGCAGCAGGCCGCCGGGTCGAAGACGCGTTTCCGCCTGCGGCAGGAGTCGTCGAATCACGTCGAGGCCGTCGTCGCCGGCGAAGAGCGCGGTTGCGGGCTCGTGGTCGACCACCTCCGGCTGCAGCGTCGGTCGATCGCGTTCGGCGACGTAGGGCGGGTTGGCAACGATCAGATTGAACGGACCATCGAGTCCGTCGAGCAGATCGGCGCGGCGGAACCGGATGCCGTTGGCGACCCGGTGCCGCGTGGCGTTGCGGCGCGCGACCTCGAGCGCCAGCTCCGACGTATCGGTGGCGACGATCGCGACGGCGGCTCGCTCGTGCGCGATCGACACCGCCACGCAGCCGCTGCCGGTGCAGACGTCGGCGATGTCCGGCGCCGCGTCGCGCGGAATCTCGGCGAGCGCCAGTTCGACGAGCAGCTCCGTCTCCGGACGGGGGATCAGCACCGCGGGCGTCACCTCGAACCGGAGTCCCCAGAATTCTTCGTGCCCGACGATGTACGCGAACGGTTCGTGCGCCACGCGGCGATCGACGAGCGCCTGTAACTTCGCCGCGAACTCCGGCGGCTCGTCCTGATTCGCATCGGTGAAGAACCGTTCCGTCGTCCAGCCAAGCACGTGCTCCGCCAGGAGCCGCGCGTCGAGATCGGCTTCGTCGGAAGGAATGCCCGCGCCACGCAGCCGATGCCGCGCCGCATCAACTCGCGCACGAATAGACGATGACATCAATGCGACATTCTGCTACACGTCGCGCAATCTGTATTCGACCGCGCGAGGGCAGCGCCTGCGGCCCGGGCGAGCGCGAACGCGCGAGTGAGGCGAGCGGGGGTGGGGCCCCCAATCAAACAACGCTGGCGTCTTTGAGCTTTTCCGACTGGTAGTAGGTGATGACGCTGTCGAGCAGATCGGTCAGGTCGCCGTTCAGCACTTCCGTGAGCCGGTGCGTCGTGAAGTTGATCCGGTGATCGGTGATGCGATTCTGCGGGAAATTGTAGGTCCTGATCTTCTCCGAGCGTTCGCCCGTGCCGACCTGGCTGCGGCGGTCCTTCGCAATCGCTTCCTGCTGCTTGCGCAGCTCCATCTCGTAGAGGCGCGAGCGCAGCACCTTCATCGCCTTCGCGCGGTTCTTGATCTGCGATTTCTCGTCCTGCTGCGAGACGACGACGCCGGTCGGGATGTGCGTGATGCGGACCGCCGAATACGTCGTGTTGACGCTCTGGCCTCCCGGACCGCTCGAGCAGAACGTATCGACGCGCAGATCCTTCTCGTTGATTTGCACGTCGACCTCTTCGGCCTCAGGGAGGACGGCAACGGTTGCGGTCGACGTGTGGATGCGACCGCTCGCTTCGGTCGCCGGCACGCGCTGCACGCGGTGGACGCCGCTTTCGTACTTCAGCTTGCTGTAGACGCCGCGCCCTTCGATCGTCGCAATCACTTCCTTCAGGCCGCCGACGCCGGTGTCGCTGCTCGACATCACTTCGAGGCGCCAGCGGTTGCGCTCGGCGAACTTGCTGTACATCCGGAACAGCTCGCCGGCGAAGAGCGCCGCCTCATCGCCTCCGGTGCCGGCGCGGATTTCGAGGACGACGTTCTTCTCGTCGTTCGGATCCTTGGGGACGAGCATCAGCTTGAGATCCGCGAGAATCGCGTCGCGTTTCGCCGCAAGCGATTTCACTTCTTCCTTCGCGAGCTCGCGCATGTCGGCGTCGCCGCCGGCGGCGAGCTCCTCGGCTTCGGCGAGGCTCTGCACGGTCGCCTTGTACTCGCGGAACCGCTCGACGAGCGGCTCGAGATCGGCGAGCGCCTTGGCGTGCTTGCGGTATTCGGCCTGGTCGTTCTGCACTTCTGTCGTGCCGAGCAACCGCATCAGGTCTTCGTAGCGTTGTTCTTCGGCCGCCAATTTATCGAACATTGTTTAATTCGGCCGGGCCCCCCGGCCGCCCACGCGCTCGCGACTTTTTCTGATGCTCGCGGGGCCCACCCCCGCTCGCCTTCGCTCGCGCATTCGCGCTCGCTCGAGCCGCGGGCGCTGCGCTCGCGCGTATCTAGGACAGAGCGTCACAGACTGTGAGTCATCTGTTTACCAACGCCGGAGATTCCGTTCCGATTTCTGCAGCTCGGCGTTTCTCAGCCTCCCGATACCGGCGGCAGGAACGCCACCTCGTCGCCGTCGCTCAGGACGTGATCCATCCGAGCGTAATCGGTATTCACCGCGCTCGAGATCGATCGCTCGTAGCGCGCCAGCTCCGGAAACTCCCGCGCGAGCTCGCGCCAGACGCTGCCAATCGTCGCGCCCGGCGCGACGTCGCGCGCCAGCTCCGGCGATCCGGCGATGTCGCGCAGGCGCGCGAACAGCTTCACCGTCACACGCACGCCGCCCGCTCCGCTTCCGCCCGCGCGCGGTCGTCGTCGGGATCCGCCGTCGCGCCTTCGATCCAGACGTCGCCGCCTTCGAAGAACTCGCGCTTCCAGATCGGCGCAATCTGCTTCACGCGCTCGATTGCGTAGCGGCATGCGGCGTACGCGTCGCCGCGATGCGGCGACCGGGCCGCGATCGCCACGCTCGCTTCGCCGACGTCGAGCCGGCCGATGCGATGATGCAGCGCCAGCCGCGCGCTCGGCCATCGTTCCCGAATCTCGCTCGCGATTCGCTCGAACGCTTTCAGCGCGAGCGGCTCGTACGCCTCGTACTCCAGATATCGGACGCTCCGCCCCGCGTTGTGGTTGCGGACGAGGCCGAGAAACGTCACGACGGCGCCATCGGCGCCCGGCGCGGCGCCCGACAGCGCACCGACCACCGCTTCGAGGTTCAGTTCGCCGCGACCGATCGCGAGAAGCGCAGGCGTCACGATCTCAGTATACGGGCTCTTGCTTGTAGGGCGAGCCTTTCCGCCTTCGCCTGGCCGCTCGCGAGCCGGCACGCCACGCTCGGCTGAAAGCCTCGCGCTACGCGAGTTGACTCTCGCGCTACCGGCGCCGATTCCAGCAGTGATCCAGCACCGTGCGCCCGTGGCCGATTGCGAGACCGTGACGGATCGCGCCGGCGACATATTCCTGAGCGTCGCGCGCGGCGTCGGTGAGCGCGAACCCCAGCGCGAGGCCGGCGGTGACGGCCGACGCAAACGCGCAGCCGGTGCCGTGAGTGGGCCTCGACTCGACGCGCGCAGTACGGAATTCATGGACCGTCCGCTCCTCGACGAGGAGGTCGACGACGTCCGTGAGCTGCGCGTACTCGGTCGTTCCGGGCGCGTGGCCGCCGGTAATGATTACTGCGCGCGCGCCCATGTCCCGGAGCCGCCGCGCCGCGTCGCGCGCCTCGTCGAGCGACCGAATCCGCCTGCCGCTGAGCGCTTCGGCCTCGGGAATGTTCGGCGTCACCACGCGCGCGAGCGGAAGCAGCTCGCGGCAGAGCGCCTGTACGCCGTCCGCGTCGAGCAGCCGCTCGCCGCTCGAGGACACCAGCACGGGATCGAGGACGACCATCGGCAGATCGAGCTCCTCGATTGCGGCAGCGACCGCTTGGACGATGGCGGCCGTGGCGAGCATGCCGACCTTCGTCGCGTGAAGCTGAATGTCGCCGGCGATCGCTTCGATCTGCGCGGTGACGAGGTCGGCCGAGAGCGGCGCGACCGTCGCGACGCCGACTGTGTTCTGTGCCGTGACGGCGGTGATCGCGCTCGTGCCGTACACACCGAATGCGGCGAATGTCTTGAGGTCGGCTTGAATGCCGGCGCCGCCGCCCGAGTCGCTGCCCGCAATTGTCAGTGCGGTTTTCATACGCTACTATGCGCTGCTATGCAGCCTACCCTGCTTGCGACGATCACCACGCGCGCCGATTCGCGCGCCCTTCGAATCGGCGAACGCGCCGGCGCCGTGGCTTTCGCGACGGTCCTCACGGCCATGGCCGCGCAGATCAGCATTCCCCTGCCATTCACGCCGGTGCCGTTCACCTTTCAGCCGATGGTCGTGCTCGTCGGCGCGGCCGCGCTCGGCGCGCGCCTCGGGATGGCGAGTCAGCTGTTGTATCTCGCGCTCGGCATCGCCGGGCTGCCGGTCTTCGCCGCTTCGCCGTCGCTGCCGCACGGCGTCGCGCGCCTCGTCGGGCCGACGGGCGGATACCTCATGGCGTATCCGCTTGCTGCGTTCGTCGCAGGATGGCTGGCGGAGCGCGGATTCGATCGCCGCTACGTGACGGCGTTCATCGCGATGGCATGCGGGCTGGCGATTGTGTTCGCGGGCGGCGTGCTGTGGCTCGCGTGGCTCGGCCAGCGTCCGCGCGGACTGAATGCCGCGCTCGCGGCCGGCTTTTACCCATTCATCGTCGCGGACCTGCTCAAGCTCCTGGCCGCCGCGGCGGTGATGCCGGCGGCGTGGCGACTGGCTCGCTCGCGCGCGCGTTAGCGCGTCCGAACACCAACAGAAACTGAAACGGCGGCACCTCCTCGCGGCGGATGAACTCGAGTCCTGCCGCCCCGCACGCGCGGATGACCGAGTTGGGATCAATCCGCTGATCGGCCGCCGGTCCCGGTCCGCCTCCGCCCGGCGTGAAGTCGACGACGCCGAGACGCCCCTGCGGCCTGAGCGACTTCGCGATGTTCTTCAGCAGCGTCACCGGATCGCGCGGCTTGCCCGAGTCGTCGAGCTCCATCTCGTGATACGAGCCGACGATCAACGCTGCATCGACCATCGCCGGCAGCCGCGGATCGTCGGCGATGCCGAGGACCGGCACGACGTTCGTCAGATTCTCGTGCTGCATGCGCCGCTTGATCGCCTCGATCATCGGCGGCTGGATATCCTCCGCGAACACGCGTCCGACCGGTCCGACGCGACGCGCGAGGCGGATCGTGAACCAGCCGCCTCCCGCTCCAAGATCCGCAACGAACGATCCGTCGGCGATTCGCAGCGCGTCCATGATCTGATCCGGCTTCTGCCACTGATCGCGATCCGGCGCTTCGAGCAGAACCAGATCGACGGGAGCGAAGAGCTGCGGTTTCTCCGTTAGGGCAGGAGAGGTGCGGACTGATTGAGCGGGAGCGGCAGGAGCGGCGGGCAGAACAGGAGGGGCGGGAAGGGCAGGATGGGCGGGAAGGACACACATAACCGCGGTCAGCGTCATCAATGTGCGTTTCACGACCGTCCCGCCTTCCCCGCCGTTCCCGCTATTCCTGCCTTTCCGGCTTCTCCTGCCTTCCCAGTCTCTCCTGGCTTCCCTGCCTGTCCTGCCCCTCCTGCCTCTCCCGCTCCCACGATGCCCCCTCGGGTCATCGCTTCAGCCGACAGAATCGCGTCGAGGCGATCCTTGTCCAGCAGACCGCGCTCGAGCACGAGCTCGCGAATCGGTCGGCCGCTCTTCACCGACTCCTTCGCGATTTCCGCCGTCGCCGCATAACCGATATACGGACTGAGCGCGGTTGCTGTCGCGGTGCTGCGTTCGAGCAGCTCGCGCGCGCGCGCCTGGTTCGCGGCGATCCCGTCGACGCAGCGCAGCCGGAGGACCTTCATCGCCTCGCGCAGGATGGTCGACGAATGGATGGCGTTCCACGCGATCACCGGCATCATCACGTTGAGCTCGAGCTGACCGGCTTCCGCCGCCATCGCGATCGTCGTGTCGCACCCCATCACCTGGAAGCAGACCTGGTTCACCATCTCCGGCACCGACGGGTTCACCTTGCCCGGCATGATCGACGAGCCGGGCTGGACGGCCGGCAACGCGATCTCCGCCAGACCGGCGCGCGGTCCCATGCTGAGCAGGCGCAGATCGCTCGCCACCTTTCCGAGCTCCACGGACAAACGTCGCATCGCGCCCGAGTACGCGAGCACGTCGCCCATGCTTTGCGTCACGCGAAACAAATTGACCGCGGGTTCGAGCGGCAGCCGCGTGTAGCGCGCGAGGTTGTCGACGACGAGACGCCGGTAGTCGTCGCCGGCGTTGAGGCCGGTGCCGACGGCCGTGGCGCCGATGTTCAGTTCGAGCAGCTGCTCGGACGCGACCGCCACATCGTCCGAGCCCGCGCGGACGCATGCGGCGTAGCCGCTGAACTCCTGTCCGAGCGTGATCGGCACCGCGTCCTGCAGGTGCGTGCGTCCCGTTTTCAGCACGTCGGAGAACTCGTCGGCCTTGCGCGCGAGGCTCTCGACGAGCGCACGGGCTGCAGCGACGAGTGGCGCCGAGCCGAGCAGCAACGCGAGCCGCGTCGCCGTCGGAAAGACGTCGTTGGTCGACTGTCCCATGTTGACGTGGTCGTTCGGGTGCACGCGCGCGTAGGCGCCGCGCGGTTCGCCGAGGATCTCGGCCGCGCGGTTGGCGAGCACCTCGTTCGCGTTCATGTTGTGCGACGTACCGGCGCCGGCCTGGTAGACGTCGACGACGAACTGATCGCCGAGCGCGCCGCCGATGATCTCGTCGGCGGCCTGGACGATCGCACTCGCGACACCGCGTTCCAGACGCCCGAGCGCCGCATTGGCTTCGGCCGCCGCCTTCTTGATGAAAATCGTCGCGACGACCAGGTCGGCCGGCGCGCGCAAACCGCTGATCGGAAAATTCTCGACGGCGCGGGCGGTCTGCACGCCATAGTACGCATCGGCGGGAACCTTCAGCTCGCCGAGGGGATCGCGCTCGATGCGATAGGCCATGGATCAGGGCTATTATGGCCCCAACTATGCTGCCCGCATTCTTCGACAGTATGCTCGACCTCATCGTGAAGACGTCGACCGAGTTGCCGCCGGACGTTCGCGCCGCGATGCGCACCTCGCTCGCCGTCGAGCCCGAGGGCACGCGTTCGTCTCAGGCGCTGACGATCATCGCGCAGAACATCGACCTCGCGGTGGACAACGAGGGGGCGATTTGTCAGGACACGGGGATGCCGACCTTCGAGGTGAAGGCGCCGGTCGGCGCAAATCAGATCTGGATGCGGCAGCAGATTCGGGAAGCGATTGCCGAAGCGACGCGGCGCGGGAAGCTGCGCCCGAACTCCGTCGATTCGATCACCGGCACGAACTCCGGCGACAACCTCGGTCCGGGGACGCCCATCGTGCATTTCGATCAGTGGGAGCGCGACGACGTCGAGATCAGGCTGATTCTCAAGGGCGGCGGCTGCGAGAACACCAACGCGCAGTACGCGCTGCCGATCGAGCTGCCGCACCTGGGCCGCGCGGACCGCACCCTCGACGGCGTGAAGAAGTGCATCCTCCACGCCGTGTGGCAGGCGCAGGGCAAGGGATGCGCGCCGGGCGCCGTCGGCGTGTGCATCGGCGGCGATCGCACCTCCGGCTACACGCACGCGAAGGAGCAGCTGTTCCGGACGCTCGACGACGTCAATCCGGACCCGCGGCTCGCGGAGGTCGAGGCGTCGATCATGGCGACGGTGAACGACCTCGACATCGGCACGATGGGGTTTGGCGGCAAGGTGACGCTGATCGGCTGCAAGGTCGGCGCGCTCAACCGCCTGCCGGCCAGCTTCTTCGTCTCCGTCGCGTACGACTGCTGGGCGTTCCGGCGTCTCGGCGTCGTGCTGAACGGGTCGACCGGCGCGATCGATCGCTGGCTGTATCGCGATCCGTCACATCCGATCATCCCGATGCTCGATCAATCCGGATTCACGCGGACCGGCCGCGAAGTGACGCTGCGGGCGCCGCTCAGCGAAGCAGCGGTGCGATCGCTGAAAGTCGGCGACGTCGTGCTGATCTCAGGACGCATGTTCACGGGACGCGACGCGGTGCACTCGCACCTGATGAAGCACGAGCCGCCCGTCGACCTGCGCGGCTCGGTCCTCTACCACTGCGGCCCCGTCGCGGTGAAGGACGGCGACGCCTGGCGGATCACCGCCGCCGGCCCGACGACGAGCATCCGCGAGGAACCGTATCAGGGGGAGATCATCAGGCGCTACGGCATCCGCGCCGTCGTGGGCAAGGGGGGAATGGGAGCGAAGACACTCGCGGCGATGCAGGAGTTCGGCGCGATCTACCTGAACGCGATTGGCGGCGCGGCGCAATTCTACGCGCGCGCGATCAGGCAGGTGGACGGCGTCTCGCTCCTGGAGTTCGGCACGCCGGAAGCGATGTGGCACCTCACGGTCGAAGACTTCCCGGCCATCGTCACGATGGACGCGCACGGCAACAGCCTGCACAAGGACATCGAGCAGCAATCGGGCGCGGTACTGGAAACGATCGGCGTCTGAAAATGTGCAAAGATGTCGTCCGGTTTCGTAATATACGGGTTCGTAGCGCTGCCCGAACGAGGAACGCAGGGAACGCAGCAAAAGCCTTCTATCGCCCGAGGGAGAAATCTTTCAGCGCCGGCCGCTGATATCCGTGCTCCATCGCGGCGAGGTCGAGATCGGTCGTCTCGATGTCGGAGATCGACAGCAGCGGGAACGGCGACAGCTCCGGCAGATCGACGGTCTTCAGATAGCCGCCGCAGCTCGAGCACACCTCCACGCGCCGGTCCTTCCGCTCGTCGTCGGGTGCGGCGGTGACGAACTTCTCGCCGCTCTCCCCGCAATAGATGCAGGCGTAGGCGGCCAGCTCCCAGCCGCAAGAGCAGAACGAGCACCGCAGTGTGCGATGGCCAGAGACGACTTCCGCGACGGCCGGCCACGATCCGCACGCCGGACAGTAGCCGTGATTCCAGGCTTCGAGCGCGGACAGCAGGCGATCGTCGGTTGGATGCGAGAACAGCATGCGCTGAAGCAGATGGACGAACGGGCTGACCGCGAGCTCGGCCACGAGCCACACCAGATCGGGTGCGAGGCCGCGGTGCGACGCGCCGGTGCGGATGGCGGTTTGATTGCGCGCCAGCGAGGCGGCGAGCAGCGAGGCCGGTTCGATCTGTCCGCTCCGGATCGCGTCGCCGATGCGCGCGGCGGCGTCGCCGGCGCCGCCGACCGCGAGCGCCTCGCAATACTGCTGCAGCACTGGCGTCAGAACCGGTACGGGCAGCGGAATCGGCTCTCCGCAGAAGATCGGTACGCCGCGCGCGAGCTTGGCGGCCAGATACTTCGGCGGCAGCGACAGCCTGGGAAGACCGCCGGCGTCGAGCGCGTGCTTGAGGTCGACGACGAGCGTCAGAAGCGTCCGCTGGAGGTCGAGGGCGGGCGCGAGATCCGGTCGCGCGGCGCGGATGGCCGTCCACCGTCGCTCCGCCGCCTCGAGCAGATCGCCCCGATTTCCAGCCGAAACAGCCAGATACGCCATGGTCTTGTTATAATGGTTGCATGATTAACGTATCCGAAACGGCCGCGGTGAAGATCAGCGAGTTGCTCGCGGAAGAGCAGAAGGGCGGCAGCGGCCTGCGCGTGTTCGTGCAGGGCGGCGGCTGTTCCGGCTTCCAGTACGGCCTGATGATCGAGGAAAACGGCCAGGGCGCGGGCGACCAGGTGTTCGAGTCGAACGGCGTGAAGCTATTCGTGGATCCGATCAGCATCCGGTATCTGAACGGTGCGGAAGTGGATTTCGTCGACACGATCACCGGCGGCGGCTTCACGATCAAGAATCCGAACGCGACGTCGACCTGCGGCTGCGGTCAATCTTTCTCCGTTGAGTAATTGGCGCTCGATCTTTCGAGCATTCGCCCGCCGGGCGGTAAACGCTCCACCAAACGCGATCGCATCCTGAACGTGTTCCTGCGGCAGGAGGGACACGTCAGCGCCGATGAGCTCGTGGCGCTCGTCCACCGCGATGCGCCCGGTGTCGGCCGCGCGACCGTCTACCGGACGCTGCAGTGGATGGTCGGCGCGGGCCTCGCGCGCAAGGTCGATTTCGGCGAGGGGCGCTTCCGCTTCGAGCCGTCGTACCGCCATCCGCGACACTTTCACCTCGTGTGCAACGTCTGTCACCGCTCGTCGGAGTTTCTCAGCTCCGACGTCGAATCGTTGATGGAAGAGATCGCCGCCGCGCGCCAGTTCACGCCGACGCAGTCGGTCGTGCAGATCTTCGGCACGTGCGAGGAGTGCCGGACCGGCCGCAAAACGCCGTCGCTCGACGGATCGACGACGGCGCTCGTGTTCGCGCGCGACGCGCTGCGGATGGCGATCGCGACCGAGCGCAGCGGCCTCGATTTCTACACGCGCGCCGCCAAGCTCACGTCCGACGCGCGCGGCCGCGCGGTCTTTCAGAAGCTGGCCGCCGAAGAGAAAGAGCACCTGTCGACGCTGCAGAAGCGGTACACGCAGCTCGCCGCGCAGGATCCGAATCTGGAATCGCGTCCGACCTTCCTGTTCTTCAAAGGCGCCGCCAGCGGCCTCTTCGCGGCCGGCGCCGAGCAGCTGCGCAAGGGAGTCGACGATCAGCAGGCGCTGCTCATCGGCATCCGCTGCGAGCGCGGCTCGCACCAGTTCTTCAAGCGATACGGCGAGCGGTTCGAAGACTCCGAGGGGAAACAGATCTTCCTCGAGTTCGCCGACGAAGAGCGCACGCATCTCGACCTGTTGATCCGCGAGTACCGCGAGCTGCGCGAGCGGCAGAGCCGCGGGCGCAGCCGGTGATCGATCTCCATACCCACACCACCGCGTCGGACGGACGATGTTCGCCGGCCGAGCTCGTCGCGCGGGCGGCAGCCGCGGGCATCCGCGTGCTCGCCGTCACGGATCACGATACCGTCGCGGGATGCGAGGCGGCGGAAGCGGCGTCGTCCGCGGCCGGGATCGAGTTCGTGAACGGCATCGAAATCACCGCGATCCGCGACGGCGGCGACGTCCACGTGCTCGGTTATTTCATCGATCGCCATTCGCCGTCGCTGCTGGCGTTTCTCGCTACGCAGCGGCAGCGGCGAATCGATCGCGTGCGGCAGATGATCGAGCGGCTCGCGTCGTTCGACATCCAGCTCGATGCCGACCTCATTCTGCAGCCGGGCATCGACGATCCCGCCAAGTCGGTCGGCCGCCCTTGGATTGCGCGCGCGCTCGTCGCCTCGGGCCACGTCGCCGACACCAGCGAGGCGTTCGAGAAGTGGCTCGCGCGCGGACGGCCGGCCTTCGTGCCGCGCGCGGGCGCTCCACCGGAGCACGTCTTCGGCCGCATCCACGAGGCGGGAGGGATCGCCTCGCTGGCGCATCCGGGCCTCGTTCGCCACGACGAGTGGATTGCCGGATTCGCCGCCGCCGGACTCGACGCCATCGAGGCGTACCACAGCGATCACGACAGCGAGGCGACGGCGCGGTACGTGAACCTCGCCGAAGCGCTCGGCCTGGCGCTATCGGGCGGATCCGACTACCACGCAGACGACTCGCATGGCGGGATCATGCTTGGAACAGTCTCGCTGCCGCGCGGTCATTTCGATCGCCTCATTTCTTCGCAGCCAGCCGGGCGACGGCTTCGGGCGAAATGACCTCCTCATAAAACAGGATTTCGAGATCCGCGAACGCGCCGCGCAGCTCGCCGGGCAGCAACAGATGATCCGGCGAACGCGGCCCGACGCCGTGCGCGAGCTGCGCGGTCGTGAACGTCTCGTACAACAGCACGCCGCCTGTCTTCAACGTGTCGGCGATCGATCGAAACAGATCCCGCTGCAGATAGCGCGAGACGACGATGAGATCGAATCGCCCGGGCGGGAGCGGATGCCGCGTGAGATCGGCGCACCAGCCGCGCACGACGAATCCTTCCGCGGCCGCGGACACGACCGCATCGCGCACGGCGTCGAAGCGGATGTCGACCCCGAACGTGTCGAACGCGGCGCGCGCGAGCGGCAGCGCATGACGGCCGCGTCCCATCGCGAGATCGAGCGCGCGGCGCGGCGCCGGCTGCGCGCCCGCGACGCGCGCGATCCAATCGATCACGAACGGCGAAGGTATAATTTGCTGTTGGCTCAAGCGCTGCTCACGGCCGTGTTCGTCAGCCTCGCCGGTCTCTTCACGACTGCCGCCATCGGCCTGCGCGGCGGCGATATCTCGCGTCACATCACATACGGGATCTTCTCGACGATGGTGACGCTGCTCGCGCACTCGATGATGATGTTTTATCTCATCGGCAAAGGGAAAGCCGTGAAGGATGCGATGGCCGAACACAGCGTCGACGGCGATTACTACCGGCGGATCGCCGCCGCGCGAAAGCCCGTGTTCTCGATCGGCGCGTTTGCCATGGCCGTCACGATGACGGCGGCGATTCTCGGCGCGAGCGTCGACACGGGTGTGCTGCCGCCGATCATCCATGCGTACATCGCCTACGGCGCCATCGCCTGCAATCTCGCGGCGCTGAAGACCGAATTATCGGCTCTATCGGCATCGAGCAGAATCGTCGACGAAGTGAATCGCGCGCTGGGCTCGTGACCTCTGCCGTCCTCGAGATGTCCGGCGTCTCGAAGGACTATCGAGCCCTCCGGCCGCTGCGCATTCGACGGCTGGCCGTCGGCACCGCGGAAACCATCGCTGTTGTCGGACTCGATCTGGCCGCCGCCGAAGTATTCGTCAATCTGATCACCGGCGCGACGCTGCCCGACGCCGGCACGATATGCCTCTTCGGCCGTCCGACGTCGGCGATCCGCGACAGCGCCGAGTGGCTCGCCGTCGTCGATCGCGTCGGCATCGTCAGCGCGCGCGCCGTCCTGCTCGAGCGGTTGTCGATCACGCAGAATCTCGCGATGCCGTTCACGCTCGACATCGAACCGCCGGCCGAGGAGGTGCGGCTCCGCGCGGAGGCGCTCGCCGCTGAAGTCGGCCTGTCGCCGGCGATGTGGCCGAAGGCGGTTGCCGACGGCGATGCCTCCGCGCATGCGCGCGTCAGGCTCGCGCGGGCGCTGGCGCTTGGTCCCGCGCTGCTGCTGCTCGAGCACGCCAGCGCGGCGCTTTCGCGCGATGAGGTCGATCGATTCGGCCGCGACGTCCGTTCGATCGGGGAGCGCCGCGGCATCGCCATCGTCGCGGCGACGGCCGACGACCGGTTTGCCGCCGCCGTTGCAGGACGCGTGCTCGTACTCGAAGCCGCCACGGGACGACTCGTCGAGCGGCGGCGCCGTTGGTTTGGGCGGCGTCTCGGGTAGTGCACTAAAATGTCAGGCCGAAAGGAGAACGATCTATGAATGCGAGGACACGACGCGCGCTGCTCGCCGGCGTCATCATTGCCGCATGCGGTGCGTTCGTTGGCGCGCAGGCCGCCAAGCCGGCGAGCAAAGCCAAGAGGATGCGCGTGTTTTTCATCGAGCCGAAGAACAACGCCACCGTGACCAGCCCGGTGCACATGAAGTTCGGCGCGGAAGGCATTGAAATCGCCGCCGTGCCGCCGGGCGACGTCACGACCACGCGGCCGGGCGTGGCGCATTACCATGTCGGCATCGATCAGGATTGCCTGCCGGCCGGCAAGAACATCGTGAAGGGCACGCCGTCATGGGTGCACTTCGGTGACGGCAAGGACGTGTTCGACAGCCAGCTGACGCCGGGCAAGCACAAGCTGTCGCTGCAACTCGGCGACGACTTGCACAACACGCTGCCTGGCACGTGTCAGACGATCACGGTAAATGTGAAGCAGTAGTGGACCGGAGCTTAGGTCAGGGGTCAGAAGTCGGCGGTCACGACCCCTGGCCTCCCTTTTGTACACTGCCGTACGCGTTTTTGTGCGTCGTCCACGCCTCAGCTTCGATGCCTGGCAATTTTCCGCACGAAACCTGTAAGAAGTTGAGGTGGAACGAAGTTTGATATGACGAGCTCTTTGGGCAAACGTTCGTGCCCAAGGAGACGTTCGGATGCCGGCAGGTACGATCAAGCGACTCGTTCGGGACCGGGGGTTCGGATTCATTCGCGATGACGGCGGGCAGGAGTGGTTCTTCCATCGCAGTTCGGTGGCGGGCAGCTTCGACCAGCTCAACGAAGGACAGCGCGTCAGCTTCGAAGAGGAACCGTCGGCGAAAGGTCCGCGCGCCGGAAACGTTCGCGCCGAAGCCTGAAACCCTGAGCGTCGCGACCAGACTCGTTCTCTTCGACATCGACGGCACGCTTGTGCTCACCGGCGGCGCAGGCGCCCGCGCGATGGCTCTCGCCTTCGAGGAGCTCTTCGCGGTTCCCGATGCATTCCGCGGCATCCCGATGCCCGGTCGCACCGATGCCTTGATCCTCTCGGACGCCGCAGTCAAACACGGCATCGCCAGCGATGCTTCCGATCTCGCTCGCTTCCCCGACGTATACCTTCGTCACCTCGCCAGCGAGCTCGAGAAACCCGGTCCGCGCAAAGGCGTGATGCCCGGCGTCCGCGCGCTGCTCGACGCGTTGTTGCGGCGCGACGACGTGTATCTGGCGTTGCTGACCGGCAACTACGAGGCGGCCGCGCGCGTGAAGCTGCAGTACTTCGACCTCTGGCGATACTTTCCCTGCGGCGCGTTTGGTGACCACGCGCCGGATCGCAACGCGCTGCTGGCCAAAGCCGTCGCGCGTGTGCTTGCGTGCGGCGGACCGCGCGTCGATCGACCCGACCGCATCGTCGTCATCGGCGATACGCCGCTCGACATCGCCTGCGCCGCGGCGGGAAGCGCCCGCGCGATCGCCGTCGCGACCGGCAGCCACGGCGTCGGCGAACTGCGCGCGGCCGGCGCCGACGTCGTGTTCGAGGATCTCTCGAACACCGCCGACGTCATTGCCGCAATTCAGAAAATGTGAAGCGCAATCCCGCTACAATCGAACGCCACGGAAGCGAACGGGGCCCGGTGGCCCTCCCGGTCTTCAAAATCGGTTGCTCCCCGTTTATTCGGGGAGGCTCGGTTCGACTCCGAGGCGCTTCCGCCATCGTTTACTTACTTTCTCGTTGCTCGCTGATCCCTTGCCCGCAACGCTCGGCCACCCCAGCGCGGCTGCCGCGCTGGGTACCCCGGCTGAAGACGCGTTGCGGGCTTTCGGTTTCTTCGTGGGAACGTGGGAGTGCAGACTGCGGAATCGGACTGCGGATCCGATTCGATCCGCAGTCCGGAACGAAATTATCCTTCGATCAAGCGGACGTCGCCGGCGCGCGGGCCCTTCTGCGAATCTTCAGGCGTGAACTCGACGCGTTGTCCTTCTCGAAGAAGCTCGAACACCGCGCCCCGCACGGAGCTGCGGTGGAAGAAGTGCTCGATTCCACCCTCGTCGCGGATGAACCCGAAACCTTTATCGATCAGAAGGCGTGCGATTGTCCCGGTTGGCATAGCCGAAGCCCTCCGTTCCGAACCCCAGGGATCATCCCCAAGGAACTCAGCCGGATAGGGCGCCTGCGAACGTTCTCACACAATCGGGACGCGAGCCGGCCGAGTCTTCCAGCTGAAGCTGAGCTGGGAAATCTGGGCCAGTCTAGGCAGTTCGTTGCCCTATGTCAAGGAGACGCCGAACTTTAGCGGTGCGCCGACGGCGCGAGCGAGGCGCCGGGGTGCCGGACACCTGCCACGTTTCCTCGTCCTCGTCCTCGTCATCCTCGTCGTCTTCGTCGTCGTCGCCTTCTTGGTCTTCGTAGAAGCCGTCGTCGTCGTCGACGTCCTCATCGATGTCGTCGAGGCTGTAGGGGCGCATGGCTATGACGAGGCTGTTTCCGCGGCGGGTTTGATACTCTCGCGTTTGGGCGGCGGGTAGGTCGTCCAGAAATGACGGCCGCAGCGCGGGCATACCCAGAACTGATCCGGGGTCCAGGGCGTGCCGGGCGCCGGATCGCGAAGATCCATTTCGGCCCCGCACCGCATGCACTGGATCACGATCCCGAGCTCGTTCATGGAACGCGATTCTAGCAGCTCTGCGTTCGATTACGATGCTTCCATGATCCCCGCAATCGTGCTGGCCGCCGGCCGCTCGTCGCGCATGGGCCGGGCGAAAGCGCTGCTGCCGCTCGGCGGCGGCGAGACGTTTCTCACCCGCATCGTCGGCACGTTTCTCGATGCCGGCGTCGACGACGTGGTGATCGTGGTCGGGCACGAGCGCGACGAGATCGTGCAGACGTTTGCGGCGAGCGGGCTGCCCGCGCGCTTCGCTGTGAACGCCGACTACGATCGCGGGCAGCTCTCGTCGCTGCTCGCCGGGATCGCCGTGGTCGATCGTCCAGGCGTGAGCGCGGTGCTCATGACGCTCGTCGACGTGCCTTTCGTCTCCGCGGCGACGGTGCGCGCCGTCGTGGATCACTATCGTCGAACCCGTGCCGCCGTCGTGCGGCCGACGAGCGGCGCCCGGCACGGACATCCGCTGCTCATCGATCGCGCGCTGTTCGGCGAGCTGCGGGCCGCCGAGCACGACTCCGGCGCCAAGCCGATCGTTCGCGCGCACGCATCGGCAGCCGGCGATCTCCCGATCGCGGATGAAGGCGCATATCTTGATATCGATACGGTCGAGGAGTACGCGCGGGCAATCAGCGATCGGTCGATCGCCGGCGCGGATGACGCTCGTCCGGCGCGGAGGCCCGGGTCTCTTTGACGCCCGAAAAATCCTGCTCTTCTCGCGGCCCCCGGCGCATTTCCGGTTCTGCGTACCCTTCAGCGATCAGCCACGCGCCGATGCTCAGCGACACGTCACGCGTCGATCCGGGCCGCAAACTGTCGAGCCGCACGCCGTCGAGCTCCTGCTCGCGCGGCGTTTCTTTGATTCGAACTTTCACCTACCCACCTTTGATGCCACCAGAACACACATCACGCGCATACGACTAGTTGATGCTAGCAACAGCAAGCTCGGTGCCGGCCACAGCCGGGCTTCGGCACACTAGAATGCGCGCGGTGACGAAAGACACGACGTTCGACGCTGCGTGCGCGCTCATCGAGGCGGCGCTCGGCGGCGCGCGGCGCGCGGAGCTGCTGGAGGGGCTGACGCTGCCGCGACTGCGCGATTACATGCGGTCGAACTCGTTCGAAGAGCGCTTCGTCCGGCGGTTCGACGCGGAGACGAGACGCGAAGGGTTTCATGTTCTTCATGACTGGGACGGCAAGGCGGACAAGGTCGGTCGCGACATCATCCCGATCGATGTTCTCGGGTACCTGATCGATACGCGCGGAGCTGGACCGCACGATCCATACGCTGTCGCCATTCTGCTCGACTACTACTACGTGCACCTGTTGTCGCTGCTGGCGATGAGAATCTGGGACGAAGGCGACGCCGACGCCAACCTCGATCGTGTTGCCGGAATGTTGCGTCAGCTGCAAGGCCCCAACGGCGGCGGACAGCTTTTCGCAGACGACGCGGAGACGTTGATCCTGATCGCAACGTCGCACTTCGAGCTGGTCGAGCGCGGCTACGAGCAGCTGCTGGCGCGTATCCGGACTCTCAGCCGTACGCATCAGACCAACATTGCCCTCGGTCATGCGGCGAGCATGGGGAGCCATCTGCGCTTCGGCTTCCAGGCGACGTACGCGCGCGACACGATCGCGATGCGCGACGACAACGCCGCGGACTATCCGTGGCTCTGCTTTGCGCTGTTGACTGTCATGCAAGAGTACGCGCGGCTGCACGACGCGGGTGTTCAGGGGCCGTCGCGCGACCGGGTCGTCGAAGCGCTGCTGAACGGCTTGTCGCCCGATCCGCGGGCTTTTATCGGCGAACCGCCGGCATCGTTGTCGCGCTGCGAGCGCGAACGGACGGAGTTCCGCGCGATGTTCCGGCAGTATCGGGACGACCTGCTCGCTGAATTCGAACGCCTTCGGCCCGACGACCGCATCTATTCGCCGCTGTCGTTCTTCTTCAACTTTTCGCACAACGTGCTGAAGGGCACGATCGTCGACGCGTTGCTGCGCGGCAGGGCGTGGGATTTGTCGTTCAACGATCTCCTCACCGGGCTCGGGCCGAAGGACGAATCGAAGGCGGCGCTGGCGAGGACGCTGATGGGCTATGCGCGAACGAGCCCCGATCGCATTCGCGGACGGCTGATGCCGGTCATCGTTTTCGATCCCGACGCCGGCCGCGAGGCGTTTCGCATCGCGATGCGAAAGCTCCGGGAATAGGACGATATGCCGTCGACTTATGCCATCGAGCCGCCCATCGAGCCGATGCTCGCGAAGCTCGCGGAGGAGCTTCCCACCGCAGCCGGCTTCCTCTACGAGCCGAAGTGGGATGGCTTCCGCGCGATCGTGTTTCGCGGTGAATCGGACGTCTTCATCCAGAGCCGCGATCTTCGGCCGCTCGATCGGTACTTTCCCGAGCTGCACGCGGTGCTGCTCGACAACCTGCCCGGCGGCTGCGTCGTCGACGGGGAAATCGTGATCGTGAGACCGCATGGACTCGACTTCGACGCGCTGCAGCTGCGGCTGCATCCCGCCGCTTCGCGTGTCGCCAAGCTGTCGAAGGAAACACCCGCGTCGTTCGTCGCCTTCGACCTGCTCGCGTCCGGTGGCCGCGACGTGCGCAACGCGCCGCAGGCCGAACGGCGCACGCTGCTCGAACGGCTGTTCGCCGCCGCGAAGCCGCCGGCGCATCTGACGCCGATGACTCGCGATCCGGCAGTCGCCGCCGAGTGGCTGTCGCGGTTCGAGGGCGCCGGTCTCGACGGCGTGATCGCGAAGCCGGAGAGCGGCGTGTACGAGCCGGGCAAGCGCTCGATGATCAAAGTGAAGCACGTCCGCACGGCCGATTGCGTCGTCGCAGGCTTTCGGTGGCACAAGAACGGGAAGAACGAGATGATCGGCTCGCTGCTCCTCGGGCTCTACGACGAGCGCGGCCGGCTGCACCATGTCGGCGTGACCTCGTCGTTCACGATGGACGCGCGCCGCGAGCTCGCGCGCGAGCTGGCGCCGCTGCGCGAGCTCGCGCTCGACCAGCATCCGTGGCGCGACTGGGCCGAAGCCGGCGGCGGCGGCACGCGGATGCCAGGCGGCCAAAGCCGCTGGAGCGCGGGCAAGGATCTTTCGTGGGAGCCGCTTCGCATCGAGCGCGTGTGCGAGGTCAAGTACGACCACATGCAGGGCGATCGATTCCGCCATGCCGCCGTCTTTCAGCGCTGGCGCCCCGACAAGCCGCCGCGCGACTGCCGGTACGATCAGCTCGAGATCACGACGCCGTACGAGCTCGAGAAGGTGTTCGGGTCCTTGCATCGGTGAAGCGCGCGCGTGAGCTTTCAGGGGACCGTTACGGGCCGCGTCTGCTTCGCGCCACGCGGGTCGCGCTGATGTTGCTCCAGTCGTCGGGCGTCTCGTCCGGATCGAGCGCTTCCTGAGGGGGACGCAGCTCCACCGGCACGTGCTGAAGGTTGATGCGGATGCGCGTCCACGTGTGAAACCGGCCGCGCATCGCATCGACCAGCACGTCGGCCGGAGCGAGATGCGCGGCGGCGTCGGGATGGCGCACCTTCCACCGTTCGAGGCCTGCGAGCGCATCATCTTTTTTCTGAGATCGCGCGATTTCGATGAGCGGACGGCTCGGCGTCCGCCGCCGCGACGGCTGCACGCGCGCCGGCTCGCCGGGCTGCTTCTGATAATGAGGCGGCCACGGCGCGTCGCCCTGACCCTCACGTTCCTGGCGCGCCGACAACTCGAGGACCGATTCGAGCGAGCACGGTTGCCGATCCATCGCGGCATGGCGATCGCCGCGCTCCGCGAACCGAGACGGCATCGTCGCGAGCGTGAAATCGTGCGGGTCGCACGCGTTGATTTCATCCCACGCGAGCGGCGCCGACACGCGCGCGTCCGGCGTCGGGCGCACGGAGTACGCCGCGGCAATCGTGCGGTCCTTCGCGTTCTGGTTGTAGTCGAGGAAGACGCCGTGGCGCTCTTCCTTCCACCATCGGCTCGTCGCCAGCGCCGGTGCGCGCCGCTCGACTTCGCGCGCGAAGGCCAGCGCGGCCCGCCGCACCTGGTCGAACGTCCATCGTCGTTCGATGCGCACGTACACGTGCATGCCGCGCGAGCCCGACGTTTTCGGCCAGCCGACGAGCGCGAAGTCGGCGAGCGTGGCCTGGACGATCTGCGCGACCTCGCGGACCTGCGTCCACGGCACGCCGGGCACCGGATCGAGATCCACGCGCAGCTCGTCCGGGTGGTCGAGATCCTCGGCTCGTACGGGGTGAGGATGAAGTTCGAGGCAGGCGAGGTTCGCCATCCACGCGAGGGCTGCGGCATCGCGCGGAACGATCTCTTCCGCCGTGCGTCCCGATGGAAACCGCAGCGTGACGATGTCGATCCACGACGGTCGCGAGCCGGGCGCGCGTTTCTGGTAGAAGAACTCTCCGTTGATGCCGTTCGGGTATCGGACGAGAACGTTGGGCCGTCCACCGGCGCCGCGAAGCGCGCCTTCCGAGACGGCGAGGTAATAGCGCACGAGATCGACCTTCGTGTATCCAGCCTGAGGGAACAGGACCTTGCGAGGATTCGAGATCGCAATCTCGCGTCCCGCAACCGTCAGCCGTTCGTGATCCGTCCTGGCCGGCACGTCGTCTCGATTATCGTCGGTTGCGCCCTGCACCCTGCACCGTGCACCCCTGTCCCCCCTGCACCGTGCCCCCTGCCCGCTACAATCCGCGTGGTGGAACTGGCCGGCTGGCTGCGGTCATCGCGTCGCATTCTGATCTTCACCGGCGCCGGCGTGTCGACGGCGAGCGGCATCCCCGACTTCCGCGGGCCCGGCGGCGTGTGGACGCGGCGGCGTCCGGTGTACTACGACGAGTTCCTCGCATCCGAGGAGGCGCGGATCGAGTACTGGGACTACAAGCTCGAGACGTGGGACATCTATCAGCGCGCTCAGCCGAACGCCCTGCACGACGCGGTCGTCGCGCTCGAGCGCGCCGGAAAAATCGTCGCCGTCGTCACGCAGAACGTCGACGGGCTGCATCGGCGCGCCGGCACGTCGCCCGAGCTGCTCGTGGAGCTGCACGGCACCGACCTCGTGATCGAATGTCAGACGTGCCGTGACGAGAGCGATCCGGCGCCGCACTTCTTGCAGTTCCGGAAGGCGCGGCGCTCGCCTCGATGCGCGTGCGGCGGCCTGTTGAAGCCGGCGACGATCAGCTTCGGCCAATCGCTGCGGTCGGCAGATCTCGATCGGGCGGCTGCCGCCGCGGCGCGCGCCGATCTCGTCGTCGCGCTCGGCTCGACGCTGTCGGTTCATCCCGCGGCGTCGGTTCCGCTGCTCGCGGTCCAGCGCGGTACCCCGTACGTCATCGTGAATCGTGGGGCGACCGATCACGACGATCTGGCGTTCGTGACGCTGCGGCTCGAGGGCGACGTGACGGCGATCTTCCCGGCGGCGGTCGACGCGGCGCTACGCTGAGGTTTCCGGGTTCTGGGAACCCCGAGCTCCGGATCATTCCGATCGCAACGCCTGCATCACATCCACGCGCGACGCCCGTGCGGCCGGCAGCACCGACGCGAGGATCGCCGCCGCGATGAGAATCGCCGCGGCGCCGATCGTCGGCAGCGGTCCCGGAATGCGGACGTCCTGGATGTAGCTGCCGACCAGCCGCGCGAGCACCATCCCACCGACGGCGCCCGCCGCGATGCCGCTCGCGCCGATCAGCGCGCCTTCTCCGAGCACCCGGGTCAGCAGATGACGTGGCGCCGATCCGATGGCGAGACGGACGCCGAACTCTCGCGTCCGCGCGCTCACCGAGAATGCCAGCACGCCGGCCACGCCGACGACGGCAATCGTCAGCGCGACCATGGCGAATCCCCCGAACACCAGCGCGTTCAGCCGGTCGGGCGCGAGCACCTCGGCGCGAATGTCCTCGAGCGTCGCCGCTCGCTCCACCGGTTGTTCTGCCGAGAGATCGCGGATGACGCGCGTGATCGGTGCAACCAGCGCGTAGGGATCGGTTCGCGCGTGGACGAACAGCCGTCCCTGGAAAATCTCCTGCTCGAACGGGTGATACACGGTCATCGTCGGGCCGGGCACGACGTTCTCGTCGTCGACGTCGGCGACTACGCCGACGATGCGCCGGGGCGCGGTGCTGACGTCGATGAATTTCGTCACCGGATCCGTCCACATCAAGTGCCGATTGACTGCCTCCCCGTTTGGAAACATCCGCTGCGCCAGGCTCTGGCTGACGATGACGACCTTCTCGGCGTCGTGTCGATCGGCCTCCGTGAAATCGCGCCCAGCGATGATCGGCACGCCGAGCGACGCGAAGAATCCCGGCGAGACCGTGCGGAACCGCGCGCGCGGATCTTCTTCGCCGTTGGCTTTGACGTAACCCTGAGCCGTGAACTGGGCGGCAAAGAAGCCGGTATCCCGCCACGGTACCGCCGTGCCAAGGGCGACCCGTTCCACGCCCGGCAGCCCGGTGATGCGGCGCATCGCCTCGCGGTAGAACCCGGTAATCTCCTGCGGCTTCCGGGTGTAGGACACGATCGGCACGTTCAGAGCCAGCACGTGCCGCGTGTCGAATCCGGTCTGCACCCTCTGCAGCGCGAACAGCGTTGTCAGGAGCATCCCTGCGCCCGCGAGGAGGACGAACGACGCGCCGATCTGCGTGACGGCGAACAGACGTAGACGACGGTTCGTGCCCGACGTCACGCGCACGCTGCCGTTCGACAAGCCGAGTCCGTGTGAACCGTCGGCGGAAGGCAGCCGCGGGACGAACGCGAGCAGGACGGCCGCTGCCACGGCCAGGATCACGCCGACCCAGAGCAGGCTCGCGTCGACCGTCAGATCGAGCGCACGAACGGAAAAGCGGGCCGCGTAGCGCGCGAGCACGATGACCATCGGCCGCGCGATGAGCACGGCCAGGATCGCGCCCGCTCCGCACAGCAACAGGCTCTCGGCCAGCAGCGTGCGGCGCAGCGCGCGCGCGCTTGCGCCGAGCGCGGCACGGATCGCCAGCTCGCCTTCGCGCCGTACCGATCGGGCGAGGATCAGATTGGCGACGTTCGAACACGCGACGATGAAGACGAGTGCCGATGCCGCGAGCAGCACCAGCAGGATCGTTCTCGCCGGCGAGACGATTTGATCTCGAAGGCGAACGGCCTCGATGCGAAAGTCCGCCTGACGCGTGTACGCTTCGGGATGCTGCCTGACGATCGCGCCGTGGACCGTTCGGAGCTCGGCGAGCGCCGCGTCGAGCTCGACGCCGGGCGCGAGCCGGCCGAACAGGTCGGTCATTCGATGCACGCGCCCTTCCACCATCGTCGCGTCCAGGTGATGCGGGCTCGTCACGACGTTCGCGATGATCTCGGTTTCCGTCGGATAGGGAACGCAGGGTTCGAGGACGCCGACGATGGTGGCCGAGCGGTCTCCGAGCCTGATCGATTTTCCGATCACCGACGGGTCGCTCTGCAGCGTGGTGGCCCAGAAGCGATGGGTGAGCACGGCGGCGCCCGCCGCCCGCGGGCCGTCATCGGTCGCGTCGAGCAGGCGGCCCCTCTCAGCACGCAGGCCCATGACCTCGAAATACGATCCGCCGACGACGCCCGCGCGGACCACACGAGGTTCCCCCAGGCCGACCATCGTGAAATCGATCGTCGAGAAGTCGCCGAATGCCGTGAGCGTCTTGACGCGCGCCTGCAGGTCGCGGAGCTCCGGGATCGAAAACTTAGCGTTCTCGACGCCGATGCCGCGCGCGCTCTGGCGAAGGTAGATGAGGCGGTCCTGGTCGCGGTTCACGAGCGGGCGCAGAAGAACGCCCCGGACGACGCTGAAGATGGCGGCGTTGGCGCCGATGCCGAGCGCGAGCGTGACGACCACAGTGGCGACCAGGCCCTTGACCCGGGCGAGCGATCGAAGGGCGAAACGAAAATCGGTGATGAGGCTCATAGGCGCGATTCAGCTCTCTATTCCTTAGTCGAACGGGCGGTGCGGGAATCGACAAGGCGCACAAGCCGGTCGAGAAGTCTGCCAGGGCGTTTAACGCAGGTCGCGCGTCGACGTCAAGCGGTCGCCGTCGTCGCGCCGAGATTTTCGTGAAGCGTTCCTCGGTGCAGCCGTTCGCCCGCGCGGCAGCACAGTCAGCCTCCGCGCGCTCGCCGCGGGCCCAACAACGGCGTCGAGTTCGTTCCGGCTGCGACCAAGGGCGATCATGCCTTCGGCCTCTTTTCAAAGACGCTCGACCGAGCGCCATGGGGCGATTGGGGCGATGCGAGGATCGTCAAGCCCGATGCGGTTCGGGAAGTCGCACCATTGAGACGGCAATCCGGCAAGCAGGCAATCCGGCAAGCACATGATCATCTGGGGCAGCATCTCGGTGGCGCAGTCGCTGATCGACGAGCGGTTGATCGATGAATATCGCTTGATCTCGTGTCCGGTTTTTCGGGGAAGCGGCCGGCTGCTGTTTCGCGACAAGGGGCAATCGCCCGACATGAAACTGTCGAGCGCGAAGGCCCTTGATCGAGGTGCAGTGCTCCTGAAGTACGCCCCGCGCGACGGCTGGTCGGCGGGATAGCTCACGGGTTTTCGCCTCACTTGGCGCGCGCTAACGTCCATCGGCGCAGTCTTCGCTGCACGCGTGACTTGCCGAAGACGTTGACGGCGAATGAGAGCGCGATCAGCTGGCAGTCGAGCAGAGGATTCCAGCGCGCGGTGTAGCTGCGATCCAATTCGAGCGCGTCCTGCGGGGCCGGGGCCCCGACGATCTGTGCGAGTCCGGTCAACCCCGGCTTCGTCTTCCAGCGAAAGTCGAATTCGAGGCCGGTCCAGCCGAGACGCAGCACGTCGCTCTCGGTCAGCGGGCGGGGACCCACCGCGCTCATCTCACCGGACAGAATGTTGATGAACTGGGGGATTTCATCGAGGCCGGCGGCGCGGAGCGCGCGGCCGACGCGCGTCGTGCGACCGTCGCGCATCGTTCGGATCTTGAGGATCGAAAATGGCCGCCGCTGATACCCCAGGCGCTGCTGACGAAAGAACACTGGAAGACCGTCGTCGATGACGACCGCCACGATCGCGATTGCCATCACCGGCGCGAACACGAGAAGGCCGGCGCACGCGCCGGCAATATCGAACGCCCGCTTGAAGCTTGACATGCAATAGAACTTTACAATAGAGAGTGATGCGACGGAATCGCCGCTCTGCGGAGGCGTCGGCCTGAACGCTTTCCTCTCGTTGGTTCGAGGCCGGGAACGCCCGCGCCTGACGAGACGTTGCAGTCGCGCTGCCCGCGGCGGTAAAATGAAAGTTCGTCTCACCT
>QHWB01000025.1 GCA_003222395.1 Acidobacteriota bacterium
AAGGCGTGACGACGGTCAAGGAAGGCGACCACGTCGTCCTCACCACACTCGGCAACTGCGGCTCCTGCCAGTACTGCGATGCCGGCCGGCCCACGATGTGCCGGTCGACGTTCGGCGGGCGACCGCAGCCGTTCACCTGGCGCGGCGAGCCGGCATATTCGTTCGCAAACGCATCCGTCTTTTCCGAGCGCACCGTCGTGAAGGCCAACCAGGCCGTACCCATCCCGGCCGACGTTCCCATGACCGCGGCGTCACTTGTTGGTTGCGGCGTGCTCACCGGCGTCGGCGCGGTGCTGCAACGGGCGCAGGTCCCGACCGGCGCGAGCGTTGTCGTCATCGGCGTCGGCGGCATCGGGCTCAACGTCATCCAGGGTGCGGCGCTGGCCGGCGCCGCGCGGATCATCGCCGTTGACACGAACGCCCGCAAGCGCGACATCGCGCTGCAGTTCGGCGCGACCGACTTCGTCGAGAGCACTGACGCGGTCCGCGACATCGCGAAGCGTGGCGTCGACTACGCCTTCGAGTGCGTCGGCCACGTCAAGCTCATCCGCGCTGCGATCGACCTGCTCGACTCGGGCGGCACCTGCGTCATGCTCGGCGTTCCGGAGTCCACCGCGGAGGCGTCGTACAACGTCGCGTCGATGTACCTCGTCAAGTCCATCCTCGGTTGCCGTTACGGGTCGTCACAGCCGCAACGCGACGTACGCCGCTACGTCGATCTTTATCGCCGCGGTCGACTCAAGCTCGACGAACTCGTGTCGGCGACCTATCCGCTCGAGGACATGAAGACAGCCGTGCACGACCTCGAGGCCGGCGAGCTCGCTGCGCGCGGCGTGCTCACGTTCTAGCTGTCGTGTTCGCCGATCTTGCGCACAGCGCACTCGTCACCAGTGAGTGCCAGAACGGCGTCATCGGGCCGGTTGCCGCGTTGCCGCAGCTGGCAGAGGCCGCGGCAACCACCGTGATTCCGAACGGCCGCAAGCTGTGCGCCGCCGCTCGCGAAGCCGGCCTTCCCGTGCTGCACTGCACGGCAGGCCGGCGCGCGGATGGACGTGGCTCCAACACCAACTCGCGGCTGTTCATGGCCATGCGCAAGGCGCCGCGTCCGATCGAGCTCGGTGACACCGCGACGCAGGTAGTCGACGAGTTCGATGTGCAGCCGAGCGACTTCGTTCTGTCGCGTATGCACGGGCTGAGCCCGATGGCCGGCACGGATCTCGACCCGATCTTGCGCAATCTCGGCGTGACTGCGCTCGTCATCGCCGGCGTGTCGCTCAACGTCGCGATCCCGAATCTGGTGATGGACGCCGTGAACCGCGGTTATCGCGTTGTGCTTCCGCGCGACGCCGTTGTCGGGGTGCCGCCGTCCTATGGCGAGCTGGTGATCGAGAACACGCTGTCCCTGCTCGCGGAGATCGTTACGACAGACGAGCTCGTCGCCGCAATAGCCAGCAAGCGGTGATCAGCCCTCCGACGGGGATCTCGATCAGATAGCTGAAGACGCGGAACAGCAGGAAGCCGGCGACCGCAGACGCAGGGTCGACACCGAAAGCAACGAGGACCGCGGACGCGCCCGTCTCGACGACACCGACGCCACCGGGCGTGAACGGAACCAACGTCAGCAAGCGCTCGACCGCGTAGGTCAGCAGCACGGGGAGCACGCCAACACCGGCACCCATCGCCTGCAGGCACAACCACAGCAGCACCGCTTGCAGCGCGGGATAGCCGAGCCCACCGAGCAACATCGAGCGCCAACCGACGCGGACGGCGGTCCACGCTTCCGACGCAGACAGGCGCACTGCGGCTCGGGCAGCGACACCACGCTCGCTGCGCCACGTCACCCGGGCTATCGCGGTGACCACCGTGACCACCGCGACGGCAACGGCGATTCCCGTTGCCCCGAGGTGCGGCAATGGCACATCCAGCCCCGTTGCCGACGACGACGCCAGCAGCACCACGACACCGGCAAGCGCGATGAGCACCTTGATCACGGCGACGACGAGATTGCTGACCGCGGTGAACGCGGAGATTTGCACCTGCGAGTAACCCCAGGAGCGCAGCATTGCGTAGTTGAGCCCAACACCCGCTGCGCCGCCCAGTGGCAACACATTGGAGACGCTGCTGCCGCCGAGATTGAGCGCGAACGCGCGACGCGTGCGCAGGCCCGGCAGCGCGGCACGCAGCACGAACGTGTGCAACCACAGACCGGCGGTCCACACCGCAATCAATTGCGCGAACCGCACAGGTGAGATGTCGAAGACCATGTCTCCTGTGCCGGTCCAGGTGGCACCGGTCGCTTTCGGCAGCACGACGACCAATAGCGTCGCCGCAAGCGCGAGGGACCCGGCCATGACAGCCAAGCGCCCGATCCGGGACGGCACTATTCGACCGTACCGGATCGAATCGATGCGAAGACGTCTGTACGACGCCGTCCGCCGCCGTGTGTCGCGCCCAGCTCGACGAACCATTCGCGGCCGAGCACACGTGTCGACAGCGGCCTCGGCAGCCCGCCGAGCAGCCGTACGGTCCGGACATCTGGGCCGCCATCGGATTGTGAGCCGTGCGCCCGCAGTGCCTGTTGCTTGAGCCGGACGTAGTCGCGGACGTCGATCTCGTGCGTGATCTGCTCCGGCGGGGTGAACGCCTGCGCGAGGTCGGCGGCCGTCGTGCCGCCGGGGCGGATACCGATGCGGTTCAGCACCCGGACACCGCGCATGATCGCGGTGCGGTCAACCGTTGCGGCGAGCACGAGGGGGGTGCCGGCGACGGCCGCTGCGGCGCGGCC
>QHWB01000005.1 GCA_003222395.1 Acidobacteriota bacterium
CTCAATGGCGTCCTGTCCGGGCTCGTTGATTTCCGATTCCAGCAGGAAGCCGGTAATGAAGCGTTCCTTGATCAGCGGCTCGGTGAGCGGTTCAACCCGCGGGTCCTCCCTTTGGAATTCCGCAAAATTGTCCAGCTCCTGCGCCTTCACGGTGAAGGGCGCGGTGTTGTCGGTCAGGGCTGGCGCATTGTGACAGGCGCCGCACCGTGCCGACCGGAAGTTCGGGTTCTTCAGCGACACGTTGGCTCCGAAGAAGATGTCAAACCCGAGCAACGGATCCGGGGCGTTTGCCGCACGCGTGCCCCCGGCTGGAACCCGGTTGGTGCATGTCCGGATACCGCCGGCGGTCAACAGCTCGTTCGTGCAAGCGGTCATTCTCGGATGGCCCACGGTGTCGTTCTGGGAGAAAACGATATCGGTGGCAACGTAGGGGTCGCGCTTGAAGTTACCCACCTCGGTGAAGCAACTCCCACGATACTGGGCGAAACCGTCAGACCCTATGAACCAACCGCGGTGATAACCCGCCGGGACATTGGTGCAACTCGGCAGGTCGAGAACCAGCAGCGGTTCCCCGGTCTCTCCAGTGGTCGCTCCCGTGTCCGGATTGGCGTCCAGGAACTTGTCGTCCGGCGTATTGTCCGGCACCAGGATCGTCGCCCAGAGGTGGATCGACTGCCCCCAGAAGAGGCTGAAGTTCCCTTCCATCTGGCTGAACTGGTTGGTGTCGGTTGTGGAGGCCGCGCCCCCGACGGGGCCCTGGAGAACAAAGTTGTCGAACGGGTCGGCTGCGCTATCAACCACATGACCTCCCGTACCGTCAGGGTTGCTCGCCAGGACCGGAATCACGACGCTGCCGGCTGCGCACTGATTCGGGTGAATGTCGGCACGACCATCCGTGTAGCAGCCGTTCAGGTGCACGGCTGTGTTGCCGTGCAGTGCCGGGTAGAAAGCGTGCCGGATCAGGGCCGCATACGTGATGCACAGGCCCGGCACACCCGCCCCAAGCGCCGTAGCAGGACCGCCCTGTGGCGAACGGTCCGCAGCCGGAAGAGCCGCACAAGCCGACCCATTCTGGTTGGAATAGCGGCCGAGGATGCTGTCGGTCGAATCCACCAGCTGGTTGGCCAGCGGTGTCACGCCCGCCTGCACCAGCTTCTTGCCGATCTTGGCCCAGTTGCGGCCATCGAACGACATCTCGAACTTGCTCAGCGCCGGCCCCTTGGTCAAGGCACCCAGGCTGGAGAACTTGATGAGCTGCCGGGTTGCCGTCAACCCGCTGCCCTGATCCACCCACACGTGGGCTTGCGGGTCGGACGCGCCGAACACGCTCCCGCCATTGTCGTCGTGGCGGGCGCGACCGTCCCAGAAGTTATCGAAGTTCATGTCCGCCAGGATGATGGTAGGCGTGTTGCGAGGCTCGACTCTGCGGAACTGAGCAACAGTGCCGAGCGCACTTGCACCTTGGAAGCCTGGAATCGGGTCGACGTTGTCCGCCGCGAGAGGACTGCGCTGATCGCGGATCAGGGCTCTCACGCCGTTCGAGGCCGGGCCGAATGAGCCGCCTGCTAGGCCTGCGCCGGTTCCAAGCGGTATGTCACCGAACAGGCCGAAATGCACGCCCATCGAGGAGGCTACTTCCTCGGTGTCGCTGATCTGGTTCGTGGCGTCGCAGACTACGTTGTCTGGGACCCCGCCGTTGTTTCGACCGAAATTCAACATGTTGTTCTTGGCGTGGTCGGGTCCGATTTCATCAGGGAAAGCGATCCCGGTGACGTCCGCCCTGATCGCCGGGGTGCACAGCGGGTCGCCGGCAATGTCCGGATCCCTCAGCTTCTTCAAAGGAAAGTCGGCCGCGGTCAAGTCATAGTTCGGCGGATTGGGATAAAACACGCTGTTGGGACCACCGGTGAAGCCGGGGTTCCCAACAGTCGGGGCGCCCCTGATCCCATCCTGCCCGTTGGGGTTGAGTTGGTTCTTGGTGCGGTTGTCGGCGGCGGCGTGGGCGTGGCAGGAGCCGCAGGCTTGCACGCCATCGCTCCCCACCTGCTGGTCCCAGAACAGCGACTTGCCCAGCACCATCGCCTCCAGCCGGGCCAGCTGCTTCCGCTGCTGGAGAGTTCCAATGCCGTAGAGCCCAACGAAGTCGTTCTCATTGGAAGGCTGCAGGTCCGCGCCCGTGGGATCGGGGCGCGCGGTGGATATCGCACCCGCCGAGTTCCAGAGGTAATTCGGGTTCGTCCCATTTCCGCCGAATTCGGCTTTACGCAGCGAAGGCTTGTGAAGGCCGCCCACGCCAGTGGCGATATTGAGCGGCTGAATCACCCCTCCGCGCGCGGGGTCGTTGAGTCGGAACCCGAGTGCCGGGTTCAGAACGACGCCGGTTCCGAAAGGCGCGACGCCTGCCGGATCCGTGGTTGTGAGACCTCCGTTCGGTATTTGCATGAGTGCCGCGCTAAGAAGGTTCGGTGCGGGAACGGCCGAGATGGAGTACCAGGACGTGGTTGACTGTCCGCTCATCGGCAGCCCCTGGTTGTCCTCACAGAGGTAACCGGCCAACGAAGAACCGCCCAGCAGCTCACTTACGCACAGAAGGGGAATTCTGTTGTTGTGGGCTAAGCTCGCAGCGCCAGGCTCCCCGGGATCGGCTCCGCAGTTCATGAGGTTCTCGGAGTCGAATGCCGTACTCTGCGACATGCCTGACGTGCTATAGCCGCCCGTTATGGGAACTGGCTCCGGGTTGACCTGGCAGAAGCCGGGTTTCCGCCCGACGGTCACGTTCATGTCAATTTCCGTGTCTCCCGGTGCCGCTACCGTCCCGGGGTGGAGATCGCGGCTCGCGCCATTCGATATGGTGATGGTCTGCGTGACGGGCGTACACGAAGCGACGCCGATGCCGTAACAAATGCCAGTGGCAACCTGGCCGCCAGGAGAGTAGGGGTCAGGCATAGTGCCACTGACTTTGAGGCTCCCGCCCGCATAGTTCGGGTTGAGGAGCCGCATTTGGGCGCCAAAACCGGTTTGCGGATTGTAGTTCAGTGGGTGCAGCACCATCGGGGGCAGCGTGACAGCGCTGAAGGTGGGACGGCGGATAAACCCCAACGCGCTGCTGCTGCAGTACGTGGGGTAGCCCTGCCCGTTTCCCGGAATCAGGCCCTTAGCATCGTTGCAAGCCGCGCCCCAGGTGTAAGCGTAGGGATTATCCAAGAGCTGCTCGATCTCGTTCCAAGTCGTCGCACCTTCTTTCAAGGATTGCGCCGGAGTTTCCGGCTCGAAGAAGAGTTCGGTCGTCAGGAAGTTGATCGAGCCGTTGCAAATGACATTGCCGCCAGGGCACCTCACCCCGGAAGCACTTCCGAAGTTCGTCGCCTGCTGGCCCATCACGGCTGAAGGCCCGATGATCACAGCCAGGACGAGGGCCAGTACACCGAGACCCCAGCCTTTCTCGGCCAGTGAACGAAGCGTAGTACGCATGGTCTTTACTCCCACCTAAAGCGTCGAGCGTCCGCGGCAGTGGCCATGTTCTTCTGCGCACATCTGCAGATTGCGGCGGCTGCCGCTCTTCGGCGTTTCCTGGCGGCAGACACCGATGGTTTTTTGATTCCGCCGAAAATCTAGTGCCGTAGACGCTCGGCCACAATTGGGCGGATTGCTTACCGGCACGGCCACACGGACGGTGTCGGGTAGGGTAGGGTAGTGACACATGCCCAACGCCAAGTCGCCGACTTCGCGCGCCAGTTCAAGGCGATGAGGAAGTTTCGCGCCGGATCCGCCAGTCAAAGCGCCAGACCGTTGTTGAACGCGAACACAGTCACGGCGGCGGCGGAGTGCAGGTCCAGTTTGTGCATCATGTTACTGCGATGCTTCTCGATCGTCTTGACCGAGCGCTCCAATAAGCGCGCTATGTCCTTGTTCGTGTAGCCGTGTGCGATGCACGTCAGCACTTCGCGCTCGCGGTCGGTAATGCTCAGCCGCCGTTCCTGCGCTGACCGGAGCAAAATTCCCGCCTTGATGGATTCATCAGAGCCACGAACGCAGAGAAACATCTGGCCGGCGATCACTGCGTGCAGCCCCTTGACCAGCTCGGCATAGCTGACATCCTTGAGCGCATACCCGAGCACACCGGCATCCAGCGCGGCCTTGACATGCTCTGGCATGGCGTGCGCCGAGAGTATGAAAATACGAGTGAGCGAGCCGCGCGCGCGCAACTCGGATGCGAGGTTGATTCCCGTTCCGTCCGGCAGGCCGAGATCCGTGAGCGCCAACCCGGGCTTGAGCCTGTCCACTGCCTTCAGCGCCTCAGTGACGGTCCGCGCTTCGCCGACGACCTCAAGCGCAGGATCGGTGTCGAGCAGGGCCCTCAGGGACTGCCGCAATAAGAGGTGTTCGTCCACAAGCAGAATGCGCAGACGGTTCTCCCCAGCCTCTCGCATTCGCGCATCGACTCCCTCGACAGAAGTCGTGCTGTCTGGGGATGTCATGGAACTCGCGCCGCACGAGCCTGCTGCGCGAGCCTCTCCGTCTGAGTCATTCCGAGAGTCGGACGGACTGAGAACGAGTGCCGATGCCATCGGATGGATGTTCCCCCGTCTGCGCCAGTGGCCCCATTTTTAATGGTCGATGACTGTGATCGGGCATCAAACGCAGCGACAGGTTACACCGCGATAGATTAGAGGGAGATTAGAGCTTGCTTAAGACCAGATTGGAAATGCGAACACCCGTGTGGCGTCGACTGGCGGGCGGGCGAGCGGCTTTCGGGGCGAATACCGCTTCGCACGGGAACGCTGATCAGTCAGCGGGGAAGGCCGGAAAGACGACCCGAAATTCCGCACCGCGGCCAGCGGACGACAGAAGCTCGACGCGCCCCCCGTGTGTGCGCGCGATTGCTCGCACGATGGCAAGGCCAAGCCCGGAGCCCGCGGACGTATGCGTCACGGCGGTTTCGCCCATTCGGTAGAAGGGCTGAAAAATGCGTTCGCGCTCTGCTTCCGGAATGCCCGGCCCGCTGTCCGCAACCGACAGGACCGCCTCCCGTCCGTTGGAGTCCACCGAGACGCGAATCGTCCCGCCGCTCGGCGTCCACCGGACGGCGTTGTCGATGAGACTTAGGAGTGCTTCGACCAGCAAGACTCGGTTCCCGCGCACGTGAGCGGGCACCGGCGCCCCGATCTTGAGGGCAAGCCCGCGCTCGTGTGCCATAGGCGAACACTGCTCGACCAGCTCCTCGGCAACCTCCTTGAGATCGATCCGTTCGCCTAGCAGGTGAGCTTCACCGCCACGCAATTCGAGGCGGCCAAGCAGCAAGAGGTGGCCGCACAGACGGCTTAAACGAACGACCTCCTCGCCAAGCGCCTCGATTTCTCCTCGCAGCGAGGCTGGAATCTCTCCGCGCAACAACAGATCGAGTCTTGCGCGGACTCTCGTCAGTGGCGGGCGTAGCTGGTGTGCAACATCCGCCGAGAACTCCGCGGTCCGCCGCATAGAGTCGGCCAGCCGATCGAGCATGGCGTTCAGCACCTTCGCAAGCTCGTCCAATTCGTCCGCTGCGCCTGCGATCGGGATGCGATCATCGAGGTTTCTGGCGCCGATATGCGCGGCTTGTCTCGTGATCGCCGCAACCGGGCGCAGGGACATCGCCGTCACGAACCAGATCAGGAGGAACATAGCGGCCAGAATCGCAGCGCTGGTGAGCGCGTCCGTAATGAACTGCTTCCGCACTTCCGTCCTCCACGAGCCCAGAGAAACGGCTATTTGAATAATGAGGGTCTCTCGCTCACCGTCACGCACCTTCACTTCGACCCGTTCCGAGCGGACTAGCAGCGGCTCGTCAACCCCGGCGTTCGAAACGGTCTCAAGGCTGACGACTTGTCCGCGCGTCGAGTGGTTCCATCGCGTTGGAAGAGGCAGCGTGACACTTTGAGCGCCTGCACTTTGCGCATGCGTGCGGCCGTCGATTCCCCGAATCTTGTAGAAGTAAAGGCGCGGCTTGAATCGATGACTGGTCTCGATGCGCAGAAAATCGTCGACAGCTGGCGCCAGATCTGGATCTTCGAGGAACGCAACGACTTCATCGCCCTCCTCTTCGAGGGTCTCGGCAATCTCAGCGAGAGATTGTTCGCTGACGCGCCGTTCCAACATCGCGACCACCGCAAGGGCAGCGATGAGCGCGAGTGAGCCCGAGACACCAATGAGCCTCCAACGAAGTGAGCCTAGCTTCACTGATCCTCTGTTGAGAGAACGTACCCGACGCCTCGGACAGTCTGAATGAGCTTCGGCTCGCTTGCGTCCTCGAGCTTTTCGCGCAAATACCGGATGTAGACGTCGATAGTGTTACTGAAGCTCTCGAAATGCTGATCCCAGACGTGCTCGGCGATCATGGCCCTCGTCAGCACAATTCCGCGGTTGCGCACGAGATACTCAAGCAACGCGAACTCCTTGCGCGTTAGACTGATCACCCTTCCATGGCGCGTCACCTTGCGAGCGGCGAAATCTATGTCGAGCTGGCCGATATGCAGCGAGGATTGCGCGATCTCCGCGGGGCGTCGCAGCAACGCCCGGACGCGCGCCAGGAGTTCGGTTAAACCAAACGGCTTGACGAGGTAGTCATCGGCCCCGCAGTTGAGCCCTCGAACGCGGTCCTGGAGGCTGTCCTTTGCCGAAAGAATGAGCACCGGAACCGCACTCCCCTCCTTTCGGAGCCTGCCCAGCAACTCGAGGCCATCGATATGCGGAATGACTATATCGAGAATGATCAGGTCATAGGATTCATCGAGCGCGCGATGGAATGCGTCCCGCCCCTCAACGGCTCTATCGATGCAGAAGCCCTCTCGAGCCAACCCTGCAACGACTAAGCCTGCAACGGCATCGTCGTCTTCTACTAGGAGGATCCGCATAGCACCCCCCGCCGCCAGGTGCCTGCAGCTGGGGTCGTGATACCCACCGTATGTGTGGACCGTGCAACACGTCGCCTTCTGGTTCAACGGAGGCGGCCTCTGTGTGCCGATCCTCTTGTCCTTTCAGTGACTTGAAGCAGCTTTCGTGCCGACTCCCGCACGCTCCCAGAAATCAAGCGACTGCGGCATTCGAGCTCGCACGCAAGCGGGCTTTTTGTAAAGATTTCCGACGCTTCATCCCCCTGCGGCCGTACGGTTCGCAAGCCATACCGCCGCTGACGCGAAAATGAGTCTGAGAGAACGATTCGGGAGATCATGGTCGTGACACGCGCAAGCTGCGGCCGACCGTCGGTGGGCTCAGGCAGGTTGACCCGATCGATCAAGGGACCGCGGATTCAAGGATTCAAGAGCGGCGTCTTGAACTCCTCGAAGGAGCGGGGAGCGAGCGCCGACCCAAGCCATGATCGCGAACCCGCGCAAAGTCGTCGTCGTCGTGGCGCTCCTGGCGCGCTCGCCTGGGAATGGCGCTCGCTGGGATCCTGCTGGTCCCCGGTCTCGCGACACTGTGGACAGCGTGGGAAAAGCTTATGGCACCGATGCCACCGGCACCGCTCCCCCTGTCGCTGACCGGTCTGGGTGCCCTGGCGATCAATTTATCGCGCGCGTTCATGCTGGCGCGGTCCCGGGCCCACAGCGGCCGTCTCACACGAGCAGCTTTCCTCTCGGCTCGCAACGATACGGTAGCGAACCTCGCGATCATCGCGACTGGGTTCGTTACGGCCTATACTTGTTCAGCTTGCCCCGAACTGTTCGTCGGACTCGGCATCGCAGCGATGAACTTCGACACCGCGCGGGAAGTTTGGCGAGCGGCGCGTACCGAACACAGGGCTGCCGCTGATCAGCCGTGAGCGCGTGGCGGCGCCAGCGCGATGCTTAAATTGCGATCGGCTCACCGGAGCGCAGCGTGTCTCACGTTGAATCGCCACAGCGCATGTTTCGCCGCGTAAGCACACATCCGGTAACTCTCATGTGCTCAATCACCTACGAGGCTGTTCGGCCTCAACCCGGGGAGACAATTCCTTATTCATCAGCTTCTTCACGCGTTTATCTCATGTGGCTTATTGCCTAGTATCGCCGGCCGCTGGGATCATCCCGCCGTCTGCCCCCCCCTCATACCAAATGCTGTCACTCACCTAATCAGCAAGGTGTTGGCTTTATGGCGCTTCCCAGCCCGTGCGAACTCGCGATCCGCGGTCACCAGCGTAAGCCCCTCTACTAACGCCGCCGCAAGGTGCAATGCGTCCAAGGTGCGCAGCGAACTGTCCATCGAAGCGGCCAACAGGCGCGCCTTGATAAAGTGTTCCGTGTTCAGGGAAATTCGTCGATAAAAGCCTTCAGCAACATGATTCGAGAACAAATCGAGAATCTCCTTGGCCTGACGTTCCCGTAGCTCATCCAGCCGGTACTTCTTCGAGATCAGGGAGCAAAACTCGACTTCGCTCAGAACGCTGATGACCGGAGTCTTGAATTGTCGCAGCGCCTTTTCCGCGGCTGCGCTGAGCGGCTCGGGACAGTAATAGGCGCCCAGGATGCTGGTATCGACATAGGCGCTTTCATCGGCCATCTCTTTCCTCACGCAGCAATCGCACGGCGGGTGTTCCGGCGCGGCCTATCCTCTGTCGAAACTCTGTGAGCGACGGTAGCGACTTCACGGGCTTCGGTGCAGGAATGAGCTTAGCCACCGCCTTGCCCTGGCGAGTGATAACAATCTCCTCGCCGGCCTCCGCACGATCTATTAGATCTGGCAGCTCCTGGCGCGCCTGCTTGATTCCTACCTGCTTCACGATAGTCTCCGAGGATGTGTACACCAAGAGTGTACACATCTATGCTAACCAGTCAACCATTGGTTGATGCAACCGGGGGCGGCTTCACCCGGGGGAAGTCGCATCCGGTTTCCGAAGGACCTGTGCTCACTCGCGCAGATAGCGCGCCAGAAACTCAGATATTCTGTGCAATCTGAAAACCCGCATCTTGGGCGCCTGGAAGCCGGTATTCCCGCGTACCGGCCGGTGGCAAATAATTTATGGCACTCGGCGACACTGTCTACGTATTCGACATCGAGCTTGCGAACTCCGACAGCAGCGTCTACGAGTCGTTGAGGGTTCGCGTGGCCCGTCATCCGTCAGAGACGCCGGAGCACATGTTGACGCGGGTGCTCGCCTATTGTCTCGAGTACACCGAAGGGATCGCGCTTTCGAACGGATTGTCTGCGCCTCACGAGCCGGCGATCGCGGTGCGCGACCTGACGGGTGTGTTGAAAGCGTGGATTGATGTCGGCGCCCCGGACGCGATGCGGCTGCATCGGGCGAGCAAGGCGGCGCCGCGCGTAGCCGTTTATGCGCACAAGGATGCCTTGCAGCTTGGGGTACGGCTTCGCGGGGAGCGGATCCATCGCATCGAGGCGCTCGAACTCTACGCAATGGACTTCGATTGGCTCTCAGATCTCGCGCAACGGCTGCAGCGCCGAACGCACTTCACGCTGACGGTGTCTGAACGGCATTTGTATCTCTCGCTCGGTGAAGAGACGCTTTCGGCCGTCGTCAACCGAATTCCCCTTGGGCAGTAGAGACCCTCCCTCTCCGCTTGTGAAACGAGCCCGCGGATCCGCACCGACGGCCTCTTAGGAATTGCATGAAATCGCAGTCCCCTGGCACACCGAGAAGAGCGCCCGAGATACGGCGAGCACTACCTCAACGAGTTGCGTCGAAGCCGGATCGGGAACACAAGATGTCGGGGGATTTTTCGTCCCTCGCCCCGCGGTGACGACTTGGCGCTCCGCACCGAATGATTCGCAGCCCGAGCGAGCGGCCCGCAGGCCGCCCAGAGGTCGCCTTGGGGCTGAATCAAGCCACGACGCTGGCACTGGCTACTATGCCGTCGTGCATCGCGTGCGCTACCCTGCCTGTACCATGCGCCTCCTGCTCGTCACACCCCCGATGATCCAACTGAATACTCCGTATCCCGCGACGGCGTATCTCATGGGCTTTCTGCGCCTGCACGCAGCCGACCTCGGGCTCGAGCTGACACAAGCCGACGCCTCGCTCACGTTATTCTTGCGACTCTTTTCAGGCCCGCTCGTCGCGCGCGCAGCCGATGTTCTCGGCCAGCGCGTACGGACCGCCGGAAAGCGTGGCCCGGTGCCGCCGTCGATCGCTCACTTTCTTAAGCATGCCAAGCTTTACGTCGACACTGTGGGGCCGGCCATTCGGTTCCTGCAACGTCGCGATCCGAGCT
>QHWB01000006.1 GCA_003222395.1 Acidobacteriota bacterium
CCCCGAGGCAGCGGCCACGCATTTGTCGAGTTCCTGAAAGCCCGCATGGAGGCGGGTCAGTTTCGCGCGGTCATCGATCGAAGATATTCTCTCGATGAGATCGCCGACGCTTACCGTTATGTTGAGACGGGGCAAAAGGTTGGCATCGTTGTGATTAATGTCGCGGCCGCCGACGCAAGCGCGCACATCGCGCAAGACAGTCGAATAGGTACTGGGCCGAGCACATCCATCATTCATCTATAGCCCATCTATAGGCTCGGCGACCTAACTGCTCGGAGAAGAAAGTACTTCGCGCACTCGATGACGCTTGGTAGGAGTGTTTTATGGACAAGAAGTTGTTTAGCGAGCTCGTTGAGAGCATGAAGCAGATGAACGAGATCGTACGTGGCAAGCGAGCGCCGTCACGCGAGTTTGTCGTTGACTCCATCTGCGCGGCTGCGAAACAGCGAGCGGAACGAGCGGACTGTGGGATCGATGTCCCGTGAAAGGAGCGCTAAGGCAGCCTGTAGCTCATGCCGAGGGTGTAGAGATAAGCTTCGTTCGCTTGCACGATGTTCAAGATTCAGACGTCACGATGGCAGTCTATCGCGAGAATTACGGCGCGAACTTCGGGCGGTTTGTCGCCCTCAAAGCCAAGTACGATCCGAATAACCTGTTTCGGCTAAACGCGAACGTACCGCCGAAGATCGGGTGACGACGCGTACCGGAGCGAGCCTCCCTGCGGCGCGTGAGATCCGGGCAGCGGTGCCGGTTTCCCATAGGCTTTGGATACGACAGCGGGCACGATAGCCACGGCGCTGCGCGAATGGCCACTAACTGGAAGCCCATCCGGTAAGAATTGGTCCGCTGTCACATATTCATGCTCAACGCCGTCTAAGCCCTATGGAACGGTTCTGTTCTGCGATTGTAGAGACGCCCATGCGTACCTTTGATGTCCAGGGGATTGAGATCCGAGCATCCCGACCTGCGGTCTTCGATTTCGTGTGTGACCCCCACAATCTTCCGAAGTGGGCGCGTGCGTTTCAACAGGCGAACGATAAGTGTGCAAGCCTTAAGACTCCGACTGGGGCCGTCTCAGTCCCGGGTGACGGAGACCGCTCGAGGAACGTGCATCTACAGTTTCGTTCTGCATGCCCCACCCGTACCCCTAGAGCACTTGGAGGGCGCGCTGGATGCCCAGCGCACAACGTTGCGAGAGGAACTTGCCGAGCTTAAGCGACTCCTAGAAGGGCAGTGAGCGACAGCACAACTGTCGAGGAGGTTGCGCAACGCGCGGTCACTGGGGACCGCCAGGCGTTGGAGGCGCTCGTACGAGCAGTTCAACCCGACATCTATGCCCTGGCTCTCCGAATGCTCTGGAACCGCGAGGATGCGGAAGACGCGACCCAGGAGATCCTCGTGCGAGTCGTCACTCAGCTTTCTAGCTTTGATTTCCGCAGCCGCTTGAAAACGTGGAGCTACCGCGTCGCGGTCAACCACCTTTTGGACAGGAAGCGGAGCGCCGTTGAGCGCATGAATCTGAATTTCGTGGGCTTGTCGGAAGACTTGGCGGAGGGGCTCGCTTCCGATGGGCCCGGCGAGAACGAGCGGTCGATCCTCATTGAGGAGGTCAAGATCGGCTGCACGCTGGCGATGCTCCAATGCCTTGACCGGCCGCACCGGCTCGCCTACATCCTTGGCGAGATTCTCGACCTTCCAGGGGCCGAGGCCGCCGAGGCGCTTGGTGTCGATCCAAGTGTGCTGCGCAAGCGACTCGAGCGCGCACGAAACGCGATTCACGCGTTTACACGTTCATATTGTGGCCTCGTATCTGATGACGCAGCATGCCGATGCAATCGCCGTGTAGCGGCGGCTGTACGCCTTGGACGGGCGCATCCCGACGCACTCGAATTCGCGGATCGGGCGGTGTCATTTGAAGAGGTGCGAACGGCGGTACGGCGCGCCGGGGAAGCGCGGCGCGCCCTAGAGGTCCATCGCACCAGTCGGCCGCGTGAGTCTTCCGTGGAACTTGCTCGACGGATCGTCGCAGCAATCGACCCGGATCGAGGGTGACTCGAGAACTCACGCCGACGCCACTTTCACGACAATTTTTCCATTCGCCTGGTTCGACTCCATAAGCCGGTGAGCATCCCGAATCTCATCGAACATAAAGGTCCTGGCGGGCTTTGCCTGGTAGACACCGTTTGTGGCGCGATCAACAATCTCCTGGAAAGGGATGTCGGACAGGGGAAACTCAGGTGTTCCGAACACGAAGCTGCCAAAAAAACTGAAGTGCACCCCGCTCGGCACCTGTAGCAGTGGATTGAACGATTCGAGCGGCGAGAGACCACCGAGGAATCCGGCCTGACACACTCGCCCGTGGCGCCGTACCATCGCGAGTGAATCGAGCAGCGTGCTGTTGCCGACGAGATCGAGTACCGCGTCAATGCCGGCCGGGTGACTATCCCGGACGCGGCGCGAGAGGTCGTGCGCGTCGACGAGAGCGGTTTCAGCCCCCAGTGACTCGAGCTTCACGAGCCGCTCGGGGCTGCGTGTCGTGGCGATGACCCGAGCGCCTGCGTGCGCGGCGATGTTCAATGCTGCCTGGCCGAGCGCCGAGGTGGCCCCTCTGATCAGGAGTGTCTGTCCGCGCTTGAGGTCAAGATTACCAAACAGACACGCCCAGGCAGTTGCGTAGCACTCGGGAATCGCAGTCAGCTCGTGCCACGGTAACGTCGAGTCGACCGCGACGACGTTGGTCGATGGCAATCGCGTGTACTCAGCATAGCTGCCATTGATCACTCGACCCATGCCACCCATGATGGCGATGACCTGTTGGCCTTCGGCAAACCTCCCGTCGGAATCGGCTTTGACAACGCCGACGCACTCGATACCGGTGACTTTGGCGACATCGCCCCACAGGCCTTTGCGCATGTAGGTTTCGGCGTGATTGAGCCCAAATGCCTTGACCTCGATGACGACTTGACCCGGTTCAGGCGTGGGCTCCGGAAGCTCTTTAATGATGAGTTGTTCCGGACCACCGTACCCGTTGATCACAATGGCACGCATACCGCTATCTCCTTGTCTCACGCAGCGGGTTATTTGCGGGTCGTCGATCGCGGGAGCCGCCGCCCGAGGAAGTCGATGATTGCGGCTGCGATCTCTTCAAGATGGGTCTCGAGTGCGAAGTGACCGGTGTCGAAGAGCTGCACCGCGGCGTTCGGGTTATCGCGCTTGAAAGCGTGTGCGCCCGCGGGCAGGAAGAACGGATCGTTCTTGCCCCACACGGCCAGCAGCGGCGGCCGCTCGGCGCGGAAGTATTCCTGGAACTTCGGATAGAGCGCGACGTTGTTCGCGTAGTCGAGGAACAGGTTAAGCTGAATCTCTTCGTTTCCCGGCCGCGCCAGCAGGGCCGAATCGAGCACGTAAGCCTCAGGTGCGACGAGCGATTCGTCGGTGACGCCGTGCAGGTACTGCCACTTGGTCGCTTGCGAGGTCAGAAAGGCGCGTAGCGCATCCCGATTCTCGGCCGTAGGCTCCCTCCAGTATTTCTGTATCGGATTCCAGCCGTCACTGAGGCCCTCAACGTAGGCATTGCCGTTCTGCGAAATGATCGCGGCAATTCGGTCAGGGTGTTGGAGCGCCAAGCGAAATCCCACCGGCGCACCGTAATCGAAGACGTAGATGGCGTAATGCTTCAGGCCAAGCACCTGCGTCAGCCGATCGACGACGGCAGCGAGATCGTCAAACGTGTGCCGGAAGGGTCCGTGTTCCGGCGCGAGCGAAAACCCGAATCCCGGAAGATCCGGCGCCACCACGCGATAGTGCTCCGCGAGGCGCGGAATCAGGTTTCGGAACATATGGGAGGATGTCGGAAAGCCGTGGAGCAGCAACACGGCCGGAGCGCTGCGGTCGCCAGCCTCTCGGTAAAAGACTTTGTGTCCAGCGGCCTCTGCAGTGTGATATTGAACCATGGCTCAACGCTTCCTTCTTGGCTGGTGGGCGATCTTGTAGCGGCTTGCAGTACGGTGAGCGTTGGCTAGTCGCCGCGTTAACGACGACCGTTGCGGCCGCAGCCGGCTCAGTACCGAGCGGCGTGTACTTGCAGCACACCGACACGAGCTTCGATTTCAACGTCTTGGAGCCGAAGCGCTGAATGTGCAGCGGGCAACGCCGCGCTCAAATGCGTACCTTCACTAGTAACCTGTCAGTAGGCGTTTTACCAGTTATCCTGATAACTTGTCAACAGACGCTTTACAGGTTATATGGAGGTGGGACGGCGCATCGACAGCGGCAGAGCACGACATGGCGGAACGACACCCCAAGCCTTACCTGGTCGGCGACCACCTCGCGCTCGACTTCCTGAACAGTCAGGTTAGACCGGGCGGGGAACCCCGGGATTGGCTGAACGACGGGGCCGGGCTGCTCGCCTGGTTGACTGAGGCCGGCGCAATCGATGCCTCAGTTGCGCGGCGGCTTCGTCGCCGTGGAGAGGGCGGGGGGAACTTGGATGGGGTTGCCGAGCAAGCACGGGAGCTGCGCAAGTGGTTGGGTGAGTTTGTCGACAGACATGCCGGAAGGGAAATCGACCGGGATGCTTTCGTTGAACTCGGTTTGCTGAATCGGCTCTTGGCTCGCGACGACATCTACCGACAGATTGCGCTAACCTTGACCAATGCGGGGGGAACGGGGCCCTCGCGCCCACTGCAATCGATTCAGATTCGAAGGTGGACAACTCCGGATCGACTATTGCAGCCCATTGCGGAAACCATCAGCGATCTCATTTGCAATGCCGACTTTCGGCTCGTGCGGCGTTGTGATGGGGACGGCTGCATACTGAGGTTCTACGATCGGACGAAAACGCATGCACGCCGGTGGTGCAGCATGGCGGTTTGCGGAAACCGGGCAAAAGCTGCCGCGCACCGAGCAAGAATGGCTCGTTCCCAGGACGGACTGAGCAAGGCTTGATGCCCTACAAGTCGCGAGAGTGAAGCGGGCGCGCCGCCCGAGTTCTTACCTGAGCATCGGACCGTCGGGTCCCCCTCGGTTGTACCCAAATCTTACCTTGCAGTTGCCGCACCGCGACCGCCGCGCTTCGTGATAAAGGCGTGAGATCCCGGGTCTCCTATAGTGCGCAATGTCGCGACCGGCCGGGCCCCACATGAATTCACGGAAGGTTCTCATCATCGAGGACGACCCGGATATTGCCGGGTTGCTGGGCCTGCACCTGGCGGACATTGGATGTTCCGTCGAGGTCGTAGCGGACGGCAATCACGGGCTCGCCCGAGCGTTGGCACGGGCCGGCTGGAGTCTGATTGTGCTCGATCTACAATTGCCAGGGATTGACGGTCTCGAGATCTGTCGACGCGTCCGGGCGGACGCCGACTATACGCCGATTCTGATGCTGACAGCCCGCGCCGGGGAGTCCGATCGGGTCCTCGGTCTTGAGACCGGCGCCGACGACTACTTGACGAAGCCTTTCAGTGTCGTGGAATTTGCGGCGCGCGTGAAAGCGATCCTGCGCCGAGCGGAGCGGCTGGCGCGGCCGTCACCGATCGAGCTGCGTACGTGCCGAATCGGGGCTTTGGCGATCGACCTCGATGGGCGGACCGCACAGTGCAGCGGGCGAGGCCTCGACCTCACAGCGCGGGAGTTCGACCTGCTCGCGTTCCTGATGCAGCGCCCCGATCGGGTATTCTCGCGTTCCCAGCTGCTCGATCAGGTCTGGGGCACGACCCACGATACGTTCGAGCACACGGTTAACTCCCATATCAATCGCTTGCGGTCGAAAGTCGAACCGAATCCCTCGCAGCCGCGCTATATCGTGACGGTATGGGGCGTGGGATACCGCTTTGCGCGTGAACCCGAGGCTCCACGCGCATGACGGCCCTGCATGTTCGCCTGACGCTGGCCTTTGCGGTCCTCCTCGCGCTCGTCGGCTTCGGCCTGCTGGCGCTCTTGAGCCTAACCAGCGACCGATACGCCGATGAAGTCCGACAGCGACTGGATTCCGGCATCTCGATGTACGTGGTTCGCGAGCTCGCGCTGATCCAAGGAGGCCACATTAATCAGGCCGCGCTCCGAGAGCTCGCGAATCGCGCGATGACGGTCAACCCTTCGGCGGAAGTGTACCTCCTCGACCGCGACGGGCGCGTGCTGATGACCGTTGTGCAGCACGATCGGGTTGTGCGTAACCGAGTCAGCCTGGCGCCAATCGAAGAATTCTTGCGTGTGCCGGACCGACGCCCCCTCTACGGCGACGACCCCGCGAGCCTCGACGGTCGGCGTGTCTTTTCGGTCGCTCCCGTGCAGGAACGCGGTCAGCTTGATGGATACCTGTACGTGGTCCTCGGTGGCCAACCGGAGCGATCGATTGCGCAACGCGTATGGAGCAGCTACGCGTTGCGAGCGGCAGCGCTTGCGCTTGGACTGATGATCCTCGCCACGCTCATCGCCGCGGGCGGCCTGTTCGCTGTGCTGACCCGCCGTCTACGCAGCCTCGACCGGTCCATGGAGACTTGGTCGCGAACATTGCCCGCCGGAGCCTTTCCGCCGCGTGCCAGCGCTGGCGGGGACGAGATCAGCGCGCTGACAGCCCGATTTGCGGACATGTCTCGAGCGATCGAACGCCAGATTCAGGAGCTGAAAGACACGGACGAATTGCGTCGGGAACTGGTGGCCAACGTATCGCACGACCTGCGAACGCCCCTCGCATCACTTCGTGGCTATATTGAGACGTTGCTCGTCAAATCCGAGAGTCTGCCGCCCGCGGACCTGCAGTCGCACCTCCGCGTCGCACTCAGGCAAGCGGACCAACTGGGACGACTCATCGACGCGCTGTTCGAGCTCGCCCGACTCGAATCCGGAGCGATCGTGCCGGCTATCGAGCCAATCTCTATTGCCGAGCTGCTGCAGGATGTGGCACTGCGCTTTCGGCTTCAGGCCGAACGTCACGGCGTTGAGCTTCGCACGCTCCTCGACACCCGCAGCATCCGAGTGCACGCTGATGTTGGACTGATCGAACGGGCGATCAGCAATTTGCTGGAGAATGCGCTGCGTCATACGCAGACGGGCGGCCAAGTGCGCATTGAGATGTCCGCGGAGACCGAGGCGGTCCGCGTGCGCGTAGTCGATACCGGCGAGGGAATTAGCGCGGACAGTCTGCCGCGAATCCTCGACCGCTTTTACAGTCTACGCGATCCGAAGGACCGATCGCGCGCGGGACTCGGCCTGTCCATCGTTCAGCGAATCATGGCGCTTCATGGGCAGAGCGTGAGTGTGTTGTCACAACGGGGCGTCGGGACCACGATCGAGATTACTCTTGCGCGCGCCGATCGCACCGATCTCCTGCCGCTCCAAAGAGCGCGTGATAACTGCGTGAGAATCGAACCGTAGTCTCGTACGCGACCCAATATGGGCTTACGAGGAAAACAGTCATGACGATCAAATTACTTCGCGGACCGATTTCACTCGCCCTGCTGGCGGCCGGTGCGGCCACCGCGTCGGCCGGCACCGTCTACACGGAGACGAACAGTGCCGGTGCAAACGCGGTACAGATCTTCCAATCTGCGTCGGATGGATCGTTGTCCCTGGCGGCGACGGTCAGCACCGGTGGACTCGGTACCGGTGCAGGGCTCGGTAACCAAGGGGCGCTGGCCCTTTCGGGTGATGACCGTTACCTGTACGCGGTCAACGCGGGCAGCAACGAGATCAGTGCGTTCACCGTGTCGGATGCCGGGCTCACGCTCGTCGATCGCGTGCCGTCCGGCGGTACGCATCCGATCAGCGTGACGACGCATGGGCGCCTTGTCTACGTCCTCAACTCAGGTGACTCTGGCAACATCTCCGGTTTTCACGTGGGGCCGGATGGCCACCTACGCCCCATTTCGGGTTCCTCGCGGCCGCTGTCATCCGCCACCGCGGGTCCGGCCGAGGTCTCGTTCAGCCCGGACGGGTCCACGCTCGTCGTGACGGAGAAGGCGCTCAACCAGTTCGCGATTTACACTGTTGAAGACGACGTTCCGTCAGCGCCGGTGACTCGCGCTTCGAGCGGAATGACTCCGTTTGGGTTTGCGTTCGCTCCGCGTGGCACGTTGCTCGTCAGTGAGGCGTTCGGCGGTCAGGCGGGTGCCTCGGCGCTGTCGTCGTACGAGATTAACGAGGACGTGTCGCTTGAGGTCGTCAGCGGCTCGGTTCCCACGAACCAGACGGCGGCTTGTTGGGTCGTCGTGGCGCGCCACGGCACGTACGCCTATACGACCAATACGGGGTCCGGCACCGTAACTGGGTACCGCGTAGCGCGGTCGGGCGAACTGACTCGGCTGAGTGCGGACGGCATTAGCGGGACCACTGGTGGCGGGCCTACTGACGGCGCGACTGCGCCTGACGGTCGGACGATGTACGTGCTGTCCCCGTCCATCGGACAGATTGTGGCGTTCCGGGTTCAGGCGGACGGTAGCCTGCTGACGCTCGGCAGTACGCCAGGCGTCCCGGGCACGGCGACGGGACTCGCTGTTCGTTGACCGATCGCGAGCGAGCGCGGCGGGCCCCCGTCACGCTCGCTCGTCCTCTCGTTGAGGCGATTTAGCCGGGCGGGACCGACGAGGGACCTTCGCCCACCGCCGTCTCAATCGCGGGCTGTGGTGGGACCGCTTGGCATCGGTTGGGCTCGCATGAGTCCCGTTGTCACCCTTGGGACTTGAAGGGGCGTTTCAGTCGCTCCGTAGCGGGTAATTCCCGGGTCAATCTCTTCCTTGCCCATTGGCCTGTAACGCGTTACGCCGTAACGCGTGACACCAAGGTTTTATTGATATGGTGCAGGCAGCTGAACGAATGAAGGCCGTGCGCGAACGGCGGCGTGCCCGTGGCTTGAAGGAGCCCCGCTTAGTCGTGCCGGACGCACGATCTAGGACGGTGCGCCGACGGGTGGCGCGACAAGTCGCAGCGCTGGACCGATCCCGCGAGCTCGAGGCGCTGAAGTGGATCGAAGCCGTGGCCGAGTTCGATGACCGATGAGGCGCGGCGACGTTGTGACTGTCCGCGGCTACAGGGGACTACGGCATGTGCAGACTGACGCGCTCCCTGCCGGGCATGCGTCTGTAGTGGTCTGCCAGATGACTTCTGAGGGGGACGACGCTGAGGACTTTCGAGTAGCAGTCGAACCCAGTACTCGAAACGCTCTGCGCACGCGGGCGCACGTGATGGCGGACAAGCCGGTCACGATTAGGCGCGCCCGCATTGGTCGGAGGATCGGCCGCCTTGAGGATGGCGACATCGCGCGACTGAATGTCGCCTTGGCATTCGTCATGGGCCTCGCAGACTAGGCGCGATTCTTCATATTCAGCGTGACCCTCTTCCCGAGTCGTCCGGGAAATGGGGCAACGATATGAACCCTCCAAACCTTACGTTGAGGTGTCCACGCAGGCGGGTCAACTCCAGCAGTGGACTCACCCGGTACGGTAGCCATCCGCTGATGGCGTGGCGGGCGCCTTCTAGCCCCCGCCAGGATCAGCCTGCCGGTGCTATGCTGGGCGCGCTGCTCTTCAGTCCGCGCGGTGACCCATGCCCATCGCCGACTACTTCAGCCCCGACTACCCAAACGCCCGCGAGCGCTTCCGCGCGGCCGCCGAACGGGCCGGCGCACGCCTCAACCGCTATCTATTACCGGAACGCCTCGGCCCGCAGGGCGAGTCGCTCAGCATCGACGTCGCGCGGCTCGGCCCCGACAATGCGACGGACGCGCTCGTCGTGCTTTCCGGTACGCACGGCGTCGAGGGCTTTGGCGGCGCGGGTTGTCAGGTCGGCTTCCTCATCGACCGGCTGTACGAGGCACTGCCTTCGTCCGGGTGCGCGCTGCTCGTGCATGCGGTGAATCCGCACGGCTTCGCATGGTTGCGGCGCGTGAACGAGGACAACGTTGATCTCAACCGCAACTTCATCGATTTCTCCCAGCCACCTTCCTCGGCTGCCTACGAATCGCTGCACGACTGGCTGGTGCCGACAGACTGGGAAGGCGCTGCGCGCGCGAGTGCCGACGCGGCGCTCCAACAGCACATCGCCGAGCACGGGATGCGCGCCTTCCAGCAGGCCCTGACCGCCGGGCAGTACACGCGTCCCGAAGGACTGTTCTATGGGGGCACCGCCCGCACGTGGTCCGCTCAGACGCTTGGACAGCTGCTTCGCGAGCAGCTACCCGACGGCGTGCGCCGCGTGGCGGTGCTCGATCTGCACACTGGACTGGGGCCGACCGCCTACGGCGAGCCGATCCTCATACCCTGCGCGCGCGGCGATCTTGCGCGAGCACGCGCTTGGTTTGGCTGCGAGGTGCGCAGTCTCGTGGCGGAGGAGTCGGCGAACATCACGGGCGAGAAGGCCGTGGCGGCTGAGCTCGAGGGCACACTCGCGCGCGGCTTCCAGGAGGCGCTGCCGAAGACCGAGATCACCTTCATCGGGCTGGAATTCGGCACACGTCAGGTAACCGACGTCCTGACCGCGCTACGCGCTGATCATTGGGTGCACGCGCGCGCGCCGCGTGACGCCGTGCGGAGTGCAGCGGCCCAGCGGCTGATGCGTGCGGCGTTCTACTGCGAGACGCCGGCTTGGCAGGCCGCGGTATACGGTCGGACCGCGGACTTCGTGTTTCGGACGTGCCGGGCACTGGCACAACCGGCGTAGCGACATGTCGTGAGTAAAACCAAGAGGTTCGAGCTTCAACACGGCCTTTAGGGAATACATAAGCGCTCAAATAACTGGTACTTCGGAAGCAGGAGGTCATCAGACCTGCTTCAGTGTCGCTTAGAGAAGTCGCCCTCGGCAATCGAAGTCGGGGCTTCGATTTCCTTATTGAAAGCGTCACGGATCATCCGCAGAGATTCCGTTGCGTTAGCGCCGTAACCTGACTCCAGTGCGTTTGCGACATGCCTCGCCGCGTCCGCCAGGATCGTTCCCCAAGCTCTCTCTTCTGGGACGTTCGTCGTTTCCCGATACATACCGACTTTAAGCGAGCAATGGAGTTTTTCTCCGCAATCCAGACGCGCAAAATCTCAACCGCCGTTGCATCACGTAATGCAGCCTGGGGAATTGGTCTTTCGTTGCCACCGGTGTCTCCCGGTTAGCTTGGTACGCACGCGTGAGGCGCTCACCGCTTACGGCGCTGATGCCTTGAAGTTCCACGGCAGCATGGCCTCATATGAGATTGGTCCCGTTTTGGCGGCTGTCGGAACCCAACGCACGCTCGATTAGCCGCTAGATCTCTCGCGGATTGCTCCTTCACAGAAAATGCGAGGCACTCTCTCCGGGGCCCGATCTACTTTTCGGCTCAAGCGCGTAACGTGCCGTGTTGATCGCGATGACAGTTCGGTTCGGTGCTGAGCTGATTCCAGGAACCCAACCTTCAGGAACCGAACTTCTCGTTACCCTGGACCTAGCTGGCAGCCTTGGGCTTGTACGTGAACTTCTGACCCGCGGCCGCCGCTTGTACCATCGCACCGCCCTTGGCAATCGTTAAGATGGCCAGCCTCTAGCTTTCTCGTCCCAGTTCTCGTCGCAGCGCTTCCTCCCGTGCATCCTCAACGGCCAGCAAGACCGCATCGGGATCGGCGGCCGTCTCGTCTCGCGCGAAGACACCCTTGAGGGTGCTGTCCGCGGTCAGCTCACCTTGCTCGAACAGCGCCCACATCTCTCGCGCAAACTCGGTTTGCAGAAGCTCCGGCGCGAAGCGGCCGAGCGTGCCGCGGAGGTTGTTCACGTCGCGCTCGAGCATCGCGAGCGCACCGTTATTGCCGGCCGCATTCACGGCCTGGGGTAGATCGATGATCACGGGCCCATCGTGCCCGAGGAGCACGTTGAACTCCGAGAGATCGCCGTGGATGAGCCCGATGCTCAACATGCGCACGACCTGCTGGACGAGGTAGCGGTGATACTCGCGCGCAGTTCCGGGCGAAAGATCGACTTCGCCAAGGCGCGGGGCAGGGTCCCCGGCGGCATCGGTCACCAGCTCCATGATCAGCGTGCCGTTGAAATAACCGTAAGGCTTCGGCACGCGCACGCCGGCGGCGACGAGCTTGTACAGTGCATCGACTTCGGCGTTCTTCCAGGCAGCTTCCTGCTCCTTGCGCCCGAAACGCGTTCTCTTGCTCATGGCGCGCGCCTGGCGGCTGCCGCGCACCTTGCGGCCTTCCTGGTACCGGGCACGCTTCTGGAAGCTTCGCTGCGCCATGTCGCGGTAGACCTTCGCGCACCGCATGTGCGCCCCCGAGCGCACGAGATAAACCGTCGCCTCCTTGCCGCTCTTGAGCGAGCGGATGACTTCGTCGATCACGCCATCATCGATCAGGGGTTGCAGGCCACCCGCGGACGGTACCACGAGCACTAACGCTCGCCCCCGCACCAGCCCTTTCGGCGATGCGGCAACACCTCCAGAAAGAGAATCGAAATAATCGCTAACCTATTGTTTTTATTGGTGGCCGGGAGAGGACTCGAACCTTGACCGTTAATTCCAAGCGAATCAAATTCTTAGCGCGATAGGACTTACCCAACCCGATCGCGCGCTGTGGTGGGACCGCTTGGCATCGGTTGGGCTCGCATGAGCTGACTTCTCACCCTGCCGACTGGATTCACCCACGTTCTGACAGCCGTTGCGCGAAGCCTCATACCACCTGTGATCACCCGGTTCCGCGGTGTCCCCGACCGTGAGCGCGTACGGAGTCGCTTGGACTGTGCCCAACGGCACGGCCGGCGAGAACGTGCCGTCTGGCTGATTGAAATGGATGAACGTCCCGCGGCGCTCGTCGATCCTCACAATGTCCATCCGCCCGCTCCCTGTCAGGTCGGCGGCGACCGCCACTCGTATGGTCGCATTAGGGGGCCGAACGGCATGCGCTTCGAGCGGAGACCGGCGTCCGAAGGCGCGACGGATGTGTGATTTCAGTGTGGCCGGTCTATCGAGTTGCACGCGCCTTAAGGCCTCGGTCCCTGTCTCTTAGGTTGACAAAGAACCGCACACTGACGCCGCTGCCTGCCAAAGGTCACCGCATAGTCGGCAGGCCATTGCGAAACAAGCCAACCCGCAACCGAGCGCAAGATTGCGTCCTAGCGGTCCTTTTTTGACCGACGACCGAAGGCGGGGGCATCGGTGGGGCGCGATCCGGTCCGGAAACGTTCGCGACAAAAGCACGCAGGCATTCCCGGGAGCAGATCACCACCGCAGGTTCCTGATCATCGATCGCACCAGGATTTCGGATGGCGGCTCAGCTGGAAGTGGGCGCGCGGCCGGCGCTCGTCTTCATGACCGATGTCGCACGCGCACACGTCGCACGTCAGCACGAGGACTTCAATCGGAGCATGAAAGGTCGCTGTTTTGCGCCAGGCCATGATTGCACCTCGGAGATGCCGCAGTACTACCACAAGGCCGGCTCTAATGCGCGGCAGGAGCAACAGTCGCCGAACCGACCTCAGTAGCGGCGCGGCCCGCGTCCGTCTGCGACCGAGCGGTCGCGTTGCTGCGCCTCGCTGACCTTGAGGGCCCGGCCTTCGCAGTCCGTCCCGTTCAGCGCCTGCGCGGCACGCGCGGCGTCTTCATTCGACATCTCCACGAAGCCGAAGCCGCGCGGGCGACCGGTGTCGCGATCGTTGATCAGGGCGAGTCTTTCAACGGTTCCGTGCGGTGAAAACAGGGCGCGCACGGTATCCTCGGTGGCTGTGAAGGGAAGATTTCCAACGTATAGTTTGGTCACTGCGACTCACTCACGAAAATAAAGGAAACGAGCAGGAAGGCCCTGCCTCCTGGTTCGCCAGACTTTCCGAGGGTGGCAGACGTTGGCCGGAACATGCGCCGAACGGCACAAGACCAAAGGCAGACAAGCCGAAAGATCACGAGCCTGAGGTGCAGGCTACAGCAATCGGCTCTGTCTTGCCGAGGTTTCGTGCGCAGGGTCCAGTCAGGAATTACATCTGCCCAGCAACTTGGGTACGCGACAGCGTTTGGATCTGCCTGACACGGATCCTCGCTTTACGGCACGCAGATCCGCCATTTCAGGCTGCGAAGAGTTACTTGGAGCGGAAATCAGCCGACTGACCGGCGCCGCGAACGAGAGCCAGCTGGCTGACCACTGAGCAAGGGTTATTTAAAAGAGAAGGCCCGGCGAACGGGGCCTTCCAGTGCACGAAAGTGCTTCGCGCGAGACAATCGTCAGGCCGCGGCGGCCAGCAATTGCCAGTTCTTGGGCAGAATGACTGCATCGATGGCGTGAACGATGCCGTTCGTCGTAACGATGTCCGCCTTGGTGACTCGGGCCCCATTGACCCGAACGTCCGATGACGATACCGCTGTCGTCAGCCGGCTGCCCTGCAGCGTCATCACTTCTCCTGACTTCACGTCTCTGGCCGTGAAATAGCCCGAGACGACGTGGTAGTTCAGAATTGCCTTGAGCTTGCCCACGTCCTTGAGCAGGCTGTCATACCCACCTGGCGGGAGCTTCTTGAACGCCTCATCGGTCGGCGCGAAAACGGTGAACGGGCCCTTGGCGGCCAGCTGATCGGTCAGACCCGCTGCGTTGACTGCGCTAGCGAAGGTCGTGAAATGGCCCGCGGCGATCATCGTGTCAACGAT
>QHWB01000026.1 GCA_003222395.1 Acidobacteriota bacterium
TCGACCGCGGGCTACAACGGCGCGCGCGCGATCAACGCCGACGTCGACTTACTGCAAGCCAACACCGATTACGCCGTGCTCGGCATGACGACCGACAGCGAATGCGCGGCGGTGTGTCTCCGCGGCCCGGACACCGGCAACTTGCGCGTCGCGGTGCCGGGCGAACCGGATCTGACCGAAGACACGGCCGGGTGGTTCCGCTTGCTGGCGTTCCACTACTCGCTGCCCTTGATTCCGATCATCAACAGCGCGAACAAGGGCGCGACGCTCGTCGACTGCGTCAACGACGAGAACGGCGGCACGGCGAACGTCGTCGTGTGGCTCGGCATGCTCGCGTAACCGGAGGGGCAACGGATCATGAAAGCGATCGAACTGAAACGCGGCGACGCGTGTCCGAATTGCGGCGGCGCGCTCAAGCCGGCGCGCGTGCCGACGGCGGAGGAATATCGCCGGGCGTTTGACAAAGAGAATCCGATCGCGCTGCCGCCGAGCGTCGATGCCGCGTCGCCGGACCAGCGCGCCGAGCTCGGCGAGCTCTTTATCTGCGAGCACAACGACTACCGCGCGCGGTTCGCGTCGGAGAAAAAAGCGGACCAGCCGGGCGGCACGTCGCCGGCAGCGTAGCGACGGATGGCCGGCGCCGAACAGGTCTTTCGCGCGCCGGGCGCGATCATCGGCGGCGGCCGCGTCCTGCCATCGCCGGCGGCGTTTTACCTGACGGGCGAAGACAGTCTGCGGATCGTCAGCGCGAACAGCGTGACCGGCGTGACGATCACCCTGAACTGGCGTCACGCCGAACCGAACGGCGAGACGAAGCCGGATAGTGAGCGGCACACGCCGAACACGAATCGCACGGTCAAGACGCAGGATTTTGCGCTCAGCGCCGGGTCGCTGTTGAACGTGAGGGCTGGCCGGGTTCGCCGATCGTGAGCGCGACGGAGGGCGAACCGGCCGTCCGCTCCTTCGTCGGGACGACGCCTGCCGCGGCGAGTGAAATTAGTGAGTCCGTGCCGACGGGCGCGCGATGGGAACTCGTCTCGCTCGTAACGCAGTTGACGACGAGTGCGGTCGCCGGCACGCGGACGCCGCTCATCGTGCTCGGCAATCCGGCCGCTCCGTGGGGGCTGTTTCCCGTCTTTCAGACGTTCGGCAATTCCGTGGTGTGGACGTTGACCTGGGGGCAGGCGGTGTCCGCCGTGGGGCAGGGATCGTCGACGTGTGAGGCCATGAGCATTCCCGTCGCGGCGCGCCTGCTCGGCGGGCACACCATCAAAACGATTACCGCCGGGATGCAGGCAGGCGACCAGTACAGCGCGCCGCAGTACGTCGTCCGCGAATGGCTGGAGGTCGGGTGATGCCGGCGAGTGATGCGACGACGCTGCTTCAGACGCGCTTCGCCGCGCCGGCGCTGCAGTACCTCCGCGCGGATGACAATCTGCGCGTCACGACCTACAACGCGCTCGCGAGTGTGATCGTCACGGTCCGCGCGCGCGTGCTCACGGCCGACGGCACGATCGAAGACGTCAACGACACCCAGACCCCGAACACCGATCGCACGGCGAAGACGTCGATCACGCGCACGTCGGCCGGCTGGCTGCTCGGCGGGCAGGTCTTCGTGTCGAGCGCGGCGCCGCTCATCGGCCAGACCTACGTCGTCGTCGAGATCGTGCGCGGCGAATCGACCGCCGCGATCGCGCTGCAGGTGCTCGCGAGCGGGTACGTCACCAGCAAGCAGCCGCTGCCCTTCCCGATGCCGATGCCCGAATCGTCGCTCGACGGGCCGGGCGCGCTCCGATCGATTGCCGGCACGACGCCGGCCGCGGGCGCCGAGATCTCCGAAACCGTCCCGACCGGCGCGCGCTGGGAGCTCCTCGCGTTTGCGGCGCTCCTGACGACGGCCGTCGCCGCCGCGAATCGCATCGTGCAACTGACGCTCGACGACGGGGCCGCGGTGTATGGCCGGTTCAGCAATCAGCAGAATCAGGCCGCGTCGCTGGCCTGGAACTACAGCTGGGGCGAAGGGCTGCCGCTCCTCAACTCCGGGGGTCTCCTCGTCGTGCACGGCACGCTCCCCGTCAACAACGGCCTCGGATCGGGCCATCGGATCCGCACGTCGACGACCGCGATTCAGGCGGCCGATCAGTGGAGCGCCGTGCAGTACCTCGTGCGGGAATTTCTGGAGGGCGCATGAGGGTCAAGTGCAACGCGTGCGGCGGCGTCTACGACGACGTGCTCCCCGACGGGCTGCAGTACTTCCACCGCTGCCCGCCGCTCAGCGTCGCGGAGCTCAAACAAGCGATCAGCGACGGCCGGCTGCAGCTGCCGCCGGCGCACCAGGCGCTGGTCGACGCGGCGACGAGTTACGACGCGGCGAATCCGCCGAAACCCGATCAGGCGCCGCGGCTCGAGCAGGTGCTCGCGACCTTCGTCGTCGAGCGGAAGGGCGCGCGCAACGAAAACGTCGTCGCGCCGACGGCGCGCGATCAGCCGGCGGCGATCGCCGCCGAGGGCGCCGGCGTGACGACGCTGGACGCGTCAGCGACCCCTGCCGTGCCGGTGCTCCGTGGGTGACCGGGAGCCGGGGCCGTTCTGGCAGCGTGAGCCACTGCCGCTGCCGCCGCGCGTCGTGGGCGAGACGACGTTTCAATCGCTCGCGCACACGCTCGTCGACGTGCTCGGCGACGCCGATCGGCCGCTCGCGGCGCTGCAGACCGAGGTCGGGGGCGACGGTTCACCGGACCTGGACACGGCGTTCGCGGCAACGGTCGGCGTCGCCGAAGACGTCACCGCGGGGCAGTTCAACATCGGCACCGATCAGCGCGCCGATACCTTGACGCAGGACGGCGAGGGCGCCGAGCAGTACCGGCAGTCGGCGCTGCGCTATTTGCCGCAACCCGACGCGCCGATCGAAATGGACCTGAAGGATCCGCCCGCGCTGCCGCCGGGTGAAGGCCACGAAGGGCCGGGCGCCGGCGGACCGGAGACGCAGATCTGAGGGATGCGATGCCTGAACCGGATATTCAGATCACGTCTATCGTCGAAGATAACCGCTACGATCGCGACGGGCAACGCACGTCGTTTATCCGCGTGACGTTTTTCGTCGGCAAGCACGGGCCGTTCACCGAACGGTTCGAGAAGGACGCCTACACCGCGCTGGTGCGCGACGAGAAGCTGAACGCGTTCGCGCGTGAGGTGCGCACCGAATGACGATTCGCGTCCATCGGCTCACCGACGCGCGGCGCCTGGCCTACGCGACCCTGACGCTCGTCGGCGCGCTGGCCTTGCTGTGGCTCGACTCGCTCGGCAATCCGCTGCGCGCGCATCACACCATTCCGATCCAGCAGGCCGACGTGTTCACCGCCGTGTGGGCCGCGCTCCAGGCGATCGCCGGGTTCCTCGGCACGGCGGCCGCGGCGACCGCGGCGTACCTCGCCGAAGCGGTGTCGTGGCTCGCGGCGCATGTCGCCGGGATCCTCCGCTCGACCGGCGCGATGTTTTCGCGCGTGTGGGATGCCACGAAAATCGTCTGGAAGGACGTACTGAAGCCGGCGTTGACCTGGATCGACGACCGCTTGAAGCAGCTGCACGACTGGCTGACGAAGACGTTTGCGCCGGTGTTCAAATGGCTGCGCACCGTCCGGGACGAGATTCAGGGTTTTTATCGGCGGTTCGTCAAGCCGATCGTGGACACGATCGAGTTCCTCCGCGCGATCAACCGCGTGCTCTTGACGTTCCACCTCCACCTGCTGCAGAAACTCGACCAGGTCCTGGCACAGATCGAACAGCGGATTGACGAGCCCTTCCTCTGGGTGAACCGGAAGCTGACCGAGATCTGGAACGTGCTCGACGACATCGTGACGCTCGACGGCTATTTCCGCCGGCGCACGCTCGTCCTGTCGCTGGCGCGGTACGCGCCCGACTGGATGAACGGGTTTTGGAACGCGCAGATCGATCCGAACCGGCAGGCGGGCGATGACTACTCGCGTGGTCGTGACTACCCGAGTGACGATGCGATTTCAAACGGGTTGGAGCTGGGCCG
>QHWB01000015.1 GCA_003222395.1 Acidobacteriota bacterium
CGCAGCGTCAGGGAAAGGTGAGTTGATGAGCCTTCAAGAAGCGGTGAGCTTCGCCCTCGAGGAAAAGGTCATTCGACCTGCCGGGGACACGCAGCCCCGCGGCTCATCGCCACTCAGCCGGCGTGAAGCGGAAACAGCCTCCCTCGTTGCTCAGGGCCTCAGCAATAAGGCGGTTGCCGCAAAACTCATGATCTCGGAGCGGACCGTCGACTCGCACGTCCTGAACATCCTGAATAAGCTCGGCATCCAGTCCAGGACGGAGATCGCCTCCTGGGTGACACGACACCAAGATTCAGTACCGGCCTCAGCACTCTCCCGGATTCGCTAGCGCGCCGCTCCGCCCATAATGGGCGGAGCGTGAGCCTGTTCATCGTCGACCGCATGATCCCCGGCTTAACGGTGCAACAGCTCAGCATTGCGCAGCACGCTATGGTTGAGAGTGCTCGCCGGCTTGGCGGAGACGGCGCGCGGATTCGCTACATCCGAAGCATGTTGATACCTGGCCAGTCGCGCTGTCTGTGCCTGTTCGAGGCAGACCACCGCAATCTGGTCAGGACCGTGAACGAAACCGCGCAGTTTCCCTTCTCCCGCATCGATGAAGCGGTCGAGCTCATAACGCCGCTGACCGTAACTGCAACATGAGGACCGGCTGGATGGCCTGCCCGATCAGGGAGACTCTGCTCGCTTGGACGGTCCAAACTCAGGCGTCGTCCCGGCGGATAGCTTGGTGGATCGTTACTGGACGTGAGAAGCCCTTCAAGTTGTAGATCCCGACTTCGACGAGCCTAAAGCCGCTCGGCACAACACTGCTTACCAGGCCTTCCCCTACGAACACCTGGTCGGCACCTGCCTGTGAGGCGAGCCGCGCTGCCATGTTGACGCTTCGTCCGAAGTAGTCTCCCTCGTCATAGATCATTGGTCCCGCTTCGACTCCTACATGCGCCGGAGGCAGCCCACGTGGGCGAACGATTTCGATGAGCGCAAGCGACGCGAGGACCGCATCCCCAGGATCAGTAAAGTGGAATTGCACGCCGTCTCCGAGCATCTTGACGACTATCCCCCGGTGCCGAGCAGCAATCTCGCTGACGAGCTGGGCCAGGGTAGTCGAGACATGAGCCGCCGCCTCATCGCCCGACTCCTCGGTCAGCCTGGTGTAGCCCGACAGATCCGCGAAGACCGCGGCCTCTACCTGCCGAGTTGGTTTGGGACGCACGCCCGCTTGCTCGAGTGCGGTGTCGACGTGCTCGAGCAGATGTTGCATTGTGAAGGCCTCGGAGTGCCGTCGATAGAGCCACGCCAGCATTTCCTCTCCCGAATGGCCCAGCCTTACACTTACCTCGCGGACCGCCGCCTCGAGCGCTTCGTTGTCGCTGAGCCCTCGCTGCCGAAACGGCTCTTCAATCGAGTTGTGGAAGTGGTGGATCTGATACTGAGCGACGCGCCGCGCGCTCTCTGCCCAGATGCGCACGGCGCGAAGCACCTCCCCCTCACTGACCCTCGCGCCGAATAGAACCGGGACGGCTCTGATGATCGGAACGTCCTGAGCGCGAACGAGTTCCTCCGATGAGGGATGCCCCAAGCCACAAGCGATGTAGAGTTTCTCAAGGGTCGAGAACGGAATGTCGAGCTCGTCGGCGAGCTGGGAGAAGCTGAGTTCGGATGGGGCTGGCTTGACCGCCGAGTTCTCGAGGTAGCCAAGGGAGAGGTACCCGCTTGATAGTGCCTTGGCAACGCTATGGGCATCGACCCCCAAGGCCTCGAGGTCGGCGAGAACACGCAGACGCACAAGATCTCGACTTTGGAACATGGCTTCTTTTGGCCTTAGGACGCCGAGTTCGACGAGCAGTCGAACCTGATCCGGAGGAGTGCCGGCGCGTTCGGCGAGCTGGGCTTCCGTCAGTTGATCCTCGTGCCCAGAAGACCGCTGAAACGTCGGCTCGTGGGACACGAGGCCGCCAGTTACACCCATCTTGTTACCTCCGCTATTTACACCGTTGGAGCCCGACCAAAGCCGGGCTCCACGGTGAATCGCGTCGAGCGAAAGACTTTTACCGAGCAGCCGCCACAGGGACTAGCGAACCGTTGTCCACGCCTGCTGGCCGGCTGTAAAGGGCGGTGATGGCCGAGGGCCTGAAGCCTTTGACGACCAAATAAACGCCCAGCGAAAATTCCCAAATCGCGATCGGGAATGCGACCACACCGACCGCGCCATGCTGCGGCGTGAGACCGAAGATCACGGCGCCGTCGCCAGCGACCAGCAGGGTCGCTCCGACGAATCCGAGTATGGGAAGAACCCGCGGCACCAGGCGCGACTGGTACAACAGCGAGCCGATCAACAGGGCATTGACGGCCGGAATGAAGCTTTGGCTGAGCAGGAAGATCCGGTCATACATGCTGATCAACGCATGGCCGGTGACCAACGCATTCGTTCCGGCTCCGGCCTGCTGCAGGGTCACGAGCGACAGGACGCACGCCACGCCGGCGAGGATGGCGCCGCCTTCCAGGGTTCGCGTGCCGACGAAGCCCAGAGCGACTCCCTCATTCTGCCTCTTGACCACCGGGAAGAGCGCGACGGCCGTGCCGATACCGGCGAGTGCCACGATCATCTCCAGGATGGCGCCGACGATGATGCCGGTATTCGAGCCATGCCCGAGGATGTAGTTCGAAGCGCGCAGCGGATTGTAGAGAAAGAGGGTCGGGATCGAGACGAAGCTGAGCAGGTACAGCGCGCCCGCGGCAAACGCTGTCTTTCTCTGTGAACTCATCTTGCGCTGGTCCGCGGTCGCCTCAACCCGGGCCCGCGACGTCGGGGGCGCGGGGCCATTGGTCGTCCGTTTGGTATCGATCATTATCTGTCCTCCTATGAGCCTTTGGGCTCGTACCGGTC
>QHWB01000087.1 GCA_003222395.1 Acidobacteriota bacterium
AACGGTGTTATAGTGCAAATGGTCGTCCATGGACGTCCCAAACGTTTTCTTCTCTCCCGAACGGCCTGGACTTCGAAGAACGCGGGTTCGTAATGGCACCAACAATCGAAAATGCGAGGCGGACATCGAGATGATAATCGAGCCGAAGCGCAAGCCTCACGAAGATGATCGTGCTCGCACAGAGCGCGAGCACCAGGAAGAGGAACTCGACGAGGCTCTTAAGAATACTTTCCCAGCATCTGACCCGGTCTCAATCGAGCAACCCCTGAAGCAAACCATTCCGTAGTTGCGCCAAGTGTCTCGCTTCGCTGCGGCCGACCCACTCGTTCGCTGCGCGCCGCTGCGCCGAGACGGGGGGTGACGGGCAAAGGCACATAAAGCTGTAATTTCAGCGAGACAGGACGGCTGTCTGCTCACGGCCGGCGGCCGCCAAGGCGCGATGGAGCGTGGCCACGACCTGCGCGCCTTCACCGACTGCCGATGCGACGCGTTTCACCGAGCCTGAGCGGACGTCGCCGATCGCAAAGACGCCCGCTCGGCTTGTCTCCAGCGGATGTCGGCTCTGGCCTGCGTCCGTGCCGGTCAAGACGAATCCCTTCCCATCAAGTGCCACGCCCGATTCTGAGAGCCAGTCCGTGTTCGGCTCCGCGCCGATAAAGAGGAACAAATGTTGAATCGCGTGACGTTCTTCTTCTCCCTTGCCGCAACGCCAGCGGATCGCTTCCAGCATCCCGTCGCGGCCTTCCAGCCCCGTGATAGCCGTTTGAGTCAGCACCTCCACATTGGCCAACCCTGCGATGCGATCGACAAGATAGCGCGACATGCCCGCGCTCAAGTCCGGTCCACGCACGAGGAGCCACACCTTCGAGGCTTGGCTCGCCAGATAAACCACCGCCTGGCCCGCAGAATTGCCGCCACCGACGAGGGCCAGCTCCTGAGCAGCGCAGAGTTTCGCCTCGAGCGGCGAAGCCCAATAGTGCACGCTCGCGCCTTCGAAAGCTTCCAGATTCTCGACTGTGAGCCGCCGATAGCGAGCTCCGCTGGCGATCACGACCGAACGCGCACTCACACGTTCACTATCGGACAGCTTCAGGAGGAAGCGGTGCCCGTTCGGATCACCGAGAACCTCCAGGCCGATCGCCTCATCGGGGATTGCCATCTCGACGCCGAACTTCTGCGCCTGGGTGTGAGCGCGGGCCATCAGTGCCATGCCGGCGATGCCGGTTGGGAAGCCGAGATAGTTCTCGATGCGGGCTGACGCGCCGGCCTGACCGCCGAACGCGCGGCAGTCGAGCACCAAAACGGCTAACCCTTCCGAGGCCGCATAGACCGCCGCCGCGAGGCCTGCGGGCCCAGCGCCCACAATGGCCACGTCATAGAGACGCTCAGGATCGATCGGCCCCACTAAACCAATGCAGCGGGCGAGTTCGGTCTCGCTTGGATTACGCAATAGCTGTCCCCCTGGACATAACACGATGGGCAGTTGACCGGGATCGACTTGAAACCGTTCGATCAGCGCCTTCGCCTCCGGATCGGTCTCCGGATTGAGCCTTTGATGCGGATGACCATTGCGGCGAAGAAAGCCCTGCAGTCGAAGTACGTCGCCACTCTCGGCGCGGCCGACGATCACCGGTCCACCGGCTCCTCGCTCGATGAGGCCGACGCGACGCAGGATGAGGGCTCGCATGATCCGCTCTCCGAGCTCGGCTTCCGCGATCAGCAAGGCCCGCAACTGGTCCGGCGGGATGATGAGGGCTTCGACCGGTGCCTGCGCGTAAGCGTCGACCAGTGCCGGTCGGCCCGCTAATTGCGCCAGCTCGCCCATGAATGCGCCCGCGCCGTACGTGACTATCGGCTCGCGCCGACCCGACTCGTCGTGCTGGGTGATGTCCACTCTTCCAGTCAAGATGATCGCCAAGCCGTGGCCCTTCTCGCCGACCTTGGCGAGCGCCTCGCCCGCGCCATAGGAGCGAACCTTCCCCAACCGACGGACCCGCTCGATCTCCTGCGGCTCCAGGACGGGGAACATCTGATCTCGTCGTGTGTCGATGATTGATGACGAGGTTGACATGATGCTGGGACACACGTGCGTTGGTGAGCTACGTCAATTCTGCAGATGCCTGCTCATCGGGCATCTACTCCTGCAGCATGCTGCATCTGGCGACGTGGCACTACCAAGTTCGACACCAGGATTTGGACGGCTTTGCCGTCCTGATTGAACGTGGTCGTCCGTACCTTGATCAGCCCCTGCTCGGGACGCGACTTCGATGGGCGCACCTCGATGACCTCGCTCTCGACTCGCAATTCGTCTCCCGGGCGTACCGGGTGCGGCCAGCGAAATTCATCGAAGCCTGCACCGACAATGCCTCCTGCGGGCTTAAGCTCGCTCTCAACCAGGAGCCGCATGGTGAGCGCCGCCGTGTGCCAGCCGCTGGCCGCTAGCCCGCGAAATATGCTGTTGCGCGCGGCATCGTCATCGAGATGGAAAGGCTGTGGATCGAACTCGGTGGCGAAGCTCTTGATCCTATCGCCCTCAATGCGTGCCCGACCAGAACCGTAGGTCTGGCCGACGGCAAAGTCCTCGAGATATCGGGAGATCATCTCACGTCTCACCAGCAAGGTGGCATCGCCCCGCCACGAAATCGTCCAATCCCGCCGATCGTCTTGCCGGAGA
>QHWB01000093.1 GCA_003222395.1 Acidobacteriota bacterium
GCAGGTCTGCGCCGCCGGACTGGCGAAGTCCGAGGCGAGGCCGTGCGTGACGTTCGCGGTCGCTTTGTGCGCGACCTGCGCCGAGCCGTCGCGCCCCCGGAGGACCGGGACCGTCGTGCCCGAACTGTAGGACTGCGCGACCTGCATCTCTTCCTGATCGATCACGATCAGGCGGCCGGCCGCGACCGAGGTCGCCGAGGCGACGACAATCGAGACATCGCCCTGCGCGCAGGCCGAGGAGAGGGTGGTGGTTGCGAGTGCCATGATTCCTCCCTTACCCGACCACGCGGCACGCGAGCCGCGCTTGAATGCTGGCCGCGCCGATCAGAATGTCGAGCCGCGACGGGTTCTGATCCGTGCCGATCTGGTACTGCTCGACCATGCGGATCGCGAAGCCGAGTGACTTACTGCGGACCGTCGTCGCTTCCGCGCCGGCGCCCGGTTTCATCAGGTCGGCCATCACGAACGCGCAGAAGTCCGGGTGATAGACAAACGACTGCCGCGACGAGGTGGTCGCGAGCGTGCCGCCCGAAGGATTGGCCGCCCACACGGTGATCGCCGCGGCGTTGGCCGGGGAGCTATCGACGGTCTGGAGCTGGCCCGAGGTGACGATCGAGGGCGAAATGTTCAGCGTGATCGCGCCGGCGGTGTCCGACGCGTCCGCCGTGAGGACGAACTGCTGGACACGGCCCGTCGAGGAGTAGGCGAGCGGGTTGGCGCTGTTGACGGCGTTGATCGTGAAGATGTCGCCCTTCTTCAGCGTCGTCGCGCCCGAGGCCCACGCCTGCGTGACGAGCGTCGAGCCGGTCTGACTCGCGCCGTTCACCGTCGGCGTGCAGGCGGTGAAGGTGCCGGTCGTGTGCGTCGGCGTCAGCGGATCCTGGAGCCACTTGTCGACGCCGAGCTGCCGGCGGCCGAACATCCCGTTCTCGTAGTTCTCGCCAATGACACTCGCGGGATTGAAGAGCGTCGTCGACGTGTTGGCAATCGTCTGCATCGCGAGCGGATCGAGGACCGCGACGCGGCCGCGCAGCGGCGTCGCCTGATCGGTCAGCTTCGTGCCCGCCTGCAGGTAGGTCAGGGTCGTCGTGGGCGTGGTGCCCGGCGTGCCGACCGCGCTGTAGATGTCGCGGTAGACGGCATTGAACGCCAAGACTTCCGCCGCGTTGGCGAGGGCTTCCCCGCCCGGCTTCGTGTAGCGCTCGCGGATGCGATCGAGTTCGGTCGTCGCCTGCGCGCTTGAGTACCCGAAGGCGACGTTTTTCTGATTCGTCAGCGTGATCGGGACCGTCTGGTCGTAGATGTTCTGGAGCTGGAGGGCCTGGCCGTCGGTCGCCGTGAAGCGCTGCGGGAGGCGCGCATTGACGGTGTTGCCGACTTTGGCGCCGGCCTGGACGTACTGATCGTCATAGGTCCGGTTGACGTTCGCGAGGAACGTCAGGTCGTTGAAAAACTCGCGCGCCGTTTCCTTCGTGGTCCACGACGGCGTGGCTAGCGTATTCGCCATGAGAGGTCCTGGTTAGAGCCGCCCGGCTTTCCGGTCCTTCGTGTTTTCCCGGCGAATAAAGGCTTCGACCGGTTCATCGTCGGATCCGTCGTCGGCGGCAGCGTGGGGCGTCGTCCCGAGCGGCGTAATCGGGGGACGCGCCTGACTCGCGGTGGGCCGGGGCGCTGCGCCGCGCTCTTGAGGAGCAGCAGCGCCCAAGCGGGCTTCGACTTTCGCCAATTCCCGGACCACCTGGGTCGGGGGCAGCGTGGCGAGGCGCTGAAATTCTCTCGGGTCGCTCAGGTGCTCAACGAGCGCCACGGCGTGATCCGAGTCAATCCACTGGTCGGCGAGAAAACACAAGAAGGCCACGCGGTCGCGCTCGGCCGGGTTCGGGATCGCCCGAATGGCGGCCTGGTCCTGCGCGGTCAACGTCGAGAAGGGGCGCACCGTCAGGAGATCCCGGTTGATGCGCGACTCGATCGCGGGATCGGCCTCACGCGCTTTGGCGAACTGGTCGCTAAAACTGGTCGCGCGCTGCGTAAAGGTCTGTTCGAGGCGGGCGGCTTCGGCCTGCTGCCGCGTCGCGGTCTCGCGTTTGGTGTCGCGCCACTCGTCGCGGGCATCGAGCCACGCTTCAAGCGAGGCGTCGGGATGCTGCGCGAGGTAGGCGGCGTAGTCGGGGAACTTCTCGGGCGCCGCGGGTGCGGGCTGATCGCGGGGCGTCTGCGTGCGGGCTTCGATCTCGCGCGCTTTCCGCTCGGCGTCGTCGGCGCGGCGTTCGGCCTCGCGTTGACGCGCAATCGCCTGATCGATCCGCGCTTGCGGGTCGTGGCGCGGTTTCTTGCCGGCGGGTTTGTCCTCGGCGACGGGGGCTTCGGCGTCGGCGGTGTCCTCAGCGGGCGCGGCGACGGCGAACTTGCCCGCGGCATCGCGCGCCGGCGTGGCGGCGACGGGCGTCTCGAGGATCGCGGCGGCGTCGTCGACGGGGGCGGAGGGCTGCGGGGCGACGTAGGTCGACTCCGCGGTGACCGCGGCGTCAAACGCGTCGACAGGCGTCACAGTCGGTGTGTCCATGCACTCCTGAGAAAAAAGCGGGCGCCAACGGAAAAGGGCCGGGACTCACCACGCGCGCTTGTCGCGTGATCAGCCCTGGCCCTCTTCCAGTGGCGTCCTCTTGTCCTGCGGCGGCGGAGGATGTGCCGTGTCAGCCGGGTAATTAGTCCGGCTCGAGCCCGTCAGGTCAAACCTGTGAAATCAGTCTTCAGTCTGCGGAACGCGATCCATGAAGCGCAAATGCACGCGGCTCAAGATCGTGCGGATCTGGTGCTCTAAGGGATTCACGCGGACGGATCAGCCGCCTCCGAATTTGGTGACCCGTGGGCCGATCCGATCGGCACCGTCCCCGGCGTCACATTCCCCGGCGCCGCGCCTCGTTGATCGAGACCAGCGCGGGGTGATCGCTCATGCGCCGCCCCAGACGACTTTCGATCTCATGCGCCTGTCCCGTTCTCAGGCGTTTGCCGCACGGCGCGCAGCGACACACCTTCCCAGCCGCACTCGCACGCGACCGTCAAGCGATGCGTCACGGACTTGCCCTGCGCCCTCTCGGTGAACATGGCCCATGCGCCACATCGCGGGCACACCGGATGCACCATCATGCGGGCGTGTTCCGGCGCTGATGGCTGCAGCATCGGCGGCATCACCGCCGCAGGCCAGAAGCATCCGAAGAAGGCGCGCCGGTTCATGCGCCCGCTCCGCTGTCGGCTGGCGGCTGTAACGCCGCTTGCTGGACCGCCGCGTCTGACGCGTGCGCGGCCGCCTGATCGCCCTGCTGGAGCGTGTGGTCCTGCCCCTGTTCCGCCTGGACGACCGCCTGTTCGTGCGCTTGCTGCGCCTGCTGCAGGGCTTGCTGGTGCTGCTGCTCGGCCAGATTCATCTCGTGCTGGCGATCCATCGCGTTCTGCGTGGCCTCGTGCGATTGGGTCTGGTTCAAGGCGAGCGCTTCTTCGGCGTCTTCCCGGGCGGCATCGAGCGACGCTTTCGCCGCCGTGATGCGCGCGACGGCGAGTTTCGTCGCGTTGTCCATGACGGTTTTCTGCAGATCGACCGACGCTTTGATCTTGGCCTGCGTGATCTGGCCGTCGACTTTCACTTGGTCGGTTTCGAGCGCCTTGGCCATCGCCTGCAGCTGCTGCTGGAGGTGCTCGAGGGCGGCCTTCGCCTGATCGAGTTGGAGCTTCGCGTCTTGCTGGCCGTCCTGATCCTGGAGGGGCGGCGGGAGCATCTTCTTGATGCGGTCGGCGGCTTCCCGGTGGCCCGGAAAGTCGGCA
>QHWB01000073.1 GCA_003222395.1 Acidobacteriota bacterium
GTACGAGGTGGGAATCTCCGACAGCAGCACGACGTTGGCGAGCGCCTTGGCGGTGTCGTAGCCGACCAGCGCCTTGCTGCCTTCGGCGACGATCGAGTCGTGGAAGCTGATCGCTTGCTCGAGGTCTGGATGCACGGGGAGTGTCATCTTATTAGAATGTGACGCGATGAACAAAGTGGTGGCGAGCGCGGCCGACGCCGTGGCGCGGATCCCCGAGGGCGCCACGATCATGATGGGCGGCTTCGGCCTGTGCGGCATCCCCGAGAATCTCATCGCGGCGCTTCACGCGCGCGGAACCAAAGGCCTGACCGTCATCAGCAACAACGCGGGCGTCGACGATTTTGGGATCGGCATCCTGCTCCGTGCGCGGCAGGTGAGGAAGATGATTTCGACCTACGTCGGCGAGAACAAGGAGTTCGAGCGGCAGTTCCTCACCGGCGAGCTGGAGGTCGAGCTCGTGCCGCAGGGCACGTTCGCCGAGCGGATTCGGGCGGGCGGCGCCGGCATCGGCGCTTTCTTTACACCGACCGGTTATGGAACGCTGGTGGCGGAGGGGAAGGAAACGCGGACGATCGACGGCAAACCGTACGTCCTCGAACGACCGCTGCGCGCCGACTTCGCGTTCGTGAAGGCGTGGAAAGGCGATTCGCTCGGCAACCTCGTGTATCGCCGGACGGCGCGCAATTTCAATCCGGTGATGGCGCCCGCCGCCGCGGTGACGATCGCCGAGGTCGAGCGCCTCGTCGAGCCCGGCGCGATCGATCCGGATCACGTCGTCACGCCGGGAATTTTCGTGAAGCACATCCTGCAGGGAGAGAGGTACGAAAAGCGGATCGAGAAGCGTACGGTGCGCAAGGCGTGACGATGTTGGCCACGAAGACACGAAGATTGCAGAGACACAGAGACGACACGAAAACCACAGAGACACAGAGGCACGGAGAAAATTCAAACGCGGAGAGCGCAGAGGCCGCAGAGTGTGAACGCCGCTTCGCGGCGTGCCGTCGACCCGAGGCGCTCAGTGTCTCTGTGTCTCCGTGGTTGATTGAACTCTGCGGGCTCTGCGAACGTCTGCGTTTACGTTTTGTAATCACGAAGGTACCTCGATGGATTCGCGCGAACGAATCGTGCGGCGCGTCGCACGGGAGCTGAAGGACGGCGACTACGTGAACCTCGGCATCGGCATGCCGACGCTCGTCGCCAACTACATTCCGCCCGGCGTCCACATCACGCTCCACTCCGAGAACGGCCTGCTCGGCATCGGTCCGTTTCCGACCGACGACCAGGTCGATCCCGATCTGATCAACGCGGGGAAGGAAACGGTCACCGAAATCGCTGGCTGCTCGTATTTCAGCAGCGCCGAGTCGTTTGCGATGGTGCGCGGCGGCCACATCGATCTCACCGTGCTCGGCGCGCTGCAAGTCGATCAGGAAGGCAACCTCGCCAACTGGATGATCCCCGGCAAGATGGTGAAGGGGATGGGCGGCGCGATGGATCTCGTCGCCGGCGCGAAGAAGGTCATCGTCGCGATGGAGCACACGACGAGGGACGGCGGCCACAAGATCCTGAAGTCGTGTACGCTGCCGCTCACCGGCATGCACGTCGTGAATCTCATCGTCACGGAGCTCGCCGTCATCGAGGTCACGTCTCGCGGACTGGTGCTGAAGGAAATCGGATCGGACACGACAATCGAACGGGTGAAACAGGCAACCGGCGCCGAACTCGTGGTCTCCGCGACGCCAGGCGCGTTCTGATCGATGAATCTCGGTCGCTTCCGCGTCCGGCCGGGCCACAAGGTGAAGCTGCGCCGGTACGATCCGGCCGACACGCGGCCGTTCAAGAACGAGGAGAAGGCCGGCGATCTCCTGACGCGGGGAATCGAGCGGTTAGTGGCGCTCCAGGAGCGGCTGTACGCGCAGGATCGCTGGGCCGTCCTGCTGATCTTCCAGGCGATGGACGCGGCCGGAAAGGACAGCGCGATCAAGCACGTGATGAGCGGCTTGAATCCGCAGGGCACGCAGGTCTTCTCGTTCAAGCGGCCCTCCGACGAAGAGCTGGACCACGACTACCTGTGGCGGACCGTGAAAGCGCTGCCGGAGCGCGGTCGAATCGGCATCTTCAACCGCTCCTACTATGAGGAAGTGCTCGTCGTTCGCGTCCACCCCGAGATCCTCGCGCATCAGAAGCTGCCGCCGCCGCTCGTGACGCGTGACATCTGGAACGAACGCTGCGAAGACATCAACGCGTTCGAGCAGTACCTGGCGCGCAACGGGACGCTGATCCTGAAGTTCTTCCTGCACATGTCGAAGAAGGAGCAGCGGCGCCGGTTCCTGAAGCGGCTCGACCATCCGTCGAAGAACTGGAAATTCTCGGCGGCCGATCTCGACGAACGGAGTCTCTGGGACGACTACATGAAGGCCTACGAGGAAGCGCTGTCGAGGACGAGCGCGCCGCACGCGCCGTGGTTCATCGTGCCGGCCGACCACAAGTGGTTTACTCGCGTGACGATTGCGGAGCTCATCATCGAAGCGATCGAGGCGCTGCAGCTCGAGTTCCCGAGGCCGTCGAAGGCGCAGCTCGAGGAGCTGGCCAGAGCCCGGAAGCGGCTGATCGCCGAGCGTTGATCCGGAAACATTCAAACGCTAGACTGCACCGAAGCACACCGTCCCATCTCCGATGTCAACCAACCGGAACGCGCGAGGCCGCCCGGCCGCCGTATGGTCGGCGATATGGGTGGTGTGCATTGTCAGCGCAGTCGCGATTCAGCTCGGCTGCGGACGCCGCCACGATCGGCGCGCCGATCGGCGCGCGCGCGAGGAGGTCGAGTCGGCTGCCAGCTATCAGTCCGACGTCGAAGAAAGCCTCGGCGCGGCCGTGGCGATCCTCGTCGATACGTCGGGATCGATGCGGCAGGAGGCGCCCGGCGACACGCGGCCGAAATACGTGGTCGCGCTCGAAGCGCTCGAGGCGATGCTCGACGCAACCGAGGCGTTCATCGCGAAGCGACCGGATTTTCCGATCAAAATCGGCATCTACAGCTTCTCGAGCAACGTCCAGCGGCTGCTCGCGATTCGCGCGTACGATCGAGCTGCGGTTCGCGACGCGCTGGACCGGCTGCCGCGCCCCGGCGGCGGCACCGCCATCGGCGAGGCGCTGCGTGCCGCGCGGCCCGACCTCTATCGCGCCGGCACGTTCCGCAAGTACTTGCTCGTCGTGACCGACGGAGAGAACACGAGCGGCCGCTCTCCGGTCGACGTGGCGCGTGAGATCTTCCGCAAGAGCGACGGCGCCGTGCAGATCTACTTCGTCGCCTTCGATACGAGCCCCGAGAAGTTCGCGTTCCTGAAAGAGGTGGGGGGCGACGTGCTCGGCGCCGGCACGGGCGCCGAGCTTCGCAAGGCGCTCGACGACGTGTACCGCGGCAAAATCCTCGCCGAAGCTCCGGCGGAAGCGGAACGGGAACCGGTCAAAAAGTAACCACGTCGTACATAGCATTGCCAAAGGAGACGTCGTGATCCTTCACAAGTTCTGGTCGGCATTCATGGCGCAGATCAACAAGGTGGCAAATCTGTTCTGGGAATCCGACCCCATCGCGCAGCTGCAATACGAGTACGACCGGGCAGTGGAGCAGCTCAAGGAGGGACGCACCGGCCTCGAGCAGTACCGCGGACTGGTCGAGCGGGTGACGCGCCAGGTCGTCGCGAACCGGACGCACGTGCAGAAGCTCGAGGCGGAGACGAAGGCGTACCTGAAGGCCGGCGATCGGGCGACCGCCGCGAAGTTCGCCCTGGAGCTGCAGAAGGCGAAGACCGAGCTGGGCGCCAACGAACAGCAGCTGCAGATGCACGAGACGGCGTACGGCAACAGCCTCAGGAAGATTCAGCACGCCAACACCAAGCTGATCGAGCTGCGGGAAAAGATCCAGAAATACGACGCGGAGCTGAAGATGAGCTCCGCCGAAGCCGAGATCGCGAAGCTGTCGGAAACGTTCGACGTGAACCTGACGACCGACTTCGGCCAGATCGAAGGCGTCATCCAGCAGAAGATCGATCAGAATCGCGGCAAGGTCCGCGTGGCTGCGGATCTCTCGGAGAAGGGGATCGCCGAAATCAAGGCCGAGGAGCGGATGCAGGGTCAGCTCGCGGAGCAGGCGCTGCAGGATTTCGAGGTCGAGCTCGGGATGCGATCGCCGGAAACCACGCCGGTCGCGCAGAGCGCGAAGGATCTCGGTCCGGCGACGGAGAAGCAGACGAACTAGAAGATTGTCTTCGAGGATTCCGACCATGGCGAATGGACAGCCCAGACCAGTGTTCTACGTCGCGGTCCTGCTGGTAGTCATCGGTCTCGTCGGCCTCGCCCTCTGGCGGTACGGCCAGATCGGGCCTGTCCGGCCGGGCGACCAGATCTCGACCGAAGAGCTGAAGCAGATGAAGGGCGGCGCCGAGGCGCCGGACAGCGCCGGGATCACGACGGTCAAGGAATACAAGTACGTGCCGGCGGCGAAGCTGCCGGCCGTCAAGGGCATCTCGACCTACAAGCCGATGGCGGATCGCACGCTGCGGTTCGCGATCAACGTGTGGGCCGGCTGGAGCCCGATCATCTTCGCGAACAACGGATTCAAGCCAGGCAAGGTGTGGAAGACGTCCGGCGGCAAGGACTTCAAGGTGGAGCTCGTGCTCATCGACGATCCGATCGCGATGCGCGACGCGTACGCCGCCGGCAACCTGCACGTCGGGTGGGCCACGCTCGACATGCTGCCGCTGTTCCTCGAAGGGCTGCGCAAGGACACGCGCGTGATGCCGCGCGTCTACCAGCAGGTCGACTGGTCCAACGGCGGCGACGGCATCATCGTCCGCGATGCGGTGAAGACGATGGCCGATCTGCGCGGGAAGACGATCGTGCTCGCGCAGAACTCGCCGTCGCACTTCTTCATCCTCAACGCGCTCATCAACGCCGGCGTGCAGCCCGCCGAAGTCGACTTCAAGTTCACGCAGGACGCGTTCCAGGCGGCCGCCGCGTTCAACGCCGACAAGCGCATCGCCGGCTGCGTGAGCTGGGCGCCCGACATCTACAACCTCGAGAAGGTGAAGGGCAATCACATGCTCGTCACGACGTCGACGGCCAACAAGCTGATCGCCGACGTCTGGTTCGCGCGCGCCGACTTCGCGAACGACAACCCCGAGGTCATGGAAGGGCTCGCGCGCGGCATCTTCGACGCGATGCAGGACCTGAAGGCGCAGGACGCCAGGCAGAAGGTCGCCAAGCTGATGGCGACCGGCTACTCGATTCCGGAGAGCGACGCGCTCGGCATGCTCGGCGACGCGCACTCGACCAACTACGCCGAGAACCGCGAGTTCTTCCTCAACCAGAACAACCCGACCAACTTCGAGCGGACGTGGACGACCGCGTACTTCCTCTACAAGAAGATCGGCGCCGTCACCGATCAGACGCCATTCGATCAGGTGATGGACTTCACCGTCGTCCAGAAGCTCGGGAGCGACGCGAAGTACGCGAGCCAGAAGAACGAGTACGACGTGCACTTCGCGCCGGCGAGCGCCGGATCGATTCAGGGCGAGAAGAACGAGATCCTCACGAAGACCATCGTGATTCACTTCTTTCCCAATTCGTGGGATCTCACCAAGAAGGTGACGCGGAACGTCGACGGCAAGGAAGTCGAAGAGCTCTACGATCCGAACGTCACCTTCGTCGTCGAGGAAGTCGGCAAGCTGGCCGGTCAGTTCGGCGCGGCGCGCATCGTCATCGAAGGGCACACGGACGGATCGATGAAGGGGCAGGTGCCGAAGAACCTGGTTCAGGAGCTGTCATTGAACCGGGCGAACGCCGTCAAGGAAGCGCTCGTGCGGAAGTTCCCCTCGCTGCAGCCGAATCAGTTCGCATCGGCCGGGATGGGATGGGATCGGCCATTCGATCCCGCCGATCCCGAGAACAGCGCGAAGAACCGGCGCGTGGAGATCAAGGTGTACCCGGCGGAGGCGACGTCGGCGCCCAAATAAATGTCGTCGCCCGCCGCGAAGCCGACCCTATTCGCACTGCGCATCGCGCCGCCCCGGTCGGCCCGGCGTCTCGTCGGCGCCGGGGCCGTTGCTGTCGTCGTGCTGCTCTGGTGGATCGCGACGCTCGGCGCCGGCGCGGAGAATCGGTTCGTGTCTCCGGTCATCCTGCCGAGTCCGGCCGAAGTGATTCGGAGCTTTCCGAGCCTGCTGCGCGAACGCGCGCTCCTCCAAAGCATTGCCGCGACGCTTCGGCGCGTCCTCGTCGGGTTCGGGCTCGCCGCGCTCGTCGGAGTTCCGTTCGGCATCGTCGCAGGATCGTGGCGCGTCGTCGAGGCCGCCGGCGCGCCGCTCGCCCTGTTCGGCCGCAACCTTCCGGTGGCCGCGCTGATTCCGCTGACCATTCTGTGGTTCGGGATCGACGAGACCCAGAAGGTGATGTTCATCTTCATCGCGTGCGTGCCGTTCGTGTATTCGGACGCGGTTGCCGCCATCGTGAACGTGCCGGACCGCTACGTCGAGACGGCGCAGACGCTCGGCGCCAGGCCCGCGCAGATCGTCAGCAAGGTGCTCGTCGCGCTCGCCCTGCCGGACATCTACAACAGCCTGAGGCATCTCTTCGGCCTCGCCTTCGGCTACATCATGCTGGCGGAATTGATCAACGCGCAGCACGGGCTGGGCTATCTGCTGATGACGAGCCAGCGGCGCGGGCTGTCGGAGCACATCATCCTGATCCTCCTCATCATCGGCGCGCTCGCGTACGGAATCGATCGCATGCTCTTCTGGTTCCAGCGGGGCCTGTTCCCTCATCGGGCCCCCGAGGATTAATGGACGATTGATGGACGCGCTTCCCAACGTCGTCGAGTTTCGCGGCGTCACCAAGCAGTTCGGGAACGTCACGATCATTCGCGACGTGACCTTTTCGGTTCCCGACCTGCCGGGAAAGGGGGAATTCATCGCGATCCTGGGGCCTTCGGGTTGCGGCAAGTCGACCGTCCTGCGGCTGATCGCGGGCCTGCGGCCGCATCATCCGGCGACCGAAGGCGCCGTGCTCGTCGCCGACAAGCCGGTCGAGCAGCCGGGCTCGGACCGCGGCATGGTCTTCCAGGACTACACGTCGTTCGACAACCGCACGGTCGAGGACAACGTGGCGTTCGGGCTCGAGTGCCGCGGCGTGCAGGCGGCCGAGCGGCGCGAGCGCGCGCGGGAGTGGATTGCCAAGGTCGGCCTCGACGTCGCGCGCGACGCGCAGAAGTTCCCGAACGAGCTGTCGGGCGGCATGCGGCAGCGCGTGGCGATTGCGCGGACGCTCATTCTCTCGCCGCGCATCATTCTCATGGACGAGCCGTTCGGCGCGCTCGATCCGACGACGCGCCTCCACATGCAGGAGTTGATCGTCGAGTTGTGGCGGGAGGCCGAAGCGACGGTGTTCTTCGTCACGCATTCGATCGAGGAAGCGGTGTACCTGGGCGATCGCGTCTACATTTTTTCGTCGGCGCCTGGCACGATCATTCGTGAGATGACAATCCCGCCGCCGACCCTGCCGCCACAGGATATGCTTCGCGAACGCGCGTTCATCGATCGCGTCTCGGAAATCCGCGACGTGATGGCCGGTCTGGCCGCCTCGACGCGCCCGGGCGATTGAGCAACGATGGCAGCCGAACAGACTCCACGCGGCGCCGGCATCGGCGCCTACCTGAAGGAAGCCTTTCTGTTTCGGTGGAACCTGCTGTTCTTTCTCGGCGGAACGGCTGCCGCCGCGCTGATGCCGATGACCGGCGTCCTGCTGCCGCTCGTCGCGGCCGGCGAGCTGACCTATCTGGCCGGACTGCTGTCGGTGCCTCGTTTCCGCGCGGCAATCGATGCGAAGGTGCACGCCGCTGCGAAGGGTGAAGTCGCCGCCTCGGCGATTCAGCCGCGCGCATCGCTCGTCTCGATGCTCGCGGGGCTTCCACCCGACGCGCGGGCGCGGTTCGAGCGGCTGCACGCCCGCTGCCTCGAAATGCGCGGCATCGCCGCCGGGGTGCGCGGCGCGGCCGGCGACCAGTCGAGCAGCGCCGAAGAAATCCGCACTCCAGGATTGGACCGACTCCTGTGGCTGTTCCTGCGCCTGCTGCTCTCCAAGGCTGCGCTCGACAGATTCCTCGCGACGATCGATGAGAAGGAGATCTCGACGCGGCTCGCCGAGCTTCGAAAGAGCTTCGCGGCCGCGCAGGGGGGCGACGACCGCATCGTCCGCTCGCTGCAGGACAGCATCGCGATGTGCGAGCTGCGTCTCGACAACTCGGGACGCGCTCGGAAGAACGCCGAGTTCGTGTCGATCGAGCTCGATCGGATCGAAGGGAAGATTCAGGCGCTCGCCGAGATGGCAGTCAACCGCCAGGATCCGGACTTCCTCAGCAGCCAGGTGGATTCCGCCGCGGAAAGCATGCGGCAGACCGAGAAAGCGGTCACCGAGCTCCAGCATCTGACCGGAATGGCCGATCAGCTCGAAGAGCCTCCGGTGATCCTCGAGGCCGATCTGCGAAAAGCGCTGCAGCATGACGCCTGAACCGGTGCGCCGTCCCGCGGAAAAGCTGCCCGAGTGGTTTCCACTATGGGCGGCGCAGCTCGCCGATCTCTTTTTTTCCGGAACGACCGCCGCGTTCGTGCTTCACGGCAATACGTACGATCTTTTCCGGACTGGCGGGGACGATCCGCCGCCGTACGGCGTCCTCGCCGAGTTTCTCGCGCAACAGTTGTTTGGCCGCTGGTCGATCGTGCTCCACTACGACATCGGCCGGGGCCTGCGTGCGTTTGCCGGCAGCGACGAAAAGCGGCTCAAGGAGATGGTGGCGCTCGTCAACAAGAAGATCGGCGACGTCAGCGAGCTGCCGAAAGATCCCGCCGCGATGGTCGCGCTCGTCGATCGGTTCGTGCGGCGCAACATCATGGCGGGCGAGGACGATCGCCTGAGCGCCGCGGTGATCGTCGATCAGGCGTCGTACGTATTTCCGTCGGGTGAGCCGGGTCGTCTGACTGCGCAGGTCTCTTCCGAGCTCGTGACGATGCTCAACTGGGCGATGAGCCCGCACGTCAAGCGGCTCAACATGGCGTTTGTGCTCGTGGACGAGAAGCTCGCCGACGTCAGCGACCGTCTCGCCGGCAACCCGCACGTGGCGGCAATCGAGGTGCCGCTCCCCGACGAAAAGGAGCGCGAGACGTTCATCCGGGCGTCGGTCGGCGCGGCCCCGTCGACGAATCTTGCCGATTTCTCGGATTTCGATGCCGCGCAGCTGGCGAAGGTGACGGCTGGCATCTCGCTGACCGATGTCAACGTGCTGATTCAGTCGGCGCGCGAGCGCGACAAGCGGCTCGACGCCGGCGTGTTTCGATCGCTGAAGAAACGGCTGCTCGAACGTCAGTGCCGCGGGCTCCTCGAGTTCATCGAACCCAAATGGACGCTCGATACCGTCGTGGGGCACGAGGCCGCGAAGGCGCGGCTCCGCGAGGACGCGGCGCTGCTCAAGCGCGGCGCGCTCGACAGCCTCCCGATGGGGTATCTGCTGTGCGGCCCCGTCGGAACCGGCAAGTCGTTCCTCGCACAATGTGTGAGCGGCGAGATCGGCGTGCCGTGCGTCGTGCTCAAGAATTTCCGGTCCAAGTACGTCGGCGAGACGGAAGGCAACCTGGAGCGCGTGCTGTCGGTGCTGCGCGCGATGGGACCGGTGGTCGTCGTCGTCGACGAAGCGGATGCGGCGCTCGGCAGCCGGCAGGCCGAGGGCGACTCGGGCACGTCGAGCCGCGTCTTCTCGATGATCGCGACGCAGATGGGCGACACGCAATATCGCGGCCGCATCATCTGGATGCTGCTGACCGCGCGTCCCGATCTGCTTCCGATCGATCTCAAGCGGCAGGGACGCGCCGAGGTGCATGTCCCGCTGTTCTACCCGACCGACGAAGAAGAGATCCGTCGCATGTTCGTGATCCTCGCGAAGAAGCTGGGATCGCGGATCGCGGCCGAGGACGTGCCGCCGATTCCGCAGCGCGGTCATCTCTCCGGCGCCGACATCGAAGGGATGGTGGGCCGCGCGTGGCGGGCGTCGCTGCTCGCCGGCGCCGATCACATCACGCGCGACACGTTGTCGGCGGTCGTCGCGGAGTTCATCCCGTCGACGCAGGGCCTCGAGCGGGAGCTGCAGGAGACCGCCGCGATTCTCGAGTGCACCGACAAACAGTTCCTGCCGCCGGCGATTTTCGAGAAGATGACGGAGGACGGTGGACGCGCGAAGCTGCAGTCGCGCCTGACCGCGCTCAAACAGATCGTCAAGGAGCTGTAACGTGGCGACGTGCTGTTCTGGATCCGCGCGAGCCGGACCGCGTGTGGGCGTCAGCGCTGGGACGTGCGTTCCGTCGTGTTGCCTTGGTGACGTTCTGTTCTAATTACGCGCGAGCGGTTTACGCCGCGAGCGCGTCTGCGCGGCGGGGGTGGGGCCCCGCCGCGTTTAAGAGATGTCGGGCCCCACGCGTGTAATAAAAGGGGACAATCATGGCTCGCTTAAGCTGGTTCGACGACAAGGCGGAACACCCGGTGATTCAGGAACAGGTCTCGAAGCTCGCATCGTTCACGAGCGCGCTCGCCGACGGTATCGTCTCCAGCGAGGAGCTGAAAGGCCAGGAGCAGCGGCTCATGTCGGCCATGAAGGCGCTCGAGCCCGAGCTGACCGACGATCTGCACGCGAAGGTGACGAAGGTGCTGGTGGAGCTCACGGCGTACGATGTGATGCGCCTGCTGAACGAGCTGCAGGCAGGGCGAAGTGCCACCGGCCAGCGTTGGCGGCCCTGAATCAACGCGGGCCTGAAAGGCCCGCGCCACATGAAAGGCCCGCGCGACACGAAAGGCTCGCGCCGCATCGAGGCATCGATATGAAAACACGCCGCGACTTTCTGCAGGCGACAACGATGAGCTTCTTCTCCCTCGAGTTGCAGCCAGGTCTGTCGAGGATGTGGCCCCACCTCGCCGCAGCGGCAGCTCCTGTCAAGGCGCTGGTCTTCGACGTCTTCGGCACCGTCGTCGACTGGCGATCCTCGGTTGCGGGCGAAGTTGCCGCGCTCGCGAAACGAAAAGGGATTTCCGTCGACGCCGAGAAGTTCGCCGACACGTGGCGCGCGGGGTACGGACCGAGCATGAACCGTGTGCGCACGGGCGAGCTGCCGTGGACGAAGCTCGACGCGCTGCACCGCACGATCCTCGACAGGATCCTCGGCGACTTCGGCATCAGCGGCCTCACCGAAAGCGAGACGGACGATCTCAACCGCGCCTGGCATCGTTTGAAGCCGTGGCCCGATACCGTCGCAGGACTCACGCGGCTGAAGAAGCGATTCACGATTGCGCCGCTGTCGAACGGCAACATCGCGCTGATGACCGATCTTGCGAAGCACTCCGGGCTGCCGTGGGACTGTATCCTCGGCGCCGAACTGGTTCGTCATTACAAGCCGGACCGCGAAGTCTACGAATCGGCCGCCGGCTTTCTGAATCTCGAGAAGAGCGACGTGATGATGGTCGCGGCGCACCTCGGGGATCTTCGCGCGGCGAAGGGTGTCGGATTGAGGACGGCGTTCGTCACGCGTCCGCTCGAGTTCGGTCCCGCCGGCAAGCCGGATCTGAAAGCCGACTCCTCCGTCGACCTGACTGCCCGAGATTTCGGAGATCTGGCATCACAACTCGGCGCCTGAGCCGCACGTCTAAGGTGCCATGGCATCGCTGCTCTCCGACTTGCGCTACACCATCCGCACGCTCGTCAAGGCGCCGGCGTTCGCGCTCGCCGCCATCGCGGCGCTGACGCTCGGGATCGGCGCGAACACGGCCATCTTCTCGGTCCTGAACGCGGTGTTGTTGAAGCCGCTGTCGGCGCCCGAGCCGGATCGCGTGGTGTTCTTCATGAACACGTCGCCGCAGGGATCCGGCCCCGCCGCGTCCCCCGCGAAGTTCGCGCATTGGCGCCAGCAGACGAGCGTCGTCGAGCAGGCCTCGGCGTTCAACAACAACGTGCTCAATTACACCGGCGGCGACAGCGTCGAGCAGTTTCGCGGCGGACGCGTCAGCGCCGAGTTCTTCCGGCTGTTCGGTGCGCCCGTCTTTCGGGGGCGCACGTTTTCGGAGGAGGAGGATCGTCCGCGGGGCGGCACCGTTGCCGTGCTCAGCCACGGCTTGTGGACGCGGCGGTTCGGCAGCGATCCGGCCATCGTGGGACGCGCGATCACGCTCGGCAACGAGTCGTATACCGTGATCGGCATCCTCGGCCCGGCCTTCGACGTCGAAGACTGGTGGGGCGGGCCGCCGCCGGAGATCTGGATCCCGTTCCAGCTCGATCGGAACTCGACCGATCAAGGACACTATTTCCGGTCCGCGGCGCGCCTGAAGGCGGGCGTCACGATCGAGCAGGCGAACGCGCGGCTCAAGGCCTCGGCCGACGAATTCCGCTCGAGATTTCCGAACTCCATCGGTAAGAACCAGGCCTTCGGCGTGGAGCGCGTCCAGGACGTGCTCGTCCGCAATGTGCGGACGACGCTGTTCGTGCTCGCGGGCGCGGTCGGGTTCGTGCTGCTGATCGCGTGCGCGAACGTGGCGAACCTGCTGCTGGTGCGAGCGACCGGGCGCCGCCGCGAAATCGCGATTCGCGCTGCGATTGGCGCGGGCCGGGGACGCATCATGCGTCAGCTCCTGACCGAGAGCGTCGTCCTCTCGCTCGCCGGCGGCGTGCTCGGAATGGTTCTCGGCGTCGCGGGCATCCGCGCGCTCCTGTCGATCAACACGGCCGGATTGCCGCGCATCGGCCGCGACGGCGCGCTCGTGGCGATGGACGTGCGCGTACTGGCGTTCGCGATTGGCGTCTCGCTCGCCACCGGCATCATCTTCGGCCTGATCCCCGCGCTCCACGCCGCGCGCGCCGATCTCACGTCGACGCTCAAGGAGAGCGCCGGCCGATCGGGGACCGGCTTCCGGCAGAACAAGGCGCGATCGGTCCTCGTTGTCGTCGAAGTCGCGCTGGCGCTCATCCTGCTCGTCGGATCGGCGCTGCTCATCCGCACCTCGCTCGCGCTGCGCGCGGTTGATCCCGGCTTCAATCCCTCGAACGTGCTGACGATGCGCATGTCGGTGTCGAGCCCGCAGTTCGTCAAGGCGGATGCGGTCGAGCGTCTCGTGCGGACCGGCGTCGAGCGTCTGCGCGGCGTGCCGGGCGTCGAAATGGCGAGCGCGACGTGCTGCGTGCCGCTCGAAGGTGGCTACGGGCTGCCGTTCATCATCGCCGGCCGGCCGCTGAAGGACGCGCCGTCTCACGGCGGCGGGGGCTGGCTGACCGTTTCACCCGGCTACTTCGAGGTCTTCAGGATCGCGATGAAACGCGGCCGCTCGTTCACCGACCGTGACGACGCGCAGGGCCCGCCGGTGGTCATCATCAACGAATCGTTCGCGAAGCAGTTCTTGAAGGATGGCGATCCGCTGGCCGAGCGCCTGATCATCGGCAAGAGCTTCATGCGCGAGTTCGCGAGCGAGCAGCCGCGGCAGATCGTCGGCGTCGCCTCCGACGTGCGCGACGGGGGGTTGAACCGCGATCCTCAGCCGGCCATGTACGTGCCGCAGGCGCAGATTCCTGATGCGGCGAACGCGCTCAACGTGCGGCTGACGCCGATCGCATGGGTCGTGCGCACGCGGATGTCGCCGTACGCCGCGAGCGCCACCGTACAGGAGCAGCTGCGCCAGGTGACGGGACTCCCGGTCTCCGATGTGCGCTCGATGGAAGACGTCGTCTCGCGATCGGTTTCACGCCAGCAGTTCAATATGCTGCTGATGACCGTGTTCGCCAGCTCCGCGCTGCTGCTCGCGGCAATCGGCATCTACGGGCTGATGGCGTACTCGGTCGAGCAGCGCACGCAGGAAATCGGTATCCGGCTCGCCCTTGGCGCCAACACAGGCGACGTGCGGCGGATGGTGATCCGTCAGGGCATGCGTCTGGCAGTGGTCGGACTGATGATCGGCCTGGCGTCGTCGTTCGGCCTGGCACGCGTCATCGCGAATCTGCTGTTCGGCGTCACGCCGCGCGATCCGCTCGTCTTCACGGCGGCGCCGCTGCTGCTCGCCGCCGTCGCGTTCATCGGCGTCTACCTGCCGGCGCGCCGCGCGGTTCGGGTCGATCCGGTCATCGCGCTTCGCGCGGAATGATTGGCGACGCTCTGTTCTAGATACGCCCGAGCGCAGCGCCCGCGGCCAAAGCGAGCGGGGGTGGGGCCCCGCGAGCCGTGGAAATGTCGCGAGGGCGTGGCGTGGAATCCACGCGACTAATATTGTGCGGACGGTCTGGCTTGCGCCGGGATCACGTTCAGCGAGAGTCGGATCGGCAGCGGCGCCGGCGCCGGTCTGCCGGAGCCTGAGACGCTGAACGCGGCCGAGAGCAAATCGGGATCTTCGAGGTTCGCGACGACTTCGATCTTCGTCCCGCGCGGCATCGCGATCGGTTTTTCGAACCAGTACCGCCGCGCCCAGTCCGCGCGCGTGATGAGACGGATGATCGGCGTGCGCGTGCCGTTGGGCAGGATCGCTTCCGCCTGCAGCGTGATGTTCGGCGGCACTTGCACCGGACTGACGGCGAGCGCCTGCACGTCCTGATCGATCGTCTGGCTGAACGTGAGCCTCCGATCGGCCGGCGTCACGTTCGCGGGCGCGGCCACCGGCACCACCAGCAACTCCTGCGTCGTCTTCTCGGGCGCGAAGTACAGACCGATGGCGCTCATGTCCTTCATCGGCTTCCCCTCGAACTGCCAGTTCTTCTTGTAGTGCACGCGGACGGTGAGCTCCGCGTTCGCCGGCAGCCTGAACGCGGCGCCGTCGTGATCGATCGATTCGGTCTCCTGGCCCGGCAGCCACCGGCCGAGCACGTGTTCCGGTCCGAACGCCGAATCGGGCGCGCCTTTGACGGCGATGATCGCGCTGCGTACGACCGACGGCGTACCGGGCAGCAGGTCGACCGCGCGCACCCAGCGGGCTTCTTTCACGCCGCTCGCGATCGTGAACTCGTGCGTGTCGTCCATCTTGTCGGCCGCGATCTCGAATTCCGGCAGGACGAGCTTCACGTCCGGCAAGCCGATCGCCCAGTCGTTTTTCAGCACGACCCTCGGAACCTGCTGATCGAGCTGTCCGCGCGGATTGCCGCCCGTCGCCCACGTCAGGACGACGTCGAGCTCCTTCGCCGTGAGCAGCATCGAGTGTTTGAACGAGCCGTAGCCGTCGTCGGCGTTCCACGGCGGCATGTGCGACGCGATCAGTTCGGCGCGGATCGACTCCGCCCACGGAAACGCTTCCTCGTAGGTCATCAGCGACATCGGCGCCACGCCGCCGTCCACGTGGCAGCGGCTGCACTTGTCGCGCAGGATCGGGAAGACATCGTCGTTGTAAGTGTACTTCGACGTGATCGGCTTGTGCGCGTCGCCGACGCGCGTCGCGAGCGCCATCGTCGCGGCGACCATGCATGCGTTGACGAGGAGGCGGGAACGGCGCGACATCTCGATCCTTATCTCCAGCGCTCTTCACTGCGGAAAGACCGAAACGATGTCCTTCGAGGCGGCGGCGAACTCGGCGAACGCCGCAGAAATCTGCTGCTTGTTCCCAAGGTCGCCGAACGCGTCGAGCAGGTAGGCCGAGCGCACCAGCTTCGAGATCGCCGGATCGGCGACTCTGCGTCGATCCGGCGGCAGCGCCTTGCCGCGTTCCGCGAGCGCCAGCGCGAGATCCTTGGCGTGAAACGCCGGCACGTAGACGTCCGCAAACATGCCCCTGTCGATGAGCGTCCGAATCTGATCGGTGCGCGTGCGGAGCTGGGCGATCATCTCGGTCACCGTGTCGGGAATCGGCAGCGGAATGAGCGCCGGCTCGACGCCTGACGAAACAGGTTCGAGGTTCCGAATTCCGGGTTCGGGGTTCGGCGTTCCGGGTTCGGGGTTCTTGGGTTCTGGGTTCCTGGTTCCGCGTTCCGGGTTCGCGCGTGCGACTGGCGATGCACCTGGTGCGGCCTTCGTGATCAGCGGCGCGCCCGCCGGCGGCTCCTTCGAGTACTTGTCGAACGTGAAGTCGAATACGTTCTGGGCGCCGTCTGCTTTGAACTTCACCTTTGCCTGCATCGAGGCGGGTACGGCAGCCGCGCCGATCTTGCCTTCGAGGTAGCGGCCGTTCGAGGCGAGCGCGAGCGGATACGACCGGCCCTGCACGACGACCTGCGCCGCGACCTGTCGCTGCTGATCGCGCGGCAGCGGCTTCGTGTAATCGTCGTAGAGGTACAGGCGGAAGACGCCGGCGCGCGGGTACATGCCCTCGAGGTGATGCCAGTTATCGGGCGCCATGAAGAACTGACCGCCGTGCTGCGGGTTGTGGTTGCCGTGCGGCCGCGGCGTGAAATTCGTCGTCATTGCCGATCCGTCGGGACACTTGCCCGGCTGGAGCGACTCGGTCGGCGATCCCGGACACTTCCAGGTGATCGACATGATCATCTGGATTAATTCGCGTCCGTCGATCGGACACTTGCCGGGCTTGTCCATGTGCACCGCGGCGTGCACGGGACACGTCCACGTCGTGTCGAGCCGAATCGGCGTCAGCGTCATGCCGCACTTCGGGCACTTGCCGGCCTTGTCTTCGATCACTTCCTCGTCGCCCGCCATCGGGCAGACGTACGAAATCGGCGGCACGTTCTGCTGTGCCGCGACGAACAGCGCCGGCGCGAATGCGAGCAGGACGAGAACGGTGATGATGACGCGCATGCCGGTTTCATTTATCTTATCTCTTCCATGCCGCGCCCGAGCCTCGTCATCGTACCCCGGCGCCTCGCTCGAGCCGCAGGCGCTTCTCTGATCGCGCTCCTCGTCGGCGGCGCGACCCATTCCCAACCGCCCGGCCTCGACCTCGCGCTCGACCGATTTTGGGGCGCCGCCGACGTTCGGCAGGCGGCAGAGCTCGGCGACGGCGTCGTGCGGTCCGGCGCCTCGTTCGATGACGCGTACCGACGGCTCAAAGAGGGACGACCGTATTCGATCCAGAAGACAGGGCTCGTGCGCCTGCAGAACCGCACCGAGGACGGCGTCGAGCATCAGTTCGCGCTGAACGTCCCCGATACGTACGATCCGGCGCGGAAATATCCGGTCCGGATTCAGCTGCACGGCGGCGTCATGATGCGCCACGACAACGTGCCGCCTTCCACTGCCGGCGGTATCGGCAACCTCTCCGGTCCCGCAGATGCTCCACAGATCTACATCGTCCCCTTCTCGTGGGACGCGGCGCCGTGGTGGAGCGAGGATCAGATCCTCAACCTGCGCGCGATCGTCGATCGCGCCAAGCGCCTCTACAACATCGACGAGAACCGCATCGTCGTGTCGGGCGTCTCCGACGGCGGCACCGGCGCTTACTACACCGCGATGCGCGAGACGACGCCGTTTGCCGCGTTTCTGCCGCTCAACGGTTTCATGATGGTGCTCGCGAACAACGACCTCGGCGTCCGCGAGCCGCTCTATCCGAACAACATCCGCAACAAGCCGTTCTTCATCGTGAACGGCGCGCGCGACCCGCTGTACCCGACGCGGATCATCGATCCGTACATCGAGCATTACCGTCAGGGCGGCGTCACGCTCGACTACCATCCGCAGGACGCCGGTCACAACACGTCGTGGTGGCCGCAAGTCAGAGACGTGTACGAGGCGTTCGTCCGCGCGCATCCGCGCAATCCGCTGCCGGACGCGCTGACGTGGGAAACCGACGGCGAGCGAATGCACGACCGCGCGCACTGGCTCGTCATCGACGCGCTCGGAAAGGGCAAGGATGAAGCCGCGTCGCTGCCGGATCTGAACGACTTCGTCGGTCCGCCGGCCGCCGATTTCGGCGCGCGGTCGATCGGCACGCGCATCAATCGCATCGTCCGCGGATCGAACGCCGAGCGGATCGGTCTGAAAGAGGGCGACACCGTCATCCGCATCAACGACGAACCGGTGCGCGTCGACACCGACCTGTCCGAGGCGTTCGAGGATTTTCCGCCCGGCGCGGCGGTCACGCTGCTCGTCGCGCGGAACAACGCGCCGGTGGAGCTCGAGGGCAAGTACGAGCCGCAGATCGTCAAGCCGCTGCCGAAGCAGTTGTTCCACCGGTCGCAGCCGTCCGGCCGCGTCGATCTGACGCGCAGCGGCAACACCGTGCGCGCGGTCACGCGCGGCGTCGCCGCATTCACGCTCCTCCTCTCACCCGATCAATTCGATTTCAGCAAGCCGGTTACCGTCGTTGCGAACGGACACATCGCGTTCAACGGACGCGTGCGGAAGAACCTCCGCACGCTGATGAAGTGGGCGGCCGCCGACAACGATCGGACGATGCTGTTCGGCGCCGAGCTGCGGATCGATTTGACGCGGTGACGCTCGCCCGAAAGGCCCGCGCAGTGACGCTCGCCTGAAAGGCCCGCGCGGTGACGCTCGCCTGAAAGGCTCGCGCGGTGACGCTCGCCTGAAAGGCTCGCGCTACGTGTAGCGCGAGGCTTTCAGCCGAGCGTCAGCGCGTGACGACGGCCACGCCCCAGGGTCGTTCGCCCGCTTTGATTTTCTTCACGACCTGCTTCGTCGAGAGATCGACCACCGAGACGTCGTTCGATGGTCCGTTCGCCGTGTAAATCGTCTTCCCGTCCGGCATCAGCGCGACGCCCCACGGCCGTTGCCCGACCTCGATGTCGGCCGTCGCCGTGTTCGTTTTTGGATCGATCAGGAACAACTTGCCGAACGATCCGGTCGTCACGTACACGACCGAGCCGTCGGGGTGAACCGCGATGCCCATCGGGCGCGGCTTCGGCGTGTTGCCCTGACCCTTGAGCTCGACGAGCTTCAGGAATCTGTGCTGCTTCGCGTCGATGAGCGCCAGCGCGCCGTCGTTCTCGAGCGTCACGTACGCGCGCGAGCCGTCGGGCAGGAAGCCGATGCCGCGCGGACGATGACCGGCCGGGATGCGCTTGAGCAGTTTGTTCGTTGCGGCGTCGATCGCGAACACCGCGCTGTCCTCCTCGCTCGTCACGTAGACGACCTTGCCGTCCGGGCGAATGCTGACGCCTTCGGGTTCCTCGCCGATCTTCACGGTCGTCACGATGGCGCCCGACTCCAGATCGACGACGCTCGCCTGCGCGGCGTCTTCGTTGGCCACGTACATCCGCTTGCCGTCGCGGCTGATCGCCAACTGCTCGGGGTCGGCGCCCGCATGGATGACCCGTTTGAGCTGATAGGTGTCCGCGTCCACCTCGCCAATCCCGTCGGCGGCGCGATCGGGCGGCGGCAGCGTCTTCGGATCGACGCCGGGCCCGGCGTTCGGCGATCCGCTCAACGCGACGTACAGCGATTTCCCGTCGGGGCTCACCTGAATGCCGCGCGGCCGCTTGCCAAGCTTGTACGTGCCGATGACCGTCTGCGACTCGCCGTTGATCACCGTCAGGTCGCCCGACATCTCGTTCGTCACGTACACGCGGAGCTTGGGCGTCACGGCGGGTGGCGCGGGTGCGGCGGGCGGCGCCGGCGCGGCGGGCGGGCGCTCGTCCGACTTGTTCGTGCCGCCCGCGCAGCAGGCGCACGCGACGGCGAGGAGGATCGGCCACGAACGATGACGCGATGACATGGCGGTGATGATACCGCAGCGACCACGCTCGCCTGAAAGGCTCGCGCTACAGACACAGGTGCAGCGCGAGGCTTTCAGCCGAGGCTCCTGCGACGGCGTAGCGCGAGGCTCCTGCGACGGCGTAGCGCGAGGGTCGTGCGACGGCGTAGCGCGAGGCTCGTGCGACGGCGTAGCGCGAGGCTTTCAGCCGAGCGGTAGTATCATTCCGGGCTTCGGAGACGGCCGTGCACCTGACCCCCCGTGAAATCGACAAGCTGCTGATCTTTTCCGCCGGCGAGGTCGCCCGGAAACGCCGCGCGCGCGGCCTCAAGCTCAATCATCCCGAAGCCGTCGCGCTCATCACCTCGGAAATTCTGGAGATGATTCGCGACGGCCGATCGGTCGCGGAGATCATGAGCGCCGGCCCGACGATTCTTCCGGCCGATGCGGTGATGGAAGGCGTCGCGGGGATGATTCCGGAAATCCAGGTAGAGGGCACGTTCCCTGACGGAACGAAGCTCGTGACGATTCATCAACCGATTCGATGACGAGAACACGGAGTTGACACAGGACACAGAGAGATCTTCTTAACCACACAGACACAGAGAAATTCCGGAGAAGTATCGATGTGGCCTCGACGCGGCGCCGCGTCGAGCCTCTGAAAAAATTCTCCGTGTCTCTGTGTCTCGGTGGTTTTGTTCTTTGGTAAACCAAATGATCCCAGGCGAATACTTCCTCAAATCGGATCCGATCGAGTTGAACGCCGGGCGCGCGACCCGCCGGATCGAGGTGAGCAACCGCGGCGACCGGCCGATCCAGGTCGGCTCGCACTTCCACTTCTTCGAAGTGAATCGCTGGCTGTCGTTCGATCGCCAGGCGGCGTACGGCATGCGGCTCGACGTTCCTGCAGGAACGGCGGTCCGCTTCGAGCCCGGTGACACGCGCGAAGTGGCGCTCGTCGCGATCGGCGGCACGCGCGACGTCGCCGGGCTCAATCGCCTCGTCGAAGGGCGGCTCGACGACGAGCGCGTGAAGGCTGATGCGCTCGTCGCGTTCAAGGGTTTCGTTCGATGAAGATAGGCCGCCGCATCTACGCCGACCACTACGGACCGACCGCCGGCGACCGGATCCGCCTCGCCGATACCGACCTCATCATCGAGATCGAGCACGACGCGGCGGTCTACGGCGACGAAGCGAAATTCGGCGGCGGCAAAGTGATTCGCGACGGCATGGGCCAGTCGCCGTCGGCCAGCCGCGCGACCGGTGCGCCGGATCTCGTCATCACGAACGTCGTCATCGTCGACGCCGCCGGGATCCGCAAGGCGGACGTCGGCATCCGCGACGGCCGGATCGCCGCAATCGGCAAGTCCGGAAATCCCGGTGTGATGGACGGCGTGACGCGCGGCCTCGAGATTGGCGCGTCGACGGAAGTGCTCGCGGGCGAAGGACACATCCTGACCGCCGGCGCGATCGACACGCACATCCACTTCATCTCGCCGAACCAGATTCCGGACGCGTTCCACTCGGGGGTCACGACGCTGATCGGCGGCGGCACCGGGCCCGCGACCGGCACGAAGGCGACGACCTGCACGCCGGGCGCATGGAACATCCGGCGAATGTACGAATCGGTCGAGGCGTTTCCGCTCAACTTCGGCTTCCTCGGCAAAGGGAACGCGTCGCAGCCGCAGGCGCTCGGAGAGCAGATTCGCGCCGGTGCCCTCGGGCTCAAGCTGCACGAGGACTGGGGGACGACTCCGGCGGCGATCGACCAGTGCCTCACCGTTGCCGACGAGTACGACGTGCAGGTCGCGATTCACACCGACACGCTGAACGAGGCGGGATTCGTCGAGGATACGATTGCCGCGTTTCGCGGGCGGACCATCCACACGTATCACACCGAAGGCGCCGGCGGCGGGCACGCGCCCGACATCATCCGATTGTGCGGCGAGCCGAACGTCCTGCCCTCGTCGACGAATCCGACGATGCCGTTCACGCGGAACACGCTCGACGAGCATCTCGACATGCTGATGGTCTGTCACCACCTGTCGCCGCAGGTGCCCGAGGACGTCGCGTTCGCCGACTCGCGCATCCGGCCGGAGACGATCGCGGCCGAGGACGTGCTCCACGACCTGGGCGCGCTCAGCATGATGTCGTCGGACTCGCAGGCGATGGGGCGCATCGGCGAAGTGATTTGCCGGACGTGGCAGACCGCCGACAAGATGAAGCGGCAGCGCGGACGGCTGGCCGGCGAGAGAGACGGCAGCGACAACCTGCGCGTGCGGCGCTACATCGCGAAGTACACGATCAATCCCGCGATCGCCCACGGCATCGCGTCCGAGGTCGGATCGATCGCGGTCGGCAAGCTCGCCGATCTCGTACTGTGGAAGCCGGCGTTCTTCGGCGTCAAGCCGGAGGTCGTCATCAAAGGCGGGTTCATCGCCGGCGCGATGATGGGCGACGGCAACGCGTCGATCCCGACGCCGCAGCCGGTCATCGCCCGCCCGATGTTCGGCGGCTACGGCGCCGCGCTCGACACGTGCAGCGTCCACTTCGTCAGTCAGGCCGGACTTGCCGGCGGCGCGCTCGACGGCCTCGCGCGCCCCGCCGTTGCGGTGCGCGGTTGTCGTACGTTGACGAAGAAGGACCTCGTGCTGAACGACGCGACGCCCAGGATCGAAGTCAATCCCGAGACGTACGAAGTCCGCGCCGACGGCGAGCTGCTCACGTGCGAACCGGCAGATGTGCTGCCGCTCGCGCAGAGGTATTTTTTGTTCTGAGACGGTCGATTCGCGTCAGCGCGTGGGACTGGCGCCACAGTCTGAGACGCTTTGTTCTAGATACGCCCGAGCGCCACGGCGCGAGGGCGTCAGCGCGTGGGGGTGGGGCCCCACGCGAATAAGATAATGACCATCGTCGAACGCGTCGTCCGCGAGTGCGATCTGCCCGATTCGTGCGGCGGGTTCGGGCGCGACGCGATCACGCTCGGATGGGAAGAGCGCACGCACGTGCACGGACGACGAAGAACCGATGGCGGCGTCGAGTTCGGCGCCTCCCTGCCGCGTGGCACCGTCCTGCGGTCCGGCGACTGCTTCGTGCTCGACGCGGAGCGCCTGGTCGTGTCGATTGTCGAGAAGCCCGAGCCGGTGTTCGTCATCTCGCCGCGAGGCGAGGCGGAGTCGGCGCTGTTCGCGTATCACATCGGGAACCGGCATCAGCCGATCATGATCGGGAACGGCTCGCTCGTGTGTCCCGACGTCCCGGGCGTCGAGCAGCTGCTGCAGCAGCACCGCATGCCGTACTCACGCGCGGTCCGTCCGTTCACGCCGGTTGCGACGACGAGTGGACACCACCATTGATCGTGAAGCTGCTGCATCTCTGCGACTCGCTGTTTCCAATCGGAGGATTTGCGCACTCCGACGGGCTCGAGGCGGCCGCGGCCGGGCGCGACGGAATCCGGCCGGATGCTGCCGCAGCGTCACTTTTGCGCGCGTGGCTCGATACGTGTCTCGACGAAGCGATCGGCCGACTCGAAGGGCCGACCGTGTGGCAGGCATGGACGGCGTTTCACCAGCGCGACTGGCAGACGCTCACGCTGCTCGATCGCGAAGTGGTCGCGCTGCGGCCGTCCGCATCGGCGCGGCGATCGACGCGTGCGATGGGGCTGCGGCTGCTGACGACGTGGCAGGCGCTGTACCCCGATTCGCGCAACGAGCACGTCCTGTCGATGGCGCGCGACGGCGAGATCGCTCCGGCGCTTCCCGTGGCGTTTGCGTCTGCTTCCGCCAGCGCGGACGTGGATCGACGCAGCACAGTCGAAGCGTTCGCCTACACGCGGCTCGCGTCGACCGTGTCGGCCGGCATGCGGTTGATGCCGGTCGGACAGACCGATGCGCACGTCCTGCTCGCGCGTCTGGTCGAACGCCTGCCGGCCGCCGTCGATGCGCTGATCGCGCGCGACGCGCCGCCGGAGTCGTTCACGCCCGCGATGGACATCGCCGCGATGACGCAGCAATATCTGCATTCACGATTGTTTCGATCGTGAGCGGCAGGCTCTCCATCACGGAGGACACGGAGTCCGCGTCCTCCGCATCCTCCGTGGTGTATAGGTTGACAATGCGGAAACCGATCAGAATCGGAATCGGTGGACCGGTGGGCTCGGGGAAGACCGCCCTCGTCGACTGCCTCTGCAAATCGATGCGCGATCGGTACCGGCTCGGCGTGATCACCAACGACATCTTCACGCGCGAAGACATGGAGTTCCTCGTCAGGAGCGAGGCGCTCTCGGCCGATCGCATCATCGGCGTACAGACCGGCGGCTGCCCGCACACCGCGATCCGCGAGGACGCGTCGATGAACTTCGAGGCGATCGACGAGATGACGGGACGTCATCGCGATCTCGACGTCATCTTCCTCGAGAGCGGCGGCGACAACCTCGCCGCGAGCTTCAGCCCCGAGCTCGTCGACGCGTCGATCTACGTCATCGACGTCTCCGGCGGCGACAAGATTCCGCGCAAGGGCGGCCCCGGCGTGACGCGATCGGATCTGCTCGTCATCAACAAGATCGATCTCGCCCCGCACGTCGGCGCCGATCTCGATGTCATGGCGCGCGACTCGAGGACGATGCGCGGCGATCGTCCGTTCGTCTTCACCAATCTCAAGCGCGGCGAGGGCCTGCGGGACGTCATCGGGTGGATCCAGCACGAGCTCTTCTACGAAACGTAGCGCGAGGCTTTCAGCCGAGCGCGGCCGATCGCTCGCCTGAACGGCTCGCGCTACGCGATGATCGCGCACCGTCCGCGATCGGCCGTAAAGCGCGCCTGGAGCTGCGCTTCGAGCGTCGCGGCGCCCGCACGGTGATCGCGCACGCGTATGCCGAGCCGCCGCTGCGGATCGGCGCCAGCTTCGAGATCGACGACGCGGCGTATTTGATTCTCGTTTGCTCCGGCCCAGGCATTTTCGGGGGTGACGCCATACGGCAGTCGATTCACGTCGCGAGCGGCGCGCGCGTCGTGTTGACGTCGCAGGCGGCGCTGCAGGTGCATCCGTCCACCACGTCCGCCGCGGCGCGCCTCGATCACGAGTACTGCGTCGACGACGATGGCGAGCTGCATTGCCATTGGGATCCGGTCATTCCGTTCGCGGGCGCGCGGCTCGCGCAGCATTACGACATTCGCATCGCCGGCGGTGCCCGGCTGTACTGGAGCGACGCGTTGATGTCGGGCCGCGTCGCGCGCGGCGAGTCGTGGCAATGTCGCGATCTCGCGCACGAGCTCGGTCTGCGCGCGGACGATCGGCTCATGTATCTCGAGCGATACCGCGTCGGCGCCGAGACGGACCGGGTGCGTCGCCCATGGGTGGCCGGCGGCGTCGACTACCTCTCGACGGCGCTCGTGTGGCACGAAGAGGCGTCGCGCGAGGTCGCCGAGCGTCTGCAGGAAGCGGTGGCTGCGTGCGATCGGGTGAGGGCGGGCATCGACCTGGTCGACGATCGCCTCATCGTCGCGCGACTCGCCGCGTCGAACGGCGTCCCGTTTTCGGCCGCTCGCCGCCTCGTGCGAACCCTCGCGCTCACCTCGGTGTTCGGCCGGCAGCCCGTGCCCGATCGGAAGTAGAATTGACGGTCCCCTCATGATGCGCACAACAGCTCTGGTTCTGGCAGTTTGCCTCGCGGCGGCGGCCGCGCCTCGCGGCGCGGAACCGACCGCGGCCGGCGAATGGCGCGTGGCGTTCGTCGTCCCGACCGGGACCCGAACGGTCAGCATGTACATCAAACAAACCGGCACGAAGCTGACCGGCGCCGTCGTCAACGAGGACGGCGAGTTCCCGCTCGAGGGCCGTCTCACCGGCGATCAGGTGAGCGTGTCGTGGTCGGTACCGGAAGATGGCAAGCTGATGGAAATCACGATGAAGGGCAAGTTGTCGGGCGACACGATTACCGGGACGGCGAAGATCGGCGACGTCGGCGAGGGGCCGCTCACGGCGCGGCGCACGGCGGACAATTAGGAGAACAGCATGAACGTACGGGTGCTCATCGGGATATTTCTGCTCGCCGCCGCTCCGGGGTTCGCGCAGACGAACGTGACGGGCGACTGGGACGTGACGATCAATTCGCCGCAGGGCGCGAACACGATTCACGTCACCTTCAAGCAGGACGGCGAGAAGCTGTCCGGCGTCCTCAAGGGACAGGCCGGCGAGCTGCCGTTTCAGAACGGTTCGGTCGTCGCCGACGATTTGAAGTTCTCGTTCACGGTGCCGATTCAGGGCACGCCGCTCGACATCACGATGACCGGCAAGGTGAAGGAGACGACGATCGAGGGCAAGGCCGAATTCGGCGGCTTTGGCGAAGGCGACTGGACCGCGAAGCGCAGCGCGGAAACGTCGGCGGCCACGACGACGAGGGCGCCCGACACGACCGCGCCGGCGACAACCACGTCGAACGCGACGTCGAGCGTGGCCGGCATCGGCGGCAAATGGGACGTGACGATCAAGACGCCGGGCGGCGATCTTCCAGCCACCGCGACGCTGACCGACGAAGGCGGCAAGCTGTCGGGCACCTTCGGCAGTCCGATGGGTGAAGTGCCCGTCAGCGGATCGCTCGACGGAAGAGTCATCACGCTCACGATGGTCGCGCAGACGCCGCAGGGCGCGATGAACGTCGCGATGACCGGCGATCTCGACGGCGATACGATCGTCAACGGCAAGGCCGACGTCGCGGGCATGGGACAAATGGAATGGTCCGCCAAACGGATCAAGCAGTAGGGCGGGCCTTTCAGGCCCGCCTGCCGGTTGGCCGCCCTGAAAGGGCCGCCCCACCGCGATCTCTGCGTTTGCTCGTTACGGTCGCTGTGTTCTTGTCGGTGACCGCCTTCCCGATCGCCCAGGCGCCAATCAAGCTCGCCACCGTCGTCCCCGAGGCATCCATCTGGGACAAGAACCTGAAGCAGATGGCGGAGGATTGGAAGCAGGCGACGGACGGCCGTGTCACAGTCACGGTGTACGGCGGCGGATCGCAGGGCGACGAGTCGACGGTGCTGCGCAAGATGCGGCTCGACGCGCTGCAGGCGGCGGCGTTCACGGCCGTCGGCCTCGGCACAATCGACTCCGCGTTCAACGTCTTCGACATCCCGTTCTTCTTCGATTCGTACGACGAGTTGAACTACGTCACCGACAAGCTGACGCCGGTGATCCGCAAGCGGATCGAGCCGAAGGGGTTCGTGCTCCTCAACTGGGGCCACGGCGGCTGGACGCAGGTGTTCACGAAGAAGCCGGTGCAGACGGTCGACGACCTGAAGAAGGTGAAGCTCTGGACGTCAGCGGGCAACGACCGCATGGTGCAGTGGTTCAAATCGAACGGCTTCGAGCCGCGCGCGATGGCGATGACCGACATCATGACGGGATTGACCACCGGCATGATCGAAGGGCTGCCGACGCCGCCGCTCGCCGCGCTGATGTTCCAGTGGTATCGCCAGACGCCGTACATGCTCGACATCGGCCTGGCGCCGATCGTCGGCGCCAGCGTGATCACGACCAAAACGTGGAAGACCATTCCGGACGCCGACAAGCCGAAGCTGCTCGCCGCCGCGGATGCCGTCGAACAGCGCCTCCGCGTCGACGTGCCGAAGCAGGATCAGTCGTCGATCGAGATGATGACGAAGCAGGGACTCACCGTGACGAAGGCGACCGGCCCCGAGTGGCGCACCGAGCTCGACAGCCTCGGCAAGACGATGCGCGGTGAAATGGTGCCGGCCGACATCTACGATCTCGCCAATAAAGCCAGAGAAGAATTCCGCCGGCAGCGCAAGCCCGCCGGGCAGTGATCCGCCGCCTCGCAATCGTCGAGGATCTCACCGGCTCGCTGGCGCTGCTGGTGATGGCGGTGCTGCCGATTGCCGAGATCGTCTCGCGAAGATTCTTTGGCCGTGGTATTCCGGCTTCCGGTCCCGTCGTTCAACACCTCACGCTCTGGGTCGGATTTCTGGGCGCCGCGATCGCCGCGCGCGAAGGGAAGCTGCTGGCGCTCGCCACCGGCACCTTCATCCCGCAGGGACTGTGGCGGCGCGCGGCCGACATCGTCGCCGCGGCATTCGGCGCCTGCTCGGCGATCGTCCTCGCGTGGGGCGGGTGGCAGATGGCCGCGATCGAGCGCGAGGCGGGCACGAACATCGGCGCCGGCATCCCGACCTGGATCGCGCAGATCGTCCTGCCGATCTCGTTCGCGATCATCGCCGCGCGCCTCGTCTGGCGCACCAGTAGCGCGAGCCTTTCAGGCGAGCGCAGCGCTTCAGGGAGCGCGCCCGCCTCCGCCGAAGCTCGCTCCGCGAGCGAAGGCGGAAGCCTTTCAGGCGAGCGCGCCTCGCCGTGGCTCGATCGCTCACTCGCCGCGCTCGGCATCCTCGCCGGCATCCTCTTCATCCGCGCGCCTTCGCTCATCGAAGGCGCGCCGCTCCCGCTCGGCTTCGCGATCATCGTCGCGGCCGCCGTCGCCGGCACGCCGCTCTTCGCGATTCTCGGCGGCACGGCCGCGTTCCTGTTCATGCACGAGGGGACGACGCCTGCGACCATCCTGATCGAGACCTACTCGCTGAGCGTGTCGCCGACGCTGCCGGCGATTCCGCTGTTCACGCTCGCCGGCTTCCTGCTCGCCGAAGGGCGCGCATCAGAGCGGCTGCTGCGCGTCTTTCGAGCCTGGTTCGGATGGATTCCCGGCGGCACGGCCGTCGTCTGCGCCGTCTTGTGTTCGTTTTTCACCGTGTTCACCGGCGGATCGGGGGTGACGATCCTGGCGCTCGGCGGCGTGTTGTTTCCCGCCTTGATAAAAGACGGGTACCGCGAGCGCTTTTCGCTCGGGCTGCTGACGGCGTCCGGGTCGCTGGGCCTGCTGCTGCCGCCCGCGCTGCCGCTGATCCTGTATGCGGTGGTGGCGCAGATTCCAATCGAGGACATCTTCATCGGCGGCATCCTGCCGGGCATTCTGCTGACGGCGATGGTTGCCGCATGGGGCGTGCGCGAAGGGATCGTGTCGGGCGCCGGTCGATATTCGTTTCGCGCGGGCGAGGCGCTCGCGTCGGCGTGGGCCGCCAAGTGGGAGCTCGCGATGCCGGCGCTGGTGCTGGTCGCGATGTTCAGCGGCCTGGCGACGGCGGTCGAGGCGTCGGCGCTGACGGCGCTCTACGCACTCGTCGTGCAGGCGGCGATCCACCGCGATCTGTCGCTGCGCCGCGATCTGCTCCGGGCGTTCACCGAGTGCGTGACGGTGATCGGCGGCGTGCTGATCATCCTCGGCGTCGCGGTCGGCTTGACGAACTATCTGGTCGGCGCGCAGCTGCCGGCGAAGCTGCTCGAGTGGGCCAGGGGGCACATCACGTCACGCCTGATGTTCCTGCTCGTCCTCAACCTGTTCCTCCTCGCCGTCGGCTGGCTGATGGAAATCTTCGCCGCGATCGTCGTCGTGGTGCCGCTCATCGTGCCGCTCGGTGCCGCATTCGGGATCCATCCCGTCCATCTCGGGATCATCTTCATCGCAAACCTCGAGCTCGGGTTCCTGACGCCGCTCGTCGGCCTGAACATCTTCCTCGCGTCGTACCGCTTCAGGCGTCCGATTCTCGAGGTGTGCGCGGCGGCGCTGCCGATGATGGGGATTCTGGGGATCGGCGTCCTGGTGATCACGTACGTGCCGTGGCTGACGACGGGACTGTTGTCGTGGCTCGGTCGTTGAGACGCTCGGACGTTGATGAAATGCGACCACGAAAACACGAAGATCACGGAATCCACGAAGAAGAAATCGCGTCGTTGCTCGACGCGATCCTTCACGAGACGCTGCAGCCGTCTTCAGTCGTTTCGTCAGGTCGGCAGTCAAGTCTTCGGTCGTTAGCTGACCGCCGCAGGCCGACGATGCCGCGCCGTTTCCGCGTTACACTCATCTCGGTGAGCAAAACTCTGACGATTCGGCTGAGCGATGAACTCGTCGGCGCATTGCGACGCGAAGCCCGCAGATGCGGCATCCCGACGAGCGAGCTCGCGCGGCGGATCATCGCCGAGCGCTTGCATAAGACCGGTTCCTCGCCGGTGATCGCAAAATACTTCGGCGTAATCCGCGGTCCGGCTGATCTCAGCACCAACAGAAGCTATCGGAGAGCCTGGACGAACCGAACGTGACGCGACCCCATGCGCCGACCGCCGCACTCGATGCTGCCCTAGACGTCCTTGTCCGCAGGATCGTCGAGATTGCGCGGCCCGATCGCATTATCCTCTTCGGCTCTGCTGCGCGCGGCGACATGGGACCCGACAGCGACATCGACCTGCTCGTCGTCAAGACGGACGTCGAGCATCGCGGTCATCTCGCTCAGGAAATCTATCTCCACCTGCCGAGCGTCGACATTCCTGTAGACGTGGTTGTCGTGACTCCAGAGGACATCGAGCGCTTCAAGGATCGCGTCGGCACGGTCATTCGTCCGGCCATGCGCGACGGCCGTGAGATCTATGCCGCCTGATCTGCGCGATCCGACGCGGCCGGACGAGTGGCTGCGCCGCGCGCGCAGCAATCTCGCGCTGGCGCGGGCGCACGGCGCGCTGCCGGACGTTCTCCTCGAGGATC
>QHWB01000052.1 GCA_003222395.1 Acidobacteriota bacterium
CAACTCTTCGATGATCTGCAGATGATTCGGGCGCGGTTCGTTGATGGCCGACCAGACGGCTGTGTCGAGGACATTGCCTCCGTACATGCTTCGTGGTTCGAGCGGAGCTTTCCATTGAATGAGCAACCGCACCGTTTCCAACTGCCCACGGTTCACGGCCCAATGGAATGCGTTCAGGCCAGTGCCGGCGCCGCCCGATGGATCGAGGCCGTGCGTCAACAAGTACGTTGCCACGCTGGTCCGGCCGAGAAAGCATGCGCACGTCAGCGCTTCCGCCAACGCCTTCTCTTCAGTCCGGAAACGGCCCTCTTCGTACCAGTCGACAATCCGTGCACGCCCGCGGCCCGCTTCATCGTCGAACAGCGTCTCGAGCCGAGAAAAGTCTCCATTGTGGAGCCCTTGAAGGGCATCTCGAAACACGGCGTCGTTCTCGTTGCTGGCCTCCATCGTGTTCTCCGAGACTCTTGGTTATGGCATGCAGGCGGTCTAACGATCGGCGCTCACCCGCGAGCCGCCTCTTTTCGCTGAGCGTTCAAACGGTCCCGCGCGGCTCGTCGGGTGCAGCGCTTGGTTAGGCCATTCAAGACACACCTCTTCGCTACCGGGACAGCGCGGTGAACGCTTCGATCGCAAAGCCATACTCTTCGTCTGCCGTGTATTGTTTCGGATCAATGTATACGCGTCTTGGATAACCGAGATCGGGGTCGTATTCAATCTCCATCCGATACGGCTGTTCTCTCAGTGCTGTACGAATGAACGCAAACTGCTTTTCTACAGTACTGTACTTCTCTAAGTCCTCGGGTGAGCGTGTTCGAAGCAAACCCGCGCGTGATCCCGCACCATTGTTTACGCGAAACACAATTGGTTCAGAACCCGGTGGCGCTGGTGCACAGAAGCAAATAATCTTGAGAGTGAATTCGTACGTTTTTGGTTTGTTGGTCGACCACTTCGCTTCCGCAAGAGCTAACTGCTCCTGGATCGATGGTATTTGTGCTTCGACCGCGATAGCCGAGAACGCGAGTACCGCGCAGATCAAGGATAGGCCCTTAGGAATTCGTTTCATCAACATACTCTGACCACCTAACGCCGTTCGCGATGAGCCGTGGCGCTCACATCTGAACAGGCGCCGTCGGCTCCATCGCGATGTTATGCGGCCGTCGACGTTGCAGGATAGTTTACCTACCGGCCGGCCGGACGTCGGCAACGGAGTGTCGTGTATCGAGACACCGACCGGCCTCAACCCGGGGCACAGCCCCGCCGTCGGTAAAGTAGATCGATCCTCTATCGTCACCACAGAACGAATGACGCTGCGGCGTCGAATTCAACGGAATCGCGACAACGGCGAAACGCGTCATCGCTGAGTGAGACACGCGCCGGTCAGACCGGGGCTCAGCGCTCGGGCCTGCATGAAACTCGAAGCCGTACCCACGTCGCTCCTGTGTTACCGCCAAGTGGTGTTCCAGGAAGGGACTGTGGCCACGGACCCCGGGGACACATGAGGCAGAGTCGAGGCACTCCAGTGTGTCGTAGTACCCTTCATTGAGCGACGCGTACGCCAACTCGCCAGCCATGATGGCGCGAACGACCGCAATTGCGCCAGGCTCGGTTCGATCAGGCTCTCCGACGTGCGGCGCCATGAGAACAACCGCGTACAACAAAACGACCGCGATGCCTGCTCGCCTGACGGCGACGCGATATTTCAATACGGCCACCGCGCCAATGACGCCATCGAGACCGTAAGTATCATCGGTACCGGCACGGACAGCGGCAAGTACACCGACACCGGGTGAAAATGTCTACGGAAACTGCGCTTCGCCGAGCATCTGCGAACCCTTGTTTTCCGGTGGTCGGTCAATCCGTGTCCGCATAACGTCTCGCGCTGAGCCGCGCGCTGCGGCTACGGGCTGGCACGGACATTAGGCGCGACGGCTCCGGCGCGTTGTTCGGCGGCGTCTCACGACACCTTGGTAACGAACTTGAGTTCACTGCCACCGGCCGTCGCCGTGACCTCCCAGCAACCAGACGTGGGGAAAAAGACTCGGCTCGCCTGAAAACCTGTCGGATAACAGCATGGAATGTCGGCTTTGAGTGCCATGGCACCGTCGCCGTCAAGCCGACGCCCCACCACCTTGAGATTCGTTCCTGGCGGCCGAATCCAGAGAACCTTGTTTCCGTTGTTTCCAGAAGCCCAATGTCCCGCACCCCACCCAGCCCATATGGAACGATCGGCATTGATGTACCACGGGCCTAGTCCAAAGGGATCGGCATTGGGATCTCTCGGTGGCTCCGCCCGGACAAGTTCACTTACCCGGCAGCCCGTCGTTGAAGGTGCCTGAACGAGCTCTGAGGGCGCCTGAGCCTCGATTCGGGGCAGCTGCGTTCTCGATCCGCAGAATGCAAGCAGGAAAATCACTCCGCCAAGTCGTAGGACCCGTTGATGTGCCATGACGGCTCCCTTTGTTGTTCGTCCGCCGAACGTTGCAAATGAGCCGCGCGCCGCGGTGACGGGATCGCACAACCTGGGATTGATCAGGGCGGCTCGTGTGCCGAACGCCACAAAAAACTGAGGGCGGCGATCCGTCGACCGCCGCCCAATCCGAAATCCGAAATCCGAAATCTGAAATGCTGAAATCTCAGCCTTCGAGATCTCCCGGTCCCGTGCGCGGCACCATCGCTTCGTCCGGCTCGACGAAGTACTCCATGTCGCGCTCCAGCTCGAGCTCGTCGTCGGTCGGCTGCACCGGCGCCGGCGGCGGCGGCGGCTCGTCCGCCGGAATCCGCACGTTCCGGTAGTACTCGAACCCGGTGCCGGCCGGAATCAGCCGGCCCATCGTCACGTTCTCCTTCAGGCCGCGCAGGTGATCGACCTTGCCGGAAATCGACGCTTCGGTCAGCACGCGCGTCGTTTCCTGGAACGACGCCGCCGAGATGAACGAGTCAGTCGAGAGCGACGCCTTCGTGATGCCGAGCAGCATCGGCCGGCCCTGCGCCGGACGTCCGCCGTCGGACAGCACGCGCTCGTTCTCCTCGAGGAAGCGGAACTTGTCGGCCTGCTCCTCGATGAGGAACTCCGTGTCGCCCACGTCCTCGATCTTCACCCAGCGCATCATCTGCCGCACGATCGTCTCGATGTGCTTGTCGTTGATGTTGACGCCCTGCAGCCGGTAGACCTCCTGGATCTCGTTCACGAGGTACGACTGCAGCGCCTTCTCACCGAGCACGTTCAGGATGTCGTGCGGGTTGCTCGGACCATCCATCAGCGGCTCGCCCGCGCGCACACGCTCGCCTTCCTGAACGTTCACGTGAACGCCGCGCGGCAGCGCGTACTCGCGCTGCTCGGCGCCCGGCTCGTCCGGTGTGATGATGATCTTCCGCTGACCCTTCACGATGCCGCCATAGTGGACGATGCCGTCGATTTCCGAGATGACCGCCGTCTCGCGCGGCTTCCTCGCCTCGAACAGCTCCACCACGCGCGGCAGGCCGCCGGTGATGTCCTTCGTCTTCGTCGTCTCGCGCGGGATCTTGGCGAGCACGTCGCCCGCCGAGACCGCTTCGCCGTCGCTCACCATCATGTGCGCGTGCACCGGCATGTGATAGCGGCGGCCCACAGTACCGTCTTTCTTCTTGATCTCGATCGACGGCTGCTTCTTCTCGTCCGGCGAGTCGACGATGATGAGGCGCGACAGGCCGGTGACCTCGTCGACTTCCTCGTGCACGGTGATGCCTTCGAGGATGTCCTTGAACCGCACCTGTCCCGACTCCTCGGTGAGGATCGAGAACGTGTACGGATCCCACTCGACGAGCGTCTGACCCTGCTCGATGGTCCCGCCTTCCTTCACCTTCAGCCGCGCGCCGTAGACGATCGGATAGCGCTCGCGATCGCGCCCCTTCGCGTCCTGGATGACGAGCGAGCCGTTGCGGTTCATGACGACGAGGTTGCCGTCCTTGCCTTCGACGACCTGCAGTCCCTGGAACCGGACGGTGCCGTCGTGCCGCGCTTCGAGCGTCGACTGCTCGCTGACGCGCGACGCCGTGCCGCCGATGTGGAACGTCCGCATCGTCAGCTGCGTGCCCGGCTCGCCGATCGACTGCGCCGCGATGACGCCGACGGCCTGGCCGAGCTCCACCATCTTGCCGGTCGCGAGGTCGCGGCCGTAGCACTTCGCGCAGACGCCGCGGCGCGACTGGCACGTCAGGACCGATCGGATCTTCACCTTCTCGATACCGGCGTCCTGAATCTCCGACGAGAGATCCTCGTTGATTTCGTCGTTGACGTCGATGATCGTCTCGCCGCTGAACGGGTCGGTGATCTTCTCGAGCGTCACGCGGCCGATGATGCGGTCGCGCAACGGCTCGATGATCTCGCCCGACTCGACGATCGCGCGCGCCTCGATGCCGTCGAGGGTGCCGCAATCGTGCTCGTGGATGATCACGTCCTGCGCGACGTCGACCAGACGGCGCGTCAGATAGCCCGAGTCGGCCGTCTTCAGCGCCGTGTCGGCCAGACCCTTCCGCGCGCCGTGCGTCGAGATGAAGTAGTGCTGCACCTCGAGGCCTTCGCGGAAGTTGGCCGTGATGGGCGTCTCGATGATCTCGCCCGACGGCTTCGCCATCAGGCCGCGCATGCCGGCGAGCTGGCGGATCTGCTGCTTGGATCCGCGCGCGCCGGAGTCGGCCATGATGTAGACCGGGTTGAACATCCGGCCTTCCTTGTCGAGCGCCTCCATCTCACTGAACATCGCGTTGGCGATTTCTTCGGTCGCCTCGGACCAGATCGCGATGACCTTGTTGTAGCGCTCGCCGTTGGTGATGGCGCCTTCGAGATACTGCGATTCGACCTTGATGACCTCTTCGCGCGCGCGGCTGACGAGATTGACCTTTTCCTTCGGGATGATCAGGTCGTCGATCCCGATCGACAACCCCGACCGGGTCGCGTAGGTGAAGCCGAGATGCTTCAGCTGATCGAGCATCTCGACGGTCTTCTCGAGGCCGAACTTCAGGTAGCACGACTGCACGAGCTGCTGCTGACCCTTCTTCTTCAGCAGGCCGTTGACGTACGGCATCTCCTTCGGCAGCGACTGATTGAGGATGACGCGCCCGACGGTCGTGTTGATGATCTTGTTGATGACGTTCTGCACTTCGGTGTGCAGCACGTCCTGATCGTCGCGGGCCGCCGTCAGATCCTGCAGATCGCCGGTGAAGCGCAACCGGATCGGCGACAGCGTCTCGAGCTCGCCCGCTTCGAGCGCGAGCATCACGTCGTCGGCGTTGCCGAACGCGCGCCCTTCGCCCTTCGCGCCCGCCTTCGCCTTCGTCAGGTAGTAACAGCCGAGGACGATGTCCTGCGACGGAATCGCGATCGGCGCGCCGTGCGCCGGCGACAGGATGTTGTTGCTCGAGAGCATCAGCACCGACGCTTCGATCTGCGCTTCGGGCGACAACGGAATGTGGACCGCCATCTGGTCGCCGTCGAAGTCGGCGTTGAATGCCGTGCAGACGAGCGGGTGGATGCGAATCGCCTTGCCCTCGACCAGCACCGGCTCGAACGCCTGGATGCCGAGGCGGTGCAGCGTCGGCGCGCGGTTGAGCAGCACCGGGTGCTCGCGAATCACTTCCTCGAGCACGTCCCACACTTCGGGACGCTGCAGCTCCACCATCTCCTTCGCCTGCTTGATCGTCTGGACGAGCCCGCGCTCTTCGAGCTTGTTGTAGATGAACGGCTTGAAGAGCTCGAGCGCCATCTTCTTCGGCAGCCCGCACTGGTGCAGCTTCAGCTCGGGTCCGACGACGATGACCGAGCGCCCGGAGTAGTCGACGCGTTTGCCGAGCAGGTTCTGGCGGAAGCGCCCCTGTTTGCCCTTCAGCGTATCGGACAGCGATTTCAGCGGACGGTTGTTGGCGCCGCGCAGCACGCGGCCGCGGCGTCCGTTGTCGAACAGCGCATCGACCGCTTCCTGCAGCATGCGCTTTTCGTTTCTGATGATGACGTCCGGCGCCTTCAGCTCCATCAGCTTCTTCAACCGGTTGTTCCGGTTGATGACGCGGCGATAGAGATCGTTGAGGTCGGAGGTCGCGAAGCGGCCGCCGTCGAGCGGAACGAGCGGACGCAGCTCGGGCGGAATCACCGGGATGACGTCGAGGATCATCCACTCCGGACGGTTGCTGGACTTTCTGAACGAGTCGACGACCTTGAGCCGCTTGGCGAACTTCAGCTTCTTCTGCGCCGAGTTCTCGGTGCGCATCCGGTCGCGCAGCTCGATCGCGAGCCGATCGACGTTCACGCGCTTCAGCAGCTCCTTGATCGCCTCGGCGCCCATCTGCGCCTTGAACTTCGGCCCGTGCTCCTCGCGCGCCTTGCGATACTGCTCTTCGTTGAGCAGCGAGTTCTGCTTCAGCTCCGTGTCACCCGGATCGACGACGACGTACGCCTCGAAGTAGAGGACGCGTTCGAGGTCGCGCAGCGAGATGTCGAGCAGATGTCCGATGCGGCTCGGCAGCCCTTTGAAGAACCACACGTGGCTCACCGGCGTGGCGAGCGTGATGTGACCGAGGCGCTCGCGGCGAACCTTCGCCTGCGTCACTTCCACGCCGCACTTGTCGCAGATGACGCCGCGGTGCTTCATGCGCTTGTACTTGCCGCACAAGCACTCCCAGTCGGTGATCGGGCCGAAGATCTTCGCGCAGAACAGGCCGTCCCTTTCCGGCTTGAACGTGCGGTAGTTGATGGTCTCCGGCTTGGTTACCTCGCCGTGCGACCACGACATGATCTTGTCGGGCGAGGCGAGGCTGATGCGAATCGCATCGAAATCGCTGGTCAGAGCTCCACGTTCGTGAAATGAAGGTCTCATTTATTTACACCTGTTCGAGCACTGGTTCGGCCGGCGCCGCTTCCACGGCCTTCTTCTTCGTCTTCATCAGCTCGACGTCCAGACAGAGCGACTGGAGCTCGCGGATGAGGACGTTGAACGACTCCGGCAGACCCGCCGTGAACGACGCGTCGCCTTTGACGATCGCCTCGTAAATCTTCGCCCTCCCGGTCACATCGTCCGACTTCGCGGTGAGCAGCTCCTGGAGGATGTGCGCCGATCCGTATGCTTCGAGCGCCCACACCTCCATTTCGCCGAACCGCTGTCCGCCGAACTGCGCTTTGCCGCCCAGCGGCTGCTGGGTGATGAGCGAGTACGGTCCGATCGACCGCGCGTGGATCTTGTCGTCGACCAGGTGCGAGAGTTTCAGCATGTAGATGTAGCCGACCGTGACGTCCTGCTCGAACGCGTCGCCCGTCATGCCGTCGAAGAGCCGCGTCTTGCCGCCCTTGGGCAGTCCGGCGCGATCGAGCCAGTTCTTGATCTCGCTCTCGGTCGCGCCGTCGAACACCGGCGTCGCGAAGTAGAGGCCGAGCGCGTGCGCGGCCCAGCCGAGGTGCGTCTCGAGAATCTGGCCGACGTTCATACGCGACGGAACGCCGAGCGGGTTGAGCACAATCTCCACCGGCGTGCCGTCCGGCAGATGTGGCATATCCTCCTCTGGGAGGATTCTCGCGATGACGCCCTTGTTGCCGTGGCGGCCGGCCATCTTGTCGCCGACCGACAGCTTGCGCTTCATCGCGACGTACACCTTCACGAGCTTGATGACGCCCGGAGGCAGCTCGTCGCCGCGGCGGATCTTCTCCTTCTTCTCTTCGAAGAGGTTCCGGATGACTTCCACCTGCCGCTCGGTGCGCTCTTCGAGATCGCGCAGGTCGTCCTCGAGGCGCGTGTCGTCGGTCGCGATCTTGAGACGGATCATCGTCTCGTAGGGCATCTCCTGCAGGAGTTCCGGCGTGAGCACCGTGCCCTTCTTCAGCAGACGCTCGCGGCCGTACTCGTCGAAGAGATCCGACCTGAGCTCCTGGTTCTTCAGCATCATGACGATCCGCTTCTTGATCTCCTCGTGGAGAATGCGGATCTCGTCCTGAAGGTTCTTCTCCATCATTTCGAGCTCTTCCTGCTCGATCGCTTTCGCACGGTCGTCTTTTTCAATGCCTTTCCTGGAGAAGATCTTGACGCCGACGATGATGCCTTCGATGCCGGGCGGACAGATGAGCGAGGCGTCGCGGACGTCGCCCGCCTTCTCGCCGAAGATGGCGCGCAGCAGCTTCTCTTCAGGCGTGAGCTGCGTCTCGCCTTTCGGCGTCACCTTGCCGACGAGGATGTCGCCCGGCTTGACCGAGGCGCCGATCCGGATGATGCCGCTGTCGTCGAGATCCCGCAGGAAGCTCTCCGACACGTTCGGGATGTCGCGCGTGATCTCTTCCGGCCCCAGCTTCGTGTCGCGCGCCTCGATCTCGAACTCTTCGATGTGGATGGACGTGTAGTAGTCGTCCTTCACCATCCGTTCTGAAACCAGGATCGCGTCCTCGAAGTTGTAGCCGCGCCACGGCATGAACGCCACCAGCACGTTTCTGCCGAGCGCCAGCTCGCCGAGCTCGGTGCACGGTCCATCCGCGAGCACCTGACCCTTGTGCACCTTCTGGCCGACCCGCACGATCGGCTTCTGCGTGATGCACGTGTTCTGGTTGCTGCGCTTGAACTTCGTCATCGGGTAGATGTCGGCGCCCATCTCCTTGCTCGTGTTCGCGTCTTCGGTCTCGCTCTCCACGCGCACGACGATGCGCTGGCTGTCGACGTAGTCGATGGTGCCGGACCGCCGCGCGACGATGACGGCGCCCGAGTCGCGCGCCGTGATGTACTCCATGCCGGTGCCGACGAACGGCGCCCGCGCGCGGAGCAGCGGCACCGCCTGGCGCTGCATGTTGCTGCCCATCAGCGCGCGGTTCGCGTCGTCGTTCTCGAGGAACGGGATGAGCGACGCCGCCACCGACACGAGCTGCTTGGGCGAGACGTCGATGAACTGCACGTTGTCGCGCGGCGCGAGGATGAAATTACCGGCCTGCCGGCAGTTGATGCGCTCCTCCTTCAGCCGCATGTTGTCGTCGACGCGCGAGTTGGCCTGTGCGATGACGTACTGATCCTCTTCCCACGCGGAGAGGTAGAACGAGTACGGCTCGAACTCGACCCCCTTCTTCTTCGGACGACCGTCGTCGCTCACCATGTCGTCGGCTTCGACGATGTCGCCCGCTTTGTACTTCGGGTTGCCGCCGGCATTGGAGATAAGCACGTAGTCGGTGACCCGGCCGTCCTTCACCTTGCGGTACGGCGACTCGATGAAGCCGAACTCGTTGATGCGCGCATAGCACGACAGCGACGAGATGAGGCCGATGTTCGGACCTTCCGGCGTTTCAATCGGACAGATGCGCCCGTAGTGCGTCGGGTGCACGTCGCGCACCTCGAATCCGGCGCGCTCGCGCGACAGGCCGCCCGGCCCGAGCGCCGAGAGACGCCGCTTGTGCGTGATCTCGGAGAGCGGGTTGGTCTGGTCCATGAACTGCGAGAGCTGCGACGACCCGAAGAACTCGCGGATGGCGGCCATGACCGGCTTCGCGTTGATCAGGTCGTGCGGCATCGCCGTCGCCATTTCCTGGTAGACCGACATCTTCTCCTTGATGGCGCGCTCCATCCGGACCAGACCGATGCGGAACTGGTTCTCGAGGAGCTCGCCGACGGAGCGGACGCGGCGGTTGCCCAGGTGATCGATGTCGTCGACGTTCGCCGGATTCCTCCGCAGCTTGAGCAGGTACTTGATGACCTCGTAGAAGTCCTGCGGGTGCAGGATCTTCTCGTCGAGCGGCGTGTTGAGCCCGAGCTTCGTGTTGAGCTTCAACCGGCCGACGCGCGAGAAGTCGTACTTCTGCGGGTTGAAGAACATGTTCTCGAAGAGCGACCGCGAGCTGTCGAGCGTGGGCGGATCGCCCGGCCGCAGCCGGCGGTAGATCTCGATGAGCGCCTCTTCGTGCGTGTGGATCGGATCCTTCTTCAGCGTCGCACCGATGATCGGACCGACCTCGTCGCGCTCGGGGAAGAAGATCTCGATGCGGTCGACGTTCTTCTCCTGCGCCATCGAGACGACGCGCGGCTCGAGCGGCTCGTTCGCCTCGAGGATCACTTCGCCCGTCGACGGGTCGACGACGTCCGCGGCGGCGTACGCGCCTTCGAGCTCGGCGTCGGAGATCTCCACCGCCTCGACGTTCGCCTTCTTCAGCGCCTCGATCGCGTTCTTCGTGATCTTCTTGCCCGACTGGATCGTGAACTCGCCACCCGGCACCTGGATCTCGGTGGCCGCGCGGAGGCCGACGAGGCTGTCGGCGACGCCCCAGTAGATCTTGCCGTTCTTCAGGTGCAGCTTGTCGACGCTGTAGAACGCCCGGACGATCTCGTCGGCGCCGCGCAGGCCGAGCGCGCGGAGGAAGACGGTCGCCAGGAACTTTCGCTTGCGGTCGATGCGCACGTAGAGGAGGTTCTTCGTGTCGTACTCGAACTCCACCCACGACCCGCGGTACGGAATGATCTGCGCGACGTAGAGCGTCTTGTCTTCCGAGTGGAAGAAGGCGCCCGGCGAGCGGTGCAGCTGGCTGACGATGACGCGCTCGGTGCCGTTGATGATGAAGGTCCCGTTCTCCGTCATCAGCGGGATGTCGCCGAAGTAGACCTCCTGCTCCTTGATGTCGCGGATGGTCTTCACGCCGGTCTCGGGATCCTTGTTCCAGACCACGAGGCGGATCGTCACCTTGAGCGGCACGGCGTAGGTCATGCCGCGCTCCTGGCACTCGTCGACGTCGTACTTCAGCTTCAGGCCGACGGTGTTGCCGCAGATGTCGCAGACGTCGCCGCGCGCCTGGTTCGCTTTGCCGCAGCGCGGGCAGAGCACCTCGCGGTCGCCGTACGGATCCGCGATCAGCGTCGCGCCGCAGTTGCTGCACGGCTTGCGCAGATGATGCAGTCCCTGCAGCTTGCCGCACTTGCACTCCCAGTTCCCGATCGAGTACTCGATGAACTCGAGCGACGAGTTCTCGCGGAAGTCGCTGATCGGGAAGACCGATTTGAACACCGACTGGAGACCCGCGTCCTCGCGCTCGCTCGGCAGACGGTTCATCTGCAGGAAGCGTTCGTAGGACTTCTTCTGGATCTCGATCAGGTTCGGAATCGGGACAGTCGTCTTGATTTTCGAAAAGTCGATGCGCTCGCGGTAGACGTTCTTGGGAAGGCTGTACATTCTTTAAACCTCGAGGAGAATCGGAGCGCTCGCCCGCTTCGCCCACTCGCGAAACGGCATCTGCTGAACCTGTAGGGCTCGGCCCTACTTGATCTCAACCTTGGCGCCGACGTCCTCGAACTTCTTCTTGATCGCTGCGGCTTCGTCCTTCGGGATCGCTTCCTTGATCGGCTTGGGCGCGCCCTCGACGAGGTCCTTGGCTTCCTTGAGGCCGAGCGCGGTGATCTCGCGGACGACTTTGATCACGTTGATCTTGTTGGTGCCGACTTCGGTCAGCGTCACCGTGAACTCGGTCTTCTCTTCGGCCGGCGCCGCCGCGCCGCCGCCCGCCGCGCCCGGCGCCGCGCCCGCGAACACCGGCATGGCCGCCGCCGCCGAGACGCCGAGCTCCGACTCGAGCGTCTTCACCAGCTGCGAGAGCTCGAGAACACTGATCCCCTTGATGTAATCGACGACCTGCTGCTGTGTCACTTCGGCCATGGGTTTCTCTCTCTCTGTTGGCGTGGTGGGGCCCCCACCACATTTCTTACTCTGCCGCCGGGGCGCCGCCCCCGCGGCCTGTGCCTTCGCGACCTTCGGTCGCTCGGCTCTGCTTGCGACGCCTGATCCCTCATCCCTAATCGCGACACTGTCGCCTACGCAGACTTCTTCTTCTCGATCTGCGAAAGCACGTTCATGAAATCCTGCGGCGCGGCGCGCAGCACGCGCACGACGTTGACCATCGGGGCCTGCATCGTGCCGAGGAGGCGCGCATACAGCTCCGGCTTGCTCGGCATGTTCGCCAGATCGGTGATGCCGGCGGGCGCCACCGACGTGCCCTGCACGACCGCCGCTTTGATCGTCAGCGTCGGCGCCGTCTTGACGAACGTTGTCAGCGTCTTGGCGAGCGCGACCGGATCGGTCGCGGTGTAGGCGACTGCCGTCGTCCCTTCGAAGTACTTCTCCAGGGCGGCGAAGCGCGTCCCCTTCAGCGCGCGCTTGGCGAGCGTGTTCTTCACGACCTTGTAGCCCGCCTTCGCGCCGCGAATCTGCCGCCGCAGATCGGTTACCTGCGGAACAGTCAGCCCTTTGTAGTCGACGAGAATCGCGGTTTCCGATCCCTTGAACGCCTGCTCGAGCTGATGCAGCTCCTGCTCTTTGTCCGCTCTGGTGACAGCCATTTACTGATCCTTGTAGTCCGATGGGATTCGGGATTCGGATTCGGGATTCGGGTAGTCCAAAGCCGGCGAATCCCAAATCCCCAATCCCTAATCCCGAATTCCATCGCGCGTCAGTGTTTCACCGCAACATCAATGTGCGTCGTGTCGATCCTGATCCCCGGACCCATCGTCGATGAGACGGTGACGCTCCTCAGATATTTGCCCTTGGCCGCCGCGGGCTTCGCTTTCACGATGCTGTCAACGAGCGCGTGCGCGTTAGCGACGAGCGCATCGGATTTGAACGACGTCTTGCCGAGCGGAGCGTGGATGATGCCGGTCTTGTCGACGCGGAACTCCACCTTGCCGGCCTTGATTTCCTTGATCGCCTTCGCGATGTCGGTGGTGACGGTGCCGGTCTTCGGATTCGGCATCAGGCCGCGCGGGCCAAGCACCTTCCCGAGCTTGCCGACGGCGCGCATCATGTCGGGCGTGGCGACGACGGCGTCGAAGTCCATGAAGCCGCCCTGGATTTTGTCCACCATCTCTTCGCCGCCGATGACGTCGGCGCCGGCTTCCTGCGCTTCCTTCTGCTTCTCGCCGCCCGCAATCGCGAGGACGCGCTTGCTCTTGCCCAGTCCATGTGGAAGTACGACGGTGCCGCGCACCATCTGGTCGGCGTGCTTCGGATCGACGCCGAGGCGCAGCGACATGTCCACGGTCTCATCGAACTTGGCGAACTTGACCTTCTGCACGAGCGGGATCGCCTCCTCGATCGAATACGTTCGATCGGGAGCGACCTGGCCGCGGGCAGCGGCGAATTGCTTTCCGCGTTTGCGCATGTGATGAAACCTCCGTGGTCCGAACGCGCTCGCGAGCGCTTCCACTGTTTTACTTCGCGTGGGCCCCGCGTCTTTCATTGCGCCGGGCTCCACCCCGTCGCTGTTGCTCCGCGAAAGCGCCTCGCAACGGCTCAAGGCTGTCACGCGCTGACGCCTAGATTCGGTAGCGCAGACCTTTAGGGCTGCCCAGCAACCAGCCCCTATCCGATCACGTCCAGCCCCATCGATCGGGCTGTTCCGCGAACGGTCTTGATCGCGGCTTCGAGCGACTCCGCGTTCAGGTCGGGCATCTTCGTCTTCGCGATCTCCTCGACCTGCTTCGCCGTCACAGTGCCGACCTTGTTTTTGTTCGGCTCGGCCGATCCCTTCGCGATGTTCGCGGCGCGCTTCAGCAGGACCGCCGCGGGCGGCGTCTTGGTGATGAACGTGTAGGACCGATCCGCGAATACGGTGACGACCACGGGGATGATCAACCCCTCGTCTTTCGCCGTGCGCGAATTGAAGTTCTTGCAGAAGTCCATGATGTTGACGCCCTGCGGGCCGAGCGCGGTCCCCACGGGCGGCGCCGGCGTTGCCTTGCCGGCGGCAATCTGGAGCTTCACGACTGCTTGTACTTTCTTGGCCATCGTTTAACCGTCAAGCCACGAACTCACGAAACCACGAAAATCACGATTGGGTCTAAATCTTCTCCACCTGCAAGAAATCCAATTCCACGGGCGTCGATCGTCCGAAGATCGTCACCATCACCTTCAGCGTGTTCTTGTCGAGATTCACCTCGTCGACGACGCCGTTGAAGCTGGTGAACGGGCCTTCGTTGATCCGCACCTGCTCGCCCTTCTCGAACATGTACTTCGGCTTCGGCTTCTCGGCCGCCGTCCGCACCTGCTGGAGGATTTGTTCGACCTCCTCCTTGCTGAGCGGCGTAGGCTTCGCGCCGGCGCCGACGAAGCCGGTTACCTTCGGCGTGTTCTTCACCACGTGCCACGCGTGGTCGGACATGTTCATCTCGACCAGGATGTAGCCGGGAAAGAACCGCTTCGCGGTGACGACCTTCTTGCCGCCGCGCATCTCCACGACGTCCTCGGTCGGGATGAGGACTTCGCCGATGTCGTTCTGCAGCCCGTACGCCTTGACGCGCTCCTGCAGCGATTCGGCGACCTTTTTCTCGAACCCCGAGTAGGTGTGGACGATGTACCAGCTCTTCGTCGCGACGTCGGTCATGCGGTCGGCCCTGACACGCCGAACATCTTGAAGATCCACTGCACGAGCTTCAGCAGCCCGAAGTCGAGGACGAAGAGGTACACGCCGAAGAACACCGAGACGAGAATGACGACGACCGTCGTCGCGTACACTTCCTTCGAGCCCGGCCAGGTGACGCGCTTCAGCTCGTTCCGCACCTCGCTGAGGAACAGCCGCGCGCGCTCGAGACGTCCACCGGTCGCTTCTCTGACTGTTTCGAGCGTCGTTGTTTCCGCCATGTCCTTACTTTCCTGCTTCCAGCTCGCTCTCATCGACGTCCACCTTCGCGCTTCGCGCTTCGGTGGACAACCTTCGCCCGGCTTGCCAACCGTAGCTCACGCGCTCGTTCGCAAGCGTGAGCGAAGGTTGGCAGGCCAGGAGGGAATCGAACCCCCAACCCCCGGTTTTGGAGACCGGTGCTCTGCCAATTGAGCTACTGGCCTTTGTCTACAGCGCGCTCCGCTTCGCTTCGCGCGCATCTCGCGCCCTTCACTCGCTCTGCCCTCCGGCGTCGCGCCGTTCCGGGCGCGGCGTGTCGCTGGCGCCGCCGAACTCGTTCGTCTACTTCGATTCCCTATGCGCCGTGTGTTTCCGGCAGAAGCGGCAGTACTTCGAGAATTCCAGCCGCTCCGTCGTCTTCTTCTTGTTCTTGGTCGTGCTGTAGTTGCGCCGCTTGCACTCCTGGCACGCCATGGTCACGATGTCTCTCATTTTTTACTCCGCGTGGGGCTCCACCCCCACGCGCTGACACGCTCGCGGCGTAAAACCGCTCGCGCGTATCCGGAACGGACCGTCGACGAAAGGGATGCCAGCGCGTCACCGCGACTACTCGACGATCTCAGTGACCGTTCCGGCGCCGACGGTGCGGCCGCCTTCGCGGATCGCGAAGCGCGCGCCCTTTTCGAGCGCGACCGGCGCCATCAGCTCGGCCGAGATCGTCGTGTTGTCGCCCGGCATCACCATCTCGACGCCTTCCGGCAGGTTCAGCGTGCCGGTGACGTCGGTGGTGCGGATGTAGAACTGGGGACGATAGCCGTTGAAGAACGGCGTATGGCGGCCGCCCTCTTCCTTCGAAAGGATGTAGACCTCGCCCTTGAACTTCGTGTGCGGCTTGATGGAGCCCGGTTTGGCGAGCACCTGTCCGCGCTCGACGTCGTCTTTTTCCACGCCGCGCAGGAGCACGCCGATGTTGTCGCCGGCGACGCCCGCGTCGAGCAGCTTGCGGAACATCTCGACGCCGGTCACGACCTTCTTTTCCGTCGGCTTGAACCCGACGATCTCGACTTCCTCGCCGACCTTCACCTGTCCGCGCTCGACGCGGCCCGTGACCACCGTGCCGCGGCCCGAGATCGAGAACACGTCTTCGATCGGCATCAGGAACGGCTTGTCGACTTCGCGCTGCGGAAGCGGCACGTAGCTGTCGAGCGCTTCCATGAGCTTGATCACGCCCGCGACGCCTTCCGGATCGCCCTGCAGCGCCTTGAGCGCCGAGAGACGGATCACCGGGATGTCGTCGCCGGGGAACTTGTAGTGCTTGAGCAGCTCGCGCACCTCGAGCTCGACGAGGTCGAGCAGCTCCGGATCGTCGATCGCGTCCACCTTGTTCAGCGCGACGACGAGATACCGCACGTTCACCTGGCTCGCGAGCAGGACGTGCTCGCGCGTCTGCGGCATCGGCCCGTCGACCGCGCTGACGACGAGGATGGCACCGTCCATCTGCGCCGCGCCGGTGATCATGTTCTTGATGTAATCGGCGTGGCCCGGGCAGTCGACGTGCGCGTAGTGCCGCTTCGCGCTCGAGTACTCGACGTGGCTCGTCGCGATCGTCAGAATCTTCGTCTCATCGCGTCGGCCCTGCGACTCGGACGCCTTGGCGACCTCGTCGTACGACACGAACTTGGCCCAGCCCTTGTCGGCCGCGACCTTGGTGAGTGCGGCGGTGAGCGTCGTCTTGCCATGATCGATGTGCCCGATGGTGCCGACGTTCACGTGCGGTTTGCTGCGATCGAATTTTTCTTTGGCCATGTCAACGATCCTCGTCGTCTGTAAGAGTCCGCTGTGGTGCTTATGTCCGTCGGTCCACCTTCGCGCTTCGGTGGACAACCTTCGTCTACCTGTTGGCTCGCCAACCGAAGCTCGCTCACGCGTCGGGCGAGCGAAGGTTGGAGCCGATGACCAGGATTGAACTGGTGACCTCGTCCTTACCAAGGACGCGCTCTGCCAACTGAGCTACATCGGCCTCCGCGCCTGCGGCGCTTCGGCCGACAGGTCGGCGACACCCGACGGATCGACCGCGTGCTGCGGCCTATCGCCATTTACTGTCGTTTGGCTTGCCATCCGAAGCTCGCGACGCGAGCGAAGGATGGAGCGGGAGACGGGGATCGAACCCGCGACCAACAGCTTGGAAGGCTGTGACTCTACCACTGAGTTACTCCCGCCTACGCGCTCGCTCACTTCGCCTACTCGCGCTGCGGCGGGCAGGCCCGCTGATGCGCCGCCGCGATCTTCTCCGCTCCTCGGCTCGCAGCCGTCTGCGCCGCCCGCAAATCTCACTTCGTCGGCTCGCCATCCGAAGCTCGTTGCGAAACGTTCAGGCAACGAGCGAAAGATGGTGGCGAGGGAAGGACTCGAACCTTCGAAGCCGCTAGGGCGACAGATTTACAGTCTGCTGCGTTTGACCGCTTCGCTACCTCGCCAACTATCTGTGTTTGGAATTCGAGTGTTTTACTGGGCGCTTACCTTACGTATGCCGACGGAGCTGGCGAAGGGATTTGAACCCCCGACCTGCTGATTACAAATCAGCTGCTCTACCGACTGAGCTACGCCAGCCAGAACAAAAGGTGCACTTTAGCACGTCCTGTGCCACTCGCGCAAGGCAGTGAGCCTTTTTGCAACGGCTGAGGCGTTGGAGGCGTCCGCAACCCACTATTGTACATGGTTTACGGGCGGGGCGAATTTCTTTGACGGATGGCCTCGAAGAGCACGATCCCGGCCGCGACCGACACATTCAGGCTCTCGACGTGTCCTCTCATGGGGATACAGGCGAGCCAGTCGCAGCGTTCGCGGACCAGGCGCCGCAGACCGCTGCCTTCGGCGCCGAGCACGACTGCCGTCGGCAGCGTGAAATCGATTTCATCGTACCGCTTCGGCGCGTCGCCGGCGAGTCCGACCGTCCAGACGCCCGCACCCTTCAACGCGTCGAGCGCCCGCGCGATGTTGACGACGTCGGCGACCCGCACGTGCGACACGGCGCCGGCCGACGCCTTCGCGGCCGCGCCGTCGAGCCGCGCCGCGTGGCGCGACTGACGGACGATGCCGTCAGCGCCCGCCGCATCGACCGTGCGCAGGATCGCGCCGACATTGTGGGGATCCTCGATCTGATCGAGCACGACGAGGAGCGCCGCGCCGCTCGCTCCGGCGATCAGATCCTCGACGCCGAGCGTCGTCTGATCGCGCACGTCGGCGACGACGCCCTGGTGGCTGCCGCGGTGCGAGAATCGATTCAGCTCATCGACATTCGTGCGGCGCACCGGAATGCCCTGCGCGGTGGCGAGGCCGACGATCTCGGTGAGGCGATCGTCGGCGCGCGTCGAGATACGGATCGCGGTGACGCGACCCGCGCGCAGCGCTTCGAGAACCGGATTGATGCCGTAGATCCGCACAGCGGATCCAAGTTACATCTACTTGTTGATCTGCAGGGTATTGAGAGCGCCGCGGTTCAATTCAGTCGCCGCGGCGCCGACGACGGCATTGGCCAGCTGTCCTGCCGATGTCGCGTTCCCCGACAGGAATGCACCAACCGAGATGGTGTGCGCGCCCGCCACGAGCGGCGGCGCCAGGGAGAACGACCAGTTGGCGTTTTCGACGAACGCGCCATTGGTTGCGATATACCGGTGCTGTCCAAGAATCACTGTACCGGCGCTCGATGCATCCAGCACGAAGATATCGACGACGACGGCATCGCCTCTTGCCGTACTGACGGGGAAGAACCCTCCGTCGGTCCAGATCATGACTGAACTGTTTGCGCCCACCGTGATCGGCTGCGACAAGCCAGGTATCAGCGATGTTTGGGCAGTCGGAGTCAACGTGACGCCGCTCGTGCTGAGGGTTGACACGATGTTCTGACCGGTAGTGCCCGATGCCCCCGTCGCGCCTGTCGCCCCCGTCGCGCCCGTCGCACCCGTCGCACCTGTCGCCCCCGTGGCACCCGTTTCACCCGTCGCCCCCGTCGCGCCCGTCGCCCCCGTCGGCCCCGTCGCACCTGTCGCACCCGGTGCACCGGCCGCGCCAGTAGCGCCTTGCGGTCCCTGGATTCCCTGCGGTCCGATCGGACCGATTGGGCCTACCGCGCCCGTGACACCTTGCGGCCCCTGCGGGCCTGTCATGTTGATCGCGATCTTGTGTTCGTCGTCTTTGCACACGGTCAGCGGACCGACCACGCGCAGCTCTGCTTCCCTCGAATCGTTCTCGACACAGAAGTACACGATGTTTGTCGTTGGGACTTGTTGCGCGCGAGCAACAGCAGACACGAGGAGGCACACGATGACCGCGCCTCCGATTGAAAGTTTTATGTGCATACGGTCGCTGCGATCTTAGGAACTGGCACGAAAACGTGCAACTAGTTTCGTGCATCGATCGGAATTACATTTTGGGCTGGCTCGCGAGAATTTGCTCGGAAAATGCCGATGCGCGCTCCCGGCAGCCCGCGATTGGCGGAATTCCGGCAGAAATTGGCAGATCGGCGCCCCGATCGATAGCAGGAACCGCCAGGTCCAGCTCCGGTCCCTCAGCTCGTCCAGTCAACGCGATTCGGATGGGATGGAAGAGTGCTTTCCCCTTCTGGCCGGTCCTTGCTTTGATTTGATTCGCGGCGGCACGGAAGCGGTCGCGATCGAGACGCGCCGCCGACGCGAGCTCCTCGGCGAGCGCGGCGATGACGGCGCGCGCACTATCGCTCTTCAATTCTTCGCGCATGTGCGCGTCGGACAGCGTCCGCGCCAGATCGTACTCGAACAGGAACGCAAGCCGTGCCGGCACCTGATTCAAGCGATCGACCGATCCGCTCGCAATCGGCATCGCCGCCGCGAGGAACTCGAGGCCGCGCGCGTCGGGCTTCATTGGCACACCGGCGTCGATAAAATGCGGCACCGAGAGCTCGGCGAGCCGCAGCGGATCCGCGACCTTCAGGTAGTGGCGGTTCACCCAGGCGAGCTTCTCCTCGTCGAACACGCCGGCGCTCAGGCCGACGCGGTCGAGCGAGAATCGCCGGGCAAGCTCGTCGATCGGCAGCAGTTCGGTTTCGTCTCCGCCGCTCCGGCCGGCCGCCGATCCACGCGGCGACCATCCGATGAGCGCGAGGTAGTTCACGAGCGCCTCGGGCAGATAGCCTTTCGCGCGGAACTCGGCGACCGATGTCGCGCCGTGACGTTTCGACAGAGGGCTGTGGTCGGGTCCGAGCACGAGCGCGAGATGCGCGAAGATCGGCGGCGTGAACCCGAGCGCCTCGTAGAGCAGAATCTGCCGGGGCGTATTCGAAATGTGATCCTCTCCCCGAACCACGTGCGTCACTTCCATCAACGCATCGTCGACGACGACGGCGAAGTTGTACGCGGGATGGCCATCGGCGCGGACGATGACGGGATCGCCAATCACGTCGGTCTCGAACCGGACGTCGCCGCGCACCGCGTCGGTGAACATGACGTCGCGCTCTTCCGGCACGCGAAAGCGGATGGCCGGACGCTCGCCGGCCGCGATGCGCGCCTCGGCCTGCTCGCGCGTGATGCGACGGCACGTGCCGGCGTAGCGCGCCGGGCGCCCGGCGGCCAGCGCGTCCTGCCGCTCCGCCTCGAGCTGCGCGACGGTGCAGAAGCAGTGATAGGCGGCGCCGGCGTTCAAGAGCTCGGTGGCGTACGACTGATAGAGATGAAGCCGCTCGGACTGCCGGTACGGACCCCTCGGTCCGCCGACATCGGGCCCCTCGTCCCAGTCGAGGCCGAGCCAGCGCAGGTCGGTGACGATGCTCGCCTCCGACTCGCGGGTCGATCGATCGGCGTCGGTGTCCTCGATGCGGACGATATAGGTGCCGCCCTGACCGCGCGCGAGCAGCCAGTTGAACAACGCGGTGCGCGCGTTGCCGACGTGAAGGTGGCCGGTCGGACTCGGAGCAAATCTAACGCGCACGGATCAGCGCAATCGCGTGGGCGGCGATAGCCTCGCCGCGGCCGATCGCGTCCACGCCCTCGTTGGTTTTGGCCTTGATGCTGACGCGTGCGGCGTCGATGCCGATGGCGCGGCCGACCGACTGCCGCATCGCGTCGATGTGATCGCGAAGCTTCGGCGTCTCGAGAATCACCGTGATGTCGACGTTGCCGACCTCGTAGCCGCGCTCGGCCACGAGCGCCGCCGCTCGCGCGAGCAGGTCGACGCTCGACGCATCCTTCCACCGCGGATCGGTGTCCGGGAAATGACCGCCGATGTCGCCGAGCGACAGGGCGCCAAGGAGCGCATCGGTGATCGCGTGGCACACGACGTCGCCGTCCGAGTGTGCAAGCGGTCCTCGATCGGACGCAATCGTCACGCCGCCCAAGACGAGCGGACGCCCCTCGATGAGCCGATGCAGGTCGTACCCCGTCCCCGCGCGGCCGGTCCTGGGCATTGCGGATTTCGAATTGCGTCCTTCGACAAGCTCAGGACGCTCCGAGCCTGTCGAGGAGCGGATAAATACCGCAATCCGCAATGATTCAGCGATCGCCTCTGCGATCGGAAGGTCCTCGGCCGTCGTGATCTTGATGTTCGTCGCCTCGCCCTCCACGATGCGGACCTGGTGTCCGGCGCGCTCCGCCAGAGCGGCCTCGTCGGTCGCGTCTATCGCGTCACGCTCGCCGATGGCGAGCGCGTCATGAAGCACGTGACGCCGGAACGCCTGCGGCGTCTGGGCGAGATAAATCGTCTCGCGCCGCAGCGTCTCGGCCACGAGCAATCCGGCTGAAGCCGGCTTTGGGTCAAGGGCTCTCTGATCCGCGCGTTTCACGGTGTCGCGCGCCGCAAGCGCCGCCAGCGCCGCGCCCGATTCAGCGGCCGCCTCGAGAGTCCGCGTAATCAGGTCCGCGCTGACGAACGGACGCGCGGCGTCATGGATGACGAAGACCTCGCTGTCCGGCGATGCGGCGCGGAACGCGTTCCCGACCGAATCCTGACGCCGCTCTCCTCCGCCAACAACGCGGATGGCTCTCGCCCGATCGCGCAGGTACTCCGGCGGATTCGAGACGAGCTGGTCCGGCAGCGCGACGACGATTTCATCGATCGCCGGGTGCGCGAGGAACGCGTCGGCGCTGCGCTCGAGCATCGGCCGGCCGCCGATCTCCACGAGTTGTTTCAGTCGCGCGCCGCCGAAGCGCCGGCCGCGCCCGCCGGCTGCAAGGATTGCGGTGACGAACATCGTGCAATCCTGCCATTCTGCAATGTCTCGACGGTGTTCGCAACGACGGCGTGGATGCGATCGGCGAGCGCCTTCGCGTCCTGCGCCGTCGGCGCGTCGAGCGGCGGCGGCTGAATGGGATCGTGCACGATCAGCATGACGCTCGCCGGCTCGGTGCGCAAACGTCCTTTCGGCATCACGCCGCGCGTGCCGACGACGGCGAGCGGCACGATGGGCAGTCCTGCCTGGATCGCGAGCATGAAGCTGCCGCCCTTGAACCTGGCCACGTGCCCGTCCCAGCTGCGCGTTCCTTCGGCGAAGATGATGAGCGACAGTCCTTCGGAGACGAGCGCGCGCCAGCGTTTGAGAATGCCCGCGCGATCGGGATTCCGGCGATCGACGAACAGGTGGCCGCCGCGTTTGAGGTGCCAGCCGAGCACCGGAAACCTCGCGAGCGATTCCTTCGCGATGATCCGCAGCTGGTACGGCAGCGACGCGAAGATGACGGGGATGTCGTAGATGCTCTGGTGGTTCGAGACGAAGATGTAGGTTCTGCCCGGCTCGACGCGATCGAGTCCCTCGATCGTGACGCGGACGCCGGTCGTCTTCAGGATCAGCCGCGACCACGCGCGCGCGCACCGGTGAGCGAAGTAGCCGCGCCGATCGAAGAGGCTCGACACGATCGACGCGGCGCCGAGGACGATGGTGTACGCGCTGATGGCGGGAATCAGGAAGAACACCGTCCGCCACCAGTGATACGGAGGAATACGCAATCTGAGCGTCAATCTATCACGGCCGGATCACCACGTCGGTCGGCAGCGGCGGCACGCTCGCGGGCGGAGTGCGTGCGTGCGTCGCCTGCTCGAACGCGTACGCGAGACCAATCAGCCGCGGCTCGCTGAACGCGCGGCCGGAGAAGGTCACGCCGGCCGGACCCTGATTGGCGACGAACCCTGCCGGAAACGGCGGCGTGACGACGTTGTCGAAGAATCCAGCGGGCACGACGATGCTCGGATAGCCGGCCTTTGCCGGCGTACCGGCGCCGCTGTTGCCCGAGAAGAGGAGCGCGTCGAAATCGTCCGCGGTTCCGGCGATGCCGTCCGGACCGTTCAGCACGTCCCCAATCGCGCCGCGCGATCGCACGATGTCCTCGGCGCGATCCATGGTGTAGCGCGCGGTATCGCTGCTGTTCGGGGACACGTCGAACAGGTCGGAGAAAATCGCGAGATCCTGATCGTACTTCGTCGCCGCCGGTCCGAACGCGATGTTGAACTCGACGACGTCGTGCAAGGATCGAATCGGGAAACGGTTTCTGACGTGATCGGCGATGTACTTGTTCAGATCGCGCTTGAACCCGTAGTTCAGCACGGTCGAGCAGCGAAGCGTTGCGCCGGGAGGAGGGCTGGCGCGCGGTGGATAATTCGCCGCCGGCGGTCTGGAGGGACACCCACCGAGCTGCGGCGCGAGCGCCGTCACCGTGACGACCGTGGCGCCCTGGGCCGACAGGACACCGATCGCGTCGTTCATGACCGTGGCGCGGTTCGCGGGAAAGGGCGGCACGGCAATGCGTGCGTGCACCAATGCATGCGCGTCCAGGAACTGCGTGTAATCGTTGAAGCAGTTGCCGGGCGTCAGGCACGCGGCGGTCGCTGGATCATTTCGATCGATGCCCGCCATCACGCCGAGGAGGATCGCCGCGTCACGGACGGTCCGCGCGAGCGGTCCCGCCGTGTCCTGGTCGGCAGTGATCGGGACGATCCCGTCGCGGCTGATCAGGCCGACGGTGGGCTTGATGCCCACGAGCATGTTTGCGGTGCCGGGACTCAGAATCGATCCCGAAGTTTCGGTGCCGACGCCGATGGCCGCCAGATTCGCCGCAACAGCGATGCCCGGGCCCGAGCTCGATCCGCCGGGCGTGAGCACGGGACGTCCGTCGTTGAACGGACGGCCGAGCGCGTCCGGCGCGTTCCGCGGATCGGGTCGCGGATCGTACGGGTTGTAGCCGTAGCCGCCGAGCGAGCTGTAGCCGGCCGGCATCCCGTTGGTCAGGAAGTTCGCGAACTCCGTCATCGTCGCCTTGCCGAGGATGACCGCGCCGGCGCGGAGCAGCTTCCGCGTGACGAACGCATCGGACCGCGGAATGGATCCGGCAAAGGCGACCGAACCGGCCGTCGTCGGCATCTTCTTCGTATTGATGTTGTCCTTGAGGATGATCGGAATGCCGAACAAGGGACGCTCGTTGTCCTCGCCGTCGTCGTCCTCTCCCGCTTCTCGCGCGTCGCGAACCGCGTCTTGGTTGACGTGGATGTACGAGTTGAGATGCGCGGCGGTCGTCTTTGCGTCGTAGGCCGCGATCCGGTTCAGGTACATCCGCACGAGCTGCTCCGGCGTGATGATGCGATCGTGAATCGCCTGCTGAATCGAAGGGATCGTCGCTTCGATCAGATCGAATCGCCCGGAACGGTGCCTGTGGTCGGCGCGGACGCCGCTGCCGATCGCCACGAGCGCGATCGCCGCGACGACGCCGCTGCCGCGAAGGAGAATGCGAAGTCGTTTCATGCGGAGCCTCCTTGTGGCGGAGGATCACGCCGCACGGCGCGCGCGTTGTCAACGCGCGTTTCACGGTTTTTTCGTAACGATGCGCCGACTCGCAGAACGGCGTTCTCTGCGAGCGCTGCGTCTTCCGGCGCGGACTTCCGCGTCGATTTTATGTCTGCTGGGGCTGCGGTGTGGCGGCCGTCCGGACGCGCGCGCGGCCGTTGTCGTCCTTCTCTCGCTCGACCGCCGGGACTGCGGCGGCCGGCACCGGCGCCGGCATGCCCGCTTCGATGAAGCGACCGAAGATCATCTTCCCTGCCGTCGTCTGCAGAACGCTCGTGACGACGATGTCGATCGTCTTGCTGATCATCTTGCGCGCGTTGTCGACGACGACCATCGTGCCGTCGTCGAGGTACGCGACGCCCTGGTTGTACTCCTTGCCTTCCTTCAGGATGAACACCTTCATGATCTCGCCGGGGAGCACGACCGGTTTGAGCGAGTTCGCGAGCTCGTTGACGTTCAGCACCTCGACGCCGCGAAGCTGCGCGACCTTGTTCAGATTGAAATCGTTGGTCACGATCTTTCCCTGCAGCGTGCGCGCGAGCTCGATCAGCTTCAGATCGACCTCGCGAACCTCGGGGAAATCGAGATCGGAAATCATCACCTCGACGCCCGACATCTTCTGAATCTTCTGCAGGATGTCGAGGCCCCGGCGTCCGCGGTTGCGTTTCAGCGAGTCGGCGGAATCGGCGACGAGCTGCAGCTCCTTCAGCACGAACTGCGGGATGACCAGCGTGCCGTCGACGAATCCGGTTTCGCACACGTCGGCGATGCGGCCGTCGATGATGACGCTCGTGTCGAGGATCTTGTAGCGGCGCTGCGGTCCGGAAGCGCGGAACAGGCTGAGCAGGCGCGACGGCTCGAGCCACTCTCCGTGCTTGGCGCCGAGCACGAGGCCCAGATACGGCAGCACGATCAGCGTGATGCTGTGCAGGAACTCGACGCGCTGATTGCCCGTGTCGGCCCAAAAAAGTCCGGTGACGATCGTGTGCGCGAGCCCCAGGCCGATTGCGCAGCCGATCATGGCGCCCAGGACGCGCGTGATCGCGGTTTCGCGCAGCCGGCTCTCGAAGAGGACGACGAGGGCCGCGAGGACCAGCCCGAAGGCGAGGTTCGCTATCGCGCCGACCGGCAGCGGGAGAAGAATGGCGGAGGTATACGCAACGACGGCGACGAAGACGACACGCGCAAGCGCGAACCAAGCCATTGGTAACCCTCGTGTGGGGAAGAACCGCCCGGTATTAATAGAGGAGGCTGGCGGCCGAACCTTGGCGCAGGTTATATCACCATTTGTAAACGAATGTGCCCGATTTCATCCAAGTGCAACGTCGAGAGCTTCGCCAATTGTTCGCACGCCGACGAGCTCGCATCCGCCGTCCTCTTCGTCGTGCGAGCCTTTTCGACCTTCGCTCGTTCCCGTCTCGGGCGAGCTACGGCTCTGCGCTCCGGAGCGCGAAACACGCGAAGGCGGCAGGCGAGCATCCTGATCAATGTTCGCCTCTGGCAGGATGCATCTGGTAAATCCCATTTGCGCCGCTTCGCGAATTCGAAGCGGCGCCTGCGCGATTCCGCGCACCTCGCCGGCCAGTCCGACTTCGCCGAACATCGCCGTGGTCGGCGGAATGACCCGGTTCCGCACGCTCGACGCGATCGCCGCGAGGACGCCCAGGTCCGATGCCGGTTCGTCGATCGTCATTCCTCCCGCGACGTTGACGAACACGTCGTCTCCGATCAGGTTCAGCCCGGCCCGTTTCTCGAGCACCGCGAGCAGCAACGGCAGTCGCTGCTGATCTATGCCGTTCGCCGTCCGGCGTGCCGTCCCGTACGTGCTGGAGCTGACGAGCGCCTGCACTTCGACGAGGATCGGACGCGAACCTTCGATCGAGCACAGGACAGCCGATCCAGGCGCATTGGTCGGGCGCTCGGCGAGAAACATCTTCGACGGGTTCGGAATCGGCCGCAGCCCGGCGGAGGTCATCTCGAACACGCCGAGCTCGCTGATCGCGCCAAACCGGTTCTTCACGGCCCGCACCACGCGGTGGGAGTGGTGCCGCTCCCCTTCGAAATACAGCACCGTGTCGACGACGTGCTCGAGCGCTTTCGGTCCGGCCAGGCTGCCTTCCTTGGTTACGTGTCCGACGAGGAAGGTCGGGACGTTGTGCCCCTTCGCCGTGAACAGCAGCTGCGTCGCGGCTTCGCGCACCTGGCCGATGCTGCCCGGCGCCGACTGAAATTTCATCGAGAAGATCGTCTGCACGGAATCCACGATCACCAGCGACGGTTTGATACGCGCAATCTCTTCGAGAATCCGCTCCAGACACGTCTCGGCGAGCAGGTACAGCGGCGCCCTGCCGACGCCGAGCCGTTCGCCGCGCGATTTGATCTGATGCTCCGACTCCTCGCCGGAGCTGTAGAGGACCGGCCCGATCGATCGCGCGACGCTCGCCGCCGCCTGCAGCAGCAGGGTCGACTTGCCAATCCCCGGCTCGCCGCCGAGCAGCACGAGCGATCCGGGGACGATGCCGCCGCCGAGGACGCGATCGAACTCGTCGATGCCCGTCGTCAGCCGCGCGTGCTGCTCGACCCGGACGTCCGCATAGAGCGTCGCCGCTCCGCCCGCGCCGGCGAGCGCGTAGCGATGACCCGACGGCGGCGCGCCGCCGTTTTCCTGCGCGCGCTCTTCAGCGAACGAATTCCATTCGCCGCAGTCCGGACATCTGCCCAGCCACTTCGGCGACTCCGATCCGCACTGTTCGCAAACGAAGACGGTTTTCGGCGTCTTGCTCATTCGTACAGTCTCTCAATCCTGCTGCCGATTCGCGACAGGATCTCGTAGGGGATCGTACCAATTTGTGCAGCCATCTCGCGGACGTCGATCCGATCGGCGCCTTGTGCGCCGATGATGACGACCTCGTCGCCGGGCGACACGTCGAGGCCCGTGACGTCGGCGGCGAGCATGTCCATGCACACCGAGCCGACGATCGGCGCGCGGCGGCCGCGAATCAGCACGGCGCCGCGCCCGGCGAGCCGGAGATCGAGTCCGTCGGCGTAGCCGGCGGGGATGATGGCGATTCGCGTGGGCTGCTCGGCCCTGAACTTGACGCCGTAGCCGACGCCTTCGCCCGGCCGCACCCCTTTCACGGCGACGATGCGGCTGCCGAGCGTCATGATCGGCGTCAGCGGGATCGTCGAGGCGAGCGGCGGAGGCACCAGCCCGTACAGCAAGAGCCCGGGACGCACGCCGTCGTACCAGACGCGCCTGTCGCGCAGCAGCGCCGCGCTGTTCGCGGCGTGGATGTACGGACTCCCGCTCGGCTGAAAGCCTCGCGCTACAGGCCCGCGATTCGGCGCGACCCGTGGCGACCTTTCAATCGCAGGTAGGGCGAGCCTTTCAGGCGAGCCGAGCCTTTCAGGCGAGCCGAGCCTTTCGATCTCCGCCAGCGCTTGCTCGAAGCGCGTCCGCTGCTCCTCGAACAGCGGCGACTCCGGATCGTCGGCCGTCGCGAAATGGGTGTAGATCGCGTCGAGCTCGAGGTTTGCGCTCGCGAGCAGCTCAGGCAGTGTCCGCTTCACGTTGTCGAAACGGAATCCGAGCCGGTTCATGCCGGTGTCGATCTTCAGGTGGTAGTGCAGCCGCTTTTTGTACTTCGCGGCGGCAGATTGAACCGCGCGCGCGGCGCCGGGAGTTGAAATCGTCGGCGTCAACCGGCAGTCGAAGAGCCCGTCGAGATCGCTGACGCTCAGCGCGCCGAACACGAGAATCTCCGCGCCGACACCCGCCGCGCGCAGAGCCGCCCCTTCTTCGATGTCCGCGCACGCCAGCAGGTCGGCGCCTGCGTCCTCGAGCGCGCGCGCCACTTGTCCCGCGCCGTGGCCGTACGCGTTCGCCTTGACGACGGCAATGACACCAGGCGGACGCTGCCGGCTTTCGCGCGCGAGGTGTTCGACGATGCTGCGGTAATTCGATTTGAGCGCGCTCAGATCGATGCGCGCGACCGTCGGACGGATCATGTGTCGGTGGTCACTCTACTCGCTGCGCAGCGCCGCCGGTCGCGTCGATGCGCGACGCGCGGAGCGCAGGTAACAGGCACGCGACCATCGCGCTTCCCGCCAGCACGCCGATCTGGTCCGCAGAACGCGAACCGCGTAGCGGATGTCGCGCAGCGCATGATCGATTCCACATGGCGCCAAATCAGTCGCGTTCGGTCGACGGTCTGCCGGTCCTGGTCAGCTCGCGATAGAACCCGAGATCTTTCCCGCCGATCAACTTGGTGATGTAGACGATCTGTCCATAGTGGATGCCGAAGTGCTCGACGACCTGGTACACCGCATGGACTCCGCTGACGGTGTAGCCCTGAACGTGATAGGTCGCGCGCAGCTCCGCTTCGGTCAGCCGCGACAGCACGCCGGATGCGCGCTCCAGCGTAGACCCGAGCTGCTCCAGCAGATCGGCAGCCGGAACGTGCCGTCGCTCCGCGAACTCGGCCGGACGATCGCGTGCGTCCGTCAGCCGATCGAACGACGCGACGAGCCATTGCTGCACGTTGCCGTTCAAGTGCAGGAGCAGATTGCCGATGCTGTTGCTCGCGTCGTTGGGCCGCCACCAGATCTGCTCGTCGGTGAGCGACTCGACGCACGAACGCAGGCGCGGCCAGTACTGCTCGATCAGCTTTGCGCGGGAGAACTCGAGGAAGAGCGTGGAGACGGATGAAGCCGCCATCTTTTTATTATTTCGGGGGAGCCCACCCCACGCGCTGACGCCCTTGCGCCTCTTCCCGACGCTCGCGGGGCCCCACTCCCGCTCGCCTCGCTCGCGCCTTCGCGCTCGCTCGAGCCGCGGGCGCTCGGAGGAAGGTTAAGCTAACAATATCTCGATTAGCCGAGCGCGAGGTTCTCGAATCGAGTGAATTCGCGGATGAAGGCGAGCCTGACGACGCCCGTCGGGCCGTTGCGCTGTTTGCCGATGATCAGCTCCGCGACGCCCTGGTTCTCGGCAGCCGGCTGCGATCGGTCGGCGTACTGATCCTCGCGGTAGATGAACACGACGACGTCCGCGTCCTGCTCGAGGGCGCCCGACTCACGAAGATCGGACAGCTGCGGGCGATGATCGGAGCGCGATTCCGGCGCGCGGCTCAGCTGCGACAGAACGACGAGGGGAACGCGCAGCTCCTTGGCGAGCCCCTTGAGCGACCGCGAGATCGACGCCAGCTCCAGCGTGCGGTTCTCGAACCGGCCGCGCCCCTGCATCAACTGGATGTAATCGACGATCACGAGATGGAGCCCGTGTTCCGACGCGAGCCGCCGGCATTTCGCGCGCATCTCGAGGACGCCAATCGAGGGGGTGTCGTCGATGAAGATCTTCGATTCGCTGAGCGTGCCGATGGCCTGCGAGAGGCGTCCCCAGTCGCGCTCGCCGAGGAAGCCGCCGCGCAGCCGGTGCGCGTCGATGCGCGCTTCGGCGGTCAGCATGCGGAGGAACAGCTGCTCCTTCGACATCTCGAGGCTGAACAGCCCCACGGTCATGTCGGTCTTGGTTCCGACATGCTGCGCGATGTTCAGCACGAGGCTCGTCTTCCCCATCGACGGCCGCGCGGCGACGATGATCAGATCCGAGGACTGCAATCCCGACGTCATCTCGTCGAGATCGGTGAACCCCGTCGGTACTCCGGTAATGAGCTCCTTGCGCGCGTGCAGCTTCTCGATCGTGTCGAGGCTCGCGTGCGCGAGATCCTTCAGCGACACGAAGCCGTCGCGCACCTTGTCGTCGGCGATGGCGAAGATGGCGTGCTCGGCCTGATCGAGGATGACGTCGGCTTCTTCCTCGGCCTCGTACGCCGCCGAGACGATCTTCGTCGCCGCGTAAATCAGGTTTCGGAGCGTCGCCTTCTCCTTGATGATCCTCGCGTAATGCTCGACGTTGGTCGATCGCGGTACGCCGTCGACGAGCGCGGTGATGTACGCCGGGCCACCGACCTCCTCGAGCTGGCCCGATCGTCCGAGCTCCTCCTTCAAGGTCACGAGATCGATCGCGTCGCCCCGCTCGGCGAGCTTCACCATCTTGTCGAAGATGCGCTGGTGCGCCAGGCGGAAGAAATCGATCGAGTCGATCACTTCCGCCGCGAGGTTGAACGCGTCGTTGTGCAGCAGAATGGCGCCGAGAACCGATCGTTCGGCTTCGAGATTATGCGGGAGCGTACGTTCGGCGACTGCGACGTCTGCCATAGGGAAACGGTCTAGCGGGAGTCGGAGTGTACCGCAAAAAAAAGGGGAACGGCGAACGACGAGCGGCGGTACGAAAAAAACCCGGAGCCGGGCAATCGACCCAACTCCGAGTTCATCGACTTCGTCGGTCAGACTTCGTACGTCTGACTTCCGACTTCTGACTTCTTATTTCTTCGGCGCGTGCTCCGGTTCGCCTTCGGCGACGACTCTCACTTTCACGTGAGTGGTGACGTCGCGGTGCAATTTGATCGGCACGTCGAACTCGCCGAGTTTCTTGATCGGTTCCTGCAGCGCGATCTTCCGCCGATCGATCTCCATTCCCTTCGACATCAGCGAGTCGGCGATATCGCCGGACGTCACCGATCCATAAAGGACTTCGGTCTCGCCGACCTTGCGCGAGATTTCGATGGCGACGTTCGCCATGCGCTCGGCGATCGCCTCCGCGACGTTCTTCTCCTCGAGCTCGTGCGCCTCGAACTTGACGCGCTCACGCTCGATGACCCTCTTGTTTCCTTCTGTCGCCAGGAGCGCCAGCTTGCGCGGCAGCAGGTAATTGCGCGCATAGCCGTCGGCGACTTTCACGACCTCGCCGCGGCGGCCAAGGTTGTCGACGTGTTCTCTGAGAATGACTTCCATATGGCCTCGTGAAATTGCTGATTGCAGATTGCAGATTGCTGATTGATTGTTGATTGGGGTTCAGAATGTCCAATCTGCAATCAATCAGCCATCCGCAATCGATCAGCAATCTGCAAATCTGCAATCTCAATCCGTAACATAAGGAATCAACGCGATCTGGCGCGCGCGCTTGATCGCCGTCTGCAGCTTCCGCTGATGCATCGCGCAGGTGCCCGAGATGCGCCGCGGCAGAATCTTGCCGCGCTCGGGCACGAACGGTCCGATCAGCTTCACGTCCTTGTAGTTGATGTCGTCGATCTTGTCCGCGCAGAACTTGCAGACCTTGCGCCGGCGGAACAGCGTGCGGCGCTGGCCCTGACCCTTCTCGCCGCCCTTCTTGTCGCCCGCCTTGCCCCGACCGCCGCCGCCGCCCGTGCGTCCTTGTCCGAAAGCCATTTACACCTCCACCCCGTCGAAGTGCTCGTCGTCGGTGTCATCGAGATCGATCGGCTGCCGCCCTTCTCCGGGCTGCCGCACCGGCGGCAGACCGCGGCGAACGCGCCGCCGCTCGGAGTCCGTCTGGCGCTTCGAGCGCGTGCGGTCGACGACCTTCTTCTCTTCATCGACGCGGACGATCATGTGCCGGATCACCTGGTCGAGGACACGCAGCCGGCGATCCAGCTCTTTCATCAGCTCGCCCGATCCGTTGATCACGTCGAGGACGTACACGCCCTCCTTGTTGTGAGCGATCTCGTAGGCGAGGCGCTTGCGCCCCCAGTTCTCGGTCTTGTCGATGCCGCCGTTCATCCGCGACACGACGCCTTCGATCTGCGTGTGCAGCTCGGCGACCTGCTGCTCGGTCGAGTCGGGAGGAAGGATGTAGACGAGCTCGTACTGACGGTTTGCCATGACTGCTCCTTAAGGACCTTGCATTGCGGATTTTGGATTTCGGATTGCGGATTGAATCGAACCCTCAATCCGCCAATCCGCAATCGCCAATCCGCAATCCGAGGGCCGCCATCGGGCGGCAAGGATTATTCGGTCGTTGCCGGATCGCCGCCGTTGTACTGATTCATCACCGCGGCGATCCCGGAGGTGATGAACATCTCTGCCGCGTCGGCCGAGCGCGTAATCATGCGGTCGGCTTCGGCGCGCTCATCGGCGTCGAAGCGCGACAGGACATGGTCGGCGAGATCGCGCCGCGCCTTCCCCTCGGGGCCTTCGGGGCCGCGTCCGACGCCGAGGCGCAGCCTCGCGAAATCATCGCCGAGGTGCGCAATCACCGACTTCAACCCGTTGTGCCCGCCCGCCGATCCGCGCGCGCGCGCCCGAAGCTTCCCGAGCGGCAGCTGCGCTTCGTCGACGATGACGAGGAGGTCGGCCGCGTCGATCTTGAAATACCGCAGCAGCTCGCCAATCGCCTGGCCGCTGTTGTTCACGAACGTGAGCGGCTTAGCGACGATCGTGTCGCGGTCGCGCCACCTGGCCATCAGCGCGTCGGCCGGCGCCGATTCGAACGTGACGGCCGCGCGGCGCGCCACTTCGTCGATCACGTCGAAGCCGACGTTGTGCCGCGTGCCGCGGTACTTCGAACCCGGATTGCCTAATCCGACGATCAGCTTTACTTCTTCTTCTCCTCTTTCTCTTTTTTCTCTTCTTCGACTTCTTCCTTCTTGCCCTTCTTGATGACTTCGGGCTCGGCCGGCGTCGCGGTCGCCGCGGCGGCGGTGACTTCCGGCGTCGGAGCCTCTTCGGCCTTCGGCATGATCACGTGGACGAGCATCGCTTCCCCTTCGGTGACCGGCTTCCATTTCGGATTGGTCGCGATGTCGCGGACGCGGATGCCCTGATGCAGCATCAGCTCGCTGACGTCGACGTCGACGTGCTCGGGAATGTCGGCCGGCAGGCACTCGACGACGATCTCCCGACGGATGAACTCGAGCACGCCGCCCTGCTGCTTGACGCCCTTCGGCTCGCCGTGGACCATCACCGGAATGGTGACCTGCAGCACCTTGTCCATCGCGACGCGGTAGAAGTCGGCGTGCAGCACGTGATGCGTGACCGGATCGAGCTGGAAGTCCTTCACGAGGACGCGCGCGTCGGGCGCGCCCGCGAGCTTCAGCGAGATGAGCGTGTTGGCGCCCGACTCCGAATGCAGAATCCTCAGCAGCGCGCGCGGCTCGACCGTGATAGGCGTCGCCTTGTTCCCGTCGCCGCCGTAGAGCACGCCGGGCACCTTCCCGTCGCGCCGCGTCCGCCGCGCCTCGTTCTTCCCGAACGTGTCGCGCGCTGTTGCCTCGAGAACCGCTTCCATATCTCTCTCTCCCAGCTATCAGCTATCAGCTATCAGCTATCAGCTATCAGCTATCAGCTACACGAACAACGAAGAGACCGATGTCTCTTCGTGAATACTCTTGATCGCCTGCCCGAGCAGCCGCGCCACCGAAAGCACGACGATCTTCTTGCACGCCGCCGCCGTCGACGACAGCGGGATCGTGTTGGTCACGATCAGCTGATCGATCGGCGATTTCTGGATCCGGTCGATCGCCGGACCCGACAACACGCCGTGCACCGCGCACGCGAACACGCGTTCGGCGCCGTTTTCCTTCAGCGCGCTGGCGCCCTTGGTGATCGTGCCGGCCGTGTCGATGATGTCGTCCTGCAGGATGCAGGTGCGCCCTTCAACGTCGCCGATCACGTTCATCACTTCCGCCGTCCCATCGTCGGTGCGCCGCTTGTCGATGATCGCGAGCTCGGCGCCCAGCCGCTTCGCGTAGGCGCGCGCGCGCTCCGCGCCGCCGGCGTCGGGCGACACGAGCGTGACCTTCGGATGATCGAGGCGCGACAGGTAATCGATGATCACCGGCGCCGCGAACAGATGGTCGACCGGGATGTCAAAGAACCCCTGGATCTGCGCCTTGTGCAGATCCATCGTCAGCACGCGGTTCGTGCCCGCGGCGCTCAGGATGTTGGCGACGAGCTTCGCCGAAATCGGGACCCGCGGCTTGTCCTTGCGGTCCTGGCGCGCGTAGCCGTAATACGGAATCACCGCCGTGATGCGCGCCGCCGACGAGCGGCGGAACGCATCGATCATCACCAGCATCTCCATGATGTGCTGGTCGACCGGCGAGCACGTCGGCTGGACGACGAACACGTCGGTGCCGCGAATGTTCTCGTCGATCTGGAACGAGACTTCCGAATCGGGGAACCGGCGCAGCCGCGCCTGACCGACCTTGATGCCAAGGAACGTCGCAATCTCCCGCGCGAGCTCTGGATGCGCGCTGCCCGAGAACACCTTCAGCTCTCCGAACCCGGTCGCCATGAGAGGTTCACCAACTATCACCTGCAGCAGCCCTCACATAGTGGCTGGGGCGGAAGGATTCGAACCTTCGAATACGGGATCCAAAGTCCCGCGCCTTACCGCTTGGCCACGCCCCATTGTTTACTCCGGGAGTCCCTGCTCCCGTGACGCGCTTCGAGGGTCGCCTCGCGCCCGACTTCGCTCCGTGTCGCCGATTTGGAAAGCTGATCCTTCAGGAGTGGCCCGAACCACGTGACGCAAACGGTAAGTGTATACGATGGGCTTATTTGGCGGCAAGTCTCCGGCATTCCGCGCGCGTCAGCGTGCGCGTCACGATCGCCGAGCGATTCCCGCGCTTGAGCGCTCCGGCGGCGTCGAACGCGGCGCCTTTCGTTTCGAAGAGTCCAAATACTGCCGAGCCGCTGCCCGACATCGCCGCGCGAGTCGATCCTGCGCGGTTCAGCGACGACACGATGCGGCGAATTTCGGGATGACGTTTCGAAACGGGTGCTTCGAGATCGTTCACGGAACCGGGCCGGGCAAGCTCGGCCCCCACAGCGCCTGCGGCCCCGACGCGACGCTCTGTTCTCGTTACGGGCGAGAGCATCGGCGCATGACAGCCTTGAGCCGTTGCGAGGCGCTTGCGCCGAGCAACAGCGCCGCGGGTGGGGCCCCGGCGCAATGAAAGATCTGGGGCCCCACGCGAAAGTAAAAAATGTTGATGGCGACAGTCGCGATCGAACCACGCGTAAGCCTCCTTCGTGCCGACGCCGAACGGCGGGATGACGAGAACGACCCACCGGCGCGGGTGATCGGGTAACGGGACGAGAACATCGCCGCGCTCCAACCCCAGAACCGTGCCGCCTTCGAGGAAGTACGGCACGTCCGCGCCGAGCGTTACCGCCGCTTCGCGGACCGATTGCTGATCGACGCGCCAGACTTTCGCCAGCGCGCGCAGCGCCGCCGCCGCGTCGCTGCTGCCGCCGCCGAGCCCGGCCTGCACAGGGATGCATTTCGTCAGATGAATCGCGACGCCGCGCGGCGCACCGCGCCGCCGCGCCGCCTTCCACAAGCGGTCGGCCGCGCGCCACACGAGGTTCGTCCGATCGCGGGGCAGCGACGCATCGTCGCACGTGAGCCGAAATGGCCCGGCGACGTGACGGATCGTCAGCGTGTCATGGAGCGCAATCGACTGAAAGATCGTCCGCAGCTCGTGGTATCCGTCCGGACGTGTGCCGAGCACGCGGAGCGACAGGTTAATTTTTGCGAACGCCCGCGCGCGCATCTTTCAATTCGTCGAGGGTGATCGGCTCGGCCGACCGCGGGATCTGCACGGTGAACACCTCCTGTCCGAGCGGCGTGTTGATGTCCACTTGCGACAGCGCGAGCTTCAGGTCGAATTGCTGCCGATCGAGGGCGGCCAGATGGATCGTTCGCGGCACCCCGTCCTGGAAATCACGATACTCCGCACGCCACTCGGCGCGTCCGGCGGTCGAGGGGTGCACGGTGGCAACCAGCCGCCACGGCGCTGCGTGCGGATCGCGGCGCAGGTAGATGTGGGTCGGCCCGTCGGAGATGACGCGCCAGTCGTCGCCGAGCTGACGCGCGCCTTCGACGTCTGGAGCGATCGCGCAGCCGGTCAGCGTCGATCGCAGCTCGATTGGATCGAGCGGCACGCCGGCCACCGCTTCCAGCACTTCGTCGGGACGCCCGTGCTGGAGCACACGGTCGTCGCGCGGCAGCAGCAGCGTCGCGTCGTTGGCGCGTGCAACGAAGATGAAAAGCGGCGCGCCGAACGGCGCCACCGCTTCGATGCGCGCCGACGCCGGGCGCGCCACGCCGGTCAGCAGGCGTGCGCGCAGGCCGCGGCCTCCAGCGGATCCACTCGCGGCGATTTCTGCGCTGAGCGTCGTGATTTTCTGACAGGCGGTCGTCGCCTCGATGAGCGCGTCGCGTGCATCCGCGGCAGGGCCGCCGGGGCCGGCGGGGAGCTTCAGCAATGCCGGCGCGCAGGAGGTGAAGCAGGCCGTCGCGACGGCGACGATGAACGCACGCCGAATCACTTTTGATTGAGCTTCTGTTTCGCCGCCCGGATCTTCTTGTCGACGTCGGCGCGATCGATGTCCGAGCCGTCGCCGGCGAGCGCGCGCGTCCACGCGGCGATCGCGTCGTTGTAGCGACCGAGCTTGAACAGGACTTCGCCGTAGTGCTCCTGGATGACGGCGTTGTTCTTGAGCTGATCGGCGGCCTTGCGCAGGTTGTCTTCGGCCAGATCGAGCTTGTCGGCCTTGAAATACGCCCATCCCAGGCTATCGAGATAGGAACCGTTTTCCGGTTCGATCTGCAGCGCCTTCTTCAGGTAGTTCACCGACTCGTCGAGGCGCTCGCCGCGCTCGGCGAGCATGTAGCCCAGATAATTCAGCGCCGCGGCGTTGTCGGGATCGCGATTCAGGATGCGCTGGAACTGCGCCTCGGCGTCCGGATACTTTTTCTGGCGGTCGTAGACCGAACCGAGCTCGAACATCAGCGACACGTCCGATGGGAACTTCGATTCTCCTTCCTGGAGGACGCGAACCGCCTGCGGGGTGCGCTCGGCGTCGGCGTAGATCTGCGCGAGCGCGATGTATGCCGTCGGATCGTCGCCGTGCTTCTTCAGCGCGCCCTCGAGCAGCGCGATGCCCTGATCGGGCTTGCCGCTGCGGCGCAGCGCCTGCGCCTGGAGCCGGATCAGGCGCAGATCGTCGGGATGATCGTTGAGCGCCGACTGCGCGGCTTCGATTGCCGCCGCGTACTTCTTCGCGGCGAGGTTCGCTTCCACGAGGTAGCTGGCCAGGTTCGGATCGCCGGGCGACTTGCGGCGCGCCTCCTCGAACGTCGCGATTGCCTTGTCGTGGTCGCCGATCTCCTGGTACGCAAAGCCGAGATGCGGCAGCAGCACGCCCGTGTCGAATCCGGGCGACGGTGCGGCGACGATCGGCGCCAGCGAATCGATGACGGCCTGATACTGCCGGCGCTCTTCGAGCGCCTCGGCCAGCGCGTAGTAACCCCACGGCGTTTTGCCGTTCTGCTCGATCAGACGCCGCGCCGTGTCTTCCGCGCCTTTCGCGTCGCCCAGCTGCCGCTGCGTCTGCGACATGAGATACAACGTCTGCGCGTCGTTCGGCCGCGTCGTCAACGCGTCGCTGAGCAGATCGCGCGCTTTCGTGAGGTTGTCGCGCCCGCCCGCCTTCAGCAGCGCCGACGCGTAGCGCATCTTCAGCTCGACGCTGCGCGGCGACTGCTGCACCAGATCCTCGTACGCGTCGGCCGCGTCGTTCCAGCGGCGTTCGTGCTCGTAGGCGTCGATGAGCAGCATCGGGCCGTCCTGCCAGCCCGGTTCCTGACGGACGAGATCGTTCAGCAGCGGAATCGCTTTCCCGTACTGATCGGCGCGGAGGTAGAGCCGCGCAAGCGTCGCGCGCACGTTCGGATCCGATTCGCGCGCCGCGCCTTCGATGGCCAGCTCGAGGTGACGGATCGCCTTCGCGATGTTCTCGTCGCTCGCGGCCGGCGCCGCACGCCGCCGCGATCCCGAGTCGCCGCGCCCGCCGCCGTCGACCATAGCGGCGTACACGATCCCGAGGACGCGGTTGGCTTCGCGGTTCGCCGGCGCGACCTTCAATGCGAGCTCGGCGGTCGCGCGCGCGTCGTTCATGCTGTTCTGGCGCAGGTACAGCGCAGCAAGCTCCGCCGGGATATCGGCGGCCTGCGGATCGAGCTCCATCGCTTTCTTGTATGCCGCGATCGCTCCCGTTGCATCGTCGCGCTCGTCGAGATGATGCGCGAGCAGGAACTGCGCGTACGCTTCAGCAACCTTGTCGGGCGGCGTGTTGACGACGGGTCGGCTCTGCAGAGCGAGCGCCGCCAGAAAGAGTGCGATCTTCATACGTTTGAATTATAGTCCCACCATGCCCGTTGACCCGGAGTTGCTCGAGATTCTCGCGTGTCCGAACTGTAAGACGCCCGTGGCGCTCGTCAAGAATGGCACTGCGCTGAAGTGTGCAACTTGTAAGCGCGTGTATCCCATCAAGGACGACATCCCGGTCATGCTCATCGACGAGGCCCAAATCGAAGAATAAGAATCGGGTAATCGGGTAATCGCGTAATCGGGTAATCGCGTAATCGGGTAATCGGGTAATCGCGTAATCCTGTAATCGCCGCCGAACGCGCCCACGCAATCCGCGCGATCAATCACCTAATCAATTACTCAATTACCCAATTACCCAATTACCCAATTACCCGATGCGTATTCTCCTCGTGCGGCTGCGCCAGATTGGCGATGTGGTGTTCACCACGCCGGCGATTCGCGCGCTGCGAGAACGCTTTCCGGACGCGCGGCTGACCTACGTCGTCGAACCGGCGGCGGCGCCGGTTGTCGCCCATAATCCGCATCTCGACGACGTCGTCGTTGCTCCACGCGCAGGCGGCCTGCGCGGCGTCGCCGCCGATCTGAAGCTCGGCGTTCGGCTTCGCGCCCGACGATACGATCTCGCGATCGATTTCCACGGCGGACCACGCGCGTCGCTGCTCACCTGGCTGAGCGGCGCGCGAGAGCGCATCGGCTACGACATCGCCGGACGCGGATGGATGTATACGCGCCGCATCGCGCGTCCGCGCGAGCTGCGCGCGCGCCATTCGGTCGAGAATCAGTGGGATCTGCTCACCCCGCTCGGCGTTTCGGCGCCAGACCGGACGGTGTTTCCGGTCGAGATGACGTCCGACGCCGCGGCGGCCGCGCGCGTGAGGGAGCGCCTCGAGCGCGCGGGCGTCGGCGCCGTCCATCAAATCATCGTCGTCCACGTCAGCGCGGGTAATCCGTTTCGCCGCTGGCCGACCGAGCATTTCGTGACGCTGGCGACGGCGCTCGCGGCGCGCGACGCGAATCGCCGCGTCGTGATCACGTCGGGACCGTCGGAGCACGAGGCCTCTCAGCGCGTGATCGATCGATCGCGCGATCGCGGCGCGGCCAACGTGCTCTCGTGCGGCGAGTTCTCGATTGCCGAACTGCGTGCGCTGCTCGACCGCGCGGCGTTGTACATCGGGGGAGACAGCGGCCCGCTTCATATCGCCGCGACGACGTGCGTGCCGATCGTGGGCCTGTATGGCCCGACGCTGCCCGAGCGGTCGGCGCCGTGGCGCGACGAGCGATTGACGAGCGAGTCGGTGGACGCGGGGCCACTTCCGTGCCGCCCCTGCGATCAGCGGGTATGCGCGCCTGGCGATTTCAGATGTCTCACGTGGGTCACGCCGCAGCAGGTAATCGACGCCGCCGAGCGCGTGATCACGACGCTCCGCGGTTCAGCCACTCCTCCCACGCCTTCTCGTTGAACGGACGGCCGAGAAATTCCTTCACCAGATCGGCCGCCGGCTTCGATCCGCCCGGCTGCAGCACCGTCTCGCGATAGCGGCGAGCCGGACCTGGCGCGAGCAGATCGCTCCGGTCGAAGCGGCTGAACATGTCCTTCGCGATCACGAGCGACCACTGGTAGATGTAGTACGACGACACGTACGCGGCGTTCGCCAGGTGCGTGAACGACGCTTGACGATGCGTCCCCTCGGCGTGGCCGTACGGCACGTACGCATTCATGATGTCGCGGATCAGCGCGGTCGAATCGACGCTCTTCGGGTCGCGATCGAACAGCGACAGCGAGAGCCGCGCGAACGCGATCTGGCCGGCGACGTTCAGCGCCGTGCAGCATTCCCTGGAGGCTTGCAACTTCTCGACGAGCGCCGGCGGTATCGGTTCGTTCGTCTCGTAGTGCTTCGCGAAGGTCGCGAGCGTCTTCGGGTCCCAGCTCCACTCTTCGAACATCTGCGACGGCGCCTCGTTGAAATCGCGCTCGGCGAAGCTCGTCAGACCCCACCAGCGCTGCCGGCCCGTGAAGATGTGCAACAGCGCGTGGCCGAACTCGTGAAACACCGGATCGCGCACGAGATCTTGTGTGAGCAGCCCCGGATCGCCCGGCTGTCCTCCCGGCAGGCTTTCCTGGATCACGACTTCCGGCAGCTGCCGGCCTGCAACGCCTTCGCGCGCGGTGCGCGTGTAAGCGCCGGTGCTCTGCTTGTTCGGCCGCGGGTGCGCGTCAAGATAGATGCGGCCGAGAACCTTTCCGCCGTCCACCATTTCGTACGCTTCGACCGAGGGATGCCAGAGAGGAACGTCTACGCGCCGGAAGGTCACGCCGTACATGCGGCTCGCGACGTCGAAGACTCCCTGCCGCACGCGTTCGTACGCGAAATAGGGACGCAGCGATTGCGAGTCGAAGTTGTAGTTCGCCCGGCGCACGAGCTCGCGATAGTAGGCGAGATCCCACGCCGCTATGTTTGTGGCGTCAGGGACGTCCTGCTTCTTGCGCCGGACCAGCTCCTCGTACTCGCGAGCGGCCTTCGGACGGGCCGCCGCGACGACGTGGTCGATGAAATCGGATTCCGCTTTGACGCTGCCAGCCATCGTATCGGCCGCGTCGTACTCCGCCCACGACCCGAAGCCGAGCAGGCGCGCGATCTCCGCGCGGATTGCAATCATCCGATCCAGGACGGCGAGATTTTCGGGATAGCCGACATTGGCGAGCTCGGTGTACATCCGCCGCCGCACGTCCTCGCTCCTTGCGAACGCGAGCACTGCCGGGCCGTCGGCATCTGCGGCGCGCAGGGTGATGCCGCCGGTGGCGTCTGGCTTGTGACGCGCGATGAGATCGGGCGGCAGCCCATCGAGATCGGCGGCGCTCGCGACGGTGATCGTCCGCTGGCTGTTGTTGATGTTGCGCAGGAATTCGCGCGCTGCCGTCTCGACGTCGCCGCGCAGTTGCGCGAGGCGCGCGCGCGTCGCCTCGTCCTTGTCGACGCCATCCAGCCGGAACGTCCGCAACTCCCGCGCAAGGAAGTACTTCGTCTCCGCGTCCTCGTTGCTCGCGTCGATCGCTGCCAGCGCGTCGTACACGCCGCGGTTCGTCGATCGCTCCGTCTTGATCGCTTCCGCACGGTTCAGCGCCGCCTCGGCCGCCTTCCTCATCCGATCGTCCGGATGCAGGTTCGCGATGACCCTGCCCGACCCAATGACGTCTTCAACCTCGAGAAAGATGTCGTCGTACGGACGCAGCGTGTTCTCGGCCGTGCGCCGCCCCTTTACCGCGAGCAGGCGATCGAGCGCCTGCCGCGCTTTCGCAAGGTGCATTTCAGCCTGCTTGTTGAACGACTCGGGCGTGTCGAGGCCGGCGTAGAACGGCGAGCTGTCGACGCTGCTCGTCGCCGCGGTCAGCGACGACACGACAGCGACCGCGAACGCCAGGCGCAGGAATTTCATGCCGAATTTTAAGGATAAGATGGGGACAGGCATGGATCAAGCGATTGCCGTCCGCATGCCCGGTGACGAGTTCGAGCACACCGGGCTGGTCGCGCTGTTCGCCGTCGCAGGGACGCTCCAGTTCTCCATTGCCGCCGCACAGATGCTGCTGACGATCGCGCTCATCTGCTGGGCGGCGCTCCTCATTGTCCGCCGCGAACGGGTCGACGTGCCGCCGTTTTTCTGGCCGCTCCTCGCCTACGCCGGCGCGACGGTCGTCTCTGCACTCTTTTCGGCCGATCCCCGGACGAGCTTCATCGACTGCAAGCAATTGGCGCTGTTTCTGCTCGTTCCGCTCACCTACCGCTTCGCGAGCGGCAGGCACGGCGGCACGTTGATGACGGTCGTCGTCTCCTGCGCGGCCGTCAGCGCCGCGTTGGGCATCTTCCAGTACGGCATCCTGCACTACGACCAGCTGAATCAGCGACCGCAGGGCACACTCGGCCACTACATGACCTACTCGGGTCTGTTGATGATCGTGATTGCCATCGCCCTCGCCCGCATCCTGTTCGCGAACTACGGCCGCACCTGGGCGGCGCTCGTGATGCCGGCGCTGGCCGTGGCGGTCACTCTGACGCTGACGCGCAACGCGTGGGTCGGCGTCTGCGCCGCCGCGGCGGTGCTCTTCTCGCTGAAGGATTTCCGCCTGTTCGCCGTGCTGCCGATCGTCGCCGCCGTTGCCGTCGCCCTGGCCCCGGCGCTCGTGACCAAGCGGGTGGCATCGCTGTTCGACATGAATGACGCGACGACGCGCGACCGGGTCGCGATGCTGCACGTGGGCGAGCGGATGATTCAGCGCCACCCGCTGACCGGCGTCGGCCCGAACATGGTCGAGCGCCTGTATCCGACCTACCGCGGACCCGACGCGGTGAAGCCGGTCAATCCGCACCTCCACAACGTGCCGCTGCAGATTGCGGCGGAGCGCGGGCTGCCGGCGCTCGCGATCTGGATCTGGTTCGTTGTCGCGCTCGTTGGCGATCTCTGGAAACGCTTCGCGGTCGGCGGGCAGATGCAGTTCCTCGCTGCGGCTGCGCTCGCCACGGTCGCCGCGCTGCTGACGGCCGGCATGTTCGAGTACAACTTCGGCGACTCCGAAGTGTTGATGCTGTTCCTGATTCTCGTCACGCTGCCCGCCGCGGCGCAGCGGCACTCCGATGTGGCGCGGTCCTTTCAGGGCCGCGAATCGTTCGTCGAAGGGTGAAGCCTCGCGCTCATTGACCTCGCTGCCTCGACTCGATCCCGTGCGCGCGCGCGAGCTCGTCTCGCGCTTCTCCGGACAACCCGTGCTCGTGGCCGGCGACGTCATGCTCGATCGCTTCATCGTCGGGCGGGTGACCCGAATCTCGCCGGAGGCGCCGGTGCCGGTGGTGCAGTTCCAGTCCGAGCACGTGCGGCTCGGCGGCGCCGCCAACGTCGCCAATAACATCGCGGCGCTCGGCGGCCGCGCCGCGCTCGTCGGCGTCGTGGGCGCAGACGATGCGGGCGAGCGGCTGACCGAGCAGCTCGCCGCCGCCGGAATCGCCGTCGACGGCGTCGTTCAGGATCCGGGGCGACCGACGACGGAGAAGGTGCGCGTCGTCACGGAACGCAATCAGCAGGTCGCGCGCATCGACTACGAACACGATTCCGACTGCGCCGGCGACGTGGAGCGCGCGCTCCTCGATCGCATCGCGCGGTACGAGCGCGATGCGAAGGCGCTGCTCGTGTCCGATTACCTCAAAGGCGCGATCACGCGCCCGGTGATGGAAGCGCTCCTGAACGCCCGGCTGAAGCCTTCGCGCTCCTCGAATCCGGAGCGCGAGCCTTCAGGCGAGCGACCCCCTCTGCTCATCGATCCCAAAATCGCGCATCTCGCCTTCTACGCCGGCGCGACCCTCATCACGCCGAACCATCACGAGGCTGAAATCGCGACGCACATCCGCATCAGGACCGACGACGATGCGCGCAGGGCCGCGCAGGCATTCCGATCGGCGGCGCGATCGGAGGCGGTGCTCATCACGCGAGGCGAACAGGGAATGTGGTTGTCGGACGCGACGATCGAGGGCGCCATACCGGCGGTCGCGCGCGAAGTGGCGGATGTGACGGGCGCGGGCGACACCGTCGCCGCGACGCTGGCGCTCGCCGTCGCCGCGGGCGCCACGCTCGCCGAAGCAGCCGTCCTCGCCAATCACGCCGCCGGCATTGTCGTCGGAAAATTCGGTCCGGCCACCGTCACACCCGACGAATTGCTCGATGCTTTCAAGCACGCCTGAGGCCTGCGCCATCGCTTATATGCGGTCCGCTGCGACGCGCTGTTCTCGATCCGCGCGAGGCCACGGCCCGAGCGCCTCAGCGCGTGGGGTGGGGCCCCACGCAATCAAAAAATGTGCAAAGGCGATCTCCGTTTCCGTATTGTACGTTTCCGTAATATCGAACCGATGCGCGCGGTCAGGCGGTTCTTTGAATTGTAACGGGTCTGCGTCGCGTTACCGCGCGCTGGACGGCGGCCACCACGTCGCAAGGCAGTGCAGGCAGCAGCAGGTATTCGTCGCAGCCGGCGCAGAGCGCCGCGTCACGATACGACGGCTCGATGTGCGACGTGATGATGACGACGCCGAGGCGCTGCGTGCGCTCGTCGGACCGCAATCGCCGCGTCAGCTCGATGCCGTCGATTGGCTGCCCCGGCTGAAGGAGGCGCGCGACGAACACATCAGGATTGTTCAGGAACGCCTGCTCGAGCGCGAGCAGAGGATCGAGGAATACCGTGACGAGGAAGCCGGCTGCCCACAGGGCAGTCCCATACATTTCCCGCTCGTCTTCGACGTAGCTGAGCAGGAAGGCTGTCGGCGCAGAGCTTGCGACCATGCGGCTCCTACGACGCGCGCACGAGCTCGTCCGAGCGCGGCATCCGACGGCCGTCATCAGCGTCGCTATCTTCCGGCGCGGCCCACCCTTCCGCGACGAGGAGGATGGCGTCGGCAGGCGCGAGATCGAGCCAATCGCCGACCTCGCGTCCGGTGACGTCGATGCCGTCGAGGCAGTCGGCGAGCTTGCGCACCAACCGCACTTTCATTGCAATCGTCGACAGCAACGCGCGTACCCAACGACCGCGCGACTCGGACGAGTCGGCAGCAATGACGGGCTGCCGCGGCTGTTAGAAAGATTCAGAACGGCGTGAATACCTGCATCGCCTTGACCTTGCCGTCGGCGTCGTACACGCCTCGCTGAAACCTTCCGCTCCAGCGGTCGTAGATGACCAGCGCGCTGCCCGACGCGTCGGACGCGCGCCATTCGTACCGCGGAAAAAAGGCATGCGCGGCGATGCCGAACACGATCACGCCGAGAAGCGCCCACCACCAAGCGTCTTTCTGGGTCATGAATCCTCTCAGTGCCTGAAATGCCTTCGGCCCGTGAACACCATCGCGAGGCCGTGCTCGTCGGCCGCCAGGATGACCTCGGCGTCGCGGACGGATCCGCCCGGCTGGACGACGGCCGTCGCGCCGGCGCGGGCCACGGCGTCCAGCCCGTCGCGGAACGGAAAGAACGCGTCGGACGCCGCAGCCGATCCGGTCAACGACACGTTCGCCGCACGGGCCTTCGCCGCCGCGACGTGCACCGCGTCGACACGGCTCATCTGACCCGCGCCGATCGCGAGCGTTCGGCTCTCGTCGGTGAAGATGACGGCGTTCGATTTGACGTGCGCGCACACGCGCCAGGCGAATCGAAGCGCCTCCCATTCCCCATCGGTCGGGTGTCGCTTCGTCGCGACGCGAAGCCCTTCGGGCAGCGACGATGGGCTCCAGGGATGACACGCCTCGGTCACGCGATCGCGCGTCTGGACGAGAACGCCGGCAAGCGTGGAGCGCATCTCCTCCACGAGGTGTGAGCGGCGGGCATCGCCGAGCGGACCGAAATCGGCGACGATGACGCGCATGTTCGTCTTGCGCGCCAGCACAGGACGCGCCGCTTCCTCGACGTCGGGCGCGACCACCGCCTCGATGAAGGTGGACACGATGGCCTCCGCGGCGGCGGCATCGATGGCGCGGTTCACGGCCACGATCCCGCCGAACGCGGCGAGCGGGTCGGCGTCGCGCGCGCGGACGTACGCGTCTGCCGCCGACGCGCCGGTCGCTGCGCCGCACGGGTTCGTGTGCTTCACGACGACGGCAGCCGGTTCGGTGAATTCGAGCGCGATGCGCGCGGCGGCGTCGAGGTCGAGAAGATTGGTGTAGGACAGCTCCTTGCCCTGGAGGATGGAGATGGAGCCTCGCGCGCCGTTCTGAGCGATTTGGTACCACGCGGCGCGCTGATGTGGGTTCTCTCCGTACCGAAGGTCGCGAATTTTTTCGAGCGACAAATCGATGCGACCCGCAGCGCCTGCAGAGGATCCGGAATCGGATCGCACGAACTGTCCGCGATCGATGCTGAACCGGGCAAGCGCCGAAGCAATCGCAGTGTCGTACTGGCCGGTGTAAGCGATGGCGTCCTGCGCCAGCGCGAAGCGAAACTCGAGCGACGGACCGGACGGCCGGTCCAGTTCGTGCAGCACGTCGGGATATCGGCGCGGATCCACGACGACCAGAACGTCGCGAAAATTCTTTGCTGCGGCGCGGACGAGCGACGGACCGCCGATGTCGATCTGCTCGATCAACTCGTCGAAGGCGACGCCCGCCTTCTTCGCCGTCTCGGCGAATGGGTACAGGTTGACGACGACGACCTCCACGAGCTCGATGCCGTGAGCGTGCGCCGCCGCGACGTCGCCGGAATGGTCGCGGCGCGCGAGGATGCCGGCGTGAATCTTCGGATGGAGCGTTTTCACGCGGCCGTCCATCATTTCGGGGAAGCCGGTGACGTCGGACACGTTGATCACCGCCAGTCCCGCGTCGGTCAATGCGCGCGCTGTCCCCCCCGTCGACACGATCTCATAACCGTGATCGACAAGGCCGCGCGCGAGGTCAACGAGACCGGTCTTGTCCGAGACGCTCAGCAGGGCTCTTGGCATATCGGCGAAAGTCCAGTATCATCTCTGCGGACGCCGGGCGGGCCTGGCGCCGAAAGGGAAAGGCCGCGGAGACGCGGCCTTTTTTTTGGTCCCTTATTTTGTTCAACGACGCGGCTTCGCGTCACAGCACGTAGGAAGAAGAACGATGCGCATCACAGGCAAGGTCAAGTGGTTCAACAACGCCAAGGGTTACGGGTTCATCGAGCGCGACGGAGGCAGCGACGTCTTCGTGCACTACTCGGCCATTCAGGGCGACGGCTTCCGCTCGCTCGAGGAAGGCCAGGCGGTGGAGTTCGAGATCGTTGACGGTCCAAAAGGCCCGCAGGCCGGCAACGTTACCAAAATCTAAGACCCTTCGAGGGCAGAGGACATTCGCTCCTCTGCCCTCTGACTCCGACCGCCGACCCTCGTCTTTGCCCTTCGCTTCTCAGTCCTTCACACCTTTCAACGCTCTCGCCGTCAAGTTCACTTTGCCGTCTTTCACCGCCACGCGAAACGCGACCTCGGGGCTGCCCGTATCGCGCAGCTTCTTGACCTGCGTCTTCACGAGCTCCGCGAACTTGTGGAACGGCACCTGCTGTTCGCCGACTTCGCGCCGCGCCTCCGACAGCGACTGATAGAGCTCTTCCAGCTTGTCGACCTCGCGCATCGGATCGCGGAACGCCGCGACGTGCAGGATGCGGTCCTCGGCGCCGCGCTGCTTCTCGATCTGCTTCTTCCCCTGCTGCGCGAAGGGTCCCGGCCGTCCTTCCTCGCGCGCGCGCAGGCCGCGATCCCAGAGGTCGACGAACGTCGCGAAGCGCGACTGCAGCGTGCTGAACCGGAAGCGATCGCCGGTGTTCTGGATGTACGCGCGGTCGTAGTGCTTCACCAGCGCTTCGACACGGCTCCGCGTTTCCCACGGCGGCTTCGGCAGCCGTCCGGCGAAAAACATGTTGTATTCCGCCTCGAGCTGCTTCAGCTCGGCCTCGAGGCGCTGCATGTCCTTTTCGAGAGGGGACGCCACGGCGTTCACCGCGGAATGAGGAACCACACGAGCGGCAGCCACAGCTCGCGCGCGTACGGGACCGGCCGATCGTCGACGAGAACGTCGGTCGCGTCGGCGGCGCCGACGATTTCGAAGAGGTCGCGCAGACGCGCGGCGTCGCTCGACCAGAATCGCGCGCGATAGCGGTGTCGGTCGCCGCTGCCGGTCTCGCGGAATTCAGCGGACGCGCGCGCCAGATCGAGCGCGCGCGCGAAATCGGGAACGTCGAGCGTCGGAAACACGAGCGTGATCGAGAACGGCCGCGGCCGCGATCCGAAGAGCGCCTCGTACAGATCGGGATCGAGCGAGGCGAGCTCCTCGTCGCTCGGCTGTTCGGACAAATCGGCGTACGGCCAGAACCGTTCGAGCGGCTTGTACTTGGGCGGATCCGGAACCATCAGGCTTATCGCTGAGGAACGGATAGCATACCATTTCACGCTGGTGGCCGACTTCACCGTCATCCCGTCGATCGAACAATTACGGCAGCGCCCCGCGATCCGCGTGCTCGAAGCGCAGTTCGGCGCCGACGCCACCGTCGACGCGCTGCGCGCGACCGCGGCGGGCGTGAGGCGCGCGATCGCGGACGGCGAACGGCTCGACGCGGACGCGGTCGTCACGCGCGTCGAATCGGATGCGGCGGCGCGTCTCGGTGAAACGTTTCGTCCGTCGCTCGCGCCGGTCGTCAACGCGACGGGCGTGATCATCCATACGAATCTCGGCCGCGCGCCGCTCGCGGCAGCGGCAATCGCGCGCGTTGCAGAGATCGCGCGCGGGTACTCGTCGCTCGAATACGACGTCGCCCGCGGCGGTCGCGGACGCCGCGACGTGCACGCCGAGACGCTGCTCCGCCGTCTGACGGGCGCCGAGGCGGCGGTCGTGGTCAACAACAACGCCGCCGCGACGATGATCACGCTCGCGGCGCTCGCGGCGGGACGGGAAGTCATCGTCTCGCGTGGCGAGCTGGTGGAGATCGGCGGCGGATTCCGGGTCCCCGACGTGATGGCGCAGTCGGGCGCCGTGCTCCGCGAGGTCGGGACGACGAACAAGACGCGCGCGTCGGACTACGCCGCGGCGATCACCGATCGGACGGCGCTGATCCTCCGCGTCCACCCGTCGAATTTCCGCATCGAAGGCTTTACCGAGCGTCCGGCGCTGACCAATCTCGTCGCTTTGGGGGAAAAATTTGCCATTCCCATCGCCGAAGACCTGGGCAGCGGCTATCTGGGGTCCGACACGGGTCCGACGCCGGTCCGACGCGTGTCGGACCCCACGGTCCGGGAGACGGTGGCGGCGGGCATCGACGTGTGCTGCTTCTCCGGCGACAAGCTCCTCGGTGGACCGCAGGCCGGCATCATCGTCGGACGCCGACCGCTGATCGATCGCATCCGCAGACATCCGCTGATGCGCGCGCTGCGCGTCGACAAGATGACGTATGCCGCGCTCGAGGCGACGCTGACCGAGTACGCCGCCGGCCGCGCGGCTGTGACGGTTCCGGTGCAGCGGATGCTGACGTTGACCGCCGACGAGATCCGCGCCCGCGCATTAACGCTCGCGGCCGCGCTGAATGCGTGTGCGGCGTGGAAGGCGGAGATCGTCGACGGCGCGTCGGCAATCGGCGGCGGCAGCGCGCCGGGCGTCGAGCTGCCGACCTCGCTCATCGCGATCGAGAAACGCGGCGTCACCGCCGCGGCGCTCGAAGAGCAGCTGCGGCGCATGGTTCCTGCCATCATCGCCCGCATCGAACAGGACCGCGTGCTGCTCGATCTGCGGACCGTTCCGCCCGGTGAGGATCAGCCGCTCGCGCGCGCGCTGACCGGGCTGCCGTGACTCGAAACGTCCCGGCCGGCGCGCTCGTTCTGGCGATTGTCGCGCTGGTGTATTCGATCGCGCATTTCGCGGAGTCCGGCGTCCGCGTGCCGTTGTCGCTCCCCAAGATCGGACAGATCGAGGAAGAGATTCCGCCGCTCGTCGAATATCTCCACGGACGCGGCGCCGTTCAGTCGCGCAATCCGCGCCAGTACGGACCGATGTTCTTCCTGATCATGCAGCCGCTGCTCACGACGATCGGCACCGATCCCGAATCGCTGTCGCACTGGCTGTACGCGCTCGATCTCGCGTGCCTTGCCGCGGCGTTCCTGCTCACGTGGTCGACGTTGAAGCCGCTCGTGCCGATCGAGCGCCGGCGGCTCGCGGCGGTCGCGCTTCTTTTTCTCTGGCTGAACTTCGCGCCGCTCTACGCCATCCTCGGTGTGAAGAACGTCGAAGGATGGGAGCTGGCGCTGCTCGCGGCCGCGCTGTTCTGGTACATTCGCGGACGCCGCATCGCCGCCGCGGCGGCAATTGCCGCCGCCGGTCTGATCAAGCTGCTGCCGTTCATCTTTCTCGTTTACTTCCTGCTGCGTGATCGACGCACGTTCGCGTACGGGTGTGCAGCCGTCGCGGTCGTGCTGCTCGCGGGTCAGCTGATCTACGGATCCGCGCTCGGAGTTCGCTATCTGCCGCGGGTCGCGCTGAGCGCGACCGGCACGTCGTTCGCGCTGGGGTGGCACGAGAACATCTCGCTCAAAGGGATGATTGCGAAGAGCGTCGGGACGGTGACGCCCGGCTCGAGGACGATCGACGGCGTCGATCCGTCGTACGGTTCCGAGATGGGCGCCGGACAGGCTGGATACACCGTCGTGCTGACCAGGCCGCAGATGACGTTCGTTCGGTTCGCGGGTCTTTCCGCTCAGCTCGCGCTCCTCGCGTGGCTCGGATGGATCTGCACCGTCCCCGCGCCGGCGGACGCGAATCGGATCGCGTGGGAGTGGTCGCTCGTCGCGATCGTGATGCTCCTCGTCTCGCCGCAGACCGCGTTCGAGTACTGCCTGCTCGCCATCGGCGCGTTCAGCTACGTGCTCGTGCGCCTGATGGCCGACCTTCCCCGCCGCGCGGCCCCGTGGATGGCCTTCGCGGCCGCAACGTTCCTCGTCGCCAACATCCTGCCGCGGCAGATCGTGAACAGGCTGGTGCTCGTCGACGCTCTGCGCGAATGGAGCGGCTACGTCCATTTCACGCCGTCTGAAGCCTATCAGTTCTTCGGATTTCCATTCGCGGGCCTGCTCCTCGCGCTGGCCGCGCTCTGGCAGGTTCGGCCGTCCGTTCACGCGCATGCTGCACGGTAAGAAAATCGTTGTCGTCATGCCGGCGTACAACGCCGCCGCCACGCTGCGCCGCACCTACAGCGAGATTCCCTTCGACGTCGTCGACGAGGTCGTGCTCGTCGACGATGCGAGCCGCGACGGGACCGTGGCAATCGCGAAAGAGCTGAACATCCGCTACATCGTCCATCCGAAGAACGCCGGCTACGGCGCCAACCAGAAGACGTGTTATCGCGAGGCGCTTCGCGCCGGCGCCGACATCGTGGTGATGGTCCATCCGGATTACCAGTACACGCCGAAGCTGATTACGGCGATGGCCGCGATGATCACGTCGGGCATTTATCACGCCGTGCTGGGATCGCGCGTCCTCGGGCGCGGCGCAATCGCCGGCGGCATGCCGATTTACAAGTACGTCGCGAATCGGTTTCTCACGCTCGCGCAGAACCTGTGCGTCGCGCAGAAGCTGACCGAATATCACACCGGCTACCGCGCCTTCTCGCGCGAGGTGTTGCTCGCCCTGCCGCTCGAGGAGAACTCGAACGACTTCGTCTTCGACAACCAGATGCTCGTGCAGCTGATTTACTTCGGATACGAGATCGCCGAGATCACCTGTCCCGCGAAATACTTCACCGGGGCTTCATCCATCAACGCCTGGCGCAGCACGCGCTACGGCCTGGGCGTGCTCGAGACGACGGCGAGATACGTGCTCGCGCGCCGCGGGCTGCGCCGCGATCCGTTGTTCCGCGAGAACGGCGGCCGCCTTGTCGTTTGACGGGGCCTGACGGGGCTTGAGCGCCTTCTCCTGCCCGGCGTGCGGATCGGCCGACGGCGTCGCGCGCGTCGGCTTCGGTCGCCGTTCGGTCGTCGAATGCGCCCGGTGCAGGTTGATGTCGACGTCGCCGCCGCTCGCCCGGGACGAGGCGCGGCGGCTGTATTCGGACGCGTACTATTCGGGCAACGAGGCCGCGCGATTCAGGCTGGGGGTCGCCGAGCGCGCGATGCAGGGGTTCAGACGCCGGCGTGCGCGCGGGCTGGCACGGGCGCTCGGCGGGGCTGCGGGCAAGCGAATCCTCGACGTCGGCTGCGGACGCGGCTTCACCCTCCAGGAGCTGCAGGCACAAGGCGCTGATGTCTACGGCACCCAGATGTCGGCGCCGGCTGTCGGCGTCGCCGAAGCGCTCATCGGCGCCGGTCGGGTCTTTCTCGGAGAGCTGTCGGACGCCGGATACGCGCCGGCCTCGTTCGATTGCGTCACGCTGTGGCACGTGCTCGAGCACGTGCCACGACCGGCCGATCTTCTGATCGAAGTCGCGCGCGTGCTCAAACCGGGCGGCCTCGCGTACATCGAAGTGCCGAACGCCGGCGGATGGACCGCGCGGACGTTCGGCGCCGACTGGCTGGCGTGGGACGTCGACCACCACGTGTCGCATTTCAAGCCGGCGACGCTCGTCGCGCTCGCCGAACGCGTCGGCCTCTCGTGCGTGCGCGAGGTTCATCTGTCGCTCGAATACAGCCCGGCGACGCTGACGCAGACGTGGCTCAATCGCCTCCTCGGCGGTCGCAATGATTTGTTTCACGCGCTGACGTTCGGAGGCCGGATGAATGCAGGCGAGCGCGGACCGATGCCGCTCCCCGTCCATGCCGCCGCCGCCGCGATCGTGTTTCCTGCGGCGGTGGCGATCAGCATGTGGCTTGCGGCGAGACGCTGCGGCGACACGGTCGGCATCTACTGCCGCAAACCTTAGACGACGAGCGGGACGAAGCGCAGGAGGGCAAAGGGCAGCACACGCGATGCCCTTTGCCCTGTCGGCATGCTAGAAGCCGAAGCGGACGCTGAACTGCATCGCGCGCGGCTGACCGTTGCCGCCGCGAAGCGCGGTGAGGATGAGGAAATCCGACAGCCGCTGATCGGAGCCGAACGCCACCTGACCGGGGTTGCTGAAATTCGCCGTGTTGAAGATGTTGAACAGCTCGAGGTTCGCGTCGATCGTCTTCTCCTTCAACGGACGGAGGCGATAGGAGAACCGCAGATCGGTCTGGCGGTACGACGGACCTCGCGCGCCGTTGCGGCGGCCGTCGAAGTCGGCGCAGATCGAATTCAGTCCGACGCCGCAATAATGGCCCGCCGGCAGCAGATCGAACAGGCGGCCGTTGCGATCGGCGTCGATGCCCGAGTTATAGAGGCTCATCGGCGCTCCGCTGAGATACCGGAACACGCCGCTGGCCGTCAGGCCGTGCGTACCCGGAATCTCGATGCGTCCGCTCACCGTGAGGTTCTGCCGCCGGTCGGCGTCGAGCGGGCCGAAGTTGCGATCCAGCTGCGCGTCGCCGAGCACCTGATAGTTGTTGTCCGGCGTCTGGTTCGCCTCGGCGTTCCCGCGCGCGTAGCCGACGGCGTACGAGACGCGGCCGGCCCAGATGCCGCTGAAGCGCTTCTCGAGGCCGACGTTGACGCCATCGAACTGCGAGGAGCCGTCGTTGCGCCTGGTGAGCACGGGGTTGGTGAACGGCGAGATTCCGAGTTGCCCGGCGATGTTGAGCAGATCGGTGTAGACGAGGCGGCCCGTTCGACTCGTGTCGATGCGCAGCGCCGGATTCAGATCGTAGTTGATCAGCTGATCGCGGTTCCAGCTGTGCACGAAGTCGACGTTCAGCGCCATCACCGTGGACAGCTCGCGCTGGTATCCGAGCGTGACCTGATGCACGTTGGGGACGACGCGATCGGGGTTGTCGAGGAACACCTGGCCGATGTTGCGGCCGATAGAGCCGGGCGGGAACTGCGCGTTGATCAGCGCCCGGTTCAGAACCGGTCCGTTGACGAGCATCGGATCGATCGGCAGCTGTCCGCGACTCGGACCGGGATCCGCCGAGCTGAGCGGGAACTGTGTGGTGAACGACGAGCTGTACACCCCGGTCGACACGAACGGCGTCGTCGTCTGCAGCGTGACCTTGTCGTAGAAGATCCCGTACCCGCCGCGGATGAGCGACACGTTGCTGCCGGCTGGCTTGTAGCTGAAGCCGAGGCGCGGCGCGAAATTGTTCTTGTCGGTCGCGTACGCGTTCTTCGCGAACAGCGGATTGAAGCCGTTGTCGATCCTCGTCACCTCGAGGTCGTAGCGGATGCCGAGGTTCAGCGTCAGGTTCTGCCGCTGCCATTTGTCCTGGACGAAGAATACGGCGACGTCGGTCGGCATCTTGATGTCGCTCGACGCCGGGACGCGGATGAAGAGACGCTCCGGATAGGTGGACGGATCGGCCGGGTTGAACGCCTTGTCGGTCGCGAACGAGAAGCGGCCGTTCATGTCGGTCTGATCGGGCAGCTCGATCTGCGAGTAGATGAACTGCGCGCCCATCTTCACGTCGTGGTCGCCGCCGGCCCACTGCGGGATGTACTGTGTGTAGGTCTCGCTGACTTCGTACGCGTTGTCCATGCGGAACAGCGCGCCGTTGCGCGTGCCGTCGGTGAAGGTCAGCATGCTCAGCGTCGGCGCGAGCTCGGTCATCGGCACGCCGTCCTGCACCTCTTTCGGCGTGAAGCCGTTCTTCTCGTACGTGTAGCCGACGCGCACCTGGTTGAAGCGGTTGTTGCCGAAAATCGTGTTCCAGCTGCCGCCCGCCGTCCGATCGATGTCGAACTCCTGATCCCTCGACGCGAGCGTCCATCGGCCGGCGACGCGGTTGTAGGTCGGCGAATATTCCACCAGGTATCGGGCGTTCCACGAGTTGTTCGCGTTGATCTGATGATCGAACCGAACCATGTGGTTCCAGAGTTTCATCGTCTGCGTGTTCGAATAATTCAGCTCGGGCCTCGACGCGAACGTGTTGCTGCGTCCCTCGGCATAGAGGATCCGATCCAGGCTGTAGAAGAAATGCGCCTTGTTCTTCTTGACGGGACCGCCGAGGGTACCGCCCCAGTCCTTCTGCGCCGTTTCGGGCTTGGCGAGGTTGTTCTGCGCGACAAAAAAGTCCTTCGCCGTCACCTTGTCGTTCGTGTACGTGTCGAAGAGGCTGCCGTGAAACGCGTTCGTGCCCTGCTTGGTGATCACGTTGACGACCGCGCCGGCCGTGCGGCCGAACTCGGCGTCGTATTGATTGGTCAACACCTGGAATTCCTGCACGGCGTCGAGCGACGGACGAACCTGGCTGCCGCACGAGGAGCCGAGATAGTCGTCGTTGTTCCCGCCGCCGTCGATCGAGAAGTTTCCGCTTCGGTTGCTGCCGCCGCCGACGATCAGCGACTCGCAGGCGAATGACGCGGTCGACGACTGAATCTGGACGCCCGGAGTCAGGCCGACGGCGAACATCCAGTTGCGGTTCAGAATCGGGAGCGCTGTGAGCTCGGCCTGCCCGATGTTGGCGCCGATCTGCTTCGACGTCACGTCGAGCAGCGGCGACTCTCCCGTCACCGTCACGTTCTCCTCGAGCCCTCCGACGGCGAGCGTGATGTCGAGCGTCGCCGTGTTTCCGATCTGCAGCGTCACATCCGAGCGTTCGTACTTCCGGAAGCCGGAGAGTTCAGCCGTGATTCGGTAGGTTCCAGGAACAATGCCGCTCACGTAGTAAGAGCCGTCCGGATTGCTGACGGCCTGCCGGAAGACGCCGCTGCCCTGATGCGTGACGACGAGAGCCACGCCGAACGACCGAGGCAAGTGTTCATCGCACACCCTCCTGATGAACGTGGTCGGACCGGATACGGAGGGCTGGACTATAACACTTATGAATGGCTTACGTGCTACGTATGAATGGCTTATGAGTGATCGACGATTACCTTATGCCGCTGGCTGAGAGGGCATTGCAGAATCGTCAATTCTGCAATGCGCTCCAGACCTCAACGCTCGCCCCTGCTCAGAAGCCGAAGCGCACGCTGAACTGCGCCGCGCGCGGCTGGCCGTTGCCGCCACTGAGTGCCGTGAGCACGAGGAAGTCCGACAGCCGCAGGTCGGCGGTCGGGTTGCTGAAGTTTGCGACGTTGAAAATGTTGTACAGCTCGACGCCCGCGTCGATCGTCTCTCTGCCCGTTTTGCCAGGATGCAACCGGTAGCCGAGTTTCAGATCGGTCTGCTTGAACGACGGACCGCGGGCGCCGTTGCGGCGACCGTCGAAGTCGACGCACATGGGATTCACACCCTTTCCGCAGTAATTGCCCGGGGCCAGCCGATCGAAAAGCAGGCCGTTCCGATCGGCGTCCACTGCCGAATTGATCAGCGTCATCGGCGTGCCCGTCATGTAGCGCGACGCGCCGCTGAGCGTCAGGCCGTGCGTGTTCGGAATCTCGACGCGGCCGCTGATCACGAGGTTCTGACGGCGATCGGCGTTGAGCGGGCCGAAATTCTGATCGAGTCGCGGATCGCCGAGAACCTGGTAATTGTTCTGGTTGGTTTGATCGGCCTCGGAATTCCCGCGCGCGTAGCCGACTGCGTACGATACGCGTGCGGCCCAGCTGCGGCTGTACCGCTTCTCGAGCGAGAAGTTCACGCCATCGAATTGCGATGACCCGGCATTCGTACGGGTGAGCACCTGGTTGGCGAACGACGGGATACCCAACTGCCGGGCGATGCCGTCGATGTCGTTATACACGATGCGGCCGGTACGGCTCGTATCGACGCGCAATCCCGGATTCAAATCGAACGTGATGAGCTGATCGCGGTTCCAGCTGTGGATGTAGTCCGCCGTGACCGCGACCTGCGGCGCCAGCTGCCGCTCGTAGCCGAGCGAGATCTGATGCGTGGCGGGCACCACGCGATCGGGATTGTCCAGATAGACGATGCCGGTATTCCGTCCCATCGAGCCGGCCGGGTAGAGCGAGTTGAGCAGCGCGCGGTTGACTGTCGGCCCGTTGGCGAGCATCGGATCGATTGGAAGGAGGCCCCGGCTCGGACCGGGATCGGCCGCGTTGGTGGGAAACATCGCCGTGAACGACGAGCTGTAGATGGCTTGCGAGACGAACGGCGTGATCGTCTGAAGCGTGATCTTGTCGTAGAAGATCCCGTAGCCACCGCGCACCAGCGATTTGCCGTTTCCACCGGGATTCCAGGTGAAGCCCAGGCGCGGCGCGACGTTGTTCCTGTCGACGACATGCGCGCCGGCATTGACCAGAGGGTTGAACGCATATTTCAGCGGCGCGACCTCCAGGTCGTACCGCACGCCCAGATTCAGCGTAACGTTCTGCCTGTGCCATTTGTCCTGCGCGAACAGCACGTAGACGTTCGTCGGCACTGTGATATCGCTCGCCGCGGGCACACGGATGAACAAACGCTCGGGATACGTCGATGCATCGTTCCCGTTGAACGACTTGTCCGTCGAGAAGGAGAACCGCCCGTTCATGTCCGTCTGATCGGGAAGCTCGATCTGGGAGTAGATGAACTGCCCGCCGAACTTCAGATCGTGGTCGCCGCCCGCCCACTTCGGGACGAACCAGGAATATGCCTCACTGACCTCGTACGCATTGTCGATGCGGAACAGCGCGCCGTTGTTCGGCCCGTCCCAGTACGTCAGCATCTGGAGCGACGGCGCCAGGCTTGCCAGCGGGGTGCCGTCCTGCACCTCCGGCGCGGTGAAACCGTTCTTTTCGTGTGTGTAGCCGACGCGGAACTCGTTGACCCGCGAGTTGCCGGCAACCCAGTTCCACTTGCCCCCGGTCGTCCGGTCGATGTCGAACTCCTGATCCAGCCCCGCCGGCGTCTCGGTCAACCCATTCCGAGGCGCCAGGCGCTTGTAGGTGGGCGAGTACTCGACGAGATAGCGACCGGTCCACGTGTTGTTCGCATTGAGCTGTTGGTCGAATCGAGCCATGTGGTTCTGGAGGTGCATGCTCTGCGTGTTCGTGTAGTTCAGCTCCGGCCGGTTGACGAAGACCGCGCTGCGACCCTCGTCGAACACGATGCGGTCCAGGCTATAGAAAAAGTGGGCCTTGTTCTTGACGATGGGCCCGCCGAGCGTTCCACCCCAGTCCTTCTGCGCCGTGTGCGGCTTGGCGAGGTTGTTCTGCGCGACGAAGAAGTCCTTCGCAGTGAACTTCGTGTCGGTGTAACTGTCGAATAACGATCCGCGGAACGTGTTCGTGCCCTGTTTGGTGATGACGTTGACGACGGCTCCGGCCGTGCGGCCGAATTCGGCGTCGTACTGATTCGTCAACACCTGGAACTCCTGGACCGATTCAATCGCCGGACGCACCTGGCTGCCGCACGACGATCCGAGGTAGTCGTCGTTGTTGCCGCCACCGTCGATGGAAAAGTTGCCGCTTCGGTTGCTGCCGCCGCCGACGATCAGCGACTCGCACGCGAACGACGCGGTCGACGACGCGACCTGGATGCCGGGCGCGAGACCAACCGCGTACATCCAGTCTTTGTTCATGATCGGCAGCGCGCCCAACTCGGCCTGGCCGATGTTCGCGCCGATCTGCTTCGACGTGACGTCGACGAGCGGCGACTCGCCGGTCACCGTGACGCTCTCCTCGATGCCGCCGACCGCGAGTGAGATGTCGAGCGTGACCGTGTTTCCAATCTGAAGCAGAATGTTCGGCTGCTCGTACTTCCTGAAGCCGGTCAGTTCGGCCGTGATGCGGTACGTGCCCGGCACGAGATTGGTCACGAAGTACGAGCCGTCGGCGTTGCTGACGACCTGGCGGAACATCCCGCTTCCCTCGTTCGTGACCACGACGACCACGCCCGGAAGCGCGGCCTTCGATTCGTCGACGACATGCCCCTGCACGGCTGAAGCCTGACCCTGGGCGCGGGCACTGTACGCGACGACAAGAACCAGAAAAACTGCGGTGACCGAGCGACCGATGCGAGTGTTCATCGCGAGCCTCCAGATGAACCGGTGGTCGATTCGGATTTCGAGAGGGCCGCACTATAGCGCGGGCGGATCGGGGGGCGGGCAACAAGAAACCGTAAGAATCTTAGAAAATCGTCGAAATGGATTCGGCCGCCCAGTCGAGAACGCGCGTCGGGAGAATTCCTAAGTAGAAGATAAGGATCGCCGAGACGGCCAGCGCCACACTCGCGATCTTCGGCACGGCGGGAAATCGTAACGGTTGACTGCTGCTCGTCATGTACATCATGACGACGATGCGCAGGTAGAAGAAGACTGACACGACGCTCGTCAGCACGCCGATGATCGCAAGCGCGTTGTCGCCCGCCTTCACCGCCGCGCTGAACACGTACCATTTCGCGATGAAGCCCGCCATCGGCGGGAATCCGCCGAGCGACAGCAGGAAGATCGTCATGAGCGCCGCGAGCCCCGGATGCTCGTTCCACAAGCCGGCATAGTCGCTGACGCGATCGTTGGCGCGGTCGCCGTTGTCGAGCACCGCGATGACGCCGAACGCGCCGAGGTTCGTGACGGCGTACGTCAGCAGGTAGAACAGGACCGCGCCCTTGCCGACGTCGTTGGCCGCGATCAGCGCGACCAGCAGGTACCCGCCGTGCGCGATGCTCGAGTAGGCGAGCATGCGCTTCACGTTGGACTGCGCCACGCCGACGACGGTGCCGACGATCATCGTCGCGCCCGCCACCACCGAGAGAATGACGCCCCAGTCGCCGCGCAGCGGCTCGAACGCTGTGAGGAAGACGCGCGCGAACGCGGCGAAGGCCGCCGCCTTGACGCCCGTCGACATGAAGCCGGTGACGGCCGGCGGCGCGCCTTCGTACGCGTCAGGCGTCCACATGTGGAACGGCACGGCCGACACCTTGAACGCGAAGCCGACGAGCAGGAAGCCGACCGCGAGCAGCTGCATCGGCGTCGGCGCCATCGCCTGCGCGGCGATGAGGCTGCCGACGCGATCGAGATGCGTGCTGCCCGTCAGCCCGTACGTGAACGCGATGCCGTACAGGAAGAACGTGCTCGAGAAGGCGCCGAGCAGGAAGTACTTGAACGCGGCTTCGCTCGCCTGCGCCGAGTCGCGCCGGATTCCGGTGAGCACGTACACCGCGATCGACAGCACTTCGAGCGCGAGGAAGATGATCAGCAGGTCGGACGCGGTCGCCATCAGCATCATGCCGGCGATCGCGAAGAGCATCAGCGCGTAGTACTCGCCGGCCGGCAGCCGCTCGCGCTCGACGGTCGGACCCGAAAAGGCAATCGACAGCGCGCCGACGATGATCAGAATCCAGGTGACGAAGAGGCCGAAGTTGTCGGCAGAGACCACGCCGAAGCTCGAGACGTTGTGGTTCCAGAGGAGCAGCGTCGCAACCGCCGCGCCGACGAGGCCGACGATGCCGAGCCCCGCGATCGGCATGCGCTCGCCGGGATCGCGGAACGATTCGGCGACCATTGCGGCGAGGCCGGCCGCGGTGACGCACAGCATCGGAACGATCGCATTGAGTGAGGAGATCATGGCACCCGACGCTCGGCTGAAAGCCTCGCGCTACCGGGACTGTGCGGCGCGGGTCCACGAACTGGTAGCGCGAGCCTTTCAGGCGAGCGCGCGGCGACTCCACGATTCGGTAGCGCGAGCCTTTCAGGCGAGCGCGCGGCGACTCCACGATTCGGTAGCGCGAGCCTTTCAGGCGAGCGCGCGGCGACTCCACGATTCGGTAGCGCGAGCCTTTCAGACGAGCGCGCGGCGACTCCACGATTCGGTAGCGCGAGCCTTTCAGGCGAGCGCGCGGCGACTCCACGATTCGGTAGCGCAAGCCTTTCAGGCGAGCGCGCGGCGACTCCACGATTCGGTAGCGCGAGCCTTTCAGGCGAGCGCGCGGCTTGCGCGCGGAACGAGGCGCTGCGCTGCGTGAGCGCCAGCATCCGATCGACCGACGGCTCGATCGGACGCAGGAAGATATTGGGCAGCACGCCCATCAGGACGGCGACCGCGACGACCGGGACGAGGATCGTCCATTCGCGGCGGCTCAGATCGGGCATCGACGCGTTCGCTTCATTCGTGACCTCGCCGTAGTTGACGCGCTGGAACATCCAGAGCATGTAGGTCGCCGAGAGAATGACGCCGGTGGCGGCGAACGCCGCCATCCGCGGATCGGCGCGGAACGCGCCGAGCAGGATCAGGAACTCGCCGACGAAGCCGTTGAGGCCGGGCAATCCGATCGACGACAGCGTGACGAGGAGAAAGGCAGAGACGAGGTGCGGCACCACGCGCTTGAGGCCGCCGTACTCCGCGATGAGGCGCGTGTGGCGCCGGTCCGACAGCATCCCGACGATCAGGAAGAGTCCGCCGGTGCTGACGCCGTGGTTCAGCATCTGATACACGGCGCCCTGCATCCCCTGCGTGTTCATCGCCGCGATGCCGAGGACGACGAATCCGAGATGGCTGACGCTCGAGTACGCGACGAGCTTCTTCATGTCGGGCTGCACCATCGCGACGAGCGCGCCGTAGATGATGCCGACGACCGCCAGCAGCGCCAGCCACGGCGCGAACGTCGCGGCGGCCGCGGGAAAGAGCGGAAACGCGAAGCGGACGAGCCCGTAGGTGCCCATCTTCAGCAGCACGCCCGCCAGAATCACCGAGCCCGCGGTCGGCGCCTCGACGTGCGCGTCGGGCAGCCACGTGTGGAACGGAAAGAGCGGCACCTTGATCGCGAACGCGAGCGCGAAGGCGAGGAAGAACCAGAACTGCACCCGCTCGGGAATCGGGAGCGCGTACATCCGCAGCAGATCGAAGCTGTAGGCGCCGTTCGCCGTGTTGTGCATGTACGCGAGGCCCAGGATCGCGAGCAGCATGAGCACGCTGCCCGCCATCGTGTACAGGATGAACTTCACGGCCGCATACACGCGCCGGTCGTAGCCCCAGATCCCGATCAGGAAGTACATCGGCACCAGCATCGCGTCCCAGAACACGTAGAACAGGAACAGGTCGAGCGAGACGAAGACGCCGATCATCGCCGACTCGAGCAGCAGCACGAAGATGCAGAACACCTTCAGCCGCTTGTGAACCGACTCCCACGAGCTGAGGAGCGCGAGCGGCGTCAGCAGCCCCGTAAGGACGAGCAGAAAGAGGCTGATGCCGTCGACGCCGACGAAATACGAGATGCCGAACGCCGGAATCCACGCGTGCCGCTCGACGAACTGGAAGTCGGCGGTCGCCGCATTGAAGCGGCTCCACAGAAGCAGCGTTTCGGCGAAGACCAGCGCCGACACGATGAGCGCCACGTTCCGAATCGTCGCCGCATGCGCGTCGTCTTCCTTGATCGCGAAGAGGAGAACGGCGCCAACGATCGGCAGGACGATCAGCGACGTAAGAATCGGGAACGTCATCAGCGCCTGCTCGACACAACCTCTGTTTTCATCGCCACAAGTAATACCCCAGCACCAACACCACGCCGAGCAGCAGCGACGCCGCGTACGCGCGCACCGACCCCGTCTGCACGCGCCGGAGCACCTCGCTGGCGCCGCCAACCGTTTCGCCGACGCCGTTCACCGCGCCGTCGATGAGGCGGACGTCGATGGTCTTCCACAACCCGTCTTCGGACACGATGCGGATCGGCTGCACGACGGTCGCGTCGTAGATCTCGTCGACGTAGTACTTGTTCTGCAGCACGAGGCGCAGCCCGGCAAACCGCGCGGCCATCACTGCCGCGGCGCGGCAGTTCTTCAGGAAGTAGTACGTGGCGATACCGATTCCCGCGAACGCGACGACGATCGAGACGATCATCAGCGTCATCCCCGTGCCGCCGTCCGCCGCCGCTTTAGCGGTCTGCGGCGCGAAGCTCGGTTCGAGGAAATGTTCGAACCGCCCGCCGAGCCCGACGTAACCGGCCAGGACCGATCCGGCGGCGAGCACGATGAGCACGAGCGCCATCGCCGGCGGCGCGTCATGAAGATGCGAATGCGCATGCGCCTGGGCCGCAGGTTCCTCCTCTTCCGGATGAGCGGGCTGCGGCGCGGCCGCGGGCTTTCCGTGAAAGGCGAGGTACACAACTCGAAACATATAGATCGCCGTCAGGAGCGACGTCAGCAGACCGACACCCCACAGCAACGTGTGGCCGCTCTCGAACGTCTTCGCCAGGATCTCGTCCTTGCTGAAGAAGCCGGCGAAGCCGGGGACGCCGGAGATTGCGATTGCGCCGATGAGGAACGTCCAGTACGTGACGGGCAGATCGCGCTTCAGCCCGCCCATCCTTCGCAGATCCTGTTCTCCGGCCAGCGCGTGAATCACGGCGCCGGATCCGAGGAAGAGCAGCGCCTTGAAGAACGCGTGCGTGTAGAGATGGAAGATGCCGGCGGCATATGCGCCGACGCCCATCGCGAGGAACATGTACCCGAGCTGCGACACGGTGGAATACGCCAGGACGCGCTTGATGTCGTTCTGCACCAGGCCGATGGTGCCGGCGAAAAACGCCGTCGCGACGCCGATGACGGCGACGAATTTCAGCGTCAGCGGCGCGTGGCCGAACAGCACCGCGTTGCGGCCGATCATGTAAACGCCGGCCGTCACCATCGTCGCCGCGTGGATCAGCGCCGAGACGGGCGTCGGCCCTTCCATCGCGTCGGGCAGCCAGACGTACAACGGAATCTGCGCCGACTTTCCCGTTGCCCCCACGAACAGCAGCAGCGTGATGACCGAGACGGTGCCGAACGTCGTCTCCGTACCGAGATTCGCGAGCGACCGCGCGACCTGCTGGAAATCGAGCGTGCCGAAGCGGACGAACGTCAGCAGCACGCCGAGCACGAACCCGAAATCGCCGATGCGATTGACGATGAACGCTTTCTTGCCGGCGTCGGACGCCGACTTCTTCTGGTACCAGAAACCGATGAGCAGGTACGAGCAGAGGCCAACCCCTTCCCAGCCGACGAACAGGACGAGGAAGTTCGCGCCGAGCACGAGCACGAGCATGAAGGTGGCGAACAGGTTCAAGTAGGAGAAGTAGCGCGCGTACTCCGCGTCGCGTTCTTCGTGCATGTATGCCGTCGAATACACGTGAATCAGCGATCCGATGCCGGTGACGATGAGGATCATCACGGCCGACAGCGGATCGAGGCGCAGCGTGAACGGAACGGCGAGATCTCCCGAGGTGATCCATTCGTAAACCGTCTGCGCCATGACTCGCGATTCGGGATCGAACGACAGCAGCCGGAACACAGCTGCGACCGAAACGACGAACGACAGGATCATCGCGCCGCACGCCACCGCGCCGGCGACCCGCTTCGTCAGCCGCCGGCCGAAGCTGGCGTTGACCAGGAAGCCGATGAACGGGAGGAGCGGGATGAGGAGCAACATCGGTCAGGATGTCGCGATGTCGACACAGAGATGATCGAGAGCACAGAGATCAATCAACCACAGAGACACAGAGACCCAGAGCCGGGAAAAGGGAGCGCGCGCAGAACGTGAACGCCGATCGGGCCGGCGCGGCGCTTCGCGCCGCCGCCGACCCGAGGCGCTCGGTGCCTTTGTGTCTCCGTGGTTCGTTAGTTCTGCGCGCGTCACGACTGCGGCGTACCTCCTCACCACTTGAGCGCCGTGAACGAATCGGGGTTGAGCGACTCGCGGTGACGGAACAGGGTGATGACAATGGCCAGGCCGACGGCCGCTTCCGCCGCGGCGACGGTCATGACGAAGAAGACGATGATCTGACCGTCGGCCGATCCCAGCGCGCGGCCGAACGCGACGAACGTCAGGTTCACCGCGTTCAGCATGATCTCGATCGACAGCAGGATCGTGATCAGGTTGCGTCGCACGAAGACGCCGGCCGCGCCGATCGCGAACAGCACCGCCGACAGCGCGAGATAATCGCCGAGCGACGGCGCCGGCACTAGCGGGCTCCTTCGCGGCGCGCGAGCACGACCGCGCCGACCATCGCGACGATGATCAGAATCGACGTCACTTCGAAGGCAAACGCGTACTCGGTGAAGAGCAAGCGTCCGATGGCGCCGACGTTGGACACGGCGCCGCCCGCGAATCGTCCCGACTCGGCGCCCTTCTCGAGAGCCCAGATCAGCTCGACGACGAGCCCCAGCGCCAGCACGGCGCCAAGGCGCATCGGACCCGGCCGCATCAACGGATGAACCTGTTCGTCGTAGGGCGTCTCCTCATGCGGCGCGTTCAGCAGCATGACGACGAACAGGAACAGCACCATGATGGCGCCGGCATACACGATGATCTGGATGACGGCGACGAACGGCGCGTCGAGCAGCACGTACAGTCCCGACAGCGCGCCGAACGACGCGATGAGCAGCAGCACGCTGTAGACCGGGTTGCGCTGTGCAATGACCAGCAGCGAGGCGCCCACCGCAATCGCCGCGAAGAGATAGAACGGCGTCATCGGCGTTTACGATCCGAAATACAGCACGCCCGCCGCCGTCACCAGCAGGTTGACCACCGCAAGCGGCAGCAGGATCTTCCACCCGAAGCGCATCAACTGGTCGTAGCGGTACCGCGGCAGCGTCCACCGCATCCAGACGTAGAAGAACAGAATCGCCGCCACCTTCAGCAGGAACCAGATCCAGCCGATCGACTCCGACAGAAACGGTCCGTGCCAGCCGCCGAGGAAGAGATCGGTGGCCACTGCCGAAACGGTGACCATGTTCACGTACTCCGCGAGGAAGAACATCGCGAAGCTCATGCTGCTGTATTCGGTGTGGTAGCCGGCGACGAGCTCCTGCTCCGCCTCCGGAAAATCGAACGGCGCGCGGTTGGTTTCCGCGATGCCCGCCGTCATGTAGATCAGGAATCCGATCGGCTGCACGACGACGAACCAGTGCGGGATGAACCCGAGCCACGTCCCCGCCTGCCGGTTGACGATGTCCGTGAGCGAGAGCGAGTTGCCCACGAGCAGCACGCCCGCGAGCGCGAGGCCGTACGAGAGCTCGTAGCTGATCATCTGCGCCGACGACCGCAGGCCGCCGAGCAGCGAATACTTGCTGTTGGAGCTCCAGCCGGCGAGCACGATTCCGTACACGCTCATCGACGCGATCGCGAACACGACGAGGATCGCGACGTTCACGTCTGCGACCTGCAGCCGCAGCCCTCCCGGAATCAGCCCGAGCAGCGTCGTATCGCCCCCGAAGGGGACGACGGCGAAGGCGGCGAAGGCGCACGTGGCGGAAATAATCGGCGCCAGCGCGAAAAGGAACGCGTCGGCCGCGCTCGGCCGCAGCTCCTCTTTGAACATCAGCTTGATGATGTCGGCGAGCGGCTGCAGCAGCCCCTTGGGTCCGACCAGATACGGGCCGATACGCTGCTGCAGCAGGGCCGCGACCTTGCGCTCGACGTACACCATCCCGGCCGCCGACGAGAGCAGCATGACGAAGACGAAGAGCGTCAGCCCGATCTGCGCGATGAAGAGAGGGGTTGGCATTTCAGTGAGCTCCGACTGGCTGCCGCGCCCGCCAGTCGGCGGACAGCGTGCACCGGCCTTCCTTGATGTGCGCCTCGTACTCGTGACGGAAGTGCTTCAGCGTCGTCACGACCGGCGTCACCGCGGCGTCGCCGAAGGCGCAGAGCGTCTTGCCGGCGATGTTCGCCGAGATGTTCGACAGCAGATCGAGATCGCGCATCTGTCCTTCGCCGCGCTCGATCTTGCGCAGGATCTTGTGGAGCCAGTCGGTGCCCTCGCGGCAGGGGGTGCACTTCCCGCACGACTCGTGACGGTAGAAGTGCAACAGGTTCTCCGCGAGCCACACCATGCACGTCGTGTCGTCGAGAACGATGATCGCGGCCGAGCCGAGGAGCGAGCCGGCTTTCTGAACGGCGTCGAAGCTCGCCTGCGTGTCCAGCTGATCGGGCAGCAGGATCGGCACTGACGATCCGCCCGGGATGACGGCCTTGAGCGTGCGCCCGTCGCGCACGCCGCCCGCGTGCCCCTCGATCAACTCGCGCAGCGTGATGTTCATCGACGCTTCGAACACGCCGGGACGCCTGACGTGGCCGCTCACGCAGTACAGCTTCGGGCCGCCGTTCTTTTCCGGACCGAGGCCGACGTACCACTCCGGTCCCCTGGAAACGATCAGCGGCACGTTGCACAGCGTCTCGACATTGTTCACCGCGGTCGGCTTGCCATAGAGACCGACGATGGCGGGAAACGGCGGCTTGTTGCGCGGCTGCGCGCGTTTGCCCTCGAGCGACTCGAGCAGCGCGGTTTCCTCTCCGGCCTCGTACGCGCCGGCGCCGCGGTGAACGTACACATCACAGTCGAAGCCGGAGCCGAGGATGTTCTTGCCGAGCAGCCCTTTGGCGTACGCCTCGTCGATCGCCCGCTCGAGGATCCGCTGCACGTGGAAGAACTCGCCTCTTATATAAATGTAGGCGACCCTCGCTCCGATGGCGTAACAGCCGACGGCGCATCCCTCGATCAGGAGATGCGGATTCCGCTCCATCAGCAGATGGTCCTTGAACGTGCCCGGCTCGCTCTCGTCCGCGTTGCAGGCGATGTAGCGTGGCTCGATCTTCTTGTCGACGAACTGCCACTTCATCCCGGTCGGGAAGCCGGCGCCGCCGCGCCCGCGAAGGCCCGAAGCCTTCACCATCTCGATGATCTGGTCCGGCTTGAGCGTCAGCGCTTTCTTCAACGCCTCGTACCCGTTGTGCTGGAGGTAGAAATCGAGCGTGAAGGAGTTCGGCTCGCGGACGTGCTTCGTGAGGATTGGATCCATGTCAGCGGCACCCCTTCGCGCGGCTCGCCCATTCTTCGTGTGTTTCGTGCTGTCGTGCGTTTCGTGACGTCATCGCCTTCGTTCCACGACGTGCTGACATCCGCTCAGCACCACTTCTCCGCGGGCGCGCAGGTCGTCGACGAGGCGGGCGGCGTCGACCGGCTTCACACATTCATGCCACGCGTCGTTGACCATCACGATCGGCGCGCGATCGCATGCGCCGAGGCACTCGACCTCCATCAGCGTGAACGTGCCGGTCGGATCGGTCTCGCCGGGTTTGATTCCGAGCTTCGTCGACAGCGCTTCGGTGACGCGCTCGGCGCCGTTCACCGCGCACGACAGCGTTCGGCACACGTTCAGCACGAACTTGCCGACGGGCTTCGTGTAGAACATCGAGTAGTACGACACGACGTCCTCGACGTCGGCGCGGGTGATACCGAGCAGCTCCGCCACGTGACGGATGCCGTTCGCGGTAATGTAGCCGTGCTGATGCTGCACCAGATACAACGCCGGCAGCACGGCCGAGCGGCGGCGGTCGGGCGGATAGCGCTTCACGATCTCGTCGAACCGCGCGCGGTTCTCCGCCGTGTAGGCGAACGGCGGCCCCTCATCCTCGCGCCGGCGGGCCGACCTGTGGAAGGTGGCGTCGTACGCCATCTTCGGATGAAAGCTCACCGGTCCACGTCTCCCATCACGACGTCAATCGATCCGATCACGGCGACCACGTCCGCGATCAGCCCGCCGACGATCATCTTCTCGAGCGCCTGGCAGGCGAGGAGCGACGGCGGCCGCGACTTCACGCGCCACGGGCGGTTCGTGCCGTCCGACACGACGTAGAAGCCCTGCTCGCCGCGCGGTCCTTCGACCGGCACGTAGGCTTCGCCGGGCGGCACGGTGAATCCCTGCGAATAGATCAGGAAGTGCTGAATGAGCGCTTCCATTTCGGTGTAGACGCGATCCTTGGGCGGCGGCGTGATGCGCGGGTCGTCGATCGCATACGCGCCGGTCGGCGTGATGCGCTCGAGCGCCTGACGGCAGATCTTCAAGCTCTCGCGCATCTCGGCGACCCTGACCAGGTACCGCGCGTAGGCGTCGCCTTCGGTCCGTACCGGCACGGCGAAGTCGTAGGTCTCGTAGCCGAGGTACGGAAACACCTTCCGCACGTCGTAATCGACGCCGGCCGCGCGCGCAATTGGCCCGAGCAGGCTGTACCCGATCGCATCGTCGCGCGAGACCCGTCCGACGTTCCGCGTCCGCTCGACGTAGATCTCGTTCTTCGTCAGCAGATCCTCGTACTCGTCGAGCTTCACCGGCATGCGATCGAGGAACGCGCGCACGGTCTCGTGAAACTGCCGGGGCAGATCCTCGCGCAGGCCGCCGACGCGGATGTAGCTGGGAAAGAGCCGGAAGCCGGCGAGCAACTCGTTGATGTTGAGCAGCAGCTCGCGCTCGCGAAAGCAGTAGAGCATCACCGACACGGCGCCGACTTCCATGCCGTGCGTGCCGAGCCACACCAGGTGGCTGTTGATCCGCTGCAGCTCCGCGATCAGGATCCGGATGTCGCGCACGCGCTGCGGCAGCTCGATGCCGAGAAGCGCCTCCACCGACAGGCAGAACGCGATCGAGTTGGATTGCGCGCTCAGATAATCCATGCGCTCGACGAGCGGGATCACCTGCTGCCACTTCTTCTGCTCCGCGGTCTTCTCGATCCCCGTGTGCAGGTAGCCGATCGTCGGCGCGGCCGACAGCACCGTCTCGCCGTCGAGCTCCAGCACGAGGCGCAGCACGCCGTGCGTGCTGGGGTGCTGCGGCCCCATGTTGACGGTCATCGTTTCGGTGCGAATCGCCGGCGTCGTCATGTTTCTAAGCGCTCCACCGCGGCGGACGTCGGCGGCACGGAGTGGAGAGTTTCATCCCGCAAAACTCTTCTCGACCAGATCACAAATCACATGCAGCAAGGTGCGGTGAACCTCCTGGACGCGCGCGGTCGAGTCACTCGGCACGTTGATGTGAATGTCGGCGGCACGGCCCGCGGCGCCGCCGTCGCGGCCGGTGAGCGCGATCGTCCGCACCCCGCGCGGGCGCGCCGCCTCGAAGGCGGCGAGCACGTTCGGCGAGGCGCCGCTCGTCGTAATCCCCATCGACACGTCGCCGGCGCGTCCGAGCGCCTCGACCTGGCGAGCGAACACCTGCTCGTACCCGTAGTCGTTCGCGACGCTCGTCAGCACGCTCGCATCCGTCGTCAACGCGATCGCCGCGAAGCCGGCGCGCTGGCGCTCGAAGCGGCCGACCAGTTCCGACGCGAGATGCTGCGCGTCCGACGCGCTCCCGCCGTTCCCGAACACGAGCAGCTTTCCGCCGCCCTTCATCGCGTCCACGATTGCGGCCGCCGCGTCGATCACCGGCTTCACGTCGGCGTCCATCATGCGTTGATGCAGCGCGATGGTCTCGGCAATTGTGCGGCGAACGATCTCGGTCAAGGCTGCCGGGTCAACCGATCCTTCAGCACGTTCGCGCGGAATTCCTCGGCGCTCACCTGCAAGGGCTCGCCAACCTGCGCTTCCTTGCGAATCTGCACGGGATAGTCCTTGCGCAGCGGGTACCCTTCCCAGTCTTCCGGCATGAGCAGCCGGCGCGGATCGGGATGGCCGTCGAACGCGATGCCGAACAGGTCCCACACCTCGCGCTCGAGCCAGTTGGCGCCGGGCCAGATGCCGGTCACCGTCGCGACGTGCGCGTCGTTGCCGTACAGCCGCACCTTCAGCCGCAGGCGGCGCCGATGCCCGATCGACACGAGGAGATACACGAGCTCGAAGCGCGGCTCGCGCGGCCAGAAGTCGGCGGCGGTGACTTCAGCGAGAACGTCGAAGGCGAGCTCGGGCCGATCGCGGAGCGCGCGCGCCACCAGCGGCACCTCGTTCCGGTCGATGAAAGCGGTCGCATGGAGGTCGACGCTGGGCGCGGATTCGAACTGGACGCCGGGGATCGCTGCTGCCAGCGAGGCGAAGAGCGCGTCGTGAGGCATTACGCGAGCTTCTGCTGCGCAATCTTCCGCTGGAGCTGGACGATGCCGTAGATGAGCGATTCGGGACGGGGCGGGCAGCCCGGCACGAACACGTCGACCGGCACGACCTGGTCGACGCCCTGCACGAGCGCGTAGTTGTCGAACACGCCGCCGATCGACGCACACGCGCCCATCGAAATGACCCATTTCGGCTCGGGCATCTGATCGTAGATGCGGCGCAGCGCCGGCGCCATCTTGCGCGACAGGCGTCCGGCGACGATCATCAAATCGGACTGCCGCGGGCTGCCGCGAAACACTTCCGCGCCGAAGCGCGCGATGTCGTACCGCGAGCAGCTCATCGCCATCATCTCGATCGCGCAGCACGCGAGGCCGAACGTGACCGGCCAGATCGACGACCGCCGCGCCCACTGCACCATCTTCTCGACCGTCGTCGTCAGCACGGGGATTTCACTTTCTAAACCCATATCAGCTATCAGCTATCAGCTATCAGCTATCAGCTATCAGCTACCAGTTTTCAGGTTTCAGCCTTGTCACAGCTGAAAGCTGACAGCTGTCAGCTGAAAGCTAAGTCTTTTCGTTGCCCCAGTCGAGCGCGCCCTTGCGCCAGACGTAGACGTAGCCGGTGAGCAGCAGCGCCATGAACAGGACGACCTGCAGGAAGCCGGTCCAGCCGAGATCGCGCAGCGCCATCGCCCACGGATAAAGGAAGGCGACCTCGATGTCGAACAACAGAAAGATCATCGCGACGAGATAGAACTTCACCGACTGACGCTCGCGCGCGTCGCCGACCGGCGGCATCCCGCATTCGTACGGCGCTTCCTTTTCGGGGGTGGGCTTCTGCGGACCGAGGACGTTCGACAGCAGGACCGATATCAGCGCGAAACCGGCGCCGAGCGCGATCATGATGAGGATGGAGAGCCAGCCCTGCATGGTGAAGATCGTACGACGTCCGTCTAATGCTCGCGGGGCGCGTTTCGCGCGTGGGGCCCGACATCATTCAATGCGCTTGGGGCCCCACCCCCAAGCGCTCTCGCTCGCGGCTGCGCGCATCGCTCAAGCTCAGGGCTGCCCACGGTTGGCTCGAGGCTGCCCCCGCTTGCTCGCGCTGCGGCGCGCATCGTCATCGGCCGCGGGCGCTGACTCCCTATCGCACCCCACGCGGCTGCCCCGCGTTGGGGACCCCGCATCGTGAGCGCGGGCCGCAGGCGCTCGGCTTGTGAACGATTTCCCAAGCCAAGTCCAAATGCTAGCACGAGTTCACTCGTTGATCGTTACGCGTTGGTCGTTGGTCGTCGGTCACGGTCGTTGGTCGTTCGTCGTCGGTCGAGGTTGCTTGACTCGCGCAGGCCGACTGACGACTAATGACGACGACTAACGACCAAAATGTCTATCGCCTGGTTCTCGCCGCTTCCGCCGATCCGATCCGGCGTGGCCGCGTACAGCGCCGAGTTGTTGCCGCACCTCGAGCGGACGCTGACGATCGATCGCTTCGACGAATCACGCGCGCACGACTTCGTGTGGAAGCATCGACGGGCTCCCGACGATCTGGTCGTCTATCAACTGGGCAATGCGCCGTGCCACGACTACATGTGGGCGTATCTCGCGGCGTATCCGGGCCTCGTCGTGCTGCACGACGCGCGGCTGCACCACGCGCGCGCGCGATGTCTGCTCAGCGCGGAGCGCGCCGACGACTATCGGCGCGAGTTCTGGTACGACCATCCGGACGCGCCGAACGGGTTCGTCGAGTACGCCGTCGCCGGCCTCGGCGGGCCGATCTACTACTTCTGGTCGATGCTGCGCGTAGTGATGCGCACGGCGCGGCTCGTCGCCGTTCACAACGATCGCGTGGCCGCTGAGCTACGCGAATCGTTTCCCGGCACGCCGATCGAAACGATCCGTCTCGGCAAGGCGGCGCCCTCGTCCTCACCCGACGCGCGCGGCCGCACGCGTGCGGCACTTGGCATTCCCGATCGGTCGCTGGTCTTCGCCGTATTCGGCAAGCTCACGGCGGAAAAACGGATTGCGCCGATCGTCCGCGCGTTTTCGAGTCTGGTGAACATCGGATTCGACGCGCACCTGATGCTCGTCGGCGACGGCTCGGAGCTTCGACCGGGCGCCCGCATGCTCGCAGCCGGCGGCCGGATTCACGTCACTGGACATGTGAGCGACGAAGCAATCGGCGAGTATCTCGCGGCAGCCGACGTGTGCCTGTGCCTCCGCTGGCCGACGGCGCTCGAGACGTCGGCGTCGTGGCTGCACTGCCTCGCGGCGCGAAAAGCGACGGTGATCTCCGACCTCGCGCACCTCGTCGATATTCCCGCCTCTGTCGCGCTGCGCGTCGATCTGGTCGACGAAGACGAATCGCTGTTCGCCGCCATGCAGCAGCTCGCGGAACGATCAGCGCTGCGCGATGAACTGGCGGCGGCCGGTCATGCCTACTGGAGAGCGCACCACACCCTCGAGGCGACGGCGAGCGACTATCGTCGCGTCATCGATCTCGCGCGCGCACGTGCCGCACCTGTCGTCACCGACCTGCCTCCGCACTTCGTCGAGGATTACACGCGCGCGGCGCGCGAGCGGACGGGCGCGTTGGGATTGACGCTCGACATTCTGAGCTCCGCCTTGTTCAACCCGCCACCCGACCTGCAATCGCGATCGTGATTACAATCTCGGCATGTTCCTGACGAATTGCGCAGCGCGCATCGGCCGAGTCGCGATGGTGCTGATCGTCGTTCTCGTGGCGGTTGCCGCGATGGCGGCACGCCAGCGTGCGGCGGACGCCGGCTTCCTCCGCCGCGACGAGATGATTCCGATGCGCGACGGCGTGCGCCTCCACACCGTCGTCCTGCGTCCTCGGGATGCGGACGGCAATCTTCCGTTCCTGTTCACGCGCACGCCATACAACTGCGAGCCTTTCGCGAACGCGGTCGATGCTCAGCCCGACAATCCGCTGACGCACGGCGGCTACCTCCTCGTCTGCCAGGACATCCGCGGAAAGTTTCGGTCCGAGGGCTCGTTCGTGATGCTGCGGCCGCCGCGCGATCGCGCTCAGAAAACGGCGGTCGATGAGAGCAGCGACGCGTACGACGCGATCGAATGGCTCGTCAGGAACGTGCCGACGAACAACGGCCGCGTCGGAATGTTCGGCACGTCATATCCAGGCTGGCTGACGGTGATGGCGGCGCTCGAACCGCATCCCGCCCTGAAAGCTGCAGCGCCGATGGCCTCGCCGGCCGACATGTGGGCAGGCGACGACTTCCATCACAACGGCGCGTTCCGTCTGAGCTACGGCTTCGAATACGCCACGATGATGGAATCGGGAAAGGAGAACACCCGGTTCGCGTTCGATCTGCCGGACACGTTCGAGTGGTACCTCCGCGTCGGTCCGCTGGCGATGATCAACCGCAGGTATCTGCACGAGGCCTATCCCACGTGGAACGATTTCGTCGCGCACCCCGACTACGACGCGTTCTGGAAGCGCCAGGCCGTCGTGCCGCAGCTCGGCGCGGTGAAGGTGCCGACGATGAACGTCGCCGGATGGTGGGATCAGGAAGATTTCTACGGGCCGATCACGATCTACGAGGCGCTCGAGAAAACCGATCGCGTGCGGCAGAACTTCCTGGTTGTCGGGCCGTGGAATCACGGCGGGTGGAACCAGCAGGACGGACGCAGGCTCGGGCCGCTCGATTTCGGCCGCAGCATCTCGAAATTGTTCCGCGCCGACGTGCTCGCGCCCTGGTTCGCGCAGCACCTGAAAGACGCGCCGTCTGTCGACCTGCCGGAAGCGCTGACGTTCGAGACCGGCGCCAACGAGTGGCGGCGCTGGAACCAGTGGCCGCCCGCGAGCACGCGGCCGACGCCGATGTATCTGCGCGCCGATCGCCGGCTCTCGTTCGAGCCGCCGGAGGATGGCGGCGCGGCGTTCGACGCGTACGTGTCGGACCCGGCCAATCCCGTTCCATACCGGAAGCGGCCGATCCTGCCGACGTACGCCGAAGGCTCGACGTGGCCGACGTGGCTGACCGACGATCAGCGCTTTCTTTCCGATCGCGCCGACGTCGTCTCGTGGCGGACCGAGGCGCTGGCCGATGACGTCGTCATCGCCGGCCGCATTCGGGCCGACCTCTTCGCGTCCACAACGGGCAGCGACGCCGACTGGATCGTGAAGCTGATCGACGTGTATCCGGATACCGATGTCGCCATGCCGGACTATCAGCTCATGATCGCAAACGAGGTGTTCCGCGGCCGTTATCGCAACGGCATCGACAAGCCGGAGCCGATCGCGGCCGGCGCCGTCGAGCGCTACACGATCGATCTGCACACGCAGAACTATCGCTTCCGGCGCGGACACCGCGTGATGGCGCAGCTGCAGAGCACGTGGTTTCCGCTCATCGATCGGAATCCGCAGACGTTCGTCAGGAACATTTTTCTCGCGCAGGCATCGGACTTTCGCGCGGCGACACATCGCGTGTATCGATCGTCCCGATATCCATCGCACGTAGTGATGCCGGTGGTCAGGTGAGTTCCCATTCGTAACCGCGCTCCGTCGTCAGCCGCGTGTCTTCGACGGGGATGCCGACGGTGAAGTGATACAGGCTCTGGAACGCATGGTCGGTCAAGCCGAGGACGTCGTGCACTGGATCGTCGTAGAAACATCCGATCCCGGTGCCGCGGGCGCCTGCCGCTTCCGCCTCGAGGTACAGCACCTGGCCGACGGCGCCCGACTCCCAGAACAAATGACGGTAGAACGACGGACCGAGCTCCTGCAGGCTCGCGTCGAAGTCGGCGATCATGCCGAGGCTGAAGAAGCCGTCGGCTGCGATGTCCTGATCGCAGCTCACGCGCGCCGACAGGCGGCGGCAGTCGCCGTGCGCGAGCGCGACGAGCGGGAGATCCGCGGCGACGGGAGTCCACGAGAAGTCGCGACGGCAGGCCGCGCGAAGGCGATCGATCGTCTGCGCGTTGCGGAGCAACAGATACAGACCCGGCTCGACGCCGTCCACGCGGTGCACGAACAGCGCGAGGTGAATGCGCGGCGCCCACCACAGAGCGGTCCACGGCGGCGCCTCCGACGGCAGCAGGCGCGAGAGCATGGAGAAGAACGCGTCGGCCGGAATCGACGAGCGGCCGTCGAGGGCGAGTGCGCTCCGCCGCTGGAGAACCAGACGGCGGTTGGGTAATTGGGTGATCGGGTAATCGGGTAATTGAATTGGGAATTGAGATCGCGAAATCGTGCGGCCGCGATCTTCGGTCTCGCGTGCGATCTCGTCGATGAACGTCCACTGGACGTGATCGTCGCTCAGCTGACTGGCGCGGCCCATCCAGGTGCCGCGCCGCACGGCATCGAGGAGGAGCGAAGGATCAAGGACCGGGGACGGACCACGGACCAGGGACGAAGGACCAAGGAGCATCAAGCATCCCGGCTCCTCGCGCTCCGCATCGACGAAGTCCTCGTCGCGATCGATGCCGATCAGCGCGGCGATGTCGCGCTGCGGCCATTCCGGCAGCAGGCGCGCCGACAGCCTCTCGTGGCCTGCGGCAAACGCGACCGCGGCAATCGCATGACCGAGATCGTGCTGGCAGTAGCGGAACGCGCGCTCGCCGTACTTCCACGCCTCGCGCCAGTGAATCGACGTCAGCGCGACGAGAAAACAGTCATCAGGCCAGTTGATCGTGAAGGCGCAGCGCCGCTCGAGCGCATGCCGATCGGGCGCGTAGTGAAACACGCCGGACGCGCAGACGACGTACGCTTCCGTGGGATGAAGGTTGCCGCTCGACGGGTTGACGCGCAGCGACCAATGAGAGGTGTGATAGCGCTTCCACGCGGAGAGGCCGAGCGAGTGGCGCAGCACGCCGCCTATCGGCGACGTCGGCGCATCGGGACGGGGCGACAGCGGACGCTGCGGCGCGTCGCGGTAAGTTCGAAAGGGATTGGGCTGCGACGCCCAGTCCAGATAGCCAAGCGACGGGGCGAATCGGTGGAAGTGATGCTTCGTGCCGTCGTGGTATCGGTAGACGGCGTCGAGATCGTTCACGAATCGAGCGCGGCGCTTGCCTCTGCAATCCGCTTGTCGACTTCCGCGATCGCCTGGTTCAGCTGCGTGCGCCGCCGGTCGTTGGTCGTGGCCGCGAGCTGCGCTTGGAGCTCTTTCCACGCAAGCTTCAACGATTCGTACGCGCGCACTTTTTCCGGATCGCGCACGGTCTTGCCGTGCTGCTTTTTCCGTTCGCGCTCCAGTTCTTCCATGCGCTCCTGGATCCGCGAATCGGCGTCGATCAGTCCCTCGCCGGAATCACCCATTTTTTTACTCGCGCGGGGCCCCACCCCCGCGCCTGACGCGCTCGCGCCGTAGCGCTCGCGCGTATCCAGAACAGAACGTCACCAAAGGTACGCATTATAAGATGGACTCGTGACTGCCGACCCGCTTACGCCGTTTCACGCGCCGGTGCGCGAATGGTTCAGCGCGTCGTTCGACGCGCCGACGCGGCCGCAGGCGCTCGGCTGGCCGGCGATCGCGCGCGGCGAGTCGACGCTCATCCTCGGGCCGACCGGCAGCGGCAAGACGCTGACGGCGTTTCTGTGGTGTCTCGACCGGCTCATGTTCACACCGCCGCCGGAGAAGAAGGCGCGGTGCCGCGTGCTGTACGTGTCGCCGCTCAAGGCGCTCGCGGTCGACGTCGAGCGGAACCTGCGCGCGCCGCTCGCCGGCATCGCGCAGCTCGCCGAGCGCCGCGGCGACGCGTTCACGACGCCGGCCATCGCGATCCGCACCGGCGACACGCCCCAGTCCGAGCGCGCGCGCTTCCAGCGCGAGCCGGCCGACATCCTGATCACGACGCCCGAATCGCTCTACTTGCTGCTCACGTCGAACGCGCGCGAGTCGCTGCGCTCGATCGATACCGTGATCGTCGACGAGATTCACGCGCTCGTCCCCACCAAGCGCGGCGCGCACCTCGCCCTCTCGCTCGAGCGCCTGGAAAAATTCTGCGCGACGCCGCCGCAGCGGATCGGTCTGTCGGCGACGCAGCGCCCCCTCGACGAAGTCGCGAGATTCCTGGGCGGGACCGAACAGGCGACTAAAGGTCGCCAGAACGGGCAGGCCCCTCGGCGACGTTCTGTTCTAGATACGCGCTCGCGCCACGGCGCGAGCGCGTCAGCGCGTGACAGCCTCGAGCCGTTGCGAGGCGCGCATGCGCCGAGCAGCAGCGGCGGGGGTGGGGTCCCCGCCGCAATAAATAAAGATGGGGCTCCACGCGAAATAGAAAATGAATTCTCGACACACCGCGGCGTGGTCCGCTACCGCCCCGTCACCATCGTCGACGCCGGGCAGAAGAAGCAACTGAAGCTGACGATTGATGTGCCGGTCGAGGACATGGCCAAGTTGACGAACTTGGACGATGTTCCGGGCGGTCCGGCAGCGTCTGGCGATTCGCGTCCGTCGATCTGGTCGGCGATTCACCCGCGCCTCCTCGAGCTGATTCGCGCCCACCGCTCGACGCTCATCTTCGTCAACAGCCGCCGCCTCGCCGAGCGGCTCGCCGGCGCCCTCAACGAGCTCGCGGGCGAAACGCTGGTCCGCTCGCATCACGGGTCGATCGCGCGGCCGCAGCGCGTCGAAGTGGAGGATCTCCTCAAGGCCGGCATGCTGCGCGCGCTCGTCGCCACCTCGTCGCTCGAGCTCGGCATCGACATGGGCGCCATCGATCTCGTCGTGCAGATCGAGGCGCCGCCGTCGGTGGCCAGCGGCCTGCAGCGCATCGGCCGCGGCGGCCATACCGCCAACGCGATCAGCGAGGGCGTCATCTTCCCGAAATTCCGCGGCGACCTCGTCGCGTGCGCCGCGGTCACCAAAGCGATGCACGACGGCATCGTCGAGGCCACGCGCTATCCGCGCAATCCGCTCGACATCGTCGGACAGCAGATCGTCGCGATGGCGTCGATGGACGACTGGGACGTCGACGAGCTGTTCGCGACGATCCGCCGCGCCGCGCCGTTCGCCGAGTTGAGCCGGACGGTCTTCGAAGGCGTGCTCGACATGTTGTCCGGCCGCTATCCGTCCGACGAGTTCGCGGAGCTGCGGCCGCGCATCACGTGGGACCGCGTTGCGGGAAGAATCACGGCGCGCGAAGGCGCCAAGCGCGTCGCCATCGCCAACGGCGGCACCATTCCCGATCGCGGACTCTACGGCGTCTTCCTGCTCGGCGCCGGGCCGGGAGCGGCGCGCGTTGGCGAGCTCGACGAGGAAATGGTCTTCGAGAGCCGCGTCGGCGAGACGTTCGTGCTCGGCGCCTCGTCGTGGCGCATCGAAGAGATCACGCACGACCGCGTGCTCGTGTCGCCGGCGCCCGGCGAGCCGGGCAAGATGCCGTTCTGGAAGGGCGACCGCGCCGGCCGCCCGCTGGAGCTCGGCCTCGCGATCGGGCGGCTGACGCGCGATCTGCTGCGGCTCCCGCCCGCCGCAGCCGTCGACCGCCTCACGCGCGAGCACGATCTCGACGCGCGCGCGGCGGAAAATCTTCTTCAGTACCTGCGCGATCAGATGGCGGCCGCGCGCGCCGTTCCCGACGCGACGACGATCGTCGTCGAACGCGTCCGCGACGATCTCGGCGACTGGCGTGTCTGCGTGCTGTCGCCGCGCGGCGGCCGCATTCACGCGCCGTGGGCGATGGCGTCGGCCGCGAAGATCCGCGAGGAGACCGGCGTCGACGTCGAAACGCTGTGGGGTGACGACGGGTTTGTCGTACGTTTTCCGGACGTCGATCAGCCGCCGGATCCGCGTCTGCTGCTGCCGGATCCGGACGAGGTGCAGGCGCTCGTCGTTCGACAGCTCGGCGCGACGGCGCTCTTCGCCGCGAAGTTTCGCGAGAACGCCGCAAGGTCGCTGCTGCTCCCGAAGCGAAGGCCGGGGATGCGCGCGCCGCTGTGGCAGCAGCGCAAGCGCGCGGCCGATCTGCTCGCGGTCGCGTCGCGATACGGATCGTTTCCGGTGCTCCTCGAAACCTACCGCGAATGCCTGCGCGATTTCTTCGACATGCCGGCGCTCGTCTCGACGCTCACCGACGTCCGGAGCCGCAGGATTCGGATCGCGACCGTCGATTCCGAGGCGCCATCGCCGTTTGCCGCGTCGCTGCTGTTCACCTACGTCGCGAGCTTCATCTACGACGGCGACGCGCCGCTCGCCGAGCGGCGCGCGCAGGCGCTCGCCGTGGACCAGTCGCAGCTGCGCGAGCTGCTGGGCGACGCGGAGCTGCGCGATCTCCTCGACGCCGATGCGATCGATGCGATCGAACGGCAGCTCCAGCGGCTCGATCCTCAGTACCAGGCGAAGAGCGCCGACGGCGTCCACGACATGCTGCTCGGCCTCGGCGATCTGACGCGCGAGCAACTGCTCGCGCGCTGCCTGACCGTCGACGCGGCATCGAGCATCGACGAGCTTGTGAAGGCGCGGCGGGCGCTGGAGGTGCGCGTGGCCGGCGATCCGCGCTTCATCGCGGTCGAAGACGCCGCGCGCTTCCGCGACGCGCTCGGCGTGCCGCTGCCGCTCGGCATCCCGGAATCGCTCCTCCAGCCGGTGGGCGATCCGCTCGGCGATCTCGCGCTGCGTTACGCCCGCACGCATGCGCCGTTCACGGCTGCCGAGTTCGCGATGCGGTACGGCCTCGGCGCTCCCGGCGCAGAGGCGCTGCTCCTGCGTCTGACGGCGGAAGCGCGGCTCGTCGAAGGGGAGTTCCGGCCGGGCGGCACGCGCCGCGAGTGGACCGACGCGGGCGTGCTGCGGATGATCCGCCGCCGATCGCTGGCGAGGCTGCGGCAGGAAGTGGAACCGGTCGAGCAGCCGGTCCTCGGACGGTTTACGACGACGTGGCAGGGCATCGTCAAGCGCAGGCATGGCGCCGACGCGCTGCTCGACGCGATCGAGCAGCTGCAGGCCGCGCCGATTCCGGCGTCGATTCTCGAAACCGAGATTCTTCCTGCCCGGATCGACGTGTACGACCCGGCCGATCTCGATGCGGTGACGGCGGCGGGTGAAGTGGTCTGGGTCGGCGTCGAACCGCTCGGCGATCGCGACGGACGCATTGCGCTCTATCTCGCAGATCATCTGCCGCGATTGATGGCGCCGCGCGGCCCTGACCGTTCGACCAGCCCAGGGTCACCCCGAGCCGCGTCGAGGGGTGAGCCTGTCGAAGGACCGGATGCCACCGATGGCAGAAGCGGCGCCCGCATTCAGGAGGACAACACCGACGGTCGCGAACACGCAATCCTCGAATACCTGCGCGCGCACGGCGCATCGTTCTTCGGACCGCTGCACGAAGCCGTGGGCGGCGGTTTTCCAGCGGAGACGGTCAACGCGTTGTGGACGCTCGTGTGGCAGGGTCTGGTCACCAACGACACGTTTCATGCGCTGCGCGCCTTCACGCGCGCGCACCCGTCGCGGCGCAAGGCGCGCCGCCCGGAAACGAGCGCGTTTCGATCCCGCCGCCTTGCGCCGCCGTCGGCCGAAGGAAGATGGTCGATTGTCCCTCGCTCGGCTAAAAGCCTCGCGTTACACGATGGAAAGAAGAACGGCGCGCCTCGTGCCGGGCGAGCCTTTCAGGCGCGCGACGCGACCAAGTGGGCCGCTGCGATCACGCAGCAGCTGCTCGCACGCCACGGTGTCCTGACGCGTGAAGCCGTCGCCGCGGAAGCCGTCGCCGGCGGCTTCGGCGTGATCTATCCGGTGTTGAAGGGAATGGAAGAAACGGGACGCGTCCGGCGCGGGTATTTCGTCGCCGGCCTCGGCGCGACGCAGTTCGCGATGCCCGGCGCGCTCGACCTGCTGCGATCGCTGCGCGATCGGCCCGACGAAGCCGAAGTCGTCGTGCTCGGCGCGACCGATCCCGCCAATCCGTACGGCGCGACGCTGAATTGGCCGAAAAAGCAAACGCAGGGGCCGACGCGCAGCGTCGGCGCCACGGTCGTCCTCGTCAACGGAGCGCTCGTCGCCTACCTCGCTCGCGGCGATCGTCAGCTGATCACGTTCCTGCCCGAGGGCGAGCCGGATCGATCGAAGGCCGCGCGAGCGATCGCGCAGACGCTCATCGTACGCGCGCGCGGCGGCGATGCGGGCGCCGATTCGCCGCGCGGAATGCTGATCGAGGAGATTGACGGCGCGCCGCCGTCGACGCATCCGCTCCTGCCGTTTCTCGCGGAAGCCGGCTTCGTCGCTGGCGCGCTCGGCATGCAGCCGGCGCCAAGAAGTCGGACCGTCGAGGGGCGTCAGCCACCGGTCTTCGGTCCTCAGTCAGCCGTGACTCGCCAGTCGAAGTCGACGGTCTCGAGTCCGTTCGCTCGCAGCTATTTCGCAGACGAGGAAGGCGGTGAAGGCGGGGGAGGCTACGGCGGTCAGAAGTAAGAAGTTTCTGTCGTACTTCCAACTTCGTACTTCGAACTTCGTACTTCTACGAGTGCACACCGGGCGCTTCGTGTCCGGTGCGCTGCACGTACTCGACGTAGGAACCCGGATAGGCGTGCGGCCTGGGATCGACGCCGCTCTCGCCTCCGAGCTCGAGGACGCGGTTGCTCAGACCGCGGAGGAACGCGCGGTCGTGCGACACGAACAGCATCGTGCCGTCGAAGTCCTTCAGCGCGTCGAGCAGCATCTCCTTCGTCGCGAGATCGAGGTGGTTGGTCGGCTCGTCGAGGACGAGGAAGTTCGGCGGGTTGAGGAGCATGCGCGCGAGGACGAGGCGCGTCTTCTCGCCGCCCGACAGCGATCGAACTTTCTTGTCGATCTCGTCGCCTGAAAACTGGAACGCGCCAGCGAGGTTCCGCAGCGCGCCGATCGATTCGTCCGGAAAGTCCTTCCGCAGCTGTTCTTCGATCGTCAGGTCGGGATCGAGCAGGTCGAGCGATTGCTGCGCGAAGTAGCCCATCTGGACGCTGGCGCCGAGCTTCACGCGGCCCTCGTCGGGGTTGACGTGTCCCGCGACCATCTTGAGCAGCGTCGACTTGCCCGCGCCGTTCTTGCCCATCACCGACCAGCGCTCGCCGCGCCGCACGACGACATCCAGGCCGTCGTGCACGACGCGGCGTCCGTAGCGCTTCGTGACGCCTTCGAGCACGACGACCTGCTCGCCGGATCGCGGCGGCGTCCGGAAATCGAACTTCACGACGCGGCGCTTCTTCGGCAGCTCGATCTTTTCGATCTTCTCGAGCGCCTTCACGCGGCTCTGCACCTGCGCGGCCTTCGCGGCGTGCGCCGCGAAGCGCTCGATGAAGCGCTGCTCCTTGGCGAGCATCGCCTGCTGGCGCGCGTACGCGGCCTCGCGGTTCGCTTCGCGGATGGCGCGCTCGCGCTCGTAGAAATCGTAGTTGCCCGAGTACGCCGTGATTTCGCCGCCGTCAATCTCGGCAATCCGCGTTACGACGCGGTTCATGAAGTCGCGATCGTGCGACGTCATCAGCAGCGCGCCCGGCTGCGATTTCAGAAAGCTTTCGAGCCAGATGATCGACTCGATGTCGAGGTGGTTGGTCGGCTCGTCCATCAGCAGGACGTCAGGACGGCCGAGAAGGACGCGCGCCATCGCGACGCGCATCTTCCATCCGCCCGAGAGCTCGCCGACGTCGCCGTCAATCCGCTCGTCGTCGAAGCCGAGGCCGTGCAGCACCTCGCGGGCCTGCGCTTCGAGCGCGTAGCCGCCAAGGTGCTCGTACTCCTCCTGCACCTCGCCGAACCGCGCGAGGATCCGATCGAGATCGCCGGCGCGCGCCGGGTCCGACATGGCGTGCTGCAGCTGCTCCAGCTCGTGATGAAGATCGCCGGCGCGGCCGCTGCCCAGAATCGCTTCGTCGAGGACCGATCGTCCGGCCATCTCCTCGACGTCCTGACGGAAGTAGCCGATCGTCAGCCTCCTCGGCACCGAGACGTCGCCTTCGTCCGGCGCTTCTTCGCCGACGATCATGCGGAAGAGCGTCGTCTTGCCGGATCCGTTCGGGCCGACGAGCCCGACCTTCTCGCCTGGATTGAGCTGAAACGAGGCGTCGACGAACAGGACCTGCTTCCCGTACTGCTTGCCGATCCGCGAGAACGCGATCACTCGATGGTCACCGTCGTGTTGTAATCGGGCTCCATCGAGTCGGGATCGATCGCCGCCGCGGACAAAAGGACGTTGCCTTCGGGCCAGTGGACCTCGAGGTTGCCCGGCGTGATCGATGCCGCCTTCAGACGTCCGCGAAGCACTCCAAACGCCGATCGCAGCAGCACGCGCGTGCCCTCGCGGAGTTGCAATCGTCGGAGATCTTCGTCGCTGATGAACACGGCGTCGCGCGCCGCGCCGGTCAGCGGATCGACGACGCGCTGGATCATCGAGTTGAATTGTCTGCCGCGCCGGGTGGAGACGCGGAATACCCTCGGCACAGGAGCGGAGCTTGCGCCGTGCGCGGCGTCGCTGGGGCGAGCGATCTCGGCATCGGGCCGGGCGAGCTCGGTCCCTACCCCAGAGAAGTGTGCCTTGCCGTCGGGCGTCGCGAACTGTCCGTCCGCGTAGAGTGTGCGCCCGCCCCACTGAGTCTGATCGCCCTTTGCGTGCAGCCGCTCGATTCCTTTGTAGAGCGGCACCGCGCGCGCGATTTCCTCGCGAATCGCAGTTGCGCTCTCGAATCGAATCTGCGCTGCGCGTTCAGGTTTGACGCGCGCCATGACGTCGCCGAACACACGCCATTCCGGCCGCGCGGATCCGATCCGGCGTCCAGGAATCTCCGGCGAGTAGATGATCCGGCGCTCGGTCGACGTCTCCGTGCCGCCGCCTTCCGACTCGTACCGCGTCGTGGCCGGAAGCAGGACGACGTCGCCGTCGCCGTCGACGAGCATCGACGAGGAGAGGACGATGTCGTGATGGATGCGGAGCCGTGGCCGTCGCAGCGCGCGCCGCGAAGCCTCGGGATCGGGCAGCGTCTCGAGAAAATTGCCGCCGACGATCCAGAAGGCGTCGACGTCGCCGCGCGCCGCATGTTCGATCATCTCGACAGCGGTCCAGCCGCCACCCGCCGGCACTGGAAATCTCCAGAGGCCCGCCCAGCGCGCGGCGGTCGTCGCTTCCACAGCCGGCACGCAGCCGACTTCCGCGCCGCCCTGGACGCCGGAGTGGCCGCGAATCGGCACGAGCCCGCGATTGAGCCGGCCGGGCAGGCCGCGCGCAAGCCCCACGTTCACGAGCGCCTTGATCGTCTGGACGCCGTGCGCGTGCTGCGTCAGCCCCATCGACCAGACGAGAATTGCGTTCGGCCGGCGCACGAGCAGCTGCGCGAAGGCCTGCATGCGTTCGCGGGTCGCGCCACTCTCCCGCTGCAGCGCGCTCCAGTCGGCAGCAAGCGCCGCGTCGCGCGCGGCCTCGAAGCCGATGGTCCGCTCGCGTACGAATGCCTCGTCGACGCCCCCCGTTTCGACGAGCGCGCGCAGCACGCCGACGAGGAACGCGCGATCGCCGCCGGTCGTGACGTGGAACCAGTGATCGGCGATGGTCGTGCCATTGAGCGCGCTCGACGCGATCGAGGGCACCCAGTAGCGCTCGAGGCCAGGCTCGCGGAACGTGTTGACCACCGCGATCTGCGCGCCATTAGCCTTCGCGTGGTGCAGGTACTTCGTCACCACCGGCTGATTGTTCGCGACGTTCGAACCGAGGAACACGATGAGATCGGCGTGCAGCCAGTCGGCGTAGCTGCAGGTGGACGCGCCGTATCCGAGCGTCGCTTTCATGGCCGCGGTCGAGGCCGCGTGGCACAGGCGCGCGGAGTTGTCGACGTGGTTCGTGCCGAGGAAGCGCGCGGCCTTTTGCGCTGCGTAGTACACCTCGTTGGTGATGCCGCGCGAGGTGAGATAGAAAGCGGCGCGCGACGGATCGATGTCGCGCAGCCCGCCTGCAATCAGGTCGAGCGCTTCGTCCCACGTCGACACGAGGAACCCCGGTTCGCCATGGCGCCGGATCATCGGCTCCGGCAAACGGCCGAGTGCGCGCAGCTCCTGCGACGTGCGCGAGGCGAGCGACGCGACGTCCGTCAGCTGACGCGGATCGAGCGCCGGCGCGGTGTTGAGCCGCATCAGCTCGAGCCGCACCATGCAGAGATGGGTCCCGTCGATCGTCCAGTCCGACAATCCCGACGTTCCGAGCGCGCAGCCATCGCAGACGCCGTCGCGCAGGATCCGCCACGCGAACGGCAGCTCGTCGCGGTTCTCCCACGCCACGCGCACCATCTCGCGGTAGTGATGCGGCTTCTGTTTCCCGAAACCAAAGACCATGCAGGCGACGGCTATCGAATTCTCTCGGGATACGTATAGATGTTGAAGCTGTCGCCGCGGACGAATCCGACCAGCGTCACGCCGCACGCATTCGCCAGATCAATCGCGAGGCTCGACGGCGCCGACACGGCAGCGACGAGCGGCACGCCGGCGACGGCCGCCTTCTGGACGATCTCGAACGACGTCCGTCCGCTGACGCACAGCAGTCGATCGGCCAGCGGCAGCTCGTCGCGCAGGAGCCGGCCGCCGATCACCTTGTCGACCGCGTTGTGACGGCCGACGTCTTCGGCCACGTCGACGAGGCGGCCGTCGGCCGCGAACAGACCGGCGGCGTGCAAGCCGCCCGTCTCGTCGAACACGCGCTGCACCTTGCGCAAACGCTGCGGCAGCATCGCCACATCCGCCCCGCTCACCGAGAGCGGCGACCGGATCGGCGCCATGTCGGCCGTGAGCGACTCGATCGTCTCACGGCCGCACACACCGCACGACGCGCTGGCCGTCGTCTGACGACGCTCGCTGAGCGCACGTGCCAGCCGCGATTCGTCCACAAGGGTGACGTTTATGACGTTCTGCGCCGGGCTTTCATCTGGCGCGGCGATTTCATGTGAGGCGGGGATTTCATGTGGCGCGGCGATTTCAGGCCCGCGATCGGTGCAGTGTTCGATCGTGCCGATGTCGTCGACGCTGCGCACGATGCGCTCCGACAGCAGGAATCCGGACGCGAGCTCGCGATCGGCGCCGGGGGTCCGCATGATCGTCGCGAACGGACGGCCGTGCAGGCGAATCTCGAGCGGCTCCTCGGCGGCGGCCCAATCCGTCGTCTTCTCGCGCGCGTTGCCGCGCACGCGCACGATCGCGAAGGAACGTGTGGCGGAGATGTGATGATGATACGCGAACACGCGTTCGACGAACCGGCGGCGGCGCCCGGGGTCCGCGAGCCGCCGCTCGTCTTCGATCGGCAGAGTCGGGAAGCGCGCGCGCAGCGCCCCCGCGAAGAGACCCGAACTCTCAACGTTGTCGGCGGTCTCTGCGGTCTTTCCTTCACCATCGTCATGAATCAGCACATCATCCAGCCCACAGCTCGGCGAACCCGCTTTGAGCACGTAGCCGCTCAATCGTTCCGCCGCGAGCTCCTCGAGGCGGCGATCGATGAACCGCTGCATCGGCTCGGTGACGTCGCGCCGCGTGTCGAGGGCCACGAGCCGTATCGTGTCGCCGGCGCCGCGCACCAGATCGATCGGCTCGCGCGGGGTGCCGAAGCCCGCTTCGACCTCCGGACACACCGGCACCCAGTCGACGTCGCGGCCGAGCACGTCGACGAGCCACGCGTCGCGCTTGTGGCCGCCGTCGTGGCGTACGCGCTCGCCGAGCAGGCACGCCGAGATGCCGACGCGCGGTTTCTGGTATTCGCGTTGCATCGCTGAGGTCGACCACTATGGCACAGAGCCGTGCGCATCGGCGGACCACGAGCAAGCTCGAGCGTTTTTCCGAGGCCGCCATGCGCTGGACCGGAACCGATGCGGCTTTCGCGATCGCCCTGGTCATCGTGGTCGTCTGGGCGATGCTCGGCCCGGTGTTCCGCCTCTCCGACACATGGCAGCTCACGATCAACACCGGCACGACGATCGTGACTTTTCTGATGGTGTTCCTCATCCAGCGCAGCCAGAACAAGGAGTCGCTCGCGATTCATCTCAAGCTCAACGAGATCGTCGCCGCCCTGCACGGCGCCAGCAACCGCCTGATCGAAGCAGAACGATTTTCGGAGAAGGATCTCGAGACGCTGCAGAAGCACTACAAGGAACTGGCGCAGCTCGCGCGGGCCGAAGAAGACGTCACGGAGTCGCACTCGGTCGAAGAGGCGCGCGAGCGGCATTCGACCAAGCACGATCAGGAGAAGCGGCGTGCGAGTTAGTACAATCAGCCAATGGCCACGCCGGTGTCCTTCGATATCACCTCGACGATCGACTTCCAGGAAGTCGACAACGCGCTGAACCAGGCGCGCAAGGAAGTCGGTCAGCGGTACGATTTCAAGGGCGCGACCGCCGAGATCACACTCAGCGAAAAAGACAAGACGCTGACGCTTGTCGCCGACGACGAGTTCAAGATGAACGCGTTATGGGAGATCGTGCAGACGCGGCTCGTGCGGCGCGGCGTGGCGATCAAGAACTTCAAGGCGCCGGCGAGCGAGCCGGCCGCAGGCAGCAAGGTGCGTCGCATCATCACGATTCAGCAGGGCATCCCGATCGAAGCGGCGCGCGAAATCGTGAAGTTCATCAAGGACAAGAAGCTGAAAAAGGTGCAGGCCGCTATCCAGGCCGATCAGGTGCGCGTCACCTCGCCGTCGAAAGACGAACTGCAGGAAGCGATCGGCGCCCTGCGCGAGCACGACTTCGGCGTCGCTCTCCAGTTCGGAAATTACCGTTAGTCAAATTCGCGTGGGCGTCGTCGGACTTCGTACTTCGGACTTCGAACTTTCACTTCTTCTCCTTCTTCTCTTCCCACTGTACCGCGGCTTCCGGATCGAGTTGAGCGATCTGTTCCGACAGCCTGTCGGTCTGCCGATCGAACGGCAGATGGACGTCGTACGACACTTCCTCCTTCGACGTCGAACGGAGCGCATGCTCGAGTCGGTAGCGCGACAGCAGGCGATCGATGCCGATTTTGATCTTCGCGGGATCTTTGGCTTTCACCGTCAACCCGAACAGCTGTGTCGCCTTCGGCTCGAACGACTCGATGACCCACAACAGCGCGAGCATGAACGCGGTGCCGAATGCCGCGAGCAGCCAGAGCCCGACGCCCGCCGCCAGACCGACGGCGAGCGTGCACAGCATGACGCCGGCATCCTTCGGATCCTCGATTTTCGAGCGATAGCGGACGAGCCCGGCCGCGCCCACGATGCCGAACGCGCGCGCGAGGCTCGAGCCGACGACGAGCATCACGACCGCGCCGACAACAGCCAGGATGATTTGGGTCTGGATGACCGGCGCGCGCCGGTGAGGCGTGCCGCGCCGCCTCGGGCGAACCGCGAGCACGGTCGCGAGGCCGGCCGCGATCGGCAGGCGCACCAGCGCGTGCATCACCTCTTCGATCTGCGTGTGCTGGTCGGGCGTATCGGTGAGCGTGTCGCCGCGCTGCCGCTCGGCGGCCGATGCGGAAAGCGCCGCGCCGACAAGCACTGCGGCCGCGAGAAACGCCGCTCGCGCGCGCCTCATTGCAGTCGCAGTCCCTCGTCGATCTTCTGACGGATCCGCGCGATGAACCGCGCCGTCACCTCCTCGGTGAAACCGCCCGCGCGAAAGGCGTCGCGCCACTGGCGATCCGTCAGCTTCTGCAGCCGCTCGCACGTCCAGCGCACGTCGTCGGGTCCGATCGCGCGCAGCAGTTCCTGATGGCGTCCCTTGTAGCCGAAAGTCACGCGTCCGTTGGACGCGCCGATGATGAACGCTTCGTGCTCGAACGCCTCGATATTGCCGCGCGGCGGATCGAAGCGGCCGGTCGCGCCGAGCGACGCCCCCAGATCCTTCACGACGTACCAGCGCCGCGCGCCTTCGCGCGCTTCGCCTTGGACCTCGAACACCTCGTTGTTCGGATTCTTGAGATCGGTGCTGTTGAGAATCATCATCAACGCGAGCAGGCCCTGGTACGGGCGGGTGCCGACGAACGGGTTCTTCTGCCATTCCCACTCGCCGACCGATTTCAGCGCGGGCTCTTCCGGACGGAAGCGTCCGCCGCCGAACTGCTGCCCGTTCGCGTGATCGACGCCGATCCAGCGCTCGACGAAGTACGACGGCAGCTGGTGATAGCCGAGTCCCCAAGCGATGCGCGACGTGACGACTTCGGTCTGCGCCTCAGGTCCGATCTTCACGTTCCACTCGCGGCCGCCTTCGTCGCGGACGCGGTACGTGATGCTGAAGCCGCGCGTGTCGCGTTTGACGATGTCGTATCGCGTGTCAGCCTGCGGACGCAGCGGTTGGCGGAGCCCGCCGCGCGGTCCGTCGAACAGGTCGCGCGCCGTCGGACCGGGATCGATCCACAGCTCGGCCATCTGGGACGCCGAGGGTGGACCGCCGGTGGGCCTCACCGCTGGGGCGCAGGCAGTTGCCGTCAATACACACGCGATGAAAACCCGGACCACGCTCAAGCGCTGAGCAAGGATATTGCCGTTCCGTTAAAACGAATAGGGACACCCCCGCACAGCTCGGCCGCGATTCGACTGGCGACCGGCTTGCAGATTCTTGATGTGGTGGCCGCCTCCCGCATTCCACTCTCGACGTACCGGCTGCAGTTCAACAGACGGTTCACGTTTGCGAACGCGCGCAGCATCGTCGATTACCTGCACGCGCTCAGCATCGGCGACTGCTATGCCTCGTCCTATCTCGCCGCCGTGCCGGGAAGCCCGCATGGATACGACGTCGCCGATCCGACGCGTCTCAATCCCGACATCGGAACGGAGGAGGAGTACTGGGAGTGGATCGACGCGATGCGATCGCATGGGATGGGTCACGTCCTCGACGTCGTGCCGAACCATATGGGCATCGCGAAGTCCGCGAACCCATGGTGGCTCGACGTGCTCGAGAACGGACCGTGCTCGCGCTACGCGCGGTTCTTCGACATCGCGTGGCATCCGGTCAAGGCCGAGCTCGCCGACAAAGTGCTGATCCCGATTCTCGGCGACCAGTACGGCGCAGTACTCGAACGTCAGGAACTGAAGCTCGCGTACGACGAGGGAGCGTTCACCATCAGGTACTTCGATGACGCGCTGCCCGTCGCGCCCGATACGTATCCGACGATCGTCGCCGCGGAGCTGCCGGAGTGGTTGAGCGCGCACGCTGGAGAGGACGCCGACGAGCTGCAGAGCATCCTGACCGCGAGCGAGCATCTGCCGCCGCGCAGCTCGCAGGAAGCCGCCGACATCGCCGTCCGCGCGCGCGAGAAGGAAGTCGTGAAGCGGCGGCTGGCGCTCCTGACCGAGCGCAGCGCCGACATCCGGGCGCTGATCGATCGCGGCGTGGCGCGCGTGAACGGGAGGCCGGGCGCGCCGCGCTCGTTCGACGAGCTCGACGCGTTGCTCACCGCGCAGTCGTACCGGCTCGCGCACTGGCGCGTCGCATCGGAAGAGATCAATTACCGGCGCTTCTTCGACGTGAACCAGCTCGCCGCGCTGCGGATGGAAGATCCGGCGGTGTTCGACGAGGTACACCGCTTCGTGTTCGAGCTCGTCGGTCGCGGCGCCGCGACGGGGCTCCGCATCGATCATGTGGACGGCCTGTTCGCGCCGGGCGATTACCTGCGCCGCCTGCAGCAGACGCTCGCGACCCCGTCGAACCCGTTCTTCATCGTCGTCGAGAAGATTCTCGGCGCCGGCGAGCAGCTGCCGCGCGAGTGGCCCGTCGCTGGGACGACCGGCTACGAGTTCGCATCGGTCGTGAACAACCTCTTCGTGGACCGGCGGAACGAGCGCGCGTTCGACGACATCTATCGCCGGTTCGTGCGCGATCGGCGCGAGCAGCTGACGTTCGCCGAGCTGGCCTACCGCAGCAAGAAACAGGTGCTCCACGAAACGATGTCGGGCGACATCAATTCGCTCGGCCACCAGTTGAACCGCTTCTCGGAACGGAACCGTCACTTCCGCGACTTCACGCTCTACAACCTGATCTCGACGATCAAGGAAACCATCGCGTGCTTCCCGGTCTACCGGACGTACGTGACCGATCGCGATCCGGTGAGCGAGCACGACAACCGGTACATCGTCGAAGCGATCGCGTGCGCGAAGCGGCGCGGCGCGAATGCCGGCCTGTCGTCGCTCGTGTTCGAGTTCATCAAGCGTCTGCTCCTGAAGCGCACCGACGGCGCGACGCCCGAGGAATGCGAGGAGCGCGCGCGCTTCATCGGAAAGTTCCAGCAGATCACCAGTCCGGTCGCGGCGAAGGGGATCGAGGATACCGCGCTGTACGTGTACAACCGGCTGCTGTCGCTGAACGACGTCGGCAGCGATCCCACGGTGTTCGGTCTCGATCCGGCCGACGTTCACCGGTGGATGATCGAGCGGCAGCGGTGCTGGCCGGCGGCGCTCTCGGCGACGTCGACGCACGACACCAAGCGCGGCGAGGACGTTCGCGCGCGCCTGAACGTGCTGTCGGAAATTCCTGGCGCGTGGAAGGCGGCGGTGTCGAAGTGGCGGACGCTGAACCGGCGGCACCGCACGGACATCGGAGGCGTGCTCGCGCCCGATCCCAACGAGGAGTACCTCATCTACCAGACGCTCGTCGGCACGTGGCCGATCGACGTCGATCGATTGACCGCCTACGTCACGAAGGCGCTGCGCGAGTCGAAGGTGCACACGAGCTGGTTGAGCCCGGATGAAGAGTACGAGGCGGCGGCGGTGAAATTCGTCACGGCTCTTCTCGATCAGAAGCGGCCGAATCCGTTCCTGCAGACCTTCCTGCCGTTCCAGGCGCGCGTCGCGGAGCTGGGGATCTACAACAGCCTCGCGCAGCTCGTGATAAAGATCACCGCACCGGGCGTCCCCGATTTTTATCAGGGCACGGAGTTCTGGGATCTCACGCTGGTGGACCCCGACAACCGGCGGCCGGTCGATTACGAGAAGCGGCGACAGACGCTGCCGTGCCTCCGGAACCCCGCGGAGCTGCTGGAGCAGCGCGCCGACGGCCGCATCAAGATGTTCGTGATGCACCGCGGACTGCAGGCGCGCGCGGATCTGCGCGAGGTCTACGAGCGGGGCGACTACCGTCCGCTCGAAGCGACCGGCGCGCACCGCGACGGCGTGTTCGCCTTCGCCCGCGTCGCCGCCGGCGGCGGCAGATCCGGCGCCGATCCCGTCGCGGCCATCACGTGCGTGCCGCGGATGATCGCGTCGCTCGTTCCCGACACGGCCGGTCCGCCGCTCGGCCGCGCGGTGTGGGCCGACACGCGAATGCAGCTGCCGCCGGAGCTGGCCGATGGCGCGCTGCGCGACGTGTTCACCGGCGCGACGATCGAGGTCGAGCGGGCGAACGGCGCAAGCGCACTGTCCGCCGCGGCCGTGTTCGAGCGCTTCCCCGTCGCGCTGCTCGTTCCATGCTCTACCTGACGATTATCGGCGGCGCGTTCATCGCGTGGCTGATCCTCGTCTTCCTCTTCACTCCCGCGATTCCGTACCACATCGAAGCGCCGATCGACACGCGCAGCGACCACTTCATTCACGTGCTCGAATCGACGTGTCACAGCACGCTCGAGCGCGACAACAAAGTCGAGATCCTGACCGACGGGACCATGTTCTACCCGGCCATGCTCGACGCGATTTGCGGCGCGCGCGAGACGGTCAACATGGAGTGCTACATCTTCAAGCGGGGCGAGATCGGCAATCGCTTCATCGAGGCGCTCGCGGATCGCGCGCGAGCCGGCGTGCGCGTGACGATCGTGATGGACGCCGTCGGCAGCTTCGGAGCGTTCCACAGGTCGGCGCGGCCGCTCCGGGAGGCGGGGTGCCGCGTCGAGCCGTATCAACGGATGCGCTGGTACAGCCTCGCGCGCCTGAACAACCGCACGCACCGCGAGCTCCTGGTCGTCGACGGACAGATCGCCTTCGTCGGCGGTGCCGGCGTCGCCGACTGGTGGTGGAAGCCCGGCGGCAAACGCCACCGCCCGGGCAGGCCGATGTGGCGCGACATGATGGCGCGGATCGAGGGCCCGGTCGTCGCCGATATCCAGGGCGTCGTCGCCGAGAACTGGCTCGAGTGCTGCGGCGAGATTCTCACCGGACCGCTGACGTACAAACGGTCGGTCGCCGCCGGCGCGTCGCCGGCGTTCGCGATCAGGAGCTCGCCGTCGGATCGCGCGACGGTCTCGCGCGTGCTGTTTCAAACGCTGGTCGAAGCGTCGGCGCGGCGCGTCCGGATCACGACGCCGTACTTTCTTCCCGACAAGGCCTTCCGCGTGGCGTTCCGGCGCACCGCCACGCGCGGCGTCGACGTCGTCGTCATCGTGCCGGGCCGGAACACGGATCAGCGCTGGGTGCGGCTCGCGAGCCGGCGGTTGTACGGCCAGCTGCTCGAAGCGGGCGTCAGGATTTTCGAATACGGTCCCGGGATGACGCACAGCAAGGCGCTCCTCGTCGACGACCTGTGGGCGGTCATCGGCACGACCAACCTCGACAACCGATCGTTCGAACACAACGACGAAGTGAACGTCGCCGTGCGCGACGAAGCGGTCGTCGCGCGCATCAACTGCGATTTCGAGCGCGACCTCGCACGGTGCGAGGAAATGACTCTCGAGGCGTGGCGCCGCCGGCCGGTGTGGGAAAAACTCATCGGTACGGTCGCATGGATCCTCGAACGCCAGCAATAAAGAGTGGCAGGCCTAACGGCCTGCGCTACGCATTCGCGCAGCATCTCGGCGCGGATTCGCCGGCATCTTCGCGATTCGTAGGTGTTGGCGACTCGTAGCGCAGCCCTAGGGCCGCCTTGGATCTCGGCTTGCACCCCTAATTCCTGCGGAGACTCATATGGCAAAGACGGCTGCGGATGTGTTGGCCGATCGCCTCATCGACTGGGATGTGCGCGTCGTGTTCGGTCTGCCGGGCGACGGCATCAACGGCATCATGGAGGCGCTGCGGAAACGGCAGGAGCGCATCACGTTCGTGCAGGTGCGCCACGAAGAGGCCGCGGCGTTCATGGCGTGCGGCTACGCGAAGTACACGGGCCGGCTCGGCGTCTGCCTCGCGACGTCGGGTCCCGGCGCGATCCACCTGCTCAACGGTCTTTACGACGCCAAGATGGACGGCGCGCCGGTCGTCGCGATCACCGGCCAGACCTACCACGATTTGATCGGCACGCGTTACCAGCAGGAAGTCGACCTCCTCGCCCTCTTCAAGGATGTCGCCGTCTACAACCAGCAGGTGATGGGCGCGGGCCACGTCCGCGCGCTCGTCGACGCGGGCTGCCGCGCCGCGCTCTCCCAGCGCGGTGTCGCCCACATCACCTGTCCGGTCGATCTGCAGGAACAGACAATCGCCGACGACGAGCGCTCGCAGAAGAAGGTCGAAGGACACACGTCGAACGCGTGGCGGCCGCCGATCGTCGTTCCGCGCGCCGAGGACCTGCGCGCCGCGGCAGACGTGCTGAACGCCGGCACGCGGACGGTGATTCTCGCCGGCCAGGGCGCACTCGGCGCCGGCGACGAGCTCGAACAGCTCGCAGATCTCATGGCGGCGCCCATCGTGAAGCCGTTGCTCGGCAAAGGCGTCGTCGCCGACGACTCGCCTTATACGACAGGCGGCATCGGTCTGCTCGGCACCGAGCCGTCCGAAGTCGCGATGGAGAAATGCGACACGCTGCTGATGGCCGGCACAAGCTTTCCCTACATGGAGTTCTACCCGAAGCACGACGCCTGCCGCGGCGTCCAGATCGATCGCGACGCCTCGCGCATCGGCCTTCGCTTCCCTGTGGAGGTCGGACTGTGCGGCGATGCGAAAGCCACGCTCCAGGCGCTGCTGCCCCACATCCGGCGGCGTCGGGATCGCGCGTTCCTCGAGGAAGCGCAGGCCGGCATGAAGGCGTGGCGCGAGCTGATGTGGACGCGCGCGCACCAAGACTCGGTTCCGCTCAAGCCGCAGGTCGTCGCCGACGCGCTGAACGCGCTGCTCGCCGACGACGCGATCATCTCGACCGACTCGGGAACCATCACGACGTGGGTCGCGCGCCACATCAACATGAGGCGCAGCCAGCTTTTCTCCTGCTCCGGCAACCTGGCGACGATGGCGCCGGGACTTCCGTACGCGATCGCCGCGCAGATCGCGTATCCCGGACGGCAGTCGGTGGCGTTCGTCGGAGACGGCGGCTTCACGATGCTGATGGGTGAGTTCGCGACGGCGGTCAAGTACCGCCTGCCGATCAAGGTCGTCATCATCAAGAACAACACGCTCGGGATGATCAAGTGGGAGCAGATGGTGTTCCTCGGCAACCCGGAGTACGGCGTCTCGCTCGAGCCGATCGATTTCGTCAAGTTCGCCGAGGCCTGCGGCGGCATCGGGTTCCGCTGCGAGCGTCCCGACGAAGTTCATTCGGCGCTCGAGGCGATGCTGCTCGCCGACGGACCGGCCATCTGCGAAGCGGTCGTCGATCCGTTCGAGCCGCCGATGCCGGCGCGCGTGAAGGCGAAGCAGGCGCTGCACATGGCCGAGGCGCTCGCGCGCGGAGAACCGAACCGCGGCCGCATCGCGCTCACGCTGTTTCGCGACAAGGTGAACGACTTGAAAGGAAGGTAGCGGGCCCGCCGGCCGCGCTGCGAGAAGGAGAAGCCCATGGCCGCAGAAGCGATCAACGTTCGCGTCAGCAGCCCGTCCTATCAGGCGTATCAGATCCTGCACATCGCCTACACCGTCGCGCCGATCGTGGCGGGCCTCGACAAGTTCTATCACTTCCTCGTGAACTGGGACACGTATCTCTCGCCGATCGTGCCGAGCACGCTGGGGATCACGGCTCACTCGTTCATGCTCGGCGTCGGCGTCATCGAGGTGCTCGCCGGCCTGCTCGTGGCGGTGGTACCGCGGTACGGCGGCTGGGTCGTCGGCTTGTGGTTGATCGGCATCATCGTCAACCTTCTTTCGATCCCGGCCTACTTCGACATCGCGCTGCGCGACTTCGGCCTTGCACTCGGCGCCTTTGCGCTCTCTAGGCTGAGCGCCGAATACAGCCCGGTGTGACAGGACGCTCTGAAAGCGCGCCTCGTTGGAATGACCGCGGCGAGCCGAGAGGCGAGCCGCGACAGGCGCCGGGGGTGGGGTCCCGGCGCAAATAAGAGAAATGATCACCGTCGTCATCACGGGCGCCTCGGCGGGCGTTGGCCGCGCGACGGCCCGCGCGTTCGCGCGGCGATACGGCGGCGATGCGGCAATCGGCCTCATCGCGCGCGGCGTCGACGGACTGGAGGCCGCGCGCCGCGAAGTCGAGCAGGAAGGAGGACGCGCCCTGGTCCTGCCGGTCGACGTCGCCGACGCGGCGCAAATCGACGCGGCGGCCCAACGCGTCGAGCGTGAGCTCGGTCCCATCGACGTCTGGATCAACAACGCGATGGTGTCGGTGTTCTCGCCGGTCAAGGAGCTGCAGCCCGACGAAGTCAAGCGCGTCACCGAGGTGACGTATCTCGGCGTCGTCTACGGCACGCTCGCAGCGCTCGAACGGATGCTGCCGCGCGATCGCGGAACGATTGTGCAGGTCGGATCGGCGCTCGCGTACCGCGGCATCCCGCTCCAGGCGGCCTATTGCGGCGCGAAGCACGCGATACAGGGATTCACGGAATCGCTCCGCTGCGAGCTGCTTCACGACGGCAGCGGCGTTCACGTGACGATGGTGAACCTGCCGGCGATGAACACGCCGCAGTTCGACTGGGTGAAGAGCCGGCTGCCGCGCGCCCCGCAGCCGGTGCCGCCGATCTACCAGCCGGAAATCGCCGCGGATGCGATCGTGTGGGCGGCGGAGCATCGACGTCGTGAGCTGAGCGTCGGCATGACGACCGTCGCGGTCATCTGGGGCAACAAGATCGCGGCGCCGCTCGGAGATCGCTATCTCGCACGCACCGGTTACGACGCGCAGCAGACGCACGAACCGGCCGATCCGACCCGGCCCGACAATCTGTGGCATCCACTGCCGGGGGACCACGGCGCGCACGGACGATTCGCCAGTCGGAGCACGACCCGCAGTCCGCAGACGTGGATCAACGAGCATCTTCCCGCGATCGCGATGGCGCTGGCCGGTGGCGCGCTGCTCTGGCGGGCGGCGGCATCGCGAAAAGCGTGACCGAGCGCTGAGCGGCGCGACCTGCGACCGCAACGACGAAGACGGAGGTCACGAAGAGGAAGATCTATCGATCGCCTTCGTCCAGATGTCGATGTGCTCCTTCGTCATCGGACCGTACGGCTCTTCGCGTCCATCGCGGTACTTCAGACGATCGATATCGTGCAGGTACTGTTCGCGCGACAGCAGCGTGCCGTAGCAGACGTCGTTCTGCAGGTTCGGCCGACTGACGCTCAGCCGCCGGACCAGCTCCTCCATCACCCAGGCCGGTACGTTCTGGCGTTTGTCCGGATAGACGAATCCAAACAGAATCAGATGGCTGAGCAGCACGCGCCAGTAATCGCCGAACCGCATCAACAGGCGCGGCCAGTCGAGCGACGGGCCCGTCTCGCGCAGGAGATGCAGGACGTCGGCCGCGTCGCATCGCTCGCGCTCCTGAATGAACGCCTTCGACCAGAGCATTTCCTCCACGGGGCACAGGCGCACGATCAGTCCGAGCACGTTCGTCCGCGGCGCGTGATCGAACCAGAGATCGTCGACCCGCGCCACGCCGTTGCCCGAGTTGAAGATGACGTCCATGAAGTGCTCGGCGGAATGGATCTTTCCGAGCCAGTGCGGAAACGGAATCTCCGTCCGATACCCGAGACGTTCGAACGCATCGAGCACGCGCGGGCAATCGTCTGGTTTGACGAACACGTCGATGTCCTTCGTCTCGCGCGGCACGTGCGAATAATGCGAAAAGGCGAACGCGCCGCCGACGAGGAACGGAATCCCCGTGTCCTGCAGCTGTCGCAGCGCGTTGATGTAAAACTCGGCCGCGGGGTCGTGGATGGCTCTCGCAGTCGATGTTTCCATGGAGTCCTCAGGACGCGATGGCGTCCGATGCGCGGCGGCGCGGGCGAGCGGCGACCAGCTCGCGCTGCGGTGTGGAGTGGGCCGGCGCGGTTTCGCCGCTCGTCTGCTGCGTGACCGGCACCTCGAACACACGGAACGGCGGACGATCGGCGAACGTTCGCGTGAGCAGCGGCATCGACACGTTGTACACCGGAACGCCAAGCTTCGTTTTCCCCTCGAGCTGGCCGCGGTGCGCGTGTCCGTGGAAGACGAGCGAGACGGGATAGCGGCCGATCGGCTCCTCCAGCCGGCTCGATCCGAGAAACGGATAGATTTCGAGCGGCTCGCCTTCGACGGTTGCGGCGATCGGCGAATAATGCAGGAGGACGACCGGATTCTGCGCGCGCAGCCGGCCCAGCGCCGCCTCGAGCTTGAGGGCTTCGTCGACCGCCTCGCGGACGAATTGCTTGATGATGGGCTCGCCCCAGGGTCCGAGCGCCCGCTGCCCGAACCCGCCGCCGAATCCTTTCACACCGGCGATGCCGACGCCCTTGAGCTCGCACGCGTCGCCGTCAAGCAGCGCGATCCCCGCGTCGGTCAGAATCTTGGCGATGTCCTCCGACTTTGCCGATTCGAGGTCGTGGTTGCCGAGAACCGCCGCAATCGGCACGCGCAGCGACGCCACTTCCTTCGCCAGCACGCGCGCTTCGTCGGGCAGCCCGGAGTCGGTGAGATCGCCGGCGAGCAGCAGGATGTCGGCCGATTCACCGATACGGGCAAAGAGCGCCTGAAATGCTCCTTGCGACGTCTTCGTGCAGTGCAGATCCGCGAGCGCCGCCAGGCGCACGACGGTCCCAGCCATATTTCGGTTATTTAGTTCAAGACTTACGCCAGAACAGCCGACCGGTTGAGCTCTTTCGGGCGACGTGCTTGCAACGGACGTTGGCATGCCCGGACGCGTGGGGCCGCAGCTCGGTCGCGTGGTGATCCTGCCGTTCGCCACTATCGGAGTCATCGCCGCGGTGCTCGTGTGGGCCGTCGAGCACGCGCCCTCCGTGCTGCTCATGATCTCCATCGTCTTCGGTAGCATCACCATCGGCGTCGTCGTCGCCCGGAAGGTGCGGGCAAACATCGAGAGGCTTGCGGAGCACTACGAGTCGATGCTGCAGCTGGCGGAAGACCAATCGCGTCAGGCCGATGCCGCCAACCGGATGAAGGACGAATTCCTCGCGACGCTCTCCCACGAGCTTCGAACGCCGCTCAATTCCGTGCTCGGCTGGGCGCGGCTGCTCGCGAGCGGGAAGCTCGACTCGTCGCAGACGGCGAAGGCTATCCAGGCAATCGAACGCGCCGGCTGGGCGCAGTCGCGCCTCATCGAAGACCTGCTCGACATCTCGCGGATTGTCGCGGGCAAGCTGCAGATCAATACGCGGCCGACGACGGTGCAGCCGCTGGTGGAAGCCGCGGTCGACTCACTGCGTCCGGCCGCCGAGGCGAAGCACATTACGGTCACCCTGTCGCTCGATCCGAACGCCGGCGCGGTCACGGTCGATCCCGATCGGGTCCAGCAAGTGGTCTGGAACCTCGTATCGAACGCTATCAAGTTCACGCACACCGACGGCCACGTGGAGGTCGCCGCGGGCGTTCACGACGGTGAGCTCGTCATCACCGTCGACGACGACGGGATCGGGTTCCCGCCGGAAGTAGCGATGCATCTGTTCGAGCGCTTTCGCCAGGGCGACAGCAGCACGACGCGGGCCTACGGCGGCCTCGGTCTCGGCCTCGGCATCGTGCGCCATGTGGTCGAGCTCCATGGCGGAACCGTGACGGCGTCGAGCGCCGGCGAGAACGCGGGCTCGCATTTCGAGATTCGCATGCCGGTGAAACCGGCGAACATGCCGGCCATCGCGGCGCCATTTCCGCAGCCGCAGCCGCCGTCGCTGCGCGGCGTCTCGGTGCTCGTCGTCGACGACGATCCGCAGGCGCTCGAATTCGTGCGGTCGGCGCTCGAGCAGAGCGGCGCGATCGTCGTGACCGCCGGGTCGGTTCGCGAAGCCGAGGCGCGCTTCAGCCGCGAGCCGACTGACGTAGTGCTGAGCGATCTGATGATGCCTGGTGAAGACGGCTGGCAGCTGATCCGCGCGATTCGGAAGCTCGACGAAGCGAGAGGATGCCGCACGCCGGCGGCGGCGTTGACAGCGCTGGCGCGCGCTGAAGATCGGCGCCGCGCGCTCAACGCGGGGTATCAGATGCACGTCGCCAAGCCGATCGATCCCGGCGAGCTGATTTCAACAGTGGAGCACCTGGCGCATGCCCGCGTCCACTGAAAGGGCGACGGGCCATCGGTGTTCGGTGCTCGTCATCGACGATGATGCAGACGTGTGCGAGATGCTGCGCGTCGCGCTGACGGGTGACGGCTACGACGTGGCGGCCGCGGCCAACGGACGTGAAGCCCTCATGTATCTCCGATCGCATGCAGAGACGTGCATGATCGTGCTCGATCTGATGCTGCCGCAGATGGACGGCACGAACTTTCGCGCGGCGCAGCTCCGCGATCGATCGCTTGCGTGGATTCCACTCGTCGTCATGTCCGGCGGCGTCGACGCGGGCCGGCGGGCCCGCGAGCTCGGCGCACGGCGATTCGTACGAAAGCCGCTGGACCTCGACGAGATTCGGCTGGCATTGCGGCACATCGGCTGCTCTCACTCCTGGCCGCGCGTACACGCGAGCAACAATCCCGCGAGCCGATGAGCGTGTTCGCAAATTTTCCGGTCCGGTATCATCGAAATGAATGGCTCAGCCGCTCGTGCTGATCGTCGAGGACAATCCCGAGACGCGGCACTTCTACGGGGAATGTTTCGCGCGCGGCGGTTTTTCCACGAAGGAGGCGCACAACGGTCATCAGGCGCTTGCGATGGCGCTCGCCCTCCCTCCGCCGGACGTCATCGTCACCGACATCGCCGTACCTGGTCTCGATGGCATCGAGCTCTGCCGCCGACTGCGCGCGGATGCGCGCACGCGTTCGATTCCGGTTCTCGCGATCACCGGCTACGAAGATCGCCAGTATCCGGATCGGATCCTTGCGGCCGGCGCGGATCAGGTGCTGATCAAGCCATGCGAACCGGCAGTGCTGGTCAATGAGGTCCGCCGTTTGCTTTCGAAGTAATTGAGGAGGTGCGCCGTGGGTCTACTGCTGGCGCTCGTGATCGCGTTGGTGATTCTGTCGCTGCCGACCTGGCCGTACTCAGCCGCGTGGGGATACTACCCGAGCAGCGGGCTCGGCATCCTGCTTCTCGTGCTGCTCATCGTGCTGCTTGTCCGGCCACGGCGTGTTTGACGCGGCGTCGATAACGCCAGCGCGCTCTGGCGCACCGGCCCGCGTGCCAGAGCGCGGCGGCGACCGTCGGCCGCCAGACGAACGATTCGCGCAGCAGCGCCCGCTCCTCCGCCTCTGATGCGCCGCGTTTGCGCGCGCGGACGAGGGCATCCCAGTACTTCACCCACAGCGAAAAATATGGCGCGTCGAGCGCCGCAAGATAGTGGTTGTAGTCCGCGTGCGCGCCGAACGGATGGTTCGGGTGGTCTTCGTGGCGGATCTCGCCGTCGCGATTGCAGATGATTCCGTCGCCGTGGCACATCATGACGGCCGTGAAGACGACGTCGAAGCACGGTTCGCCGAGGATGTAGGGGCGGAAACGCGCGCGGTTCCGGCGCCACCACGCCGCGTCGTACGCCAGCATGTCGATGCCCTGCAGCGTCAGGCCGATGGAGCGGCCGCTCTCGTCCAGGTTCATCCGCGAGAACGCGTACGTCTGTTTTCCGCCGGAGAGGATGCGATCGATCGCGCGCTCGGTCACGACGATGTCGCCGTTGAACAGCGCAAAGTAGCGGAGGCCGCGCGCCGCGGCTGCATCGGCGAGGGCGTCCAGCATCTCCGGCACGATCGGCTTGCACCGGCCCGGCAGACCGCTCACGCGGCGCGCGTCCTCGGTCAGCACCGCAAGCGTCTCGACGCCCGGCCGCTCGCATACTTCTTCCCCGGCGCCGGGGCGCCACTGCAGGTTCACCGGTGCGGCGCCACGCAGGGAGACGAGCGCGTCGGCCGCCTGCTGCTGGCGGCGCATCGCGTCGGCCGCGCCGCGATAGAACTGCGTGCCGAGAAGGACGGTGCTCACTGCAGCAGGGTATCGGCGCCGCGGGCGCGGTTCTGCAGACGTGTGAAAAACCGGCGGTGCACCAATCAGGAAGACGGCGTCGGAAACACCAACTTCAACACCGGATCGGCGGTGAACATGCAGCGCGCGTTGTGTCCACACAACGGCACCACCGTCGTCGTGTGATGCGCGCCGAGCTTCTCGTTCACGTACCTGCCGAACGCCTGTCCGCGCGCGAGCCGATTCGGCCCCTGCGCCATCGCCGGGCACGACGAATCGAACCCGGCGAGCGGCAGCGTGTCGTATTCCCCGACGAGATACGTCGTCGGTCGCGAGACGAGCTGCTGCTTCAGCTGGTCGTCGGTGAGACGCGAGGCGTACCCGCCGCTGCGGTTCTGCAGGCCGTACGGCCACTTGTCGTAGGCCGTGCAGTTGCGTGCGTCGCCGAACGGACGGAACTCGTTCGCTCCGGCGGCGCTCGCGGCGGGACGCGTGGGATCGAGATACGCGTAGCTCGAAGGATTCGCAACGACGTACGCGATCGGGACGCCGATCGTCTCGTGCAGCGTGTTCGCCATCTCGTATCTGTTCGTGAACTGGCCGCCGGCTGAATGACCCGAGACGACGATCGCGCGCAGGTTCGGGAAGACCGCCCTGGCTGCGACCTTCTTCAGGATCTCGTCCATGAAGTCGTACGACGTGAGCTTGCCGTCTCTGTACGAGACGTCCGCGGCGCCGCCGGAGCGCCAGCTGTCGCCGTTGCACGGCCAGCTGACCTCGTTCGGCGCGAGCTTGTCCTGGCAGCCGCGGTCGCTCGACGCGAAGCGCGGCGAGATGACAATCGTGTTCTCCAGTGCATCGGCGAGGAACGCCGCGGCCAGCGCGGTGCGGAAGTAATTGTCCGCGTCGCGGCCGGCGCCGTGGACGAGGACGAACGCCCGCGTGATCCTGTCGTTCCTCTGATCGAGCGCGAACGTGCGATAGAACATCGATCGCGCCGGTCCGCCGCCGAACGTGATCCACTCGGTGCATTCCGTCTTCGCGGAGATGCACGGTCGGAGCGGCTGCGCCGGCTGCCCTTCCACGAGCGCAGGCTCAGCGACGCGAAGGGCGAGGACGACGGCGGCCGTGACCGTCAGCGCGCGAATCAGGTATCGCATGACGCTGACGTATACAATGTCGCGCCTGACCATGTCCACAGCAAACGAATACGCATTCGAGATGGCCGTGTCGAGCGTGCGCTTCGGCGTCGGCGTGACGCGCGAGGTCGGCATGGACCTCGCCGACCTCGGCGCGCGCCGCGTGATGGTGATTACCGATCCCGTCGTCGGCCGGTTGGCGCCCGCCCGGACGGTGATGGAATCGCTCGAGGCGAACCGCGTGCCGGCGGTTCTCTACGATCGCGTGCGCGTCGAGCCGACCGACGAGTCGTTTCTCGATGCGACCGCGTTCGCGAAGGATGGTGGTTACGACGCGTTCGTGGCCGTCGGCGGCGGATCGACGATCGACACCGCGAAAGCCGTCAACTTGTACACGACGTATCCGCCCGACGATTTTCTCGACTACGTCAACCCGCCGATCGGCAAGGGACTGCCGGTTCCGGGTCCGCTGAAGCCGCTGATGGCCATCCCGACGACGGCGGGCACCGGCAGCGAAACGACGGGCGTGAGCATCTTCGATCTGACGAAGATGCACGCGAAGACCGGCATCGCGAATCGCCGGCTCAAGCCGACGCTCGGCTATCTCGATCCCGAGAACACGCGCACGATGCCGCCCGAAGTCGCCGCGTCGACCGGCCTCGACATCCTGAGCCACGCCGTCGAGTCCTATACCGCGATGCCGTTCACCGATCGTCTCCGTCCCGACCGCCCGGCGATGCGTCCCGCCTATCAGGGCTCGAATCCGATCAGCGACGTGTGGTCGATGCAGGCGCTGCGCATGGTCTCGCGGTATCTCGTGCGCGCCGTCGACGATCCGGCCGACGACCAGGCGCGTGCGCAAATGCTGCTGGCGGCTTCGTACGCCGGCCTCGGCTTCGGCAACGCCGGCGTCCACCTGCCGCACGGGATGTCATATCCGGTATCGGGCGGCGTGCGGGGCTATCGCGCGCCCGGCTACGACGTCGATCACCCGCTCGTGCCGCACGGCGTCTCGGTCATCCTCAACGCGCCGCCGGTCTTCCGGTTCACGGCCGAATCGCATCCCAACCGGCATCTGCAGGCCGCAGAAGCGCTCGGCGCCGACGTCTCGCGCGCGCGCGCCGCGGACGCGGGAGAGATCCTCGCCGACCGCATCACCTGGTTCATGCAGCGGCTGCGGACGCCCAACGGGCTGCGCGCGATCGGCTACACCTCGTCGGACATTCCGGCGCTCGTCGAAGGCACGCTGCCGCAGCACCGCGTGACGAAGCTGTCGCCGCGTCCGGCCGGCCCCGAAGAGCTGGGCCGGCTGTTCGAGGACGCGATGGTCGCGTGGTGACGACGGTCGTCAGTCGTCAGTCCTCGGTCCGGAGTCGTCAGTCGTCAGCAGATGACTGATGACTGATGACTGACTTGACTTCCTGCTCAGGAGTGATTATGCTCCTGTTCAGGAGTCCACATGTGAAGGCCCGCCCGCTCGCCTATCCGTCCACGCGGTATCGGCCGCCGCCGGTCGTCGACCTCTCCTCGCGCGGCGAGCGCGAACGCCTCAGCCGATCGGCGCTCAGGGGCTTCTTCAACATCATGAGCCGGTGGAAGGTGCGCGACGAGGATGCGCGCGCGCTGCTCGGCGGCGTGACCAACGGACCGTTCTACGAAATGAAGCGCGACCCCGGCCGCACTCTCGAGCCCGATCGTCTGACGCGCATCTCGTATCTGGTCGGCATCTTCAAGGCGCTCAACGTGCTCCATTCCGAGGCGCTCGCCGATACGTGGGTACGGCTCGCGAACCGCAACCCCATCTTCGGCGGCGACACGCCGCTGGCATTCATGATCAAAGGCGGGCTGCCGGCGATGCAGACCGTGCGCCGCCTGCTCGACGCGCGCCGCGCGGGGTGATGCGGCTCCCGCCGGTCGCGACGATTCGCCGCACCGACACGCATCGCCTCGTCCCGTCGAAGCACACGCGCGACAGCGTGCTGGCGCGCATCGCCGACGACGACGCGCACCTGGCCGACCTCTTCGACATCGATCAGGGGACCAACGACCGGCTCTCCGCCGAGCACGGCGCGGCGCCCGGCATCGGGCCGCACGATCTCGTGTTCGGCGTGCCGTACGCCTCGGTGGTGAACGCGGCCTTCTGCCATCCGCATCCGCTCGGCGGCCGGTTCAACGGACCCGAGCGCGGCGCGTGGTACGCCGCGTTCGAGCTCGAGGCCGCGCAGGCCGAAGTCGCCTTTCACAAGTCGATCGAGCTCGCCGAGGTCGACGTCTGGGACGAGAGCGTCACCTACGACGACTACGTGGCCGACTTCAGCGGCGCCTTTCACGATCTGCGCCGCGACGCGCGCTTCGCGGCGTGCCTCGCATCCGACAGCTACCGCGCGTCGCAGCAGCTCGCCGAGCGGCTGCTGGCCGACGGGTCGTCCGGCGTCGTCTATCCCAGCGTCCGGCGCCACAACGCCACGTGCCTCGCCTGCTTTCGTCCGCCGCTCGTGATGCACGTACGGAAGGGCGCGACGTGGCGCTTCACGTGGACGGGCGGCGAGACGCCGACGATTGCGCGCGACCCTCGAACGGCGCGCACCGTGTCGCCGGTCTGACCCGCCGGGGTTTGACTTTGGCCACGATGTTATGTTATTTCTCTAGCAGCATGCTAGAAAAATAACACATGGCCAAATCGCAGCCCCACGCCGTTCACGGCGCCACGCTGTCGCGCCGCGAGCGCCAGATCATGGACATCCTCTACCGCCGCGGCCGCGCCACGGCCGGCGAGGTGATGGATCAGCTCGCGGGCGATCCGAGCTACTCCACCGTCCGCACGCAGCTCCGCGTGCTCGAAGACAAGGGGCACGTGCGGCACGAGGAAGAAGGATTGCGCTACGTGTACATGCCCGCGGTGCCGCGGCACGCCGCGCGTAAATCGGCGCTGCGCCATCTCGTCGACACGTTCTTCGACGGATCGGCCGAGAAGATCGTCGCCGCCGTGCTGGGTGGCGAAAGCGCGCGCCTGACCGACGAGGAGCTCACTCGCATCGCCGAGCTGGTCGCGAAGGCGAGAAAGGAAGGAAAGCGATGAGCCTGCTGATCGAGAGCGCCATCAAGGTGTCGCTGATCGTGGTCGTCGCGCTCGCCGTCGCCGCGTTGATGCGGACGCGTTCGGCGTCGCTGCGCCACTGGGTCCTCGCCGCGGCCATTGTGTGCGCTGCGCTCGCACCGGCGGCCGCGCGCATCGCGCCGGCGTGGCACGTCGCCTTCGGCGGCCGATCTGCGCCGCCACCGCCTGTCGCCCGACGCGCGGTCCCGCCGGCGCCCGTGGTCGTGCTGTCGGAAACGATCACCGTCACGCCTTCGCCGACGCTGCCCGCGCCCTCAGAGAGGTGGAGCGTCGGTCGCATCGTGTTCGCGACGTGGCTCGCCGGCGCACTGCTCTGTCTCGCGATCCTGGCGATCGGTTTCACGCGACTGACGTGGATCGCATCGCGGTCCCATCGTGTCGAGAACGACGCGTGGACGACCCAGCTCGTTGCGATCGCGGAGGCGTTCGGCATCACGCGTCCCATCCTCCTGCTTCAAAGCGACCATCCCACGCTGCTCGTCACGTGGGGAGCGCTGGCGCCGGAGATCATCCTGCCGATCGGCGCCGACGCCTGGCCGGCCGATCGCATCCGCATCGTCCTGTGCCACGAGCTCGCGCACATCGCGCGCGGCGACTGGCTCGTGCAGATGCTCGCGGAAGTCGTGCGGTCGGCGTACTGGTTCAACCCGATCCTCTGGATCGCGTCGTCGCGGATGCGCCAGGAGAGCGAGCACGCGTGCGACGATGCGGTGCTGAGCGCCGGCATCGAAGGTTCCGATTACGCCGCGCAGCTGCTCGATCTCGCGCGCGCGGTGAAGCGGCAACGGCATCCCTGGGTTCCCGCGCAAGCGATCGTTCGGGCGTCGAATCTGGAAAGGAGAGTCAGCGCCATGTTGAACGCAGGAATCAATCGACAGCCAATCACGCGAAAGGGTCGCTTGTCGGCGGCGATTGCGCTCACGGGCGTCACGCTGCTCGTCGCCGGATTCGGCGCGGCGCAGACGCTGAGCATCGTCTCGGGAACGATCGTCGATCCGCTCGGGAAATCGCTCGCCAACGCGACGCTGACGCTGACCAGCGTCCAGACCGACGCGAAACACGAAGTGCACAGCGATCAGGCCGGGCGTTTCGAGTTCGTCGGTCTGCCGTCTGGCGATTACGTGCTGCAGGCGGAATTCCTCGGCTTCGCGACGATGAAGGATCGAATGGCGCTGACGGGCGAGAACGTGCGCCGCACCCTCACGATGCAAGTCGGGTCGATACAAGAAACGATCAGCATCAAGTTCGATGCGAGCGAGACCTCGACGGCGCCACCGCCGCCTCCGCCGCCACCGCCCCCGCCGGGGCCCGGCGTGTCGCCGCCAAGCTGGGAAGAGTTCCGCGATCGGGTGCGCGCGAAGCGCGCCAGCGATCCGTGCGCGCAGTCGTCCGACGGCGGATGCTTGATGCCGCCGGTGAAGCTCAAGGACGTGAAAGCGCGCTTTCCGGACTCGCTGAAAGGGACGAAGATCGACGGCGTCGTCCTGCTGCACGGTGCCATTGGCGCGGACGGCTACGTACACAACCTGCAGATCGTTTCGTCGCCGCATCCCGAGCTGTCAGCGTCGGCGATCGAGGCGGTCAGCCAATGGCAGTTCGCGGCGACGCAGCTCGACGGCGTCCCAATCGAAACGTCGATCAACGTAACGGTCAACTTCTCGGGCCGATAGCACACGTCGATAAATGCTGAACTAGCCGCAGGACCCTCGACGTAAGAGTTCGTTCTCGCGCTGCCGAGCTGCGCTGGCGCTGCGATTGCCTCTTCGCTATGCGAGGAGCAGTCAACGTGCGTGAGCGACGCGGCGTGTCATGATCACGCCAGTATGGAACGCGAGGGTGTCCGCGTCGGCGTCGTCCTGAGCGCCGGCGGTCTTCGCGGCGCCGCGCACATCGGCGTTCTTCGGCAACTCGTTCTTCACGGAATTCCGATCGACAGCATCGTCGGCGTCAGCGCCGGGGCCGTCGTCGCCGCCTACTACGCGGCCGTTGGGCTCGACCTCGATGAGTTGATTACCGATGCCGAGGCGTTCCGCGGCCGCCATCTGTTGACCTACAGCATGAACGTGCGACTCGGCTATCGATTCGAGCCGCGCTTCGCCGCGTGGTGCGGGGTCATTCCAAGCCGTCTCCGGCAACTCGAGATGGCAGCCTTCGATCGGCTGCACCACGGTGTGCGGCGTCTGGGGATCGTGTGTCACGACGTGAGCGCGCGTCGGCCGCGGTATTTCGGCACTGACGTCGACGAACGCGTGCCGCTGCACCAGACAGTACGCGCGAGCGCGTCGATCCCGCGAGTCTTTCCGCCCATCTCGGTTGCATGCGGACGCGAACAGCTCCGCTTGACCGACGGCGGCGAGAGCGATCCAGTGCCGATCAGCTTCGCGCGCGGATCGCAAATCGGCGCGACGCACGTCATCGTATCGGATTGCCGATGGCTCGGCCGCGTGCCCGCGACCGATGCGCGAACGATCTGGATTCGGCCGCGCATGGCGCACACAGGCACGCTGTGGTCGCCGCGCCGCGGGCTCGTCGCGACCGTCCGCGACGGGGAAGCAGCCGTTACTGAAGAGGTCGTCTCCCGGATTCGCGGCTGGTTCGCTGCGGACGGTGCGACGATTGCAGCCGCCTCACCGGGCGATGCCCTCCGATGAGCGTCGCCGCGAAAGGAAGAGGCGATGCCGAAGCGTCAGCAGCGCGAGAGCGGCCGCGAACGGCAGAAGCGAATCCAGCGTACGCAGCACCGGCCTGAGCAGAACGCCGGCTACGACGACGCGACGCGTGGACGTCCACCTGTGAAGCTCGATGTGACGGACACGATCGCGAGCGCGCGTCAGACGTCGCGCGGCGATCGGCGGTTCGACAGCGCGGCACGCGAAGCCGCCAACGACGTGCGGCGGCGCGAACGATCGGCTCGATGAACGGATCGCGGCATGCGAGTCGCGCTCCCTTCGTGTCCTGATTGCGGGTCGGACGACACATCTGCCGCGTACAATCGCGCGAACGTGACGACCTTTTGCTGTGCCGACTGCGGACACACGTGGCGCGTCGAACACGCGCCATCGGCGCGATCCGATCGCCGTCGCGGACCCGCCGACCCGCGGCGCCGCCGCAGGAAACCGCGCGGCGACAATCTTCCCCCCGGCCGATAATTGTCTTCTCGCCTCCGACTCACGATGACTGCCCGCTGAACTCCTGTCAGGAATCGGCACGAAACGGCCTGGTTCGTTAGCACGGTTCCTGCTAAAAGAGCCGGCTCTCCACGCGGCGCCAATCTTTGTCGGAGTCGATCAATGGTCAATCGGATCGTTTGTGTTGTCGGTCTGGTCCTCTTTCTGTGCGCCGCCTCGCCGGCGAGAGCTGCAATTGCAATCGACGTCTCCACATCTGCGAACAACGCCGCCGTGGGCACTACGATCGCCACGCCGGCGTTCTCCACGACCGCGCCGAACGAACTGCTGCTGGCATTCGTCGCGAGCGACGCCGCGTTCGGCACGACGACGTCGGTCACCAACGTCGCCGGCGGCGGCCTGACGTGGGCGCTCGTCGTCCGCACGAACGTGCAGCTGGGCACAGCGGAGATTTGGCGCGCATTCGCGCCGGCGACGCTCTCGAACGTCGCCGTCACGGCGACGCTGTCGCAGCCGGTGGTGTCGTCGGTCACCGTGATGTCGTTCACCGGGACCGACACCACGGGCGTCAACGGAGCCGCCGCCATCGGCGCGACCGCGAGCGCCAACGCGCCGAGCGGCGCGCCCGCGGCGACGCTCGTCACGACACGCGGCAACTCGCTGGTCCTCGGCGTCGGCGACGATTGGGACAGCCCGATCGCCAGGACTGCGGCCGCCGGCCAGTCGATCGTGTATCAGAGCTTGTCGACCACGGGCGACACGTACTGGGTCCAGAAGACGGATGCAGCCACGCCGCTCGCCGGCACCGCCGTCACTATCCAGGACATTGCTCCGACAACGGATCGTTTCAACCTCAGCATCGTTGAAGTTCTCGCCGGCGGCGGCGCAACGACGCCACCGGCGACGTGGAGCATCGGCGGATCGATCAGCCCGGCAGCGAACGCGAGCGGCGCCACGGTGACGCTCAGCGGCGCGGCCGCGGCGTCGACGACGGTCGACGTCAACGGCAACTACAGCTTCGGCGGTCTGGCGAACGGCTCGTACACCGTGACGCCCGCCAAAGCAGGCTTCTCGTTCACGCCGGCGAGCCAGCCGGTCACGATCAGCGGCGCCAGCGCGACGACGATCAATTTCTCCACGCAAGCTGTCACGGCCAGTCCGATCCGGCTCGTGCAGAAAGCGGTGAACGGCAACGAAGGCTCCGTGTTTTCGATCTCGGCGACGTTCCCGGCAGGCAATACGGCCGGGAACTTCCTGATCGTCACTGGCACGGCGGCGCGCCCTGCCGGGACGATCACGATTTCGGATACAGCGGGCAACACGTACCTTCCGGCCATCGGTCCGGTTACCGATCCGGGGCAGGACACGACGGCTTATCTCTGGTACGTACCGAGCGCGAAGGGCGGACCAAACACGGTGACGCTCACGCCGACGTCGGCGCGCGCACTGGAAATTCATCTTTCCGAGTGGGTTGGCCTCGCGTCGGCGTCGCCGGTCGATCAGATCGCGACGGCTACCGGGAACGGCACCGCCGTGTCCGCCGGTCCGGTCACGACGACGACGGCCGGTGAGCTCGTGTTCGGCTACGGGTTCGTCTTCAACGTCGCATCCGCCGGCGCCGGCTTCACGCCGTTGTCGCTCGTGAACGGCGATCTCGACGAGTATCTGATCGAATCGGCCGCCGGCAGCGTGGCCGCAACGTTCACGCAGAACGCGGGCACCTGGTTCGCGATGATGGCGACGTTCAGGCCGGCCGGCGCCGCACCGGTGCCGCCGCCAACGCCGCCGCCCACCGTTTCGCTGACGTCGCCCGTGGCAGGAACGAACGTCGTCGGAAGCGTCGCGGTGAGCGCCGCCGCGTCGGACGCGGGCGGCGTCGCCGGCGTCCAGTTCCAGCTCGACGGCGTCAATCTTGGCGCCGAAGTCACGACGTCGCCGTATTCGATTTCGTGGGATACCACGACCGTCGTGGACGGATCGCATTCGCTGACCGCGATCGCGCGCAACACCGCGGGCCTGACGACCACTTCCTCGCGCGTTGCCGTCACGGTGAGCAACGGTCTCGCGTCGACCGGTCAGTGGAGCGCGCCGTTCGACCTCGGCATCGTCGCCGTCAATTCGGTGCTGCTCCACACCGGCAAGGTGCTGATGTTCTCCGGTGCGTTCGCGAGCACTGGCATCGAGCGCGTGTGGGACCCGGCGACCGGAGCGATCACGCTCGTCCCCAATCCGTTCTCGAATCTGTTCTGCTCGGGCCAGGCGCAGCTGCCCGATGGCCGCGTGATGGTCGTCGGAGGCTTCGACAGCGGATCGCTCGGCGCGGCCAACGCGAGCATCTTCGATCCCGTTGCGGAGACATGGTCGGCGGCGCCGAACATGGCCTTCCGCCGGTGGTATCCGACGGCGACCGGCCTGCCCGACGGTCGCCTGCTCGTCACGTCAGGCGGCCAGACGTGTCTGACGTGTCTCGCCGATCTTCCGGAGATTTACGATCCCGCGACCGGGCGCTTCTCGACACTGGCGACCGCGCGCCTCGCGGTTCCGTATTACCCGTTCATGTTCGTCCTGCCTGACGGCACCGTGCTCGACGCCGGCTCCAACGAGCAACCGGTGGCAACGAGCAGGCTCAACCTGACGACCGGCTCGTGGTCATCCGTCGATCCGATCGTGAAAGACGGTCACAGCGCGGCCATGTATCTGCCGGGCAAGATTCTGAAGAGCGGGACGGCGGCCGACAGCGGCACGACGGGCGTCGCGGCGGCGACGGCGTTCGTGCTCGACACGACGCGGCCGTCGCCTGCATGGCGGCAGGCCGCATCGATGGCGCATGCGCGCGCGTTCCACAACACGACGCTGCTTCCCGACGGAACCGTGCTCGTCACCGGCGGCGGCTCCACGCTCGACGGCCATGACGTGACGAAGGCGGTGTTCCCCGCCGAGCTGTGGTCGCCGGCGACCGAAACGTGGCGCACGCTGGCGTCGGCGTCGGTGCCTCGCCTCTATCACTCGACCGCGCTCCTGCTGCCCGACGGCCGCGTGCTCTCCGCCGGAAGCGGGAACGACAGCGGAGCGGTCGATCAGACGCGCGGCCAGATCTTCTCTCCGCCGTACCTGTTCAAAGGCGCGCGCCCGGCGATCGCGAGTGCGCCCGACGTCATCGCATACGGCGGCGCCTTCTCCGTGCAGACGCCGGACGCCGCGTCAATCGCTTCAGTGTCGTTGATCCGGCTCGGCGCCGTGACGCACGCCTTCGACGAGGATCAGCGATTCCTGTCGCTCGCCTTCACGGCGGCTGCCGGAGCGCTCTCGATCCAGGCGCCGGCGAACGCGAACCTTGCGCCTCCCGGCTACTACATGCTGTTCCTCGTCGGCTCGAACGGCGTGCCGTCGGTCGCCTCGTCCGTGCGGCTGCCGACCGGCGCCGCCGATCTCATCCCGCCGACAGCGCCCGGCGCGCTGACCGCGAATGGCGGGCTCGGCTCGGCGGCGCTGTCGTGGGCCCTGTCGACCGACAACACGGGCGTCGCGTTGTACAACGTGCACCGGTCCGCGACGTCGGGATTTGCGCCTTCAGCGGCGAACCGGATCGGTCAGTCGACGTCGACGACGTTCACCGACGCCGGCGCGGCCGCCGGGACGTACTTCTATCTCGTCACGGCGCAGGACATCACGGGCAACGTGAGCGATCCCTCGAACGAAGCGGTGGCGATCGTGCTCGCGGACACGACGCCGCCGACGCTGTCGGTCACCTCGCCGGCCGATCAGGACGCGGTGTCCGGCTCGATTGCCATCGTCGCGTCGGCCGCCGACGACGTCAGCGTGGCCGGCGTGCAATTCTTCGTCGACGGCTCGCCCTTCGGCGCCGAACGCGCCTCGCCGCCGTACTCCATCACCTGGAATACGGCGACGTCGGCCGACGGCCTCCACACGCTGACGGCTGTCGCGCGCGACAACGCGGGGAACCGGGCGCAGGTGTCCGTGACAGTGTCGGTGTCGAACACAGTGCCGACGCAACCGCCGCCGGCGCAGCCGGGCCTCGTCGCCGCTTACGGGTTCAACGAAGGCGTCGGCGTCCTGACGCTCGATTCGTCGGGCCAGGCCAACACCGGCACGCTTGCCGGCGCGACCTGGACGACCAACGGCAGATTCGGATCGGGGCTGTCGTTCAACGGCACGAACGCATGGGTCACGATCGACGATTCGCCGTCGCTCGACCTCACGAACGGCTTGACGATCGAAGCGTGGGTCAACCCGATGTCCGGCACCGGCACGCGGACGGTGTTGATGAAAGAAACCTTCAGCGCATTGGCGTACGCGCTGTACTCGGCGGTCAGCGGACAGCGTCCCGTCGGGTACGTTCATACGACGAAAAAAACCGAGTCGGCGGTCGGCTCGACCGCCGTGCCGCTGAACACATGGACGCATCTGGCATTGACATTCGACGATTCGACGCTGCGCCTCTACATGAATGGCACGCTCATCCGGTCATCGAATACGAACAGCGCATCGATCGTCACCGGCACGGGCGCGCTGCGGATCGGCGGCAACGCGGTGTTCGGCGAGTACTTCAGAGGCATCATCGACGAAGTGCGCGTCTACAACCGCGCGCTGACCGCTGCCGACATCCAGGTGGACATGAATACGCCGATTCAGTGATTGAAGCGAGTGCGTCGGCGAGCACATGCAACCGCGACAACCCGAAGACCACGAAGATTCGCGAAGACGACGACCTTGCAAGGTCTGTCTTCTTCGTGTTCTTCGTGTCTCTTCGCGGTGATTCTTCACGTGTGCGTGCCGCGCGGTCTCTCACTCGGCGAGTCTGATCGGCGTGCGGGCGCCACGAAACTCAGGAACGAATCGAATTTCATCACGCCGACGCCGGCGCCGGCCGGAACGACCTCGATGACCTGTTTCGGCAGCAGCCGGACGACGTCGGGCATCCAATTGGAGGGATATCCCGAGTCGTACTGCATCCATCGCGTACCGAAGACCGCCGATCAGATTGTCCATTGCAGACGCTTAGACGACCGCAGCGTCCGCAAGGTCTATCTTCTTCGTGTCTTCGTGACTTCGTCGCCGGTTCAGGAGAACGTTTTGGTTACACGAGCGCTCTCTTGTACAACGCAACCAATTTGGCCCAGGCTTTCTCGGCGTCAGGCTTGTTGTAGATCGGCTTCCCGTTCTGCATCGGCATGTCGGGGACGCACCACCCGTGCAGCGACTCGGGATAGACCTCGATCTCGGCCGGCACCTTCGCCGCAGCAAACGCCTCGCGCAGCTTGTCCTTCGCATCGGGCTGGCGCATGTCGTCGTTCGATGCGATGCCGAAATACATCCGGGCCTTGATCTTCGGCGCGAGCAGGTGCGGGCTCGCCGGCGTGTCCGTCACGAGCCCGCCGCCGTGGAACGACGCGCCCGCGCCGATGCGATCGGGCAGCGCGGCGGCGGTTCTCACGACGAGCGGGCCGCCCATGCAGTAGCCCTGTGTCCCCATCTTTTTCGCCTTGTTGACCTGCGGCTGCGCGTCGAGGAACGCGACGTAGGCCGACGCGTCTTTTTCGGCGGCGCCCGCGGCGTTGATCGACGCCATCAGCGGCTGCAGCTTCGCCATGTCGGCGGGATTCTGAAAGCTGAACGACGAAGGATCCTGGATGACCGGCGCCTTCGCGAGGCGATAGAACGGATTCGGCACGAGCACCGAATATCCTTCGGCGGCGATCCGCTTGCCGATGTCGCGCATCGAGGGACGCAGCCCGAACGCATCGGGCCATATCAGCACGCCGGGATGGGACCCCGTTGCCGGGTGAATGAACGCCGCGTCGCAGACGCCGTCGGGCGTTTTCACCTCGACGTTCGTCTCGACGACCTGGAGGTCCGCCGCAGACGAGGAGCCGGCCGCCGCGGCAAGGCCCGCGGCGATCGACATCGCGACGAAGTCGCGCCGCGAGAGATCAGTCGGCGCCTCGGCGCTCTCATTGTGATCCTGTTTTTCATCAGGCATCGTTTCTCCCCTCCTTGACCGCATACCGTACACCGGATTGCGAGCGTTTGAACTCTTGACAGGTTCGGCAGGGCCGGATAATGACAGCGAGACCGCTGGTGTCAGCGGCATCGAAGGCCTGTCCATGAGCACAACGGCTGAACATATCCGCCTCGAGGAAGACCGCCAGCGCACGAAGTACTGGAAGCGTTGGGGACCGTACGTCAGCGAGCGCGCCTGGGGCAGCGTCCGCGAGGACTACAGCCCGGGCGGTACGGCCTGGGACTACTTCCCGCACGATCACGCGCGATCGCGCGCGTACCGGTGGAACGAAGACGGGCTGGCCGGCATCTGCGACCGCCATCAGCGAATCTGCTTCGCGCTGGCGCTCTGGAACCGGCGCGATCCGATTCTGAAGGAGCGCCTGTTCGGTCTGACCGGCAGCGAAGGCAATCACGGCGAGGACGTGAAGGAGTACTACTTCTACGTCGACAGCACGCCGACCCACTCGTACATGAAGTTCCTCTACAAGTATCCGCAGGCGCCGTTTCCGTACGCGGATCTCGTCGACGAAAACCGCCGGCGCGGCAGGCAGGCGCCCGAGTACGAGCTCGTGGACACCGGCGTGTTCGACGGCAATCGGCACTTCGACGTCGAGGTCGAATACGCGAAGGCCGACCCCGAAGACATCCTGATCCGCATTCACGTGACCAATCGCGGTCCCGAGGCCGCGGCGATCGATGTCCTGCCGACGGCGTGGTTCCGGAACATCTGGTCGTGGCATCAGAATCCTTCGCGACCGTCGCTCGAGCGGTTCGATCGCGGCGGCGGGATCGCGTTGAACGATCCGAAATACGGTCGGCGATATCTGCATTGCGATGGTGCGCCGACGCTGCTGTTCACCGAGAACGAGACGAACTGTGAGCGCCTGTTCGGCGGCGCCAGCGCGTCGCCCTATGTCAAGGACGCCTTCCACCGGTTCATTGTCGGCGGCGAGCGTGACGCGGTGAATCCGGCGCAGCGCGGCACGAAGGCGGCAGCGCACTACGCCCTGACGATCGCGCCCGGCGAAACGTGCACCGTGCGGCTGCGTCTCGACGAACGCGCGTCCGCCGAATTCGGCGCGTCGTTCGAGGCGATCTTCGGCGCACGCAGGCGGGAAGCGGACGAGTTCTACGCGACCGTGATCCCCGCGACGCTGTCAGCGGACGGCAGGAATGTCGCGCGGCAGGCATTCGCCGGTCTGCTCTGGTCCAAACAGTACTACCACTACGTCGTGAAGTACTGGCTCGAAGGCGACGCGGCGCAGCCGGCGCCGCCTCCCGGCCGCGACCGTGGACGCAACTACGAGTGGACGCATCTCTACAACGCCGACGTCATCTCGATGCCCGACAAGTGGGAGTACCCGTGGTACGCCGCGTGGGATCTCGCGTTCCACTGCGTGCCGCTTGCGCTGGTCGACTCCGAGTTCGCCAAGGAGCAACTCACGCTGCTGCTGCGCGAGTGGTACATGCATCCGAACGGCCAGCTCCCCGCGTACGAGTGGGCGCTGGGAGACGTCAACCCGCCGGTGCATGCATGGTCGGCTTGGCGCGTCTACAAAATCGAGCGGCGGCGCCGCGGCAAGGGCGACCTGAAGTTCCTCGAGCGCGTCTTCCACAAGCTGCTGCTGAATTTCACCTGGTGGGTGAACCGCAAGGATGCCGAAGGGATGAACGTCTTCCAGGGCGGCTTCCTCGGCCTCGACAACATCGGCGTGTTCGATCGCAGCAAGCCGCTGCCGACCGGCGGCCGTCTCGAGCAGTCGGATGGCACCAGCTGGATGGCGATGTACTCGCTCAACATGCTCGCGATCGCGCTGGAGCTCGGCCGCCACAATCCGGCGTACGAGGACGTCGCGAGCAAGTTCTGGGAGCACTTCCTCAACATCGCGCACGCGATGAGCGGCGGCCGCCAGTACGGCGGCAAGGGACACGATCTCTGGGACGACGAGGACGGATTCTTCTACGACGTCCTGCATCTGCCCGACGACACGCGGACGCCGCTGAAGGTGCGGTCGCTGGTGGGACTGATTCCGCTCCTGGCCGTGCAGACGCTCGAACCCGAGATGCTCGAGCGGCACGACGGCTTCCGCCGCCGCCTCGAATGGTTCGTCGCGCACCGGCCCGATTTGATCGGCAACGTCGCGTGCATGGAGACGCCGGGCCGTCTGCAGCGCCGTCTGCTCTCGATCGTCGACGGCGACAAGCTGCGGCGGATTCTGAGCGTGATGCTCGACGAGCGCGAGTTCCTGTCGCCGTACGGCATCCGCTCCATCTCGCGCGTTCACCTCGATCGCCCCTACGTGCTTCGGGTGGACGGCCACGAGTACCGCGTCACCTACGAGCCGGCGGAGTCGACGACCGGCTTGTTCGGCGGCAATTCGAACTGGCGCGGACCGATCTGGTTTCCGATCAATTTCCTCCTCGTCGAGGCGTTGCAGAAGTTCCACCACTACTTCGGCGACGCCTACACGGTGGAATGCCCAACCGGCTCGGGCCGGATGATGACGCTCTCCGAGGTCGCCACTGAGATCTCCCAGCGGCTGACGAGAATCTTCCTCGAGAATCGCGATGGACGGCGTCCGGTGTTCGGTTCGAGCGAACTGTTTCAGTCCGATCGAACCTGGCACGATCTGATCCCGTTCCACGAGTACTTCCACGGCGACACGGGCGCAGGAGTCGGCGCGAGCCACCAGACCGGCTGGACGGCGCTCGTCGCGAAACTTCTACAGCAGAGCGGAGAGGCCAATGAACGCCGGCTTCGCGATCACCGCGAAACGGTCACGGCCACGTTCTCGTAGGTGAACAGCGATCCGTCGCTGGCGACCGCGCGGAGCACGTAGGTCCCCGGTTCGCCGAAGGTGACGTCGGTTACCCACTTGCCGTCGGGAGGCGGCACCGGAATCGTGAACGGCGGCGACCACGGCGAGTTGCCGTACGCGCGCGTGTCCGTCCACGTTTTCATCTGATCCGGTTTGAACGTCACCGCGGCGGCGTTGCCGCGGTACACGATCCACGACAACCGCAGCCCGGGTCCGCTGGACGGGACGATGGAGGATGGCGGCCTGTAAACAAGGTTCGCGGGGTTCGCAGCGTTCGCGGCGCTCGCAGGGTTCGCCCGGTTCGGCGGATTCGCCGCGTTCGCGCGGCTGACCGGGCTCGTGGCGCTGGCGCCGCCTTCGCCCAGCATCTCGCCGCGCGACGACCGCGGCTGCGGTTTGCCGTCTCGGCGGGCCGGCAGGTTGTCGGGATCGCCGGCGAACGCGACGAGCATCAGCGTTTCACCGGGCTTCACAGCGCGCTGCTTTTGTCCGTCCACTCTGAGCTCCGGCGGAATGTTCGTGCGAAGCTCGTCGCGCAGGCTCCCGAAATCGCCGCCGACCTCGGTGGAGATCACCTGCTTGTCGATCTGGTAATCGCTCTTGAGCGACGCAAAGGCGCGCTCGGTCTTCCCGTTGGTCGTGAGCGTCCAGATCAATTCCTTCGTGCCGAGGTCTTTCGGGGCGCGAACGGTGAACAGAAACGGGTTGCGCCTCGGGTAGAAATGCGTCGGCTGTCCCTGATCGGGCCCTCCCGGCTCGATCGCGTTGTCGGGACCGATCGGGACGTCGAACTCCTGCTGCCAGTTCGAATTCATGTAGCCGAAGTACATCGCGATGGAGCCGTCTTCGTTGTACATCCATCCTTCGTACGCCGGCGACACGCTCTGACCGCTCGAGTAGGTGAACCGCGTCTGCGCGCTGAGCGCGTGCAGCGACAGAGTCACGGCGAGCGACGCGACGAGCAGCCGCATCACTGCTTCCGTTCTGCCGTGCTCGGCTGGGTCGCCGTCTGCGTGGGCGGCGCCCAGCACAGCGGACAGCCGATGTCGTAGTCGTTCCGGCTCTTCATGCTCTGCCGGCGCTTCGCCATCTCCGCCTGGAACTGCTCCTCGGTGAGCGCGACGGAGTAGCCGAGGTCGATGAACATGTTCGCGATCGATCGGCGCCCGCCGCCCGCCCAGTTCCTCGGATCCGCGGGATTGCGATTCGCCGGCGTCGTATCGAGGAATCCGATCAGGTGAACGATCGTTCCTTTCGGCAGCAGCGGCGCCGCGTCGTCCTGATAGACGTACTGCTTCACCCAGTTGTGGTCGTAGCCGACGCAGTTGAGCGTCTGGATGTTGTGGCCCCAGATCGCTTCGAGGCACATGCGCACGCCGGGCGCGTGGAGATGCGGCTCGAACGCGATGATCTTCGTGTGCTCCTGCAGCACGGCGTACGAGTGGAGCTCCTGGTTCGAGCGATTCGGCTTCACGTCGATGTCGATGCCGTTGCCCAGCCGCAGAGTCGAACGCTTGTACTGAGGCTTGTACCCTTTCGGAAAGAACTTGAACGCGAACTCGAGGTGCGCCTTCGTCTCGCGGCCGTTCGAGTGAACGTGGCCCGCCGCCAGTGAGAGCGACGATTTCGCCTGGAGCAGCCGGCCCGACTCGGGCGGGAAGATGTCGGCGTTGCGTCCGACTTCATGAATGGGCCAGCTCGTCGAGCTTTCGTCGGCCGGTTCCGATCCCTTCTCGCCCGGCACCAGGCTCGAGTAGGTCATGTGGTGAAAGGCGTAGCGTCCGCCAACGGTCTTGGTCGCACCGCTTTTCGGGATGTCGTTGATCTCGCGAACTTCGACCGCCGACACGTAGCGATCTTCGGTGAGCCCCGTCGGGATGAGGCCGATGTCGCCCCACCAGTCCGGACCGCTCGCCGGAACCGTGACTTCCTTCGATTTCAGGATCAGATCCGGTTCGCCGATCGTCCACTTATCGGTGTCGTCGAAGCTCAGCGGCGGCGGCATGTCGTTCGGATTGCCGCGCGCCGCGCCGCTGTCGGCCCACTTCGCGATCTTCGCGATCTCCTCAGCGGCGAGCGACGGATCGTTCTTGAAATGCTGGATGCCGAGATCCTTCTCGACGAACCACGGCGGCATCACGCCTGCGTGCGGACCGATGCTCGTACGCATCTTCATCGCCTTGGCCCACGGCCGCACGTCTTCGTAGGAGACGAGCGACATCGGCGCGACGCCGTCGGGACGATGGCACTGCTGGCAACTGCGCTGCAGGATCGGCGCGATGTCTCTGGTAAAGGTGACGTCGCCCGGCGAGGCGCCCGACTGCGCGCGTGGATTGACGGCCGTCAGGAGGCTGGCGATGGCAATAAACAACAAGGCGCCGCGCAGTCTGGCGAGCATGGCCACTCCTTCTCTCGACCCGATATGGGGCGGCCCTTGAGGGCCGCCGATTACGCCACGATCTGCGGGATCGGCACGCCGTACACGTCCGTGAGCCGCATGTCGCGGCCGTTGAAGCGGTACGTCAGCTTCTTGTGATCGATCCCGAGCAGCTGAAGGATCGTCGCGTGCAGATCGTGATACGAAACCGGCTGCTGCTCCGCCTTGTAGCCGAAGTCGTCGCTCGCGCCGATCGCCTGTCCGCCCTTGATGCCCGCGCCTGCCATCCAGATCGTCATCGCGCCCGGATTGTGATCGCGTCCGACGCCGCGTTGTGAGATCGGCATCCGGCCGAACTCGGCGTGCCACATCACCAGCGTCGAATCGAGCAGGCCGCGCGACTTCAGATCCGTCAGCAGTCCCGCGATAGGACGATCCGACTCGGCGGCGTGCTGCGAGTGATTCGCTTTGACGTCGCCATGCGCGTCCCAGGTGTCGACGTTCTGGTTGCCCATGCCGCCGTGAAAGAGCTGCACGAAGCGGACGCCGTGCTCGACGAGGCGCCGCGCCATCAAACACTGACGCGCGAACGGCTCCGTGATCGGATCGTCCAGTCCATACAGCTTCCGCGTCGCCTCGGATTCGCGCGTCACGTCGAGCGCCTCGGGGGCGCAACCCTGCATGCGAAACGCGAGCTCGTAGGACGAAATGCGCGCCGCGAGATCGGTGTTGCCCGGGTACTGCTGCATGTCGAGCTCGTTCAGCTTGGCGAGCAGATTGAGACGCGCGCGCTCCTGCTCGGGACCGACGCTCGACGGAGGGCTGAGGTCGATGATGGGATCGCCCGTCGATCGGAAGAGCGTTCCCTGGTACGACGCCGGCAGGAACCCGGCGCTCCAGTCGGTGACGCCGCCGATCGGGCCGCCGCGCGTGTCGTGAATCACCACGTACGCCGGGAGGCTCGTGTTCTCCGATCCGAGTCCGTACGTGACCCACGATCCCAGGCTCGGAAATCCCATGCGCGTCTGGCCCATCTGCATCTCGTAGGTGGCCTGGACGTGGTCGTTCGACTGGCCGTACACCGAGCGCACGAACGCGATCTCGTCGGCATGGCCGCCGACCTGCGGAAACAGATCCGACACCTCGATTCCCGACTGCCCGTACCGCTTGAACCCGAACGGGCTCGGCATCAAGGGACCCGGATGGCCCTGACGCACGATCACGTCGCCGGCGACCTTGCCATCGAGCGGCTGACCGGCGTACTTGGACAGCGCCGGCTTCGGGTCGAAGGTGTCGACATGGCTGACGCCGCCGGTCATGAAGAGAGAAATCACGGCGGTGGCGCGCGGCTTGAAATGCGGCGGCTTCGGCGCGTACGGATTGAATCCGATCGGTGCGGCCGCGCATGCGGCGCTCGCCGTATCGATCTCTCCTGCCAGCAGCTGTTCCTGATTGAGCAGGTATGCGAGCGCGAGCCCGCTCACCCCGCCGCCGGACCGAAAGAGAAAATCACGTCTCGACCAGCACGTCTTGCACGCGGTGTGTGGCTTCATCTCTTACCTTCTCGCGGGGCCCCACATTTCTATCGCGCCGGGGCCCCACCCCCGGCGCTGTTGCTCGGCGCGCGCGCCTCGCAACGGCTCAAGACTGTCGCTCGCTGATGCCCATGCCCGCAACGCTCGAAAGCGCGTTGCGGGCGGGGCATGGCCGCAGGCGCTGCGATCACCTCATGTAGACGAACTCGTTCAGATTGAACAGCACATCGGTCAGGTCGACGAGCGTCTGCCGCTTCAGCGAATCGAGGGCGATGGTCAGCTCGGCGTCGGTCGGCGGACGCGTCAGCGCGATCCGGTACGCGAGATCGATCTGCTTCGCCGGGTCGTCGCCGGCCTCCTGCTTCACACGATCGGCGAACATCTGCGCCTGGCGCAGCACGAACGGATTGTTCAGGAGCGTCAGCGCCTGCGTCGGCACCGTCGACACGTTGCGCGCGCCCGCAGTGACGTTCTGCTCAGGCAAATCGAACACCTGGAACATCGGAAACACGAGGCCGCGCCGCCGGTAGACGTACACGCTGCGGCGCCACACTTCCGGACCGTCCTCCGCGTTCTTCCACACGCCGAAGCTCACGGACCGGAGCACCTCCGGCGGCAGCGGCGGAAATACCGACGGACCTCCGATCGCGAGGTTGATGCCGCCGCTCGCCTCGAGGATGCTGTCGCGGACGATCTCCGCGTCGAGCCTCTGGGCGCGGAACCGCCACAGATATTGATCCTGAGGATCGCGTTCGCTATCGGCGGGATCTTCGTACGCCGACGCCATCTGGTACGCCTCGGACGTCATGATCAGCCGGTGCATCTGCTTGATGCTCCAGCCGCGATTCATGAATTCGACGGCGAGATAGTCGAGCAACTCCGGATGCGTCGGCGGCTCGCCCATCTTCCCGAAGTTGTCCAGCGTCGCGACGATGCCGCGGCCGAAGTGGTGGTGCCAGATGCGGTTGACGATGACGCGGGCGGTCAGCGGGTTCTGCGGCGAGGCCAGCCATTCGGCGAGCGCGCGCCGGCGTCCCGACGTGTGGCCGTCGGCGGGCGGCATTTCAGTTGGAGGATTGCCGTAGGTCGCCGCGGTGACGAAGCCGGGCTTCATCAGCGGCCCTTTGCTGTTCGGATCGCCGCGGATCAGAAGGTACGATGGCGGCGCCTCGTACTTGCCGGGGCCGGCGTGCAGGAAGCTGCCCGACGCGACGTCCCACACGCGACACTTCGGACAGCCGATGACCTCGTCGCCGTCGCCGTCCGGAGCGAAGCGATAGTCGCCGTCGGTGACGATGTCGGCCGTCGGAATCGGCTTCGGCTTCTGCCTGTCGAGCGACGCGATCTCGGCGGCGAGCGCTTTCTTTTTCGCGACGTCCTCCGCCTTCATGTCGCGATCGAGCAGGCGTGCGCCGATATTGGTCTGCTCGATCACCTGCGCGGCGAGCAATTGTTCGCCGGGCGTCCGCTCGGCCTCAGGCTTCGCGATCGCGCGCTGGACGTTCTCCGGAAACTGCTTGTACGCCTCCTGCCTCAGACGCTCCACGTACGGCGCGTCGATCTGCTTGATCTCCGCCTTCAGCGACGCCTGGCGCTCCTCGATCGCGTGGAGCTTCTTCTCGAACGCCTCGGCCTCGGCGCGCGGCACCAGGGGATAGGTCGTCTCGACGTACCCGAAGAACGTCGTGATGAGGCTGTAGTAGTCGCGCTGCGGAATCGGATCGAACTTGTGGTTGTGGCAGCGGGCGCAGCGCACCGTGAGTCCCAGCACGCCTCGGCTCGTCGTGTCGATCAGATCGTCGAGGTACTCGTAGCGGCGCTCCGGATTGTCCTTCTCGCGAAACGCGACGCGCGGACCCGCGCGAAGGAATCCGGTCGCGATCATCGTATCGTCGGTTCTCTTCTCCAGCTCGTCGCCGGCGATCTGTTCCTTCAGGAACACGTCGTACGGCTTGTCGTCGTTGAACGCGCGGATGACGTAGTCGCGATAGCGCCACGCGTTCGGACGGTCGTAATCGTGCTCGAAGCCGCTCGAGTCGGCGTAGCGCGCGACGTCGAGCCAGTGGCGGCCCCAGCGCTCGCCGTAATGCGGCGACGCGAGCAGCGAGTCGATGAGACGTTCCCACGCGTCAGGACGGCTGTCCGCGAGAAACGCCGCGGTTTCGGCCGGCGTCGGCGGCAGTCCGATCAGATCGAGATACGCGCGGCGCAGCAGCGTGAGCCGCGCGGCGCGCGGCGCCGGCTTCAACGCTTTTTCCTGCCGCGCCTTCTCGAGGAAGCGATCGATCGGGTTAATGTGAGACGAGCCGTCGGGAACCGGCGCGCGGACCGGCAGCTTGAATGCCCAGTAGTTGCGTGCAGCCGAAGGCGCGTTGCTCGCGTCGGCCGGCGCGGCGGACGCCGACGCCGGGGCCGACGCGTCCCAATGCGCGCCTTGATCGATCCACGTCTTGATCAGCGAAATCTGCTGCGCAGTGAGAGCGGCGCCTTCCTTTGGCATCGACGGCTGCTCGAGTCCCGCGATGCGGCGGTACAGGCGGCTCTGATCGGCGCTGCCCGGCACGATGTCGCCGCCGTGGTCGCCGCCTTTCAGCGCCGACTCCGACGTGCGCAGGTCGAAGCCCGACACCTGCGCCTCGCCATGACAGCTCTCGCAGGACGTCTGAAAAATCGGACGGACGTCTTTGACGAACGAGATGGGCGGGGTCGGCGCCTGAGCGGCGGCCGCCGGAACGAGAAATCGCGCGGCCGCGAGCGCGCTCGTACCAACCAGCGCGGCCGTAAAGGTGTGCCTGATCACGCAGCCCTCCTCCGGCTCGAAACGCGAGGCCATGATACCGCCGTTTTCATTGAAGCGGGAACGAACCGGAGGCGATAATCATCGCCGATTATGGCGAGAAACATGACACGGCGCGAGCTCGCGCGAATGCTCGCTGCGGCGCCTGCGATGGGCGCCGTCGCAGTTGCGGCTGACCCGGCCGGCGTCAGCCAGGCTGAGCAGCCACCGACATACACCGGGCCGCTGACAGGCGTGACGAACGGCATCGACGATCGGCATTTCGATCCCGTCGTCTTCACGCGCGATCTGTATGCGGCGGCGCCGCGCCGCCTTCGCTTCCAGGCGCACACGCGGCGCGAGGCGGAAGCGTGGCAGCGGACGCTGTACGCGAAGTTGACGGATCTCGTCGGCGGGTTTCCGTCCGAGCGCGGACCGCTGCGCCCGGCGACGCTCGAGACGCGCACGTTTCCCGGATACCGTCGCGAGAAGATCGTGTTCGACAGCCGTCCGGGCGTCAGCGTCCTCGCGTACGTGCTGCAGCCGACCAACGCGAAAACTCCCGCGCCGGTGGTCGTCTGCGTGCCCGGCCACGGCCGCGGCGTCGACGACATCGTCGGCATCGACGAGCAGGGACGCGATCGAGCCGACAAGGCCGGTTATCAGCACGACTTCGCGATCCAGGTGGCGGAAGCGGGCATGACGGCGGTCGCAATCGAGCCGATGGCGTTCGGCTGCCGGCGCGATCCGCTGAACGCGCGCCAGGGCTTGTCGCGCAAAGGGTGCGAGCCCGTCGCCGGCGGCGCGCTGCTCGTCGGGCAGACGCTGATCGCGTGGCGCGTCTGGGACGTGATGCGAACGATCGATTACATCGCCACGCGCGCCGAACTGGATGCAGGCCGCGTCGGGTGCGTGGGGATTTCCGGCGGCGGCACCGCGACGCTCTTTTCGACCGCGCTCGAGCCGCGCATTCGCGCGGCGATGGTGAGCGGCTACCTGAACACCTTCCGCGACAGCGTCGGCAGCCTCGCGCACTGCATCGACAACTACGTACCCGGCATCCTGAATTGGGCCGAGATGTACGACATCGCCGGCCTCATAGCGCCGCGGCCGCTGTTCGTCGAATCAGGAGAGAGAGATCCGATCTTCCCGATCCACGCGAGCATCGAAAGCTTCACGCGCGTGAAGGAGATCTACGGCGTGTTCGAATCGGCCGACCGCGTCGAGCAGGAAGTGTTCCCCGGAGAACATACGTTCTGGGGCCGGCGCGGCATTCCGTTCCTGGCGCGTCATCTCGGGGCGTGACACCAAAACCAAATCTGGACCGGTCGCGCGCCACGACAGTCACGAAAACACGAAACATACTCAAGAGATTTCGCGTGTTTCGTGATTTCGTGTGTTTCGTGGCGAACCCGCGGTGGTGCTGATCCAGCGAAAACGATCCACTTGATTCGGTTGCTCACCAGCTGCTGGTTGCGCCGGTTGCGCCGATCACTTTGCGAATGACGCCGTCACCCTTGCTGTAGAGATACAGTTCGCCATCGGCGTCGACCGAGAACCTGACGTCGGCGCGCCCGCCTTTCACGAGATCCGCGCGTCCGGGCAAATGCTCGCTCTTTCCGCCGCGCGCTTTGTACGCCGCCGCGACGATGCCGAACATCGAGTCGTGCACGCTGCCGTTCCACCGCAGCTTGACCTCGTGAATGGCCGCGAGCGTCCCCGGCTTTCCATCGTCGGCCGCTAACATCTCTTTATAGTCGGCCCACCAGATGCGGCCGGTCGTCAGATCGCCGAACAGGTACTTGCCGCGAAGCGACGGAATCGCCTTGCCGTTGTAGACGAAGCCGCTGCCGATCGCATCGCCGCCGTCGGGCCCGTGCCCGTACTGGATGACCGGATAGATCGGCGTCACCATCTCCGTTCCGGGCGTCTCGCCGACCTGCAGCGGGATCTTGTCGACGGCGGGCAGCGGCGCCGTCGTGTTGTCCGGCTTCAGCAGTTCGTTCCCCTCTCGGCGGCTGTAGCCGTAATTCGCGCCTTTGCGGACGATGTACACAGTCTCCCACGTATGCAGACCGACCGAATTCGCGATGAGCCGGTTGTTGGCGGGGTTGGCCGGATCGATCGCCCAGCTCAATCGATGCGGATTCCGGAAGCCATAGGCCCAGATTTCCTTGCGGGCTCCAGGCGTCGAGACGAACGGGTTGTCGTTGGGAATCCGGTACCGGCCGTTGTCGCTCACGGTGCTCGTCGACGTGTGCTCGTTCAAATCGGGAATGACGCGAAGAATTTTTCCTTCGAAGTTGTCGAGCCGCTGCGGGTTGGATCGGATCGCGACGTTCGTCGATTCGCCCGACGCGCCGTCGCCGCATTCCATGTAGAGCACCCGCCACTCGGGATCGCCGCGACGCGCCGTTGGATTGAAGATCAGATCGCCCATCGGATGGCTGCGGGTGTTGAGCTGAACTCGCAGCAATTCGCGTGCTGTACCTTCGAACGTGGAGTTGGCCGGATTCGAGTCCGTCCACTCGACGAGCACGCCCTCGTTCTGCAGCGGACCGGGCGTTCGAATCGCGTCCGTCGTCTTGTAACCGGCGACGTTCAATGCCGGAAACCTCGAGTTGTCGGGCAGATTCGAGCCGGGCAGGGCCGGATCTTCGATGTGGACTGTGTAGAACCTGCCGTTGCGCGTATAGTCGGGATCGAGATAGAAGCCGTTCAGGCCGTTCCCGTATCCCTGCGCGATCGTCAGCTTGTGGAAGATGCCGGTCTTCCCCGCGTTGCCGTCGAAATCGAGGTACACCGAAAACTTCTTCGTCGCCTTGTCGAACACGTAGAGCGGTCCGTTCAGATCGCTGATGAAGAAGCGCTTGGCGCCGCCGACCTCTTCGCGCAGCGTGTTCACGCGCGCGAGTAGAAGGTCGTTGGATCCTTTTCCGTCGACGAGGCCGGTCATCGGCGCTTCGACGTAGTCCTGGATGTCGAGCGTCACCTGTGCCGACGCCGCCGGCGCACCACAGACGGCCGCGGCGACGACCAACCGCGCGATGTGCATCGAGGATGGCATCACCCTGTCCTTATTGACGTTTGTATTTAGGAACCTTGATACGGCCTTCCCACAGGCTCTTGTTATTTTCCTCGCACGAGTACTCCATGATCTCCCAATCGGGGCGCAGCGTGAACGTCCGCGTGTTGTTCCACTGCTTGGTGAACGTCTTGGGATCGTCCACGATCATTTCGTACGAGATGTGCCCGAGGTCCGGGCGCGTGAAACGCTGAATGAGGTGCAGCTGATCGCTGTGCGGGTGGCCGATCGTGTCGAGCCGCGTCTTGTCGTTGAAGTTGACCGTGTCGATGACGAGCGTGTCGCCTTCCCAATGGCCGACCGAATCGCCGAACCACGTCGGGATGCCGTGTCCGTGCGGACGGCCGTCGATCGGAATCACCGAGAACCACGAGTTCTGCTCGAAGAGGAACGCGAAGTACTTGTCGCTTTGCATGATCTGCATCGGCTCGGGCGTATTGACGGACCGCGTCATGCCGAATGGCAGGCAGGCGCCGGTGTAATCGCCTTCGGCCGCGTCGTACGATTTCCATTCGGCTTCGCCCCACGCGGTGAATGGAAGCTGCGCGTAGCCTTTCTGATCCTTGCCGTCCTTCGTCATGTCCGGCGTGTACGGCTTCTGCCACACACCGCTGAAATCGATTTTGCCGGACGCGGTTCGCGGCGCCGGGCCGGCGGGCGGCTGATACTCGCGGCCGGTGCCGGCGGGCTGCCCCGCCGCGGAGGGCGGGCACACCCCCGTGAGCGCGAGCGCGGCGACGAGCGCCGCGGCGGAATGTATCTTCATATGACGGCGCCTCTTATGGCTGTCGCTGCTGCGTCTCACCTGACGAGCCGGCGAACACGCTGCGGCCGTCGGGCAGCTTCACCAGCCGCGCATTGCACGTCTTCGATCCATCCTTCGCCAGCACGCCGTCGATCGTCACCTGATCGCCGACCTTCAGCGAGTCCTTCGTCCATCCGTTGCGCGTCAGCGTGTTGGGGGGTCCGCCTTCGCACTGCCACGGTTGTACGCCCTCGTCGTTCTTCACGTCGAGGTACACCCAGATGTGAGGGTTGGCCCATTCGATTCGCGTGACGGTGCCCTTCAGGTTGATCGGTTTGTTCGCGTCGAATTCAGCGGCAAAGGAGTGATGGGCGGCGACCGGCTGCAGCGCCGCGAGCGCGAACCCGGCGACGATCGCGATGATGACGCGCCTCGTGTGCGTGTGGGCGGCGATGTCCATTTAACGCTCCCGTTATGCGATTCGTTTTTACACCCAGTCCCCGCCTCGCGCAAGGCGGTCTTTTTCCCTGGCACGCCGGCTCGGTCCTTACGATGCCGCAGCGATCATCGTTTCGAACGTCATCGGCGGCGGCATTCTGTTCTCGCCGCCGCAGGTCGCGGCCAACGTGCCTCATCCATGGCTCTTTCTGGCGACGTGGCTGGGCGGCGGGGCGCTCGCGTTCGCAGGAGCGATGGCGTACGCCGAGCTCGCGACGCTGCGGCCGCGATCCGGCGGCGAGTACGTCTATCTCGACGCGGCGTTCGGCCGTCTCGCCGCGTTCCTGACCGGCTGGACCTCGCGCGGCGCCGATCGCGAACCAGCAGTTCTTCTAGGACGACAGACCGAACGGGATCCCGTTAAGGATGGTTTAAACGAATGCGCCGACGCATTACGCCCGCGAGCGCGACGAGTCCAGAACCGACCAAGAACATCGAAGCGGGCTCGGGAGTCGGTGCGGCTTGAAGATCGAACGTAAAGTCATATGAACTGCTCAAGCGTGTCGGTGCTGAGAAGGGATTAGCAGAAACGCCGGTCGCCACTTCGAAAAAGTACGTTCCGCTCGGTAAGCGACGACTGTTCTCAAAGACACCTGGGCGCTCATTAAAGACCTGGGTGAAAAACCTGCCGCCGAGACCGAAACTCGGGTCAAAAAAAGAAAGAGACGCGGAGCCGGACCCGCCGCTGGCTGCAGTCCAGCTCCCACGGAATCTGTAATCATGGGGAGCATCTAGCGTGAAGGCGGCGACGAAGCTTGCCCCCGCTCCAGCGAAAAAGTCAGCGGCGGCAACGGATTCGACTGATGTAAGACCGGTGCCGGTCAAATGATGTAAGTCGCTAATGGTGCTGATGGCAGTCGCCGTCGCGGACACGCCTGAGGACGCTGCCGTGACAGTGAGGAAGTCCTCAGCGCGTCGTTCCAGCAGACCCACTGGGCCGGCAGATGCCGCAACTCGACGCGCGTCGAGAACGAGCGTGATCGGATCAGCAGAGACGATAGCCGGCCAAGAGACCAGCAGTGACATAGCAATGCCGAGGAGCAGCTTGTGATGCCGGCCGCAGAGCACTCGATCACGCGAGTCACGAAGCCGCGAGCTGCCAGCGTTCCGGCCTAGCCGCCGCAGGTGTGGGATCAATGCGATAGGAAGACCTGTGTTAGGGAAAAACTGAGAATCTTTTGCCATCATTGCCCCCATCCAGACCCGTGCTCGGTCAGACAAGCAATTCGAGGGCCGCGACAGGGCTCTGCGTCGAAACTCGGGTCGCGACACGCCCAATCGGCAGCGGTGGTTCGTGACGCGGGCGTTGATCGACGTGGTTGTATCCGGGATCCTCGTCGGAATCATCGCTGTCGTGTTGACTGTTAATGCGCCGTCGTTGAATGCTGCGGCTGCGGTGCGGTAACGAACGGGTTCACGGGTTATGCTGCGGACCTCGCGCAGCACCGATCGCGAACTGGAAATCCTTCAGCAGCTGCGCGCGCGTCCGCATGACGGGAAATCCCCAACTGAGCAGGCCGTTCGGCGTCTCGTTCCACGCGGCGTTGCGATCGAACAGGAGGTAGCTGTCCCAGAGCGCGTCGACGCGCTGCGGGAACACGCCGTCGCCGCCGCGCGACGGCCGCAGCGCGTTGAGGTTCGTCATGAACCACCGCCCGGCCGTCTTCGGTTCGTCCCACCGGTGCTCGACGCGGCGATCGGTCAGCAGCTCACGCGGCCATTTCGATTCCGCATCGCCGGGGTACATCCGAAACCAGATCACGAACACGCGAACGTTGGCGTTCGCGTTCTTTCCGAGCAGCTCGTTCTGCGCCCACCGGGCGCCGGCGACGCACGTCGGTCATGTCGGCGACAGCAGCAGAATCAGGCGCGGCTGCCCCTTGTATGCGTTGAACCACCCCTTGAGCTCGTCGATGCCGCGCAGCTGCGACAGCCCCGACGCGGCTGGAAGCGCCCGCGGCATCGCCAACAGCGCGAACGCGACGATGACGGCCGCGGTCCGAATCGATTTCACCATGCTGCGTTCCGATTGCGGTCGAGGCATGCTACCGCCCGATCCCAATCAACGGCCAGTATAGCGGCACCAGCAGCAGGAGGATGATGGCGGCGACGATCGACAGCAGCGCGCCGACTTTCAGCAAATCCCTGTTGTCGAAGTAGCCGTACGAGTAGCCGACGACGAGCACGGCCGATTCGTACATGAAGAGCTTCGGCCCTGCGCCGAACGTCCAGATCATGCCGAGGGTCAGCGGATCGATCGCGTGCTGCTTGGCGTAGATCATCAGCGGCGGAATCGACGTCGCCAGCATCGAAATCTCGTTGCCGATGACGATGTGATAGACGAACGCCGACCAGTACAACACCATCGTCGACAACCAGCTGGTGCCGATGAACGGCTGGATCGAGTCGAACAGAATCGTGGTCAGCACGTCGAGCGCCTTGGTCTGCGCGAGCACGTTGCTGAGGCTGACCGCGGCGGCAACGAAGAAAATCGGGAGGTAGTTGATTTTCCGCACGTCGTCGGTGTCGAGCACGCCCACGCGCGGCATGATCGCGGCCAGCCCGACGCCGAGGCCGATCATCGGCGCCGGAATGTGGTGGAGGAAGTCGGTGACCCACAAGCCGACCGCGAGCGCCATCAACACGCCGGCGCGGATCTCGGTCGTCGACGGCGGACCCATCGCGCGGATCTCGCGCTGCAGGTACTCGGACCCGCCGGGGAGCGCCGCCATCTCCGGCGGATAGAGCCAGAGCGCGAGCCGCCAGGCGATGATCATGACGATGATGTCGCACGGCAGGTACGCGAGCGCCCACTGGCTCCAGAGAACGTTCACGCCGGCGAACCGTTCGATCGCGCCGCGCGCGGTGATCGACGCCGCGCCGGCGATGACCATCTTGTCGAAGATCGTCGCCTGATATACGAGGATGATGAACATCCCCCGCGCGATGTTGCTCTCCTTGGCAACGCCGAAGGCGTCGACGAGGCCCATGGCGATCGCCGCCATGATCACCACGCGCGCGATGCCCGAGGGAACGATCGGAGTGAGCAGGAAGTTGGAGATGATGAGACCGAGGAGCAGACGCGGATAGCTGTGGCCGACGGCGCGCATCACGGCGAACGCGAGACGGCGCGCCAGACCCGATCGGCCGACCATCAGCCCGAAGCAGACGGCGCCGAACAGAAACCACGCCGACGAATCGGCGAAGCCCGAGAACGCCGTCTCGAACCTCGCGATGCCGAGCATCCAGAACAGGAAGCAGCCGAGGATGCCGGTGACGCCGTGGTCGAGGACCTGCGTCATCCACGCGGCGATCATGAACAGGCCGACGGCGAGCGCCTTGTGTGCTTCCGGCGCGATGCCGAGCGGCAGGAACCAGAAGCCGACGGCGCCGGCCGCGAGCGCGGCGAGCAGCGCGGCCGTACGCAGATCTGACGCGCCCGCGGTCGGCGCCGCGGGCGCGGTGCGATCCGGCGCGTCGATGGTCCGCAATGGTCTCGCCACGCGACCTCTCACGCCGCCGGCGGGGCGTCCACGAAGCGGCCGTCGCGCATTGCGTGCACGGTCGGAAACACTTCCACGGTCTTCGCGTCGTGGCTCACCATGATGACCGTCTTCCCGTGATCGAGCGCGAGCGATGCGAGCAGCTTCGCGATGGCGGCGGCGTTGGTCGAGTCGAGGTTGCCGGTCGGCTCGTCGGCGAGGATGAGCGCGGGATCGTTGGCGAGAGCGAGCGCGACGGCGACGCGCTGCTGCTCGCCCCCGCTCAGTTCCTCCGGCCGCTTCCGCCCTTTGGCCTCGAGGCCCACCAGATCGAGCAGCGCCTTCGCGCGTGCATGGCACTCGGTTTCGGGGACGCCCGCCATGACCATCGGCAGCTCGAGGTTCTCGAGCGCGGTGATGCTCGGAATGAGATTGAAGAACTGAAACACGAAGCCGACGCGCAGCAGGCGATGCTTTTCGAGCGCGCGCTCGTTCATCTGCGTGAGATCCTGTCCATCGATGACGATCTTTCCCGTCGTCGGCCGATCGACTCCGCCGAGCAGGTTGAGCAGCGTCGTCTTGCCGCAGCCGCTCGGACCCATGATCGCGACCGCTTCGCCGCGACGGACTTCCCACGAGCTCTCGCGCAACGCGTGGACCTCCTCCGCCGCCATCTGATACCGCTTGCTCACGCCCTCGACGCGAACGTCAACGCCTTTATGTTCGAACATTACTCAATCCTCGCGGGGCCCCACCCCGCTCGGCTGACGCGCTCGCGGCGTAAACCGCTCGCGCGTATTCAGAACAGAACGTCGCCGACCGCAGCACCCAGCACCAGCAACCAACAGATCGCTATGCGTTGCCACGAAAGTCACGAAAATACGAAACTACGAAATAACTTCGAGGCTTTCGTGGTTTTCGTGATTTCGTGTCTTTCGTGGTCAATTCCTCGCTCATAGTGAGTCGGACACGCCGCATCAGTCTCTTATCCCTGCGCGCGCCGTATCCCTGTACACCCACCAGCTGAAGCCCGACGCGATGCCGACGAGCATCACGACGAGGAGCAGCGCGATCCACGCCGTCAGCGGCGCGACGACCAGGCGCGTCGGCAGCAGCTGCACGACCGTACGAATTTCGCGCAGACGCCACACGTAGTTGGCAAGGCCGAAGCCGGCAAGCACCGCCGATCCGGCGCCGAGCCCCAGGCCGACGAGCGCCGGCGACAGCAGCGTCGCGACGACGAAGCGCCACATCGACGCGGGCGAGGCGCCGCGAATCCGCAGCAAGGCGAGCGTCCGGCGGTCTTCAGTGTAATTAGCCATGGCGACCGCGAGAATCGCGATCAGCGCGAGCACCAGACCGCCGATCAGATAGATCCGCATGTTCGCGAGCGCGAGCGAGATGTACATGTCACTGCCCACCTTGCCGACTTCCTGCGCGAGGCTGTGGATCTCGAGCGGCGGGAACGGCGCCGCCTTCGCGATCGCGCGCTGGAACGACGCCGGATCCACGATGCCCTTGGTGCGCAGCAGGACGATGATTCGAGGGATCAGAATCGGCAGCGATCCGATCTGTGCGTTGTCGGCGCTGGTCGCGAGATAGGCGTTGCTGCTGAACAGGTAGTTCAGGTAGTCGACCCGCGCCTGCACGTAGCCCTGGCGATCGCTGACGCTCTTCGGCGGCAGTCCCGGCAGGAACGCGAGAATGCCAGCCGCCTTCGACGCGACGGCGCGCCGCTCGGGATCGAGCCCGAGCAGCATCTGCGATCCAGGCTCGAGCCGCCAGAAATCGGCAATCGGCGGCGATACCGCAATCCGATCCTTCACGGCCGCCACGACGGTCCGAAACTCCGCGCTGAGGCCGACGCTCGGTTCCGAGTACACGCGATCGCGATACTCGTCGGTGTTGCCGAACAGATACATCGGCACGCCGCGCAGGCCGTAGCCGGGCAGGTAGAAGCTCGGAAGCACCGCCTCGATCATGTACGTCGCATCCTTCACGCCGCTGATGCCGCGCAGCGACGCGACGAGCTTCAGGATTTCAGGCTTCAGCGCCGCGAGCTGCGACGAAGCGGTGCCGCTCAGGCGATCGACGTCGACGAGGTCGGGGCCGTTGAACAGAACCTGCCAGTCGGTCCCGAGCTGTACCTGGGCGCCGCGAATCGCCTTGTCCTCGAACGATCGACTCGTGATCGCCGGATAGAGGCTGACGCTCGACATGAGCGCGACGATCAGCAGGAAAGCGACCATGCGATGCGGCTTCACCGAAATGTGGCGCAGCGCGAACTGGCCGAGCACGCCGCCAATCGGCTCGATCACCGGCGCCATCACGCGCTGAATCCGCTCCCGCTTCGATGCCATCAGCGTCGCGATGCCGTACAGGAAGAGCGGCAGGCCCAGGAAATCGAACAGCCGATCGACGAGGCGGAACCACGCGAACGTATCGGACACCGCGAAGTCGAAGATCCATCCGAACAGCACATATCCGCCGACGAGCAGCGCCAGTTGCTGCACCGGACCGAACGTCATCGACGCTTCCACCGCTTCGGATCCTGCGACGCGGCGCGAGGCTTCGAGCGGCGAGATCGTCATCGCATACTTCACCAGCCGCCGGCTGACGATCAGCGCGAGCGCGACCGAGATCAGGAGGAACGCCGCGAACATGCCGAGCTGCCGCGGCTCGGTCAGCACGCCGGGCGGCAGGTGGCCTCGCTCGTACGCCAGCAGCGGCAACACCGATCCGGCGGCGAGACCGAGCAGTCCACCGGCCAGGCCGCCCCCGACGATGCTCACGAGCAGCGCGCGCGCCATCAGATCGCCGGAAATGCCGCGAAGGCGCATCAACCCGAGCGTGCGCCGCTCGTTAAGCATCAGCAGGCCGGCGAGGTTCCCGGCGAGCACCCACGCCATCCACAGCAGCGGCAGCGCAACGAGCAGCGACACGAGGCCGATCAGCCGCGCGATCCCCTGCATCCGTTCGAGCAGTACTTCCGTCGTGCTGTCGACGACGAAGCTCACGCTGCCGCTGAATTTCGAATCGTCTTCCGGCGGTTCACCGGCTTCGTGGCTGTGGCCGGGCACAGGCTCCTGCAGCGCGCCTTTTGGAACCGGCGCGTTCTCCTCCGCGCTGCTGTGAAGCCGGCGATTGAGCGCCTGCACGTTGGCGAGCGATCCGGGAATGTCCCAGCCGGACACGAGGCTGGCGCGATCGATGCGGGCGAGGTACACGACCTCGGGCGCGTACTCCGCCATCTGAATGTGCCCCGCGTCCTGATCGGCGACGCCGACAATGTCCGAAGGGACGAACCCGGTGGCGACCTGATCGAACTTCGTCAGGACGTCCCATTCGTACGGCATCAGCAGAATCGCGCCGATGTATGGGACGTAGCTGACCGATCCGGTTTGATCCATCAGCCAGCGATTCAGCTCGTCGCGATCGAGCCGGACGACTTTGTTCACGGGCGTGTTGAAGAGGAACCGCGGCTGATCCTGGACGTGGACCTGCAGCGTGAAGTCACGCGCGCCCTGCAGCGCGAGGAACGCCTTGCCCATCGCGTACTCGGGACCGATGAGCGACAGGACGGCGCCACGCCGGGCTGGCGGCTTCTGGTCGCTGTCGTAGGGCGAGCCTTCTAGGCGAGCCGAACGCTCGGCTGAAAGCCTCGCGCTACCGTCGTCGTGCTCCAGCGCGAGGCTCAATTCCGGCGGCAGGATCGACGGATCGGACGCGGCGAGCAGACAGAGCCACGGCGTGGTGAACGGCTTGCGATCGACCTGCGCCTCGACCTCGCCGCCTTCCGGAAAGCGCGCGCGCAGGAAGGCCATGCTTTCCACGCGCGTCACGCCTCTCGTCTTCGCGATGTGCCTCGACAAGCTGCGGTCGTTGCCGACGGCGCCCTGCTGATAAATCGCGAGATCCCACGGAATGCGCCGGAGCTGATCCTCGACGTACAGCTTCAGCGCGTACCGCGATGTGATGTTGACCGTCGCGAGCAGCGCCCCGACGAGAAAGGTGACGAGGCCGAAGGTGAGGATCGCGCGGCGGCCGAGAATGCCCAGGAGACGCCGGATCATTGCGCTGAAGGCTCCCTAAAGAGCTCTGGTTTCAGGAACGTGAACAGGCCGTTCCATATCGCGTCGGGCGCGATCACTTCGCCGTCGCGCGCGTTGAAGGTGACGCCGGCCGGATGCACGATGCCGGTCGACCGCCCCTTGATCAGCGATCGCGGCGGCGCGTCGCCATCGTCGGCGACGTCGTCCCACACGCCGATGAATCCTTCGGTGCCGGTGTTCCACGGCGACGGCAGCTCGACGTTCGGGTCGAGACCGGCGCGCGGCGTGTCGATGTTGTAGGGCGGCAGGTACTCATTATTAATAGCCGCGACGTAGATCTTACCGGTCTCGGGGTCGAGCGCGATTTGACGCAAGCGCGTGATGCCGGACTTCGGGCCCGCGATGACGCGCTTCGGCGCGACGTCACCGTTGTCGGTGCGGCCGAACATCAGGAGGCCGGTGACGCCGCCCGGCAGGCGCGAATAGGTCGACACGACGAGCACGTCGCGAACCGGATCGACGGCGACGCCGACAATCTGCAGCAGCTTCGTCTTCGGTCCCTGGATCGTGCGAATGGGCGCCGCGTCGCCGTCCGCCGTTCTGCGATAGACCAGCACGCGCCGATCGCCCGGATCGCCGACGACGATCTCGTTGTTCTTCTCGTCGACCGCGACGGTTTCGGGCCGCGACAAACCGGTGCGCGCGCCCTGAATGGTCCGGACGGGCGCTTCCTCGCCGGACGCAGCGCCGCGGAAGATCACGATAGCCGCGGCCAGCGGATTGGGCGCGACGATCTCGTCGTTGGTCGTGTCGTATGCGATCCCGTGCGTCGTGCGGCTCAAGCGCGTCAGCTGTCCCTGAATCACCCTCGCCGGCGCCACGTTCCCGTTTGCCAGCCTGGCAAACGCCGCAATGCGCGGCTGGCTGACTCAATTGGGGACGAGGATCTCGCGCCGCTTCGTGTCGAACGCGACGGAGTACGGATTGCCGAAGCCGCTCGTCTCGCGCCCCGCGGGGGCGTTGCGAATGATGCGGCGCGGCCGCACGTTGCCCGCGGCGACGCGCGGAAACACGAGCGCCGTGTGATCGCCGAAGTTGGCGACGTAGATTTCGTCGTTGGCGATCGCCACGCCCATCGGTCCCTTGATGCCGGTCAGTGGCCCGCGAATGACGCGGCGGGGCGGCACGTCGCCATCGGCGGTCCGCGGGAACACGAGCACCGAGTTGTCACCGTTGTTGGCGACGACGATCTCGCTGTTCGCCTCGTCTACGGCGACGCCCATCGGCCAGTCGATCTGGCTCAGCGGTCCCTGGATGACGCGCCTGGGCGCGACGTCGCCGTTCGCGTCGCCGTCGTAGACGGTCACCGACGAAGGAAGGAACCGGCCGCGCGCGTTCTCGTCGATCTTGTCTCCGCCGCTCCGCTCCTGACGCGATTCACGCGCGTCGTACGCGGTGTAGGAGGTGATCAGCTCGCCCGGCCGGAAGTTGCCGTGGTTCGCGACGACGACTTCGTTGTGCGTCTCGTCGAAGTAGATGCCGTGCGGATCGGCCATCTGCGTTTTCGGACCGCGCACCGAGCGGACCGGCGCGTCGAACTTCTTCGCGTCGCGCCTGAAGACGACGACCATGTTCGGCGTCTGCACCGAGAGCGCGATCACGTCGCGTTTGGGCGCGAACGCGATGCCCCACGACTGATGCGGAACGTACAGCAGCCGCTTCGGGCTCACGTTGCCGCGCGCGCCGTAATCGAACACGACGAGGCGATCTTCGACGTCGTTGTTCACGGTGAAGAGCTCGCGGTGCGCCGGATCCATCGCGACGCCGGCGACGAAGCCGACGCCGGTGTCGGGCCCCATGATTTGCTGGCGCGGCGCCGCCGCCTCTTTCGACGTCGGGCTTCCCGCGTCCCGGTCGTACACCAGCAGGCTCTTGCGGTTGGTGTCGCTCATCATCACGAGCTTGTTCGTGCTGTCGACCGCCACGCCGTTGAAGCTCGGATACGGATCGACGACCATCCGCACCGGCGCGAGATCGCCGCCTTCGGCGTCGCTGCGTTTGGGAATCGCAATCCGGGATTGTTCAGCATCGGTCCGGCTAAAGCCGGACACTACATGAGACGCCGCATCCACAACAGACGCCGCATCCGTTCCGTTGGAGTGTCCGGCTTCAGCCGGGCCATCCACGCCGTCCGGCATCAGGCACATCGCGCCTTCGGTTTCCTCGGCCGCCTCGGTGGTGGCGACGAACATCTCTTCAACCGACGGACCGCCGCCCGGCGTGATCAGGCACACGCCTGTGATGAACGCGAGCGTCGTCAGGATGCGGCGCAGCGTATTGGTCATACCAATGGCGGGAGTTTAGCAGAAACGCATGCCGCCACGAAGAAACGCGACCGCGAGTTCGCGTGTTCGTCGTTGTGCAGCGAGCTCGCGCTCGAGGCCTCAGTTGTTCCCGCGTTTGCCCGGCGCGACAGGACCCAGCGTGATCTTCGCTCCGGCGCCGGGGAAGTAATGTTCGTACGTCCCCTTGTTCGCCTTGTCGAGCAGCTGCAGCGAGTACTTGCCCGGATCGGGCGCGTAATCCTTCAGGTAGTCGCCGGGCGCGTTGATGCCGGGCACCTCGGGAATCCAGTCCTCGGTCAGCAGGTAATTGGGATCGCCGTACCGCGACGCGAGCGCGCGCACCTCGGGGTTGTCGAGGCTCGTCATGTGCCCCTTCTCGAGCACGTTCACCCACCTGTTCGCGTTGCGCAGACGCAGCCGATAGGTCGTGAAGTACGTGTGCGTGTGCCAGCCGTGATCGAACGGCACGTTGTTCTTCTCGCTGAACTCGCGCCACACCTTCGACTCGGTGGGCGCATCCGGGTCGTGCCACAGGCGGATGCCGAGACCCCAGTGAATCACGCCGCTGCGGACGCGGTCCGGGCTCGTGTTGCCGGTCTTCAGCAGCGGAATCGGATGGCGGAACGCCTTCGGATGCGAACCGAACGCGATCTCGTACAAGTACCAGAACCCCGGTTGATTGTGGTACGGGTACGTCATGTTATTCAGCTTGTCCCACTTCACGAACTCTTTCAGCGCTTCACCCTGCGCGCCGCCGCCCTTCACGTCGGAGATGAAGCCGTTGGTGAACGTGATCTCCCACCGCGGAAAGAATCCTCCGTGGCCCTGCGTGCCGGCGATGGTGCCGTTCACGCGCGCGATTGGTTCGCGCGCCAGCCACTTCTGCTGGAACGCCGGGTAGTTCACGAACGAATAGCCGAAACGGCCCGTCGCCTGGTTGGGGAACATATATAGATGTCCGCGCTGATACGCGCCCGCCGCCCAGCGCTGCGCCATCTCGTCGGTGATGTCTGCCCACACATCGAGTCCCTCCGGATCCTTCGCCTCCATCCGATCCACGAAGACGAGCGGCTCGAGCAGCTGCTCTTCGGCGAGCTGCCAGACGTCGCCCGGATAGGTCGACATCTGGCTTTGCAGCGTGTACACGTTGTCGGTGACGAACGTGCCGAGGAATTTGTCGGACATCGGATAGAGCTGCCGGCGCAGCCCCGTACTGCCCCCCTGTCCCCAGAACACGCCGCGCACTTCCGGATGCGCCGTCAGATATTTCTTGATCCCTTCGCCGACGGCGTTGCGGCTGCGGTAATCGGTGCTCGTCGCCGCGCCGGTGTCCGCGTCTTCGCCTCCAGGGCCGCCCGCGCCCCCGGCGGCTTCGCCGCGCGGGCGCTGTTTCGGCGCGTTCGGGTCGTACGTCACGTCGCCGGTCTCGCCCGGGAACAGCTCTTTGTAGACGTCGGGCCGCCGCGCCTTCAGCCACGCTTTCGGCTCCGCCGGATTCGGGAACTGGTTCTCGATCCACTGCGACGCCTGATAGATGCCCGCCTTCGTGATGTCGTGCCCCTTCTCCCGGCGCGCGATGCGCGCGTCGGCGGCTTCTCTGGTCTCGCCGGCCATCTCGTAGACGAACTTCATGTGCGGCGTGATCCTGCGCTCGCCGAGCGCGCGCTTGATCGCGTCGAGCACCATCGGGTCGGCGTCGTTGTTGGCGACGATCAGAACCTGATCGCCCGGCTGCAGGATGCCCATGCCCTTGCCCTGCAGCCCCGACTGATTGCGCACGAACGATCGCGCGGCGTCCATCAGGTCGTCGATCGACTTGGGCGGCTTGAAGTACGAAGGCCAGCGCGGCTCGGGATACTTCTCGCCGTTCGCGCCGGCGCGTGTCGCGGCGCTCGCAGATTCGGTGCGCCCTTTATCGGCGCGTCCGCACGCGGCAGCGACAATGATGGCGGTGAGAAACAACACGCTCGCCAGCCTGACCGCGTTCGAAGCAAGTTTCATCGCCCTTCATCCTCTCGTGGCGCGGAGCACGCCGGCAAACATTGGCTCTGCGGTTCTCTGCGTGCTCCGCGGTCGCATTTCTAGAACTCGACTTTGGCGCCAAACTGCCACTGTCTGGCCGTCCCGACGATTGTCGTGATCTGCCCCGCGTTTGTCACGCGGCCCGATGCGTTGAAGACCGTCGTCTGCGGAAGGCCGAAGTTGACGTGGTTGGTGATGTTGAATCCTTCCGCGCGCAGCTGGATGCGGCGGCCGCCCGGCATCGGCACGTTCTTGAAGAACGCCATGTCCCACGAGCCGAATCCCGGGCCGATGATCGTGTTGCGCGGCACGTTGCCGAACGTCCCCGCCGCCGGCAGCGAGAAGCAGTCGGGATCGAAGTAGGTATCGGCGCCGCCGAGCACCGGGTCGAGCGAGCAGCCGCTGACCAGATCGGGGCGCTGCCCCGCGCCGCCCGAGCGCGGCAGCGCGCGCGCGCGATCGAATCCGAGCACCGGTGTGAACGGAATTCCCGACCGCACGGTGAGGATGCTCGACAGCTGCCATCCCTGCGCGAGCGCGCGGGCGATGCCGCCGAGCGAGCTTCCGACCGGAATCTCCCACGTCGCGTTGAACACGAAGTTGTGGCGGATGTCGAAGTCCGAGAGCCCCTTGTTGTCCATCGGATCGAACGCGTAACGCGGCTGGAAGCTGTTGTCGAAGTCGGCGCTGCCGATCGCTTGCGATCCGAGATCCTCGGACTTGCCGAGCGTGTACGACGCTTGCAGCGCGACGCCGGCGTTGAAGCGCCGGCTGGCGCCGACGATCAGTCCTTTGTACCAGGACAGGCCGTCGCTGATGCGCAGGCGCATGCTGCCGAAGTTCGGATTGCGCCGCGTGCTGCCGACCGGGAAGAAGTAGCTGCCGTCAGAGAGGATCTGCGCAATCGCCTGGTTGTACTCGACGTTGCGGATCTGGCGATAGCCGCGCGAGCCGACGAAGCCGGCGGTCACGATCGTCCGGCCCGCGAGCTCGCGTTGGTACGTCAGGTTGTATTGGAGGCGGTAGGGATTACGGACGTTGTAGTCGACGAGATCGAGGCGCAGCAGCGACGCCGCGCCGGAGACCGGCGCCGTCGGGAACGTCGGATTCGCCGGGTTGATCAGGTTGTAGTACGGCGGCGTGCGGTTGCCGTACGCGCGGTACACATTGCTGAGGATCGGTTCGAAGAACAGGCCGGCGCCTCCGTGGAGCGCGTTCTTGCCGTCGTCGGTGATCTCCCACGCGAAGCCGGTGCGCGGCGCGACGTTCTTGAAGGATGGATTCCTGAAGATCGGCCCGCCCGCCAACGTAGTCCCCTGAAGGTCCGGCATGCGCGCTTCACGTCCGTCGAGCTCGTGCGGCGTGGTGAAGAACTCGTAGCGGACGCCCATGTTCACCGTCAGGTTGCGCTTCGCCGTCCAGTCGTCCTGCACGTAGAGGCCGACGAGGTCCTGACGCCAGCGGCGAGCGGTCGTCGATCCCGGCGACTGCCCCTCGTAGGCGTTCGGCCGGTTCAGGACGAAATTCTCGAGCGACGTGAACGTGTAGTTGCCGCCGAGGTCGAACGACGAGTCCTGATCGTTCATGTAGCGCGTGAAGTTGACGCCCGTCTTCACGTTGTGGCTGCTGTAGGACCAGATGAAGTTGTCGATGACCTGCAGGCTCTTCAGATCGACGAACGTGGGCGTGTTCGTATCGGGCCCGAGCGGCGTGAGGCTCGAGATCGCGATGTTGCCGAGGCGCGTGCCCGGCACGAAGAACAGCTTCGGGTCGAACGCGGCCCTCTCGATGTTGTCGGTCGCTTCGTACGCGCGGTTCCACGCCACCTTCGCCACGTTGAGCAGGTTCGCGCGGACGATCCACTTGTGCTCGGCGACGAACGACTGCGACTTCGTGCGCGTATCGGTCGTCCACAGCGGAATCGCCTGATCCTGATCGACCTGCGCCTTGTCCCACGAGTACCGCGCTGAAAGCGTGTGCGCCGCCGTCACGGTGTGATCGATCTTGCCGAGCGCGTAGTTTTCGTTCGTCGGCGACGTGACCTGCACGGAGTACAAACCGGTGGCGCCGGTCTCCCTGCCGTTCGGCTCCGGATACAGGAGCAGGTACGGTTTCGTGGCCGGATTGATGTCGGTCCGCGCCCGCGTCGCGCGGCTTGGCACCGTCGCGATCGTCGTCACACCGCGATCCTGCCGCAGCCCTTCGTAGCTGCCAAAGAAGAACGTCCGGTCCCTGGCGATCGGGCCGCCGAGGTACCCGCCGAACTGATTTCGCTCGAGCGGCGGAATGTCCTGATTCGGATCGTCGAAGAACGTGCGCGAGTCGAACCGGCTGTCGCGGTTGAATTCGAACGCCGTGCCCTTGATCGCGTTCGTCCCCGACCGCGTGACGGCGGTGACGATGCCGCCGGTGCTGCGCCCGTACTCGGCGCTGTAGTTGTTGACGAGCACCTGGAACTCGCGGACGGTTTCGACGCCGAGGAGCCCTCCGGCGGCGCTGCCCGGCGATCCGTTGCCCTGCGTGTTCGAATCGGTGCCGTCGATCTGATAGCTGATCTGGTTCGGGCGCGCGCCGGCGATCGACACCTGCGTGCCCATGCCGCGGTCGACCTGCTGCTGCGTGCTCGGCGACGCGGTGACGCCCGGCTGCAGCAGCGTGAGCTGGCTGAAGTCGCGTCCGTTCAGCGGCAGCTCACGAATCTGTTTCTCGTCGACGAGCGCGGCGACCGACGACTGCCGCGTGTTCACCATCGACGCCTCGGCGGTGACGATGACCTGCTCGTCGATGCCGCCCACCTTCAGCCGCACGTTGACGACGGCGTCCTGACCGATGGTCAGCGGCACGTCCGCGAGCCGGGCGGTGCGGAAGCCCTGGAGCTCCACCGTCACTTCGTAATCGCCGGGCGCGAGCTGCTGCGCGCGGTAGCGGCCGGCGCCGTCGGCGACGAGCACGCGCTTCTGGTCGGTGTCGGCGTCGCGAATCGTGACGGTCGCGCCCGGCAGCGCGGCGCCCGTCTCGTCGGTGACGAATCCGGAAATCGATCCCGTCGTGCCCTGGGCGTCGAGTCCCGCGCGCGCGAGCGTTGCGACGAGGGCCGCCGCCGTCCAGATCCTGCTCCGCGTCATAGCGTGGAACCTCCCCGGCTGAAGGTCAGACCATTGCCGGTGCAGCGTGCGGCGCGGCGCGGCGCGAAGTCAAGGGAAAAGTGATATGTTGTCGCGACGAGCGGGAGGTCTCACAGATGCGTGCGTGCCTCGTAGCGTTCCTCGTTCTCGTCCTCGCCTCGACCGCCGTCGCACAGATCACTTCAGCGACGATCTCCGGCACCGTCAAGGATCAGACGCAAGGCGTACTGCCCGGCGTCGACGTCGTCGTCAAGAACGTCGATACCGGATTGACGCGCTCGGCCGTCACCGACGGCAGCGGCTACTTCACGATCCCCGGATTGCCGCCCGGCGCGTACGAGACGCGCGCCAGCCTGCAGGGCTTCGGCAGCGTCGTCGAACGAGTGACGCTCGCCGTGGCGCAGGAAGCCGGCCTGAGCCTCACACTGAAGGTGACCGGCACGGAAGAGTCGATCATCGTCGTCGGAACCGCGGCCATCGTCGACACGCGGAGCGCGGCGATGTCGGCCGTCGTGACGGAGAAGACGATCTCCGAGCTGCCGCTGAACGGCCGCAACTACATCGACCTCGCGCTGCTGCAGCCGGGCGTCAACAGCTTCAGCGAGAAGGACAGCACGTCGTCATCGAACCGCGGGACGAAGCTGAACATCAACGGCATGAGCTTCCGATCGAACAGCTATCTGCTCGACGGGGCGAACATGAGGGGGTACGCGGGTACGGCGACGGTCTCCGCCGCCGAGACGACGCTGGGGGTCGACACGATCATGGAATTTCGCGTCGTCACCAACGCCTACTCGGCCGATTACGGCCGCGCGATGGGCGGCGTGATCAGCCTCGTGACGAAGAGCGGCACGAACCACGTCCGCGGCTCGGGCTTCGAGTTCTTCCGCGACAGCGCGATGGACGCGCGCAACTTCTTCGATCGGGGCGACGATCCGCCGCCGTTCACGCGCCATCAGTTCGGAGCGAGCTTCGGTGGTCCGCTGCAGAAGGACCGGCTCTTCTTCTTCGGCGGCGTCGAGCGGCTGCAGGAGGATCTCGGCATCACGACGACTTCGTTCGTGCCGACCGACGCCGCGCGATCGGGTGCGCTCTTTCCGATCAATCCGATCGTGGCGCCGTACCTGAAGCTGTTCCCGGCGGCGAACGCCGGCGACGCGAGCGCCGCGCAGGGCATCGGCATCTTCACCTACGAGAAGAACCAGCCGACGCGCGAGAACTTCTACCAGGGACGCTTCGACTACACGTTCAGCGATACCGACTCGGTGTTTGCGCGATACACGTACGACGGCGCCGACCAGAGCGTCACTGCCGGATTTCCGGACTACGGCACCGATTCGGTGTCGCGCAATCAGTTCTTCACGACCGAGTACAAACGGATCTTCAGTCCCGCGATTCTCAACACGGCGCGCTTCTCGCACAGCCGGCTCCGCTTCGAGCAGCTGCCCGCCTTCCTCTCCGCGCCCGACCTCTCGTTCATCGCGGGCCAGGATCTGATGGGCGTGATCAGCATCAACGGTTTCACGTCGATCGGCGGAACGAGCAACAACCCGTCGACGAACAACAGCTTCTACTGGACGTTCAGCGACGATCTTTCTTACGTGAAGGGACGCCATCTGCTGAAGGCGGGAGCGCTCGCCGAGCACCTGCGGACGAACAAGCTCACGGCGACCAACATCCGCGGCAGCTACACGTTCGCGAACCTTCGGTCGTTCCTCGCCGGCACGCCGACGCGCTTCGTCGGCGTACCGCCGGGCGCACAGCTCGAGCGCGTCCGGCCCAATACGCTGTTCGGCGCGTACGTGCAGGACGATTACCGGGCGACCGACCGGCTCACGCTGAACCTCGGCCTGCGATACGAGTTCTATACGATTCCGGCGGAAGCCAACGGGCTCGACACCACGCTGCGCGACATCGTCAACGATCGATCGTTCACGGTCGGCCCGCCGTTCGCTAGAAATCCGTCGCTCGGCAACATCGCGCCACGCCTCGGCTTCGCGTGGGATGCGACCGGCGACGGCAAGACCGCCATCCGCGGCGGCGCCGGTCTGTATCACGACACCGACGGCCCGTTCAACAGCGCCTTCGGCATCGCGTCGTTCTCGCCGCCGTTCGCCGCAACGGCGACGATCAACAATCCGACGTTCCCGCGTCCTGCCTCGCTGACCGCCGGCGCGGCGAGCGCGCGCACGCTCGATTACAACATCAAGCAACCGTACGGCGTCACGTTCAATGTGAATCTGCAGCGCGAGCTGGCGGGACACATCACCGCCACGATCGGATATGCCGGCTCGCGCGCCTACAACTTGATGAGCGCCGTCGAAGCCAACCCGGTCGTGCCGGTCATCCAGGCCGACGGTGCGAAATTCTTCGCCGCGGGCGCCCCGCGCCGCAACACCGCCTTCGGTCCGATCGACTACCGCACCAACGGCGGCCACTCGGAATACAACTCGCTGCAGCTCAGCGCGCAGAAGCGCTTCAGCCGGCGCTACCAGCTGCAGGCGTCCTACACGCTCGCCAAGTCGATGGACAACCTGCAGGCGCAGTTGAACGCCGACGTGAACAACGCGTCGGTGTATCCGCAGGATCCGTACGATCGCGACATCGACTGGGCCCGTTCCGACTTCGACGTGCGCCACGTCTTCCAGGCGAACTTCGTCTGGGATGTGCCGGGCCGCGAGGGGTCGGCGCTGCTCGACGGGTGGCAGTTCAACGGCATCGTCACGCTCCGCGGCGGCGTGCCGTTCACGGCGGCGCTCGGCGGGACGAACTGGTCGCGATCGGGCAACACGTCGGGTGAGGATCGTCCGAATCTCAAGCCGGGTGTGAACCCCGACGCGATCGTCCTCGGCGATCCGGATCACTACTTCGATACGTCTGCGTTCGTGCTTCCGCCGCAGGGCACGTTCGGGGATGCCGGACGGAACACCTTGACCGGCCCGAGCTACGCGATGACGAACGTGTCGTTCGTGAAGAACACGAGGATCGGCGCGCTCGGCGGCGGCGGTCAGCTGCAGCTGCGGCTGGAGCTCTTCAATCTCCTGAACCGCGCGAATTTCGCGACGCCCGATCGCGTCGTGTTCGCCGCCGCGTCGCCGACCGAGACGGCGCTGCCGACGGCGGGCCGCATCACGCGCACCGTGACGTCGTCGAGACAAGTGCAGCTCGCGGCGAAGATTCTCTTCTGACACAGGACTCATATGCGCAGAGTCATCATCGCAACCGCCGGACTCATGCTGCTGTCGATCGGCAGCTTCAGGACCGGCGATTCCGCCCGCGAGGGGACGATTTGCCCTGTTCCCTCTTCGTCGATGTCGGAGGCGAGGCTGCTGGCGCTCGAGCGCGAGAACGGCTGTCTCGACGAGATGGAAGCGGACGACGCGCCGTCGTGGCCGCCGGGCTGGGACAAAGCGACCATCGCGGGCGGCGACGTGCCGCCGGTGCGCGTGGTCTCCGATCCGTACCCGACGCTGCACAGCGTCGTCGTCGACGCCGAGCGCGACAAGGTCTTCATGAGCGATCCGAACCGTCATGCGCTCTGGTCGTACGACCGGCTCTCTGCGTCGAAGGGCAGGGAAATGATCGAGCCGCTGACCGGCATCCGCGGCCCGTCGACCGGCATGATGTTCATCGCCGCGGTGACGCTCGATCGCGAGAAGCAGGAAATCTACACGGTCGACAACGATATCGGCGACCGCATGATGGTGTTCCCGTACGACGCGGACGGCAACGTCAAGCCGAAGCGCGTGCTCGACGTGCCGCACCAGGCCTGGGGCATCTCGATCAGCGAAGAACGGAACGAGTTCGCGATCTCGGTCGAGTCGCCGCGCGAGATCGTCATCTACCCGAAGGGCGCCGAAGGACGCGCGCAGCCGCTGCGAACGATCCGCGGTCCGAAAACCGGCCTCGGCGATCCGCACGGCGTGTTCCTCGACGGCCAGAACAACGAGATCGTCGTCGCCAACCACGGGAACCAGGGCGGCCGCCAGCCGCCGCCCGGCGACGCGCCGCCGCGGCAAAGGGGCGTGCGTGCTGCGGAGCCGCCGCCGATCGTCGGCGGCCGGTTCGACGAGCCGTCGATCTCGGTCTACAACGCCGACGCGAAAGGGGACGTCGCGCCGATCCGCAAAATCCAGGGCGCGAAGACCGGCCTGAACTGGCCGATGGCGATCGACGTCGACCGCAACCGAAACGAGATCGCCGTCGCCAACAACGGCGACAGCTCCATCCGCATCTTCCGTCGGACCGACACCGGCGACGTGGCGCCGGTCCGCATCATCAAAGGGCCGCGCACCGGCATCGCCGGGCCGATGGGCGTCGCCTACGATTCGAAGAACAGCGAGATCTGGGTCGCGAACTACGGCGATCACACCGCGCAGGTGTTTCCGATCACCGCGAACGGCAACGTCGCGCCGAAGCGCACCCTGCGAAATGCTCCCGGCGGCTCGCCGACCGTCGGCTTCGGCAATCCCGGAGCGGTCGCGTACGACTCGAAGCGCGACGAGATCCTGGTGCCGAATTGAGTGAGCGAGCCGAGAATCTCGGCGTTTGCCAGGTTGGCAAACGGAAATGCGGATCCAACGCGGGTGATTTCAGGACAGCAGTCGCGCCTCAGCCGGACGATGCACGGGATCTTCTACGACGACGTCCACGACGAGATCGTCGTCCCCGTCGCTCTCGGCGGCGCGGTGTTGACGCTGCCGGGCGATGCCGCCGGCGATGCGCCGCCCAAGCGCGTGCTGCAAGGCCCGAAGACCGGCATCGTGCAGCCGGACACGATCTACGTCGACCTCAAGCACGACGAACTGATCGTCGAATCGGGCGACGACGCGGTGCTCGTCTTCCCGCGGACGGCGCAGGGCGACGTGACGCCGAGCCGCCGCATCGGCGGACCGAACTCGGGCGTCAGCAACATCTACGGTCTGGCCGCAGGACGCGATTGCCTCGTCGTCGCCAACCGCGTCGACACCGGCGGGCGAGCCTCAGACGACGCCATTCTGGTCTTCAACCGGACGGACAACGGCGATCCGAAGCCGCGCACGAAGATTTCGGGGCCGCACACCGGCATCATCAAGATCCGGCAGGTATTCGTCGACGAGGAACGCGGGCTGATCTTCGCGACGATCAAGAACAACTTCGAAGCGTACAACTACGCCGACGCGCGGCCATCGCCATGGGATCCGATCAAGACCGGCTTCATCGGCGTGTGGAGCATCGACGACAACGGCGACGTGCCGCCGCGCGGCGTCATCAGGGGACCGGCCACCGGACTGGTGTGGCCGGCCGGCGTCGCGATCAATCCGAAGAACCACGAGATCTACGCAATCGACAGCGTGAGCAACGCGCTGTTCATGTTCAAGATGCCGGAGTTCTTCCTGAAGCTGCCGGGATCCACCGCTGCCGGGAAATGACGTGATGAGCGCCTTTCGTGGCCTGGTGATACTTCTATCGCTCGCGTCCGGCACGGCCGCCGCGCAGGTTCCTGACACGCCGTGCGACAACTTCCTGCTCGCGCCGCGGCAGGTGAAAGGGAAAGCGGTCGGACCGAAGTCGTGCCTGATGCAGGAGACGAGCGCGACTTACGAGGGGCGCGCGCTGATTCGCCTCGACGTCGGACTCGACGGCACCGTCGACGGGTATCTCGCGAAGGTCGGCAACTACAAGGAATACTTCTCGAACTCGCCCGATCTCGTGTTTCCGCAGACGTGGGGGGCGCGCGACATTTTCTTCGGCGTCGCCGCGTACGAGCGCGCGAAGGGCGCGTCGATGACGATCGTGTTTCCGCGCGATCGGAGCGCGTGGAACGGGAAGATGTGGGTGACCGCGCACGGGCGCGGCACGTCGTTCCAGCAGGGCCAGCTGAAGGTCTGGAACAGGTACGTGAACCCCGCCAATCCGATCGAGGGGCTCGATCGCTACGACCTGCTGATGGTGGCCAAGGGTTATGCGCTCGTGAAGACACGCCGCACGTCGACCGAGGGGCTGGGCGAGATCGTCACGACGCTCGAAGATGGATCGACCGTCGATTACGCGGCGTTCAACGACACGTCCCGCTACATCATGGATTTCGCCGACGTGGCGAAGAAGATCGTCGGCGATCGCCTGGGTCAGCCGCCGTCGCGCGTCTACCTGTACGGCCATTCGGCCGGCGCGCGCATCGGGCACGCGGCGAACTACGCGCCGGGACTGAACGTCGGTCGCGACGGCAAACGCTTCTTCGACGGCATCCTGGCCGACGATCCCGCGGCGGGCACCTGGTACCCGGTCGCGATGAAAGACGGCAAGGACGTGCTCTTCTCGACCGACGCCGAAAAGGCCGCGTTCGTGCCGCAGATCGACATCGCGCACCAGATGTACAACAACATCTGGGAGCCGAAGCATCCGGCGTGGATGACGGACAGCTATCTTCAGAACAAACGCAACAACGCGCGCATCCTGCGCGACAAGGGCGTCACGAAGTACCGCATGTACGAGGTGCGCGGCGTCAGCCATGCGGGCGGGGAAAGCGAAGGATGGCGCGGCCAGGTTCTGAACCTCGACCTCGCGAAGGTGATGGATCGTTTCATCGACATGATCGATGCGTGGGCCGATCGGGGAGTCGCGCCGCCGCCGACGCATTCGGATTGGGCGCAGCTCGGCGGCGCGAGCCGCGACGGCACGATCGAGTACCCGGCGCTCGCGTTTCCGGAAATCGCCTGCCCGCTCGGCGTGTATTTCCCGTTTCCCGAGAGCACGTCGGGCGCCACGTCGTTCGCGGCGTTCACCGGTGAGGGCCTCGAGCCGCTCGACGGCAAGAAGGTCTTCGTCGACATGAACCGCAACGGCGTGTGGGACCAGCGCGAGACGCCGACGCAGGCGTGGCGCCGTCTGGGTCTGCTGCAGAAGAACGAAGGGCTCACGCGCGACAAGTACGTCGCGTGCGTGCAGCGCGCCGCCGACCAGCTGCGCGGGGAAGGGTTTTTCTCCGACAAGACCGCCGCGGCCTACGTCGAGCAGGCGAAGACGGCGGATCTCCAGCCGAAATCACGCGTCAGTCAATGATCAGTCGCGGAACTTGAGACCGCGTGCGGGCCACCCTCGATCTGGCGCACCGTTCGACCGTCCGAACAACACACGACGCCAGCAGCGTTGTTTCAATTGCTCGCCTACGTACGCGGCCGCAGGATTGCGGCCGCGTATGGAGGCTGGCGTCGTGTGTTGTGTGCTGTCGCGCGTTGACGGACGGCTCAAGCTGCGCCAGATCGAGGGTGGCCCGCACGCTGATGCAACGTCTCTTACTACGGATGCCTCGGCGACGACCAGCGTCGTGGAGCGGCGGCGCGTAGCGCGCCTTCGAGCCGTCTTTTTCTTAACGCGTGGGGCCCCACCCCCACGCGCTGACGCGCGCGGGCCGTCGCCCGCGCGCGTATCAAGAACCGGACGTCACCGCACGAAGTCACTGTTCAACACCACCGCGAGAGCGTCCGAGGCGCTCACGGGTTGGCGACGGTCTGTTCTCGATACGCCCGAGCGCTACGGCGCGAGGGCGTCTGCGCGTGGGGGTGGGGCCCCACGCGAGTGAGAAATGCCGCGCCAAGCGACGTCGCTCCACGACGCGGCTCGGATCGCAGATCGCAGCTTCGATTGGGAATGGGCAGAACGCCTACGTGTAGTCGATGAAGAATGGAATGGCGCGGAGCGACGTCGCAACCGCGAGGAGTATCAGCGCGGGCAGCGCGAACCACTGATAGACCGGCGCGTCGCGCACGAACGGGCGGCTGACGAGGAATCCTTTCTCGATCTGGTCGATCGCACGCGACGCGGCTTCGAGATCGCGCGCGGTGTTGGCGTTGAAGTAGCGGCCGCCGTACCGGCGAATCGCCTGGAAGAGGCGCTGGACCTGCGGCTTGTTGCGAACTTCCTCCTCCAGATCGACGCCGACCATGTGCACGCGGATGTTCGCGGCGTTCGACTCGCCAAGGACCTCCATCGGGTCGCGCCCCTTGTTGTTCTCGCCGTCCGTGAAGACGATGACCACCTGATTGCGCCGATCGCGCCGCAGCCCACGCTCCTTCGAATCGCGGTCGGAGGCGGACGCGAGCAGATGGTTCGACAATGCCAGCCCGTCGCCAATCGCGGTCATCCCTTCTCCGCGGAGCAGCTGATCGTCAATGAGATCGACGTAACGGATCACGTACTCGTGATCGAACGTGAGCGGGCTGATCACATACGCGTTGTCGGAGAAGACGACGAGCGCAATCCGATCGTCGCGCCGCGATGCGACGAACGATTTGATCGCATCCTTCGTCGCCGTCAGCCGCGACTTCACCGACTTCATCGGCGATGCCGAATCGCTCGTGCTGAACGTGAGATTCTGGAACGTCCGTGGCGGGCGGATGCGCCCCATCTCCTCCAGCATGCTCGACGACAGATCGAGCGCGATGACGATGTCGAGCCCGCGCGACGTGATCTCGGCCTGCGAGTACGGCAGCACCGGCTCCATCACGGCGACGCCGAGAAGAAGCAGCGCGATCGCGAGCAGCGCCAACGGGAGTCGCCGGAGCAGTGACGCCTCGTACCTCGGCGACGCGAGCCACCGTACCGTTGTCGACGCGACGAACCGGCGCCGCACGCGCGCGCGCAGGATCGCGACCGCGGCAAGCGCCGCGAAGACGATCCAGCCGAATTCCGGGTGCAGAAAACGCATCTGTGTCGTGCGGCGCTCGTCTCAGGGCGCGCCTCGGCCGCTCGGCTGAAAGCCCCGCGCTCCGGTCCTGGCGATGAGCTGCTCGGCCTGCTCGATGGCCTCGCGACATGCATCGGCAGACGGCATCGCATGCGACGGCGCGTAACGCGCCAGCTCGCACGTGGCGAGGAGCGACGCGACGAGCTCGGCCGGAGCTTTTGCGTTTACTCCTGCGAGCGCGAGCGGCACTTCCGCCGGCGTGAGGCTCGGGCCAGCGACGCCGCACACGTCGCGCAGATGCTCGCGCACCAGGGCGTCGAGCCGGGTAAACACGTCGCGACGCTGCTGAACCGTCTCCACGCCAATCGTCCGCACCGCCTCGAGCGACATGCGTTCGTCGTGCCGTACGGCGCGCACCGAGCGGCGCACGCGTCGCCGCTCGCGCCGGCTGGCCAGCGCCGCGATCGCCAGCAGCGCCGGGACGATGGACACGATGATCAACCCGAGCCCGATCGGTTGCAGCATGGCGAAACGCATCGGCCGCGCGTCGGGCTGCTTGTCCGATCGAATGCCGGACAGATCCGGTTCGTCGGGCAGCGCGCTCCTGAACGCGAGCGTCGCCCCGGGCACCTTCACCTCGCCGGCCGGCGCCGCCTCTTCGAGGCGCTGACCGGCGCGCGTAACCGCATAGCGAACGCTCAGCGGTCCGATGGTCAGCGCCGGCGCGTCGACTCGATAGGTCGTCAGCACGTAGCGAAGCGTGTAGACGGTCGAATCGTCCGGCGCCGTGCGGCGGCTGGTGTCGCCACCCACCACCTCGAGTCCGCCGAGCTTCAGCTTGTCGCGCGACACGTCGTCGGCAAGGACGTCGACGCCGCGTTTACAGGTGATTTCAATCGTGTAGGCCGCGCGATCGCCGACGAACATCGCCGTGCGATCGAGGGAGGTGCGCACGGTCACGTCCTGATCGGCGGCGGACACGACGACGGCGCCGAGCGTGATGCTCGATACGAAAAACAGGAGACGAGACCACCAACCCAGAACCGCGGCGTTCATCTCGCGAGCCTCCGCGCGAACAGCTCCAGCAGCGGCTCGACCGGACTGCCGTCTGTCGGCACGAACACGGGATCGATCTGGAGGCGGTACAGCGCTCGCGCCAGCGCCTCGCGGCGCTCGCGCATCTGGTCCGCGTAAGCGCGCCGGGTGCGCGGCGACAGATTCACGGCGACGTGGCGCCCCGACTCGAGATCGCGGAGCTGCACGTATCCCCGCCCGGCCGGCAGCGCAGCCTCTGTTGGATCCCCGGGCACGACGGCAATCACATCGTGCGTCGCCGCCAGCATCGCGAGCTCGCGGCTGCCGAGCAGATCCTCGTCGGTGATGAAATCCGACACGATGAAGACGACGCTCATGCGCTTGAGCGTGGCGAGCAGGTGACGAACCGCGGGCAGCATCGCCGTCGGGCCGGCCGTCGGCGAGAGCGACCAGCACCGCTCGAGCACGGTCCAGGCTGCCGCGCGCGTGCGCCGCGGCGGACTGTACTCGAGCACGCGATCGGAAAAGGCGAGGAATCCGGCGTTGATCTGGTCGGACACCGCCGAAAACAGCAGCGAGCCGGTCACGTACGTCATCAGCTCCTTCTTGGACCGGTGCGCGGCGCCGAGCGCCATCGAGCGCGACACGTCCATCGCGATCATCACGTTCAGCTCGCGCTCGGCGTGCGTGCGCCGCACGAACGGCGCGTCCATCCGCGCCGTCACGTTCCAGTCGATCCGCCGCACGTCGTCTCCATCGCGGTAGGGCTGATGCTCGTCGAAGTCGAAGCCATCTCCGCGCCGCGGGCTCGTGTACGCGCCGACGCGCAGGCTGCGGATGCGCTTCGCCGTGTAGACCTCGATGTAGCGCAGCTCCCGCATCACCGCCTCGGGGATCATGGGATCGGCACCGCCGCGAGCAGCTCATGGAGGATGTGGTCGGCGTCGACGTTCTCGGCCTGCGCGCGCACCGTGCGCGCCACACGGTGTCGCGACGCGTCGCAGTAGATCTCCTTGATGTCTTCGGGCAGCACGTAGGTCCGGCCGTGGAGGAACGCGGTGACGCGCGCGAGCGCCAGCACGTGCTGGTACGACCGCGGCGACATCCCGAGCATCAGCAGCTCGCGCAAGTCGCCGCGGCCCACCTCGCCCGGCGCGCGCGTCGCGCGTCCGAGGCGGACGATGTACTCCATGATCTTGTCGTCGACGTAGACGGCGTCGCGGACGAACGCGCGCAGCCGCGTGACGTCGGACGGCGACAGCTGCGGCTCGATGTGCTGCTCCGTCATTCGCGCGTGCAGCATCGCCACTTCTTCGGCGGCGCTCGGATAGTCGACGCGCAGCATCATCGAGAACCGATCGAGCTGCGCTTCCGGCAGCGCGTACACGCCTTCCTGTTCGACCGGGTTCTGCGTCGCCAGCACCCAGAAGGGATCGTCGAGGCGGAACGTCGTGTCGGCCAGCGTCACCTGGCGCTCCTGCATCGCTTCGAGCAGGGCGCTCTGCGTCTTCGGCGTCGCGCGGTTGATCTCGTCGGCCAGCAGGATGTTCGTGAAGATCGGTCCCTGTTCGATCCGGAACGTCGCGCTCTTCGCGTCGTAGATGCGCGTGCCGAGGATGTCGGCCGGCAGCAGGTCCGGCGTGAGCTGGATGCGCTGGAACCGCGCCGAGATCGCGTGCGCCAGCGTCGTCGCCGTCAGCGTTTTCGCGACGCCCGGCACCCCTTCGAGCAGGATGTGCCCGCAGCCGGCGCGCGTCTCGCTTCGCGCGGTCGCGAACGGGATCGCGGCGAACAGCCCGGTGAGCAGCCGCCGGATCAGCGTGTGCTGCCCGACGATGACCTTCGCGATCTCCGATTCGAGGCCGGAGATGAGGGCCGCGGCGTGCTCCGCCGCGAGCCCGGTCGACACGATGCGGCCGTCCGGCGCGGTCATAGCAGGAAGCAGAGTGCCGCGGCCGCGGCGGCCGCCACTGCAAGCGCCGAGGGATACAACTCGCGGTATTCGGTCGACGACCGCCACCCGACGATCCGGCGATCGCCCTTGGCGGTTTCGGCGATCGCGCGCGCCAGCTCGGTGCCGCTCGTCGACCGCACGTAGCGGCCGCCGGTCGTCGCGGCGATCTGCATCAGCGTCGCCTCCTCGAACCTCGTCGTCACGCGCCGTCCCGCATCGTCTCTGAGATAACTTTCCTCGGTGTCCGACGCCGCCAGCGGAATCGGCACGGCCGCTTCCGACCCGATGCCGATGCAATCGACGCGGTACCCTTCGCCGCGAAAGAGGTCGAGCGCCGCTTTGAGCTCCGTGCCGTTGTCCTCGCCATCCGAGACGATCAGGAAACGTTTCCTCGTCGGACGATCGTCCTTCTTCGCCACGTCCCTGGCGCTCTTGAGCGCGGCGCCGAGGTTCGTGCCGAAGAGCACCGACGGTTCGGCATCGAGCCACTCGAGGTAGAAGAGAATGCTCTCGACGTCGCCGGTCAGGTACGACAGCACGAGCGAGCTGTCGGCGAAGCCGACGAGGCCGATGCGATCGATGCCTTCCGGCTTTTGTCGCAGCAGGTTTCTGAGCTCCGCCGTCGCGCGCGCGAACCGCGACGGCGCGATGTCGCGCGCGCGCATCGAGATCGAGCGATCCAGCATGACGATGAGATCCTGGTGCTCGTAGTCGGGCACGCGCTCGGCCATCAGCAGCTGCGGTCGCATCAGCGCGAAGACGATCGCAGCGGCCGCGAGCACGCTCGCGCCGCAGATGGCGGCATGACGCCGCCACGTCGATCGCCGCGAAAGGGAGGCGAACCGGCGGTCGATTGCCTCGCGGCGGCGGAACCGACGCGTCAGGCGCCAATGCAGCCCGCAGCTCGCGACGAGCACCGGGATCACCAGCCACCACTGCAGGAGATCGGGTCGAAGCAGTCTCATCCGACGCGTCTGACCGGTTTCGCGCCGGGCTTGGGTTGCGGGCGCAGCAGCTGCATCAACTGGTTCGGCGGCGTCTTCGGCTGCTTGCGCAGTTCGGCGGCGAGCCTCGTCACCATCTCGAAATCGAACTTCGTGTCCCAGTCGTCGGGCGCGGCCTCGACGGCGCGCCGGAACTCTTCCTCCGCGCGCGTGAGCCACGCGAGCCGCGGTTCGGGTTTCTCCTCGGCGCGCGCCTTCTCGAAGAACGCACAGCCCGACCAGAAGTGCGGCAGCGCGCCCTCGGGCGCGCGCTGGGCCTTGTCGATCGTCTCATCGTAGCGCTGCAGCCGGTAGAGGAGCCACAGCTGGCTCGCCATGACATGACCGTAATCGGCGGCGAAGAATTCCTTCACGGCCGCCAGCCGGTCGAATCGCGTCTCCGCGCGGGCGTAGCTCGCCAGCGCCTCATCGTAGCGGCCGTCGGCGAGCGCGGCGTCGGCGTCGGCGGCCGGCCGCGTCCAGCGCGCGTAGGCGAGGGCCGAGCTCCCTGCAACGAGCGCCAGCACCATCGCGGCGCCGCCGGCTGAACGGGTCCAACGGGTCATCGATTCGGTTCCCTGTATCGGGCGCCGCCGAACGCCGCGCGCGCCCGGTTTCAGCCTTGACTGGTCGGCCAAAACCATACACCCTACGGCCAGCAAATGGTAGGACCAAAGGGAGGCTTCGACATGCGGCTGTCCATTCTGGCGACCGTGGGCTTCTTCATTCTCGCGCCCGCGACGGCGCCGTCCGCAGTGCACGCCCAGGCGACGACCGGCACGATTTCCGGCGCGGTCACCGACGAATCGAAAGCGGTGCTGCCCGGCGTCACGATCGTCGTCCGGAACATGGAAACCGGCGCGACGCGGCAGCTCGTCACCGACGAGCGCGGCGGCTTCCGCGCGCTCAACCTGCCGCCGGGGATCTATTCGGTCACCGCCGAGCTCTCAGGGTTCACCTCCGCGAAGCGCGAGAACCTCACGCTCGAGATCGGCCGCGAGGTGAGCGCCGATCTCTCGCTGAAAGTCGGCGCGATCAGCGAGAACGTGACCGTCGAGGGCGCGGCCACCAACATCGACTTGAGCAGCGCCGTCGCCGGCGGCGTCGTGTCGACCACGCAGATCGCCGAGCTGCCGCTCAACGGCCGGAACTTCATGCAGCTCGCGACGCTGCAGCCGGGCGTCACCGTCAGCCGCGCCACGGCGCGCGATTTCACCGGAGGCTTCGGCGGCACGCAGGTGTCGATCGGCGGCGCGCGTCCCGAGATGACCGGCTACCTGCTCGAGGGCACCAACATCGCCGACGTGTCCGACAAGGCGCCGTCGAGCATGGCGGGCGTGCTGCTCGGCGTCGACGCGGTGAAGGAGTTCAGCGTCCAGACGCACAACTACGCCGCCGAGTTCGGCCGCGCCGCCGGCGGCGTGATCAGCGCCGTGACGAAGTCGGGCACGAACAGCCTCCACGGCGCCGTGTTCGAGTTCCTCCGCGACAGCAAGTTCGACAAGCCGAACTTCTTCGATCCGATCGACGCCGCGACCGGCACGCAGGTGAATCCGCCGTTCACGCGCAACCAGTTCGGCGGCACGGCCGGCGGCCCGATCGTCCAGAACACGCTGTTCTACTTCGGGAGCTACGAGGGACTGCGGCAGGATCTCTCGCTCACGCACCTCGCGCGGCTGCCCAACGCGGCGGCGCACAACGGCGTGCTGCCGACCGGCGCGGTCGCGATCAACCCGCTCGTCAAGCCGTATCTCGATCTGCTCTTCCCGATCCCGGACGGCCGCGACTTCGGCGACGGCACAGCGGAGCTGCGCCACACCGACGTCGATCCGACGCGCGAGAACTTCTTCGTCGGCAAGGTCGACTGGGAAGTCAGCAACGCCAACTCGATGTTCGTCCGCGGATCGAGCGATCGCTCGAACGCGACGGCGCATCAGGATCACCCGCAGTTCGTCGAGCCGACGACGACCGATACGCGCTACTTCACCTATCAGGATCAGCACCTCTTCAGCTCGCGCGTGCTGAACGTCGCGCGCGCGGCCGTCAATCGCACGAACCGCACCGACGATTTCATCCCGACGATCTCGATCCCGCAAAACCTGTACTTCACGGCCGATCCGCACTTCGGCGCGATCACGATCACGACCGGCATCAGCGGACCCGGGACGACGGCGACGACGCCCGTCGACTACACGCAGACGATCTTCCAGTACTCCGACACGCTGACGCTCAGCTCGAGCGCCCACACGGCGAAGTTCGGCGGCGACTTCCAGCGGTATCATTTCGACGGCTTCTCGTATTCGCGCTTCGGCGGCGAGTTCCGCTTCACCAGCCTCCAGAACTTCCTCCGCGGCACGGTCAACCGCTTCACCGGCAACATGCCGAACACCGACACGCGCAGGAACATGCGTCAGAGCTACGTCGCGCTGTTCGCGCAGGACGAGTGGCGGCCGACCAACGATCTCACGCTGAACTACGGGCTGCGCTACGAATTCTTCACCGTGCCGAACGACACGCAGGGACGCGTCGCCGGCCTTCTGAGCTTCAACGATCTCGAATCGGGCCCGCAGGGCGTCACGCCGGGCACCGATATGTTCAAGAACCCGTCGAAGCTCGAGTTCGCGCCGCGGCTCGGCGTCGCGTGGAAACCGTTCGGCGATCAGAAGACGTCGATCAAGGCCGGCGCCGGAATGTTCTACCAGCCGCTCACGACGTCGTACTACCGCGGCACCACGTTCCGGATCTATCCGTACTTCGCCGGCGTCGACATCAGGACGGTCCCGACGTTCGGACCGGCCGTCCAGCAGCTGCTGGCGCAGGGCACCGGCCTCGCGGTGCAGAAGCGATCCGAGTTCATCGACTACGACACGAAGCAGCCGTACACGGCGCAGTACCATGCCAGCGTTCAGCACGAAATCGGCAGCGGCATCGTCGCCGAAGTCGGCTACATCGGATCGCGCGGCTACAACCTGCCGTTCTACAGCGATCCCAACGCGGTGCCGGTGCGGTTCAACGCGGCCGACGGACACTGGCAGGTCGTGCCGGGCGCGGCGCTTCCGTTCCCGTCATGGGGCCGCATCCGCACGCGCACGAACGTGGCGCGCTCCTGGTACAACGGGATGACGGCGAGCCTCAACCGCCGATTCGCGAACGGGCTGCTGTTTCAGGGTTCGTACACCTACGGCAACTCGCGCGACACGTGGTCGGGCGGCCTGATCGGATCCTCCGACTTCGAGAACGGCGCGGGCAGCGCGACCAGTTACTTCCATCCGGAGAACGAGCTCGGGCCGTCGAGCTACGACGTGCGACATACGCTGGTCTTCAACGCGGTGTACCAGCTGCCGTTCGGAAAGAGCCTGACGGGCGGCGCGCGGCACCTCGTTCAAGGCTGGCAGGTCGGCGTCGTCGCGAACTACGCGAGCGGCATTCCGTTCACGCCCTTCATCGGATTCGACTACGCAAAGGATCTGTCGAGCGATCCGAATCCGCAGAAGCCGGACTGGGCCGCGGGCTTCAACCCCGACAGCGCGATCGTCGGCGCACCTGACAACTGGTTCAACGCGAACGCGTTCGTCCTGCCGCCGGCCGGCGAGTATGGAAACGTGCAGCGGAACAGCCTGCGCGGCCCCGATTTGAAGATGGTGGACTTGTCGATCTTCAAGAACGCCCTGGTCGCCAGGCAGAACCTGCAGCTGCGCGTGGAGATCTTCAACCTGTTCAACCGCGCGAACTTCGCCACGCCGAACTCCGCCGCGCTCTTCAATCCGGACGGCACGCGGATTCCGGGCGCGACGCAGATCACCCACACCGCGACGACCTCGCGGCAGGTGCAATTAGGAGTGAAGTTTATTTTCTGAGCGCTCGCAGTTTTCGCGAGCGCGTAGCGAGAAAGTCTGCCGCTGGGCTGAAAGCCTCGCGCTACAGGAAACTGAGGAGCGCGCTAGCCATTGAGCGACCCCGCAACCGCGTAAGGTTTGTTGAGTTTTTAAAGTGTGACGTTGATCGAATCAAGTCACACCTGGGCGGAAAGAATCGTGCCCTCCACGGCGGCGAACTCGACTTCGTGGCGAGCGTTCAACGCGTGCCGCCGGTCTTTCGGAACGGCTTGAAGAACTCCGGCAGCAGGAACGTCTGGAAGCCGTTGCCGCCGACGGTGATGATTTCCTTCCGCTTCGGGTTCAGCGCGACGCCGGCCGCGCCGGCGAGCCGGATGCCCGGCCCCTTGATGATCGCGCGCGGCGGGATGTCGCCGTTGTCGTCCGGCGCGTAGACGGCGATGAATCCCATCTGATCGAGCCGTCCCGAATCGCTGTCGTCGTCCTCGTCCTCTTTCTCTTCCTTCGCCTTGAACCCTTCGCGCGGCTTGTCGAGGACGTACGCCTCCATCTGCTTCATGCGCGTGTTCTGCTGCGCGAGGAAGATGTTGCCCGTCGCGGGATCGATCGTGACCTGGCGGAAATGCGCGAGCTTCGAATTCGGGCCGCCGATGAACTGCTTCGGCTCGACGTCGCCGTTCGCGAGGCGGTCGAAGACGAAGATGCCGACCTTCTCGCCGTTCCCCTTCCGGCTCGCGGCCACGATCACGTTCCGGATCGGATCGACGTCGAGGCCGACGATGTCGAGCAGACCGGTTTTCGGACCAGTGATGACGCGCTTCGGCGCCACGTTGCCGTTCGCGGTCCGATCGAAGACGACGACCGCCCGCATGCTCGGATCGGCGGTGAGGATTTCGTTGTTGACCGGATCGACCGCGACCGTGTGCGGCCGCACGAGGCGCGTGCGCGTCCCCTGGATCGCGCGCAGCGGCGGCACTTCGCCCGTCGCGTCGGCCCTGAACACGAGCACCGCGCCGCCGAGCGCGACCGGGATGACGATCTCGTCGTGGATCGCGTCGTAGGCGATGCCGTGCATCGTGCGCGAGAGGTTCGTCGCCTGACCTTCAATCACGCGTTTGGGAGCCACGTTTCCGTTTGCCAGCCTGGCAAACACCGAGATCCTCGGCACGCTGACTCAATTGGGGACGAGGATTTCGTCGCGCTTCGAATCGTACGCGGCGGCCGACGCGTTGGTGAACCCGCAGGTCGGCGTGTCTTTGGGCGCGTTGCGGATGATCCGCTTCGGCCGGACGTTGCCGCTGGCCGTGCGCGGGAAGACGACCGCCGTGTGGTCGCCGTAGTTGGCCACCCACAGCTCCTCGTTCTTCACGTCGATCGCGACCGAGACCGGACCGACGATCTGCGTGAGCGCGCCGCGAATCACGCGCGTCGGCTGCACGTTCCCCTTCGCGTCGCGGCGGAAGATGCGGACCGACGAGTCGCCGTAGTTGGCGACCGCGATCTCATGGTGCGTGAGGTCGACGTCGATCCCCATCGGCCAGTTCAACCCGGTCAGATCGCCTTCGATCGTCCGCAGCGGCGGCACGTCGCCGTTGGCGTCGGCGGCGTGGAACGTGATCGCCGATGGATGGAAGGCGCCCGACTTGTACTCGCCGACGTCGGTGACGATCGGATCGTACGGCGTGTAGGGACGAATCTGCGTCCAGTTGCCGTGGTTGGCCGTGATCAGCTCGTTGTGCGTCTCGTCGAAGTAGAGGCCGTGCGGATCCTCGAGCCCGGTCGCGAGCCCGCGGATCGTACGAATCGGATGATCGGTCCCCTTCGCTCCGCGCTTGAAGATCGAGATCGCATTCGACTGCTGCACCGTGATGGCGATTTCGTCGCGTGTCGGCGCGAGCGAGACGTCCCACGACTGGTGCGGCAGCGTGAGCGTGCGCCGCGGCTGCGCGTTGCCGTGGTCGTCGTACGAGAAGACGACCATGCGGTCGCCGCCGTCGTTGTTGACGGTGTAGAACTCCTTCCGCTTCGGATCGACCTCGACGCCGGCGATGTATCCGAGCTGCGCCTTCGGACCGAACACCCACTGCACCGGCTCGGTGACGTCGTTCGACGAGCCGCCGGCCGTGCGGTCGTACACGAGCATGGAATGGCGGTTCTCGTCGCTGAAGATCACGCGGTTGTTCTCGGTGTCGACGGCCACGCCGTCGAACGTCGGAAAGAGATCCGACACCGATCGAATCGGCGGGATGACGCCGCCGATAGCGTGCGGCGGCCACTGGTCGGACGCGACGCCGCCTTCCTGCGGGAGACGCCCGGCCGCCTGCGCGATCTCCATCGCGGTGTCGTCCACGCAATCGGCTGCGAGCAGCGCCTCGAGCGACGCGTCGTCCGCAAGATCGCCCGGGGCGCTGGCCTCGGGCGACGGCTCAGCACCGGCGAGCAGCAAGGCGGACGCGGCCGCGGCAGCAATCAGGACGCGACGCATATGCTTTTCTCCAGCCGCGCGCTTCTCCGGAGCGCGAGGGCGTTCAGCGCCTTTCGTAGCGCGAGGCGTTCAGCGCCTTTCGTAGCGCGAGGCTTTCAGCGCCTTTCGTAGCGCGAGACGTTCAGCGCCTTTCGTAGCGCGAGGCTTTCAGCGCCTTTCGTAGCGCGAGGCGTTCAGCGCCTTTCGTAGCGCGAGGCTTTCAGCCGAGCGGTAGTGTGCCACGCTCAGGCGGCGGCCGCAAGGCGAATGGTCGGACCATTTTCTTCTTCATGTCTTCGAGGCTCCGTGGTTGCATATCCGTGAGCTCTCTTCAGTGTGCGATTATCGGCAGCCGGCGCACCGGCCCGAGCCGTCGAACGTGCGCGTCACGTCGCTCAGCGGGAGGACGACGTCGACGTAATCCCGAACGAAGAGCTGGAACAGATCGACGCGCGTACCGCCGCGGACGATGCCGCCGGCCGTCGCCTGCTCGTTGACGTGCGACGGCATCACCGAGCGCGGCCGGATGAGCGACTTCATCATGAAGATCGCTTCGTTGGGGCCGAGCGTCACCGTGTCGCTCATGTTCAGCACGACCAGATTCGGATGGTAGTAGCGCGAGATGATCGTCTCCATGTCGCCGAACATGCCGGTGTCGCCGGTGAGATACGCCGCCAGGCCGTTGGTGAAGGTGATGACGAATCCCGATTCCGAGCCGCCGTATCCGCTCAGGCCGGGCGCTTCGCCCGGCGAATCGACGAGGCCGCCGGCGACGCCGTTGCTGTGAATCGCCTGCACGGCGGCGATGCGCACGCCCGACGCCGCGCCGCCGCGCCGCGCGGTTCGGCTGCCGCCCGGACGCAGCGACGCCGTGCACGGCGCCGGGAGCGGCACGTCGAACGTGTTGTCGATCCCGCCTTCGGCACAGGCGGCCGGCGCCGAGCCGCGGATGTTCTGGATCTTGCGCGACAGATATGTCGACAGCTCTCCGGGCGCGAGGACCGCCGCGTTCTTGAGCGAGGCAATCGCGGCGAAGTTGGTGTTCGCGTTCGCCGCTCCCGTCGCAGGCGCGGCGCATGTACCGCCCGGGCTCGGGCGGACGTCGCCGATGTGATCGTTGTGCGCGTGCGAGAGCAGCATCACGTGGACATCGCCGAGTCGACCGTCGGTCTCGTCGACGGTCCGTCCAGGATCGTAGAGAATGCGCACGCCGGTCGGATCCTCGAACAGCAGCGCGCGATCGTTGCGGCACAGCTCGCCGCTGTGGCTGCCGAACGGCGTCACCTTGACCAGCCCCGACGACTGGCCGCTCGCAATGCTTCCGAACGAAGTCCACAGCATGAACAGGATGGATGCGGCGACGACGACCGAACGCAAGCGCATACGCCCTCCTAGACCTCCCCGATCCATTTACCTGCCACCAACCCACCCGACCTACCCGAGCCGACCTATCTGACCTACCCGCCCCACCCGGCCTACCCGACCTGCCTGGCCTCCAAGCCTCGCAACAACTGACGGGCGGCCTCGGCCTGCTCCGTCCGCGGATACTCACGCGTGATGCGCAGGCACTCGGCGCGCGCGAGGCGCCGGTATTTCGCGGCGTTGGCGCCGTCGTGTGCCTCGGCGTACCGCCGCTGCAGATCACGGTAGTCGACGGCGAGGTAGAGGCGCAGCTCGGCGTTCCCCTCGAACCGCGGGTATCGCGACAGGAAGCGCGTCTTCGCGGCGGCAGCCGCGCTGAGCGCTGCGATGTCGGCGCCGGACGATTGATAGAAGCCGTAAGACAACAGCTTGAATTCGGCGGGCGCCGCGTGCGCGCCGCGCGGCGCTTCCTTCAGGTATTCGCCGAACGCGTCGCCGTCGTAGAAGAATTTTTTCTTCTCGCGGTTGTAGGCGATGCGGACGCCGAGCTCCTTCGTCCGGCGCAGCGCGAGGTCGAGCAGCCCGCGTTCCTGCATGCCGTGCGACTCGACCTCCATGTTCATGATCGACGCGAGGCCGTCGGCCTCGGCGCCGAGCTGAAACAGCGCTTCCTGACGCGCCGCGGGCGCATCGTCGTTCGCCTGCCGCGTCAACTTCTCCATCGTCTTCAGCGTGGCGTTCAGCGCCTGCGCCGACATGATGACGTCGGCCTGCGCAGTGGCGGCGATGAGGATGAACACGAGCGCGGCGCCCGTCTTGTCGCGCCGAAGCGCCGAGGGCGCGAAGGCGGACTTCTGCCGAGCCGTCGAGCGACGAATCAGCAGCAACACGCCGACGACGAGGAGGCCGCCGATGGCGACGGCAATCGTCGCGGCGCGATCGGGTGCGAGGCGCTTCTCGAAAGCCGATACCGATTCGAACGTGAAGCGCTCGTCACGTCCCGCCATGCTGATCCGGCCGAGCGTCTTGTGCGACGGGTACAGCTCGGTGAGGAAATCGGACCGGATTGCCAGGCGGCCGACACGGCGCCGCGCATGAAACGACAGGTCGCCTTCAAGGTACTGAAACGCCGACGGATCGCGCCACGCGGCTATGCGATCCAGCGTGCCCGCGACGCCCACGCCGTCCACCGCTACGTGGAGATGCTTCGCGAAGTACGCGCGAATCGCGGCCTGAGCGGCAGCGAGCTCGGCGTCCGACACACGGCCGTCGAGATCGCGATCGAGGCGCAGCAGCAGGTCGACGTCGTCGAGCGGCAGCCGCACGATCGCGCGGATGGTGCCGCGATCGACGGAAAACTCGGCGTAGCTGACGCTGTTCGCGTGCGCGCTCACAGTCACCGCCGCAAGCGCGATCGCCGCAGCGGTCCAGAGGATGCGTCGCACATCGCCCTTCTTACTTCGTACTTCTTACTTTTTCTCTTCGTATTCCCCGCGCGGGACGATTGCGAGGTAGCGCAGCGGTTCGGTGCCGGTGCTGAAGTGCTGATGCCAGTGCGGTCCGCCGGGAACGCCGCAGAGCGTTCCGGTCCCGTACTCGGCGCGGTGCGCCGTGCCGGCCTTGACCGCAGCCTCGTACTCCTTCAGGTCGCGCGCTTCCGACCAGATGTCGTATCCGGCGCCCTTGAGGATGACGAAGATCGGCTGGTTGCCGTGCTTGTGCGCGTAGGCCTGCGGCCCGACGAGCTCGCTGATGTGCACGTTGGGATGCGTCCGGTGGCCGACGGTCGACATCATGTTGAAGAATGCGGTGCGATCGGCGCGCGCCTCGCGCATCGCGACGGGATGATCGCGCAGGTCGTCCACGTAGTGCCCCGGATACGTCGTCGTCGACAGCACCCGCGCTCGCTCCTCGGCGTTCTCCGCCGGATTCTGACGCCCGACGCGCAGCTCTTCCTCGACGAACGGATACATGTTGATCGCGTAGCCGGTGACCGCGAGCAGCCGCACCGGCTGCGCAGGATCGAGATTGGTGTGCTGCATCTCGTGGTCGACCGGAATCGCGAACAGCGAGTTCTTCTTCCACGTGTACTTGTTCGACGGCAGACCGCCCGTCATGCCGCGGTACTCGGTCTGGCCGCGGCCGCTGAGGACGTAGAACAGCGCCTCGCCCTCCCAGCCGTAGCCGTGCCACACCGTCTTCCTTCCCGGTGGAATCTCCACGACCTGCGTCAGTTGACCGGCGCCGCCGACGCGCAGAATCTTCGCTTTGTCGCCGAGCTGCGGCCGATCCACGAGCGGCAGCGTGTTGAGATTCCAGCAGTAGCCCTCGAGCGTGTTCTGCTGGATGAACGCCGGCCACCACGCGGCGATGGCCGCCGGCGATTCCTTGCTCGCGGTGAGCTGATAGTCGATCTTGCCGTCGAACGGCGTTCGCTTCTGCGCGGAGACGGCGAGCGTGGCCGCCGACGCGGCGACGAACGTGGCGAGGAGGATTCTGCTCATGTTCTTCAGGCGCAGTTTGACGCGCAGGCGAGAATGGTCTTACCTTTGCGGGCATCCTAGCCGCCGGATCCTGGAGTGTCAAGCGCACCGATGTCGTCCAACGCCGTGAATCGCCGGCAATTCCTCGCTGCATTCGCTGCGCTCGCTGTCCCTCCGACCGGACCGCTGCCGCCGGTGTCGTGGACCTGTCCGATGCATCCCGAGGTCGTCGACGATCAGAGTGGCGCGTGTCCCATCTGCAGGATGGCGCTGACGCCGGTGCGGCTCGAGCTCGTGTGGAGCTGTCAGCTCCACCTCGACGTCACCGAGCACAGGGCCGGCAGGTGCCGGATCTGCGGGCGGCAGCTCGTAAAGATCATCAAAGCGCTCTCGTTCACGTGCCCGGCACATCCGAAGATCAACGAGATCAATCCCGGCAGGTGTCCGATTGACCATCGGACGCTCGTCGCCAGGTATGCGCTGCGGCCGCACGGCGATCACAATCCGAAGCACGGCGGCAGCTTCATCATGGCGCCGAACAACTGGCACGTCGAAGCGACGCATCCGTCGCCGTCGCAGTTCCGCCTCTACGTCTACGACGAGTACTCGCGTCCGTTCATTCCGCGTGGATTCACGAGCCGCATCGTCGTGGGCGAGAGCTCGATTCCCTTCAACCCGGCGGCGGGCGGCGCGTTCCTCGACGCGCACGTGCCGCACCTCGCCTTGCCCGCGACGATCGTCGTCCGCGCGCGCTTCGAAGAGCAACAGCCCGAGTACCGCTTCGACTTCCAGTTTTATGATTACTCGAAGGAGCCGAAGTGAACCGTCGTGTTGACGCACCTCGCCGTGTTCGGGAGAATGCAGCCATGCTAGTCACTGCGCGCCGTCCGGGCCGAGTGTCGGAAGCGATCGTCCGGCGGATCAAAGAGCAGATCACCGAAGGCCGGATCGAAGCCGGCCACAAGCTTCCGGCGGAGCGCGAGATGGCGCGGCGGTTCAAGACGAGCCGCGTGTCGGTTCGGGAGGCGTACCGGTCGCTCGAGGAAGTCGGTCTGCTCAGGATCCGGCGCGGCGCCGACGGCGGCGCGTTCGTCGTCAAGGTCGATCACGAGCCGGTGCTCCGGTCGCTCTCGCTGGTGCTCGGGCTCGGCAAGACGCCGCACAAACAGCTCACCGAGGCGCGCATGCTGATCGAGCCGCCGATGGCCCAGCTCGCGGCGCTGCGCGCGCGAAAAGAGGACATCGCGCGGCTCGAACGTGTGCTGCTGAAGGAGGAAGAGGAAGCGGCGCGCCCAACGGGGCCGTTCCGCCCGACCGACTCGCAGTTCCACCGCTCAATCGCCGACTGCGCGCGCAACCTGCCGCTGATCGTGCTGATGAACGCCCTGGCCGATCTGACCGCCAACGTCGCGTCGGCGCTCGACGCCTCGACCCGCGCGCGCCACCGCCTCCGCAACAGCCGCTATCACCGGCAGATCTTCGAGGCCATCCGCCGCCGCGACGGCGACGCCGCGTACACGATCATGGCCGAGCATGTCGGCGACATCCAGAAGCGGGTCCACCAGTGCCTTACAGCTTCGCGTGGTAATGGTCCCAGGTCTTCCTGAACAACGCCGGCGTCCACAGCCGTTCGCGAAATGATTGCTGCTCGGCCTCGCTGAACACGTACGGATCGCCGATCTGCATCGCCATGTACTGGCGGTAGGCGTTCTCCTCGAGGTACGCCGCGAGCGCGAAGCATTCGACGAGGGTCGATCCGACGACGACCGCGCCGTGCGATTTCAGAAGGACGGCAGGGCCGCGGCCGAGCGTCGCGGCGACCTTCTCTCCCATCGAGCGCGTGTTCACCGACAGCGGCGAGTCGACCAGCGGGATGTCGTCGCCGAGCAGCGCGCCCTGCGCGTAGACCGCTCGGTACTTCGCGCCAGTCATCGTCAGAAACGTCGACCAGCGCGGATGCGTGTGCATGACGGCGTGCACGTCGGGCCGGACGCGGTAGATTTCAGAATGGATGTGGAACTCGAACGGCGGCCGCGCGCTCCCCTCGATCAGGTTGCCGTCGAGATCGACGGCGACGATGTCGTCGGCGGTCAGGGCGCCGCGCGCCGAGGCCGCTGAATTGACGTAGAACGACTCCCCGTCTCGGCGCGCGCTGCCGTGGCCGCTGTGGTCCACGATGTCGGCGCGCGCCAGCATGCGAATCGCGTCCGCGAGTTGCTGCCTGATCTCAGCCGCGCTCACCTCAAACCTGCCTGACCCACCCGACCTGCGCGACCCACCCGCCTACTTCCACGGCAGAACGGACACGTGAATCGCGCCCGGCGCTCCCTGCCCGCCGACCGACTTGATCGCGAAGTCGACGTCGGCGAGTCCGAACGTGTGCGTCATCATCATGTCGAGCGGAAACCGGTGCGAGGCCAGCTGACGCAGCGCGAGCTCCACGGCGCGATAGGAATGGCCGCGGGCGCTCTTCAGCGTCATCCCTTTGCGCGTCAGCCTTCCAATTGGAAAATTGGGAAACTCCTGGTTGCCTTCGCCCTGGACGACCATCGTCGCGCCGCGACGTCTGGCGGCTTCGATGCCCAGCAGCGTCGGCGCGCTGCCGGCGCCGACGGTGCAGTCGAGCACGACGTCGACACCGCGTCCACCGGTGATCTCGAGAATGCGCGCGAGCGGATCCTCCTTCTCCACGTCGACGACCGCATCGGCGCCGAACGCGGTGGCGACCTCCAGCCGTCGCCTGTCTTTCGACGTGCCGGTGACGATGACGCAATCGGCGCCCGCCTGTTTCGATGCCATCAGACAGCACAGTCCCTGCTGTCCCGGACCCTGGATGAGGACGCTCGATCCGTATCCGACGCCTCCGTCCATCAGCGCCCACTGCACGCCGTTGGACATCGGCGTGGCGACGCCGGCTTCCTCCGGCGTCAGCCCTCTCGGAACTTTGTGCAGCACCGCATTCAGCGGCAGGTACACGTAGTGGCTGAATCCGCCCCACAGACCCGGCGCGATGTCCATCGACGTGTAGCCGTATCGGATCGCGTTCGGATCGTAGAACCACTCGGTCGCCGCGCAGTGGCGGTACTCGCCCATGTGATCCCATTCGCAGTGACCGCAGGGCAGGTAGTGCTCGAGGAAGACGAGATCGCCTTCTCTCATGCCTTTGTGCGCGGCGAAGATTTTTCCGACGCGCGCGAGGTAGCCGACGTTCTCATGGCCCATCACCAGCGGTCCGCGGCGCAGCGGCAGCCGGTACTGTGTGACGTCGGTTCCGCAGACGCCCGCGACTTCGACCTTCATCAGGGCCGCGTCGTCGGGAACCGGCGGCAGATCCAGTTCACGCAGCTCGGTCGTCGATGGTCCGACCTTTACTGCGGCGACGATTTTTTCAGGCATACGCGAGAACCGACTGTAAGTCGTGTCGTCGCGCCGAGTCAACGGAGAGAACCGGTGTGATACCGTGGTCTCCCTCGATCGCTGTTTCGCCGATGCCGAAGCTCGCGCTCACGCTCGCGTGCTGGAATTACGATCGCACTCGTGCGCTCCTCGAGGGACGCATCCGGCCGGATGGCGTCGACCTCAACTACCTGAACATCCCGGTCGAAGAAACGTTCTTCCGGATGCTGCGGCACACCGAGTTCGACGCCGCCGAGATGTCGCTGTCGTCGTACGTGCTGTCGCTGTTCCAGCCGAATCGGCCGTTCGTCGCGATTCCGGTCTTTCCGTCGCGGGTGTTCCGCCACTCGTCCATCTACGTCCACGCCGCAAGCGGCATAAAGGAACCGAAAGACCTGATCGGAAAGCGCGTCGGCACACCCGAGTACCAGATGACGGCCGCGGTGTGGATCCGCGGCATTCTTTCCGACGAGCACGGTGTGCCGGCCGACAGCGTCGTCTACGTGACCGGCGGCGAGGAGGAGCCGAATCGTCCCGAGAAGCTGCCGCTCGATCTGCCGCCGCAGATCCGCGTCGAGCGCATCGGTCCGGACGAGACGCTGTCGTCGATGCTCGCGCGCGGTGAGATCGACGCCTTGTACGCCGCGCGCGCGCCGTCGAGCTTTCGTTCCGGCGGCGGGACGGTGAAGCGGCTGTTCGAGGATTTCCCCGGCGTGGAACGCGCCTACTTCCATCGAACCGGCATCTTCCCGATCATGCACACGCTCGTCATTCGACGTGACGTGTACGACAGCAATCGCTGGGTTGCGCAGTCGCTTTACAAGGCGTTTTGCGCTGCGCAGCAGGAAACCTACGCCGATCTCGCCGAGACGGCGGCGCTCAAGGCGATGCTGCCGTGGCTGCCGGCGCACGTGGAAGAGACACGCCGCGAGATGGGAGAGGAATTCTGGCCGTACGGGATCGAGCGAAATCGCCGCACGTTGGCGACGTTTCTGCGGTACTCCCATGAGCAGGGTCTCGCAAAGCAGCAGCTGGACGCCGACCAGCTGTTCGCCGCGGAGACGCTGGAACGTTTCAGAATCTGACCGACCCACCCGACCTACCCGACCTCCACGTACACCAGTCCGTGCTCGACCACGGTGCGATAAGTCCTGACCGGGATCATGCACGGCGGCCTCACGCATTCGCCGGTGCGGATGTTGAACACGCCCTGATGGAAGTTGCACTCGATCGTGTCGCCGTCGACGAATCCTTCCGACAGCGACCCGGGACCGTGCGTGCACGCGTCGTCGGTGACGTAAAACGCGCCGTCGAGGTTGTAGACCGCCAGCGTCAGGCCGCCCGCGTCGATCTTCCGCACCTCGCCGACGCCGACGTCCTCGACCTTGCACAGTTGCACGCGGGACGGCATAATCCGGTTCCAGTATACGAGACGCCAAAGGTCGGACCATTGGCTGCGGAGCGCGGACGATGCTCAGGAAAGAACAGAACGATCTGCTGACGCTGACCGGTCCCGGCACGCCGATGGGACGCATGTTCCGGAGCTACTGGATTCCTGCGCTGTTGTCCGAAGAGCTCCCCGAGAACGACGGTCCGCCCGTGCGTGTGAAGCTTCTCTCGGAGCGTCTGCTCGCGTTCCGCGACACGCAGGGGCGTTGCGGTCTGATTGACGAGTTCTGCGCGCATCGAGGCGTGTCGCTCTGGTTCGGCCGCAACGAGGAGTGCGGGCTGCGCTGCTGCTATCACGGGTGGAAATACGACGTGACCGGTCAATGCGTCGACGTGCCGTCGGAGCCCGAAGCTTCAGGTTTCGCGAGGAGGATCAAGCTGCGATCCTATCCGCTCGTCGAGCGCGGCGGCGTGCTGTGGACCTGCATGGGTCCGGCCGACTCGCAACCGCCGCTCCCCGAATGGGAATTCATCACGGTGCCGCGCCCTCAGACGTTCACCAGCAAGCGCTTCCAGGAATCGAACTGGCTGCAGGCGATGGAAGGCGGCATCGATTCGAGCCACGTGTCGTGGCTGCACCGCGGCGATCTGGATTCGGATCCGCTGTTCAAGGGCGCCCGGGGCAACCAGTACAACCTGACCGATGCGCGGCCGGTGTTCGAGGTCGTCGAAAGCGCCGGCGGGTTGCACATCGGCGCGCGCCGGAACGCGGAAGGCGGCAACTACTACTGGCGCATCACGCAGTGGGTGATGCCGTCGTTCACGATGATCGCGCCGCGAGGCAATCATGCCGTCCACGGCCACTTCTGGATCCCGATCGACGACGAGACCTGCTGGGCGTGGAGCTACGACTACCATCCGGTTCGCGAACTGACCTCAGCCGAGCTCGCCGCCATGCGCGACGGCAGAGGCATTCACGTTCGGTACGTTCCCGGCACCTTCCGTCCGCTCGCCAACAAGGACAACGATTACCTCATCGACCGTGCGGCGCAGAAGGCCGGCAGGACGTTCAGCGGCGTCGAGGGCATCGCGATGCAGGACGCGTCGCTGCAGGAGAGCATGGGACCGGTGGTGGATCGAACCAAAGAGAACCTGGTGTCGACCGACAACGGCATCATCATGGCGCGGCATCGCCTGCTGCGCGCGGTGAAAGCGTTCGTCGACGAGGGCACGGTGCCGCCGGGCGTCGACCCGGAACATCAGAAAGTGCGATCGGCGGCAATCGTGCTCCCGCCCGACGTGCCGTTCACCGAAGGCGCGCGCGAGGCGTTGATCGCACGTCCAGCTGTCGCGCCCGCTTCGGTGTAACTTGAAATTGCTGATTGCTGATTGCAGATTGCTGATTGAATTGCTGATTGCAAATTGAATTGCTGATTGCAGATTGAATTGCTGATTGCAGATTGAATTGCTGATTGCAGATTGCAGATTGATTGCTGATTTCAGATTGCGGATCGCAGATTGAATTGCTCAATGCTGATTCATTCAATGACCAATTCAATCTGCAATCTGAAATCAGAAATCTGCAATCTCATGTGACCGTGACCATGAGGAGCGAATCCGCGCGCATGAATTCGGCGGCCGAAGCGCGCTTCCGCGTGCAGGCCCCGAACTCGCTGCCGCGCTCGATACGCGTCATCGCGCTCGATGCCGCCGGCGAAGCGGCGGTGGCGCGGCTCGCCGGCGCCGCGTGGAGGCAGGCAACGTTCCTGACGGCAGCGTCCACCGACGGCGCTCTGCACGATCTCGCGGGACACGCGAGGAACGTCGAACACGAGGTCAACGCTTCGGATCTCGTGATTCTCGTCGCCGGGCCTGGCGGCCACGCCCACGCGGTCTCGCGCATCGGACAGGCGTGCAGTCTCGAGCGTGTGACAACGACCGGCCTCATCGTCGGCGCGAGCGCCGCTTCGGAAACCGATCTCTCCAGGACCCTCGCGCAAATCCGGCCGTGGTCGCTGATGGTCGTGCTTTCCAGGAGCGACGACTACATCGACGACATGCTGACCGCTCTGCGCGCCTAGGCCGGTCGGGTGGGTCGGGTAGGTCAGGTGGGTCGAGTGGGTTGGTGCGCGTCGTTGTAATCGGCGGCGGTCCCGCCGGTACCTTTGCAGCAATTGCGGCGCGGAAGCAGGATGCCGACGCCGCCGTCACGCTGCTCACACGAGAACGCTGCGAGCCGTACGAGAAACCGCCGCTGTCGAAGGCGGTGCTGCTCGGCCGCGTCTCGCCTGAAGACGCGCCAATCGCCGGGCCGGGCGGCGTGGCCGGCCACGGGGTCGTCCTCGAAACCTCGGCAGACTGCACAGGGATCGATCGGACCGGGCACGTTGTCGTGCTCGCCGACGGCCGAAGCCTGCCTTACGAGGCGCTCGTGATTGCGACCGGCTCGACGCCGCGCGAGATCCCGCAACTTCCAGTCGGCGCGCCCCGCACGTATTACCTCCGTACCGAAGCCGATGCCCGCGTGCTGAAGGCGGCGCTTGCCGGTTGTCGCGACCTGCTCGTCGTCGGCGGCGGATTGATCGGTCTGGAGGTCGCCTCGTCCGGCGCGATGCTGGGCGTGAAGGTGACGGTGCTGGAAGTCGCGCCCCGCATTCTCGCGCGCGTGTGCGACGAGCAGATCGGCGGCGCCGTTCACGAGGCGCACGCACGGCACGGCGTGGACATCCGCGTCGGGACGACGCTCCTGACGGCGACGGCGCAAAGGGACGGCCGAATCGCAGCGGTCACCGGCGCCGGCGAGCGCTTCGTCGCCGACATCGTCGTCGTCGGCACCGGATCGAAACCCGACGACGCGCTTGCGGCGTCCGCGGGCCTCGCGACTGACGACGGCATCGTCGTAGACGCGCAGTGCAGAACGTCCGACCGCGCGATTCTCGCCGCCGGCGACTGCGTGCGCTTTCCCGGTCCGCAGGGGCTCGTCCGCCTGGAGAACTGGCTGCACGCGCAGGACCAGGGCGCGATCGCCGGACGGAACGCCGCCGGCGCGAACGAGCGCTACACGACCGTCCCGTCGTTCTGGTCGGAGCAGTACGACCTGTACATCCAGGGCGTCGGCTGGCCGGCGCCGGGCAGCGCGCGCGTGCATCGTCCGCTGGGCGGCGGCCGCGTGCTGATCTTCGACGTGATCGATGGACGTCTCGCCTACGCGATGGGAATCAACGCGCAGCGCGACCTCGCGATGGCGCGGCGGCTGATCGAGCGCCGCGTTGCCGTCGATGCCACTGCGCTCGCAGATCCGGGACAACCGCTCGCCGCGATGCTCAAACCTCAGTTGTAGGGCACGGTCTTTAGACCGTCCTTCCGACGGCGCCGGCCGATTGGCTTGACGAGCGCTACTGAATGCGGCCAGTCACTGAACATATTTGGACATTCGTTGAAATCGCAAATTCGTGCGAGACGATCGACGAACTGCGATGCAACATGGACGGCTTAGCGGCAACAAGTTAGGGTTTCATTTTGCGATGCGCATGCTCAATGCTTCGGCTCCTTGTGTGGAATTGGAGCGTCTTGATGCTGAAAGCGGTCATGTTCTCCCTGCCCGTAAAGCTCCTGCTCTTTCAGTGGTGTACTTACAGTGAGCAACATCAGCTGCGCAGGCTGGTCGATTCCGGCTCGCAGATCAACCGGAATTTTTCCAAAGTTGAACATTTCTAGCGTAATCGTTGCATCGAACCCTGGATCGATCTTGGGCGCGGTGACGTGAATGGAAACGCCTACGCGCGCCCAGCTACTTCTACCCTCCACTAAACCGACCAGATCGTCAGGAATACAAATGCGTTCGAGTGTGTGCGAGCACAAAACTGCCCGGGTGAAGACGAAAAACATCTTTCTCGATATGCTCCCAAAGGTCAGCAGAATCCCACAACGAATGATCGACGTGGATGGCAGGAAGATACTTCGGTGGATCCTTGAAAGTAGTGAACTTCCGACCTAAAAGAAGATCTACAGATACTTGTGCGACACGATCCGGACCGATGGCCGGATCAAATTTGAGCTTGCCCTTCTCAAGGTAGTCGAGAATATCAGCCCGTGAAAGAATCAATCGGTTGAGCTCGTGAGATGGAATCCTCGAACACCGTATTCGCGAACCCATCGCCCACAAGCTGAGCGAAGAACCGACCGTCGAATACGTTCACAACGATCGCTGACACATAGGTCGTGCCGCATTCTATCGGCTCGCGAAGCCGCGTCGTTGGAACGAAACCGATCCAGCTGCTCACTGCGGAATTCACCGCGGGTGAATTAACGCGAACCATTCGTTCGTCTGAAAACGGACCGGGCTTGACCTCACAGGGAATCCAAACACGCTGACCTATAGAGACATTCAACGGAGTCGCCCCCCCGCCACAAGATGTTGTGGCGAAACATTGACAAAAATATTCTGCGAAGCATATTTCCGCAGTCAAGATAATTCAGAACCGAATCGGAGTCAGACGCTAACCATCCCGCGAACGCCTAAACGCCATTCAATGCAATCGGTTTAGAACGGCTCGATCGACGTCGAATCGAATTACACGGACGTTCTCCGCGTCAGCTTCCGGCACGCGTCCAGACCCGGATACGATCGCGTCGGCGCGGCGACGAGAAATCGGTAGCCATCGTCGACTACCTTCTGCGCGTTGGCGGCGTCGACGTGCGGGTGGCCGCACGCGACGTTGTGCTCGACGCAGATCCGCCGGATGGCGGTCATCGCTTCCACAACCGACGGGTGGCCGTATTGCCGCGGCTGACCGAGATTCTGCGACAGGTCGCCTTCGCCGATCAGGACGACGCCGATGCCGGCCACCTCGCGCAGGATCTCCGGCAGGTTGTCGATCGCCTGGACGTCCTCGCACATGATCACGACGAGAATCTCGCCGGCGGGATTGAGCGGCCACACGTCGGCTTTCGCGTAGTACTCCTGTTGGGTCAGGCCCCAGTACCGTGCGGCCGCCGTCGGCGCGTCGCCGCGCTGGCCGGCCGGCTCGTACGCCGGCGACGATTTCGGGCGCGGGTAGCGGCACGCCGCGACGGCGTTGTAGGCCTCTTCGGCCGTGCTGATGTGCGGCCAGACGACTCCATATGCGCCGATGTCGAGCACCTGCTTCGCGCACCACTGGTTCATTTCCGATCCGTTCGGGGGAATACGGATCATCGGCGTGACGGCCGGCGCCAGCGTGCCCTGATCGACGATCTGACGCCGGTTCAGCATGTACTGCAGACAATCGCGCAGATCCCTGATGTCGTAAGCGTTGTGCTCGGCTTCGAAGATGAGCCCGTCGTACGGCGCGACCGACAACGCGATCGCGTTGTCGACGGTCGGTGGCGCGAAGACGCTCACCGGAACCTCGCCGTTCTCGAGCGCTCGTATGACGGTATTCAGACGCGGCAACGCCGCCATGATCGCTCCCTCCAGAGATCAAAATATACGGTTGAAGAGTCGTTCGGCATTCCCCTGATAGATCTTCCGCCGATCGGTGTCGCTGATGTCGAGCGCCTCGATGATCTTCAGTGTTTCCCGGATGTACAGCGGACCGCCTTCCGGATCGAACGGCGCGTCGGACGCGAAGACGACCTGATCGGCTCCGAAGAACTTCAGGCCGCATTCGGTCGCGGCCCTGCTGCCGAACACGGCGGTGTCGGCCCAGAACATCTTGAAGTAGTCGTACGGCCGCCTGGGCAGCGATGCGAGCAGCGTTCCGTAATCTTCGTCGGATGTGCGCGTGCCCAGCTGATCGAGGCCGTATCCGATCCGTCCTTCGAAATACGGGATCATCGCGCCCAGATGATGCGCGACGATCCTGATGTCCGGCAGCCGATCGAACAGCCGCGAGAAGACCAGCCGCTGCATCGCCACGCTCGTCTCGTACGGCCATCCGAACGTCCACCAGATCTCGTACTTTGATTTCTGCTCGCTCGCATAGTCGGCGAATCCGGCGCCGCGCGCCGGATGCAGCAGGATCGGGCATCGCAGTCGATTTGCGGCTTCGAACAGCGGGTGGAATCGCGGCTCGTCGAGCGGCAGCCCGTTCACGTTCGAGAACAGCTGCACGCCGACGGCGCCGAGCTGAGTGACTGCCCGTTCCAACTCTGCGACGCTCTCCTCCGGCAGGCTCAGCGGCAGCGACGCGATGAATCCGGGAAACCGATCCCGGTGATCGCGCACGAGGCCGGCCATCGAGTCGTTCGCGAGCTTCGCGAGGTCGAGCGTGATGCCGCGATCGGGATTGATCGATTCGATCGGCGGCGCCGACAGCGACAGGATTTGACGGTATTCGGGTCCGAACTCCTCGAGCTTTCGAAATCGGACGTCGAGGTCGTACAGAAACGGGATGTTGAGCCAGCGTTTGACGGCGCCTTTGTTGACGACGACCTGCTGGAGCCGTTCGAAGAACCGTTTCGGGAAAATGTGATTGAAGACGTCGATTTTCACATTCGGCCTCGCTCAGTTTCCGGTCACGAGCGCCGCCAGTTGATCGGGATCGCCCGGCGGCGTCTGGCCGCGCCAGACGACGTGCAGATCCGGTCGCACGAGGATCAGGTCGCAGCCGTAGACGTCGCGAGGCGCCTCCGCGTCGATCGTCAGGACCGTGAAAGGCGCGTTGCGCGCGCGCATCGCCCGCTCGAGCCCGCCCGAATCGGCATCGGATCGGCCAAGCCGGAGCAGCGTATAGCCGTCGCCGATCGCGTCGTGCACCGACCGGCCTTCCTCGAGCCAGACGTGCGGCAGGCGCGCGCCCGGCCATGTGGTCGGCACGTAGTCGCGAAACAGATGTTCGGGCCCGCCGGGCTCGTCGCGGATGATCGGCGATCCGACGTACCGGTAACCGAGCTCGGCGCCGATCATCTCGTTCGTCTTCCGCTGCTCCACGTTCGCCACGCGCGCCAGATGCTCTCGCGTGGCCCGACCCTCGGGCGTCGCGTCACGGATGTTCGGGCGGAACTCCGAGCGCCACCTGCGCCGCCCCGTGGACGCGTAGCGCGACGCGCCGACCGCGCGCTCGCCGACCTGGCGCCGCTCGACCCCGTACGACCGCAGAAGGTTGGGACCGCCCCAGCGTCGAAGCGTGGCGTGGAGCTTCCACGAGAGATCGATCGCGTCGCCGACGCCCGTGTTCATGCCGAGGCCGCCGGTGGGAATGACGAGGTGCGCGGAATCGCCGGCAAGGAACACGCGGCCGTCGCCGTAGCGATCCGCGAGCAGCAGATTCTGCTTCCACTCGCCGACATACAGCATCTCGTACGGCACCGCGATACCGATCGTGCGCTCGAACTGCGCCGCCATCTCCTCCGGTTTCTCGACGACCGCGTGCAGCGTCCAGTGCTTCGTCGAGTCCTGCATGATCAGAAACGTCGATTGGGCGTCGGCGATGTGATAGTGGCGTCCCTTGCCCGGGCCGTCGCCGATCGGAATCCGATCGAAGAGATCGGGCGCGTAGTACAGCCCCTGATGCAGCCGCAGCAGATTCCCTTCGCCCTGCAGGTGAATCCCGAGCTGTCTGCGGACCGCGCTCGCGCCGCCGTCGCAGCCGACGATGTACTGGGCACGCATCTCGATCGTTCGGCCGTCCGGATCCCGCACCGTTGCGGAGACGCCGTCCGCGTCCTGGGACAGGCGCAGGAATTCGTGGCCGTACCGCACGGTGACGCTCGGCAGCCGCTCCGCTTCGCGCTTGAGCAATGGCTCGAGCGTGTACTGCGAAATGAGCTGATACGGCTCCCGCGGCATCGAGCCGTCGTTCGACGCCGCGATCTGCGCCTGCGCTTCGGCGACCGACGGATACGGCAGCCGCAGCAGCGGAGGTTCATTCATCGCCAGCGCGATGTACACGTCCATCGGGACGTTCCGGTCCAGGCCCGCGGCGCGAATCCGATCGGCCACTCCCATCCGCCGGTAGATCTCCATCGTCCGCGCGTTGCATCGCTCCATCTTCGGCAGGAATTCCGGCGCGGGCTTCTTCTCGATGAGCGCGCAGCGAACGCCGCGCCTTCCGAGATCGACCGCCAGCGTCAGGCCGACGGGTCCGGCGCCGACGACGAGCACTTCGGCGTTCATCGCATTACGCGCCGGACAGCGGACCTTCCATCGGTCCGGCGTCGTACCGACGGCCGGCGCGGCGGCACCAGAACTCCCACGCGCGTTCGTAGGTGAACGAGCCGCGCGTGCGGAGCACGGCGGCAATCTCCCCGTCGCTCAGAAACGTGGTGTCGCCGAGCGCGCCGGCTTTCATCTGCAGGTCGGCGTTCAGCTGGAGGTAGATCGAATTGAAGACCACCGCACGCAGCGACGCACCCGCCACGACGGCGCCGTGGCCGCGCATCAGGATGGCAGGTCGATGCCCCAGCGCCGCGGCCAGGTCGGCGGCCATCTCCGCGTTGGTCACGAGCAGATTCGTGTCGCCGAACCGGGTGCGCGAATCCCAGGTCGGCACGCATGCGCCGATGCCGGCGCACATGTGCATCACGGGCGAGAGCCTGGCGGCGGTGACGCTGAACGGAATGACGCTCGGACTGTGGTGATGGACGACGGCGTGCACTTCGGGCCGAGCCCGATAGACGCCGCCGTGAATGTACCGCTCGGCGTACGGCTTGCGGCCGGCGGCGTCGATGGCCGCGCCGTCGAGGGCGAACTCCATGAGGTCCTCGATCTCGATGCATTCCGGCGCGCGCGCGCGCGACAGAATGTAGCGGTCCGGCCGATCGGGGTGGCGGATGCTGACGTGTCCGAACGAATCGACCACGCCTTCGCGCGCCAGGATGCGGTTCGCGGTCACGAGATCGTCGAGCGCCGGCGTCGATGCACTCATGGCGGCCTGCAACATAACATGATGGTATGACCAAACGACTGAAGACCGCGCTCGCGACGCGCGGGCACACCGAGGCGCTCAAGGACGGGACGGTGAAGCCGCGCTCGTTCGACTTCGAGTTCGAAGACGTGCCGGTCATCATCAACGCGTTTCGCCGAATGGTGCGCAACCTCGACTTCGACATCTGCGAGCTGGCGATGACGACGTACCTGTGCTCGCGCGCCTACGGCAAGGCGTTCACCGCGATTCCCGTCTTCCCGATGCGCGCGTTTCATCATGGCGCCATCGTCTACAACACGAACGCCGGCGTCCGCACGCCGAAGGATCTCGAAGGCAAGAGGGTCGGCGTCAACCGCGGCTACACCGTGACGACGGGACTCTGGGTGCGCAGCATCCTGCAGCACGAGCACGGCGTCGAATTGAGCAAGGTGACGTGGGTCCTCTCCGGCGACGAGCACGTCGCCGAATACCGGCTGCCCGCCAACGTCGTCTCCATCGAACCGGGCAGGACGCTCGAAGGGCTCGTCGAGTCCGGCGACATCGCGGCGGCCATCGGCGTGCAGGTGGACTCGCCGAACGTGAAGCCGCTCATCGCGAACGCGAAGGAAGCCGGCTTCGACTCGCTGCGCTTGCGCGGTCTCTATCCGATCAATCACACGGTCGTCGTCAGAAACGACGCGCTCGACGCGAATCCTGATCTCGCGTCCGATCTGTTCAACGCGTTTGCGGCGGCCAAGCGCGTGTACGTCGATCATCTGGCCGCCGGCCGCGTCGAGGGCGCCGATCCGATCCACGTGCGCGTGATGGAGCTGACCGGCGATCCGCTGCCGTACGGCATCGAGCCGAACCTTCACAATCTCGAGGCAATCGTTCGGTACAGCGTGGAACAGGGCATTCTCGCCAAACCGTTCAGCGTCGAGGAGCTGTTTGTGGAGACGACCCGCGATCTGACGGCGTGATGTGTGACACCGGCAGGATGGCGCCGTGCACATCTCGTCGATCTGTCGCGCGAACACATGGACGCGCGCATGATGATCGACATGTCTCGACGCCAGCCGGACGCTATCCCCACGATCGCGGCTGTGCACGAGGAACAGACGATCAGATGCGCCGCCGAGGACGTCCGCCAAGGCGACCATTCGCACGCGAGCTGGCGGCCTTCCGACGACTGGTGTGGCGACCGACAAGCGCGGCCGCGCTCACCAGCGCGACTTTGGGTTTCCTGCCCATGATGGACGGCCTTACGGTTGCGACTTTGACGTTTGCCGACGACGAAGTCCCCGGGTGAGCTTCCAGATAGGCGGTCAGCGTGCGCTGGATTGCGCGCTCGGCCTGGATGGCGGTCGCCCCCTGAGCGTACACCGGCAACCCAGCCACGTAGGCGCTAAACACACCAGAATCCTCACGTTCGACGACAATCGGAAAATGCGTTGACATTACTGCACCCCCGCATCCCTCAATATTCGACTACCAAGTTTCCCGGCGTCATGGCGATGAACCGTGACCCAGACTTCCTCGAAACAGAATAACCTAACGTTAGGTTATTCGCAATGCAGTTGCCTGATGTACGGTCGAGAACGGGCCTGCGGCATTCCGATCGACGGTCACGCGGCGCATCGGACCGCGTCGATCTTCTGAAGCCAGCGGGCAATCCGGTTCCAACTGCCGGTCATTAGGAAACCCCACATGATGGTATGTGGCGCCGCACCATCATGTGCATGTGGCGCGGGCCTTTCAGGCCCGCGTCTGGGGCCCTGAAAGGGGCGCCCCACCGGTGCTTTCGAGAAATTCGATCAGCCGCGCCGGTGCGTTCCGCTCGGTCTGCTCGTCCACGGGAACGTCCCAGTACTGCGCGTTCGGCAAACATTCCTCGAGATATCGCGCCGCGGACGTGGCGTGCGTCGCGTCGCGGCCGGGGACGATGAGCGCGGGAACGGTCAGTTGCAGCAGATCTTCGGGCTCGGCGCCGGGCGCCGTGTCTCTGTCGAGCAGCGCGCGCGCCATGCCTGCGACGAGCGGCATGTAGCGGTCGACGTCCTGCCGCACGTACGACGCGGCGAACTGGCCGTCGCGTCTGAGCACCGAGACCCACGGCCCGCCGCGCGGATCCTGTCCGAACGATTTGTCGCCGCTCTTCGCGAGCGAAACGACCTGCTCGAGGCCGTGCTGTCTGACGTACGCGAGATGCTCGGCGAAGCGCAGGTGGCCGTTGATCCGATACTTCGCGCCGCCCACCGGCCACCAGAGCAGCAGGCTCAGCGTCATGTCGGCGTGCGCGACAGCGAATGCGGCCGCAGGCGAGCAGCCCATGCAGCCGCCCATGACGTGCGCGCGATCGATCCGCAGATGTCGGAGGAGGCCGTGTCCCTGTTCGACGTAATGCGCCCACGTGATGCGCTCGACGCGGCCGCCCGACTGGCCCGTCTCGCGGCGGTCGAACACGATGCACGTGTACCGCCGCGACAAGTGATCGAGCACTTTGATGCGGGCGTACACGCCGAGCGTCGTCCACTTGTCGAGCGTCGCGTCGAAGCCGCCGGGGGAAAACATGAGCAGCGGGTCGCCGCTGCCGATCACTTCGTACCGCGTGGTGATTCCGTCGATGACTGCCGTCGCCAAGCCGACCTCTCGAGGATGATCCTTCAGGATCTGCGCGCCGCCGGCGCGCCGCGGATCTGGCGGCCGGCGCGGACATCATCGCACAGCGCCTGAATTGCCGTGAGAGCGGTCGCCGCGACGTTCGCGTACCGCTCGGTCGCGTCGTCCATTGCGGACGCGAGGTAGCCGATCGCCGCGACGATCGATCGCACGCGGCCGTCGAGCCACGGGCCGCCGCCGAGTCCGCCGATCACCGGGATGCGGACGGCGCGGACGGCTTCCGGCCCCGCGACGGGACCTGAATGCCTGAAGTCGAGGAGCGATGCGCCGGCTTCCTCGAGTCGCTTCGCTTCGCGCACGAGCGGATCCGTCATCGGTTCCGCGCGCTCAGCCCCGAATTGCGCCCACACGGGAATGCCGGCATGGACGACCGCTCGAACCACGCCGGCAGAAGCGGCGGATGCGTCGATCTTGACCAGATCCGCTCCGCCTTCCTGCAGCAGGCGTGTCGCCGCGCGCGCGGCCGCGTCATCGCCCTCCTGCAGCGCGCCAACTGGAACGTCGCAGCTGACCAGCGCGCGCGATACGCCGCGCCGCACGGCCCGGCACACGAGGAGCATCTGATCGAGCGTCACTTCCGATTCGCTCTGATGTCCCCAGAAATTGACGCCGACCGAGTCTCCCACCGAGACGATGTCAACGCCGGCGCGATCGGCGATCTGCGCCATCTGATGGTCGTAGACGATCACGCCGACGATCTTGCGCCCATCCTGTTTCATCCGCTGGAGCGCGGCCAGCGTCACCTTCGGGTTGCTCATCGTTCTCCGCGGGCGCCGCCTGTTGCACTCCCCGCGGACCCCGGGACGAAGGCGGACGAGCGCGATCCGGTCGCGGGACCGCCCTTGTAGACGACGCCGTCTTTCACGACGACCTCGACGTGCGACAGCGCGGTGATGTCGAAGAGCGGGTTGCCGTTGACGACGATGATGTCGGCGATCTTGCCGGGCTCGATCGATCCGAGCTCGCGTCCTTTGCCGATGATCTGCGCGTTGACGCGCGTCGCGGCGGCGATGGCGCGCGTCGCCGTCATGCCCATGTCGACGTGCACCTTGATCTCGCGCCACAGCGCCTCGCTGTGAAAGTTCATCGGCGTCCCCGAATCGGTGCCCATCCCCATGACCGCGCCCGACTCGATGAACTGCTTGACGCCGCGCTCGCGGTACAGCATCTCGCGGTCGGTCCGCTGGAAATAGCCGAGCGTCCACCAGTTCTTCAGCGAATCCTGCACTTCGGCATAGATGTCCGGGCCGAACGCCTTCCTCAGATCCGGATCCTGCAGACGCTCCGGGAAGTCGGCGGTGTCCTGATAAATCCAGGCGCGGTGCGCCGCGGTGACGACAACCGGTCGTCCTGCGTTGACGATCTCGGTGATCAGGTCCTTGCTGTAGGGCGGCGCCGTGCCGGCCGATCCGACGTGCTGCAGCACGTCGACGCCCGCCTCGAGGGCGTTGCGGACGTCGCGCTCGGCGTAGACGTGCGCGAATACCCGAATGCGGTGTTTGTGCGCGGCGCCGACGATCGCTTTGTAGTCGTCGAGCGTCAGCCCTGCGTGCGCCTTGATGTGATCGACGCCGGCGACAGCGAGCTTCTCGGTCTGCTGCGCCGCTTCTTCCGGCGTCGAGATGTTGATGCCGCCGAAGCCGTCCTGCATCGCGCCGCCGGCGCCGCGCGAGATCCACGGTCCGCTGACGAACAGGCGCGTGCCGGAGGCCTCGCCCCTGCTGATCCGATCGCGCATGCTCAGGATCGGCTGCAGCGGCGCTCCGAGATCGATCGTCGTCGTCACGCCCGCCATCAGCAGCTGCTTCGCCGAGATCTCCATGACGCGCGTCAGCATGGCGTCGCCACCGTGCGCCTTGATCCATGGAAACCAGGTGTCGTAGCTGCCGTGGCCGAGGACGATGAGGTGGCCGTGTGTCTCGATGAGGCCGGGCAGCATCGCGCGCCCACTGGTGTCGACGACGATCGCGTCGGCCGGAATCTTCACTTCGGCCGCCGGACCCGCCGCAACGATCTTGTTGCCTTCGACGAGGACAGCGGCGCGATGAATCGGCGGAACCTCGTACCCGGTCACCAGCATGCCGCCGACGAGCGCGAGCCGCTTCGGCGTCTGCGCGCGAGCCGCGGGCGCGCTGACGAGCGAGGCGGCCATGGCAGCGACCGTTATCCCTCGACGGATGAGCGACATACGAACCTCCAACTCCGACTCCGACTAGAACGAATAGCGCAGGCCCCACTGAATCTGGCGGGCGGGACGCGCCGAGCTCGGGATGAGGAACGAGGTCGTGTTCATGTTCCCGTTGTACCCGGACAGGTTCACGTGGTTCGTCAGGTTGAACGTCTCGAGGAACACTTCCATCCGATGATGATCGGCGAACGGGAACGCCTTGGTCGCGCGCATGTCGAAGCGGCGTCCGCTGCGTCCCGCGCAGCGTGCTGAAGAAATCGACGCCGTCAATCCGCTGCTTCGAGAACGTGTACGACACCTGCAGGCTGTTGGCGCCGCGCACGCGCGTGCGCAGCTGCATCTGCAGCGCGTTGTAGGTGCTCGTGACGTAGTTCTCCATCGAGAGCACCTGCGCGAACTGCGGCACCGGCCGCGGGTTCGCCGCGTTGACCGCGCCGGATGCCGGCAGGTTCAGATCCACGAGGCCGATCTGATCGCGCCCGAGCGCGTTGACGTAGTCGACGTCGAGCGAAGTGACGCGGTTGATCTGCCAGCCGAAGCCGACAGTGCTGTTCAGAGAGGATGGCAGCTTGAAGTGGTCCGAAATCAGCGTGCCGATGTTGGTCGCGGCCGTCGCCGCGAACTGGCTGAGCGTCTTCCCGCCGAGCACGCCCTTGATGTCCGGGAAGAACTTCATCGCGTTCGGATCGGTGATGAACACCGAGCTGCTCGTCGTCTGGTTCATCGTGCGCGTCTCGAACCACGGCCGGTTGCGCGTCACGTATCGGCCCCACCCGCCGCGCAGGACGAGCGATCCGGTGCCGCTCACGTCGAACGTGGCGCCGAGCCGCGGCTGAAGCGTGTCGAGGTCCATGCCGGCGTCGGCATTTCCGCGGAAGCGCGCGAGCGGCGCGTAGAACGGATCCTTCAGCAGGTCGCTGTAAAACCCGTTGATTCGCATGTTGGTGTCGGCGTCGTAACGCAGCCCGGCGTTGACGTGGAGCCTCGGCCGCAGCTGCCACTCGTCCTGGACGTAGGCCGCAACCTGCGTCGATTTGTAGTCGTAGAACCCCGGCAGCTGCATCGTGAACGACGTCGGATACGTGCGCCGATCCACATCAGCGCTGCAAACGCGAGGAACAACCGAGAGGTTGACTGCTTCATGTTCACCTCCTGGGATACGCGATGAGAGCGCGAGAGAAGATGCGGCATGCCGTCGCTACTGTGCGCGCGCGAGACCGGCCTGCGCGCACTCGTCGACGACGGTGAGGTAGCGCTGAACGCCGCTCGTGCCGATCACGTACGGATGAGGCTCGCCGGGCTTGCGCCGCTCGAGCGCAGGAAGCTTGGTTTTCGATCCGTCGAAGATGGTGTGGTTCGAGATGAGCACGTCGGCGCCCGCTTTCGCGGTGACTTCCTTGAACCGGCGCGCCGACCTGCTGTAGGTCTCGAACCAGAAACGCGCGGGGCGATCCGGTGTGATGTATGCGGATTGATTCGCCATCCAGTTGAACGCCGTGCCGCCCCACGACGCCGCGACGTGCGGCGTGCCGTGGTCGGTCACCGGAAACACGGTCGACAGCGTGCCGAGCGTGTGGCCGGGCGTCGCGTAGATCGTGATGGTGGTGTCGCCGAGCGTGAGCTTCTGTCCGTCGGTGGCCACCAGATCGCGGCGCGGCCTGGTGCCGTTGCTGCGATCGAGCAGGTCCCAGTCGGCCGCGCCGAGGAGCACGTGCGCGTTGAAGCGATCCTGAAGGTACTTCGCGCCGCCGGAATGATCGGAGTGCCCGTGGCTGACGATCACATACTTGATCGTCGCGGGATCGAGCCCCATCTTCTTCAGCCCGCCCGCCACCTCGTCGTCGACTGAATAGTCGAAGATCGAGTCGATGAGGATGATGCCCGCGGACGTCGTGACGGCCCAGACCGAGTATTCGGTCTGACCGAGGAAATAGAGATTGTCGAAGACCTTCACCGGCTCCGCGTGCCAGCTGTCGCGTGGCGGCGGACCGGCGGGTCGCGGCGGCGCGGCGCCTCGTGCCGATCCCGACGTCGCTGCAGCGGGGGACGGAACGGCCTCGGAGCAGATGCGGTTGAACACGCCGGCGAAATCGGCGCCGGCTGCCGCCTTCGCAGCGGCGACATGAGCCTCGCTCGCGGTCTGCGCGTCCGCGGAGACGAAGCTCACGGTGATCGCCAACACGACCGTCGAGACGAAGGCCTTCACATCATCCTCCTCGCGTGGCGCCGATTGTACTCGGGAAGGCGTCCGTCAGAGATAGGAGAGCCACCCCGATCGCGCCGAAGAAGTCGCGCGTGTGGTCGCGCGCCATCAGGATCATGATGGCGCCCCGGACGACGTCGATCGATTCGACGCGGCGGCGCCTGTGTCGAGCGGGCTCGGCGTGCGACCCTTCGAGAGCCTCAGGGTCGTCCCGCGCCATGTCGAGGGACGATGAACTCTGGACGCGCGAGTCGAAGGACGCAACGCCGCGAACGGTTTTGGTTGCCGTGGCCGCCTCGCTTCAGTCCTGCGGCCGTCGCGTGGGCGGCGTCGGCGCCGGCGTCGGCAGGTTCATGATGTTCCTCTGCGGAAGCGTGACAGGGTTTCCGGGCGGCGTGACGATAGCGTCGATTCGCGCGCGGCAAGCGGCAAATTTCGCCGATGGCCACGACGACAGGGGGACCGGAAATCGTGTAAGGCGATCTCCGATTACGGATAGTCCAAAAACGTAATAAACAGCCCGCATGAAGCGAGGCTGGAGCAGGAAGGGAGGCGACGCCGGAACGACTACCGCCTCAGCAGACCCAGCAGTCCCTTCTTGACCGAGTCGTTGGTCAACCGCTTCTCCACTTCGTCGGCCGCCGCGTTGCGGATCGCGCGTTTGGTCAGGTCGGCGGTGTCGATGGCGACGTGCGGCGCCGCGATGGGACCGGCGACGGTCGCGGGCAGCGTGACGCGTCCGCTTTCCTGCGTGTAGCGCAGGAGATCGCTGCCGCCCTGCTGCGACAGCGCATCGGACAGCTGCACCTTCCCCTTCAGGTTCACCGTCGACGCCATCGTCTGGACGGCGCCCTGAGCGTCCAGCATCAGGTTCTCCGATTCGAACCTGATGTCGTCGCTGGTCAGGTCGCCGTTGGCGATTCGCAGCGTCGCGCCAAGCCTCGAGAATTTTTCGTCCTTCGACCAGCCGGTCAACCCTCCGCCGGCACCGGGACGCATCGACGTCGCGACGACGATGGTGCGCAGGAGACCGAGGTTCTTCACGACGCCGTCGACGATGTCGACGCGCGCCGTTCCGCGAATCGTCGACGCGATATCGGCCGCGTCGCTCGCGCGTCCCGAGCAGTCGAGCCGTCCGGACAAACGACCCGAGATGGTGTCGGGGTTGCCGGCGAACCGCGTCGCGGCGGCCACGTCGACGTCGGCGACGGTCGCGCGCGCGCGGAACGCGAGCGCGTCTGAGGCCGGAGCAAACGTCGCGGATCCGTCGTAGCGGCCGCCGAACACGGAGAAGCGAATCGGATCGAGCGCGACCGCCTGCGCGGATATGCGCGCGCGGCCGGAGAACTTGTCGAGCACGAGCCCGCGGAACGTCGCGCGATCGGCGTCGAGCGAGACCGCGAGATTCAACATCGCGCTTCCCGTCCGGCGGCGCGACGAAGGTGCGGCGCGTTCGGACGCGGCGCCGCCGGAGAAGGCGGACGCGAACCGCGCGAGCTGATCGACGTTCAACGCGCTCGCTTTCACGGCGATCTCGCCGGAGGGGCCCGAAAGGTCGAGGATCCTGCCCGTCGCCGTCATCCTCGTGCCGTCGGCAGCCAGCGACGCGCGGCGCAGCAGAATCTCGCGGTCTCGCGGCTCCAATTCGACGTCGCCGCGCAACGTCCGTCCGCCGCTCACGATTTCGACGTCGCGCAGCACGATTTCATCGATCGAGACGATCTGAACGGGTGACGGGCGTGCGGCGGCCGCGCCGGATGGCTCGTTCGGACGCTCCGGCATGTTGATCGGCGGCAGCGGCAGCTCGATGCGCGCGCCGTTCAACCTGACCGACCCGTGCTCGATCCGGCGCGACAGCAGCGCGCGGACGTCCGTGCCGACGCGCAGGTCGGCGAGCCGTACTCGCACGGGACTGCCGATGGCGACGTCGCCGAGCCGGATCTCCACGCGCGGAAACGCGCTCGCACTGATCTCGCCAATCGTCACCGGTTGCCCGATGGCCTTCGCGAGCTGCGCGGCGAGCGCGGAACGAACCGCGTCTCCGGTGAAGACGGCTCTCGCCCAGAGAAATCCGCCGCCCACGACAATGAGCGCCGCCATGAGTGCGGTGACAGCAATCCTCTTTTTCATTTTCTTATCGCGCGGGGCCCCACCCCCGCGCGCTGATGCGCTCGGGGCATTGTTCAATGCCCGCGGGGCCCCACCCCCGCTCGGGCACCCCAGCGCGCCGACAACGCGCGCTGGGGATCCCGCTCGCCTCGCTCGCGCGTTCGCGCTCGCTCGAGCCGCAGGCGCTGCCCTCGCGCATATCCAGAACAGAACGTCGCAAACAGCTGAAACGTCACCGCTCGCGGTTGCGCAAGGACCATACCAGCCAGACGAAGCGGCGAGCGAATCAGAACGCCGCACTTCTGCGTGGCGAATGCGACGGCCGCGTCGTGCTGCGGCCGCGGAGGCGGTCGTCTGTCTGACAGAAAGCGTTGGGCGGTTTCAGATGTTGCAGCCGGCGAAATGCGGCGCTACTTTCCCGTTTCGCCGGCGCGGGCGCCGCGAAGGACGCCTTCCACCGCCCGGTTTCCCTCGTGGCACGCGTACTCGTAAATCGTGTACGCGCGATCGCGATGCAGCGGAATCGACACCGTCCACGGCCGCGTGAACATCGCCGGATCGTCAATCGTCGCTTCGTAGGTGATCGTGTTCGCGTCGATCGGCGTGAAGCGCTCGACGACGTGCAGCGATTCGGTCTGCGGCACGCCTTTGATGCGGCCCGCCGCCGCCGACGTGGCAATCCACCCCTTGTTGTTGTAATTCGTCGTGTCGACGATGAGCGTGTTCCCTTCCCAATGACCGCGCGGATCGCCGTTCCACGATCGGACGCGCGACGGCAGATGCGCGCGGCCGTCGATCGGGATGATGCGCGGCTCGTGAATCATCTCGTAGTGAATCATCACGTAGCCCGGCGTCTGTACGATCTGGTACGCGTTGTTGTAGCCGGCGGGGAACATGCCGCCGGGCACGCCGCGCGTGATGCACCGATCCCACACGCTCATGAACTCGTACGAGTCGCCTTCGTGCGCGGCGTTGTTGCGGCGCGCCGCTTCGGCTTCCGGCCGCAGCGGCACGCGCCCGTCCGGCGGATCGACGACGAGCGACGTGCGCCGCGTCGAGACGACGCGTTCGCCGGAATCGAACCAGAACTGGTTGTAGCTGCCGACGTCGCCGGCGCGCGGCGGACCGTCCTCTTCGCGGGCGCTGGCGGCCTGCCGCTCGAGCGCGGCGGCCTCCGCTTCGGTCAGGAACGCCTTGTCGCGCAGATTCGCCGGCCGTTCGAGCGGCGTGATCGTGGCGTTGGTCCAGACGCCCTGCAGGTTGGGTTGACCGTCGGGCGTGCGCGGCGGCGTCCACGCGCCGGATTGTCCGGCGGCGGACACGCCGCCGAGCGCGGCAGCGGCCACGACGAGGGCGAGTCGGATGTTTCGATGCATCTGTCCTCCCGACTGCCGGAGCGAGAACCTACATAATCGATAGCTGTCATAGCCACATATATAGCGCCCGAGCGCCGGCATCAGGTCATCGCGGCCGCACGACGTGGAAGGTGTTGTACATCATGTCCGCGTCAAGGGTAATCCGGCGGAGGTACTTGAATCCCTCCGCCTCGTAGAGATCGATGGTGTTCCCTGCTTCGTAGATGTAGAGAATCCGGCCGTTGGAGCTCGATCGAAGGGCCATCCGCGGGCGCGCGTCGAAAGTCACCTTGCTCTGAAACTTTCTGCCCGACATGTCGATCGTCCAGAGCTCGTACCGACCGATGTCCTGGAGCAGCATGTAGCCGTGCTTGCGGTCGCCTGCGAGTGCGAAGCTCACCTCCGCGTGTTCCGACGCGGGACCGAGCGGAAAGAAATCGATGCTCTTCCGTCCGAGGTTGACGCGGCCGACGACCAGCATGCGCCGCTTCTGCACCGGATCGCGCACCGTGAACAAGGCGGTGAAGTAGCCGGGCTCATCGTTGGTCTCGTCCATCGAGCTCAAATCGAAGCGGCCGACCGCGGCTTCGTTGGGCAGCGACAAATCCCACGCGTCGACCTTCGACAGGCTGGCCGCGTCGTAAATCACGATCTCGTTGGCAAAGACGTACAGCAGCTTCCCGTCGGGCGAGAAGCGGAGCTGCAGGTAGTAGTACTGCGGCTCGGGATCGGTCGCCCATGGAACCGTTCGAACGACCTTGTGCTCCTTCAGGTCGTATTGAATGAACGTCGGAGCGCCAATCTCGAACCGGTCGACGAGCTTGGTGGCGGTACGCGCGACGAGCACCATGAAGCGGTTCTGCGGATCGACGTCGAACGCGAGCGCGCGGACGTGTCGATCCCCTTCGCTCAACGTGAAGGTGTCGAGCGTCTTTCGGCTCGCCACGTCGATGATCTCGAAGCGCTCCTGATCGGCGCTCTGGACGTAAAAGCGCGTGGCGTCGGCGGAAAGACGCATCGCCCACATGAGGCCCGTCTGCAGTGGAATTTCCGCCGTCAGTTTTTCCGTGGCTTCGTCGATGACGGCGATCCGCCTCGCGTAGGACCCGAGGTAGATTGTGCCGGTACCGCCCGTGATCTTCGGCGGGTCTGCCGCATCGACTGCAGCCACAGGCGCAGCACGGGAGTAAATGACGGCGGCAATCAAGCTGCAGGCGGCCGCCGCGGACGACACGCGTCTCATGGCGGCGGCCAGTCTACCATCGCGCGACTCCTCAGAACTGATATGACACGCCGAACTCCACGATGCGCGGCGGGATGATGGACGTCGGCAGCTGGAAGCTCGGGCCCGAGAGGCGGTTGACGTCGAGAACGGTATTCGAGTTCAGCGCGTTGAACACGTTCGCGCGGACCGCGACCTTCTGGCCGGAAATCACCTTGAACGTCTTCTCCACGCGCAGATCGAGCTGCGTGTTGCTCGGCAGCCGCCGCGCGCCGATCGGCTCGACGTTCATCGTGAAGTTCGGGATCGTCCTGCCGCCGGTGAACCGCACCTGACGCGCCCACGGATAGCCGCTGCGCAGCTCGAAGTTGCCGGACACGAGGATCTGGTGCGGCAGTACGTACACGCCCGACACCTTCGCGCTGTACTCCCACTCCTGATCCGACTCGTTGATTTCGGCGTTCGGGTTGAGCGGCCCGCTTTCGACGTTGCCGTTGAACTCGAGGTTCGCCGACGCCGTCTGGCCGGTGAGCGTGCTCGACATGATCGGCACGTTTCGCTTCGTCGCCGAGTACGACGTCAGCAGCTGCCAGTTCTGCGACATCCGCTTGAACAGCGCAACGTCGACGCTGGTGTACTTCTGATCGGCCTTCGGATCGTTGACGCGCGCGAACAGCTCGTAGGTGCGCCCCGCCAGCGCAGTCGCATATTCCCAATATGTGTAGGACACGCCCGGATCGTCGGCGTTGCCGCGCACGCCGTCAGGACCCGGATCGGTATTCGTCACGGGGATGTTGTAGGTGTTGTACAGGCGAAGCAGGTTCACGGTGCGATAGACGTTGCGATATCGCGAGTAGATGCCGCTCACGCGCAGGCCGAAGTTCTGGCGCAGCTCGCGTTCCAGCGACAATGAAAGCTCGTCGCTCTTCGGCTCCAGCTCGCTCCCAATCGGCACCGTATTCGAACCGCCGGACTGCGACAAGAAATCCGGGCCGTTCGTGTTCAAGTTCACCTCGCCGGGATCGTAATTGCGGTTGCCGTTCAGATCGCGCCACCGGTACGTCACCGTCGTCCTCACCTGCGCGTCCGCGGAATCGAGCTCGGGCACCTGCTGCCGCTGGTGATCGAAGCGCCCCCAGCCGCCCTTGATCAACGTCCTGCCGTCGCCGCTCAGATCCCACACGGCGTGAAGCCGCGGCGCGAACGTGTTCCAGACGTTGAACTGCTGCTTCTGATAGCACGTCGCCGGAAACGCGATGTTGCCGGGTGGATCCGCCGCCTCGACGCACGATCCGGGCACGAACCCGTTGTCGTGAGCGAACCGGATGCCGAGATTGAGCGTGAGGCGGCGGCCGATGTTCCATCCATCGGTCACGTACGTGCCGAGGTAGTGGGTCACCACCTTCGCATACGCCGGGTTGTTCCAGACTTCAATCTGGAATGGCGCGCCGTTCTGATAGATCAACCGGTAGTTGTACAGATACGACGAGTACGCGCCCTCGAACTGCAGGTCCGATCCGAGCTTCGGGTACTGCCGGCCGAACCAGTTGTCGGTGTAGTCGAACCCGAACTTGAACTCGTGATTGCCGTGCCAGAGATCCGGCTCGAACAGGTTCACCGCGCCCTTGTAGTGGTGGCGCGGATTGTGCGGCCGCTGGCCGATCGTCGTCTGCGGTCCGCCGTTCATCTGCGTCACCTGATCGAAGCTGGGCGGAACGTCCCTGGGTGAAAAGCTCCAGTAGATGCTGTCGTAGGTCCAGAAGCCGTACTGGAACGACGTGACCAGCCTGTTGCCGTAGACGCGCTGCCATTCGATCTTGCTCGTCTTGCTCGGCGTCATCAGCCCTCCGCGGTACTGCCACGGGACGAACTGGCCGAGCGTGCTCGTGTCGTACTTGTGGTTGTACTGATAGAAGCCGACGAAGCGGTTCGATCGCGACATCTGATACGAGATCTTTTCGGTGTTGTACCACGACAGCTCCTTCGCCACCGCGGGCGTGGTGCCGTCAGGCATGAACGTATTCAGCGGAATGTTGTCGTCGGTCTGGCGCCGGGCGGCGGCGTAGAACCACAGCTTGTCGCGGATGATGCGCCCGCCGAGATCGCTGCTGATGCTGTAGCGCGAGCTGATGCCGCTGCCGGCGTTCAGGCCGGCCGCGCGAAGCTTGGCGTCCAGGTTGTCGCTCTGAAGATCCGGGCTCGTGTAGTTGTAGCTGGTGATGCCGTGCGGCTCGTTGCTGCCCGATTTCACGACCGCGTTCAGATTCGCGCCGCGGCTCGGAACCTCAGCGCTGTTGCCGATCGTGCGGACCGACGCCTCTTCGAGCGCGGTGTAATCCCAGTAGTTCGCCTGACCGCTCGACGCCTGCAGGCTGCTCGTCTGCACCCCTTCGAGCGTCGAATACGCTTCACCAGCCTGACCGAATACGCGGTACGTCGGCACCTGGTTCAGGCTGCTGCCGCCCACGTCGCGCAAGGTCCTCACGCCAGGCGCCTGCGCGAGGATGCTGACGATGCCGTTGCGGCTCGTCGGCAGCAGCTCGATGGTCTCTCGCGTCAACTGAGTCGTCGCCGTCGTCGAGCGCGTGTCGACGACGGGCGAACTGCCCGACACCGTCACGGTCTCCTCGAGCGCGCCGACCTTCATCGCCACGTCGATCTTCGCCGTGAAGCCGACGGTGAGCCGCACGCCTTCGTGCCGCGCGACTTCGAATCCCTGGAGCGTGTACTGGATGGTATAGGTGCCGATCGGCAGCGGCGTGATGCGATAGTCGCCGCGATGATCGGTCACGGTCACGACCGACGGCACCTGGAGCGCCGGACCGGTGACGGTTACCGTGACGCCCGGCAGCACGGCGCCGCTCTCGTCCCTCACCGAACCGACGATGCCGGCGTCCTGCTGGCCGGCAAACACCGGCTGCGTCGAGAAGATCCCGAGGATCGATGCGGCGCAGAAGATTACACGTCCGAGATCGACGAACCGTCTTGTGGACATACCCTATCTCCCTTCGAGAGCGCGCGGTATGCGACACGATGAAGACGGCGTAGCGCGAACCTTTCAGGCGAGCGTCGGCCGCTCGATGAGCATCGGCCGCTCGACTGAACCGCTCGGCTGAAGGCCTCGCGCTACGGGTCGACAGGCGGCAGTGTATGCGAATGCCGAACGTTCAAGACACCATTTTTGAGACACTTGCCGCTGACGAACTGATGCGATCCAAGAATTCACTGTCGCGCCCGAGCGAATCCGGCGCGAGCGGCGGTCGATTTCGGGTCGAGCGACAACGCCTCGGCGAAGTAGCCGGCGGCAGCGGCACGGTTGTCGGCCGACATCTCGAGAAGGCCGAGATTGACATAGGTGGCGGCGTCGCGCGCGTCGAGCCGGAGCGCGGTTTCCAGCGCCCGCCGCGCTTCGACCGTATGGCCAAGCATCGCCTCGATCGCGCCCGTCAGGTTGTGAGCCGCCGCATAACCCGGATCGATTGTCGTCGCTTGTCGCACCAGGCCGAGAGCCGCCGGCAGATCACGGCGCAGATATCTGGCCGCGCCCGCGTAGTACTCGGTGGCTGCGCGAAGCGGCGCCGCCCGCTGAAGCTCCGCCACGACCGGGTCGAGCCGTTCGACGTCGCCGACGTCGGCGAGGATCGACGCCAGTTGCTCGAGCGCAGCCGGCGTCCCCGGCGCGATGCGGCACGCTTCGGCGGCAATGTCGATTGCTCGATCGAGTGCGCCTGTCGCAGCCAGCAGCCTGGACATGGCGATCCGGATCGACGGATCACGCGGGTGCGTGCCGGCCCACGATTCGAGCAGCGTCAGCGCTCGCTCCTCAGCATGGGCGGCGATTGACGTGCGCACGAAGCCGTCGAGCGACGCCGCATCGGTCGCCTCGCGGGTCAGGCTGCTCAGATAGGCGTCGAAGGCGTTGCCGTAATCGTTCGCCGCAAGGAGCATCGCGCCGCGATTCCGCCACTCCGGCGCCGTCGCCGCTTCCCGGGCTTGCCGAATCGCAGCCGGCGCCGCTTTCTCGTCGACGGCCTGCCGCAACGCCGACGCGTTGTCGCGCGACGTGCGGTTCGCGACCGCGCGCGGCCCGGAGAATTCGAGCGCCGTGCGATCGTCGGTCTGTACGGCGGCGCCCGCGGCAAACCGCGAAATTTCGGCGGGGCCGGCCGCGAAGAGCGACAGGATCTCGAACGGTTCCAGCACCGACTGCGCGCGCAGACCGGCCGCCACACCGGACCGCTGCCAGCCACGTGCGACGTTCGCCAGCAGATCGTCGATCGGACTGGTCGACGCGACCAGCAGAACGTCGCTGTCGCCCACGAGCCACGCGGTTGCGCCGGGGAAGACCGCCAGGAACGTCGCCAGAATCGATCGGAAATCGGCTTCGCTGATGTCGTACGTGTGCGCCCACTGGCAGACGATGCCGCCAGGCGCCAGCCGCCGGCGGACGGCGGTGAAGAACTCGCGCGTGAAGAGCGCCGCGACGCCCGCCATCCACGGATTCGAGGGCTCGGAGACGATGACGTCGTACTGCTGCGACGACAGCAGCAGATGCGAACGGCCGTCGCCGACGATCAGGCGGGTACGCGGATCGTCGAGCGCCTGCCGGTTGTCCGCCGCGAAATAGCGCGACGCGTCGACGACTTCGGGAGAGATCTCGATGACGTCTGCGCGCGAAACCGGATGCGTCAGCGCCGCGCCGAGCGTGACGCCGCTGCCGAGGCCGATGATGCCCACGTCGCGCGGCTTCGCGTGCAGCAGCAGCAGCAGATGCGCGAGCATCTTCTGCGTCAGCATGTCGCCGCCGTTCGACGCGTCGACTTTTCCGTCGACCGACATCGACAGCGTTCCGGTCAGCCGCTTCAACGACACGGTCGATACGGCGCCGTCGCGATAGTAGACCAGCGTTCCGCTCTTGAGCGCCGATTCGAGGTCGAGGTCGCGGTCGACGTACTGCGCGTACTTGTAGACGCCGCTCGCCAGCAGCTCGCGATCCCACGACGGCATCCAGACGACGAGCGCAAGCGCGATCGCAATCGGCGCGAGGCTCGCGACGCGCGCGCGTCCCGGGACTCGGCCCCACACGACCACGACGCCGGCGGCAATCACCACCAGGAGGCTCACGGCGCGAAAGGTGTGCTGAAGACCAATCGCGGGGATTGCGATGAAGCCGGCCGCCAGCGATCCGCCGACCGCCGCGACGGTGTTGACCGCGTAGACGACGCTGATGGACCGTGCCGACGAACCGTCGCTGCCGCCGGCCATGTCGAACGCCAGCGGAAATGCCGCGCCGAGACACACGGCGGCCGGCAGAAGCAGCGCCGCGGCGAGCAGCGTGTGTTCAGGAAGCGACTGGTTGAACGCGCTCGATCGCGCGAGCGACCGGGCGATGAGACGCGGAACGTATCCGCCGATCAGCGCGCCGCTCCAGATCATCGCAATCGACGCGAGCGCGAGCACGAGTGACAACGCGACGGCCGGCCGGCGCGTGCGAGCCGAAAATACGGCGCCCAACGTCGACCCGATGGCCGTGCCCGCGACGAGCGCCGTCACCGTCGCGGAGAACGCGTACGTCGTCGGTCCGACGACGAGCGCCAGCGCGCGCGTCCAGGCGATTTCGTACATCAGCGCCGCGAACCCCGAGATGCCGAGAGCGGCCGCCGGCAGCCATGACGGAGATCGCGCCTGCTGTGGCGCGGGCCTTTCAGGCGGTGGCGCGCGCCTTTCAGGCCCGCGTCGGCGGCCCTGAAGGGGCCGCTCGACCCGATCGCCGCGACGGACGATCACCAGCGCGGCGGCACACGCGACGCCGGCTGCCGCAATGCCGACGAACGTCGTCGCTCGCACGCCGATCGCTGGAATCAGGACGAAGCCCGCCGCCAGCGCGCCGGCGGCAGCGCCGACCGTGTTCGCTGCGTAGAGTGCGCCGCCGCCCCGCCCGGCCTCCCCCGAGCGCACGAACCACCGCACCGCGATCGGAAACGTGGCGCCGAGCGCCAGCGCCGGAACGAACATCACCGTGAGGCACGACACGAGTCGGATCGATGAAAAGAGAAAACCGGCGGCGCCGTTTCGGTAGGACCAGACGAGCAGCGGCGTCAGCGCCGCGAGCTCGTATGGAACGACGATCGCGATCGCGGCGACCGTCAACTCGAGCGCGATGTACGTGTAAAGGGTTCGAGCCGGCGTCAGCCGCGGCGCGACGCGGCCGCCGAGAAACGATCCGGCGGCCAGTCCACCCATGAACGCCGCGACGACCGTGCTCGCGGCCGCGAGGCCGTGCCCCATGTAGAGCGTGAGGAGCCGCGTCCAGGCGACTTCATAAATGAGGCTCGCCAGCCCGGAGCACGCGTAGGCGGCGAGAAATAGGATGGGCAAATGCTATCGCTCGACGAGCATGGAGTCGCGATACGGACGGTGATGCCGGTAGAGATCGGCGCGCGCCCGGACGAGCGAGGCATCGTCGCTCCTCCCGCGACGGGCCGCGATCTGCAGCGCCGATTCCGCGATCTCGACCGCGCGCCGGAAGTCGCCCGCAGCCGCGTGCGCCGCCGCAAGGGTATCGAGCGCTCTCAGGTCGGCGCGGTTCGTGAGGGCGGCCGCACGTTCGGCGAGCTGCACCGCTTCAGCGGGCCTGCGAATCGCGGCGTCGGGCGACGTCGCCAGAATCCACGCGAGGCTCGTGAGCGGCTCGATCAGATCGGGCCTCGTCGCCAGCGCGGATCGGTATTCGGCCATCGCGTCGCGCACCTGTCCTCGTGACACGAGCGCGCCGGCGAGATTCGTGCGCGCCGCCGCGTTCGACGCGTCGATCTTCAGCGCCGCCCGCAGCTGTTCGATCGACTCGTCGAATCGTCCCTGCGCTCGGAGGACGGCTCCGAGATTGACCCGCGCCGCCACGTGATCGGGCTGCAGCGCGAGCGCGCGCGTAAAATGCTCGGCCGACTCGGCGAGTCGACGCTCGGCCGCCAGCGCGAGGCCGACGTTGTAGTTCGCCTCGACCGATTGCGGATCGAGCCGCAGCGCGGCGTCGAGGTGCGCCATCGCACGATCGGTCCGTCCCAGCGACAGGTAGATCGCCGCCGCCGCCTCGTGAAGCCGCGCGCTGTCGGGATCGGCCGCAAGCATCGATTCGTAGCCAACCGCATCCTCGGCCATCACCTTCGGACCGAAGTCGCCGCGCAGCCGGACGCGGTCGGCGTCGGAGCGCGGCAGCACCTGCAGCCACAAATCGCCCATCTCGTCGTCGCTGTTCTGGCCCCATCGCACGCGCTTCGGCGGCCGATCGGGATTGCGCCGGTTCGCCGCTGAATTGTCGTAGGTGTAGCGCATCCGCAGCGTCGTGCCACGCGGAAGCGACACCGGCTCGACGTACCGGTACACGTCCTGCCAGTTGAAATCCCAGTCGGGAATCGAGATGAGCCATTTCCGCGTGCCGTCGGGCAGCGTCGCGGTTCCTTCGACGGATCGCGCGCGGTAGTGCGCGTGCGGCTGCACGCCGTAGACGTCGACGTCGACCGGCAACACGTATTCGTCGTTGATCTCGTAATGGCTATCGGCAGCGGCGATGTCGATGTTCTCGCGGCCGAGCCGCAGCATCACCGGCGTCCGCTGCGGCGCCTGATCGGTGAAGAAGAATCCGATGCTCGGCTGAACCGCCTGCAGCGTATCGGCAGGGTGCAGATGCAGCTGCATCACGAGATCGCTCGTCGGATCGAGCCGCCACGCCATCCCCGGCGCGAGCAGCGGGGGCAGCTGCCCGGGCGTCCATCCGAGAAAGTGCCCGTCCGGGAACTCGCCGGTCATCAGCCGGCCGTCGAATCCCGGCAGCGGATCGGCCTCATCGAGCGCGCGGGACGAAGAGGTCCGATCGATGCGCAGGTTTGCATGGTGAACGACGGCGGCGTTGCCGGGACGGAATTCGATCCCGCTGACGTACCGCACGCGATCGATCGGGAGCGGGATGACGAAATTTCGAAGCGCGTCGGCGCCGCCGGCTTGCACCACGTACGGATCTCGAAGCGTGACGATCAGGTCGGGCACACCCAGCCGCCAGCCGTCAGCCGGTTGCGGGGGCGGCGGAAGATCGCGCCGGTCGCCTTCGATCGCTCCGTCGGCGACCCATCTTTGGATGATGTCTATCTGTTGATCGGTCAGACGCCGCGCGCCGGCGAACTCGCCGCGGCCCGGCTCCGGTTTCCACGGCGGCATCGCGCGGCTGCGCGTGGCGCGCGCGATCGCGGCGGCGCGCGGTCTGACGTCTTCGTACGCCACGAGGCTGAAGCCGCCGATGTCGCCGGGATGATGGCACGACGCGCAGTGCTCGAAGAGAATCGGCCCCACGTCCTTCGCGAACGTCATCGGCGCCGCAGCATCGGCGCGTCGCGCGATCGCGGCAAGTCCGGCACAGAGCAGGCCGGACAGGAGGTGCGATCCGAGCGACGCTCGCCGCGAACTCATTTCCGGATGTGGCGTTCGGACACCCGAGCGTCACTTCACCGTGACGGTGATGTCTTTTCTCGTCGAGAGCCTGCCGTCGCTGGCCAGGGCGACCAGCGTGTAGGTTCCGGGCGCCGCAAAGCGCGCCGTCGTCGTCGTCTTGTCGCCGACGACCCGAACAGGATTGGTCTCGAATGTCACCTTCCCCGGCCCGCGATACGCGACCCACGTCAGGCGCAATCCGATCATCGCGTTCGGGTTCGATGAGGTGTTGCGCTGCGACTGAAAGCGGGAAGTCGGCTCGGTGGGGCGCGGCGCCACCGGCGCGCGCGGCTTCGGCAGCCCGTCGTCGGTGACATTTGCCGTGAGGCTGACGGGGGCGCCGGCGGTCGCCTCGTCAATCGGCGCGACGGCGAGCGTCGGCGGCTTGTTGAGATCCTCTTCGCCGAACCGCATCGTGTTGTTGCCGTTGGCGATCATGATGTGCTCGTTGATCTCTTCCGCCGGCAGCAGCTTCGACACGACCTTCTCGGTGACGCCGTTCGCCGTAATCGACCACGTCATCGCCTTGTCGCCCCAATCCTTCGGGACGCGGACGCGGAAAATCCGCGGCTGCCGACGCGGCGCGAAGTAGGTCGGCTGTCCTCTGTCGGGACCGTCAGGCATCACCGAGTTGTCGGGCCCCGGCGGGATCACGAGCTCTTCTTCCGTATTGCGATTCAGGTAGCCGAACACGAAGTCGAACGTCTCGTCGGGATTCCTGATCCACCCTTCGAGATATGGAACCACGCTCCGGCCGCTCGCGAACTTGATATCCGGAATGTAGGTGGGCGGAATCTGCGCCTGCACGAGATGCGCCGCGACGGCGAGCGCCGCCGTCGCAGTACAAATGACGCCGCCGACGCGTCTCATCATGGGAACCTCTGTGGCGCGGGCCTTACAGGTGTGGCGCGGGCCGCTCCACATCAACTCTGCAATCCACCGTTGGCGTTCACCGATCCTGCGTCTGTGTTCTCGCCTTTGCTTTTTGACGATCGGACACGCGCTGATCGAAATCGCCCTTCTCGAGATACGTGAGGCTCACCCACGCGAAGCTCATGTCGTCGATCGAGCGCGGTCCCTGACCGACCCACGTGTTCGGATCGGGATTGGTCCTGTTGGCGCTCGTGTTGTCGTGCCACGAGATGATATGGATGATCGTGCCTTCCGGCAGCAGCGGCGCGACATCGTCGGCGTACGGATAGGTGACGCTCCAGTCGAAGTTGAAATTGCTGACGCACGTGAGCATTTCGGTGCGCGCCGGTCCGGGCCGCGCCGAATCGGCGCGGATATCCGGATAGATGGCCTCGATGCACTGCGCCTTGCCGCGCATGTGCATGTGCGGCTGGAACGCCGAAATCAGCGCCGGCTTCGGCAGCCGGAAGTAGCCGTCGTTGCGCACGACCTGGCCGGCGGGAATATCGAGGTCGGTGACGTCGCCCATGTGCTGCGTGAACGCGACGTACTTCGGCACCTGGCGCTTCGGCATCACCGTCAGCCCGAGCTGAACGTCGACCGGCGTTTCTTCACCGTCCGGCGTCATGTGCAGGTTGAAATTGATCCTCGATCCCGCCCTGATCAAACGTCCCGAATCGGGCGGGAAGACATCGGCGGCTTTGCCGATCGCGTACTCGTTCAGGAAGAAGCCGGTCGGATCGTCTTCGTCCTCGATGACGTTCGTCGTGGCGTGATGAATCACTTTGTACGCGCTCATGTGGATCGGCCGCGTCTCGATCGCCGTCACGTACATGTCTTCCTTGAACCCGGGATCGATCGTCACGTCGATGAACTCATCGGGACCGTGGGCCTTCAGCATGTACGGCTTGGGCATCTTGACGATGACGGTCGGCTGGATGTGCCACGCCTCGAGGTCGCCGAAGTTGCGCGCGGGCGGCATGTCGGCGGCGTTGCCCTGGGGCGCGCCCTGGTCGACCCACTTGACGATCGTTTGAATCTCCGCCTCGGAGAGCGACGGATCGTTCTTGTACTTCTGGATGCCGACGTGCTTGTCGATGAACCATGGCGGCATCTCGCGGTTCGAGACTTTCGCCTTGATCGATCGCGCCCACGGCCGCGCTTCCTGATACGTCAGCAGCGACATCGGCGCCATCATGCCGGGCCGGTGACAGGTCTGGCACGAGCGCTGCAGAATCGGCGCGACGTCCCTGGTGAACGTCACCTGACGGTCGCCGGCGGCGGCCGATGAATCCTGCGCGCGCACTGCCGCCTGCGTCATCGTGGCCGCGGCAGCAACGACGACAACGCCGAGCAAGCTCGAGTTTCTTTGCCACCCGGAATTCATCGTTCCCTCCTCGCCGTAACGGCTTCGGGCGCCATTATAACCATTAGAGTCCGTTCCTCCGTGCCCTTCGTGTTCTCCGCGGTGGACCGCTCCACGGCGCGTTCGGATCTGCTGCGCCGAAACGGAGCTGATTCCAGGCGCGTCTCTGCCTTTCCGGTATTGTCTCCGCCGTATAATCCAGCACGCTCGTTCCGGATCCATTTCCTTCTTCCTGCGACAGGCGGTGAGGCCATGAGACGGTGGACGACGCTCGGTGTTCTGGTGGCGATCGCCGCGCTGACGATCGCGGTCGTCGGCGCGCAGCAGAGCCCCATCGACATCCGGCTGGAAAAGGTCAGGGACAACCTCTTCATCGTCACCGGCGGCCGCGCGAGCCCGACCGAGGGCGGCGTCAGCGGCGTGACGACGGTGTTCGTTGCCGAAGGCGGCGTCGTCCTGATCGACACGAAGTATCCCGGGTTCGGCAACACGATCCTCGCGCAGGTCAAATCGGTGACCAGCAGGCCGGTGACGACGATCATCAACACGCACACGCACGGCGATCATACCGGCAGCAACGGCGAGTTCCCGCGCACCGTGGAGTTCGTGGCGCACGAAAACACCCGGACGAACATGGCTCGCATGAGTCAATTCCAGGGCGACAACGCCGCGTTCCTTCCAAAGCGCACGTTCAAGGATCGGCTTTCGCTCCTCGGAGGCAACGACCGGATCGAGCTGTACTACTTCGGCCGCGGTCATACCGACGGCGACACCGTGATCGTGTTCCCGGCGCTGCGGTCGGCGGTCATGGGCGATCTGTTCGCGCGGAAATGGGCGCCGCTCGTCGACGCGAACAACGGCGGCAGCGCCCTCGCGTACCCGCAAACGCTTGCGAAAGCCCTGGCGACGATCAAGGACGTGGACACGGTGATCACCGGGCATAGCACGACGCAGCACGGGTCAGGCCGCGACGTGACGTTCGTCCGTTCGAATCCGATGATGAAGTGGCCCGACCTCCAGGAGTACGCGGAGTTCACCCGAACGTTCGTCGCGGCGGCAGAAGCCGCTCAGAAGGCGGGCAGGAACGCGGACGAAGCCGCGCGCAACCTGCGGCTGCCGGACAAGTACAAGGACTACGACATGGCGAACGCGAAGGCCGACGTGCAGAGGGTGTACGAGGAGCTGAGCGCGTCACGGTCCAGGAGCAAGTTGCAGAATTAAAGCTATCCAGCGCGGGTGGCTGGGCAGCGACACCGCCGGCGACGGCAATCGCTGGATCGGGATGATGACGCTGCTCGAGCTCGACAACATGGCGTCCGCCGGCTTCACGCTGATGGAGACGATTGTCGCGGCGACGCGCGAATCGGCAAGAGTTCTGCGTCTCGATCGGCTCGGGATGGTTGCCGCCGGCAAGAGCGCCGACTTCATCGTCCTCGACGCCAACCCGCTCGAGAAGATCTCGAACGTGCGCCGGATCGACAAGGTCTATCTTTGCGGAAAGGAAGTGGACCGCGCCGGTCTGCGCGCCAAATGGAAGGATTAGAACTGCGCTGCGTGAACGGGACGCCAGCCGTCCGTCAAGAGCGCGCGCGGGATCTGGTGAATGTGATCGAGTAACTCGCGCGGCGTCTCAACGCTCTGAATCGAAGCCGTTCCATCGGCCCGCTGCACACAGAGCTCATACAGCGCGCCCGATCGCCGCACTTCCCACGTCAGTCGCTCGTCTCCCCGCGAAAAGAACCATGTCATGGCAGCAGGGAGAGCAACCTCTCTGCCAGCCCGGCCCCGCAGAAATACGGCGTGATTTCGAGGCTCTCACGCCAATGGTCGAACGGACGGTGTGCGGGCTTGTCGTGTGCGCACACCGGCCGCCGCACACCTTCCTGACGGAGGCTGCGCCTGATGGATGCGGCCGACAGGTGCGCGGAGCCCAGGGCCGGGAGGGCTCGACTCAGAGCGAACGCGCCCGGCGGGCGAGATAGAGCATCGCCGCGCCGACCAGCAGGAGGACGAAGCCCCACCAGAGGTTCACATTGATTCCCAGGACGCGCGTGCCCTGGATCGCGCCCGTGGCGATCAGGATCACGCCGTAAAACGAGAGCAGCAGTCCGAGCGGCAGCCGAAGGTCAGTCACTTTTTCCACTTTGTCGCGGGGCCCCACCCCCGCGACCTGTGCCTTCGCGGCTTACGCCGCTCGGCATTGTTGCGGCGTTATCGCACGTTTCACCAGAACAGAAGATTCAGCGCTACCGTGAGCACCGAGACGACGAGGCCGAGCGCGGCGGGACGCTTGTACCACACGAGTCGATCGTCGGCGATTCGCGGCGTCAGACTGTACACGAGTCCCGCCAACTCGCCCGACGGCCGCGGCCGCGTGATCACGCTGACGGCGATGGTGACGATGAAGCACGATGTCCAGGCCCAGATGGCGCCCCAGAAATTCTGCGCCATGTCGGACGGATAGGTGTGCAGCACCGCGACCTTGCCGACGAGCGACGATGCGGCGGCGACGGCGGTGACCTCGTAGTGCAGCGCCGCGGCGAGCGTGCCGGCGATGAGGCCGGAGAACGCGCCGTGACCCGTCGTGCGCCGCCAGAACATGCCGAGCAGGAACGTCGCGAACAGCGGCGCGTTGACGAAGCTGAACACGAGCTGCAGCATGTCCATGATGTTGTTGAAGCGCATCGCGACGTACGCCGTCGCCACGCTGATCGCGACGCCGACGACCGTCGTCGCACGTCCCACCCACAGGTAGTGCGCATCGGTCGCGCGTGGAACGAGATACGACTGGTAGATGTCGTACGTCCAGACCGTGTTGAACGCGGTCACGTTGCCCGCCATCCCGGACATGAAGCTCGCGAGCAGCGCCGTGATGCCGAGGCCGAGCAGCCCTGACGGATAGTAGCGTCCGATCATCATCGGCAGCGCCATGTTGTAGTCGTACCCGCCGCCGGGATTCTGCTGCAGGATCGGCGCCGCGCCGGGATTGGGCTGCAGCGTCAGGCCGAGCGCGAGGATGCCGGGGAGGATCACGATGAAGGGAAACAGCATCTTCGGCACGGCGGCGATGAGCGGCGTTCGCCGCGCGGCGTTCATCGAGTCGGCGGCCATCGCGCGCTGCACGACGAGGAAGTCGGTGCACCAGTAGCCGAACGACAGCACGAACCCGAGACCCATCACCATCCCGAACCACTCGATGCCCATCGGATTCGCCTGCGCGCTCCCGATGTACTGCCACGACCGCAGGTACGTATCGGGCACGCGCGAGGCGAGGCCGCTCCATCCGCCGATGTCGCGCAGTCCCAGCCACACGAGCGGAACGAACCCGAACACGATGAGGAAGAATTGAACGACCTCGTTGTAGATGGCGCTCCGCAGGCCGCCGAGCGCGATGTAGCCGAGGACGACCACCGCCGAGACGACGATGCTCGCGTGAATGTTCCATCCGAGGAGCAGCCGCAGCAGCGCGCCCATCGCGTACATGCTGATGCCCGAGGAGAACACGGTCATCGTGGCGAAGGTCAGCGCATTGAACGCGCGCGTCTTCTCGTCGAACCGCAGCTTCAGGTATTCGGGGACGCTTCGCGCGCGCGAGCCGTAGTAGAAGGGCATCATGAAGATGCCGACGAACACCATCGCCGGGATCGCGCCGACCCAATAGAAATGACTCGTGAGCATCCCGTACTTCGCGCCGCTCGCCGCCATGCCGATCATTTCCTGCGCGCCGAGATTGGCCGACAGGAACGCGAGGCCGGCCACCCACGCCGGAATGGAGCGTCCGGCGAGAAAGAAATCGCTGCTGTGCGCGACGCGTTCCTTCAGCAGCACGCCAATCCCCAGGACGAACACGACGTACGACGCGATGATCAGCAGGTCGGTCGGAGTGAGATGCATAGGTGTTCCGCCGCGATCGAACGGATCGCGGCGTCGAAGGCGGAGGGTATCGTACTTTTCGTGAGTTTCGTCGACAGCGTGATGGTCCGAGCGTCGCTTACCCGTCCCGCAGAACAATCCCCGGCTGCAGGCCGGTCGCTCGCGCCGCCGGCGCCAGACACGCCAGCAGCGCAACCGTCAGCATCACCGCGCAGACGCCCGCGAGCGCGACGGGATCGTTCGAGCCGACGCCGAACAGCAGGCTGGAGGTCAGCCGCGTCAGGACCAGCGCCGAGACGAGGCCGATGCCGACACCGCTCGCCACGACCGTCATCCCCTGCACGACGATCAGGCGCAGCACCTGGAGGCGGCTGCCGCCGAGCGCCAGGCGAATGCCGATTTCCTTCGTGTGCTGCTGCACGTAGTACGCCATGACGCCGTAGATGCCGATCATCGACAGCGCGAGCGCGACGATCGCGAGGCTTCCGATGAGAAACGACAGCGACCGCGGCTTCTCGAGCGCGCGTCCGACGAGGTCGTCGATCGTCGCGACGCTCGACAACGGAAGGTCGGGATCGATGGCGCGAACGGCTTGGCGAACAGCCGTCACGACCGACGAAGGATCGACACTCGTCCGGACGATCAGATTCCGCAATAACCGTTGCGGCGCCATCGGCTGATAGACCGTGCCTTCGTCGGGTTTGTCGAGGCCGGCATATTTCACTTCGCTGACGACGCCGACGACGGTCGTCCACGGACACGTCGTGCATCCGCCCTGCCTGATGCGGCGGCCGACCGCGCTGGCGCTCGGGAAGAATCGCCTGGCCCACGCGCGGTCGACGACGATCGCGAGAAGGTTGGTCGCCTGCGCGTCGCGCTCGTCGAGCAGACGTCCTTCGAGGAGTGGAAGGCCGAGGACATGGAAGTAATCCGGGCTGACGGCGACCCACGGCGTGACCGGCTGCGACTGACCCGGCGGCGTCGGCGCATCTTCCAAATCGAAGTTGTTGAAGTTGTTGACGTCGCTCGGCGGCCGTCCGTCGGCGAACGCCACGCCGGCGACGCCCGGAATCGAAGCGACGCGGCGATGGAGATCGTCCCAGAAGGCCGCGATTCGTCCGGCCTCCGAGTACTGAGTAGAAGGCAACAGGATCAAACCGGTGAGGACGTTCCGCGTGTCGAAGCCGAGGTCGACGCGCCTGAGCTGATTCAGGCTGACGATCAGCAGCGCCGCCATGACGAGCAGCGGCGTGGCAATCGCGAATTGGGTCGATACGAGTACCCGCCGCAGGCGACGCACGCCGACGCTGCCGGTCGACGTCCGACCCTCGGCTCGCAGCGAATCTTCCACCGGCGCACCGGCGCCATGAACGGCGGGCACGAGTCCGAACAGCAGCGCGCTCGATGTCGTGAGAAATGCGAGCAGCCAGAGCGCCGTCGAGTCGAGGGCAATTTCCTGCGTCCGCGGAAAGGACGCCGCGCCGAGATTCCGCAGCAGGTCGACTCCGGACCAGGCGATCGCGATGCCGAGGATGGCGGCGCCGCACGCGAGCAGGACGCTCTCCGCCAGCAGATGGCGGACGACGCGTCCGCGAGAGGCGCCAAGCGCCGCACGGACCGCGAGTTCGCGGCGCCGGCTCGCGACGCGTGCGATGAGCAGATTCGACGCGTTCGCGCACGCGATCAGCCAGACGAGCGCTACCGCCGCCAGCGCGAGCCCCGCGGTGGTCCGCACGTCGCCGACAACATGCTGCTTCAGCTCCATCATGCTCCACGTCGCACGATCGTCCTGGTACGACGCGCGCCAGATCGGAAACAGCCGGCGGTTGATGCTTCGCAGTTCCGCGCCCGCGGCCGCTCGATCGGCGCCGCCCCGCAGGCGTCCGAGCGCGGTGATGAAGAATGGTCCCTTGCGCGCCGGCGTCTGCCATCGAGCGGCGACGAAGAAGTCCTGCCCCTGCTCGAGCGGTCCCACCGTCTGCGAAAGAACGCCGGCGAGCGTGTAATCCTCACCGTCGAACCGAACGGGTCTGCCGATCGCGTCGGCACGTCCGCCGAACCGCCGCTGCCAGAAGTCGTGGCTCACGACAACGACGCGCTGACTGCCCGGACGGCCGTCCTCATCGGTCAACGCGCGGCCGAGTGCGGGCCGGATTCCGAGCAGCGTGAAGTAATCGGCCGAGACGTCACGTCCCCGCACGCGTTCGGCGACGGTGCCGTCGGTGAAGGTCATCCCGCGACTGGCGTACCCGGCAATCCGCTCGAACTCGGTCTGCTGTTCCTTCAGCGCGAGATAGTCGACTACCGAAAACGGAAACTTGTTCGGCGGAGCGTCGGTGTAGATGCGCACCAGTCGGCCGGGGTCCGCGTACGGCAGCGGCCGAAGGAGCACCGTATCGACTGCGCTGAACACGGTCGTCGTCGCGCCGATGCCGAGTCCGACCGTTGCGACGATGACCGTCGTCATGATCGGAGCACGGACCACGCCTCGCAGGCAGACCCGGAGATCGTGCGCGAGATCGTCGAGCATCGAGGCTGGCATGTTTCGCTTGGACGGCGTGGCGATGGATACGGTTGGCTGACCTGAATTCAGCGCACTATTCCTCGCGCAGCGCGACGATCGGGTCCACCCGCAAGGCTCGTCTCGCGGGAACCGAGCAGGCGGCCAGCGCCACGAGCGAAAGGAGGGCCGCGACGCCCATCCCTTCCTTCACGACGAGCCGCACCACGCCGTCGGCGCGGGCGCCGAGCGCGATGCGCCGAGCGCCGTACGCACCGCAATCTCTTTCTGCCGCGCTGTCGCGCGCGCGAGCAGCAGGTTGGCGATGTTCGCGCAGGCGATGAGCAGCACGAAGCCGACCGCCGCCAGCAGAACGAGGAGCGCTGTCTCGAGCTGCGGCGTGACGAAGGTCTCGAAGAACGTCAGGAGATGAATGCCCCAGTCGCGCATCTCGCGATACGTGCGCGCCATCCCGGCCGCGATCGTGTCGCATTCGGCTTGCGCCTGCTGAAGGGTCACGCCGGGCTTCAGCCGTCCGGCGACGAAGATGCTGCTGAAAAGCTGAGCCTTCCCGATCAGAAATCGAACCGGTCGATGTTCTCTTTGTTGAAGAGCAGCGGCGGTCCCAGTACGATTTCCGATCCCCTGATGCTGATCGCACCCAGCCTGCCGGCCTCGATCGCGCGCGTGCCTGCGGGGAGTTTCCGATCGGCTGCCAGCGCGCCGGCGTATACGGTGAGATATCCCAGATCGCGCGTGTTCCACAGGACGACGGTCTGCACGACGCCGGCGTGCACGTACGGTTTGTTGATGTTCGGCAGCGACAACCCGATCACGCGGACATCTGATCGGCCGGCCTGGCGGACCGCCTCGGCGGCGCCCGGCACGGCGGGGGCGGAGATCGCCATCATCAGTTTCACCGACGGATAGACTTTCAGAATCGTCTGCGTCTCCGCGAACGCCTTGTCGCGGTCGTCGTCGCTCGGCCGAATCGTCGCGAGCTTCAGACCGCTGTGTTTCTCGCTGACGCGCTTCCCGATGAACGCGATCCATTCGTTCTGATTCGCCGCGGTCAGCGCGCCGGTGATGATCGCGAAATCGCCGGCGCCGCCGAGCAGACGCGCCGCTTCGTCGGTCAGCGCGTTCGCGATTCCCTCGGCGGTCGCCTGGTTCACGAAGAAGTCGCGCGCGTCCGGCTCCGCGTCGGCGTCCCATGTCAGCACGCGGATGCCACGTTCGCGCGCCTTCCGAAGCACGGTCGAGATCGCGGCGCGATTCTCGACGGCGACCGCGATGACGTCGACGCCGCGTGTAATCCAGTTCTCGACCAGCTCGTTCTGCTTCGCGGCGTCGAGGCTCGTCGGGCCGTCCCAGATCAAATCGACGCCGAGCTCCTGCGCCGCCTCCTCGGCGCCGGCGCGGCAGCTCACGAAATAGGGATCTCCTTTGGCCTTGGGCATGACGGCGACGACGGGACGATGCGCCCGCCGCGACGCCGGCACGGCCGCGCCCGCTCCGCGAACGTTCGATTCGATTGAACGCACGAGCCAGACGTTCGTGCCGGCCACGATCAGCGCGCCGGCGATGACCGCCGCACACAGCACGGCGACTTGAGAGTTCCTCACGATTGTGTCTTCCTCCTGGAGGCGGCCGCCGAGCGCGCGGCTGCGGCGCCGCATGCGATCGATCGCGATCGTGCCGATGAGGAGCGTGCCGACGAGCACGCCGATCAGCTCGGACGGCAGCGCGGCGAGATGCAGTCCGTTCTGAAGCACGGCGATCGCGAACAGCCCGCCGAGCGTACCCCAGATGGTGCCGCGGCCACCGAAGACCGATGTGCCGCCGAGCACGACGGCGGTGATCGCGTCGAGCTCGTAGCCGGTGCCCGCGTCGGCCCTCGCCTGGCCGAGATGCGCGACGTACACGATCGCCGCCAGGCTCGACACCAGACCGGAAAGAACGTACGCGAGGCCGACCCTTCGCGCGACCGGAATGCCGGCGTATCGCGCGCCCGATGCGGCGAATCCGATCGCGTACCACGCGCGCCCGATGACGGATCGATGCAGCACGATCGCGTACGCAAGCACAATCGCGAGGAGTATCGGCAGCTGCGCGGGGACGATGCCCCACAGGTATCCCTGTCCGATGCGAAGAACGGTCGGCGGGAAGCCGGAATAGTTCGTCGCGCCGTGCGTGATGCCCTCGGCCAGGCCTCGAAAGAGCGACAGCGATCCGAGCGTCACGATGAGCGGCGGGATGTCGAGCGCAGAGATCAGCGCGGCGTTCAGAACACCGCCGCCGCAGCCGGCCAGCAGGGCCGCGGCCGCGGCCATGCCGATCGGCAGGCTCCAATCGCGATACGCCGCGCCGAAGATGACCGCCGCGAGGCCCATCATGGCGCCGACCGACAGATCGATCCCGCCGGTGACGAGGATCGGCGTCATCGCGACCGCGAGCAGGCCGACCTCGACGCTGAGGCGCATCACCTCGAAGACATTCGCCACCGTCGCGAAGTTCGGCGCGATGGCGGCAAACACGACGGCTTCGATCCCGAGCGCGGCGAGGAGGATCCGGCTAGGCACCGACGAGAGCAGTCCTGGAAAGGCCCGCGCGCGCGGCGTCCACGGTCACGGCAGCCAGAATGATCGCGCCCTGCAGCGCGCGCTCCCACTGCGCGCTCACGCCGAAGAAGGTCAACGCCGGCCCGATGGCGCCGAGCAGCATCACGCCGAGCACCGTTCCCGTGAACGTGCCGCGGCCGCCGGTAATCGCCGCGCCCCCGACCACGACGGCGGCGATGACTTTCATTTCGAGCCCGATGCCGGTGTTGCTTGGAATCTGGTTGAACCGAACCGAGTTCAGCAGCGCGGCGAGGCCGGTGAGCGCGCCGCCGGCGGTAAACACCGCCAGCTTGACGAACGCGGTGTCGATGCTCGCCAGGCGCGCCGCCTGCGCGTTCGATCCGGTTGCGTAGACCGCGCGGCCGGCGGCGAGATTCCGCATCGCCCACGCGAAGGCGACCACGAGCAACCCGGACGCGAGGCCGGCGACGACGGGAAACGTTGACTGGGCCACTCCGAGCCATTGGAACCGCGGCGGCAGATCGGCGATCCACGCACCTTGCGTCGTCCAGCGCAATCCGTCGCGCAGCGCCACCATCGCCGCGAGCGTCACGACGATCGATGGAATGCCGGCGTACGCGACGAGTGCACCGTTCACCGCGCCGGCCGCGGCGCCGACGGCGCATGCGGTGAGTCCCGCCAACGCGGTCGGCATGCCCGCCTTGGCCGCGACGCCAGCGGCGACGCTGCACACCGCGAACGCCGAACCGACGGAGATGTCGATCTCGCCGGTCAGGATGACCAGCGTCGTCCCGATGGCGGCGACGAGAACCGGCATGTTGACCAGGAAGATGTCGCGCAGGTTCTCGGCGGAGAAATACGACGGCGCCACGAGAGCGAGCGCCGCCGCCAGCGCACCGATCGCAATCGCGACCGACCATTCACGCCGCATGGCCCAGCGCCAGCGCCATCACGCGGTCGGGGGTGGCGTCGCTTCGCGACACGATTCCGGCAATCGCACCGCGCCGCATCACCGCGATGCGGTCCGCCATCGCCAGCAGCTCCGGGAGCTCGGAGGAGATCATCAGGATTGCGACGCCCGCCTCCGCGAGGCGTTCCATGATCTCGTGAATCTCGGCCTTCGCCGCGATGTCGATGCCTTGAGTGGGCTCGTCGAGGATGAGCACCGCCGGCTGAATCGACAGCCAGCGCGCGAGCGCGACTTTCTGCTGGTTTCCGCCCGACAGCCCTTCGACCGCGTCCAGAACCGACGGCGTCCTGATGCGCAGCTCCTCGACGTACTTCGTCGACGCGCGCCGCTCCGCAGCACGATCGATGAGACCCCGCGACGAAACCGCCGCGAGGTTGCTCAGCGTCGTATTCGCCGCGATCGACATCGCCGGAATCACGCCGTGCCGCTGCCGATCCTCCGGCACGTAGCCGATGCCGAGCCGAATCGCGTGTGCCGGCGACGCGATCGCCGCGGCGGCGCCGTTCACGAGGATGTCGCCCTCGTCCGGCGGCGTGAGGCCGAACAGCGTTTCGGCAAGCTCGGTGCGCCCCGATCCGACGAGGCCGGCGACGCCAACAATCTCACCGCGGCGCACGGTCAGCGAGATCTGCCGCACGCCGCGCGTCCGGTTCGACACGCCGCGCAGCTCCAGCGCGACGTCTCCGAGAGGAACGACTCGTTTGGGATACATGGTGGTCAGCTCGCGCCCGATCATCAGGCGCACGAGCTCGCCGCGCTCGATCTGGCCGCGCGGCCGCGTGGCGATCGACTCGCCGTCGCGCAGCACGGTGACCCGATCGGCGACCGCGAAGATTTCCTCGAGCTTGTGCGAGATGTAGATGACGCCGGCGCCGGCGGCGCGGAGGCGCCTCACGACCTCCAGCAGACCGCCGATCTCACGCTCGGTCAACGAGGCGGTCGGCTCGTCCATGATCAGGATGCGCGCGTTCGCGCCGATCGCCTTCGCGATCTCGACGAGCTGCCGTTCGGGCATGCTCAAGCGTCCGACCTCACGATCCGGATCGATCGCGGCGCCGACCTGTTTCAGAATCTGCGATGCGTTGCGTCTGCGCGCGCGCCAGTCGACGCGGCCGAACGCGCGGCCGCCGTCGAGCGGCAGCGCGATGTTCTCGGCGACGGTCAGCCCCGGAAACAAGGCGGGGTTCTGATAGATCGCCGCGACGCCGAGCGCGCGCGCCGTCGGCGGATCCATGCGATGGATCGCGCGTCCCGCGACGGTCAACGTGCCGGAGTCGGCGCTCTCGGCGCCCGTGACGATCTTGATGAAGGTGGACTTGCCGGCGCCGTTCTCGCCGACGAGCGCGTGCACCTCGCCGGCCGCGAGATCGAACGACACGCCGCGCAGCGCGTGCACGCCCGCGAACGTCTTGGTGATGTGCGCGGCTTCTAAAAGGAGTCCTGCCAAACTGCGAAAGGATAGATCAGGGATAGATCACGAAAACCACGAAACCACGAAATGCACGAAATAACCACAGAGAACGCTGAGCGCGCAGAGGAGACGCCGATCGATTCGGCGGCCGCCGAATCGACGCGCTCGGTGTCTCGGTGTCTCAGTGGTTTGCCTTCTGCGCGCTGAGCATTCTCCGTGGTTTGCTCTTCTTCGTGTCTTTCGTGTTTTCGTGGCTTACCACGCCACGCGCACCCCCAACTGCAGATTGCGCCCGTCGTCGGCGGTCGTGATCGTGCCGACCGTCCCGTTCGAGATGTTCGTGTCAGGGTTACCGAAGTTGTCGTGGTTCAGCAGATTGAAGATTTCGGCGCGGAACTCCAGCCGCGCGCGATTGATCGGGAACCGTTTGCTCAGCGAGAGGTTGACCTGCTGCGTCCCCGGACCGCGGATCGTGTTGCGTCCCGCGTTGCCCTGCGTGCCGTTGGCGGGCACCGCGTACGCCGTCTGATCGAACCAGTGCGTCACCGTCGGGTCGTCGAGGATCCCGAAGTTGCCGGATGTGACGATGTTCACGCGCTGCGGCACGAACGATCCGCACTGGCAGACGTTGGTCGACGTGACGGTCAGCGGGAACCCGCTGCCGAGCCTGATGATGCCCTGCACCTGCCAGCCGCCGAAGACGTACGCGAGCGCGCCGCCGTTCGACAGCAGCGCCTTGCCGGGACCGAACGGCAGCTCGTATCCCCAGCTGATCGCGGCGCGGTGCCGCTGGTCGTACCGCGAGTAGCTCTCGTCCGCGTTGAGATTCCAGGCGAACGCGGTGTCGTTCGCTTCCACCTCGCCCGAGCCGTTGTCGATGCTCTTCGAGAGCTGGTAGTTGCCGAGGAAGAACAGCCCGCTCGAGTAGCGCTTCTCGAGACGAAGCGACAGACCGTTGAACCGCGCCCATCCGCCGTCCGACGAATACAGAATCGCCGACTGAAACGCCGGATACGGCACGCGCGTCGCGATCGGCGTCGTCCCCGGCTGCGCCTGGTTGATGTTGTACCGCTTGTGCTCGTTGTAGCTGCGGCTGCCGGTATACGCGACCTCGAACACGTAGTGGTTGCCGAGCGTGCGCTGTACGTTGCCATTCCACTGGACCGTGTACGCCGTGCGGTTGGTCGGATCCATCGAGAACGGCGCCGGGAACTGCGGAATGTTGTTCAGATCGGGGAAGAGCGTATCGACCTGCATGCTGAGGTCCGTCCGCGTCGGCTGCAGCGAAAACTGACCGTAGAACGGCGGCACCAGCCGCGAGAACTGCAGCTCGTTCAGATTGAGGTTGTCGTAATACATGCCGAATCCGCTCCGGACGACGGTGTTGTCGTTCACCGTGTACGCGGCGCCGATTCGCGGTCCCCAGTTGTTCAGATCTTTCTGGAGGATGCCGGGCGGGAAGAACCCGTTCTGATTGATGATCAGCGGGACGAGCTGCGCCGGCAGGTTCGACGGCACGACGTTGAAGGCAATCTTGCCCGTCGCGGCGTCGAACGATCCCTCCTGATTGTTCTGCTCGTGCCACGGGCCGAGATACTCCCAGCGCAGCCCCATCTGCAGCGTGAGCCTGGACGACATCTGCCAGTTGTCGTCGATGAACGGCGCGATGGTCGGCGACGTGTACAGGGATCGCGAGCTGCCGAACGCGCCGGTGCAGGTCGAACAGTACCCGAGCAGGAAATCGGCGACGTTGTTCCCGGTGAACTGACCGTTGAACGTGAACCCGCCACGAGGCGGCACTTCGGTGAGCTGTTGGTACCGCCGATACTGCGCCTGCAGTCCGAACCGGATGTTGTGGCTGCCCCTCACCCAGCTCGTCGCGTTCGACACGCTGAAGATGTTTTCCGTCGCGCCCTGCGTGATGCCGCCTTCGCCGTTGCCGGTGAACCCGGTCATCGTGAAGCCAGGCCGGCCGTAGTCGATCGGATCGGTGGCGCCGGCAAGATTGCGCAGGCCGATGTCGCCGACCCAGTTTCGGCCGTTGAGGCTGATCGGCGAGTTCAGGTGGTAGGCGTAGTTGTAGCCGAACCGGATCTCGTTGACGATGTTCTGCGAGACGACCCACGTTTCGCCCATTGCGAGGTTGCGGCCGTTCTGCGGAAAGTTCGTGAAGCTGAACACGCTCGGGTTGACCTGCGCGCCTTTGTAGTAGAGAAACCGCTCGAACAGCTGGTGCTTCGCGTTGAGCGTCTGATCGCCCCGCAGCGTCGCGGTGTCCGCATCGTCGTTGAACGGCTGAATCGTCACGTAGTTGTTCACCCCGCTCGCGTTCGGCGCGGGAACGGTCGGCGCGAGAATCCGCGCGAAGTTCGAGAAGCGAGTCGACGGAACGATGTTTCCTTGGAAGGGCTGACCTGTCAGCGGATCGATGATCGGCGTCGACAGGCTCGAGAAGTCGCCGCGCACGAACGCCGGATTCGGCACGCTCGCGAACAGCGTCTTGTCCTGATCGGTTCTGAGCCCTTCGTACGCGCCGAAGAAGAACGCGCGGTTCTTCATCGCCGGCCCGCCGAACGTCGCACCCGCCTGCGTGCGGTTGCCAGGTTTCTGACCGAAGAAGTTCGCCGCCTCGTAGGCGGTGTTGCGCATGTAGTCGTAACCGGATCCGCTGAAGCTGTTCGATCCCGACTTGGTGACGATCGAGACGACGGCCTGGCCCTGTCCGTACTCGGTGGTGAACGAGTTGCGGAGCACGTTGACTTCCTGCACGGCGTCGAGCGGCGGATTCAGCGAGATGTTGTTGAACCGCAGCGAGCGGACGTACACGCCGTCGATGGCGTAGTTGGTCGAGCTGTCGCGGCCGCCTTCGACCGTCACGAACTGACTGCGGCTGCTGCCGGCGGCGCCGAACTGCGTGCCGCGCGTGAACGCTTGCGGCGAGACGCCGGCCGACAGCGCCGCGAACGCCAGCAGGTTTCTGCCGGCAACCGGCAGATCTTCGATCTGTTTCTGCGTGATGGTCTGACTCACCGACGCGTTCGCCACCTGCAGGAGTGGCGACAGTCCCTGAACGATCACGTTCTCGGCGACGTTCGCCAGCGCCATCGTGAGCGTCGGCTTCGCAATCTCGCCGTTCCGCACGATGAAGTCTTTCAACTCGACTGCGGTGAAGCCGGACAACTCGACGCGAAGAATGTAGGTGGCCGACGGCAGATTCGGCACGGTGAATCGCCCTTCGGCATCGGTCGTCACGACGCGCTGCGCGTTGGTGCCGGCATTGATCACGGTCACGGTGGCGCCCGGAAGAGCGGCGTGCGTCGCATCCAGCACCTGACCGGCGATCCCGCCGGAGGCCGATTCCTGTGCGCGTACACCGGCGCACAACAGCAGAAGCGCGGCAGCGGTCAGGCTCATCAGCCTGCGGAACATAAGAACCCTCCCTCTCCGATAGCGTGTTGCTGGGACCTTGTAGGCTCGTCGCTTCGATCGCGTCAAAACAATTCGACAGCGCTCAGTCCGTTTGGCACTGCAAAACCAACCATTCAACCGGATCGATCCCCTAACCTCCACAATCAGAGGCACTAATCCTCGCAAATCGTCTAAAGTGTTGGTTCGCCCAGCGCGACCCGATCGAAACGCGACGTTGTGCGATCTGCAACTGCGAGGGTGGTTCAACGAGTCCGAGGTGTCCATGTCTTCGAAGACGGCGTCCCGCGATCCCTATCTCGTCAAGTCGGTCGTCCACTCGTCGCGCGCGCTCTCTGCCTTTCGCGTGTCGGGCGAGGCGCTGCCGCTCAAGGAGATCTCCGCCCGCAGCGGATTGCCGAAGAGCATGGCCTTCCGCCTGCTCTACACGCTCGAACGCTGCGGCATGATCGAGAAGGTCGGGGAAAACCTCTACCGATCGTCGGTGCGGCCATTCAAGCAGCGGTTGTACAGAATCGGCTACGCCGCGCAGGGCACCGATTATCAGTTCTCCAAGGAGGTGTCAGCCGGCCTGCAGCGCGCCGCTGCCGCCGAAGGCATCGAGCTCATTTGCGTCGACAACCGCTACAGCCCGCGGATCGCGCAGCGCAACGCCGACGTTCTCGTCCGCGAGCGCGTCGACCTCGTCATCGAGTTCCAGACCGACGAGCAGATTGCGCCGATCGTCGCCGCCAAGTATCGCGAAGCGAACATCCCGCTGATCGCGATCGAGATTCCACATCCGGGCGCGACGTACTTCGGCGCGAACAATTACGAAGCGGGCCTGATCGGCGGCCGTTACCTCGGTCGATGGGCGAAGCAGCACTGGGGCGGAGAGGTCGACGAGATCGTGCTCGTGGCATTGAAGCGGGCAGGAAGCCTGCCCCAGATGCGTCTGACCGGCATGCTCGTCGGGATGAAAGAGGTGTGCCCGCACCTCGAAAGCTGCCGCGCCACCTACGTCGACGGCGACGGCGTGCTCGGCGACAGCTTCGAGGCGATGCGCAAGCACCTCCGCACCAGCAAGTCGCGTCGCATCGTCGTCGGCGCCATCAACGATCCGAGCGCGCTCGGCGCGCTGCGCGCGTTCCAGGAAGCCGGCCGCACGGCATCGTGCGCGATCGTGGGGCACAACGCGTCGCCCGAAGGTCGCGCGGAGCTGCGGCAGCCCGGCACACGCCTGGTCGGATCGGTCGCCTACTTCCCCGAAAAATACGGCGACCAGATTCTCAAGGTTGCGCTCGACATCCTGCATCGCCGTCCGGTGCCGCCGGCGGTCTTCGTGAAGCACCAGATGGTCACGCCCGACAACATCAATCACATCTATCCGAACGATGAGTTGATGGGGGTGTCGTCGGCGGTGATGGCTTAGCGCAGGAACGCCTCGGGCAGCCCGCCGTCGACGGGAATGATGTGCCCCGTCGTCTTCGCGCTGAGATCGCTGGCGAGCCAGCAGATCGCGCGCGCGCAATCCTCCGGCAGAATCGGACGACGTGTAATCGTCCGCTGCGCATAGAACTCCGCCAGCTTCGTCCGCAGCGCCTCGGTCGTTTCGTCTTGGGCGAAAGCGATGTTGTACTTCTCCAGCGACGCGATCACGCGGTCGCGCGGGAACATCGACGATCCGGCCACGACCGTCGCCGGGGCGATGCCGTTGACGCGGACCAGCGGGCCGAGGCGGACGGCGAGCTCGCGAATCAAGTGGTTGATGGCGGCCTTGCTGACGTCGTACGCCTCGCTGCCCGACTTCGGCACAATGGCGTTCGCCGAACTCGTCAGCACGATGGCCGCCGGCAGGTTCTGCGCGGCGAGGACGCGGCGTGCTTCCTCGGCCAGCACGTAATTGCCGGTCACGTTGATCTGCAGCGTCCGGCCCCACGCCGAATCGGATTCTCCAGCGCCCGGCTCGGGCGTGGGGTAGATGGCGGCGGTATTCACAATGATGTCGACGCCGCCGAACTCCAGGACCGTGGCGCGTAAAGCCGCGGTGATGCTCTCCCGAACCGACAGATCCAGCGGCGTCGCCATTCCCGTCTCGGCCGACGACACCTTCCGCGCCTCGGCACATGCGGCCTGCGCCGCGGCAACGTTCTGATCCGCGACGACGACGTGGCCGCCGCGCTTCGCGATTTCGAGCGCGACCTCGCGGCCGATGCCGCTGCCACCTCCCACGACGAGCGCGATCTTCCGGCTGAACTCGCGCTCCGGCGGCATGCGCTGCAGCTTGGCCTCCTCGAGCGCCCAGTACTCGATGCGGAAGGCCTGCGAACGTGGCAGCGCGACGTAGTTGTGGAAACTGGCAAACGCGTCCGCGTCTTCCGCGTGTCGCACCTGCGGCAGCGCCTTCGGCGCGACGCCGCCGTCTTCGAGCGCGGTTGCGCCGGCCATCACGTGAACCGCATTGACGAAGAACTCCGTCGTAATCCGCGCCTCGCGCTTGTCCTTGCCGAATCCGAAGACGCCGACCGCCGGAATGACGACGACCGACGGGTTCGAGCCGCGCAGCGCCGGTGAATCCGGACGCGCGTGCGCCTTGTAATACGCGACGTACGCGTCGCGATACGACGTGAGGCGCTCGCTGATGCGCTGCTGCAGTGCGTGGTAGGGGACGGCCTTAAGGCCGTCCCCTACCGGCTGGCCGGGATCCCACCGAACGAACATCGGAGAGATGCGCGTGCGCCCGAAATGGTCGGGACAGCTCGTTCCGAGGTCGCACAACGGTTCGGCCCACGCGCTGTTCGCGAACGCGAGCGCCTCGTCCGATCGCTCGAAGTGCGCGATCACACGCCGTTCGCATGAGACGGCGCCGCGGAGATACGGAAGAATTGCCGCGGCCGTCAACTCGCGATCGATCGCGCCGGTGACGGCCTGGCCGCCGAACGGCGCCGTTCGGCGACTCCGAACGTGATCGTCGACGAACTCGCCCATCTGGTCGATCGTCTTCACGCTGTTGACGTAGCAGTCGCGCCCGCTGTCGCCCCAGGTGAACAGGCCGTGGCTGCCGAGCACGATCCCGTCGCAACCGGGATGATCCGCGACCGCCTTTCGAAGCATCAACGCGAGCTCGAAGCCCGGACGCTGCCACGGCACCCACGCGATGTGCCGTCCGTACCGGCTGTTGAACTCGTCGAGCTTCTCGCGGCCGTTCGCGCTCGCGGCGAGCGCGATGGCCCAGTCGGGATGCAGATGATCGACGTGGTCGAATGGAAGAAACGCATGCAGCGGCGTGTCGATCGACGCGGCGACGCGGTTCTCGCCGAAGGCGCACAACGGATAGAAGGCGACCATTTCGTCTTCGTGCGCTTCGCCGCGGTAGCGGCCGATCAGCCGCTCGAGCCTGTCGAGGTGCAGCATCGCGAACCCCGCGTTCGTGATCGACCGGAGGTCGCCGCCGCTCCCCTTTACCGCCATCACGCGGACCGGTTCGCCGGTCAGCGGATCGGCCAGCTCGAATTTCGAGCTCGTGTTGCCTCCGCCGAAGTTCGTGATCCGCAGATCCGCGCCGAGAAGATTCGATCGATAACGAAGGAGGCTCAACGGATCGCCCGCGAGCCGCGCGGCCTCGCCGCCGTCCCACATGTTCTGGAGGAATTTCGTCTCGGCGGTTATCGAATCAGGCACACGTGAACTCCAGGTAGTCGAGGAAGCGCCGATACTGCGCGTCCCATCGATCGGTCGCCGACGGCTCGAACCGCTCCACGGGGAACGATCGTTCGATGACCGCCCGCGCTTCACCAACGGATCTCACGGCGCCCGTCGCGAGCATCTGCATGCCGATGTTGCCGAGCGCCGTCGCTTCGACGGGGCCCGCGAGCACGGTCCGTCCGGTGGCGTCGGCCGTGAACTGATTCAGCAGTCGATTGCGCGCGCCGCCGCCCACGATTCGGATCTGATCGAACCGGCGGCCCGTCAGCTCCTCGAGCGAATCGATCACGACGCGGTACTTCAACGCGAGGCTCTCCAGAATCGTGCGCGCGTAGGCCGCCGGTCCAGACGGTTCGCGCTGCGACGTCTGGCGGCAATAGAGCGCGATCTGCGAGGGCATGTCGCTCGGATTCAGGAACGCGTGGCAGTCGGGATCGACCAGCGACGCGAACGACAGCCGATCGTCGGCGGCCTCCGACAGGAGCGCGTCGTAGCCGAACGGCTGTCCCCGCGCGGCCCACGAACGACGGCACGCCTGCAGCAGCCACAACCCGCTGACGTTCTTCAACAGCCGGATCGTCCCGCACACGCCGCCTTCGTTAGTGAAATTCAGATCGCGCGCTTTCGCCGTGATCACCGGCGCGTCGATTTCGGTGCCGACCAGCGACCAGGTCCCCGAGCTGATGAACGCCGTCGATCCGCCCGCGCACACCGACGCCACCGCCGATCCGGTGTCGTGGCACGCCGGCGCCACGACCGGCGTGCCGGCGAGCGCGCGGGCCGCATCCTTTCGGATCGCGCCGATGACGGTGGCCGGCTGCACGATCTCCGGCAGCGTGCGCGTCGGCAGACCAATCTCCGACAGGAGCCGCGTCGCCCACGTCCGCCGACGCGCATCGACGAACTGGGTCGTCGTCGCCACGGTGTACTCGGAGCACAGCCGGCCGGTCAACCAGTAGTTCAGCAGATCGGGAATCGTCACGAGCGCCTCCGCCGCGTCGACGATTCGCGGCGTGAGGCGACACGCGGCGTAGAACTGGAACAGCGTGTTGATCTGCAGGAACTGGATGCCGGTGACGGCGTAGATCTTCTCGCGGCTCACGCGCTCGAAGACCGCCTCCATCATCCCTTCGTTGCGGACGTCGCGATAGTGATACGGGTTCTCGAGCAGGTTGCCGCGCTCGCCGATGAGCGCGTAGTCGACGCCCCAGCCGTCGACGCCGACGCCCGTCAGCCGCGTGTCGGCCGCGGACTCGAGCGCCTGCGTCACCTCGTGCCAGAGGCGCAGGACGTCCCAGTACAACGAGCCGTTCTGCCGGACCGGCTCGTTCGGGAACCGTCGAATCTCGCGGAGATCGAGCGTGCCGCCCTGCAGCGTGCCGAGCATGGCGCGCCCGCTCTCGGCGCCGAGATCGAACGCGAGGTACGTGTCGCTCACAATTTCTTGAGCCAGATGTTCCGGAACTCCGCTTTCATCGGGGGCCCGACGTGCATCTGGAAGCCCAGGAGTCCCCCGAGCGCGCGATTCTTCGAGTCGTCGTCGACGACGATGCTCGTGACGGCGCCGTTCAGGATCTGGATGATCGTGTTGCCGCGCGCGACGATGTGCACCTGGTTCCAGTCGTTCGTCCTGATGATCGCTTTCAGCTCGTCGGCGCTCTGCTGGAGGTTGCCGATCACTCTCGGCCGTCCGTTGTCGGGCACGTACACCGCCTGTCCTCGCATGGCGAGGAATCCGCGTCCGCGCTCTTCGTAGATTTGCCCGGTGAACTGGTTGGCGAAATCGATGTCGGCCTGATAGCCCTTCATCACCCACTTGCCGGTGTCGGGGCCGGCCGGCAGCTGCACGCTGCGGATCTGCACGCCGCTGTTCGTCGAATTCATCCGGAATTCCACCTTGAGCTCGAAATCCTTCGGTTCGCCGCCGCGCCAGATGATGAAGGTGTTCTGCTTGACCGGGTTCTGCTCCGTGCTCTGGCCGACGATGGCGCCGTTTTCGGCGCGCCAGAATGCGGGATCGCCGTCCCAGCCCCTGAGCGTCGTCCCGTCGAAGATCGCCTCGAAGCCGGTGTGGTCGTCGAGCACGAGCGGTTCGGCGCCGCGCGGACCGCCTCCGCCCCGGCCCCCGCCCTGGCCTCGCTGTGGTGGCTGCGCCGAGAGCAACGCGACGGAGACGAAGAGAAGCGCAAACGTGATTCGATTCATGCCGCACCTGCCTGCTGCGCCATGGCAACGCTCTCCCATCGTCCGCTCTTCGCCGACTTCAACACCGCGTCGGTCACGTAATCGGTCGCCAGCGCGTCGCGGAACGTCGGCGCCAGCGCCTTGCCTTGCGCCGCCGCCTGGAGGAATTCGGCGAACTGATGGATGAACGTGTGCTCGTATCCGATCTGCAGACCGGGCACCCACCAGTGCTTCATGTACGGATGATCGCCATCGGTGATGTGCACGCTGCGCCAGCCGCGCAGCTGTCCTTCGTCGCGGTGATCGAACCACTGCAGCCGGTGAAGATCGTGGAGGTCCCAGTGCGCCGACGCGTGCTCGCCGTTGATCTCGAGCGTATAGAGCGCCTTGTGGCCGCGCGCGTAGCGCGTCGCTTCGAACAGTGCGAGCGATCCGTTCTGAAACCGTCCGAGAAACGCGCTCGCATCGTCGATGCCGACGGGCTCCACCCGTCCCGTGAGCGTGTGCTTGCGTTCCTTGATGAACGTCTCGGTCGTCGCCGTCACGTCGGCGATCGATCCGTTCAGCCACAGCGCCGTGTCGATGCAGTGCGCGAGCAGGTCGCCGGTGACGCCGCTGCCCGCGACGGCCGCGTCGAGGCGCCACAATCCTTCGCCGCCCTGCGGGAGATCCTTCGAGATCGTCCAGTCCTGCAGGAACTGCGCGCGGTAATGAAAGATGCGTCCGAGCCTGCCTTCGTCGATGAGGTGCTTGAGCAGCGTGACCGCGGGAACGCGGCGGTAGTTGTACCAGACGGAATTCGGCACGCGCGCCGATTCGACCGCCGTCACCATCTTCTCGGCCTCGCCGGCATTTCGCCCCAGCGGCTTCTCGCACATCACCATCTTGCCGCCCCGCGCGGCCGCGGACGCGATGTCGGCGTGCGTGTCGTTGGGGCTCGCGATATCGATCAGATCGATGTCCTTGCGGTCGACGAGCGCGCGCCAGTCGGTCTCGATCGACTCGTAGCCCCAGTTCGACGCGAACGACGTCACGCGATCGGCGTTGCGCGCGCACACCGCTTTGAGGACCGGCTCGTACGGCACGTCGAAGAATCGCGGCGCCTGCCGGAACGCGTTCGAGTGCGTCCTCCCCATGAAGCCGTAGCCGACGAGGCCGATGTTGAGTGTTTGTTTCATGTCGTGGTCTCAGAGGGCACCTACACGACCGCCGCAACGGGCGCGTCCCAGCCGTGCGCGCTGCGGACGTCGAGCAGCAGGCGCAGGACGTCATTCCATGTCTTCGGCTGCATCATCGTTGCGTTCGGGAACATGCAGCCGTCCCAGCAGATGTGATCGAACGCCTTCGTCGGCTCTCCCTGTTCGTCGCGCATCCAGAAGCCCGCATGGCGGACGACGTCGAGCTTGCCGTTGGGATCGGCAGGCAGACAGTGACGTCCCGTTTTGTCGTGCGTGCCCGATCCGAACACCGACGCGTCGTTCTGCGCGACGTGGAAGTCGATCGTCCAGGGCCGCAGCGCCCTCGTGACCGTGCGAAGCGCTTCGTCGAGCCTGCTGCGATCCTTCCAGTCGTAGTTCTCCGGAAGCAGGCGATCGTCGGGAGCGTTGTAGCCCATCGTGAAGAGCAGCGTGTGCGCCATGTCGGCCTGGAAACCGAGCGTCGTCGGACGGTTCACCGTTTCCAGCAGTTGCACCATTCGCTTCCAGCTGTGCATGCCGCCCCAGCAGATCTCGCCCTCTGCCGCGAGCCGCTCGCCGTAGTCCTCCGCGACGTCGCACGCCCGGCTGAACGTGTCGGCAATCCGTTTCGTGTTGGCGTCGGGATCTCTTGCCCACTCAGCCGGACTCGCGGCCGAATCGATGCGAACGACGCCGTACTTGCGGATGCCGAGGCCGCGCAGCTTTCTGCCAATCGCACACGCCTTACGCACCTGGGTGACGAAGTTCCTGCGATCTTCCTCGCTGCCCATCGCGGATCCGCCGCCGGTCGGCGGCCACACCGGCGCGACCAGCGATCCAACGACGAAGCCCTTCGATGCGATCTTGTCGGCAAGGCGTTTGAGATCCGAATCGGTCGCATCGATGCTCACATGCGGATCGAACAGGAACAGATCCACGCCGTCGAACTTCGCGCCGTCGACTGACGCCTTCGCCGTCACGTCGAGCATGGTGTCGAGATCGATCGCCGGCTCGGCCCCCGGGCTCCCTTTCCCGACCAGACCCGGCCACATCGCGTTGTGAATTCGCGGGTGAGTGTGTTTCATGATGCCTCCGACTCCGACAGCGGTGCGCTGCTACGTTCTCCGCCTCCGCAGCGGCTCCGCATCAGGATTCCCCGGCCCGAAATGCTTCAGGATGACCAGCGGATCGGTGTCGCTCTTGTTCTCGACGCGGACGCCCGACACCGCGGCGTCGACGGTGACGAACAATTCGTCTTCCGTCATCTCTCCATATCGAATCATCGTCGGCGCCGACACGCCGAGCGTTTCGAAGGTCCCGTGCCCCTGCACGACAATGAGTCCGTACGCGGCCGCGTCTTTGATGGACGCGGAGCGCTTCGGCAGAACGGTGAGCTCCTTCGCCGAGTAATACCCGGTTCCGTAGCACACCCACTGTTCGCGATACCCGGCGTCCTCGGTTTCGGCGAACGGCCGTACGGGACATGGAAAGACGCGATTCGATTTCGCGAACTCCGGGTTCACGTTCGCGTCCCAATCGAGCATGTCGACGAGGTAGTCGAGATCGTGATGGTGTTCTTTCGGCACGTCCTTCGTCAGCAGCTCCCACGGAACGATCCGGCCATCGACTTCCGACTGGAACATGGCGAAGACGTCGCTGTTGACCTGCGGTTCGTAGGTGACGAGCGATCCCGGTGCGTGCAGGATGCGCGGGTTGATCTGCCAGCCGGTTCCGGGCTCGAGCCTGAACGCGCGCGACAGGTTGAGGATGCCGTTGTCGCCGCGCTTCCAGTTGTCGAGACACCGCCGCACGTCGGCTTTCGTCGTGCCGGGCTCGAGACCCATGAACGTGTGCGGGAAGGCGTTGAAGATCTGATTGTATTGCGGCGGAAAGTAGTACGCCTCCGGCTTTCCACGGCGCCCGACCAGCTTCGCCTGCTCCTCGCTCTGGTGCATGTGATGCGGAATGGGACCGAGGTTATCGAAGAACTTGCACAGCAGATTCCATCCGCCGTCACGCGCCATCGTCGCCGCGCCGATGAGCAGGTCGCCTGCGGCCGCAACGGCGTCTTTCAGCAGGAAGCGATTGCCGTTCGCGCGCACGTAGCTCAGACCTTCGTCGGCCGGCGTTCCGGGACCGTTGTCGGCATTCGTCGTCGACGAAAACCACCGCTCGTTGATGCCGCCGCGATGGCCGCCGAGCGCGTACCAGTCGTCGGGATGAAGCCGCAGGCGGCGGCCGGGAATCATGAAGGTGCGCGGCACCCAGGCGGGCTCGAGGCGCAGCATCCCCGCGCCGGCGTCAATCGCATCCTGAACGGTGCGCCGGTTCACGATCAGTGCTCCATCGGGATGCCGAAGCAGTAGAGCGTGTTGTCGTAGGTCGTGAAGTAGACGCGGCCGTTCGCGATCGACAGCTCGCCGTTGTGCGTGAACGATGTGACCTGATTTCCGCTCGACCACAGCTCCTTGCCGCTGGTCGCGTCGAGCGCGTACAAGACGGCCGGCGCCGACTTCTGCGCGCGCGCGTCCGCCTGGTACAAACCGCCTTCCCTGTCGTTGGCCTGACGCACCCATTCGCCGGTCGCGAGTGCGAAGACGACGCCGTTGGCGATGGCGGGCGCGGCCGGAGTGAGCAGGTTGCGCGACGTCCATGCGTTGGTGAGCACTGTCTTGCCGTTCTTCTCTTCGACCTTGAACGCGGCGATCGTTCCGACGTTCGTCTCGCCGTTCGAGATCGGGAATTTGGCGTTCGGATGCTTCGGGCCCCAGACCGGCGCCAGCACCCAGCGCGTGCCGGCCGAGTCTTCCCACGACGCGAGGCTGCCCCACGTGCCCGCGCCGGCGAAGTCGACTTCTTCGTTCGAAATCAGATCGGAGCGATAGAGCGGCGTGCGATGATCCGCGCCGCCGAGCGAGGCGCTGTCGAGCATGAAGAAGCGCCCTTCCTTCCCCGAACCGACGATCAGGTCGCGTCCCTTGTACGGAACGACGACCGGCGTCACGTTCATGTCGAGATCGCGTTTGAAGAGCCATTCGGCATTCGACGGCGTGTACCAATCCTTCAGCTTCAGCTCTTTCGGCGTCAGCGCGACGACCGAGTTCGCGTATCGGTTCGTCGCCGGGTCGTACTGTCCGTCGCCGGTCTCGGCGTAGACCGTACCGTCCGATCCGATCGCAGGTCCGGCCGTTCCCCACAATCCGCCGCTTCCCGATCGCCAGTAGCGAACCGTGTGGCCCGGGTCGTTGAGATCGAGCGAGTAGACGCTGTTCGGATTTCCGCCGCAGCCCTGCCCGGTGATCGTGTAGATGACGTTGTCGACGTACGCGAGGCTGTACGGCTTGCCGTTGGGCGGAAGGAACTTCAGCGGCGACATGAGATCGTCGCCGGTGTTGATGTTCACCGCGTGCAGATCGCCGTCGCCGGAGAGCACGTAGATCGGACGGATCGCGAAGGGTCCTCCCCCGCCGCGCTGTGGAGCGGGCGCAGCAGGCGCGGCGCCGCGGGCGGCCGGCGGCGGCGGTCCGCCGGGGCCGCGGCCGCGCGCCGGCGGCGGCTGAAGGACCGGCCACGCCGTCAGGCCGCCCGGACACAGAAACGAAGCCTGTTCGGTTTCGGGGATCTCGGCGTGCCAGTCGAAATGCTTCTGCCAGAGCAGCTTGCCCAAATCGGCGTCGACGGCGAACAGATCGTTGTTGGCGCCGGCGACGAACGCGATCTCCTTGAAGCCGCGATCGGTGATCGACCGTTCGACGATCAGCGGCCCATACAGCGAATAGACCGACCGCTGCTTGGTCTCGAGCCTGATCTTCCACAGCAGCTTCAGATCCTTGAGCGTGTCTTTCGAGATCTTCGTTTCGTTCCGCTGCCAGCCGTCGCGCTGATTGCTGCCGCTGTGCGTCACCCAGTCGGCGCCGCCGAGTGGCGCCACGACGAGGCACGCGACCAACACCGTCCATCCCAGCAGTCTTCGCATCGCAGGGGTCCTCAGTGCGAAAGAGCCGACTGTTGTTCGCTTCGTTGCCGAGACCATACTGCGCCCATGGATACCCTTCAAGCGCCAGAAGGGCGGGACGAGCGGGTTTCGCAGAAGGAGATGACGGTCGGGACGCAAAAAGATGCGTAATTGGCTGAGAAGCAATGATTTTTGCGCCGTCGGCGCCGAGCCGTCGGCCGCGTCGCGCCAGGAGGCGCCGGCACGCGCGAGTTTCGCGATGCAAAACAGCGCGCGCGTCGACGACCGATCAGAAGACGAAGCGATCCCTGCGCGCGTCGACGGTCGCCGGGTCGAGCCCCGGGACTTTCTTGAGATCGTCGATCGCCGTGAAGGAGCCGTGCTCGTCGCGGTACTTCACGATCGCCTCCGCCGTCGCTGCGCTGACGTCGAGCGTGCTCGCCAGCTGCTTCGCGTCGCCCTTGTTGACCGGAATCAGCGAGTAGTTCTTGTCGAGGTACTCGAGGATCTGGTTCCATTCCTCGTCGGTGCCCTGCGCGCCGTTTGCCGCCATCTCGTCGAGCGTCTTCGTCCACTCGTCGCGCGTCTTGAGCTGACCGACCGCGCTTTCCGGCCCGTGGCAGTCGCTGCACACCTTCAACAACGCCGCTTTGCCGGGACCGTCGGGAAAGGTCGGATTCTTCGCCGGCGGCGTCTGCGCGGAGATCATGCACGTCAGCAGCGCGGCGCCGCAGACAGCAGCACTCGCACGCGGAAACCACGCGGGCCTGAAAGGCCCGCGCCACAAGATCATCATGTCGCGATGATAACGCAGACAAGATCCATAATGACGCCCGTGACGCCCACCCACACCTATCGCGGCCGCCGCGCCGCAACGATCGAAGACGAAGCGATTCGTGTCACTGTGCTCGCCGAAGGTGGACATATCGCCGAGGTGCTCGACAAGGAAACCGCCGTCAACCCGCTGTGGACGCCGCCGTGGCGGTCGATCGAACCGTCGACGTTCGACGCGGCCGTCCATGGCAGGACGTACGGCACCGGGAGCGACGCGAAACTGCTCGCCGGGATCATGGGCCACAATCTGTGTCTCGACATTTTCGGTGGGCCGTCGAACGACGAGGCGGCGGCCGGGCTGACTGCGCATGGAGAAGGGTCGGTGGCGGAGTACGAGATCGTCGAATCGCCCGGCGCGCTCGTGATGCGCGCGATGCTGCCGCTCGCGCGGCTCCGCTTCGAGCGGCGGATCGAGTTGCGCGCACGCGACATCCGCGTTCACGAACGCGTCGAATCGCTGTGCGCCTTCGATCGGCCCATCGGGTGGACCCAGCACGTCACGCTCGGGCCGCCCTTCCTCGAGAAGGGCCGCACGGAGTTCCGCGCGTCCGCCACGCGCTCGCACGTCTTCGAATCGGAGTCCGGCGTGGCCGATTACCTGCGCCGCGGCGCGCAGTTCGATTGGCCGAACGCTCCGCGATCGGACGGCGGCGTCGCCGATCTCAGCTGCTTCACCAGCGCACCGAAATCGAGCGCGTACACGGCGCATTTGATGGACTCGAAGGCCGACGCATTCTTCCTCGCCTTCTCGCCTGCGCTCGGTCTCGTCTTCGGTTACGTCTGGAACCCGCGCGACTTCCCGTGGATGGGAATCTGGGAAGAGAACTGCAGCCGCGCGAGATCGCCGTGGAACGGCGAGACGGTCGCGCGCGGAATGGAGTTCGGCGTGTCGCCGTTTCCGGAAACGCGGCGGGCGATGGTCGATCGCGGCCGCATGTTCGACACGCCGACGTTCCGCTGGCTGCCCGCGAACGGACGCCTCGAGACGGACTACTCGATCGTTCTCCGTCGTGCTGACAGAATTCCCTATCCTCTGGACGGGGGACCCGCCCGATGAAGACATCTCATTCCGAACGGATCGCGCGGGCGCTCGACACGTTCCGCATCGAGCTCCCCTCCTGGGGCTTCTCGAACACCGGCACGCGCTTCGGGAAGTACCTGCAGCCGGCCGCAGCGCTGACGATCGACGAGAAGTTTTCAGACGCCCGGCAGGTCCACCAGCTCACCGGCGCGTGCCCGACGCTCGCACTCCACGTGCTCTGGGATCTTCCGAGCGGCATCGGCGACGTCGATCGCATCGCGTCGCTGGCGGCAAGCCGCCAGGTCGAGCCTGGATCGATCAATCCGAATCTGTTCGAGGATCAGGCCTACAAATTCGGATCGTTCGGCAACCCGGACGAGCGCGTGCGCGCGCGCGCCCTGGAGCACGCGCGCGACAGCGTCGCCATCGCGCGGCGCCTGCGCAGCCGCGACGTCGTCCTCTGGTTCGCCGACGGTTCGAACTACCCCGGAACCGCGAACATTCGACAGCGTAAGCGGTGGTTCGAAGAGAATCTCGCCGTCCTCCATTCGGATCTGCAGGGCGGGGAGCGCCTGCTCGTCGAGTACAAGCCGTTCGAGCCGGCCTTCTATCACACGGACATTGCCGATTGGGGCATGGCGCTCGCGTTTGCGCGAGCGGCCGGACCGCGCGCCCGCGTGCTCGTCGACACCGGACACCATTACCAGTCGCAGAACATCGAGCAGATCGTCTCGTGGCTCCTGTCGGAGGGCATGCTCGGCGGCTTTCACTTCAACGATCGGCGGTACGCCGACGACGACCTGACGCTCGGATCGATCGACCCCTATCAGGTGTTCCGGATCTTCCACGAGATCCTGTTCTTCGAGTGGGAGTCGGGGCGGCGCGCCGACATCGCCTACATGATCGATCAGAGCCACAACCTCAAAGGGAAGATCGAGGCGATGATCCAGACCGTCGGGTACGCCCAGGAGCTGTACGCGAAAGCCGCGCTCGTCGACTACGAAGCGCTCGCATCGGCCCAGGCCGGCTGCCGGCTGGTCGAAGCCGAATCGGTGCTGCGCGACGCGTTCGCGACCGACGTGCGGCCGATCATCCAGGACTGGCGCCGGACCAACCGGCTGCCGGTCGATCCGCTCGATGCCTTCCGGCAGAGCGGCTACCTCGAACGCATCACGGCCGAGCGCGGCGGCCGGACCTCAGCGGCCTCGTCGTACGCGTAGCCCATCGTCCGCCGAATCACTCCCGGCGTCCGCATCGGCCACAAAACACACGAAACCACGAAAAACACGAAAAATATTGAATAGAGAAGAAAGACCTCGTCCACGGCGGCGCGGAGCGCTGCGCCGTCACCGCCGTTGAACCATTCCCATAACGAATGGGTTCAATCCGATCATTGTATTTTGTTTCTGGCTCGTGGTCTGGGATAACTGGCAGGCCATGTCTGCCTCTCTCCCGGACGCCATCGGCCTCTACGACCCCCGGAACGAGCACGACGCCTGCGGCGTCGGCTTCGTCGTCGACGTCAAGGGGCGCAAGTCGCACGGCGTCATCGAAAAGGGGCTGCAGATCCTGCTCAATCTGCTCCACCGCGGCGCCTGCGGCTGCGAGGCGAGCACCGGAGACGGCGCCGGCGTTCTCGTCCAGATGCCCGATCGCTTCCTCCGTAAGGCGACGGCGGATCTCGGGTTCGCGCTGCCGCCGGCGGGCCGGTACGGCGCGGGCCTCGTATTCCTGCCGAAAGACCGGCCCGGCCGCGAGCAACTGCGCCAACTGATCGAAGGAACGGTCCGCGCCGCCGGGCATGCGGTCCTCGGCTGGCGAACCGTGCCGGGCGACGATTCGAGCCTCGGCGCGTCGGCGCGCGCAGCCAAGCCGGTCATCGAGCAGCTGTTCGTCGCCGACTGCCGCCGCTCCGCGTCCGATGACGACAACACGGCGCGAGCGCGGTTCGAGCGCGCGCTCTACGTCATCCGCAAACAGGTCGAGCACGCCGCCGACAAGTTGTCGCTCTCCGACCGCGGCGCCTTCTACATCGTCAGCCTGTCGGCGAACACGCTCATCTACAAAGGCATGCTGACGGCGGACCAGATCGCGCCGACGTTCCCCGATCTCACCGACCCGGACATGGAATCGGCGCTCGCGCTCGTGCATCAGCGCTTCAGCACGAATACGTTCCCGTCGTGGCCGCTCGCCCACCCGTATCGCTACATCGCGCACAACGGCGAGATCAACACGCTGCGCGGCAACATCAACTGGATGCGCGCGCGCGAAGGGCTGCTGCGCTCGTCGCTCGTCGGCGACGATCTGAAGAAGATTCTGCCGATCATCCGCGAAGGCGGCAGCGATACCGCGACGTTCGACAACGTCCTCGAGCTGCTCGTGATGGCGGGTCGATCGCTGCCCCACGCGATCCTGATGATGATTCCGGAGCCGTGGTCGGGGCACGAGACGATGACGCCCGAGGTGAAGGCGTTCTACGAGTTCCATTCCGCGCTGATGGAGCCGTGGGATGGACCGGCCTCGATCGCGTTCACCGACGGCAGCGTGATCGGTGCCGTGCTCGATCGCAACGGCCTGCAGCCGTCCCGCTATTACGTGACGAAGGACGACCTCGTCATCATGGCCTCCGAGGTCGGCGTGCTCGACATCCCCGCCGAAGACATCCTGCTGAAGGAGCGCCTGCATCCCGGGCGCCTGTTCCTCGTCGACACGGTCCAGGGACGCATCGTGTCCGACGACGAGGTGAAGCGCGAGCTCGCGGCGGCGCAGCCGTACGGACGCTGGCTCGCCGAACATCTGATCGACATCGAGGATCTACCCCAGGCGCCGCATCTGCCGCCGTTCAGCCACGAGCGGATCGTCCAGCGGCAGCAGCTGTTCGGCTACACGCAGGAGGACCTCGCGATCCTGCTCGGGCCGATGGCGATGAAGGGCGAAGAGCCGGTCGGCTCGATGGGCACCGACACCTCGCTGGCGGTCCTTTCGGATCGCCCGCGCCTTCTCTACGATTACTTCAAGCAGCTGTTCGCGCAGGTCACCAACCCGCCGCTCGACGCCATCCGCGAGGAGCTGGTAACGACGATGGAGTCGACGGTCGGGCCGGAGGGCAATCTGCTCGAGGCGCGGCCCGAATCGTGCCGGCAGATCAAAATCAAATACCCGATCATCGACAACGATCAGCTCGCGAAGCTGCGCTACGTCTACGAGCCGGCGTTCAAATCGATCACGCTGCCGATGCTGTACGACGCGCGCAAAGGCGGACGCGGCCTTTCCGCCGCCATGGATCGGCTGAAGAAAAGCGCGAGCGACGCGGTCGCCGCAGGCTACACGATCGTCATCCTGTCCGACCGCGGCGCCGATCGCGACCAGGCGCCCATTCCGAGCCTGCTCGCGACGGCCGGCGTTCACCATCATCTCGTTCGGCACGGCACGCGGACGAAATGCGGCCTCGTCGTGGAATCAGGCGACGCGCGGGAAGTGCATCACTGCGCGCTGCTCCTCGGCTACGGCGCGGGCGCGGTCAATCCGTATCTCGCCTTCGAGACGCTCGACGACATGATCCGCCAGCGTCAGCTCGTGGGCGTGACGCACGATCAGGCGGTCACCAACTACATCCACGCGCTGAACAAAGGCATCCTGAAGGTGATGTCCAAGATGGGCATCTCGACGCTGCAGGGCTACTGCGGCGCGCAGATCTTCGAAGCCGTCGGTCTCGATCGCGCCTTCATCGATCAGTACTTCACGTGGACCGCCTCGCGGATCGGCGGCGTCGGCATCGACGTGGTCGCCGACGAAGTCCTCAGACGCCATGCGGCGGCGTTTCCCGCGCGCAGCGGCGGCCCGCGCGACCTCGAGAGCGGCGGCGAGTACCAGTGGCGGCGCGACGGCGAGTACCACCTGTTCAACCCGGACACGGTCTTCAAGCTGCAGCACGCGACGCGCAGCGGCCAGTACGAGGTGTTCAAGGACTACACGCGGCTCGTCGACGATCAGCACAAGCGCCAGGCGACGCTGCGCGGCCTGCTCGAGCTCGCGTCCGACCGGCAACCGATTCCGATCGACGACGTGGAACCGGTCGAGGCCGTCGTGAGGCGGTTCGCGACCGGCGCGATGTCCTACGGATCGATCAGCCAGGAAGCGCACGAGACGCTGGCGATCGCCATGAACCGGATCGGCGGCAAGTCGAACACCGGCGAGGGCGGCGAGGATCCGGCGCGACATGTTCGCGACGCGAACGGCGACTGGCGCCGCAGCGCGATCAAGCAGGTGGCATCGGCGCGGTTCGGCGTCACGAGCGAATATCTCGTCAACGCGGAGGATCTTCAGATCAAGATGGCGCAGGGCGCCAAGCCTGGCGAAGGCGGCCAGCTTCCCGGACACAAGGTCTATCCGTGGATTGCGAAGGTCCGCTACGCGACGCCCGGCGTGGCCCTCATCTCGCCGCCGCCGCATCACGACATCTATTCAATCGAAGATCTCGCCGAGCTGATTTACGACCTGAAGAACGCGAACCCGCAGGCGCGGATCTCGGTGAAGCTCGTCGCCGTTTCGGGCGTCGGCACGATCGCAGCGGGCGTCGCGAAGGCGCACGCCGACGTGATTCTGATTTCGGGCCACGACGGCGGTACCGGCGCGTCGCCGCTCACGAGCATCAAGCACGGCGGCGTGCCGTGGGAGCTCGGCCTCGCCGAAACGCAGCAGGTGCTGTTGATGAACAAGCTGCGCGACCGCGTCATCGTGCAGGTCGACGGCCAGATCAAGACCGGACGCGACGTCGTCGTCGCCGCGTTGATGGGCGCGGAGGAATTCGGGTTCGCGACGGCGCCGCTCGTCGTCTCGGGCTGCGTGATGATGCGCGTCTGCCACCTCAACACGTGCCCGGTCGGCATCGCGACGCAGGATCCGGAGCTGCGCAAGCAGTTCGCGGGCAAGCCGGAGTTCGTGATCAACTTCTTCCGCTTCATCGCCGAGGAAGTGCGCGAGTACATGGCCGGGCTCGGCTTCCGCACGATCGACGAAATGGTCGGCCGCGTCGATTGCCTGAAGGTCAGGAGCGCGATCGATCACTGGAAGGCCAAGGGCCTCGACTACTCGGCCATCCTGCAGGCGCCGAAGATTGCGCCGGGCGTCGCGCGGCGGAGAACACGGGCACAGGATCACGGACTGGAGCAGGCGCTCGACAACGAGTTGATCCCGGCGTGCGCACGCGCGCTGGAGCATCGGCAGCCGGTCGTGCTCAGTCGGCCGATCCGCAACGTTCATCGCGCCGTCGGCACGATGCTCGGCTACGAAGTGACGCGGCGATGGGGTGGCACGGGTCTGCCCGACGACACGATCACCGTGCGGTTCACCGGCTCCGCGGGCCAGAGCTTCGGCGCGTTCGTGCCGCGCGGCATCACGCTCACGCTCGAAGGGGACGCGAACGATTACGCCGGCAAGGGACTGTCCGGCGGCCGGATCGTGCTGTCGCCGCCGCGCGCCGCGACGTTCGCCGCGGAGCACAACGTGATCGCCGGCAACGTGGCGCTCTACGGCGCGACGAGCGGCGAGGCGTTCATCCGCGGCATCGCGGGCGAACGCTTCGCGGTCCGGAATTCCGGCGCGACCGCCGTCGTCGAAGGCGTCGGCGACCATGGCTGCGAGTACATGACCGGCGGGCGCGTGATCATCCTCGGCCGGACGGGCCGCAATTTCGCCGCAGGCATGAGCGGCGGCATCGCCTACGTGCTGAACGCCACCCACGAATTCGAGCGGCGCTGCAATCCCGAGCTCGTCGATCTCGAGCCGCTCGACCATGACGACCTCGCGTTCGTCCTCGGCCGGATCGCGCGTCACGTCGAGCTGACGGGCAGCGCGCTCGGCGCCCGGCTCCTTGCCGAGTGGAGCTCGACATCGCTGCAGTTCACGAAGGTGATGCCGCGTGACTACAAGCGCGCGCTCGCGACGACGATGCCCGCCTTCGAACCGGTGCCGGTGCTGAACGGCCGGATGGTCGCCCATGGGTAAGGTCACCGGGTTCCTCGAGATCCAGCGGCAAAAGGCGCCGTCGCGTCCGATTGCCGAGCGCGTGCGCGACTGGCGGGAAGTGCCGCTTCCCCACGAGCCATCGGCGCTGAAGGATCAAACCGCGCGCTGCATGGACTGCGGGATTCCGTTCTGTCACCACGGCTGTCCGCTCGGCAACCTGATTCCCGACTGGAACGATCTCGTGTATCGCGACAGGTGGCGCGCCGCCATCGATCGGCTGCACGCGACGAACAATTTCCCGGAATTCACGGGGCGGCTGTGCCCCGCGCCGTGCGAGGGATCGTGCGTGCTCGGGATCAACGACGCGCCGGTGACGATCAAGTCGGCGGAGGTCGCGATTATCGAGCGCGCGTTCGCCGAAGGATGGATTGGCGCGCAGCCGCCCGCATCGCGGACGGGCAAGCGTGTGGCCGTCGTCGGCTCGGGACCGGCGGGCCTGGCGGCCGGCGATCAGTTGAACCGCGCGGGCCACCACGTGACCGTCTTCGAGCGCGCGGATCGCATCGGCGGACTGCTTCGCTATGGCATCCCGGCATTCAAGCTCGAAAAACGGTGGCTGGAGCGCAGGCTGGCGCTGATGCGCGAGGAAGGCATCGTCTTCCAGACCGGGTGTCACATCGGTGTGAACCGCGATGCGCGGGCGCTGAAGCGCGATTTCGATGCCATCGTGCTGGCGGGCGGATCGACCGTGCCGCGCGACCTGCGCGTGCCCGGTCGCGAGCTGGCGGGCATTCATTTCGCGATGGACTATCTGACGGCCCAGAATCGCGCGTGCGAGGGCGACGAAGTCGAGACGATCAGCGCGCGCGACAGGCACGTCATCATCATCGGCGGCGGCGACACCGGCGCCGATTGCCTCGGCACCGCGCATCGCCAGGGCGCGCGCAGCGTGCGGCAGCTCGAGCTGCTGCCGCGTCCACCCGATACGCGCGCTCCGCAGAATCCGTGGCCGACGTGGCCGAACATCTTCCGCGTGTCGCCGGCGCACGAAGAAGGCGGCGAGCGCCACTACGCCATCGCGACCGAACGGTTCTCCGCCGCGCCCGGCAGGAACGACGGCCGCGTCGCGCTGCTACACGCCGTCACGCTCGACACGAAGGAGTCGATCGAGTTCGACGCCGATCTCGTGCTGCTCGCGATGGGATTCCTCGGACCCGAACCGAACGGCGTCGTCGACGGATTGGGGATCGAGCTCACCGCGCGCGGCACGGTCGCCCGCAATAGGGACTGGATGACGAACGTGCCGGGCGTTTTCGCGGCCGGCGACATGCAGCGCGGCCAGTCGCTCATCGTCTGGGCGATCGCCGACGGCCGAAGCTGCGCGCGCGGCGTCGACGCGTACCTCATGGGCAGTTCGTCGTTGCCGGCGCCCGTCGCGTAGCGCGCATGGCGACGTCGCTCTCCGCCGTGGAAAGCGCGCGAGAGGAGCTGTCGGCGGCTGCCGCGCGCGGCGAGGGCGGACGCGCGGCCCTTCGGCGCTTTTCGGACTGCGTCGACGAATTCCTCGAACGGCTGTTCGCTGAAGCACCGCGCGCGGCCGTCGCCAGCCTCATCGTCGCGCTCGGCGGCTACGGTCGGCGCCAGCTGTGTCTGCACTCGGACATCGACGTCCTGCTCCTGTTCGACGGCCAGATCGAGGAAGCCGAAGAGAAACGCGTGCGCTCCATCCTGCATCCGCTGTGGGATGCGCGCTTCTCGGTCGGCCATCAGATCCGGCAGATGGCCGACTTCGCCGAGCTCGAAATCGACAACCCGGAATTCCTGCTCGCGCTGCTCGACGCGCGCGCGGTCGCCGGCGACGCGACCCTTCTCGATCGCATCGCGAGGCGCGTCCGCTCTCCGGCCGCCCATGCGCGGATTCTCGACGCGCTGAAGCGTCTGATCGACGAGCGGCACGCGCGCTTCAACGACACCTTCTACCAGCTCGAACCGGATGTCAAAGACGCTCCCGGCGCCCTGCGCGACGTCTGGGCCGCGCGAACGATCGCCGCCATCACCGATCCGGCGGTCATCGATCGAGGCGCGTCCGACCGCTCCCGTCTCGACGAAGCGGAGGAATTCCTGCTGCGTCTGCGGTCCATCCTCCACGTCGAGCACAAACGCAACAACAACGTGCTGAGCCACGAGAATCAGGAACAGGCGGCGCGCCTGATGCGATACGCCGGCGCGCCGCGCCAGCAGGTCGAGCGTCTGATGGGCGACTACTTCCGCCACGCTCGCGCCGTCAGCCGATCGCTCGAATGGGTCCGGCAGGTCGCGCCCGTGCCGGTGGCGGCGAATCTCGTGCGGTCGCGTGACGGCATTCGGTTCATCGACGCCGATTACGCCGACGCGCATCCCGAGAGCTGGCTGCAGCTGTTTCAGACCGCGATCGAAGCCAACGCCGCGGTCACGGACGGCACGCTGGCGTGGATTCAGCAGCGGGTCGAACGGCATCGACCGGAGGAATTCTTCCCGAGGCCCGTGAACCGCGCGGCGCTGCTCGCGTTCCTGCGGCCGCGCGCCGGACTCTACGCGCGGCTGTCGGAGATGCACGACTGCGGACTGCTCGGGCGAATGTTCCCCGAGTTCCAGGCGATCTTCTGCCGCGTCGTGCGCGACTTCTATCACAAGTACACGGTCGACGAGCACACGCTGCTGACGATCAGAAATCTCGAACGGCTCGCGACGCGCGCGGTGAAGGGCCGCGAGCGCTTCAGCGCGCTCGTCGACGATCTGGCGCAGCCGGAGCTGCTGGTCCTGTCGCTGCTCTTCCACGACGTCGGCAAATGGCGCGACGAGGATCACGTCGAAGAAAGCGTGCGGATGGCGCTGGAGATGATGCGGCGCCTCGAGCTTCCCGAGGAATCGATTGCACTCGTCGAGTTCCTCATCCGCCATCACACGCGGATGTCGCTCGTCGCGTTCCGCCGCGATACCGAGGATCCGGAGATCGTCCGGCAGCTGGCCGATCTCGTCGGCATCGAAGAGCGGCTGAAGATGCTGTGCCTGCTCACGCTCGTCGACGTCGAGGCGGTCAACCCCGACACGCTGACGCCATGGCGCGAGGAGCTGCTCTGGCGGCTGTACGTGGACACGTACAACCACCTCACGCTCGAGTACGCCGACGAGCGCATCGAGCACGAGGAGTCCGGGCTGCGCGCGTTGATCGCCGGTCGTCCCGCTGACATGACGGAAGCCGAGATCGCGCGATTCGCCGAGGGGCTGCCCCGCCGATATCTGCAGCTCTTCCCCTCCGAGGAGATCTACCGCCACGTCCGGCTGTCACGCGACATGCACCCCGACGACCTCCATGCGGATCTCAAACGGAAGGATTCGCTGTGGGAGCTGACGGTCGCCACGCTCGACAAGCCGTTCCTGTTCTCGAACATCTGCGGCGCGCTGTCGTCGTTCGGCATGGACATCGCGCGCGGTCACGCGATGACGAACCCGAACGGCCTCGTGCTGGACGTGTTTCAGTTCACCGACCAGGAACGCTTCCTCGAGCTCAACGCGACCGGCAAGGATCAGTTCCTGAACGTGCTCGGCGCGGTCATCTCCGGGCGGACGGACGTCACCGACCGGTTGCGCGCGCGCGAGCAGAGCGTGCTCTACCGGCGACGCGCCGGCGTGACGCCGACGCCGCCGGTGATTCACGCGGACAACCAGGCATCGCGCCGCTACACGATCCTCGATCTCGTGGCGGACAATGCGCTCGGCCTGCTGCACCGCGTCAGCCGCGTCATCTCGCGGCATGGCTGCGACGTCGACCTCGTGCTGATTTCCACCGAGGGTCAGAAGGCCATCGACGTGTTCCACATCACGAAGGCGGGCGCCAAGCTGACCGACGCGGCGATCGCCGATCTGACCGCGGATATCCACCGGACGCTGGAGGCATGAGATGAAGCTGATCAAGGCCATCGTGCGCCCCAACAAAGTCGACGACGTGAAGGACGCGCTCGGACGCGTGAGCCTCCCGGGCATGACGGTGACCGAAGTCCGCGGCCACGGAAAACAGAAAGGCCACACGGCGATCTACCGCGGCAAGGAATACGACGTCAGCCTGCTGCCCAAGATGGAAATCGAGGTCGTCGTGCCCGACAACCTCGTCGACGATGCGGTCGCCGCCATCATCACCGCCGCGCGGACCGGCGAGATCGGAGACGGCCGCGTGTTCGTCATTCCCGTCGAGCAGAGCTATCGCATCCGTACGGGTGAACGGAGCGACACGTGAAACCAACCCACCCGACCTACCCGACCTGCCTGGCCCTCGCGATCCTCGTGTTGCTGTGCGTCACGCTCCCGATTGGAGCGCTCCACGCGCAGCCGACCTCCAGCGCGCCTGTCGCGGCGGCGGCACAGACCGATCTCGCGAAGCTCGATCAACGCCTCATCGCCGCGCAATCGTCGGCCGACAACGCGTGGATGCTCGTGAGCGCGGCTCTCGTGTTGATGATGACCGGCCCGGGGCTCGCGCTGTTCTACGGCGGGCTCGTCCGCCAGAAGAACACGCTCGCGATCATGATTCAGAGCTTCGCGCTCATGGCGTTCATCACCGTGCTGTGGGCCGTCGTCGGCTACAGCCTCTGCTTCGGCGAAGGGACGCCGATCATCGGCGGATTCGGTCACGTGCTCCTCCGCGGCGTCGGCGTCGATCCGAACGCCGACTACGCGGCGACGATTCCGCAGCTGACGTTCATGGTCTATCAGCTGATGTTCGCGATCATCACGCCGGCGCTGATCACCGGCGCCACGGCCGAGCGGATGACGTTCAGCGGCACGGTCGTCTTCATGGCGTTGTGGTCGCTCTGCGTCTATGCGCCGCTCGCGCACATGGTGTGGGGCAAGGGCGGCCTGCTGAACGCGACGCTCGGCGGCCGCTTCCCGACGCTCGACTTCGCGGGCGGCACCGTCGTGCACATCACGTCGGGTGTGTCGGCCCTCGTCTGCGCGCTCTATCTCGGCAAGCGCACCGGCTATCCGAAGGAGCCGATGCCGCCGCACAGCCTCGTCCTGAGCTTCATCGGCGCCTGCCTTCTGTGGGTCGGCTGGTTCGGGTTCAACGCGGGCAGCGCGCTCGCCTCGAACGGTCTCGCGACGAGCGCGTTCGTCGCGACGCATTTCGCGGCGGCGTCGGCGACCATCGGCTGGCTCGCCGCCGAATGGACGACGCGCGGCCGGCCGAGCGCGCTCGGCGCCATCTCCGGCGCCGTCGCAGGTCTCGTGGCGATTACGCCGGCGTCAGGGTTCGTCGCGCCGGTGCCGGCAATGATCATCGGCCTCGCCGCCGGCACCGGCTGCTTCGTGATGGTGACGATTGCGAAAGGCCGCTTCGGCTACGACGATGCGCTCGACGCATTCGGCGTGCACGGCGCGGGCGGAACGATCGGCGCGCTGCTGACCGGTGTGTTCGCGACGCAGAGGGTCAATCCGATCTTTCACGATTCGCAGGGACGGTCCTTGCCGGTCGGCTGGGTCGACGGCAACCCGTCGCAGATTGGCTATCAGCTCGTGGGGATCGCGACGGCGTGGATCTTCGCGCTCGTCGGCAGCATCGTGCTGCTCAAGATCACCGACCTCGTCGTCGGCGTACGCGCGAGCGAGGAGCAGGAGATCGAAGGGCTCGACCTGACGGAACACGGGGAGGAAGCGTACAACTTGGAAATGTAGCAGCTATTACAGAGCAGACCGTTTAATTACGTTGGTCGTCGAGTCGGCGTTCGGAAAACGTACACGAGAAAGCCACCAATCGCCATCCCCACGACGGCGTCAAGGCGCATCAACAACGGCCCTGCACTCGCCAACCGGTTCAGGACCGCCCGCGCGCGGGCAACGCCGAACCCCGGCGTCGTCAGTCCCGCGATGATCACGACGAGGCCGAGCACGCGGAGCGTCCGCGGTGCCCGCGATGCCGGCGCGGCGAGCACGAACACCAGCCCAATTGCGATTCTCAGGGCGGCGATCGCGTAAAGTCCGGCCGGCGTCATCACCGAGCGCTCCAGTGAGAGGCGCAGATCGGGTGCCGCAAAGCTGATCGCACTACCGAGGATGACAAGCGCGCCAATAACGAGCCCAAGCTTGTAAGAAATGTGGGGCCCCACGCGATTGAGAAATGCTCGGGCCAGCATGGCGAGTTGGCTGTCCACTGACGGTCTCAGCGCGCACACTGACGAGAATCGTTATCCAGCGTGGGCCAACCATCCGAAGCCCCCCGCCGGGTAGACGACGATGAAGCCGTGCTCATCGGCCACCCTGTTCCAGTGAGTTATTGCCATTTGCGCGGCCGGCCACAGCGCGGCGGCGTGCATGCTGATGACGAGCGGGCGTGGGCCTGGCGCGGTCGTTGCTCCGTGGGACGTACAGCAAGTAATCTCGCTTCTGGCCCGAGGAGATGATCGTGCCGTTGGTCCGATTCAGGGCGTAGACAGACACAGCGGCTATCGAGAACAACAGCAAAGGCAGGCCGGCGACAGCCAGCACAGCGCCGATCACGATCTTCCTGACCTTCACCGTCGATTTCACGTGTCCTCGTTCGACCACCGAGAGAAGGGGGCGACCATGAGGCGTGAACAGATGAAAACCATAGCGCCGTGATACTCGGCACCTGGAAGCTGCTCGGTGCGATCGCCATCGCCGCCCCGGGTCTTCCACGAGTGAAGGAATGGGCCTATGCCGGTTTCGTGTTCGACCTGACCGCGGCCGCTGTCTCGCGGGCGGCGGTCGGCGACGGCGCAGCGGACATTATCGCGGTGTGACTACCTAAAACAAATCAAAAGAGCAGCTTCACCGCGAGCTGCATGTTGAACGGCTCACCGGGGCCGATGCCCGGGGAGCCGCGCGAGTCGCCGATGGTGTCGCCGACGCGTCCGAGCCCGCCGCCGACGCGGCTGCCGGGCTGCGCGAGGTTGACGCGGTTGAATATATTGAACATCTCGAGCCGCAGCTGCGCGCGCACCTGGTCGCGCAGCGGAATCGCCTTGAACACCGAGAGATCGACCGACGCGTATCCGGGTCCATAGAGTGAGTTGCGGGCGATGGCTCCGTAGTTGCCGCTCGCCGGGTTGACGAACGACGTCCGGTTGATCCAGGTCACCGACTGTCCGCTCGTCACCGCGTGCGAGACGCCGTCGAAGGGATCGGCCACCTGGTTGGCGCGCGTCGTATTCTCGCCGGTGCCGCTCGTGTCCGAGGACGCGCGGACGGTGAACGGGAATCCGGTGCGAACCGAGATGTTCGTGTTCAACTGCCAGCCGTGCGACAACCACGCCGGCCCGTGCGACGATCCGGGAACGTCATAAAGCAGATAGCCGCCGACGTGGTGACGGATGTCCGATGCGGCGTTGCTGTAGTCGCCCATCAGGTTGTTGCTGTCCTGCGGCAGCGAGGTGGCGTTGGACGCCTCGTCCCGGTTGTGCGCCAGAGTGTAGGAGAGCTGCGAGATGACGCCGTGCCAGTTTCGCGTGCGCAATGTCGCCTGCAATGAGTTGTAGCTGGAGATGCCGACGCTCTCGAGCTGATCGATCACGCCGAAGTTCGGGAACTGCGCGAAGTACGGCCGCGTCTGCTGTTGAAACGTGAACCCGGCCGCGTTCGTCCCTCTGACGAAGCCGCTCCCCATCGCCGCCTGGTTGATGTCGCGCACGATGTTGAGACGCCGCCCCTTCGACCCCACGTATCCGATCTGCACGATCGCGTTCCGTCCCAGCGTCTTTTCGACGTTCACGTTGTAGCTCGTCACGTACGCCGGCCTGAAGTCCGGACTGACCGAAAACAGATTGATCACGTTGTTCCCGGAAAGCGAGATGTTCGCCGGAAAGATCGCCTGGCTGGGCGCGATGGTGTAGCCGTTCCTCGTAATCTGGTAGACAGGCTTCGATCCCGCGGGGTTCGCTTCCACGCCGATCGCGCCGTTGTTGGCGAGCGAGGCCTGATCGAGGAAGGGAGACATCGACGGCGTATCGTAGAAGAGCCCGAGGCCGCCGCGCACGACGAGGTCGTCGCGCCCGTTCGGCTGATACGTGAATCCGAGGCGCGGGCTGAAGTTCTTCCACGATCGCGGATAGAGATCCTCGATGTCCCGGCCGACGACGACCAGTCCTCCACGGTTCGGATCGAACGTCGAGAGATCCTGTCTGCCGTCGTGCATCGGTCCCTCGAAGTCCCACCGCAGACCGAGGTTGATGTTCAACTGACGGTTCAGCCGCCACGAATCCTGCGCGAACAGGTTGGCCAGGTTCTGGTCGACGTGACGTCTGACGTCGCCGCTGAGGATCGTCGACTGATATACGTATCCGGCCAGGAAGTCAGCGAGCGCGGCGATGTTCGTGTCGTAGCCGGTCACGCTCAGCAGGCCGCCCCATGGTCCCTGAGTGCCGTTGAAAAAGAAATTTCCGCGGCCGCCGTCGTTGTTGCCGCCGCCGGCGCCGAACTCCTCGATGCCGACACGCCGGATTTCCCCTCCGAAGCGCATCTCGTGCTTCCCCTTCGTATACGAGAGGGCGTCGGACACGTGCGTGATGACATCGGTGCGGCCCGAGTTCGGACTGACACCGGTGGGATCGAATCCGGTGATCGAGAGAAACGGCGCGCCGGCCAGATCGCTCCCGCTCACGCCGGTGTTGAAGCCGAGGCGCACCGGGTCGAAGCTGCTGTTCGCGTCCGAGAACGTCTGGTTGAAATAGTTCACGCCGACAAGGAGCTGATTCGTGAGCGACGATCCGAGCACCGCGTTGTGGACCGCCGAGTAGTTCTGCACGCGCATCGGTCCGACCTGGAAGTAGTCCGAGATCAGCGATCCGACCGGCGCCGTCTGGCTCCCGCGGCCGAAGAACGCTCGAAACGACAGCCGGTGATCGTTGTTGAGGCTGTGATCGACCTTGACGAGAAAATTGTGGCTGTAGCCGGTCTGCGGCGTCGGATTGAAGTAGTTGTTCGACGAAGCCGCTCCGGTCAACGTATCGGCCGGCCACAACGTGTTCAGAAGCGTCAGGGACACGGAGTTCACCGGCACCGAATACTGCTGCAGCAGCTGCATCGCGGCCGCCTGATACGCCGCCGACGGCATCGTGGCCAGCGCCTGATTGCCGATCACGAAATTCTGATGCTCGTAGGTCGTGAAGAAGAACGTCTTGTCGCGCTCGATCGGCCCGCCGAGCGAGAAGCCGTAGTGCTCGTTGCGCAGTTTGTTCTTGGGCGAGTCGGTCGGCGCGAACGGCGACAGCGCGGCGAGCGCTTCGTTCCGGTTGTAGTAGTACGCGCTGCCGCGAGGCTGGTTCGTCCCCGACTTGATGATCAGGTTGACCGCGCCGCCGGGATTGCGTCCCGTCTCGGCGGACGCCTGCGTCTGCACCGAGTACTCCTCGACCGAGTCGAGCGGCAGCAGCACGCCGGGGATGCTGTTGATGCCTCCCTGGTTGACCGCTTTGATGTTGAACCACTGATCGTTGTTGTCGGTTCCCTCGATCTGCCAGTTGAACTGGTTCGATCGCGATCCGTTCATCGACGCGGCGCCGCCGCCTTCGTAACCCGAGAAGCCGGGCGTCAACGCGAGCATCTGGCTGAAGTCGCGTCCGTTCAGCGGCAGATCCTGCACCGTGCGCGTGGAAAGGACGTTGGTGAGCGTCGTGGACGTCGTCTCGACGGCGACCGCCGCGGCCGATACCTGAACGTTCGCTTCGATCTGCGCCACGTTCAGCCTGACCGATACGGTGTAGATGGCGCCCGCCGACACGCGCACGCCGCGGATGGTGATCGTCTCGAAGCCGCTCTCCGAGACGACGATCGTGTAATCGCCCAGCGGCAGATCGGCGAACGTGAACGCGCCCGCTGTCGACGATATCGTCGAATACGACAGGCCGGTCGCTTCGTTGGTCGCCTTGACGTCGGCGCCCGGCAGGATGGCGCCGGTCTGATCGGTGACGATGCCGTTGATGCCGCCGCGGAAGGTTTGAGCGCCGGCGGCGCCCGCGATCATGAGGAAAACAAGAAGGCCGGTGAGAACGCGCATCAGGATTCCCTTTCACGGGCGACGCCAGTCGCTCGCGGTCTTCTTATAGCACCGCCCATCGAGGCTTCTTTCACACGTAGCATCTACCCGGACGACGGCGATCCAGGCAGCAACGCGCGGCGTCGCCGGCTCCGCCAGGCGAACAGCGGTCAGCGCACCCAGACCGTTTCGCGGAGCAGCATCGATCCGAAACGGCTTTCGCTCGTCTCGAGATCGCGCCACTCGTCAGCACTGTAAACCAGCAACTCCGCCGGGACCGGAAGATCGGTAAGGTCCCAATCGATCGCACGTCGATCTCGCGGCTCGCGCGATTGCGCGACAACCGCGATCAGATCCAGATCGCTGCCGACGCCCCAGTCGCCCCGCGCGTACGAGCCGAAGTAGCCGAGCCGACGCACGTCGCGGTGCTCCGCGACGATACGGTTCGCCCAGTCCCGCACTGCGCGATCAACCTGCGCGCGGTTCGGCCAGACGAGCACGGACGAATTCAATGATCTCACCGGCATACCGGATCGCTTCGTTGCTCTGAATCGGACCGTAGTGCTCGAACGGCGCTCCTTCGGCGTGACCGTTCGCATATCGCGTCGCCACATAGAAGTTATCGAGCACCTTGGCTTTCTCGCGCAACTCGTCTGGCGCCGATGGCAGCTCGCTCAACAATCGGGCGACGACGTGGCCCCACGCTTCCTGTCCGAGCGCGAGGTGCGTCGCTTTGACCGCCATCTCCGCGGCCTGCTGGGCAGCGAAACACGCCCACTCGTGCCGACCGTCTCGCTGTGACGCGCGCGCCTGGTCCAAGTCCCGTTCGGCCTGCGCGAACCAGTCGCGAGCGCGATTTGGCACGCGGCCGAGTGTACCAGACGGAGCGGCGTCGTTATAATTCACGCGCTGTCACCGGGTCACTGGTGTATTTCGCAATGCTCTCAGAGTCAGCCAACCCGAACGGGAAAGCGGAAACGCGCCGTTCGAGACGCGTCTGGCGCCGGCCGCGAGATGGAGATTCGAACGGCGTATACGACTGTGTCCTTGGCGTCGGCGGTCAGATCTTCGCGGGGCGCGCGAACGGGACGATGTGTTCCCACTCGCTCGCGTCGGAGCGGGCGACGACCGCGACGACCGGCTCGGTCTCGCTGAGATTGAACACTTCGTGCGGGACGCCCGGCTCGATGAAGATGAAATCGCCGGCCTCGTTTTCGATCGTGAATTCCAGCGACGGTCCGTATTCGTGCCGGACGCGTCCCTGCAGGATGTAGAGCATCACCTCGAAGCCGACGTGGATGTGCGCCGCGGCGACGCCGCCGGGCGGAATGGTTGCGACGTTCATCGACAGCTGCTTCGCGTTGACGTTCTTCTCGGACAGGCCGCTCTTGTATCGAATGCCGTTCCATCCGCGGACGTTGCCACTCGCCCGGACCGCGAAGATTCCGTCGCGCCCCTCCGCCGCCGCGACATCGGAACGTAAAATCTCGGTCATCGCATCCTCCGGCGTGTATCGTAGACGCGAATCTGGTTCGTGACACTCCGAACCTCGAACCCGAACGGTCAACAGCATGCAATTGTCCACCGACCTCGAGGCCTGGCGCGCGGAATTTCCGATCCTGTCATCGACCGTCTACATGATCAGCAACTCGCTCGGGGCGATGCCGCGCCGGACGGCGGACTCGCTGGCCGAGTACGCGCGCGTCTGGGCGGCGCGCGGCGTGCGCGCATGGGAGGAACGGTGGTGGGAGATGGCGCGCGAAGTCGGCGACAAGGTCGCCGCCGTCATCGGTGCGCCGGCCGGCTCCGTCAGCATGCACGAGAACGTGACGACCGCGGCGATGGTCGCGCTTGGATGCGTGCGGCCGCCTGCCCTGAGCGCGGTCGAGGGGAGCCGGACGCGTAACCGGATCGTCTGTCTCGCCGCCGATTTCCCGTCTCTTGTCTACTTGTATCGCGCGCAGCAGCCGCTCGGCTTCGACGTCATCGTCGTTCCCGCCGATTCCGACTTCACCGTGCCGCTCGATCGGCTGCTCGGCGCGATTGACGAACGCACGGCGTTCGTCTCGTTCTCGCACGTGCTGTTCAAGACGTCGTACATCATGGACGCGGCGGCGATCGTGGCGCATGCGCGCGAGCGCGGCGCGCTCGTGATGCTCGATGGGTACCAGTCGGCGGGAATCATTCCGGTAGACGTCACCGCGCTCGGCGTCGACTTCTTCGTCGGCGGATGCCTCAAGTGGCTCTGCGGAGGGCCAGGCACGGCATTTCTCTACACGCGGCCCGATCTTCTTCACACCGTCGAGCCGCGATTCACCGGCTGGTTTGCTCATCGCAGCCCGTTCGCCTTCGACACCGGCGCGATCGACCCGCGCGGCGACGCCATGCGCATGATGAACGGCACGCCGTCGATTCCCGCGTACTACGCCGCGCTGCCCGGGCTGGAGATCATCGCGGAGGTCGGCGTCGACCGCATCCGCGCCAGATCGAAGCAGATGACCGCGCGCATCTTCGAGCTCGCCGATCGCTACGGCTTCCCGTCGATCGCCGCGCGCGATCCCGAACGGCTGGCGGGCACCGTCGCCGTCGATCCGCCCGACGCGCTGGCGGTGTCGCGCGCGCTGAAGGGGCGCGATTTCCTCGTCGACTTCCGGCCCGGCGTCGGCATTCGCCTCTCGCCGCACTTCTACAACACGACGGACGAGATCGACCGGCTGATGGCGGAGATGGCGCGCATCGTCGAGCACAAGGATTACGCGGCCGGCGCGACGTTGCGATCGCTCGTCACATGACGCGCCCCGCACACGACCACGAGGTCCGCAGCGAACAGGTGCTCGCGCGGCAGCTCTCGGCGCCGCAGCAGATCATGATGGCGCTCGGCGGTGCGATCGGCACGGGCCTCTTCCTCGCCAGCGGCCTTGCGGTGAACGTCGCCGGCCCGGCCGTCATCCTTTCCTATGCGATCGTTGCGGTGGTCGCCTTGCTGCTCGGCGCGGCGTTGACCGAGATGGCCGTGGCGCATCCCACGGCCGGCGCGTTCGGCGTGTACGCCGGCATGTACGTGTCGCCGTTTGCCGGCTACGCGGTGCGCGTCAGCTACTGGCTGATGGAGGTGATCGCCACGGGCGGGCAGCTGGTCGCCGCGTCGATCTATATGGGCTACTGGCTTCCCGCCGTGCCCGGCGCGCTATGGGTGCTCGTGTTCGCCGTCGCGCTCATCTACGTGAACTCCCGCGAGGTCGGTGAGCTCGGCGCCGTCGAGTACTGGCTCGTCATGATCAAGGTCGTGGCCATCGTCCTGTTCGTCGCGCTTGGCGTGCTCGTCCTCGCAGGCGTCACCGGCGGCCCGGCGATCGGTCTGGCGAACGTGACGAATCAGGGCGGGTTCATGCCGTTCGGCCTCACTGGTGTGTGGCTTGCGTGCTGCTTCGTGATCTATTCCTTCATCGGCGTGGAGATCGTCGGCGTCACGTCCGGAGAGGCGTCGGATCCGGCGCGGAGCATTCCTCGCGCGATGCGGCGGATGGTCGCCGGTCTCTCGCTGATCTACATCGTCACCGCGACGCTGCTCATCGCGCTGACGCCGTGGAACCAGCTCGGAATCGGCGAGAGCCCGTTCGTCAGCGTCCTGCGGCGGATGGCCATCCCCGGCGCGGCCGGCGTGATGAATGCCGTCGTGCTGCTGGCCGCGCTTTCGAGCGCGAACGCGAACTTCTATCTGATCGCCCGCACGCTCTTCTCGCTGGCGCGCGCCGGGTTCGTTCCGCAGCGGCTCGGCGCGGTGAGCGCGCGCGGCGCGCCGGTCGCGGCGCTGCTCGTGTCGAGCGCCGGTCTCGGCGTCGCGGTGCTCGTGCGCGCATTCTGGCCGCAGTCGGCCTACGTGTGGTTCTTCGGCGCCGCGCTCTTCGGCGCGCTGTTCGTGTGGCTGATGATCTTCGTGACGCACATCGCGTTCCGCGCCCCGAGCGTGCCGATCGCCTCGTATGTCGGCGCCGCCCTCATCGCCGCGATGCTCGTCTCCACCTGGTGGGTGCCGGACCTGCGATCGACGGTCGTGGCCGGCGGGCCGTGGATGCTCCTGCTCGCGATCGGTTACCGCGTGTCGTCGGCAAGACGCCGCGTGGCGGAAAATGTGCAAAGACGATCTCCGGTTTCGAATAGTACGGGACCGTAATAAATCGCCTCGATCGGTCCGGCTCTCGTAGCGCAGGCCTTCAGGCCGATGGGTTTCTTCGTTTGCACTCATCCGCGGCGACTTCAGGGCGGCGAGACTTCGTGCGGGCCACCCTCGCTCGGATCGCTCGCTAAAGCGCTGAGCCACGCGGCAACGGTGCGGATCACGGTGCTCGGCTCGGCAGCCTTTCAAGGGCTGCGCTACGGTCGATTTCGCAGCGCGTTCTCGATCACGTCCGGTCGCGCATCTTCGCCAGCGCGCCGCGATCCACTTTGCCCAGGTGCGTACGCGGCATCACGTCGAGGAATACGATGTCGCGCGGCGATTTGTAGTGATCGAGGCGCGACTTCGCGAACGCCTGCAGCTCTGCGCCGAGCGCCGGCGACGGTGACGCCGCGACGACGAAGGCACAGGCGCTGACGAGGCCGTCACGGCCGGTCGCGCCGACGACGGCGACCTCGCGAACCGCGGGGTGCGCGAGCAGGCAGTTCTCCACTTCTCCAGGCGCGAGCCATCGGCCGTGAACCTTCAGCATGTCGTCGGTTCGCCCGCAGTACGTGTACGTGCCGTCGGCGTTGTATCGCAGCATGTCGCCCGAGACGCACCAGTCCCCGCGAAACACGCGCATCGTGTCGTCCATCTGCTGCCAGTAGCCAATCGCGCGCGATTCGCCCTTCACCCACAGCGCGCCGACCTCTCCATCGGCCACCTCGTGGCCGTCGGCGTCGCAGAGCTTCACCTCGAAGCCGGGCACGACGCGCCCGAGCGTGCCCGGCACCACGTCGCCCGGCCGATTCGAGATGAAGATGTGCCACATCTCCGCGGTGCCGAGGCCGTCGAGGAGCTCCACGCCGAAGGCCCGCATCCAGCGATCGTGCAGTTCCAGCGGGAGCGGCTCGCCCGCCGAAGTCGCGAGCCGCACGCTCGACAGGTCCGCCGACGCGGCGCCGGCGTGCGCCACCATCTGCTGAATCATCGTCGGGACGTTGATCAAGATCGTCGGGCGGTGACGCGCGATCTGCGCGAAGAGCGCATCGGCGGTGCAGCGCTCCGGAAAGAGAACCGACGACGCGCCGACCGAGAACGGAAAGAACAGGTTCGCGCCGGTCGCGTAGCCGAAGAACAGCTTCGGCACCGAGATCGTCACGTCATCCGGCCGGACGCCGAGCACGCGCTGTCCGTAGAGCAGCGTCGTGTTCACGTACGAGCGATGCGTCTGGACCACGCCCTTGGGACGACCGGTGGTGCCGCCGCTGAACAACCAGATCGCCGCATCGTCGCGATGCGAGTCGAACGGCGCGAGCTCGCCTGGTCGCGACTCGAGGCGCGCCGACAATTCATCGCTCGCGACGGCGTACAGCCGCGGCGATCGTGGAAGGTCCCGGATCTGAACTTCGAACAGCTGCAGCCGATCGGCCGGCACGAACGCCGCGCTGGCTCTGGTGTATTCGAAGAAGTAGCGCAGCAGCTCCGGCGTCGTATCGGGGTTCACCATGACGGCCACGCTGCCGGCTCGCAGGATGCCGAACAGCGCCGCGACGAAGTCGACGCCGTCCGGCAGCGCCACGATCACGCGTTCTTCCGGCCGGACGTCGTCCGCCGCGAGCACGTGCGCGAACTGCGCCGACCGCCGCTGCACGTCGGCGTACGAGAAGGTGCGCGCGTCGGTGCGGATGGCGATGCGATCGCCGCGTCCCTCCGCAACACGGGCGTCGAGCAGGTAGCCGGCAAGGTTGAGCCGGGTCGGGATCACGAGTCCTAGATTAAACTCGAACACGAGATGCCAGTTCATTCGCTCGCGTCGCTGACGTCGCCCGCCGTGCGCGAGCTGCCGGCATCGCGGACGATCGCGGTGCTCCCGGCCGGCGCGATCGAGGCGCATGGGCCGCACCTGCCGCTCGGCACCGACGTGATCATCGCGGAGGCGATGGCGCGCGCCGGCGCCGACCGATTGTCGGCGCGAGGCCTTCACGTGCTGCTGCTGCCGGCGCTGGCAATCGCGCCGGCGCCGTTCGCGTCCGAGTTCGCGGGGACGCTCGATGCGCCGCCCGAAGCGACCACGATGATCGTGAGTGGCGTCGTGCGCAGCCTCGGCGCGCATGGCATTCGTCTCGCGGCCATCGCGAACGCGCATCACGATCCGGCGCATGTGAATGCGCTGCGCCGCGCCGTCGCCGACATCTCCGCGTGCAGCCGCGACACGTTTCTCGTGTTTCCCGATCTGACGCGGCGGCGCTGGGCCGAACGCCTGACGCCCGAATTCCAGAGCGGTGCGTGTCACGCCGGCCGGTACGAAGGATCGATCGTCCTGGCCGAGCGTCCCGATCTCGTGCGCACGGATGTGATGGCTGCGCTCGCGCCGAATCCGCGCTCGCTCGTCGATGCCATCCATCGGGGCGACACGACATTTGCAGCGGCCGGCGGCCCGGATGCGTACTTCGGATTCCCGGCGGAAGCCACCGCCGCGGAGGGGCGCGCGATCGTCGAGACGCTCGGCGCGATTCTCGCTGAAGCCGTTGTCGAAGCGATCGGTTCGGCAGGAGCCGTGTCGTGAGCGGGACGTTTGCGATCGTCAATCCTCCTGAGCTCGGCACGCCGCGCGGATTCGCGCACGGCCTCGTCGCGCCTGCCGGTGGCCGGCTGCTCTTCGTCGCCGGACAGACCGCGGGGGACGCGGCCCTGAAAGCGCCGCGCCCCGTGTTCGCGCAACAGTTCGACGACGCGCTCGCGCGCGTGCTGGCGGTCGTGCGGGCGGCTGGAGGACGACCGGAGCAGATCGCGCGGATGACCGTGTACGTGACCGACATCGACGCCTATCGCGAAAGCCGTCCGGCGCTCCGCGATCTATGGCTGCGGCACATGGGATCGCACCATCCCGCGATGGCGCTCGTCGCCGTCACCGCGCTCGTCGACGCGCAGGCGATGGTGGAGATCGAAGCGACGGCGGTCCTGGCGTGAAGACGCCCACGTCGTTTCTGTACGCGCAAGATGTCGCAACCGGCGTCGCGACGATCACGCTCAACCGTCCCGATCGTCTGAACGCGCTGACCTTCGACGTGTACGACGAGCTCGGCACGACCTTTCGCGCTCTGAACATCGAATCCGGCGTGCGCGCGATCGTGATCACCGGCGCCGGCAAGGCGTTCTGTTCGGGCGGCGACGTCCGCGACATCATCGGCGCGCTCGTCGAGCGCGACGACCGCGGGCTCCTCGAGTTCACGCGGATGACGTGCGACCTCATCCTCGCGATCCGCCGGTGCCGCGTGCCTGTCGTCGCGGCGCTGAACGGCACGACTGCCGGCGCCGGCGCCGTGATGGCCACCGCGTGTGACGTCCGGATCGCGGCGGCTTCGGCGCGCATCGCGTTCCTCTTCACGAAAGTCGGTCTCTCGGGCGCCGACATGGGCGCCGCCTGGCTGCTGCCGCGCATCGTGGGCAGGGGCCGCGCCGCCGAGCTGCTGATGAGCGGCGACTTCATTTCGGCAGAAGAAGCGTTCCGCATCGGCCTCTACAACCGCGTCGTCGCCGACGGCGCGGCGCTCGCCGCGGCCACGACGTTCGCCGAGCAGCTGGCGCGCGGACCGTCGCTCGCGCTCGAAGTCACGAAGGACGCCATCGATCGCGAGGCGAGCCTCGATTTGTCCTCGGCGCTCGAGGCCGAGGCGAGGATCCAGGCGTCGCTGATGATGCAGGCCGACTTTCGCGAAGCCTACGCAGCCTTCGTCGCGAAACGCCCGCCGAAATTCGTGTGATGCGGATCGTCTGCGTCGGCGGCGGCCCCGGCGGTCTGTACTTCGCCGTGCTGATGAAGAAAGCGGATCCCCGACACGAGATCCGCGTCATCGAACGCAATCGCCCCGACGATACGTTCGGATTCGGCGTCGTGTTCTCGGATGCGACGATGGCGGCCGTCGCCGACGCCGACTCGGAGGCCTACCGCGGCATCGCCCGGCACCTCGTACACTGGGACGACATCGAGGTGCACTATCGCGGCGAGCGCATCACGTCGACCGGCCACGGCTTCAGCGGCATGAGCCGCCACACGCTGTTGCGCGTGCTGCAGGAACAGGCGTGCGCGGCGGGCATCGACCTGCTGTTCGAACGCGAGATCACGAGCCTCGCCGAGGTTCGCGACGCCGATCTCGCCGTCGCGGCGGACGGCCTCAACAGCACCGCGCGCCGCCTGCTCGGCGATCGGATCAGGACGACGATCGATGTGCGGCCGAACCGGTTCGTCTGGCTCGGAACGACGAAGCCGTTCCCCGCCTTCACGTTCTACTTCAAGAACGACAGTCATGGCCTCTGGCGCGTGCACGCGTACCAGTACGGTCCGGAACAGTCGACGTTCATCGTCGAGTGCGGCGAGGCGACGTGGAAGGCCGCGGGCATGGACCGCGCGTCGGAGCAGCAGACGGCCGACTTTCTCGAAGGACTGTTCGCCGAGGAGCTCGACGGCCATCAGCTGATGACGAACCGCAGCATCTGGCGGCAGTTCCCGACGGTGCGCGTCGAACCATGGTGGAGCGACCAGGTCGTCCTGCTCGGCGACGCGGCGCACACGGCGCACTTCTCGGTCGGGTCCGGGACGCGGATGGCGATGGAAGATGCCGTCGCCTTGCGCGATTGCCTCGTGCACGACACGGATGTGCGTTCTGCCCTGCGTGCGTACGAGGCGCGGCGCCGGCCGCAGGTCGAAAGCCTGCAGCGCGCCGCACAGGCGTCGCTGCAGTGGTTCGAAGACACCGAGCGGTACATGTCGCTGGACCCGGTGCAGTTCACCTTCTCGCTGCTGACGCGATCGCTCAGGATCACGCACGAGGATCTGCGCGTCCGCGACCCGGCATTCCTCGCGCGCGTCGACGAATCGGTGGCTCGTGATGCGGAGCGGCAGGTCGGACGAAGCGTGGGGGCTGGACGCCGGGGGCTGCCTCCGCCGATGTTCACACCGTTCCGGCTGCGCGATCTCGTGCTGCCGAACCGCGTCGTCGTTTCACCGATGTGTCAATACGTCGCGGACGATGGAACGATCGGAGATTGGCATCTGGTGCATCTGGGAAGCCGCGCGATGGGCGGCGCCGGGCTCGTGATGGCGGAGATGACCGATGTGTCGCGAGAGGCGCGCATCTCGCCGTGGTGCGCCGGGCTGTATCGTCCGGAGCACGCCGCCGCGTGGAAGCGGATCGTCGAGTTCGTCCATCGCGAAACGCCGGCGGCGATCGGCGTGCAGCTCGGGCACGCGGGACGAAAAGGCGCGACACAGCGGTTATGGGAAGGCGACAACGAGCCGCTGGCGGAGGGTGGATGGCCTCTCGTCTCCGCGTCGCCGATTCCGTACTTTGCGGACCGCAGCTCCGTGCCGCGCGAGATGACGCGCGCCGACATGAACTGCGCCATCGCCGCCTTCGCCGACGCCGCCGGTCTCGCGCGCGATGCGGGCTTCGATCTGCTCGAAGTCCACATGGCGCACGGATATCTGCTCGCGTCGTTCATCTCGCCGCTCACGAACACGCGCGCCGACGAGTACGGCGGCTCGCTCGACAATCGCATGCGGTTCCCGCTCGAAGTCTTCGACGCGTGCCGCTCGGTGTGGCCCGACGAGAAGCCGATGAGCGTCCGCATCAGCGCGGTCGACTGGATGCCAGGCGGAATGGAGCCGGACGACGCCGTCGCGGTCGCGCGAATGCTGAAGGCACACGGCTGCGACATCGTCGACGTCTCGGCGGGACAGACGGTACCCGATCAGCGGCCGGTATACGGCCGGCTGTTCCAGACGCCGTTCGCCGATCGAATCCGCCATCAGGTCGGCATGGCGACGATGGCGGTGGGAAACATCTCTTCCTACATGGACGTGAACACGATCGTCGCGGCGGGACGCGCCGACCTGTGCGTGCTCGCCCGCGCGCACCTCTTCGATCCGTACTGGACGCGCCATGCCGCATGGATGCTCGGATACCCGCTGCCCTGGCCGGATCCCTACAAGTCGGTCGAACGCTACAACCCGCGGTTCGAGTTCCGGTTCACGGGGGACAAAACTTGAAATTGCTGATTTCAGATTGCTGATTTCAGATTGATTTCAGATTGTCGATTGCAGATTGTCGATTTCAGATTGCAAAATCGATTTTCCGGACCAGGCAATCGGCAATCCATCGACAATCAATCAACAGTCAATCAGCAATCAATCAGCAATCTGCAATCAGAAATCTGAAATCTCATGACAGATCCCGCCGTCACCTACAGCAGCTACCTGAAGATTGACGATCTGCTGTCGCTGCAGCAGCCGCGCTCGGAGGGGCCCGAGCCCGACGAGATGCTGTTCATCGTCATTCACCAGGTGTACGAGCTGTGGTTCAAAGAACTGCTGCACGAGTTCGATCGCGTCCGGCGGCTGCTCGAAGACGACGAGCCGCATCGGGCGCAGCACACGCTGAAGCGCATCCTCACGATCCTGAAAGTGATGGTCGCGCAGCTCGACATCCTGGAGACGATGACGCCGCTCGAGTTCTTCAGCTTCCGCCAGCGGCTCGAGGCCGCGAGCGGCTTTCAGTCCGATCAGTTCCGGCAGATCGAGTTTCTGCTCGGCGAGAAATCAGAACGTGCGATCCGGCGCTTTCCCGAGGGCAGCCGCGCGTCGGTCGCGCTGCGGCGGCGCTATCAGGAGCCGACGCTCTGGGATGCCTTCCTGCGCTACCTGTCGCGCGAGGGGTACCAAGTACCGGAGGCGCTCCTCACGCGCGACGTCGTCGCACCAGTGGAGGCGTCGGCCGACCTGCAGCGGATGCTCGTGGAGATCTATCGCCGCGACACGAAAAACGCGGAGCTGTGCGAGCGGCTCGTCGATCTCGACGAGGGCATCCAGGAGTGGCGCTACCGGCACGTGAAGATGGTGGAACGAACGATTGGCGCCAAGCCCGGAACCGGCGGCTCGAGCGGCGCAGCGTATCTCCGCGAAACCATCGGTCGTCCTGCATTCCCGGATCTGTGGGAGATCCGATCGCAGTTGTGAGCGTGAGCAGATCAAGAGTGCGTTTCAAATCATGTAGCGCAGCCTTTAGTTGGCAACCACATGCCATTGGCTGATTACTACTCGCGCTTCCGCGTCGCGGAGCGTCTTCTCCTCACCGGCCACTCGCATCAGGCGTGGCCCGACGTGTCGTTCGACGCGCAGGAACGAGCGTGGCTCGATGCGGCGGAGATGGTCGACGACAAATGGGAACGCGCGCGGGAGCAGGCGGCGCGGGTGCAGACCGGCTTTCGCCGGCTGCTGGCCGATCCTGACGGCGACATCGCGCTCGGGCAGAACACGCACGAACTGGTGACGCGTCTGTTGTCCGCGCTCCCGCTCGGCCGGCGGCCCAGGCTGATCACGTCGGACGGCGAGTTCCACACGATTCGGCGCCAGCTCGATCGACTTGCGGAGGAAGGGCTCGCGGTCGTGAAGGTCAGCGCGCGGCCCGCCGATACGCTCGCGGATCGCATGGCGGCCGCCGTCGACGACCGTACGGCGTGCGTGCTCGTGTCGTCAGTGCTGTTCGAGACGGCCGAGATCGTTCCCGACCTCGACGTCGTGGCGCGCGCGTGCGATCGACATGGCGTGACGCTGCTCGTCGATGCGTACCATCACTTGAACGTGGTGCCGTTCGATATCCGACGGTTGGGCCTGGAGAACGCGTTCGTCACCGGCGGCGGCTATAAGTACTGTCAGCTCGGCGAGGGAAATTGTTTTCTGCGCGTGCCGCCAGGCTGCCATCTTCGTCCGGTCCTCACCGGCTGGTTCAGCGAGTTCGCCGACCTCGAGCAAGGCGGTGCGCGCGATCGCGTCGAGTACGGCGGCGGCGCGGCGCGCTTCGCGGGCGCGACCTACGATCCGGCGCCGCACTACCGCGGCGCCGCGGTGTTTGCATTTCACGTCGACCAGGAACTGACGGCCGAGCGGCTGCGGGCGATCAACCAGCGGCAGGTCGGGCTGCTGAAAGGCGCGTTCGAGTCGCTGGACCTCGATCCGTCCGTTGCGCGGGTCGAGCCGATGGCCGGCGATCGGCGTGCAGGATTTCTCGCGCTGCGGTCGCCGCGAGCGGGCGAGCTGTCGGCCGCGCTGCGCGGCCGCGGTGTGTTGACCGACTTCCGCGGCGACGTGTTGCGCCTTGGACCCGCGCCGTACTTGAGCGACGACCAGCTGCGCGAAGCAGTCAAGGCACTTGAATCGGTCAGCGTCGTGCGGTGATCGAAAATGCGATGTCGAGCGCGTCCTTCACCGCGACGACGCCGCCGATCGAAATCGGTTTGATGCCGAACGCCGTCTGTTTGATTGCAAAGCGACCGTTGGCGGTCAACTCCCGACCGCGGAGCTCCACGCGGACAGGCGCCGTGACGGGCTGGGTCGTGTCCCGAATCGTGAGCCGGCCGGCTACGACAATGTCGAGCATCGCCCCGTCGCGACGTTTCGTCGTCACGCCGGCGCTCTCGAACGTGATGCGCGGATAACGTGCGACATCGAGCACCTTGTCGCTCTCCATCGCCTGTTGCACCTTCGGTCGATCGTCGGGTGGCTCGTTGGCGCCGGTGACCTTCAGCGCCGACGCCGCGATGACGATCCGGATCTGCGAACGAGACGGATCGTCGGAATCGAGCTCGACGGCGCCGCTCTCGATCGGGCCGCTGACTTCGTGCGTGTGGCCGGCGATGAAACTGAACGCGCCGGCTTTACCAACCGCAATCGTGACGCGGCTTCTCGCCGCATCGACGCGATATGCCTCGGTCGCGGCGTCCGCCGGAACGGACCCGGGCCTCGTGACGAATGCGAACGCCACCGCGATCACCGGTCGCGCGGTCACCGACATAGTTGACCTTTTCGTCGTTTCGTGACTTTCGTGGCAGCGCATCGTGGTCTATTTCTTTTCGAGCCGCGCCGCGATCGCGCCGGCGATGGCGTGCGCGCCGCGCGCGTTCGGATGCCGGTCCCACCGCAAATGCCACTCCGGATCGATCTCGACCAACACGGACGGCACGCCGGCTTCATCGACGATCCGGTGCCGCAGGACCCGCTCGGACGGCGCTTCAGGACCCAGCTGCGGAATGACGACCAGCGGCTGCGCTCCACGCGCGCGCGCGAGCTCGACGGTCGCGCGAAGCACCTCGCGCGTCACCTGAATGCCTTGGCGAACCGTCGCATCGGTGCGATACGGCACGAGCAGACCGGCCAGCGCCGCGAGCCGCGACGCGTGTTCCGCTGGCAGCCACACCAGTCCCGGACCGAGATGCGGTCGGTCGTCGTCGAGATTGCGGCCGAACAGCGCGGTCATGAACAGCGTCACGATTGCAACCGGCTGTCGAAAGCGAGGCAGCTCTGTCTCGAGCCTCAGGTACGCCTGGTCGGTACTGTACCCGTGGACCGCAAGGTTTGCGGTCTGGATGCCGAGCATCGCGCCGACCTGGGCCGGCACCGTTTCGTCCCACGCCAATCCCTCGCCAAACATCACCGACTCGCCGGTGAACAGGAGCGTCGGCCGCGCCGGATCGACCGGTTCGTCGAGACGCCGGACGCGATATCCCGCGGGATCGATCGCGTATTCGATGGTACGTCCGCCGATGACGCTGTAGCCGGTGCGTGCGGGGTCCAGCACCCAGCCCAGTCGCGGATCGGGACGGCGGCGCGGCTCTTCCTCGGGCAACAGCCATTCGGTCGGCCGGAGATCCACGCCGCGGATGACCAGTTCGCTCGCGCCGAGCGCCAGGACGGCGGCGATGCCGATGCCAGCGAAAAGACCAGGCTTCGTTCCGACAACCCGCCCGATCGGCCGGCGCGCGAGAAGCGCGAGCGAAACGCCGGTGGCACCAACGGCCAGGCGCACGAACGTCTCCAGCCGGACGTACCAGTCACGAGGCATGAAGAAAGACGGGAGGAAATGTCGATCGAGCCAGGACTGGTTCGCCGCGACGGCGCACAGGACGAGCGCCGCGCCGACGATCGTCGTCGCGATTTCTACCGTGAAACGACCGAGCGAGGACCGGGACGAGGCGATGCCGTCATTTCGAAACACGAACGGATTCACAACTTCACACTATGCTAGTCTCGCGAGTCATGATGGCTGCAGTGAAACGAGGAGCGCCGCTCGACCGGATCATGCGGCCGATTCATCGATGGGTGTGGGGCGACGCCGACCGGCGCCTGCGCAAGCTGCTCGCGTTCGCCGAAGTAGAAACCGACGGCGGACGCGATATCCTGCGCGCCGCCGAAGTCACCCCGGATCCGCTGCTGCGGCGGCTCTATCTCGAGCATGCGATCGACGAGCTGCATCACGGCGATCTGTTTCGTCAGCGCAGCCTCGCCCTCCTTCGGGCGCGGCAAAACCATCGCCGGGTTCTGCCCGACGGAAACCCGCTTCCCGGCGGCCACGGCCTCGACGATCTCCGCATCGACGGCGAACCCGATCATCGCCTTCTCGCGTTCCTGCACGTCGCAGAGAAAGCCGCCGCCGGCCGTTTCGCGATCTATCGCGAGATGGTCGACGACGATCCCGAGACGCGCGCGATCTTGGAACAGATCCTGCGCGACGAAGTGTTCCACATGAACTACACGTACACGCAGCTCGCGCGCGTGTCTCCACAGGGCTACCGGCGCCACGTCTGGCATGCGCGCGCGAAACGGCTCTGGAATCGCTATCTGCGTCTCGCCGCAGCGATCGCCGCGGTGATCGGCAGCGCGATCCTGACAATCATCTATTTTGTGGTACTCCCGCCGTTCGCGTGGCTGGCCAGGCGCGCCGAGCGGCGGGAGCCGACCGGATGGACGCCCATCCCGCGCGACCGGCACGAATCGCCGAGGAGGCAGTACTGACGTGAAGATCCTCGGCATCTCGGCGCACTATCACGATTCCGCCGCGGCGCTCGTCGTCGACGGCGTGCCCGTCTGCGCGGTTCAGGAAGAGCGGCTGTCGCGGCGCAAGAACGACGCGTCGTTTCCGGTAAACGCCATCGACTGGTGCCTCGAGCGCGCCGGGATCGATCCGGCGGATCTCGATGCCATCGTCTTCTACGAGCGCAGCATGCTGAAGTTCGAGCGGATTCTCACGTGCACGCTGCGTGCGTTCCCTCGATCGTGGCGATCGTTTCCGAATGCGATCAACAACACGCTCGGCGAGAAGGTCTGGGTGCGCGGCATCATCTCGTCTCACCTCGGGGTGCCGCGCCGGAAGATCTTCTTCACCGATCACCATGCGTCGCATGCGGCGGCCGCGTTCGTGACGGCGCCGACCCTCCGCGCGGCCATCCTCACGGCTGACGGCGTCGGCGAGTGGGCCACGCTCACGGTCGGCCGCGGCGAGCGCCGCGCCGACGGCAGCACCGACATCGCTCTCGACCGCGAGATCCGGTTCCCGCATTCGCTCGGGATGCTGTATTCCACGTTCACCGCGTACCTCGGTTTTGCGGTCAACGAGGACGAGTTCAAGGTGATGGGGCTCGCCGCCTACGGGCGGCCCGTCATGGCGGACCACGTCCGGAAGTTGATCCGGCCGACCGCGGACGGCGCGTTCGCGCTGGCGCCGGAGTACTTCGAGTTCCAGACGACGGCGAGTCGATCGTATTCCTCGAAGTTCGTCGATCTGTTCGGACCGCCGCGCAACGCGTACGATCCGATCGATCTGCAGTCCTCGGAGGGGCAGCGCTTCGCCGACTGCGCGGCGAGCGTGCAGCGGGTGCTCGAGGACACGCTGCTGGACATCGCGCGGCGGCTCCGCCATGAGAGCGGTCTGCCGGATCTGTGTTTCGCCGGCGGCGTGGCGCTGAACGGCGTCGCGAACGCGCGGATCCTGGCCGAGTCCGGGTTCGAGCGCGTGTTCGTTCCGCCGGCGCCCGGCGATGCCGGTTGCGCGCTGGGTGCGGCGCTGTACGCCGATCGCATCTACTTCCGCAACCCGGATCGAAACGTTCCCGATCATCCGTTCTGGGGTCCCGCCGCCGACGCGGACGAGCTCGCGCGCGCCGCGCGCGACGACAGCCAGCTCGTCGAGACGCTCGACGACGGCTCGCTCATCGAGCGCGTCGCCGACGAGCTCGCCGACGGGCGCATCGTCGGCTGGATGGACGGCGCCTGCGAATTCGGGCCGCGGGCGCTCGGGCATCGCAGCATTCTGGCCGCGCCGCACGCGCGTGAGATGCGCGACCGGATCAATCGCGACATCAAGTGCCGCGAAGAGTTCCGTCCGTTCGCGCCGGTCGTGCCGATCGAGGCGCTGGATCGCTTTTTCGACGTGCCGTCCGGCGGCGCGCGGCTGGCGCGCTTCATGTCGGGCGTCTTTCCGGTTCGGGACGAGTGGCGATCGCGGCTCGCCGCCGTCACGCACGTCGACGGGTCGGCGCGCGTCCAGGCGCTCGAACGCGAGATGGCGCCGCGGCTGCACGCGCTGCTCGACGCGTACGGCCGCCGCACCGGCATCCCGGTGCTGCTCAACACCTCGTTCAATGTCGCCGGAGAGCCGATCGTCACGCGTGTGCTGGAGGGATATACGACATTCCGCCGCTGCGGCCTCGACGTGCTCGTCGCCGGATCGACGTTGTTGATGAAGCGCGCGGCGGCGCCGGCCGCAAAGCCGCTGAAGGAGGACGAACAATGGTCGTCAGAAAGCGCAGCGGGATCCGGCGCCGTCTGATCATGCTCGCGAGCGCCGGCGGGTCGATCGCCGATCTCGCCTACGGATTGTGGCACGGCGACTCCGGAAAGCGCTGGCTCGTGCCGCTCGCCGTGTTCCTCTGCCTGTTCGGGCTGATTCTGATTCTGGCCACGACCGTCGAGGCGCTCGCGCCGTTCATCTACGCCATCTTCTGATGGACGCATTTCGGGAGCTGCTCGCCTGCCCGTCGTGCGCAGGTGCGCTGACAATCGAGCTGGCCTGCCGCGCGTGCGGCAGTCGCTTCGACGCGCCAGACGGCATCCCAAACCTGCGGCTCCCCGCCGACGAACGCACCGAAACGGTGCGCCGGTTTTACGAGCGCGCGCCGTTCCCCGGCTATCCACCGCGCGACAGCCTTCACGCGCTCCGCCTTCGGGCCGAGCAAAACGCGTTCGCGCAGCTGCTCGATCGGGCCATCCCCGGAGACGCCCGCATCGTGGAGATCGGCTGCGGGACCGGTCAGCTGTGCCTGTATCTGGCGCGCGCGGATCGCATCGTCGTCGGCGCCGACCTGACGCGCGCCTCGCTCCTGCTGGGCGCGGCGGCCGCGCGACGCTTCGGGCTCCACCGCGTCCAGTTCGTCGAGACCGATCTCAATCGGCCGGGCCTCAAGACCGGCGTCTTCGACGTCGTCTACTCAGCCGGCGTGCTCCATCACACGCCGAATCCGCGCGCGTCGTTCTCCCGCCTCGCGAAGCTCGCGCGCGCGGGCGGAATCATCGTCGTCGGCGTCTACAATGCGTTCGCGCGGCTGCCCTCGCGTGCTCGAAAGCTCGTCGCGCGCCTGTCAGGTTTCCGACTGATCCCGTTCGATCCGATCCTGCGCGCGCGACAAACCGAGGCGTCGCGACGGGAGGCCTGGCTGCGCGATCAATATCGACATCCTGAGGAACACAGTCACACGATCGGCGAAGTGCAGCGCTGGTTCACGGAGAACGACATCGAGTACCTGCGCGCGTATCCGAGCGCCGTGCTCGGCGACGAACCCGAGCATCTGTTTTCACGCGCGGCGGACAATTGGTCCGTCGAGAACTGGCTGGCGCAGCTCGGTTGGATGCGGACGCTGGGACGCGAGGGCGGTCTGTTCTTCAGCGTCGGTCGGCGTCGCTGAACGGTTTTACCGTGGAGCGCCCAGCAGACCTTCGGCCTTCAGCATCAGGCCCATGCGAGTCTGGGCATCCTGCAGACCCTCGTCGTTGATTCGCTGCATCAAGGCGGCAAGATCGGCGGCCGCGCCGGCGGCGCTGGCGGTGTCTGTCGCCGCGCGGATTCTCTGAGCGGCCGCGACGGCCTGATCCACCCATTGCAGCACGTTCGAGAGTGACGAAGACACCTGCGCGGCCTGCGTCGTAATGTTGATCGTCGCGCCTTCGGCCCTGGCTGCGAAGTCGAGATGCTGCAGCGCGCCGGCCGCTGCTTTCCTGACGCCGTATCCGGCGCCAGGGCCGGCCCGTTCGACAGCGGGATCGAGCGCATTCAGGACGTGACCGGCGTGCAGCTTGATGTCGTCGAGACTCGTGCTGTTGACGGCGAGTCGCGCGTGCAACACCGCGACTCTGGCCTCATCGACCGCGACCGGCAGGAATCCACGCGCGCCGGGCGTGTCGCGCCAGTTGGTCATCACATGGCCGATATGGAGATGCGCCGGAATCGCTTCGACTCTCGTGACGAAGATGGCGTCGCCTTTCCATTCTCCCGTGAGCTTCACCGGCCGGCCGGCGTACAACGGAAGGCCCATCGCATCCTGATTTGCGATCGGCAACACGCGGTCGTTTCGATCGACAAGCACATATTTGGCCAGCGCGCCGATGCAGGCGAGGAGGCACTGTCGATCGGTCAACGCGCCGGCCCCGAGCGACGTCGAGGGGCTCGCACGATGGGACGCGCCGCACATGCTGTCGGAGATCCTGCCGGTGAACGTCTGCTCTGCTCCCGCCGGCATCCCGCTCGCGCACGCAAGGGACAAGGCCACGAGGACACGAAAACGCGAAGAAGACACAGTAGAACCGGCTATTCAGCGGCGCCCAGTTTTTTCAGCAGCGCCACCGTGCTCGGGTGGGCCAGCTCGATCGGAGGCTCGAAGCCAAGAGAATCGGCGCCCGCCGGAGCGGCGGCTCGCCCTCTGCCGGCGGTTGAACCGAACATCGCCGCCAGGAGCGGCGTAATCCCACGCGTGTTCTTCATGTTGACCGCCGCGCCGTGCTCTGCGAGGAATTGCACGACCGTGTCGTGTCCGAGGGCCGCCGCGACGTGCATGGCGGTATCGCCCGTCTGGCTTGCCGCGTTCACGTCGCCGCCCAGATCGACCGCTGCCGCGACGGCGTCGCGCACGCGGCTTTCAGGTTCGACCTTGCCGAAATCGATCGTCTCGACTCCGCGCCGGCTCGCAGTCCTGCTCGATCCCATCCCGGCCGCGAGCATCACCGCATCGGCGCCGTTCGGCATCGTCAGCCGCGGATCGGCGCCGGCAGCCGCGAGCAGCCGCATGATGTCCGGCTCGAGGAACTTCGCCGCCAGCAGGTAAGGCGTTGATCCGATCAACGTCGCCGGCAGATTCCAATCCGTGGTGTCGCGCCGCATCGGCGTGCCCTTCGTCATCCGAAGATTCGGATTGGCCCCGCGGCCGAGGAGTGCCTTCACCAGATTCAGATCGCTTCTCAGGATCGCGGCATGCAGCGCCGTGTATCCACTGCTCAGCGCGTTGGGATCCGCGCCGTGCTCCAGCAGACGCGCGGCAACGCCGCCGTTCGCGCTGTGGACGGCGAGGACGAGGGCGGTGACGCCGTCCGGCTGCGAATCGTTCGGGTCGGCACCCGCCTTCAACAACAGGGTCGCGGACTGCTCGTCGCCGGCCCTGGCGGCGAACAGTAATGGCGTGGCGCCGCCGCGCAGCACTGTGTAGTTCAGCTCTTCCCGCCCCGCACGCTGCGTCTGCTCGCCGACGACGGTCTGGGCGTAGGTGAGGGAGCGGGCGCCAGTGTCGGCGCGGGCTTCGATGAGGAGCTCGACGACTTCGGGATGCCGTTGTGCCACCGCCCACATCAGCGCGGTCTGCTGGTGCTCGTGTTCCTTCGCGTTGACGTCCGCGCCGTGAGCCAGCAGCGCCTTCACCGCCCCGGCATCGCCCGCGCGGGCGCACGTCATCAGCGCCGTCTCGCCGTTCAGCAGCGTTGCGCGCGCGTCGGCGCCGGCCGCGAGAAGCCGCTCGACCATCGCCGCGCTGCGGTTCGTGCACGCCAGATGAAGCGGAGTGGCCCCGAGATCGTTGGCGGCGTTCGCGCGCGCGCCAGCCCGGATCAGCAGATCGGCGATCGCGAGGTCGTCGCGATGCGCCGCCCAATGGAGCGCGGTCGCGCCATCGCCCTGCGCCGCGTTCACGTCGATTCGCGCAGGCCGCTCCTGCAGCAGCGCGCGCACCGATTCAACATCTCTGTTCTTGACGGCCTCGATCAGCCGCAGATCCGCGGTCGCGGCTGCCGTGATCGCGCTCGACGTCATGACGAGAACCGCCAAACAGACGGTCGCCAAACGCGCAGCGCAGCCCTTCAGGGCTGCCCCGCGCTCGTCGGCAGGCCTGAAGGCCTGGGCTACAGCCGGCCATTGGCGGCCGCGAACGCGCCGCCCCACATCACAGAGAAAGGATCCGCGCATCGATTCTTCCCGTGCTGTCGCCGATCCGATCGCAGTGGACCCCGAACTGATCCAGCAGCGTCAGGTGCAGATTGGCCAGCGGCGTGTTCCTGAACCGGATGTGCCGACCGCCCTTCAGATTCCCGGCGCCTCCGCCAGCCAGGATCAACGGGATATCAATCGGCGAATGGCTGTTGCTGTCGGCCATGCCCGCGCCGTACATCATCGTCGCGTGATCCAGCAGCGTGCCGTCGCCGTCAGGCGTTGCCCGCAGCTTCTCGAGGAAGCGGGCGAACATCTGCACGTGATACGCGTTGATCTTCGCAACCTTCGCGACCTTCTCGGGCTCCTGCTGGTGATGCGAGATGGGGTGATGCGCGTCGGGCACGCCGATCTGCGGATACGTCATGCCGCTGTGCTCGTGGCCGACCATGAGGGTGATGACGCGCGTGAGGTCGCACTGAAACGCCAGCACCTGCAAATCGAACATCAGATTCAGGTGATCTTCCCAGCTCGACGGAATGCCCGCGGGATGATCGACGAGCGGCAGCTCGCGATCGCTCTGCTCCTCAGCCACCTGGATGCGCTGCTCCACGCCCCGAATGGCGTCGAGATACTCGGCCAGCTTCGTCCGATCGCTCTGCGGGAGCACCCCCTGAAGGCCTGCGACTTCCTCGCTGACCGAGTCGAGCACGCTGCGCCGCTGGCGCAGCCGCGTGAGCCGCGCTTTCGGATCCGTGCTGGTGCTGTCGCCGAAGAGGCGCTCGAAGATCACGCGCGGGTTGTTCTGCGTCGGCAGCGGCGTGTTCTGGCTCTTCCAGCTGATCGTGTTGGTGTAAGGACACGCGAACCCGGTGTCGCACGCGCCCGCCGTCTCGCCGGATTCGATCGCCAGCTCGAGCGACGCCAGCTGCGTCAGCTTGCCGGTCTCCTGCGCCAGAATCTGATCCATCGAGATGCCGGCATCGAGCCACGTCTCGCTCAACGGGGGCGAGACGTCGGTCAGGAACCGCGTGCTCGCTTTCGCGTGCGCGCCGCCCGGGCGTCCGGGCGTCGGGATGCATTCCAGCCCGCTCACGACGAGCAGGTGCTCGCGAAACGGCGCCAGCGCGGACAGGGTTGGCGTGAGCTCGTAGGCCGCGCCTTCCGTCAACGGCAGGTAGTTCTTCATGATCATGCCGTTCGGCACGTACATGACGCCAAACCGATTGATCGGTCTGGCAGCCGTCTTCTGCATCGCCGAGAGCGCGGGCATCATGCTGTCGAGCAGCGGCAGCGCCAGCATCGAACCGAGGCCGCGCAACACCGTGCGCCGCGGGATCGCCTTTTTCGAGATGATCATCGTGGGACCTTTCCTGGACGCGCGGCCGCATCCGCCGGCTTTGTCCTAACCGCCTCCGCGCCGGAGGCGCTTCGGCCGGACTCGCCGCTCGCGACGGCCATGCTGAACGGTGTGCTCTTGACGATTCCGGCGATGACCGACGACCACGAGTAATCGGCCGGTGCGGCGTCGCGCGCGACGGCCCGAATGGCGGGCATGTCGTGATAGTCGAGGCCGCGGCCGATCGCGTAGGCGAGCAGCTTCCCGCAGAGCGTACGGACGAAGTCTTCCTTGTGGCTGACGAGGAGCGTGCGGAGGCCGGCGACGCCTTCGAACCTGGTGCCGTCGGGAAACGACGCCGATGGATCGATCGGCGCGCCGTCGCTTGACGTGCGCCATTTTCCGACCGCGTCGAAATTCTCGAGCGCGAAGCCGAGCGGATCCATCCGCTGGTGACACGACGCGCACGCCGGATTCTTCCGGTGCATCTCCATGCGCTCGCGAAGCGATCGAGGCTGGCCATCGACGCCGGCTTCTTTCAGCGCGGGAATGTCGGGCGGCGGCGGCGGCGGCGGAGCGCCGAGCAGGTTCGCGAGCAGCCACCGTCCGCGCATCGTGACGGACGTGCGATTGGGATACGAGGTGACGGTCAACAGGCTCGCCTGGCCGAGGAGTCCTCCTCGGGCGCGGTCGGCGAAGGTGACGCGACGGAAATGGCTGCCGTAGATGTTGCGAAGTCCGTAGTGCGCAGCCAGCCGCTCGTTCAGAAATGAATAGTCGGCCGTCAGCAGCTCCACGACGCTGCGGTTCTCGCGTATCTGGCTGCCGACGAACAGCCTCGTTTCCTGCTCCATCGCGTCACGAAGGTTCTCGTCGAATTCCGGATACAGCTCCGTATCGGGCACGACGCCCGAGAGCTTGCTCAGCTCGAGCCATCGGGTGGCGAAGTTGTCGACGAGCGCTTTCGATCGCGGATCGCGAAGCATGCGCTGCACCTGCTGCTCCAGCGCCGCGGGATCGTGCAGCTTTCCGCGAGCCGCCGCCTCCCGCAGCTCGTCGTCCGGAATGCTGCTCCAGAGAAAGAACGACAGCCGCGACGCCAGATCGAGATCGCTGAGGCGATAGGCGGCGCCTGCCGCCAGGCCTGCGGGCTCGCGTTCCACGCGGAACAGGAAACTCGGAGCAGCCAGAATCCGCTCGATCCCGCGCTGGATGCCGGCGTCAAAGCTGTCTTCGGCCTGCCGTGAGCGAGGCACGCCGCCGAGTCGAAGGGCCCTGCCCTCGTTGTAAAAATCGAGGAGTGTCTGGATGTCGCTTTCGGTCAGCGGCCGCCGATAGGCGCGCGCCGCGAGCGTCGACAGAATCTTCTTCGCGCACGAGAGTCCTCTTTGATCCGGGGATCCCTTCCGCCCGGCCGTGTCGTGGGGACGGCAGATGAATGCCTTGCGGCGGCTCGGCGAGTCTCCGGCCGCCGGCACTCCGTACGGACCGCCGATCGACACGATTTCCACCGCAGGATTGCCGTGGTAATACTCGTTGGTCGTGCGTCCGAAACCGGTCTGCGGTGGCTGCAGCACGCCTTCGGGTTCCCAGAATCGCCTGACGAACGACACGCCGACTTCGTGAACACCGGCTTTCACCGGGACGCGCACTTCCAGATGCGCGTCGGCCGTGTGCATGTACTCTTCGAATTCGGGATCGCCCTGCGTATTGCCGGCGAAGTTTTCCGGGTTCGTCATCCCTTTTGCTTCGCCGCCCACGGTGAACCGCTTCACCCGGACGCCGTCGAGACGGAAATCGAGCTGGTGCGGCTCGCCCATGCCGATGATGTAGTCGTACTCCTGCCGTCGCAGCAGGACCTTGATGGTGTACTCCGCGTCGAGCGGAAAGTCATATCGAATCAGCGCGCCGCCCTGCGAGCCGAACGGCAGATCGTCGCTCAGGCGCTCGTCCTGCACGAGCGCTTTGGAAATCTTGAACGTATCGATGACCGGTACGCGCGCGGGATCGCCGACGGCGAGCCGGCTGAGCGCGCGCGCGGCAGACAGGTAATTTTCGAGCAGCGCCGGCGAGACCGACAATACGCTCGCGACGTTGTCGAAGCCTTCCTGATCCGATTCGTCAGACGACAGCAACGCACGTCCATCGATCTCGAGACCCAGCAGATCGCGGATGGCGTTCGTGTACTCGTTGCGGTTCAGACGGTGAACCGGAACCCGGCCCGGATGCGGTTTCGCCGCCGCCGCCGCGTCCAGGTCACGTTCCAACGCCGCCGCGGCCGCATCGTAGGCCACGCCGTCCGGACGCGGCCGCCCGGGCGGCGGCATCTCGCGGGTGCGAAGCTTCGTGACGATCTTTTCCCACTGTTGCGCGTTGTCTCCAACGCGCTGCACGTCCAGGCTGTCGATCTCGAGGGCTGCCGTTTTCAGTCTCGCGTTGTGACACGTGACGCAGTACCTGTCGAGAAGGTTGGTCGCGTCGATTGAAGGCGTCGCGGGGCCGCGTGCGGACGCGGCGGACTGCATGGCCCGCGCGCTCACGGAGCGGGCGCCGATCAGACCGACTCCAACGAACACCAGCAGCGCCGAAGCGCCTGCCGCCCGAGCGAGGCGCCGGGATCCCCAACGCGGCAGCCGCGTTGGGGTGGAACGTGCCAATCCTTCTGGCATGCCGGTCTGTCCGCGCTCAGTATGCCTTACCCCACGGTGCGCGACAATTCGCGGCGCGAAGCCTCATCCGTCCGTCGGCCCTGTTATACTCCGCAGCATTCCCGTTCGGGGGTCACACCATAGTTCCCGCCTCCATCGCCGACCTCCAGCAGCGATTAGCCGATCAGCATTACGTCGCGGATCGCGGTCTGGCGGTTCCGTTGTTTCTGGCGCTTCGGCTCAAACGGCCGCTGTTCCTCGAGGGCGAGGCCGGCGTCGGCAAGACCGCGCTCGCCGGGGCGGTGGCTGCCGCGCTCGGTACCGATCTGATCCGCCTTCAGTGCTACGAAGGCCTCGACGTCGGCCACGCACTGTACGAATGGGACTACGCACGGCAGCTGCTCGAGCTGCGCATTCTCGACGCGACCCACACGCTGACGCGCGAGAGCGCGCACCGCGATCTCTACAGCGACGCGTTTCTCATCAAGCGCCCGCTCCTCCAGGCGATTGATCCTCAACGCACGCGTCCGGCCGTCCTGCTGATCGACGAGATCGATCGCGCCGACGAGGAGTTCGAAGGATTCCTCCTCGAGCTGCTGGCGGAATACCAAATCACCATCCCCGAGCTCGGAACCGTGCGGGCAGCCGAGCGGCCGCTGGTCATCCTCACGTCCAACCGCACGCGCGAGGTGCACGACGCGCTGAAACGCCGGTGTCTCTATCAATGGATTGGGTATCCATCGTTCGAGAAGGAGCTCGCGATCGTCCGTGAGCGCGCTCCAGCCGCGTCGACACGGCTTGCCCAGCGCGTCACCGCCATGGTGCAGGAGATGCGGACCGCGGATCTGTACAAAACACCCGGCGTGTCGGAGACGATCGATTGGGTGACCGCGCTCGTCGCGCTCGACCGCGACACGCTCGATGCGGGCACGGTCGAAGAAACACTCGGGGTCGTGCTGAAAGCGAAAGAAGATGTCGAGGCGCTCCGCGGACGACGGGCGGCGGAGCTGCTCGATCGCGCGATCGCGCGAACGGCGACTTAGCGTGATGCACCGGTCCGGGCGATGTCGCGACTCCTCGAGAATCTGCTGATCTTCGGACGCGTCCTGCGGCGCGCCGGCATCGACGTCCATCCCGGTCGTTTGCTCGACGTCATCGAAGCGCTCGAACAGGTGAACCTCGGCGCGCGCGACGACGTGTATTACACGTGCCGGACGCTGCTCGTCCATCGCCGGGAACAGATTCCGATCTTCGACCGCGCGTTCGCCGCATTCTGGCGGGCACAATCGGCAGCGGCGGTCCGCGACGGGTCGCGTCCCGATCGTTCGCGGCCTTCTGCCGTCGAGATCGAGGACGTTCTCGCGCCCGAAGTTCTGGCGTCGGACGAGCTCGCGTCGATGGCCGACGCGGGCGATGAAGAACGGAGGGCGCAGACGCGAGATGGCCTGAAGATCTGGAGCGACGCGGGCGGCCTGGCGAACAAGGACTTCGCCGCATTCACGGGCGACGAGCTCGCGGCGGCGCGTGCCGCATTGTCTCGTCTCGTCTGGAATCCGGGTGAGCGCCGAACCCGCCGCTGGGTCCGCGGCCGCGGCTCACGCATCGACCTTCGACGCGCCATCGGCGAGAGCCTTCGCACCGGCGGCGACATCGTGAAGCTCGCACGACGGACGCGGCGGGTGCATCCCCGTCCACTCGTCCTGCTCTGCGACGTGAGCGGATCGATGGAACGCTACACGCGCATGCTCCTGCACTTCGCGCACGCCATCACCTGGCGGCACCGCCGCGTCGAGGCGTTCCTCTTCTCCACACAGCTGACGCGTGTGTCGCGACAGCTCCGCTTGCCGCGCGCCGATGACGCGGTCGCGGCGGTGTCGCGGCTGGTGCCCGACTGGTCCGGAGGCACGCGCATCGGCGGCGCCGTGAAGCAGTTCCATCAACGATGGGGCCGTCGCGTACTGAACGGCGGTCCCGTCGTGCTGCTCATATCGGACGGTTGGGATCGCGGCGATCCAGGGGAGCTGGCCGAGCAGGTTGCGCGGCTCCAGAGAAGTTGTCATCGCCTCGTCTGGCTCAACCCGCTGATCGGGACGGCCGACTACGCGCCGCTCACTCGCGGACTTCAGGCGGCGCTGCCGTTCGTCGACGATTTCCTGCCGGCTCGCACGTTGACGAACCTCGTCGACCTGGCCGCCCACTTGAACGCGCTCCGCTGAGCGGGCGCGAAAGGATCGCTGATGGACGTTTCCGGCTCCTACACGTTCAACGCTTCGCGGGAACGCGTGTGGGCTCTGCTCATGGACCCTGCAGTCCTGTCGTCGTGCGTTCCCGGATGCGATCGATTCGAGCCCGACGGCGAGGACCGCTACAAGGTCACGATGACGGTCGGTCTCGCGGCCATCACCGGAACGTACGAAGGCACCGTCGTCCTGACCGACCGGATCGAACACACGTCGTACCGTCTCATAGTCGAAGGTCAGGGTCGGCCGGGCTTCGTCAAGGGCACGTCGGCGATCGTGCTGCGCCCCGACGAAGCGACGACCATCGTGGACGTCACCGCCACGGTGCAGACGGGCGGACCGATCGCACGCGTGGGGCAGCGGTTGATCGGCGGCGTGGCGAAAATGATGCTCGACAGATTCTTCGCGTGTCTGAAGTCGAAGCTCGTGTGAAAGGCGCTCTAGAACCCGCACGCACCGTGCGGCAAGAGTCGCGCGCCGCTGTCGGTGGCTTCGGCGACGTTCCCACGGTCATCATGAATTTTCAGCTTGACGGTCAAGGTGAACCATGGGTTGCCCGGCGGCATGGGCGGTGGCGGCAACAAGCTGCAGTCCACAGCGGGGTTCGTCAAGAGGGGTCCTGATGTCGTCTGTGCGAAAGTTCCAGCAACGGCGTACGACCAGTCGTACGCGACGATATTTCCGGGCGCCGACGATGTGTTGCCGTCGAATGTGCAATTGAGCGTTCGGCCGCCGTTCGACATCTCACAGGTTTCTGTCTCTGTCGGCCCGGTGACCCCGAATCTCGCGATCGCGACCGACGGCTTCGTCACTGACAAGACGGCCGACACAGATGCGCCGCCATATGATGCGGTGATCGTGGCAGAGAGCCCTCCCCCTCCTGGTCGCGTCGAGATCGAGAACCTCGTGCTCGTCTCGCCAGCGCTCACCGTGACGCTCGCTGGCATGATCACGGGACCGGAGCTCGACAAAGCCACGAGAGCGCCGCCCGCCGGCGCCGCCGCCGTCAGCGTCGCGGTTGCCGTGACCGCGTCTCCTTCAACAACGCTCGAAGCACTGAGCGAGATGCCGGCGAGGGCGGCTCGCGCCGTCACGGTGAGCGCGGCGGATTGAACACTGCTCCCACTCATGGTGGCGATGATCGTGGCCGTGCCGGGTGCCACGGCGGTCACAGTGAATGTGGCGCTCGACGATCCGCCCTGGATCGTTACGGTCCCCGGCACCGTCGCAACCGCCGGGTTGCTGCTTGACAGGGCGATGTTCACGCTGCCGGTCTGTGGAGCATTGAGCGAAACGGTGCCTTGCGTCGTCGCTCCGGCGGGCACGCTTGAGGCACCAAGGACGACATTCATCGTGGAGTTCGGATTTGTCGGAGAGGTCGAACTACCGCATTGAACCGTCGCGAGCATCGCCAAGAGCGTAAGACCACGAGCGATCAGCTTCATGAGAACCTGATCGGTTCAACTCCAGTGCCAGGACGTCATCGTCAGAAATCCCCGGCAAATCTCACCCCATGTGTAATTGACTGCCCAGCTGTGGGTCGCGGCTTGCACACTCGAGGCTGCAAGTCGGGTGTGACAGCCCGCGAGCATCGCTGATCCCGGCATGGCGATGATTCGACCGATCCTTGGCGTGGCGCCAATCGAAATGGTGATGTCTGAATTACGCTGCCCGGAGTGTTATGTTTCGCGTTGATTGCCTTCCAGACACGCGTCGTCGCAGGGCGTTCGAATCACACTAGCTCGCACGTTCCAACGCCCGCGTCAGCGCGCGTTCGGTGAAGACGGGAATCATCGCGCGCCGATACTCCTCGCTCGCGTGGATGTCGGAGTTCACCGGCTCCAGCTTCGCGCCTGCGACGCGCGCGGCCGCTTCGATCGTCTGCTTCGACGCCGGTTTCCCGGTCAGCGCCTGCTCCACTTCGGCCAGACGCGTGGCGTGCGAGCTCGCGCCCGTCAATCCGATCCGCGCCGACCGGATCACGCCGTCGCTCACGCCGAGCGCCGCCGCGACGCCGACGATCGCGAAATGCGACGCGCGCTGATAGAGCTTCGCGTACGCCGCCGATTTGACGGGATTGAACTGCACGCTGACGATGATTTCGTCCGCGGCGAGATCGACCGTGAACAGGCCGCGGAAGAAATCGGACGCCTTCACCGTTCGCACGCCGTTCGGCGCCTTGAGACTGATGTCCGCGTCGAGCGCGAGCATCACGGCCGGGTAGTCCGCGGCCGGATCGGCGTGAGCGAGGCTGCCGCCGAGCGTGCCGCGATTCCGGACCTGCGGATCGCCGATTCCTGCCGCCGCTTCCGAAACGATCGGACACGCCTGCCGCAGCAGCGCCGACGTTGCGACCTCGTGGTGAACCGTGCCGGCGCCAATCTCGATCCGGTCGCCCTGTTTGCGGATGCCCGACAGCCCCGGGATGCGCGCGATGTCGATCAGTACTTTCGGCTCGCTCAGACGAAGTTTCATGAGCGGCACCAGACTGTGGCCGCCGGCGATGAACTTTCCGGCGCCGTTGGTGGCGCGCAGCTTCGCCAGCGCATCGTCGAGCGACGCGGCGCGGCTGTACTCGAATGCCGCCGGTATCACGACTGACCTCCCTGGATGATGCGCCACAGCTTCTCGGGCCGAAGCATCATGTCGATATGCTTCACGCCGAACCCGCTGAGCGCGTCCACTGTGGCGGATACGACGCTCGGCGTCGCGCCGAGCGTGCCCGCTTCGCCAACGCCTTTCGCGCCGAGCGGGTTGACCGGCGTCGGCGTCACGGTGGCGTCGAGCTCGAAGCGCGGGAAATCGATGGCGCGCGGGATCGCGTAATCCATGAACGACCCGGTGACCAGCTGACCGTCTTCGTTGTACACGACCTCTTCGATCATGGCCTGCCCGATGCCCTGCGCGAGGCCGCCGTGAATCTGACCTTCGACGATCAGCGGGTTGATGAGATTTCCAGCGTCGTCGACGGCGACGAGCTTGAGGAGCGTCGGCTCACCGGTCTTGCGATCGATCTCCACCATCGAGATATGGCATCCGAACGGATACGTGTTGTTGCTCGGTTCGAAGAACGCTTCGTCGCTCAAGCCAGGCTCGAGCCCTTCGGGCAGCGGTACCGGTCGATACGCATACGCGGCGACACTCGCGAACGGTTTGCCCGAGGCCGGCGATCCCTTCACTGAAATCGTGCCGTTCTCGAAGACGACATCGTCCTCGTGCGCTTCGAGAAGCGCGGCGGCGAACTTCGCCATCTTCGCCTTCACCTTGGAGCCCGCCATGTGCAACGCCGTCCCGCCGACCGCCTGCGACCGGCTGCCGAACGTGCCGATGCCCTGCTTCACGACGCCGGTATCGCCGTGAAGGATCGTGATGTGCTCGAACGGCACGCCGAACTGATCGGCGAGCATTTGCGCGAAGGTCGTCTCGTTGCCCTGACCGTGCGGCGATGCGCCCGTTGTCGCGCTGATGCGGCCGTCGCGCTCGATCGTCACCTGCGAATGCTCCCATCCACCGGTCGGCAGCGCGGCGGACGGACCGAGGCCGCAGACTTCGACGTACATCGAGAGACCCAGACCGACGAGCCTTCCTTCGGCGCGAGCCTTGTCGCGCTCCGCCTTCAACCGATCCCACTGCGCATTTTTCAGCGCGCGGTCGAGCGCCTTCTCGTAGTCGCCCGAGTCGTACACGGCGCCGGTCTGCGTCGCGAACGGAAATTGACTCGGTTGGATGAAGTTCTTGCGGCGGAGCTCCGCAGGATCCATCTTCAGTTCGCGCGCGAGCATGTCCATCGCGCGCTCGACGAAGTAGGTCGCTTCGGGGCGTCCGGCGCCGCGATACGCATCGGTCGGCGTCTTGTTGGTGAATACCTCCGTGACCGTGGCGCGGATCGCCGGGATGTTGTAGGTCGCGTTCGCCATCATCGTCGTCAGCGTCGGGATGGCGGCTGTGAGGAGCATGTTGTAGGCGCCGATGTCGGCGATGAGCCGAAGCTTCAACCCGACCACCGTGCCGTCGCGCTTGGCCGCGAGATCCACGTACCCGAGGATGTCGCGGCCGTGCGTCGTGGCGACGAACGCTTCGGATCGGTCTTCCGTCCACTTCACGGGAATGCCGAGGCGTTTCGACACGGCCGCCGCGACGTACTCTTCGCCGTAAATGTTGATCTTCGCGCCGAACCCGCCGCCCACCTCCGGCGCGATCGCGCGAACCTGATTCTCGCCAAGGCCGGTCAACGCCGCGATGAACGTTCGCAGGATGTGCGGGTTCTGCGTCGACGACCAGATGGTCATCGTGCCCTTGCCCGGCTCGTAGTGCGCGACCACGCCGCGCGGCTCCATCGCGGTCGGCGCAAGGCGCTGGTTCACCATCCGCTGCGAGATCACGAGGTCGGCCCTGGCGAACGCTTCATCGATCGCGGAATCGTCGACCTTCCCGTCGGCGCTCACGCCGGTGCCGGCCGGCACCAGCGGGACGGCGAGGTTGTTCGGAAAAGCCGGATGAATCACCGTCGGCTTGCCGGTCATCGCGAGCTCGACATCCACCACGGCGGGCAGCGGATCGTACGACACGACGATCGCGTCGACCGCGTCGCGCGCGACGAACCGATCGCGAGCGACGACGACGGCGACCGGCTCGCCCGAGAAGCGGACCGTGTCGACTGCGACCGCACGATGTTCGGGCGATGGGAACGGCGTCCCGATGGGCATCGGCGCGAGGAATTCGGCGACCTGCGCGCCGGTGAAGACGGCTTCGACGCCGTCCATGGCCTCGGCGGCGCGGGTGTCGACGGAACGGATGCGTGCGTGCGCGACGTCGCTCCGCTTGAAGGCGATGTACTGCATGCCGACGAGCGCGATGTCGTCGACGTACGTCGCACGTCCCTGAATGAGTCGCGGATCTTCGCGGCGCTTGACGCGTTCGCCGACGAGCTTGGGTAACACGGGAGACACGGCCATGCTTTTACCTCTTGGTGGCGGCGTGCTGAATGGCGTTGACGATGTGCTGGTAGCCGGTGCAGCGGCAGAAATTTCCGGTGATGCCTTCGCGGATTTCACGCTCGGAGGGCGACGGGTTGTCCTTCAGCAGCGTGACCGCCGCCATGATCATTCCAGGCGTGCAGAAGCCGCACTGAAGGCCATGCTCTTCCCAGAACCCCTGCTGCAGCGGATGCAGCTGGCCATTTGTGGCCAGACCCTCGATGGTGGTGATCTCCGAGCCGTCGGCCTGCACGGCGAAGATGGTGCACGATTTCGCGCTGCGGCCGTCGATCATGACGGTACAGGCGCCGCACTGGCTCGTATCGCATCCGATATGCGTGCCTGTCAGGCGCAGCTGGTCGCGCAGGAAGTACACGAGCAGCACACGCGGGTCGACGGTCGCTTTGCGAACCTTGCCGTTGACGGTCATTGAAACTTGCGACATGAGTTGTCCTCGTGGGGCGAAACGCGCCATAGCCTATCTCAAAAACTGTCGCCTTGAGTTACCCTCCCGGATGAACCGCGGTCGCGGCGAGCGTCTGAACCACGCAGAAGAGGTTGCCGTCCGGGTCTTCCAGCACCACGAAATCGGCGCCTGGCCGATATCTCCATGGATAACGCGTCGCTCCGAGCTTGATGAGCCGCTCCACCTCTGCGCCTTGATCATCGGTGTAGAGATCGAGGTGCAAGCGACTTCTTCCCGTTCGCTTCTTTCGGACGCGGTTCAAGGACAGATTGGGCGGTCGGCCGTCAGGATCTCGAAGAACGACCCAGCCGTCCCTCGGCGGCTCTCTCGGGACGTAGTGCAGCGCTTCCTGCCAGAACGCCAACATCCTGTCGAACTCGACACACGCGATCACGATCGAGCCAATTCTCATGTTCCAGCTCCAGACGCGGCGCTCGCGCTTCAGACACCAAGCCTTCCAAGCATCGGTTTGATGTCGACGACGGGAGTGCCATCGATGGCTTCAATCGGTCCGATCAGCAGTCGGGTTCCGTCGATTCTTTTCACGGTTACGGGATGCAGCCCGAGCGGGTTCGGACGGTCCGGAGATCGCGTCGCGAAGACACCTGTGAGACGACGACGCCTGTCACCGCGAGGACGGACCTCGAGCACGTGACGGCGCGCCTGATGGAGCCACGTCACGACGACGATCTCGTCGCCGACGGCGATCCCATCGAGGCCCTTTGCCACCGACGGACGCACTTCGAGCCAGGCATCGGGCGCGCCCTCCCGACCTTGCCTCGGCGCTTCCGACCGGCTCTTCAGCGTCGAGCGAATGACGCCGATGGCGTGGAGCCGATGGTCGGCCGCGATCGGCGCAGCCGGCTTCGTCGCGGTTTTCGTGCGAGCCATTCCTGTACGTCTCCTCTCGTTTGTCGGATGCTATTAGCATGGAGGTTCGATGAGTAAGAGTTACGTGGTGGCCGAGGATGCGCGCGATGCAAACGCCACGACGCCTCGCTGTCGCTGCCGTCCGTCAGGGCCGCGATTGCGAAGGGGCGGCCGCTTATCGCCGCCTTCGGCGACAGCATCGTCACGACGCCGGCCGGAGGACAATTCGGGAATCGGGTAATCGGGTAATCGGGTAATTGGGTAATCGGGTAATCGGGGTCAGACCAATCGAATCAATCGATCAATCAATTACCCGATTACCAGATTATCCAATTACCAGATTCCCGAATTACCAGATTCCCGAATTGCCAGATTCCCGAATTGCCAAGCTGAGCTACAATTCGCGCCATGAAACGTTATCAGTTGTCGGCCTTCGCGGGCATTGCCGCCGCCGCGCTCGCGGCGGCGACGGTCTCCGGCCAGTACGCCATGACGGTCAACAGAGACCGATTGGTCAACGCGCAGAACGAGCCGCAGAACTGGCTGATGATGAACGGCGATTACGCCTCGACGCGGTACTCGAAGCTGACGCAAATCAACCGCGACAACGTCAAGAATCTTCGGCTGGTCTGGGCCATGGCGCTCGGCGGCATGCAGGACGTCGGGCAGAACGGACCGGAGAGCGAAATCCATCCGCTGGTCGATAACGGCTTCCTCTACACGAGCGACGGCTGGGGCACGCTCTACAAAATCGACGGGAGGAATCCGAACAAGGGCGAATTCGTCTGGGTGACGGACCCCGGCGTGAAGCACCAGGGCAACCTGCCGCGCACGCGCGGCATCGCGCTCTGGGAAGATCTCGTGATCGCCAATCTGCCCGACGGCCGTGTGATTGCGGCGAACCGCAACACCGGCGAGATCGTGTGGGACAAGATGGTGGCGACGACCAACGAATTCGGCAGTAAGGAACGATTCAACGCGGCGCCGATCGCCGCCGACGGCAAAGTGATCGTGGCCAACGGAGCCGGCGACGCGAAGACCCGCGGATGGATCGCGGCGCTCGACGCGCGTTCGGGCAAGGAGCTCTGGCGCTGGTACGTCGTGCCGAAGCCGGGCGATCCGGGCAGCGAAACGTGGAAGGACAAGACCAATGCGTGGAAGACCGGCGGCGGCGGCCTCTGGCAAACCGGCTCGTACGATCCGGCGACGAAGCTCACGATCTGGGGCACGGGCAACCCGGTGCCGATCTACGATCCGCAGGCGCGTCCCGGCGACAATCTGTACACGAACTCTGTGGTCGCGGTGAACGTCGACACAGGTGTGCTGGCCTGGCACTTCCAGTACACCCCGAACGATTCGTGGGACTTCGACGAAGTCGGCGTCCACATGTTGTACGACGCGACGATCAACGGCCGAAGCCGGAAGGTCGTCGGTCACTTCGCGCGCAACGGGTTCTACTACTCGATCGATCGCACCAACGGCGAGTTCCTCCGAGGCGGGCAGTACGTCAACGACTTGAACTGGACGAAAGGACTCAATCCGAAGACCGGCAAGCCGCTCGACTACGATCCGAAGCTCGACGTGCAGATCTACAATCCCGAGGCGCGGGCGCTGCGCGGCGACGGCAGCAAGCGCACGTGTCCGACCTGGCACGGCGGCATCGCGCACCAGCCGACCGCCTACAATCCCGTGAAGAACATCGCGTACGGCGTCGGCATCGAGGGGTGCTTCTCGTCCAACGGCGCGGCCGTCGCGTTCCTGTCGCCCGAAGGCGGGATCGACGAAAAGAAAAGCGAGAAGCGCACCTACAGCAGCGACCTCTACTACGGCGCGATCACCGCGTTCGACACGATCAACCACAAGGTGCTGGCCAAGGCGGTCACCGACATCGAGGTCCGATCGGGCGCGACCGACACGGCCGGCGGTCTCGTGTTCACCGCGTTACAAGATGGTTGGGTCGTCGCCTACAACGACGAGACGCTCGAGGAGCTGTGGCGCTTCAACGTCGGCACGCCGCTGAAGGGCGCGCCGGTGACGTACTCCATCGGGCCGAAGCAGTATCTCACCGTGCAATCCGGCGGACGCCACCTGCATCCGGTGAAGTTCGACAAGCTGGAGAATTCGAGTTACCTGTTTGTGTTTGCGTTGAACTGACGCCTGCGCGGCGGGACGGGCAGGAAGGGCGGGATTGTCCCGCCCATCCTGCCTACTTGAATTCCCGACACGCCTCCACGTCCGAGCCCCAGTACTCGATGCATTTGGCGCGATCCATCGGACCTTTGCCGACGACCTTCTGCAGCAGGAAGTCGGTGACGAGCTCGATCTCGCGCGGCTGAAAGGTCGCCGGCGGATCCGGCATCGGCGTCTTGAGGTCGGCCTGCTTCATGCCGCAGCGGCCGTCTGTATAAGCGAACTTGTCGAATGCCGGCATGCCGGTTCCGGGACGGCCGCACTTGATCGTCTGAATCAGCCTCGCGCGATCGAGCCTCGTTTCGCGCAGGTTCGAGCCGTCCGGCATCTGACTGTCCATCTTGCGTCCGTCGGCCGCCCAGCCGTGGCACGCCTGGCAATCTCCCTTCTGCAGGTAGAGCCTCATGCCTTCGGCGACGTCGCCCGCGTCCCGCGCTTGCGCATGCGCTGTCGGAACAGCGACCGTTCCGGCCGTGAGCGAGACGATGCGGCCGGCGTTTGCCGGAATTGCAATCACGACGATCGCGGCCGCGATGAATTGAACTGCCACACGCATGTCTGACTCCTCGACGTGTCGAGTGTACTGCCTTCCGTGCGTTCCGCAACCGCGTGGCACACTCGCCGCGATGATCAAGTTCGGCAAGCCCGTATCGTCCGACGTGGAGGCCCGCTTGCCCCGCCTGATCGATTCGCTCGCGAGCGACGAGCGAATCGAAGCCGTCTGGCTCTTCGGCTCGCGCCCACGCAACGAAGCCGATCAGCTGAGCGACGTCGACATCGCCGTGCGCGCGGGCGACACGCTTGACGCTCGCGCCCTGTCGAGCGGCGCGCTCGAGTGGACGGGCCTGGCGATGGAAGTACTCGGGTCGCCGTCGCAGCCCTGAATCGGCTTGGGTCGGCCATCTGGCACGCGATCCTTCGCGACGCGCGCCTCCTCTGGGCCCGCATTCCCGAGACTGCCGCCGACTTCGCGGCGCGGACGTTGAAGGAATACCTCGCTCTGAAGCCTTATCTCGACCGCTACGATCGCGATCTGTTCCGCCAGTCTGCGATGACGATCGATCGCGAGCTGATCGCCGCACTCGGAGCAACTTGAAAGTCGATGAATTCGAATTCCTGCCTGCTCGTCCTCACGCTGGCGCTCGCGATTCTCTCCAGTCTGACACGGCGAAAGTCATGGGGATGCGCGAGACGTGTTTGCGACGCCGGCTCGTCTGCGCGCGCAAGGAAGGCATGGCCATTCGCCGAGTCCGTGGAGCCCAGCGAATGGCCGTCGCGTCTATTGGATCGTCAGTGTTGCCACGACCGGAAAGTGATCAGAGACATCGATTTGCCCGTTTCTCTGCCGCTCGATCCTCATGCTCACCAAAGATAAGGTCGCGTCTGGTGAGCGGAAAATGTAATCGAAGTGACTTCCGTTGACATGCGTGGGTTCAGATAGGTTGCCTGCGGGAGTCGCTTTTCCGCCATTCACTGCCTCAGTCCAGAGATCGACGTACGCGGCGGTCATCCCGGTTGGGCCGCTGATCTCCGACGCACCTGGCAGTGCGTTGAAATCGCCCGCGATCACGTGGGGCGCGGCCTTGCCGGCTGCCCAGAGCTTCAAGTCGTCAACCTGCGCTTGGCGTTGGTTCGCGGTACAGCCGTCCGGCGGCGGGCAGAGATGGGTGGTGAAAAATGTCACCGGGCGGCTGGTAGGGCCAATGAGCAGTGTCACAGCCCCGACGGAACGGTACCCATCTGGGCTTTCAAAGGGAAGCTGGTGACGCTCCGGCGGCGCCTGTTTTTGGAAACCGGCGGTTCCTTGACCTGGTTGGCCGCACGGTTTTTCGCTCGACCGCCATAGCAGCAGCTCGCCAGTCGTGCCCGTCGCTGCAGAACCATCCGGCGCGATAAAAAGGCTCTCCCAACACTGCTGCGTCTTCGCTTCGAGCCCGACCGTTATGTCGTGCTCGATACGCGCCGGCTGGTCCTCACAACAACTACCATCAGGATTCTTATATGGACTTCTCTGGTTCTCAACTTCATTGAGGGACACGATGTCGGCATGATTGTTCATGTTCACCAGGTAAGTCGTGATCTCATCAAGACTGTTGACACAGTCCCAGTGACCCGAGGGTGGAGTGGTCGGGCATTCTTCTCGCCCCTTGTGGATATTCCATTGCACAACCGTAATCTGCGTCGACGACGCTCCGCCACCCTGGAACATCGCGTTTGCAAATGACGCGGACGCGCCCAGAAGCGATGCATCGGCCATCAACGGATACTTCGGGCTGACGACACTAACACGGTGTTCGCCGTGTACGTCGTTTCCGTTCGATAGTTGTTGCTCTCGCGCACTTCGGCGATGGTGCCGGCGCCTAGTTTGATCGACCACTTGATGAGCGTGTAGTCGTGCGTCGCGACGTCGCTCAATCCCACGAAGCGGCCATTCGTCGTATTTTCGTTCGCAGTGAACTCCACATAACCATCTCCCGACGCGAAGGACTGCTGCGAGTTCCCGCCAGCTGCACAGCCGTCGCAGCCGGCGTTCTTCTGGAGCCCGTTGTTGTTCGGGCCGATCGGTATCGCATCAACCAAGTTTGTCCATACGACGGGCACTGCGGCTGTCGCAGTTCCCATCGTCAGAGCGACGACCGCCATCGTGATCGTTGCAATGCGTCCACGTCTCATCGCAGCTCCTTTGCGGCTACGCCGCGCATGTACGGCCGTGGCGACTGGCAATGACGGTGCCGATGTGAAGCGTGAGATTTCGGACGAGCGGTGCGAGCAAGCGTGAGACGGTTCGGGCGTTCAGCCGAGCGATGTGGCTCGTGCTCTTTTCGACGACGGCTTCGATCCGAGTACTATCACGCGACCGTCGTGAGCTCGCTACAGAGCCTCGCAGGAATCGCGCAACTAGGCGAGAACTCACCTCTCTGCGCATCGCTCGGACCGCAGAGTAGGGTTGACAAGTCGATGAATTCGAATTCCTGGCTGCTCGTCCTCACGCTGGCGCTTGCGGCGCAGCCGGCACCGAAGGAATGGACCGCGGCCGAGGATCATCGCCACATGATGGAGCGGCTTGGCATCACGGCGCTCCGTCCGGGGCCGAGCGGCAACGAGCAGGCGCCGAATCACGCCAACTACGACGAGGCGCGGGCGAATCCCTTCCCCGATCTGCCGGAAGTCCTCACTCTGAAGAACGGCCGGAAGGTCACGACCGCCGACATGTGGTGGAACGAGCGACGGCCCGAGATCGTCGAGGACTTCGCATCCGAAGTGATCGGCCGCGTGCCGACGAACGTTCCGAAAGTCACGTGGACGGTTGCGGCCGCGATGGAAACGACGATCGGGAAATATCCCGTCGTCGGTCGGCAGCTCGCGGGCCGCGTGGACAACTCTTCGTATCCTGCCATTACCGTCGACATTCAGATGATCGTCGTCACGCCTGCCGGCGTGAAGCGGCCAGTGCCGGTGATGATCATGTTCGGTGGCCGTGGATTGCCCGGGCTTCCGGGATTCGTCCCAGCCGGTAGTCGCGGCCGAAATGACGCCGGTGCTGCAACGGGGGCTGACTCTCCTGCGACCGAGCAGTTGATCGCCGACGGGTGGGGCTACGTCGCAATCAGCCCGGCCAGCATCCAGGCGGACAACGGCGCTGGATTGACCAAAGGCATCATCGGTCTCGTCAACAAGGGCCAGCCGCGCAAGCCGGACGACTGGGGCGCGCTACGCGCGTGGGCTTGGGGCGCATCACGTGCGCTCGATTATCTGGAAACCGACAGGCTCGTCGACGCGAAGACAGTCGGAATCGAGGGTGTGTCGCGCTATGGCAAGGCGGCCCTGGTCGCGATGGCGTTCGACACGCGGTTCGCCGTGGCGCTCGTCGCCTCCTCTGGTGAAGGCGGCGCGAAGCTGCATCGCCGCAACTGGGGTGAAGCTGTAGAGAATCTCACGGCCTCGGGTGAATACCATTGGATGGCCGGGAACTTCCTCAAGTACGGCGCAGCCGATGCCGCGTTCGGCAGCAGGAACGCCGGCGATCTTCCTGTCGATGCGCATGAACTGATCGCGCTCTGCGCGCCGCGGCCGACGTTCATCAGCTACGGGATTCCCGAGAAGGGCGACGCGAAGTGGCTCGACCACCAGGGCAGCTACATGGCAGCGATCGCTGCCGGTCCGGTGTTCAGACTGCTCGGCGCAAGAGATCTCGGCAGATCAGATGACTACAAGACCGAGAAGATGCCGGGCGTGAACGTGGGACTGCTCGATGGACAGCTGGCCTGGCGGCAGCATGACGGCGGACACACCGACGGACCGAACTGGCAGTATTTCATTCCGTGGGCGGACAAGTTCCTCAAACATACGCCGGCAGCGCGCAGGGGTCCGTAGATTGAAGCGTTACAATCTCGTCCGCAAGTGGAACGATTTCGGCCGCGTCAGCGCCTCGTAGCCGAGGCGCGACAGCGAGCAGCCGCGGCCGGAATCTCTGACGCCGGTCCACGGCAGCGCAGGGTCGAGATAGTCGCACCGGTTCAGGAACCACGTGCCCGTGTCGACGCGATCCCCGATGCTGACCGCCGCGTCCACGTCGGTCGTCCAGATCGATGCCGTGAGCCCGTAGCGGCTGTCGTTCATCAGCGCGATCGCCTCGTCATCGTCGTTGACCGCCATCAGCCCGACAACGGGACCAAAGGTCTCTTCGGTCATCACCTTCATGCGGTGGTCGACGTCGACGAGCAGCTGCGGCGCGAGGTACGGCGTGCCTTCGCGGTCGGCCGGAAATTCACGCGCGTCGATCAGGCCGCGGGCGCCGCGGCCGATCGCCTCCGCGATCTGCGAGCGGACGAATGCGGCCGCGCTCGATCGAACCATCGGGCCCAGCGTCGTGTCCGATTCGAACGGATTGCCGAGGCGGTACTGGCGCGTCTCGGCGACGAAGCCTTCGACGAATCGATCGTAGACGTCGCGGTGGACGTAGATGCGCTCGATGGCACAGCACGACTGCCCCGCGTTGAAGTACGTGCCGTCGACGAGATTCGCGATTGTGCCTTCGAGCGGCGCGTCCGGTCGGACGTACGCGGGATCCTTCCCGCCGAGCTCCAGATTCGTCGCGATGAACTGGCGCGCCGCGGCCTGCTGCACCGCGCAGCCTCCGTCGACCGACCCGGTGAACGACACGAAGGCGACGCGGCCGTCCCCGATCATCCCGGCGATGTCGTCGTGGCGAGCCTGCACGTGCTGGAAGACGCGTCCGGGAAGCCCCGCTTCACTGAACGCTTCGGCGTAGCGATCGGCGACGAGCGGCGTCTGCTGTGAGACCTTGAGGATCACGCTGTTGCCGGCCATCAGCGCCGGGATGACAGCGTTGACGGAGGCGAGGTACGGATAATTCCACGGCGCCAGCACGAGCACCACGCCGAGCGGCTCGCGCCGGATGAAGCGGCGAAAACCTTCCTTCGGCTCCAGCGCGATGTCGGCCAGCGCGCCCTCGGCGACGCCGATCATGTAGGCGGCGCGCTCCTGAAATCCCCGTCGAATCTCCAGCGGACTCTGGGCGAGGGGCCGCCCCATCTGCCACGTCAGCTCGGTCGCGATTCGATCGGCGCGGCCGACCATCAGCTCCACCGCGCGGCGGCAGATCGCGGCGCGCTCGTCGATGGACACGTTCTTCCAGCTCCTTTGAGCCGCGACCGCCCGCTCGAGCATCGCATCGAGATCGCCACGCGACGCCAGCTCGATCTCCGCGCACACCGATCCGTCGACGGGACTAATCGTTCGCTGGAGCTCTCTCGTCATGATTTCCGGTCAAGACTTTCGAAATTCTCCCCACGTGGCGCGAGCCTTTCGGGCGAGTGGCCACGCTCGGCTGAAAGCCTCGCGCTGCCTGATCATTCCGGCGTGACGTAGGCGGCCGTGATGCCGCCGTCGACGAGGAACTCCGTCCCCGTCACGAACGACGAATCGTCCGACGCCAGGAACAGCGCCGCGCGGGCGATTTCTGCCGCAGTGCCAAAGCGCCCCATCGGAATGTGAACGAGGCGGCGCTGCTTCTTCGCGTCGGTGTCGAGGAACTTCATCAGGAGCTCGGTCCGCAGCGGCCCGGGGCAGAGCGCGTTGACGCGGATGCTCTCGCGCGCGTGCACGACCGCGAGCTCGCGCGTGAGCGCGAGCACCGCGCCTTTACTGGCGGTGTACGCCACCTGCGGTGTCGCCGCGCCGAGCACGGCGACGAACGACGCCGTGTTGATGATCGATCCGCCGCCAGCCCGCCGTATCGCGGGAATCCCGTACTTGCATCCGAGGAACACGCCCTTGGCGTTGACGTTCATCGTCAAATCCCAGATCGCTTCGTCGGTCGACACCGCATCGTCGTCTTTGCCGTGCATGATGCCGGCGTTGTTGAAGAGCACGTTCAGCTTGCCGAACGTCTGCTCCGCCGCGTCGATCATCTTCGCCGCATCGGCCGCCTTCGCGACGTCGGCGTGGACGAACACCGCGCGTCCGCCGCTCTTCTCGATGGCGGCGACGGTCTCCTGTCCGCCCAGGTCCTCGATGTCGGCGACGACGACCGACGCCCCTTCGGCCGCGAACAACACTGCCGATTCCCTGCCGATCCCGCTTCCGGCGCCTGTGATCAGCGCGACTTTTCCGTCGAGACGCATTTCACTTCCAACTAGATCCGGGGGGCTTCGCCCCCGCGGACCCCCCACGCGTCGCTCGCGGGGGCCCCGTTGCCCCGCTCCGCTCCGGCGGGCGCGCCTGTGGCGCGCGTGGCAACCAGCAACCCTCAACCAGCAACCAGCAACTATATCCGCTCGTAATATCGCCGCCGCTCCCAGTCGGTCACCGCGCGCGTGAACGCCGCCTGCTCGGTTCTGTAGAAATGCGCGTAATGCTCCACCACGTCGGCGCCGAACGCGGCGGCGGCGAATTCGCTCGCGGCAAATCGATCGGTCGACTCGTGAAGCGTTGCGGGGACATGCGGCAGATCGCGCGCGGCGTACATGTCGCCGGCAAAGCACTCGGGTGGATCGATGCGGTTTCTGATTCCGTCCAGCCCCGACGCGAGCGCAGCGGCGAACGCGAGATAGGGATTACAGTCGGCGCCGGGAATGCGGCACTCGATGCGCAGGCTTGCGCCGCTGCCGACGACTCGAAACGCGGCCGTGCGGTTGTCGTAGCTCCATGCAAGCCGTGTCGGCGCCCATGATGCGTCGACGTACCTCTTGTACGAGTTGACCGTCGGCGCGTAGAACACCATCACGTCGGGCACATGGGCAATCCAGCCGCCAAGGAACCATCTGAACACGTCGGAACCCTTCACCGGTCCGACGTCGATGTTGCCGAAGAACGCGTTCTCGCCATCGCGCCAGAGGCTGAAATGCGTGTGGCAGCTGGAGCCGGCGCGGTCGGCCGCAAACTTCGCCATGAACGTGACCGACTGTCCCATCTGTTCGGCCACTTCCTTCACGCACTGTTTGTAGATCACATGGCGGTCGGCCATCTGCAGCGTTTCGGCGTAGCGGACATTTACTTCATGCTGGCCGAGTCCCCATTCGCCCTTCGACGTTTCGACCGGCACTCCGGACGCTTTCAGATGTCGCCTGACGGCGGCGGTGAACGGCTCGGTCCGCGTGCCCTGAAGGATGTGATAGTCCTCGAGATACCAGCCCGCCGGCTGCAGACCGCGATAATCCATCTCGGCGGCCTGACGGTAGCTGTGTTGAAAGACGTAGTACTCCAACTCCGACGCCGCATACGCTGTGAAGCCGAGATCGCGCGCCGATTCGGTCTGCCTCCGCAGGATCGAACGCGGCGCGACGCGAACAGCCTCGCCGCTCTCGTCTCTCACATCGCACTGCACGAGCGCGGTTTTCTCGAGCCAGCTCGCGGTCACGAGCGTGCTCAAATCGGGTACGAGGTGGAAATCTCCGTAGCCCTGTTCCCAGTTCGCGAACCGGTAGCCGGCAACCGGGTCCATCTCCATGTCGGTCGTGAGCAGGTAATTGCAGCCGTGCGTGCCGTGAACCGCGGTCTCGTCGACGAACATCTCCGCGTCGTATCGCTTGCCGAGCAGCCGGCCGTAATGATCCGTGAAGCCGACGACGACGGTCTCGATGCTGCCGCGCTCGACGAGATTGCGCAGCTCGTCGAGCGTCAACCGTCCCCGCGGTGTGCCTCGCGGCCATCGCCGCTCGGCTATCTTCCCGGAGTCGTCCACACTGGACCTCGAAATCTATAGCGCTCGAACAAGAAGTACCACACGCTCAGCACCATCGTCAGGCCGCCGATCGTCTTCGCCGCCCGCATGCCGTCGGGGATGCTGAGGATGACGGCGATGAACACCACCCACACGATCGCGATGATGTTGACGGCGGCGCCGTAACGTCCGAGATGCCACGGGCCGCGCGGCGGCTCCGACGCCGTGCCCCTCGATCGCCACGCAAGATACACCGGGATGATGTAGGAAAAGTACAAGCCGATGACGCTCACCGAGGTGACGACGGCATAGGTGCCGCTGCCGATCGTCGCGGCGAACGCCACGACGACGCACAGCCAGATCGCCGGCGCCGGCGTCGAATGGCGGCTGACGCGTTTCCAGAGCTTCGAGCCGGGAAGCCCGCCGTCGCGCGCGAACGCGTAGATCGTTCGCGAGCTCCACGTCACCGCCGAGAGACCACAGAACCACATCGCCATGGCCGCGAGCGCGGTCGCCAGTCCACCCGCGCGCGCGCCGAGCGCCTGCTCGAGGATCGCGATCACCGCGGGCACGTCGTGGCCGCTCGCATCGCGGGCATTCAACACCGCCGGGATGCTTCTGATCGCCAGCGTGAGCCCAATCAGCAGCACGTAGCCGACGACCGCGGACACGGCGACCGCGAGGACGATACCCCACGGCACGCGGCGTCTCGGATCGATCGTTTCCTCCGACACGCTCGCCGACGCATCGTACCCGGTGAAGGTCCATTGTGCCTGCAGCAGTCCCACGATGAACGCCCACCAGTACGGCCAGCCTTCCGCGTTCGACGTCGTCCTCAGAAAGAAGAACGTGAGCGGCTGCTTCGGCGCCAGTACGAACAGCGCGCCGACGATCGCCACGACGCCGACAACGTGGACGGTCACGCTCAAGTCGTTGAGCCAGGCAACGAGACGGATGCCGAAGTGGTTGATGACGGCATGCGACAGCAGGATGGCGGCGTATACGCCAAGGATGCCGCTCGACGTCAGCGGCAAGCCGACGAGCGGCGTCACGAACAACGCCGCGCCGTAGTCGATGCCGGCGATCGCGGCGAGTTGTCCCGCGATATTGAACCACGCGGTGAACCAGCCCCATCCGCGGCCGCCGAGCCGGCACGCCCAGTGACACATCGCGCCGGAAGTCGGAACCGCCGACGCGAGCTCCGCCATGCTCAGCGCAACGGTCATCGTGAACAGGGCGACGAGCGGCCAGCCGAACGCCATTTCCGCCGGTCCGCCCATCACGAGTCCATGTGGATACAGCGTGACGGCGCCGGTGAGGATCGAGATGATCGAGAACGACAGCGCAAAGTTCGAGAAGCCGCCGATCGTCCGAAAGAGCTCCTGAGCATATCCGAGCTTTCCGAGCTCGCGCGCATCCTCGTCAGGCTGTCGGGTGGCGCGTGCGACAGATTTGACGAGGACGTGCTCGGCGTGCCGCATCGATGATTCCGGCACGTGCCGCTAGTCACCGAGCGGGAGGAAGCAGCCTGGCATTGCCGCGAGAGCGCCGTGAAAGAGCTGCGCATCGACTGCGCCGGTATCCCATGAGATCCAGGAAGTCGCCGTCAGACGAATGGTAACGTCGTCGAGCGCATGAAAAACAGGACCAATCCTGGCGTCCGACAACGCCGCCGCGCTCATGTATCGCAGGTGAACGCGGCGGTTCAATTCCTGGGCCCCCTCGCCCGTGATGATCTCGGCGTTGCCCGATGCCGTCACGCCGCGTTCGCATCCGGCTTTGCGAGAGTCGACCATCAGCGAGGCCTTTGGCCGCGCCGCGACGTTCCGCGCCTTCCGGCTCCGGGATGACGTCGCGACGTAGAAGAACTGGTCCTCGTGCAAATACCAGACAGCCGTCAGATGGATCGACCCGTCCGGATTCTCGGTGCCGATCGAGGCGATCAATCGACCCTTCAGGAATTCGCGGATCTGATCTTTCGTGAGCTCGAACATGTGCTCCTCCATGGAGGACGCCCGAGCGAAGGCGCAAATCCTACATCGTTTCGGCGGCCCGATTGCGTCGCGTTGCGCATATTCTATCGGCCATGTCACACCGACGAACGCCGCCGACCCGTCGTCTCGTCATCGTTCTGTCCGCCGTCTGCATGGTCGTCAGCGTCCTCGTTGGCGTCGCAGCGTTTTCGCTGGCCCAGCCGGCCGCGCCAGCCGGCCGCCGCACGGAGAACGTCGTCCTCGTCACGCTCGACGGCGCCCGGACGCAGGAGATCTTCGGTGGCCTCGACCTCGACATCCTCCGATCGACGCTTCGGAGCGACGCACGCGTGGAAGAGACGCGCGCGTATCAGCGCTACTGGGCGCCGACCGTCGAGGCGCGCCGCGAGCGGCTGATGCCGTTCTTCTGGTCCACGCTGATGACGCGGCACGGCTCGATTGCGGGCAACGTCGCGCGCGGCAGCTCGGTGCGCGTCACGAATCGCCATCGGTTCTCCTATCCCGGGTACGCTGAAATCCTCGTCGGCGAAGCGCACGACGATGTGATCGACAGCAACGACAAGCGGCGCAACCCGTACCCGACCGTGCTGGAGTTCTTCCGTCGCAGGCTCGGCCTCGACGCGCCTCAGGTTGCCGCATTTGCGTCGTGGGATACGTTCGGCTGGATCGTGGAGCACGAGACCGGCACGATCACTTCGAACGCCGGGTTCGACCGCTATGACCCGCCTTCGCCGGCAGCGGCGGCTTCGGCGAGGCAAGCCCTGCCTTCGCCGGCAGCGGCGGCGCAGGCCCGCGATGACGCGACGATCGATCTTCTGAACCGGCTGCAGACGGAAACGCTCACGCCGTGGGATGCTGCGCGCCACGACGCGTATACGTTCCGCTTCGCGATGACACACCTGAAGGCGTTCCGGCCGCGAGTGCTGTACATCGCGTTCGACGAGACCGACGACTGGGCGCACGACGGCCGCTACGATCGCGTGCTCGACTCGCTGCACGGCATCGACGATCACCTGCGCGAGCTCTGGACCGCTCTCGAAGGCGACGCCGGCTATCGGGATCGCACGGCACTTGTCATCACAGCGGATCATGGACGCGGCAACACCGCCGCGGACTGGCGCGATCACGGAAGCAGGATCGCCGGCGCCGAGCAGATCTGGATGGCGTTCGCCGGCCCCGACTGGCCTGTGCGCGGCGAGTGGCGCGACAGCGAACCGATCTATCAGAATCAGGTGGCGGCGACGCTTGCGCAGGCGCTCGGCCTCGACTACGCGGGCGAACGTCCCAACGCAGGCCGACCGATTGCGAAGCTGCTGTCGCGATGAGAGGACCCGCGCGAACGCACGCCGGAGAGATGCGCAGGATCGCTGCGGCACTAGTCGTCGCCGCGCTCGTTGGCCTGCGGCCGGCGGGCGAGGAACGTCCGAACATCCTCTTCATCATGTCCGACGATCACGCCGCGCACGCGATCGGCGCGTACGGGTCGCGCGTGAACCAGACGCCGCACCTCGACCGGCTGGCCCGCGAAGGGGCGATCTTCACGAGCGTCTTCGCGACGAATTCGATCTGCACGCCGAGCCGCGCGGCAATCCTCACGGGACAGTACTCGCACGTCAACGGCGTGACGATGTTCAACCGCTTCGACAGCTCTCGCACGACCGTGGCCCGCCTGCTGCAGGCGGGCGGCTACTACACGGGCATGATCGGGAAGTGGCACCTCGGAAGCGATCCGGTCGGCTTCGATCGATGGGAGATCCTGCCGGGTCAGGGCGCGTACGTGAATCCGATTCTGTATACCGCCAACGGCGAGAAAACGTACACCGGGTACGTGACCGACGTCATTACCGACCTCGCGCTCGAGTTCATGAAGAGCCGGCCGCGCAACCGGCCGTTCTTCCTGATGATGCATCACAAGGCGCCGCATCGGCCGTGGGAACCCGATGCTGCTCATGGATCGCGGTTCACCGATCGCTGGATCCCCGAGCCGGAGACGTTCTGGGATGCGTACGACACTCGAACCGACGCCCTCCACGAGAACCAGCAGCGCGTCGCGAAGGACTTGACGCGACGCGACCTGAAGCTTCAGCCGCCGCCCGGTCTCGCGGGCGCCGCGCTCACGGCGTGGCTGACGACGAAACCGGATTCGGTGACGACGACCGAGAATGGCAAGACGGTCACGCTGACCGGCGAAGCGCTTGTTCGCTGGAAATACCAGCGCTACATGCAGGATTACCTGGCGACGGTGCAGTCGGTCGACGACAGCGTCGGACGGGTGCTCGAGTTCCTCGACCGCAACGCGCTCGCGAAGAACACCATCGTCATCTACACGAGCGATCAGGGCTTCTTCCTCGGCGACCATGGACTGTTCGACAAGCGCTTCATGTACGAGGAGTCGGTGCGGATGCCGTTCCTCGTCCGATGGCCCGCGGTTATCAAACCGGATACGCGAAGCGATCGAATCGGCTTGAACGTCGACTTCGCACCGACCTTCCTCGACCTGGCGCGGCTGCCCGTGCCCGCGGACATGCAGGGCCGCAGTCTGTTGCCCCTGATGCGCGGCAAGGCTCCGGCCGACTGGCGCACGTCGATGTATTACCGCTACTACCACGATCCGGGCGATCACAACACGCGCGCGCACTACGGCGTCCGCACCGCCACGCACAAGCTGATTTATTTCTGGAAGAAGGATCAATGGGAGCTGTTCGATCTCGTGAACGATCCGTTCGAGCTGCATAACCTGTACGGCCAGCCCGGGCAGGAGAAACTGACGGCCATGATGAAGGCCGAGCTGCTGCGATTGAAGCGGGCCGTACGAGACGATGACCAGCTTGCCAGCGAGCAGCTGCCGAACGGCGTCGACGGGACCGTCGCAGCGCTGCGCGGAAAATAAACTTGCGTGCTCGAGTGGCCCGTCCTTGCCGAATCGGGACCGGCCCCGCGCTCCACGAAAATCACGGAAACACGAAAATCACGAAACAAACCAACGTTTTCGTGCGTTTCGTGATTTCGTGTGTTTCGTCGCCATCCCGCGGTGGTACTGGGTTCGGCGAAGACAGTCCACTATCTATTCCCGCGAAATGTCTCGGTTCGTGTAGTCGGGCAGCAACGACGCCGCCGCGACGCTGATCAGCGCGCACACGAAAATGAACCACGCGATCGCGTAGCCGGACGCGTACCTGCTGAGCAGCCAGGTCGCGATGATCGGCGACGGCCCGCCGGCAATCACCGACGCGAGCTGATATCCGAGCGACGCGCCGCTGTAACGCAGCCGTCCGGTGAAGCATTCGGCGATCAAGGCGGCCTGCGGTCCGTACATCATGTCGTGCGGGATGAGCGACACCACGACGGCGAGGAAGACGAGCGCTGGCGCTCTCGTGTCGAGCATCGCGAAGTAGACGAATCCGAACAGGCCCGTCAGCGCGGCGCCGAGCATGTACACGCGCTTTCGTCCGATCCGATCGGACAGGTGACCGAACAACGGGATCGACACGAACGACACAACCGAAGCAGCCAGCACGGCGACGAGCAGGAAGTCGCGTCCGATGTTCAGCGTCGTCGTGCCATACGCGAACACGAACGCCGTGAAGAGGTAGAACGGCGCCTGCTCTCCCATGCGGCACAACGCGGTCAGGGCGATCTCTTTCGGATGCCGTCTCATCACCTCGACGATCGGCGTCGGTTCGACTTTGTTCTCGGCGACGAGACGCGTGAACACCGGCGTCTCGCGAATGCCCAGACGGATGTAGAACCCCACGGCGACGAGCACGATGCTGAGCAGGAACGGAATGCGCCAGCCCCACACGAGGAATCGATCGCCCGAGATCGCGCTGAATGCCAGCACCGCCAGATTCGCGAGGAAGAGTCCGGCCGGAACGCCGAACTGCGGCCACGACGCAATGAAGCCGCGATGTCTGGTCGTTCTCGCCCACTCCATCGCGAGCAGAACGGAACCGCCCCATTCGCCGCCGACGCCGACACCCTGTACGAACCGCAGGACGGTGAGGATGACCGCGCCCCAGATCCCGATGCGTTGATACGTCGGCACCAGCGCCACGAGGAACGTGGCAATCCCCATGAGCAGCAGCGACGCGATGAGCGTCGACTTTCGGCCGATGCGGTCGCCGTAGTGGCCGAAGATCGCCGCGCCGACCGGCCGCGCGACGAAGCCGACCGCGTAGACCGCAAACGCTTCGAGCGTGCCGACCAGCGGATCCGATCGCGGGAAGAAGAGGCGGGCGAACACCAGCCCCGTGACGGTGCTGTAGAGAAAGAAATCGTACCACTCGATCGCGGTGCCGACCGTGCTCGCGAGCACCGCGCGCCGCAGCTGAATGCGGTGGTCCTGCTCAGAAAGAGAAATCGATCTCACATCGCGAGCAACATCGCCGTCGCGGCGACCAGCACCAGCACCATCAGCCAGCCGACCGCAAATCCTCCGAGGTCGGCGCGAAACGCTCGCAGTCCGCGCTGCCGCGCGGCGCGCCCCACGTGCAGCAGGTGGACGAGAAGGAGTGGACGGGTCGCTTCATCGTCGCTCGACGTCTCCAATCGTCCGAAGAACGAACCGATCGCCTCGGCCGGTTCAGGCGACGTCAGCAGGCTCACGATTACGAGCGCGGCAATGCCGGCGAGAAGGGCGGCGAGAAACACGTTCGCGTCCCAATAATCCAGCCGCTGCCCTTTGAGACGGTACAACGCGAAGTTCGTCGTCAGCGCCGACAACAGGCTCGCGAGGGCGCCCCATCGGTTCGCGCGGCGCCACAACACGCCGCCGAGCACGCTGATGCCGACGAACGTCGCCAGCGTTTCGGTGAGCAGAAACGTGTACAGCACGCTCTGGATGAGAAACACCGCATACAGAACCCCGATGACGGTGATGGCCAGGCCGCTCACACGCCCGACCCATAAATAATGATGGTCGGGCCGGTCCGGCATGAGCCGTCGTCTATAGAGTCCTTCGGTGAACAAGGCGCCGCTGTCGACCAGGAACGCGGAGCACGCCGACATGTTCGTGGCGAGAATCGACGCGATCAGCAGTCCGAGCGCGCCCGGAAACAGCAGCTGCCGGCACGCGAAGCCGAACGCGTTCTCCGGATCGCGGAGCAGCGCGGCATCGCCGCGCCCCTGCGCCATCATCGCGCCGACGATCAGCCCCACGAGCATCCAGCCGACCGTGCAGACGCGCTTCACGTAGTTGCCGTAGAACATGCCGATGCGGCAGGTGCGCTCGTCGCGCCCCGTGCCGACCGCCGCGACCATGTGCGGCTGCGCCATGATGCCGACCAGACCGTTGATCGTCAGCATGAGAATCACCCACGGTCCGATCCCCGACGGCGTCGACAGCGAGAAGCGAAAAGGCGCGAGCGACGCCTTCATCCCCGCGAGACCGCCGACGACGCTCCAGCCGAGCGGAATCAACATGAAGGAGAGCACGATGATGAGAAAGCCCTGGAAGAGATCGGTCCAGGCCGCGGAAATCAATCCGCCCACGAAGCTGTAGAGGATGAACATCACCGTCATCGCCACGACGATCGGGTTGACGCCGACCGTGCCGCCGGTCGCCTGGCTGATCACCTTGCCCGCGCCTTTCAGCATGCCGCTCGTCTCGATGACGAAGAAACAGATGGCGAACACGATGTAGATGGCGGCCATCCATGGACCGTAGCGGTCTTCGGTGAACTCCGCCATCGTGGTCCGCCGGATCCGGCGGAACACCGGCGCCATGATCCAGTAGAACGGCGTGATGAACAGGTTCTTCCACTGGAACCAGATGCCTGACGCGCCGGCGGTGTAGACGGCGCCCGCGAGCGCGACGGGCATTTCCGCGTGCGTGCCGGCGCCGAAGCTCTGCGCGATCATCAGCCACGGACCGAACCGCCGTCCGCCGAGGAAGTACTCGCTGGTGCGGCGCACGCGATACCCGGCGGCGAGACCGATCGCCGTGACGATGACGAGATAGGCGATGAGAACGGTCCAGTCGAGCGCCGTGATGTTCAAGTCACGCGCTCACGCGCTGAACGCCCAACGTTCCACTTTCAGCATTCCACTCGGCGGTGACCGTGCCGGCAGTCGTCATGCCGAGACAGCTCGCCGGGATGGCCGACGCCATCGGAGCGACATCATCGATCGGCAGGCCGGTGAACCGCACGGTATTCGCGATCGCGCGATCGAGCGTCAGCGCGGAGCCTGCCAGATACGGCGTTCCAGGCAACGACACGCGGCCATCGGCGGCGAGCTCGGAGGTCACGTTGCCGATCGTGTACCTTCCCGGCGCGCAGCCGGCGGCGGCCACGGCGTCGGTGACGAGAATCATGCGCCGTTCGCCTTTCGCGCGCACCATCGCCTTCACGGTCGCCGGCGGAAGATGATGCCCGTCGACGATCACGCTGGCCAGCACCGCATCGGCGGCGAGCAGCTCCCAGATGACGTTCGGATGCCGCGGAAGCATCTGCGCACAGCCGTTTCCCAGATGCGTCGCGAGCGTCGCCCCGGCGGCGATCGCATCGGCGAGTTGTCCGGGCGTCGCGGCGGTGTGCCCGATCGCCGCGCGCACGCCGGACGCGACGAGATGTTCGATGAGGCGCACCGCGCCGGCGACTTCAGGCGCAAGCGTGACGAGGACGATGCGGCCGCCGGCGGCATCCTGGCGGCGATTGAAGTCGTCGATGGTCGCGGGCTTCACGTGCTCTCGCGGATGCGCGCCCCGGGTGCCATCCTCCGGCGACACGTACGGTCCCTCCATGTGAATGCCGGCAATGGCCGGACAGGTCATGCGCGACAGCACGCGCGCGCTCGCCGCGAACTGCTCGAAGCTCGAGGTGATGAGCGTCGGCAGGCAGCGGGTCACGCCGGTGCTCCGCATCCGCTGCAGCGCTTCGCCGGCTCGATCGGCTGTCAGGTCGGCCGCGTTGAAATCGACGCCGCCGAAGCCGTTCACCTGAAGATCGAACAGGCCCGGCAGCTCGACGGTCACGACTCGTCGCTCTCGAGGATCTCGCCGCGGCTCGCGCTCGCCAGCAGTGCCGCGGAATCGCGATCGAGATAGAGAGTCGTGTTCGCGTGCGTTTGCAGAATCGACGCGGGCGCCATCGGCGACACGTCGCCATCGACCGACGCCTTCACCGCATCGGCCTTTCGCGCGTCGGGAACGACGCAGATGATCTCGCGCGACTTCAGAATCTGACGGACCGTCATCGAAATCGCCTGCGCGGGCACCTCGGCGACCGATCTGAACCACCCTTCGCCGACCTGCTGCCGCCGGCACGCCTCGTCCAGCGTGACGACGATGTACGGGCGCTCCGATGCGAAGTCGGCCGGGGGATCGTTGAACGCGAGATGCCCATTCTCGCCGATTCCGACGAACGCGACGTCGATCTCGCCGGCGGCGAGCTCGCGTCCGACGCGATCGGCCACGAGCGCCGCGTCGCGTTCGCCGTCGAGCAGATGGTAGCGGAGCATGCCGGTCGGCTCGATCAACCGGTCGAGAAGGTATTTCCGGAAGCTCGCGGGATGTTCGATCGAGAGCCCGACGTACTCGTCGAGATGAAACATCTCGACGCGGGCCCAGTCGATGCCAGGCGCTTTGGTGAGCGCGGCAAGGAACTCGAACTGCGACGCGCCAGTGGCCGCCACGATCCGCGCATGCCCGCGACGCGCGATGGCGTCGCGCACCGTCCGGCTCGCGTGCCGGGCGGCTGCGCGGCTCATCGTCGAACGATCGATGTACGTCTTGATTCTCGAGAGGTGCCCCCTCGGCGCGGACGAGGGATTGTACGCCTTAATAGGAGACGCGCACCGCAATCCAGTCGAGCCAGAAGTCGCGCGACGTCGAGTTCGCCACGTCTGTCACCCTGACCCGGAAGTTCGCGTTGGAGAGCTCCGCCGGCGTCCAACTGCGGCCCCAGCTGTTCGCCGCGCCGCCCAGGACGAGCGTTTTCATCGTCGTCGGCAGCGTCGACGTCGTCAGCGCCGCCGTCCAGGAAACGCCGCCGTCCCATGAGAGCTCCACGCACATTTTGGGAGAGCCGGACGTCGAGTCGGTGCGAGCGTCGAGACGCACCTCGATGCCTTTGACGCCGGCACCGGCAGGCAACGCGATCCCGTAGTTGAAGAAGCGGTGTCTGTCGCGCGCCGTACTGGCGCACGACATGCTCGAAGCCGTGCCGCTGTTCATATCCGCGGCGCTCGCGGCGTCATCTGCCTGCGCGTTCGCCGGGCTGCTCTCGAAGCCGTCGCCGTCGCCGCCGCTGTCGGCCGCATTCGCGGAAGGGCTGCGGAACCCGGTATTGGTGGCCCCCGCGAGCACGGTGATCGTCGCCGACTGGCTCACGCCGTACGTACCCGTGATCGTTACCGATGTATCCGCCGTGACGGGTGATGTGGTGATGGTGAAGCTCGCGAAGCCCTGGCCGGCGGGCACGGTGACGCTCGCCGATACCTGCGCGGCCGAGGGGTTGCTGCTCGAGAGCGTCACGTTCGCTCCACCCGCCGGCGCTGAACCGGTGAGGAACACTGTCGCGGAAATGTTATTGCCGCCGGTCGTGCCGCTCACGCTCGGCGTCACCGAGCTGAGTGTCGGTGGGGCGTTCGGGTCCGGATACACGCTGATCCACTGGCTCTTCGTGACCGATCCCGACTGTGCGCTGATCTGAACCGACGTGAACGTGCTCACCGGGCTCGTCGTGATCGTGAAACTGTTCGCGCTGTTGCTGGCCGCCACGACGACACTGGCGGGGACCCGCGCAGCGGGATCGCTGCTGGAGAGGAAAACCGTCGTGCCGCCCGTCGGCGCGGGCGTCGCGAGTCCAACTGTTCCGTGTAGAGATGCGCCGCCGATCACCGACACCGCGTCGAGTCCCATCGCGTAGAGATCGGGAACCGCCGGTTGGCTCGGATCAATCTGCAGCACGGCTCCGTGCATACCGGAGTCAGCGCCATAGGACGCCTGGATCATGACCCAGTACGTCTGGCTGACCTGCGGTGCCGTGATGGTGAAGTTGGCGCTCGTGCTGCCGGCAGGCACGGTGATGCCGCCCGGCGGCGTCACCACTTGGCCTTCCATGCTTCCATTCACCCACACCGACGCGCCGCCGGCAGGAGCTGGACCGGTCAGCGTCACTGTCCCTGTCGTCGTGTGCCCGCCGAGCACACTCGGAGTCTGCAGTGTGACGGTCGAGAGGCTCGGCGCAGGAGCGGGCGTGCCGGCCGGCAACAGCGTGAGCCTGGTCTCGGGCGCGCGATAGTGATCGTTGTTCGTGCCCGTATTGATGGTGATCGGGACGGTCGATGCGACCGGAGACGTGGCGATCGCAAAACCGGCCGCCGTTGCGCCTTCGGGCACCACGACTGTTGCGGGCGGCCGAACCAGCGAGGTGTCGCTGCTCACCAACGTGACCTCGATGCCTGCAGTCGGCGCCGGCTGCTGCAGCGTGACTATTCCCGTCACCGAGCTGCCGCCGATGACGCTGTCCTTGTTCAGGGCGAGGCTGAAGAGCAGCGGGTACATTGCGAGCGAATTCTGCTGCCATCCGGTCCCGTACGCAGCGCGCAGGGTTCCCACAGTCGCACCATGCACCGCAGTCGTCGTGATAGGCGACACGATCGCGTCGGTTGCACCCGCGGGGATCACGACGCTCTGCGGCACTTCCACGTGCGGGATATCACTGGCAATTCGAACCAGCGCGCCGCCGGCCGGCGCCGGCGAATTCAACGTGACTCGCCCCTGCGTCGAGCGGCCGCCATACACGGCGCTCGGTTGATTGAGCAGCCAGAACAGATTCAGACCCGGCGGCGTCGGCGGCGAGGCTACTACACGGAAGTTCAGTCCCGCAGACCACGGTCCGTATACCAATCCGTGCTGTGCGCGTACGCGCCAGTAGTACGTGCCCGGCGCCAGATCGGAGACCAGCACGTAATCCGATCGGCTGATGTTCTGGATGAACAGCACGCCGAACGAACCGCTGAACGTCGGATCGGTATCCACGTCGACGTCGTAGCCCGGTATCTGAGGATTGGGAGTGTCGGACCAGTCGAACGCGAATGGAAGCGAGACCGTGGCGCCGCCCGACGGAGACAGCGGCATTGGCGGTGGAGGAACCGGCGCGGTGTTGGCGATCTTGACGTTCAGCGTCGCCGAGGGCAGTCCGCGAACGTTGTCGTAAGAAACCGCGCGCACACGATAGTAGACGTTCGGGATCTCATTGCCCCAGCCCGCCAGGAAGCTCGTTCCGAACTCCATCGGGCTCGTGCTGAGCGTCAACGGGTAGGAGAAGCTCGACTCGTCGTCGGCCTCGAGCACGTAATACTGCGCGCCCGCCACCGCGGTCCATGTGATCGTGAACGTCTCGTAGGCGTGGAATTGCGATCCGTTGCCGGGAGTCGTAATCGTCGGCGTGCCGCTCGGCGCCGGACCGAGGCCGGTGATCGTGAAGGTTCGGACCGCCGACCACGCCGAGTCGATGAAGCCCGTCGCTCCACCAACATTCTGTGTCGCTTTGACTCTCCAGAAGTACGTCCCGTTCGGAACACCGCTCACGCGGTCCTGTGTGGGCACCGGATCTCCGTTGCGCGTGTCGGTAAAGCCTGACGCGATCACTACGGTGAACGCCGATGTCGTCCCTACTTGCCACGTGTAACTCACGATCGGTCCATCCGGATCGACGACCGGTGACCACTTCAGCCCGACGGGTTGTACCAGCGATGCGCCGTTCGCCGGCTCGATGAGCGCCGGCGCCGCCGGCGCGGTCTGGGCGGTCACCCGGATTCCTGATGCGGCGAAGGCGAGCAGAAGCGCGACAGCAATCGACCTGGGCTTCATGGCGAACGACCTCCAATCATCCCCGGTGACTGAACGCTTCGATCGCAGGATGCAGTTGTGCGTTGCTGCGAGGGCGACGAACGATAGCCATCGCCGTGCCGCCATTCCACGCGCATCGATCGAGAGTGGGTACGCGTATATGTCATGGAGTTTCCATCCGAGTCACATGGATGCGGTTCGAGGTTGCAACAGAGGCTGCTGCATCGAGTGGAAAGCGGTGTAGCTCACACCGTGAGTGAGTTGAATCCTGACACTTCGGCGAAGCGTTTCGTCGTGTTCAGATGAATTCGGGGATCTGGATCGTCCCGGAAGATCGATACGGTCGAGCGTCGTTGATTCCATGGGTGACGTGGGCCGGGAATTGCCACAGCCGTCACCCGACGGCGTGCGCTGTGCGCCGCGTGGTCGTTACTTCGGCTGGCTCTTGCGCGCGGCCTCGCGCTCCTCGAAGCGGTGGCCGCGAAGCATGTCGGGGATCGCCTCGTTCCCTTCGTGGCACGCGTACTCGTAGATCAATTCGTTCTTCAGCTTCAGCGGAATCATCACGGTCCACGGCGCGGTCCACGTCGCCGGGTCGTTCACCGTGAACTGGTATTCGAGGATCTCCGGCCCGACGCGCGTGAAGCGCTCGGCGAGCCGCAGGTTCTCGTGCGACCCCATGAAATCGCTCTTCGGCGAGAAGTTCGTCGTGTCGACGACGAGCGTGTCGCCTTCCCAGTGTCCGCGCGAGTCGCCGTTCCAGCTGCGGATGCGGGCGTCGAGGTGCGGGCGGCCGTCGAGCGGAATGATGCGCGCGTCGTGCGCCATCTCGCTGAGGATGGTGACGTAGCCGGGCGACTGGATGATTTGGAAGTAACTGTTGTAACCGGCCTGCAGTCGAGGAACGCCGAAGTTCACGCACCGCTCGCCGAGCGCGAATACTTCCGGATCTTCGAAGGCGTGGGCCTTGCGGTACTCGATCTCCCCCGCGCGGCGCTTCTGCGCCTCCGCGGTCATCGGCGGGAGGTGGCCGTCGGGCGGATCGACGAGAAGCGACGTCCGGCGATCGTGCCAGTCGCGTTCGACGAGCCAGAACTGGTTGTAGTTGCCGGTGCCCGAATCGTACGACTTGGGGTTGGAGATGCCGTTGAGGACGGCGAGAATCAGCCCGTCGCCGAACTGCGCGTCGCCATCGTTCTCGAAGATCTTTGCGGCGAACTTCTGGAGCTCGGCCACCTCCGCGTCCGTCAGATGTGTCTTGCCTTCCCACTGCTTCGGCCGCTGCAGCGGCGTCACTGTGTTGTTCGCCCACACGCCTTGAAAATCGGGAAGGCCGTCGGCCGTTCGGTGCAGCACCCAGTGCGTCGTCGCGTCTGCCTTCGACACGCGGGTTTGCGCCTGAGGTGCCGACGTCGCGGCGGCTGCCGCGAGCGTGAGCACGAGGAAACCGAACCTGGGACGATGAGTCACGGCCATGTTGCAGTCTCCTCGCCAGACCTTACCACGTCCGGCAATCGGCGCACATACGGAAGAAATCGCGCGCTTCAGTTCACGTGGCGCCGGCGAGTGACCGGGCGGCGCTCGTGTATTCTTGCATCAGGCAACCGTGTTCGCGCTTCGGAGATCCAGTCATGCCTGACGTCGTCATCACGTTGAATCGGTCCGACATCGGCGCGGCAATCGACGAGGCGCTCGACGCGATCGCGCTGGAGCCGCTCGTCGCCGGCAAGCGGGTCGCGATCAAGCCGAACGAGACCTGGGCTTCCGAAGAGGACAAGGCGGGCATCACTCAGCCAGACACACTCCGAGCGGTGCTCCGCAACGTCAAGCGCTTCGGCCCGCGCGAGCTGATCGTGACCGGCGGATCCGGCGCGGCAGAAACCGATGACGTGTTTCGCGTCTCGGGGTTGATGGATGTCGTACAGGAGATCGGCGCCACGTTCGTCGATCACAATCGGCCGCCGTTCATATCCGTCGATCTCGCTTACGCGCCCGGCCGCGACGTAAAGGGGCCGCAGCGGGCGATCATGGTCAATCCGCGCGTGCTCGAATACGACACGCTCATCGTGCTCAGTCAGTTGAAGCTGCACGAGACCGCGACGGTGACGCTCGCGCTGAAGAACGTCGCGATGTCGTATCCCGCCGCCGACTACTACGGCCATCCGCGGTCGACGCAGAAGCACGACAATCGCTTCTTCGACGACATGCATTCGTTCATCGCCGCAATGGCCAGGCGGTTTCCGATCGATCTCGCGATCACGGTGGGGCATCCGGCGATGATCGCGACCGGACCGCTCGGCGGACATGCAGTCGAAACCGGCATCGTCATCGCGAGCACCGACGCGCTCGCCGCCGATGTCGTCGGCGCGCGACTTCTCGGATTCAAGCTGCAGGCGGTGCGGCACCTGTGGGAAGCCAGCCGGCTGGGGATCGGCGAAGCCGACGAAGAGCGCATGCGCTTCCCCCGGCTATCGTTGCGCGACGCGATCGAAGCGTTCACGCTCGTCGCCTACGGCGAGCGGCTCACGTTCGAGCATGAATGATCGGTCGGTCACTCATTCGCGGAACGTCTTGATCCGTCCCCATTCCAGGTAGCGTGGACCGACCGGCGTGTAGTACGGACCACGAATCTCGGTAATGCCCTGCGTTCGTGGCTTGCTCTCGCGCGTGTTGCTGCGTAAGAACGCGAACGGTCGATCAGATGATGGCGGTTTCACAACGCTCGACGGGTGCTGGTCCCGTGGCAAAGACGTTCCCGCGTTCTGCCAGCACGACAGTTCTCGTCGGTAGGTACCGGCCGTGCAGAGGATCGTACACGTGCAGCAGCCGTCGCGCGCCGATGCGGACCCGAGGCCAATCGCAAGGCAACGAATTCCGACATGGATGAAGTGGCTCTATACCGCATTTGCCGCAGCGGTCGCTCCGGTGTATGCGCGCCAGTATGGCTGGCGGAATTTCCTCTGGTTTTCCGACGTCGCCTTGTTTGCCACGGTCCCGGCTTTGTGGCTCGAACATCCACTCCTCAGCAGCATGCAGACCGTCAGCCTCACGGTCCCGGAAGCCGGCTGGGCGATCGATTTCGCTGCACACCTGTTCGCTGGAAGACGACCAATCGGCCTCGCCGATTACATGTTCGATCCGAAGATCCGCCGCAGTATTCGGGCGATATCGTTGTTCCACCTCTGGCTTCCACCATTGCTCATGTGGACAGTGAGCCGATTGGGATACGACCGGCGGGCCTTACGAGCGCAGACGCTGGCGACGTGGGCGTTGCTGGTGACGACGTATCACGTGACCGAGCCGGGCGACGACATCAATTGGGTGTACGGCTTGAGCGGATCGCCGCAGCATCGCATCAATCCGACGATCTACCTGCTCCTCGTCATGGCCGTCTACCCGATCGCCTTTCATTGGCCGGCGCACGTGGCGTTCACGCGGATATTTCCTGCGCCATCCGATATCAATCGCCCTTGCTCGTCAGCCACCACCACAGGAGACAGAATCCGGCAGCGCTCATGATCGCGGCGGTGAGCACTCCAAGCGTGTTCGCGGCGATCAATTCGACACCGGCGAGATCGGCGCCAGCCGTAAAGGTGTTGGCGACGAACAGCAGCGCGCACGCGCCCCACAGCACCCAGCGTGGGTAGCGAGCGCGCAGCAGTAGAAACAGAATCACCGGTAATGATGCACCTTCCGAATTAGAAGGGCGGTAGACTGCGTAGGGCCAAGGCGACGGCCGATCCGGACGGTTCGCGACAGGCTCTGGAGTGAATGAGGGATCGTTTGCCGGCTCTTCTGCGGTACACCGAGAGCATCCGCCACGCGCAGAAGCACACCGGGACCAATCCATTTATTTATTCGCACGGGCTTGCGCTCTGGCATTGAGGTTGAAGACCTATCGCTCAGTACCTTATAGAAGGTTGAGTGGTTCGCCACCTCATCCAACCATGAAGTAGCAGGATGACGCCTTGGTACAAGAATGCGGTCCTCTACTGCCTCGACGTGGAGACGTTCTGCGATGCCGACGGCGACGGCGTCGGTGACTTTCTCGGTCTCGGTCGGAAATTGCCGTACCTGGCGGAGCTCGGCGTCGACTGCGTCTGGCTGATGCCGTTCTATGCGACCGCGAATCGCGACGACGGGTACGACGTCACGGATCACTGTGCCGTCGATCCGCGGCTTGGCACGCTGCACGATTTCGACGACTTCGTTCGAGCAGCGGCGCGGCTCGACATCCGTGTGATCGTCGATCTCGTCGTCAACCACACGTCGATCGATCATCCGTGGTTTCAGGCCGCCAGATCCGACCCGCACTCGTGCCGTCGGGCGTACTACGTGTGGTCGGCCGATCGTCCGGCGCACACACGCGAACGGCTCGTGTTTCCAGGATTTCAGCAGGAATCGTGGAGTTGGGATGCCCAGGCCGGCGCCTGGTATCACCATCGGTTCTACGAGCACGAACCCGATCTGAATATGGACTGCGCGGAGGTCCGCGAAGAAATCCGAAGGATCGTCGCGTTCTGGCTTGGTCGTGGAATTTCGGGATACAGAGTCGATGCGGTCCCGTTCATCATCGAGCGCGTCGGTCCGGACGGCCGAACGAGCCACGAAGTCTTTGCCGATCTCTCGGCGCTGCGCCGGATGAGCGACGCCGTCAACCGCGACGCGGTGCTCATCGGCGAGGCCAACGTGCCGCCGCCCGCAGTGTCTTCGTATTTCGGATCCGGCGATCGTCTCCATGTGATGCTCGATTTCCTGATGGCCCAGCGCCTCTTTCTCGCCCTCGCCACCCACGACGCAGGTCCTATCGTCGAGACCTTGACCGGACGTCCCGACATTCCGACCGAGTGCACCTGGGGTGAGTTCCTTCGCAATCACGACGAGCTGGATCTTGCCCGCTTGAGCGAATCGGAGCGCGCACAGGTTTTTGCGGCGTTCGGGCCTCGCACCGACATGCAGATCTACGGGCGCGGTCTTCGCCGGCGGCTCGCGACGATGCTCGGCGGCGACCGCAATCGCATCGCGCTGGCGTTCAGTCTGCAATTCACTCTGCCCGGGTGCCCGGTGATCTTTTACGGCAATGAAATCGGAATGGGCGAGGAGCTCGCGTTACCCGAACGACTGCCGGTTCGTACGCCGATGCAATGGACCGATGCGCGCGGCGCCGGCTTCTCGAACGCGCCTGAGGAGAGATTCGTGCGGCCGCTCGTGCGCGACGAGCCCTTCAGCGCGGCGCACGTCAACGTCGACGCTCAGCGGCAGGATCCTGCGTCGCTGCTCAACGTCGTCAGGGGACTCATTGCCGCCCGGAAACAGTGTCTCGAGATCGGCGTCGGAAGCTGCACGATCCTGCCGGCCGACCCGCCCGTGCTGATGCACCGGTGCGATTACGGGTCGGACAGCGTCTTGTTCGTCCACAATCTCCTCAATGCGCCGCGGACGGTTCGGCTCGAGGGTGCCGACGCGCGCGAGGCAGCCGTCGTCGTTGCTTCTTCCGGCGTCGAGCTCGACCCCTGCCGTCGCGAGATCGACCTCGCGGCGTACGGCTACGCGTGGCTGCGACTGTGAGCGGCGACTCGTTTCAGCTCTGCACCACCGAGCAGCGGTAGAACGAACAAGTTCGCCAGGATGTCGATGATCGTGCCGAAAACGACGACCAATCCAAAGCGCTGGGTCGGTGGGAAGTCCGAGAGAACGAAAATCGCAAAGCCGGCTGCAATGATCACGTCCGAATAGACAATTCCTCGCCACTGCTCCTCGCGTGCGGACACCCACGCGCTCCACCCCGTCTTCCCGTCGCGCCCGGCCCGCCGAACGCCGAACATCAGGTGGACCATCGAATCGATCGCCATGCCGATGCAGACGTTCGTGGCCGGTGCAGAAATGATGTCGACCGGGACGTGGAGAAGCCCGACGCCGCCCAACATGCAAAGCGGCACGAGCGACAGGCTGACAATCATCGCAGCGGCGCCGCGGATCGTTCGGGCAACGATCCAGGCGACGACCGTGAACAACACAATCAGCCAGAACAGACCCGTCACCAGGCTGGATGCGACCAGCGTCGCCAGCTCTCCCTGCAAGCGATAGATGCCGCCGACGAGCACCGGTTTGAAACCATTGCGGCGGACGATCGCGCGGAGATCGTTCACGACGTCGACGCGCGGCTTGTCGCGGCCGCGCTCGATCATCCGAAGATAGAAGGCCGCCTGCGTACGATCGCTGGTGACGAACGTGCGGGCGATCCGATCGTGTTCAGGTTCCTCCATGATTTTGAGCAGGTGCTCCGACGAGAGGAGAAAGGCGAGCGGGCGCCGGCGCCCCTCCGCCATGAGCACGGGGAGCGAAACGACGGTCCCGACTCCTTTGTGATCTTCGAGTCCGGTCTGCAGGCCCCACATCTGCTTGTAAGCGTCCTTCGAGTTCAACGTGCTGCCATCCGCCGCCGCGACGACCAGCGTGAGCGGGTTCGAGCCGCCGTTGCGATCCACGTATTCCAGCCCGTCGCGGAGCTCCTGATGCGGTTTGAAGTACTCCAGCAGGTTGGGATCGGTGTTCAGGCGCGTAAGGCCCAATCCGAGGCCGAGGCTCACCACGATCACGCCCGTTGACAGAGGGACGAACCGGCGCGACCAGAACCGCCGTCCCGGTCCCATTTCCATCACTGCGCTGTCGCGCGGCACCGCCCACCTCAGAAATGCCGGATACATGAGGTACGCACACAGCAGCGCCAGCGCGCTTCCAAGTACGCCGCCGAACCCCAGTTCGCGCAGCGGCTTCGCCTGAACGAACAGCAGGCTGCCGAATCCGAGCGACGCGCAGACCATCGACCAGAACGACGCGGGAAAGGTCATTCGACGGGCCGCCGCCGCGAGATCGTGCGCCCGCCTGCCGGTCTTGGAGGCGAGCGTCTGCCAGTTGAACGTCATGTACACGAGGTGCGACAAGGCGATCACGAACACGATGGTCCCGAGGTTCGCCGTCAGCACCCCGATCTTCTTGCCGAAGAGCGACTGCACCAGCAACGTCGACAATACCGCGCTCATGCACGTCGCGAGCATCCCGATGAACAACCGCGCCGACCGGAACACCCACCACATCGTCACGCCGAACAGGACGACGGCCGTCAGGCTGAAGTAGATGAAGTCGTGCACGATGCTGCGGCGAATCATCTCCACCACGTACGGGGCGCCTGCAATCCGGATTCGAAAATCGTCGCGATCGAATTCGTGAACGACGCGTTCCACCTGCGGAATGAGTCGTTCCGTCTCGTTTCCCGGGGTCAACACGATGACGTTGCTGGAGCGGTGGTTTTCGGCGATCAACAGTCGGCTCCAGAACGGACTGGCTTGCGCATCGCCGAAATCCTTCGGTCCATCGGCGAGACTTCGTACGCCGGTCACCGATCTGATGGCTGCAATCCGCCCGGTGAGCTGTCGCAGCTTGTCGAGGTAACGCTCCGAGGAGATGTCGGATGACGAAACGCTGAGAATGAGCTGACTGCCGGACGGGAACCGCCGGTCAATCGTGTTCGATTCCTGCAGCTGCGGGTCATCCGACGAAAAGAAGAAATGCTGATCCACGCGCGGCGTGAGGTCGACGACGGCGTAGACGAGAACGAGCAGGACGACTGCGGCGGCGAGCGCCAACCAGTGTGCCCGTGAGCCGCTTGGCTTCGAACCGGCCGTCACCGCTCGCGGCTGCTGCATTCGACACGCCAGGCTACTGGCGAGCCAGCACGACGAGGGTGTATGGCTGAGAAGAAATGGGACGTGCGCATGGATCCGGGCGCCCGCCGGCTCAGCGGCTCCGGGAAGCGAGTCGCCTTTTCCTGGCGGCGGCGCGACGTTGCAGGATTCGTTTCGCTCGCTCGAGCTCGCGCCGTCGCGTCGCCGAGAGCCCCTTGCCACCGCGGTTGATGAAGTACTGGATCATGCGAACGGCAGACCCCAGGCCTTTGGGCGAGACGTCCTTGCGCGCCATCGTCCGGGCGATCTGGGATGCCGATCCGGCGAAGGTCCGTTTGGGCGGGTGCGTCGAGTCGGTCGTCACCTGTCTGACCCAGCGGCGCTTCGATCGTCTGATCGCCATTGTTTCCTAGAATACGCCCAGCGCGTTGAACGGCGTGGCGGTGCCGCCGGTAATCTTCGTCAGCTGCACCGTCATGAAGAAATCCCAGCGCTTGAGGCGCGCCGCTTCCTGAGCCGCATCCTCGAAATACCCGTTGTCGACGAGCGGCATGCCCATGATCGCGATCGACAGCGTATGCACCGGGCGGTTCGACGCTTCGCCGCTGCCGCCCGCCACGCCGGAGGGCTGGACGTCGTTGACCGCGTCGCTGCCGAGCAGCGAGACGTCGCGCTGCTTCAGCCACGGCATCACGGAGACGTGCAGGCCGGCGGCTTCGCGCGCGGAGTTCCACGGACCCTTCGCCGCGCGCAGCGCCCAGCGGCCGGTCCGAATCAGCACGGCATCGCCGCTGCCGATCTTCACGTTCGCGAACTTCTCCCACGCTTCGAGATCGGCCGGATAGATCGGCGTCGTCGGCGCCAGATACGGCACGTTCTTCAGCAGCGGCATGTCGACGAGGACGGCGCGCGTCGCGATGCCGGGACCCATGTGATCGATCGCGTTCGCCTTGCATCCTTTCTCGTCGAGATCCTGAGGGTGCCCGTTGTAGACCGTCGCCTTCCCGTCGCGCAGGATCGAATAGTGGCAAAGCGCGTCGAGATGTGAATTGGTGCCGTCGTGCGTGCCGAAGCTGATGGTGTCGAGCGCGGCGCGGGCAACGGCGGGATTCCACGGCTGTCCGCCAGGATTCCACATCTCATGCTTCGTCTCTCCGAACTGGAAGTTGTCGATCGCCTTTTCGAGGCTCGCAAAATGCGCGAGCGAGACGCTGACGCCCTCCCGCACGAGCCGCGCCGCCTGCCTGGTCTTCTCCGGCGTGACGAGATTGAACGCGCCGCGCTCGTCCGCCTGTCCCCAGCGGCCCCAGTTCGACAGCTCCGTTTCCATCTTGATGACCTGCTCGTAGGTTGTCTTGTGCGCCGGCTCCTGCGTCGACGGATTCGGCGGGATCGGCGTCAACCCGCCGCGCGCCGGCGCCTGCGCCTGGCCGGCCGCGCGCGCGCCGATCGACCAGGCGACGCCGATCGTCAGCACGGCGACGCATGACGCGACGACACATACAGAACGTATTTTCACGGTTGCCTCCGTTATCTTGATTCAATCCTGTCGCGCCACACGTCGTGAATCTTCTCGGCGAGCTGCGCGTATTGGGCATCGACCATCAGGATCCCGTCCGCGCCGGTCAACACGCCCACCCGGCCTCCGGCCGCGTCCTGATGGCCAGGGTCGAGACCCGCCGAACCGGACAGCATGTAAAGATTCGGCGCGATCTTGTCCGCCGTGATGTCGATCTTGCTGTAATCGGTTCCCTGCGCCCATACGTTGATGGCGAGAGCTGCCGCCGCCAGTCCGGCTGAGGACACGTGCCATGCTGATTTCATTTGGCGCTGCTCCTTTTCGAGGCGGCATCTTACCCACAAAGCGACGCGTCGCGGCGGTAATCGTGACCGGCTTACGCGGATGCAGTGGACGTTCGGCAACCATCCGTTCCGCGCCGGCAATGCTCTTGCGCGATTCGTTCTCGAAGTACGATCGCGCGAGGAGGTCGGCATCGGCGCTCGCGCGAGGCAGAAGCCGAAGCCAGCAGAAGCATGGTCGAACCGAAATCAGCCGAATCCGACGCGATTGTGCTGCGGCACCTGCGCGAGCTCGTCGCGGCGCTCGATCAGCGAGTGCCGCACATCGAGCGCGCGGGCGAGGCGCAGATCGCGCGCGATGCGGCCGAATTGAGAGAAAAAGCCTTGCGGCGGATTGCGGAGCTCGAACGAAACCGCTAATGCAACGGTACAGTCAGCGGGACGACGGCGGTTGACCGGGGGACCAACGATCCGTAGCCGTCCTCGAGCCGTTCAAGGAGACTGTCCACGACATCGGCCGGTATCGGGCGCGAGAAGAAGTAGCCCTGGCCGAACCCGCAATCGAGCGATTCGAGAAAGTCGACCTGTGAGGACGTCTCCGTCCCTTCGGCAACGACGTCGAGGCGCAGCGTGCGTGCGAGGTTCAGCATCGTCCGAATGATCTCGCGGCAATCGTGCTGATCGATTCGCGCGATGAACGATTGATCGATCTTGAGCGTGTCGACGGGAAAACGCTGCAGATAGCTGAGCGATGAGAACCCGGTGCCGAAATCGTCGAGGCTGAGGCGCACGCCGAGCGCCTTCAGATCCATCAGTACGGCGCGGGCGCGCTCCGCATCGGCCATCGCCGCGCCCTCGGTGATCTCGAGTCGAAGGCAATTCGGCTCCAGTCCCGTTTCCTGCAGCGTGTGCGTCACGTGCCGCACGAGGTCCGGCTGCGCGAAACTGCGGGCGGAAATATTGACGCTGACGGTCAGCGGCGAGCCGTGCGGGAACCGCGTATGCCATTCGCGTGCAGCCTGACACGCCGCGCGCAGGACCCATCGATCGATGTGCGCGATCAGTCCCGTATCCTCGGCGACGGGGATGAATGCGGCCGGAGAGAGAAAGCCTTGCTGCGGATGGTTCCAGCGGACCAGCGCTTCGAACCCGGTCAGCCGGGAGTCGCCCAGGTGGACGATCGGCTGATAGTACACCTCGAACTCGTCCCGTTCGATGGCACGGCGGAGAGCGGTCTCGAGCTGCAGACGTTCAACGGCGCCGCGATGCATCGTGGCGTCGAATACCGCGTATCGATTGCCTCCCATCGCCTTGGCGCGGTACATGGCCGTATCCGCGTCGCGAACGAGCTCCTCCGCTCCGCCATGGCCCGACGTGCTCACGGCGATGCCGATGCTCGCTGTTGCAAAGATGTCGGTGCCTTCGAGGCGCACCGGCGCCGCAATCGTTTCGAGCAGCCGTTCGGCGATGCGCACCGCGTCGCTTGCGTCGCGAATGTTCTCGAGAAGGACGGTGAACTCGTCGCCGCCGAGCCGCGCCAGCGTCGAATCGGAGCCGTGGCGCTGCTCGAGCCCCGGAACGTGCGGCGCCGCGTCGTTTCCAGCGGTTGCCTCTCGCAGCCGCTGGGCGATTTCGAGCAGCAGGCAGTCGCCGACTGTGTGACCGAGGCTGTCGTTGACCGTCTTGAATCGATCGAGATCGACGAACAGAACCGCAAAAGTCTGAGGACGCCGCGCCGTGTGACTGCGTGCGTGGCTCACGCGGTCCATGAACAACGCGCGGTTCGGCAGCCCGGTCAGGTGATCGTGAAGCGCATCGTGCAGGAGGCGCTCCTGCGCGGCGCGAAGGCTCGACGTCATCTCGTTGAAGGCGACCGCCATCGTCGTCGCTTCGGCGCTGCCGCGAACCGGAACCTGGTGGTGCCAGTTCCCGCCGGCGATCTCTTCCGCCGCCGCCGCGACGTTCCTCAGCGGAAGATCGACGTAATGGCTGAACAGCAATCCGCCGGCGATCGCGAGGACGAAGACGACGCCGCCGGCAACGAGGATCCGCGTTTGAATCGCGTCGACGAACTGCTGCGTCGGCTGCCACGGCTTGAGCAGCACCAGCCGGTCGAGCGCAGCGGCGTCCGCGCCGTGAACGAGTGGAAAGCTGCCCCGGATGTATTCCGCGCCGCCGACCCGAATCTCCGACAGGTTCACCGGCGCCGCCGCTCCGTCGGACAGCATCCGGGCGAGCGCCGGGCGTTCGTCGCCCGACAGGCTGCTGCCGGAAATGTAGGAGCGCGACACGAGGTTGACCTGGCAATGCGTCACCTCCGCGAGCTCTCTCGCCACTCCGTCGTCGAGGACGAATCCAACCGTCATCGTGCCGAGCACTTCTTCGGAGAATCGGACAGGCTCGGAGACGACGAGATATAACCGGTCGTCCACGGAGAGGATCGCACGGTCGGCCGCGCCGCGCCCGGCGGCATCGATGCTCGAGCGCAGCGCCGGTACACGCTGGCCTGCCGTCCAACCCGAACTGCCGAGCCACGCGCCGTGTCCGTCGGTGACGATGACGAACTGCGCGTTCAGCTCGTGCCGGTAACCGTCGGCCATGTGGGCGATCGTTTCGGGATCGTCGGCGAGACGCGCGTCGGACATGTGCGCGCGGAACACGGGGAGCTCGGTGATCAACCGCGTCAACGCGGCCGCCGAGTCGGCGCGCGCATCGACGAGCCGATAGAAGGCCGAGCGCGCAACCTCGAGCTCCTCCGAAGCGCGGCTCAGCGACCGACTCCTCACCACTCGCGTCGTCGCAACCAGCACCGATCCGAGCGACAGACCGATGAGGAGCGTCAGACCTACAGCGACTCTCGCCCCGAGGCGGCGATACCAGCGTACGGTCGATCGAAGCCGCAAGGCGTTGTGCACGATTCCCCTAGTCGAGCCGCAGTGAGTACGAGACGCCCATGTCGAAGACGGTTGGCCGGCGATCGGAAAATCCGCCTGTAGTGTGGAGCATTTCGACATGCGCGATGATTCCACGCCCGGCGCGGATGCGCATGGCCGCGACGTATCGTTCACCGTTCAGCACGTCCACCGACCCCTCGTGATGAGCGAGGTGTTCGGCGCGAAGCGCGGCGGTAACCGGGCCCATCGACGGCCGGTGGACGATCAGATCGAGGTAGCCGCCGTCGGTTCTGGCTCCGTCGAAAGGCCGACCGGCGATGAATTCACCTCGCAGCTGCACGCCGTCGCGCATCCATCGCACGTCGACGCCGCCGAACATCGCGCGGCCCGGAGCGGCCGGATCCTGCTCGTGCGTGTCCAGATCGGTGGGCGCATGGTCGGTGGCGCCGATGGGCAGATCGCTCCCGGCGCGCGCCAGATGCGGACGCGTATCGATGTAGCTCGCGCCGACGATGAAAGGCCCGGCCGCGGCCTGAGCGCGCAGCACGCTGTCGAATCCGGTCGATCGCGTGTGCTCGCCGACATCCGCCGAGGCGCCGAGGCTCGCTTCAAGGGACAGTCGCGGCCAGCCGACCACCACGTCGGCGCCGTGCTCGAAGAACGTGCTCGACAAGGCGAAGAAGTCGTCGTAGCGGATCAGCGGATCGCGCAAAAATCCGACGTAGCCCTGATCGCTCTCGCTCGAGATGCCAAAAGGCGTCCGATACCGTCCGACGCGGAGGCCGAACAGTCGTCCCGCCGGTCGGAACGTACGTTCGGCGTACGCGTCGAGCACCACCGGATGATCGGTATATGGATAGGCGGCGCCGAACGCGTCCGACTCCTGGGACTGCTTGCCCCAGACGCTCGTGGCGTTGAAGCGCAATCCGCCGGCCGCTTCACCGAACGCGTGAAGCCTCAGGTGAGCGGCCATCACGTCCTCTGTCGAGTAGCCGGCGCTCTCGTCGAATTCGACCGCGATTGACTGGGCGCTCGCGACCGTCGCGTGCAGCATCGCCGCGGCGCAGACGATCGTGCCGGCGAATGTCTTCACCGCCATTGCAGATCGAGCACCGTTGCGGGCGTCAGCGGCGACGAGCCGGTCAGTTCCTCTCGACCCGGCCGCCACGCATGGTAGGTATAGGTCCCTTGTGGAACCGAGGAGATCGTGAACCGCCCGTCGCGATCCGACACCGCGAAGTACGGCGAATCGACCACCTTCACGTACGCCGCCATGTTCGGATGGATGTTGCAGAACACGCGGTTCACGCCGGGTTTGTCGAAGCGCACCTGCCTGCTCGTTCCGACGGGATAGAGGCCGAGATCGAATCGTTTGCCGTCGTGAAACGAAAAGACGTTGTGGAACACGCGATCGTTGTTGGGCAGATCGACGGTCGTTCCCATGCGAACGGCGAGCACGTGCGGGAAGAACGTGAAGTTGCGCTGATCGAGGACGATCGGCTTCCCGGACGGAGAAGGCGGCCCATTCGGCGCTTCGAGCCAGACCACTGCATCCGGCTCCGGGTGAACGGCCACTCTGACCGTGCCGCGCAGGTCGAAGTCGCCATCGTGAGCGCCCGCGAGGACCGTCGATGCACACCACAGCGCCGCCAGAAGAACGGCGCGAACGGCGCGACGCGTCGAAGCCTTCACCGTGCAGATGTGGAACCGCCGTGACAAGCATTCCTCCCGAGAATTCTCATATCCGCCTGAAATTGCTCGCACTTCCGTCCGATGCGGCGTTGATGGCGCTTCTCCGCGAGCAAGCTTCGCGCCGCACCCTGCCACGGCGCGGTGTCAGCCGGTGGGCTTCGCTGTCAGGCAGTTAGCGCGATCCGCGCGGCCACTCAGGATCTTTCGGATTCGAGGTGTCTCATACGGCAACGTGGAGGTCAGTGCGTTCGCTGCGAATGAGGTGCGTTGCCGCAGAATCCAAAGGAGTTATCAGCGTTTGTGCTGGCGCTGGACATGTTTAACAAATGAACAGCGGAAATTGTGCGGCGACGGTTGCTTCGAACGCCGGCACGCCGCGACGCCGCAGCCGGCCGGCAACGGCATCATGAGGCGTCAGAACGTTCTGGTACTGCGTATACGGCGACTCGAATTTCGCCATGCTGATCGAGTTCGCGTCCGAAGCATCGGCGACGTTCGAGACAACGTCGTGGCCGCTCGCGGCGGGCACGTCGGCGCTTGTCACCAATGCGGTTGGCTCGGTCACGTCGATCGTCACGCTCGCATCGGCGTTCGCGTAATTCGTGGTGTCGAACGGCATGAACGTAACGGAAAGCTTCCGACCGGCGCCGACTGGAAGAATCGTGCCGGACGGCGGATCGTAAACGAACGCTCCAGGCGCGTTCGCTGTCGCGTTCAACTGCGTTCCGTCGAGCGCCGTGCCGAACGTGATAGTCGCAGGCGCAGGCCAGGTAATGATCGGCGTCAGCTTCGCGACGATGAGATCGACGGTCGCGGCGCTCGGTGCATATACGTCGTCGCCGACGAATGTCGCGTACACCGCGTTCGGGTACGTCCCGGCGTTGATGCCGGCGAGGCTGGCGTCGCTCATCGTCGCTATGCCGAATGCATCCGTGATCGCCAGGCCGACTGCCGATCCGTTGATCGCGAAGCTCACCTCGCGTCCTGCGATTGGCGAACCGGCGGCAGTCAGCGTCGCGGACACCGAGGTCGTGCCGCCATAGAGTGGATTCGCTATCGAAACCGAGAGCTGAGTGGCTGTTCGCAGGCTGATCCGGAATACCGTTCCGTAACCGAAGCCTCCGGTGTAGGCCGCGCCGTAGAGTTTCTTGTCGCGTGCCTCGATCAAGCCTCCGATTGGAAATGAGCCGTCGCTGTAGTTGAAAGTGTGGAGCGTTGTTATCGCGCCGCCGCCGTCGATGCGGTACACCGTGCCGACGCCGCTCGATCCGCCGGACGACGTCGAACCGTAGAACAAGCCATCGCTCGCCTGGATCAGCGGCGCGTACGGGTATGCGCCGTCACTGTACGCGAACATGTGCAGCGTCACAAAGTTGGACGACGCATCTATCCGATATATCGTGCCGACACCACTGCTCCCGCCGTAGAGCGTCGTGCCGTAGAAAGATTCATCGCTCGCTTGAAGAAGTCTCGCGAGGTAAGGATTTGCGCCGTCGGTGTAGGCAAAGCCGTGGACAACGGTGACCGTGCCGGTGGCGTCGATGCGATAGACGGTTCCGTAGCCGTTCGGTCCGCCCAGATAAGTCGTGCCATAGAACAGGCCGTCGCGTGCCTGGATCAAGCCGGCGAACGGATACGCGCCGGTGGCATAATCGAACACGTGCAGCGTGGTCGTGTCACCGGTTGCGGGATCGACTCGATACACCGTCCCTACGAAATTTGCTCCGCCGTAGTACGTCGTCCCGTACAAGAATCCGTCAGTCGCGCGAATCACGCCTGAGTACGGGTACGCACCGTCGCCAAGGCTGAACGAGTGCAGCGTCGTGACCGTGCCGGTGGCGTCCATGCGATAGACGGTGCCGTAGCCGCTCGAGCCGCCCTGAGACGTCGTGCCATAGAACAGTCCATCGCTCCCCTGAATGACACCGGTTGTTGGATATGCGCCATCGCCGGACGTGAACGCGTGCAGCGTCGTCACAGACCCATCGGCGTCCGTGCGATACACGGTTCCATAACCAAAGCCTCCGGAGGAGGTGGTTCCGTAAAAGAAACCGTCGTTGGCTTGCATGAGGCCGCCGTAGGGATTCGCGCCATCGCTGTACGCAAAGGTGTGCAGCGATTCGAATGTTGGTGATGTCGGCGCGCCGGCGGGGCTCACGTCGATGAGGACGTGAGCAATGACCGACGCATAGATCGCCGAATCCGCTGGTACGAACTGCACCGTCAGCACCTGTTGTGGACCGACGGGCAGAATCGTTCCTGCAGGTGGCGAATAGAAGAACGCGCCGGGCACATTCGCCGTCGCGTTCAACTGCGTCGCATCGAGCGCCGTCCCGTAGACGATCGGCGATGGCGTCGGCCACGTGACCAACGGCGTCAGCTTCGCGATGACGAGATCGGTGGCCGCGCTGCTGGGTGAGTACGTGTCATCGCCGGCGAAAGTGGCCTGCACCGGGTAGGTGCCGGGACTGAGGCCGCTCAGGCTCACATCGGCGAGTCTTGCCACGCCGTTCGCATCTGTCGTTGTCGTTCCCGCGGACGAGCCGTTGATCGTGAAACTCACTTCGCGGCCGGCCAGCGGCGCCATGCCGGCTGTGAGCGTCGCCGACAACGACGTCGTGCCGCCGTAGGAACCGCTCGCCGGCGAGACGAAGAGTTGAGTCGCGGCGCGGCGAAGCGTGATTCGAAAAACCGTGCCATATCCGACACCGCCGCCGTAAGTCGTGCCGTAAAAACCTTTGTCGAGGGCCTGGAGCAACCCGGCGAGTGGATTCGCTCCGTCAGAGTACGAGAAGGTGTGGAGCGTCGTCAGCACGCCGGCGCCATCGACCCGGTACACGGTGCCTGCGCCCGATGATCCACCGAGGTACGTCGTTCCGTAGAAGAAGCCATCATCAGCCTGGATCAGCGGAGCGTACGGGTACGCGCCATCGCCGTACGTGAACGTGTGCAGCGTTGCGAAATTCGACAACGCATCAATCCGAAACAGGGTGCCGACGCCAGACGCGCCGCCGTTGGGTGTCGTGCCGTAGAACGATCCGTCGCTCGCCTGTAGAAGGCGACCTATGTACGGATACCCGCCGTCGTTATAGGCGAAGCCATGCAGGACGGTGACCGTTCCGGTGGCGTCCATGCGATACACGGTTCCGTAGCCGCTGGGGCCGCCTTGATTGGTCGTGCCGTAAAACAACCCGTCCCTCGCCTGGATCAATGTGGCGAAGGGATAGGCGCCATCGGCATAGTTGAAGGCGTGCAGCGTGGTTGTCTCACCTGTCGACGGATCGACTCGATAGACCGTGCCCAGGAAATTCGTTCCGCCGTAGTACGTCGTTCCGTACAGGAACCCGTCGGTCGCCTGAATCACGCTCGAGTACGGGTACGCGCCATCACTCAAACCAAAAGCGTGCAGCGTCGTGACCGTGCCAGTGGCGTCCATGCGATAGACGGTGCCGTAGCCGTACGCTCCGCCTTGATAGGTCGTGCCGTAAAACAGCCCTTCGCTGCCCTGGATGACGCCCGCGATGGGATATCCACCGTCGCTGTACCCGAACGCGTGCAGCGTCGTCACCGATCCGGCGGAGTCGGTGCGAAACACCGTTCCATATCCAAAGCCTCCGGAGAGCGTGGTTCCGTAGAACGAACCGTCGTTCGCCTGCACGAGTCCGGCGTATGGATTCGCGCCGTCGGCGTACGTGAAGTTGTGCAGTGTTTCGAAGGACGGTTCGGTCGGACCTCCGGCGCGCGAAACGTCGATGAGCACGTGCGCGACGATCGACGCGTAGATTGTCGAATCGGCGGGCATGAACTGAACGGTCAACACTTGTCCCGCGCCGACCGGGAGAATCGCGCCGGCGGGCGGCGAGTAGAAAAACACGCCGGGCACGTTCGCCGTGGCGTTCAACTGCGTCGCATCGAGCGCCGTTCCGTACACGATTGAAGCGGGCGTCGGCCACGTGAGGAGCGGCGTCAGCTTTTCGACGATGAGATCGGCTGTTGCGCTGCTCGGCGCGTACAACTCGTCGCCAACGAACGTTGCTACAACGGCGGCGGCGTACGTGCCGGGGCTGAGACCCATCAGGCTAACATCGGTGACCGTTGCTACGCCGTTCGCACCTGTTGTTGCCGTTCCTACGGGCGAGCCATTCAGCGTGAAGCTCACGTCGCGTCCGGCGACAGCCGATGAGGCCGCCTTCAACGTCGCCGAGAGCGTCGCCGTGCCGCCATAGACGCCCGTCGCCCGCGTCACGACGAGCTGCGTGGCCGTGCGAAGCGCCACACGGAAGACGGTGCCGACGTTGTGCGCCCCGCCCTCCTGCGTCGCGCCATAGAGGAATCCATCCCGACCTTCTGTCACGCCTGCGTACGGCGTCGCGCCATCGGTCCACGCGAAGGCGTGTTCGGACGTCAGCGTGCCGTTCGCATCGATCCGATAAACGGTGCCGCGACCGCTCGCGCCACCGCCGGACGTCGTCCCGTAGAAGAACCCATCGCTTCGCTGGAACAGATTCGAGTACGGATACGCGCCGTCGGATCCGGTAAAGCTGTGGATCCATGTCGCCGTGCCCGAGGAATCGATTCGAAAGACGGTGCCGGACCCGCTGGATCCGCCGTACGACGTCGTGCCGTACACGCCAAGGTCGGAGCCTTCGATCAAAGCGGCGTAGGGATACGCGCCGTCGTTCCAGGTGAACCCGTGTAGCGGCATGACGGCGCCGTTTCCGTCCATGCGATACACAGTGCCGTAGGTAGCCGTTCCGCCCTGAAGCGTCGTGCCGTAGAAGAAGCCGTCGGTCGCCTGCACGAGCCCTGCGTATGGATACGCGCCGTCGATGTTGGTGAACGCGTGCAGCGTCGTCGCGTTGCCTATCGGATCCATGCGGAACACCGTGCCGTATCCGGTGAATCCGCCTTCCGACGTCGTGCCGTAGAAGAAGCCGTCGCGACCCTGGACGAGACCGGCGTACGGATACGCGCCATCGCTGCCCACGAATTCGTGCAGCACGGTGAAGTTGCCGCCCTCATCGAGACGGAACACGGTGCCGTTGCCGCTCGGACCCCCGAACGCGGTCGTCCCGTAGAGGAAGCCATCGTCGGCTTGGATCAGCCTCGCGTACGGATACGCGCCGTCGGTCGCGGTGAACGCGTGGAGCGTCGTCAAGGAACCCCGGCCGTCGGTTCGATAGACCGTGCCGTATCCATTCACGCCGCCATACGCCGTGGTGCCGTAGAAGAAGCCGTCGTTTGCCTGTGTCACACCGGCGTACGGAGTCGCGCCATCGGCGCCGGCGAAATCGTGGACTTGATTCAGCGTCGGACGAGTCTCGGCTGCGCTCGTCACGTCGATCGGACGGCGATCGATCAATGTCGCGTAGTTCGTCGCGTCGGATGGCGTGAACGTCAGCGAGATGATCTGTTGTGAGCCGACGGGCAGAATCGTCCCGGCAGGCGGCGCATAGGTGAATGCGCCCGGAACGTCAGCGGTCGCGTTCAACTGGGTCGCATCGAGCGCGGTGCCGTGGACTATTGGCGCTGGATACGGCCAGAAGATCGCAGGCGTCCGCTTGAGCACCACCAGATCGGCGGCGGCGCTGCTCGGCAGATACGACGCGTCGCCACCGAAGCTCGCGACGATGGCACCTGGATACGTTCCAGCGTTGACGCCGGCGAACGACACATTGAAGAGAAACGCGAATCCATTTGCATCAACGGCTGCCGTACCGACCGGCTGTCCATTCACCGCAAAGCTCACGGTGCGGCCGGACAACGGCACGCCCAATGACGTCAGCGTCGCCACGAGGTTCGTGGCGCTGCCGAACTGAACGCTGACCGGATAAACGAAGATCTGCGAGCCCGCGACGAGCGGACGCGGCGCCTGCAGCGTGACGCGAAAGACAGTGCCCGCGTTCTGAGGTCCGCCCGATTGGGCGGTGCCGTAGAGATAGCCGTCGCTGCTCTGGAGGAGCGCCGCGTACGGACTAGCGCCGTCGCTGCGCGCGAACGCGTGAAGCGTCGTCACGGTGCCGGAAGCGTCCATTCGGTACACCGTGCCCGCTAAGCTCGCGCCGCCGCCGGACGTGGTGCCGTAGAAGAATCCGTCGCTCGCCTGAATCAGCGGTGCGTACGGATTCGGGCCATCGGAATTCGTGAAGACATGCAAGGTCGTCAGCGCACCGGTGTTGTCCATGCGATAGACGGTTCCTGCACCACTCGAACCGCCGATGAACGTCGTTCCGTAGAACTGACCGTCGCTGGCCTGGATGACGCCCGTGTACGGATAGGCACCGTCGCCATACGAGAAGCCATGCAGCGTCGTCACAGTTCCGCTCGAATCCATACGAAACACGGTCCCGTAGCCGCCCGGCCCGCTCGTCTGTGTCGTGCCATAAAACGAGCCGTCGCTCGCCTCGATGAGTCGACCCAACAGAAATGCACCATCGCCGAAGCTGAACCCGTGCAGAGTGGTGACGGTGCCGGCGTTATCCATGCGATACACAGTTCCGACGCCGGACGGTCCACCTTGATAGGTGGTGCCATAGAAGAATCCGTCGGATGCTTGAATCAGGCTCGCGTATGGATACGCCCCATCGATGTACGAGAACTGGTGCAGCGTCGTTACCGTGCCGGCCGAGTCCATTCGATAGACGGTGCCTGCGCCAGACAATCCACCGGACACCGTCGTGCCGTAAAAGAAGCCATCGCTCGCGAGAAGCAGCGATGCAAACGGGTTCGCGCCGTCGCCGTAGTTGAAGGAATGCAGCGTCGTCAGCGAGCCGGCCGCGTCGATCCGATAGATGCTGCCGTAACCGATCGAGCCGCCCTGATAGGCCGTTCCGTAGAAGAACTTGTCGTTCCCCTGAACGAGGGCTGTGTATGGACTGTAACCCTCGGAGAACGTAAACGCGTGCATCAACTGAAACGGCGGCTGCGCGGGAGGACCGACTGTGGTGACATCGATCGTGACGGAGGCCGTCGCAGTCGTGTAGTTCGTCGAATCGTCCGGCACGAAGAACGCCGACAGCGGATGCGCCGCTCCGAGCGGCAGGATCGTTCCCGCCGGCGGCGAATAAAAGAAGGTGCCGGACACGTTCGCCGTGGCGTTCAGTTGCGCCACGCCGAGCGACGTTCCAAACAAGATCGCCGCCGGCCTCGGCCACGCGATCGCCGGCGTCGCTTTCGAGACGTTGATGAGGACGCTCGCGCTCGTCTCGGTGAACGTCTGCAGGTCGTCAGGCGTGAACGTGACCGACAGCGTCTGACCGTCGCCCGCTCGCAACACCGTTCCCTCTGGCGACGAGTACGTAAACGTTCCCGGCACGTCCGCCGTTGCATTCAGCTGTGTCGCGCCGAGCGCGGTGCCGTAGACGATGTCTGCCGGAGTTGGCCATGTGATCGTCGGCGTCGCTGCGGCCGATAACTGCCACAGCGACGCGTGGGTTTCGCCCGACGCCGTGCTGCTGCTGCCAACGACCGTGCCTTGGTTGTTGACACCGAACGCCGCGCTGAACGTTCCTTCGACGGTGCCGAGATCGATCATTCCGTTCGCCTGCGTCCACGCGAACGCATGAGTCGCGGCATCGTTCGCGGTGTAGCTGTAACCCACGACCGTCGCATGGTCGTTGATCCCGCTGGCGAAGCTCAAACTTCCGCCAAGCGTGCCGAGATCGATGAACCCAGCATCGCCCGTCCATGCGAACGCGTGGCTCGGAGCACCAATGATGCCGACAACCATTCCGTTGTTATTGACGGCGCTCGCGTAGCGGGAGCTTGCGCCTAGAAGATCAACGTCGATCATACCGCCGTGTTGAGTCCACACGAACGTATGCGTGCTGACGTCGCCGGCTAGCGTGCTACCCCCGACGACCATCGCATCGTTGTTCACGTCGTCGGCATTGCTGGTCCTTCCGCCGAGAGTGCCGAGGTCGACCATGCCGCCTTGTTCGGTCCACGTGAAGGCATGCCTGGCGATGTCGCCTGGCAACGAACTCGTCCCGACTACGGTTCCGCTGTCGTTGACACCGAGGGCAAAGCTCGCACTTCCACCCAAAGTACCGATGTCGATCATCCCGGCGCTTCGGGTCCACACGAACGCATGTGTCGTCGTGTCTCCCGGCAACGAACTGAAGCCGACGACCATTCCGCTGCCGTTGATCGCACGCGCGGCGCTCTGATTTCCGCCAAGCGTGCCGATGTCGACCATCCCTCCGGCTCGCGTCCACACGAAAGCGTGGCCCGCGATATTTCCGGGCAGTTCGCTCATGCCCACGACGGTTCCGCTGTTGTTGACATCATTCGCCTGCGAGAATGTGCCGCCCAGCGTTCCGAGATCTGCTGGTGAAGGCGGCGACGTCGTCGCAGGAGCCGCCGTGGGACTCTCCGCCAACATCAAAAGCATCGGAACGAAGAGTGCCGCTTTCGCGAGCAGTGAAACGGCCGCTCTTCCCGTGAACGGCGTGAGGGTGACGCACGCGGACGTGTGAGATCGACTCGTCATCGCAGTACCTCGTCGAGGTGTTGATGTCAGCGAAATTGCGCCGCGAGATTCCGTTACCGGACGCCGCCAGGGCACGCCGACGTGGACGCGAGAGCGGGAGCCTTTGGGAAACCTGTGGGGTGAGGATCAATGGGGACGAACCGCACTGATGATCAGCCGGCGGATTCTTCCACTCGCACAGGGCGAATAGCAATAGGCAATGAGCGCGATTTGCATGGAATCGCGTCTGCTGTTCGACGACCGCGAATACAAGACCGTCAAGGAACGTCGGCGCAGCGAAAGAAGACGTCGCACGCGAGCACAGTCATGCGCGGTCAGGCACCAAGGTGCTCGGTCACGAGCCAACGAACCGTCCACGGGACGCGGTTCGAACCGTCCGTCTACGGCGAAGAGGACGCGATCGAAATCGGCAAAGGCGATCTCCGTTTTCGAATAATCCGTAATCGTATTATCTACGCCGGAGCACGCCATGCGGCAGCGGACCGTGAAGTCGCGCCGCTCCGTGTGCTAGAGTTCGCTCGATTTCCGGTGGCCGGCCATCGAATGCGGCCCGGGAACACGCCGCGCCGGCCTCAACGAGGAGCAACCATGAGAAGCACAAGCCTGCGGTCACCTCGCAGACGATATGTCGGGCTCGTGTGGGGCGCGGTTTTGCTGATGGCTTCGAGCGGACACGCGCTGCACGTATTGAAGGCGCAGTCGGCGCCGACCTCCGCCGCGATCCCCGATCTCGCCGGCGTCTGGGACGGGACGCGTCGCGCGCATCCGACCAACAGTCCGACGGTCCCCTGGGCTCGGACCGTGGCCGAGGGGACGATCCTTCCCGACGGCACGCCGGCCGGCAAGGACTACGTCTCGAATTTTCCGGTCCTGAACGAGAGAGCCCTGGCTTTCCAGAAGATATTCGATGAGCCGCTCTCGCCGAAGTACGATTGCCAGCCGTCCACGCCGCCGGCTCTCGAGTACGATCCGTTCTACATGGAGCTCGTGCAGTGGCCGGATCGGGTCCTGTTCCGCTACGAGAAAGACGATCAGCTTCGCACGGTGTGGCTCGACGGACGACAGCCGACGTCCCGCGATTACGGGATTCAGGGATTCTCGGTGGGCCACTACGAAGCGAACGCCCTGCTGGTGGAAACGACTCATTACGTGTTCGACGTCACCGGATTCGACGACTACAACGGCATTCCATCGTCGCAGCAGAAGAAGGTGACGGAGCGGTACTGGCGCGACGGCGAGCAGTTGAAGGCGACGGTCACCGTCGAAGATCCGATGTTCCTGAGGAAGCCGGCTTCGTACACGATGCGCTATCTGCCGGCGCCGAAGGGGTACAAGCTGAAAGCGTTCGATTGCGATCCGGAAGCGGCGCGACTGTCGGTGCAGTTCATTCCGCCGAGGTACAAGTAAGACAACGGGAGGGGTTCCTCATGACAGTCGGACTGCGGATTTCAATGGCATCGATGCTGGCCGTGGGATTCCTGCTGATCGTGACGCCCGTCGTGGCCCATCATTCGGCCGCCGCGGCGTACGACGAGACCAAGCGCGTGGAGGCGCAGGGCACCATCACGAAAATCCTCGTGAGGAATCCGCATTCGTGGGTGTTCCTCGAATCGGCCGACGACAAGGGCCAGAAGATCGAATGGCAGATCGAAATGGGCGGCGTGCCGTCGATGGCATGGGCGAAGGACGGGCTCCCGATTGGAATGGTCGTCAAGGTCGCGGGACATCCGTCTCGAGCCGAGGGTTCGCACGGCATCACCGGCGCGACGTTCACCAAGACGGACGGGACTCCGATAGGACCTCGCGGCGGGCGTGAATACACGCCGCAATAGCGAGTGGCGAACTTCACAATCTGGCTGGAGGGCTCGGCGCTCGCGGTCTGGACGCGCGAGTCGCCCTCCATCTGGGCCTACCCGACCGTTCTGACGCTGCACACGGTGGGCCTCGGCGTGCTCGTCGGCGCGAACGCCGTCATCGACTTCCGGCTGCTCGGGTTCGCGCCGCGTCTACCCATTCCTTCGCTGGCTCCGTTGTACCGTTTCATGTGGGCCGGCTTCGGCATCAACGCGGTCACCGGCGTCCTGCTGTTCGCGATCAACGCGACGACCAAGGCGAGGCAGCCGGTCTTCTACATCAAGCTTCTGCTCATCGCGCTGGCGCTGCTCGTCACCGCGGCGATCCGCAGAACCGCGGAGCGCGGCTCCGCGTTCGATGACGCGGCGCCGGCAGCTCCGCGAGCCAGACGCCTGGCGGCACTGTCGCTGCTGTTGTGGGCCGGCGTCGTCACCGCGGGGCGCCTGATGGCGTATCTGTGAGCGACGCATCATGGACGGGTTTGTCGTGTGGGTCGAGAGCACGACGCTGTCGCGGAGCATCGTGCAGTACCGCTGGATCTGGCCGCTCTGCGAAGTCATTCACTTCATCGGCCTGACGCTGGTCATCGGCATCGCCGGCTTCTTCGACGTGCGGCTCATGGGATTCATGAAGCGCGTGCCGTTGTCCGCGGCCAGGGACCTGATGCCGCTGGCGATTGCCGGCTTCCTCATGAACCTGACGACGGGCGCGACATTCTTCATCGGCGCCCCGCATCAGTACGTGAACAACGTCGCGTGGTGGGCGAAGGTGTTCTTCCTCGTGCTCGCCGGGCTCAACGCGATGTTCTTCGAGACGACCCTCGGTGCCCGCACGATGAACCTCGGCGCGGGCGACGACACGCCGCGTTCCGCGAAAATCGTCGGCGCCGTATCGCTCGTCTCGTGGCTCGGCGTTCTGTACTGGGGCCGGATGCTTCCGTACATCGGCAACGCGTTCTGAATTGAACCGGAATCCGGCTCGCGCGCCGCAAAAAGCGATTCGTTGGATAATTGCCGGGGCCGGCCGGCCCGCCCGCACCGCTGCGGGCGGACCAGGAGGAGGATCCACCGATGAAAGCCTCTCTGATCGCCGCCGTCACGCTCGCGTTGAGCGCGCCGCTCGCGGCTCAGTGGTTGAATCATCCCACGCCGGGAATTCCGCGCACGCCCGACGGCAAACCGAATCTGACGGCGCCCGCGCCGCGCGCGCCTGACGGCAAACCCGATCTCTCGGGCCTGTGGCTCAGGATTTCCCCGAAGTATGCGCGCAACATTGCCGCGGACCTGAAGCCCGAGGAGACTCAGTCGTGGGCGCGGGCGCTGGTCGATCAACGCCGAGAAGATCTCGGCAAGGATTACATGAACGTGAAGTGCGTGCCGTTGGGGCCGGGCTACGCCACCTCCGCCGACATCACCGGCGCGGAGATGATGAAAATCGTCCAGACCCCCGGGCTCATCGTCATTCTCAATCCCGATCTCACGTATCGCCAGATCTTCCTCGACGGCCGCTCGCTGGAAACGGCCCCCAATCCAAGTTGGATGGGATATTCGGTTGGGCGTTGGGATGGAGACACGCTGGTGGTGGAGAGCTTCGGATTCAACGATCGCACGTGGCTCGATCACGATGGCCATCCGCACACTGAAGGCTTGCGCACGACCGAACGCTACCGCCGCCGCGACTTCGGCAATCTCGAGCTCGAGGTGACGTTCTCCGACCCGGCGGCTTACGCAAAGCCGTGGACGGTCGCCGTTCGCGCCGAATTGGCGCCCGATACCGAAATGATCGAGTTCGTCTGCAACGAAAGCGATCACGGCGTCGAGCACTGGGTCGGCAAGGCTTCCGATGAGAAGAAGAACGAGGTACACGTCGCCCCCGAGATTCTCGCGAAGTACGTCGGCACCTATGAGGAGCAGCCTCCGCTCTGGAGAGCTCTGCCTCGAGTCGTCGAGATCACGCTCTCGAACGGCAGACTGCTCGCCAACATGGACGGCAGAGGGAACGTCGCGCTGATCGCCACCTCCGAGACCGCGTTCTCCGGTTTGAATGGACTCGGCGTCGAGTTCGTGCAGAACGGCGGCGGCGGGCTCTTCGTGAAGCACGTCTCGGGCAATTACCGCTTCGCACGGAAATAAGCGCAGCCGCGATTGAGCTGAGATCGTCATCGCGCGGCAATAAAAATCTCGGCAAAGATATGTAAGGACGGCGTCAGGACGCAAGGCCGCGCAGGCAGGGTGTAGCATCGCCCCCGCTCGGGAACGGCGAATCGGAAATCTTCGACGAGCGAGGTACACATGAAATCCACGACGACGAGGCGATTGGTTCTTGCGACCGCGATTCTGGCGATCCTGGGCGTGCCTCGCGCGGGACACGCGCAGGAAGCGACGGTGACCGGCACCGTGACCGACACGACAGGCGGCGTGCTGCCCGGCGTGACGATCAAGGGAGTGAACGAAGCATCGGGCAACAGTTTCGAAACGGTGACCGATGCACGCGGCGCATATCGACTCGCCATGCGCATCGGTGTCTACCAGATCACGGCGACACTCGCCGGGTTCGGCGCCGAGGCGCGCAGCCTCGAACTGCTGGTGGGACAAACCACCGTGCTCAACATTCAGATGGCGCCGTCGACGCTGCAGGAATCGGTAACCGTCAGGGGCGCATCCGCGCTCATCGCGACCACGACGTCCAGTGTGAGCGGCAACATCGATCCGAAGCAGATGTCGGAGTTGCCCGTGCTCGGCCGCAATTGGATGTCGCTCTCGCTGCTGGCGCCAGGGAACCGCACGAACACGCAGGGCTCCGTTCCGGTGCAGGATAGACATGCCGGAGACGTCAGGGAATTCGAGCTCAACATCGACGGTCAGCAGGTGACCGCCGTTCTGGGAACCGGCAATCAGGCGAGGTACAGCAAAGATTCGATCGCGGAATTTCAGTTCATCGCAAACCGCTTCGATGCCACGCAGGGGCGGTCGTCAGGCGTGCAGGTGAACGCGATCACCAAATCGGGCACCAACAAGCCTTCGGGATCGTTCGTCGGCAATTTCCGCGACAGCAAGTTCAACGCCCAGGATCCCGTGCTGCACCTCGTCGTTCCGTACTCGGACCAGCAGTGGTCCGGAACCTTCGGCGGTCCGATCCGGAAGGACAAGGTGCATTTTTTTGCGAACTACGATTACGAGCACCAGCCGATCACCTCGATCTGGAACACACCGTATCCGGCCTTCAACATCTCGCTGGCTGGCGTCACGAGCATCAAGATGGCAGGCGTGCGTCTCGATTATGAGCTTTCACCCAAGACGCGCCTGATGACCAAGGTGAGCGGGTCGAGTCTCTTTCAGCCGTTCGGCGCCGGCAACAACAACCACCCTGGCGCCACCAACAGCAACTCCGAGGTTTCGCGCGAGGTCCTGGCTCAATTCACGCAGGTCCTGGGCGGTCGGACCGTGAACGAGATCAAGGGTGGGATGTCTTCCTACCTGCTCGATCAGCAGGCCGTGGCCACGTGGTCGCACCATTGGCTGGCACCCGATATCACCGCAGGCGGACCACGGATCCTGTTGAGGGGCTTCTCGAACAGCCAGAACCAGAACCTGCCACGGTACCGAATTCAGAGAGTCTGGAGCGTGCGCGACGACTTCACGCTGCAGTACGAAGCGGCAGGTACTCACGCCCTCAAACTCGGCGGCGAGCTTCTCTACCACGACGAGTTCACGCGCAATTGTCTCTGGTGCATGGGCGAGCTGACCGCGAATTCGGCGCCGGCGCCAAATGCGGCGGCGCTCCAGGCCATATTCCCCGATCCGTTCAACGCCGACACCTGGAACCTGAATGCGCTCTCATCGATCACGACGCGCTACAAGGTCGGCGTATCGACCGGCGAATTCAACACGCCGTACTCGATTCCCAAGTACGGCGCGTGGGCGCAGGACGATTGGACGATCGGGCCGCGCGTGACGCTGAATCTCGGCGTGCGGTGGGATCTCGCGTGGAACGGGTTCGCGCAGGAAGTCAGTCTGTCGCCCTGGATGGCGCCCAACCGCCCGCAGGATGGCAACAACGTTCAACCGCGCGTCGGCGTCGCCTATTCGTTGAACGACCGGACGGTGCTGCGTGGAGGTGGCGGGTTGTACTACGCCGACGTGACGTCGCCGAACGTGCAGTGGGCGGAGTCCGCAGCCACGATCGCACTCATCACGGCGAACAACGATGGCCGCGCAGATTTTGCCTCGAACCCGTTCAACGGACCGCTACCGACATTCGATCAAGCCACGAAGCTGTTCTGCTACGCAAATAACTATGGGCCCGGATGTCTGATCCGCGATCTGCAGGAGTTGGCGCCGCCGCCCGGGAAGTTGGCGGAAGTCGGCCACAGCTGGCAGACCTCGGTCGGCATGGCGCGGCAGCTCGGGAGCGATATGGCGCTCGAGGCCGACTACGTGTTCACGGGCAGTCGCAACGAGCATCGTATCCAGGACAACGTGAACGTCCTCTTCGATCCCGCAACCGGCCTGCCGCTGAATTTCAACGTGAAGAATGCGAGCGGCCGGTTCATCAACCGGCCCTATCCGGACTGGGGCGTGGTCGGCTTGTATCTGATGAATGGCCGCTCCAACTACAACGGCCTGCAAACCGTATTCACCAAACGAATGAGCCATCGGTGGCAGGGAACGCTCACCTATACGTTGTCGACGCTCAAGGATAGCGATCCGCGGCCGCTGAGCGGGCTGACCGAGGTTCCCTTCCAGGTCAACGCGGCGTTCGGCGACGATTACGGGCCGGCGGTCTCCGATCAGCGGCACCGCGCGGTGTTCAACGGCATCTGGAACGCCGGCTATGGCTTCCAGTTGAGCGGCATCTACTTCTACGGCTCCGGCGAACGCTTCGCGGTCACGTCTGGCGCGGGCGTCAGTACGACTCTGATTGGGGCGGCAGGATCCGACCGGCTGCGTTCCGACGGGACGATCGTCGCGAGAAACGGCCTCGTCGGCTTCCCTATCCACAGGCTGGACATGCGGCTGCAGCGACGTTTCAAGATCGCCGGCGGCGTGGCAGGCGATGGGATCGTCGAGCTGTTCAACGTGCTCAATCGTGCGAACTACGGCGGCTACGTCACGAACGAATCGAGTCTGCAGTACAAACAGCCGACGTCGAGCACGAATCTGTCCTACGCCCCGCGGAGTTTGCAACTCGGCTTCCGCATTGTGTTCTAGAATCGCGCGTACACAGCGCTGTGCAACAGCTAGCGAGGTTTCCGATGATCAGACAATTGCTCGCCGCGCTCGCCTTCGTTTCCGCGGCCAGCCTGGCCGCACCCACCCTCGGCCGCGCGCAAACGTTCAAGGTCGAAAAATTCGACATCAAAGGTGAAGGCGGAACGGATTACGTCGCCGTGGAAGCCGCGACCGGCCGCGTGTTCGTTTCCCGTGGCACGCACATGATGGTCGTCGAAGGCGCCACGGGCAAAGTGGTCGGTGACATTCCGAATACGCAGGGCGTGCACGGCGCCGGACTCGTCACCAGGTACGGTCACGGCTTTACGACCAACGGCGTCGACCAGACCGTCACGATGTTCGATCTGAAGACGCTGGACGTGATCAAGCAGATCAAGGTGGGCCCGGGTCTGGACGGCATCATGTACGACGAGGCCGACGACAAGATCATCCTCACGAATCACAGCCGTCCGATCGGAACTCTCACCGCGATCGATCCCAAGACCGGCGACATCGTGGCGACCGTCGAGCTCGAGGACACCGCGCCCGAAGGGGCCGCGTCCGACGGCAAGGGACGCATCTTCATCAACAACGAGAGCAAGAACACGATCCAGGTGATCGACGCCAAAACGTGGAAGGCGACCGCGTCGTGGCCGCTCGCGCCGTGCGAAGGGCCGACCGGGATCGCGTATGACGCGCGGACGAACCGTATCTTCTCCGGCTGCAGCAAGACATCCGTCGTCGTGGACGCGAGCACGGGTAAGGTCGTGGCGTCCATCACGAACGGCACGCGCGTCGATGCGTTGGGGTGGGATCCGTCCGAGAAACTGATCTACATTCCGAATGGCGGTGAAGGCAACGTCACCGTTGTCCATCAGGATTCGGCCGACAAGTACACCGTTGTGGCGACCGTCCCGACGTTCGCCGGCGCGAAGACGATCGCCGTCGATCCAAAGACTCACAACGCGTACCTCTTCCAGCCCGAGCGCGGCCCTGCTCCGCCGACGCCACCCGGCGCGCCGCCGCCGGCGGCGGGCCCGGGCGGCCGCGGCCGCGGTCCTCTGGGTCCGATCGTCGCCGCCTGGTTCATCGTCATCAAACACTGAACCGGCACGCGAAGCGTCGTTTCTATCGTGACCTCACTCGCGCAGGCGCGTGCCGCCGTCCACTGAGAGGACGAACATGAACTGGAAACTCGGAACCGGAGCCGTCGCACTGTTGGCCGGCCTGGGCTGCTTCGTAGCGTACGGCATTCCTGGTGCGCAGGCGCAATCGGCGCCGCGTTATAAGTTCGATCCCGAGTGGCCGAAGCCGCTGCCGAACAAATGGAAGATGGGCGGCGTCACCGGGTTGGCCGTCGACAAGGACGACAACGTCTGGGTGTTGGACCGGCCGAACGATCTCACCGACATCGAGCTCGAAGCCGAGCTCTCGCCGCCGATCGCGGACTGCTGCGTGCACCCGCCGTCGATGATCCACATCGACAAGAACGGCAACGTCATCGGGTCGTTCGACGCGCCGCAGGGCCACGGCATGGACGTGGACGGTAGAGGGTTCGTGTACATCGGGCAGGACACCGTCCGCAAGTACGATCCGGCGACCGGCAAGGTCGTCGGCGAAGTGCCCCGCACGCCCGACAGGCAGCCGGGCGGCGGCGGAGGAGACGCTGCCGCAGGTCGTGGCGCCGCGCGCGTTCCCGGCCGCGGCAGTCAAGGCCCGGTCGTCGGATTTCTGACGCCGCCGGGCGGCGGCGCCCGCGGTCGCGGCAACGTGGACGCCGCGGCCGTCGCGGCTTTCAGAGCGAAGTATCCGCCGACCACGCCGATGATCGTCGGCGGCATCGAGGAAATCCGGATCGATGAACCCGCGCGCGAGCTGTACGCTGCGGACAATTATCTCGGCGGACGCGTGATGGTGTTCGACCTCGAGACTCTCGCCTTCAAGCGCGGCTGGGGAGCCTACGGTCACAAACTCTCGGAAATCACCACCGATGACTTCGACCGCGCCTACACGCCTGGCGGACCGATGCCGAAGGAATTCCGCGGGCACCTCACGTTGAATTTCTCGAACGACGGCCTCGTCTACGCGGCCGATCGAAACGCGAACCGCATCCACGTCACGACGAAGGATGGCAGGTTCCTGAAGGAATTCATTCTCGCGCCGATGACCGGCGTCGGCGGATCCACGGGGGGCGTGGCGTTCTCGCCCGACAAGCAGCAGAAGTACCTCTTCATCTCAGACCTGACGAACAACCACATCTGGTTCCTGAATCGCGAAGATGGCAAAGTCGTCGGCCAGATGGGCAGCATGGGCGAAAACGGCGGACAGTTTTTCGGCCTGCACATGATTGCCGTCGATTCGAAGGGCAACGTCTACACGGGCGAGGTGTTCGCGGGCGAGCGCGTGCAGCGATTCGTTCCGGTCAGATAAACTTTCTGTCTCTGGTCGCTCCGATCCGATCCGCGTCGTGGAGCGGCGTCGCTTGGTGCGCCGCTCGCCGTCCGAACAACACGCGGCGTCAGCGGCATCATTTCCACACGACGCCAGCTTCCACACGCGGCCGCATGCCTGCGGCCGCGTACGTGGGCAAGCGATTGAAATAAAGCTGCTGGCGTCGTGTGTTGTTCGGACGGTCGAACGGTGCGCCAGATCGAGGGCGGCCCGCACGCCCGTCACTCGACGACTGTTACTGTCGCGGAGCGGGCGGCTTGCCGAACTTCGCGGGATCGATCGCGACGTTCGTCCGGATGTCGGTCAACTGAATGATGTCCTGGCCGTCGAGCCACGCGATCGTCAAGCCAAACGGCATCTTCACGCCTGAGACCTCGCGGTAGTCGGCATAGTCGATCTGCGTCGGGATGCGCCCGACCGGCGACGCGGCATACCGCACCTGCCGTACGAGCAGGCCCGACTCTTTGTCGAAGTAGAAGGTCGCAAGAGCGCCGTTTGGCGTCGTGCCCTGCACGACCTGGACGCCGCGACCGGCGATCGTGTCGCTCGGCCCGACGCGCCAGTTCGTCAGTGCATCCTTGAGGCGCGCGGGGAACGACAGATCGGCATCGAGCTTCAGGCCGTCCAGATCCTGTCCCGTCAGTGCGACCACCGGCACGGGACGATGCGGCGCCGCGGTCCAGGCCGACGCGCCGTCGAGCGCCGTCGTGCTGTCGCCGTCGAGCGTGTGCGTAATGGTCGTGCGCTGGCCCGGCGCCTTGGCAAACACTTCGAACTTGCGCGGATCGCCTTCAGGTCCATAGCCCTTGCTGGTCCCGGTGGCGACGAAACTGGTGATGCGCGCGAGCCGTTCGGCGCCGCCGAGCGCGCGAATGAACTTGTCGATCAGCTGATCGATCGACGGTGCGTTCGGGAACGGCGCGATGATGTCGGGACTCTCCACCATCTTCTCGCTGTACAGCGTCGCAAGGTTCGGCGTGACGATGGGTCGATCGCTCGCGCGGTGACACGTATAGCAGGTGACCAGCTGGCGCCCGCCGAAATTCGCGCGGTTGATCTCGGTCATCATCGTGACCATGCGCCGCGCGGTCCGCTTTCTCGGGTTCGTGTCGGCGGCGTACGCATCCCAGCCGGTGTCGCTCGAGGTATGGCAGTCCTCACACGACATCCCCAGCGCCGCGGAAAAGATCCCCATCGTCCCCATGAACTGATTCACGGTGATGCCCTTCAGCACCTGAACGTTCTTGAAGACCTCGTCTGCGACCACCGGTTTCGATTCAGCCGCGGTCTGACCATGAACGAGCGAGAGGAAGAGCACGCACAGCAGCGAACACGCGAACGAAGCGACCTTCATGCGACGGAGTCTACCATCGGTCGGCAAACGCGCCGGACGGGGGCTGGGCGCGCCGAAGCCCTGTTGGAGGCGGCCTGGGTGCGCCGAAGTTTTGGTTGAGGGTTTGGACGATGAATTAGGTCATTGTCCGCCGCGGCCGCGGCCCTGAGTCGGCGTCGCTGGAGGCGGCAGCGGCGGCTGCGGACCGAGCACTTTCGTCAGCGCGGCATGCGCGCACTGTTCGTCGGCGTTGCCGCCGCCGACGCCGACCGCGCCGATCAGCTGGTCCTCGACGACGATCGGAAGCCCGCCGCCGACGAAGTAGTACGCGAGGCCCGAGGCCTTGCCGAGATCCAGCCGGATGACGCGGCCGTCGACGTTGCTGAAGCGTTCGGCCACCGCGCGCGACGACGACCGCGCGTAGAGCACCGTCTTCGCTTTCAGCAGGCCGGTCTCGGCGCCGATCGGCAGCACGCCGTCCATCATGTGCGAATCGACGATATCGCCGTTCGGCGCGAGCACGAAGATGGCGACCGTCTGGTTGTTCGCCTTCGAGTAGTCGACGCACGCGTCGACGATCGCGCGCGCCGTGTCGGCGTTGATCTGGGCTTTCACCAGCGTCCGCTTCGCCGCCTCCGGCGGGAGCGTGACTTTGGCGAGCGGCGCCGCTGTCTGCGCCGAAGCCGTCGCCGTGACGAATACCAATGCGGACGTGCACACGACGAGTCTGATCATGTCCATCTCTCCTTTTTCGCGGGACCACGAAAGCACGAAGCCGCGAAAAGCACGAAAGACAATTGGGCGAATTCTCACGTTCGCTCTGACCCAGCGAAAGTCCGTCACTACGAGTGTTGCATGATGATCTTCATCCGCCTGGCATCGTCCGTACCCAGCATCCCGATCGCCTGTTTCAACTCCGCGAGCGGCATCACGTCGCTGATGAGCGGCTCGAGGCGCACGATGCCCTTTTCTACGAGCGCGAGCGAGGCCGGGTAGTCTTCGCTCCTGGCGACGCGGGCGCCGACGAGCGCGAGCTCTTTGAAGTACAGATCGTAAAACGGCAGCGCGCCGTCCTTCGCCGTGATGATGCCGAAGAGCAGCAGCCGGCCGCCGAACCGCGCCATGTCGATCGATGCGGCGAGGGACGGCAGCATCCCGGTCGTTTCGATCACGACGTCGCCGCCGCGGCCTTCGGTCGCCTCACGCACCTTCGCGGCCGCGTCGGCGCCGCCCGCGATCGTCACGTCCGCGCCGAGCGTCTCCGCCAGCGCGCGCTTCCGCGCGCTGCGCGTCACGCCGATCACGGGGCTCGCGCCTCGTGCCTTCGCGAGCTGCACGTGCAGCTGACCGGTGACGCCGAGTCCGTACACGACGACCGATTCGCCGGGAAACATCTGCACCTGACGCTGCGCGTGCACGCACGTCGTGAGCACCTGAACGAGCGGCGCGGTTCGACTCTCGATCGAGCCCGGCAGCCGAAACACATGAGTGGCGGGCGCCGCGACGTAGTCGGCAAATCCGCCGTTGGCGTCGCGGCCGAGGAGCATTCCGTTCGGACACAGATGCGTCTGGCCGATGCGGCAATGGAAGCAGGCGCCGCAGTACAGCTCCGGATCGACGATGACCCGGTCGCCCGGGCTGACAGCGCCGTTGCCGGCAGAGACGACCTCGCCGATCATCTCGTGCCCCATGATGCGCGGATAGCTGACAGGAATCGCGCCGCTGTAGATCTTGAAATCGGTTCCGCAGATGCCGCTGTGCGTCACACGCACCAGGACGTCGCGCGCCGGATCTGCCGCGGGGACGGCGACGTCGTCCGCCACGAGATCCTTCGGCGCGCGCAGGACCATCGCTTTCATAAAAGCTTTCAGCTGTCAGCTATCAGCGGTCAGCTGATCCCGCAAGGCGCTTGCGTTGACACAGCGCCGCTCACGCAGCGCAGGGCTTCAGCCCTGCCACTCGCGGCGCGGCAGGCCTGAAGGCCTGCGCTACGTGCCTCAAAGCAAGCGCCTTTCGGGATTCATCACATGGGAGCGCTCGCGAAGCTGATAGCTATTAGCTGAAAGCCGATAGCTGATAGCTGATAGCTGATAGCTGATAGCTGATAGCTGATAGTTATTCATACCGTGCGCAGCACGTCAGGGTTGACCGGGTTGCGCGGAGGCTGTCCGGTGAGAACGGCGACGACTTCCTGCGCGGCTTTGGTCTGCAGCTCGACGAGCGACTCTTCGGAGTAGAAGCTCGTGTGGGGCGTGATGATCACGTTCGCCCGCCCGAACAGCGGCGAGCTGACTGGGGGCTCCTTGGGCATGACGTCGAGCGCCGCGCCGGCGAGGCGGCCGGCGTCGAGCGCCTCGGCCAGCGCCCGCTCATCGACGATGGCTCCGCGCGCCGTATTAATGATGTAGGCGGTCGGCTTCATGCGGCGGAACGCCTCGGCATCGAACAGCCCGTGCGTTTCCCGCACGAGCGGCGTGTGGATCGAGATGTAGTCGGAAACACTCAGCAGATCCGCGAAGTCGACCCGTTCGACGCCGGCGCGCGCGAACACGTCGGCTGACACGTACGGATCGAACGCGACGACCCGCATGCCGAATGCTTTCGCCTTCGGCGCGACCAGCTGCGGAATTCTCCCGAAGCCCGCCAGACCGAGAACGCTCCCGCGCAGACGATGGATCGGCACGACGGCCGGCATCTCCCAGCGGCCGGCATGCACCTGCGCGTTCGCCAGCGCAATCTTTCGCGCCAGACCCAGCAGCAGCGCCATCGCATGATCCGAGACTTCGTCCATGCAGTAGTCCGGGACTTTCGTGACGACGATGCCGGCGCGCGTGGCCGCGGGAATGTCGACGTTGTCGACGCCGATGCCGAAGCGCGAAATGATCCGGCAGCGCGTCATCCGGGCGATCATGTCGCTGGTGATCCTCGCGTAGGTGACCAGCAACGCGTCGGCGTCGGCCGCCACGCGCACGATCGCCTCGGGTGTCGGCTCCGGCGCGAGCGCGAGCGTCGCATCGATGCCGCGCAGCACCGCGCGCGCCGGATCGAGGTCGGGAAACACCGAATCAGCGACGGCGACATGAAACGAGGGCATGACCAAGGACCGTCACCGGGCCATCGCCTCTTCCATGTGCTCCATGCGCGTGAAGACGACAGGGCCCTTCGCCGTCACGAGCACGTCCTCCTCGAGCCGGCACGTCTGCTCGAGGCCGGGATGTCCGGCGAACGTCTCGATGGCGAAGTACATGTTCTCCTTGATCTCCGCAGGGTATTTGAGCGAGTACGCGCGCGAGATCCACATGCCCTCGTACAACGTGATCCCGATGCTGTGCGCGAACTGCTGCAGCGTCACGGTGCCGTACTTGTCATCGTCGTACGTCGGAAACGCCGCCGCGACGTCGGCGGTGGTGTTGCCGGGACGCAGCTTGTCGAGGCCGGCGTACATCGAGTCGTACACCTCGCGATAGAGGCCGACTTCCTTCTGCGTCATCTTCATGCCCTGCGCGCCACCGCATTTGAAGCAGCGCACGAAGTCGATGAAGTAGCCGGACGGCCCGACGGCGTTGATGTCGACGATGACGAGATCGCCCTGGCGAATCAGCTTGTCGGTCGCCCAGCGGCGGTACGGGCTCGTGTTGCCCCCCGAGGCGACGATGATGTCGTAGATGATCTCGCAGCCGCGCTCGAGCATGAACTCGTGCACCTTGGCTTCGATCTCGCGCTCGCGCACGCCCGGCTTCAGCCACTCGTACTTGATCTTCCACATCGCGGCGTCGCCGATGCTCGATGCCTGCTTCAACAGCTCGACTTCGTCGCGCGTCTTGACGGTTCGGGCCTTCGACACGGTCGGCCACCCGTTGACGATCGTCAGCCCGGTCTGTTGAAACGCTTCGAGCGCGGGCATGTCGAGGTTGTCGATACCAATCCGTTCTTTCTGTACCCCGTACTCCTTCAGCGCGTCGACGACGCTTTCCGCCATGCGTCCGGCCATGTACGGAACAGCGCCTTCGGCCCACTGCCAGGTGATGGCCGGACGGATGCGATCCTCCATCCACGGCAGATCGATCTTGGCACATTGGAGATCGGAGCCGGCGGTCTCGAAGAGGATCGGCTCGCCTTCGGCAGGCACGACGGCGTAGCGGATGTTGATGTTGTATTTCCAGTTGCCTTGGTACGATGCGGTGGCGTAGCGGATGTTCGCGCCCGCGAACAATACCAGCGCGCCGAGATCGTCGGCCTTCATCTGCGCGCGGAGCCGATCGAGGCGCTCGCGGCGGAGGCGATCGAAGTCGACGCGATGCTGCCAGTCGGCGCCGGTCTGACTGTAGAGACGCCGCGGATCCCACTCGTGCGGCTGCCCGATGAAACTGATGTCCATCCCGGACACTTTGTCGACAACTTTGGCCATGTGGTCGAGGTCCCTCCCGAAGGCACCGAACTATACACCACGCTCTCGATCTTGCGGACTGCGGACTGTGGATTGCGGATTGAATTGCGATTTGAGATTCGATCTGCTCCTTGGAACAGAAGACGCCGCCGCCGGCGCGTCGTCCATCGGCAGCTTGAACCGGCGGATGCCGTCGTACGAATGAAGGGCGCCGGCGACGGCGCTGGCGGTCGCCACGCAGCCGATTTCACCGACGCCTTTCGCGCCGTATCCGCCGATCTCGTCGGGCACTTCGATCAGGATCACGTCGACCTGCGGCATGTGCCTGGCGCGGACGATGCCGAGATCCTTCAGCGCGAGCGAGTCGGGCCTGCCGTCGGTCGACGTGAAGTCTTCCGAGAGCGCGTAGCCGAGACCCATGTGCACGCCGCCCTCCATCTGCTCGGCGCAGAGCCGCGGGTTGATCGCGCGGCCGACGTCGTTGGCGACGACGAAGCGCTCGATGAGGCCGCGCTCGTCGACGAGCGCCACCTGCGCCGCGTAGCTGAACGTCAGGTGCGTATTCGGATTGGTCACCGCTTCGGGCGTGCCGGGGCGAGTCGTGAAGTTGTAGACGCATTCGTCGTAGTACTCGCGGCCGACGAGCTCGTCGAGCGTGTGCGCCGTCAGATCCTCCGCGAGCTTCCGGGCCGCGCGCTGCGCCGCGGCGCAGCTCAACGTCGTCGCGCGCGACGCCCACGTCTCGCCGCACTTTTCGCCCAGGTCCTTGTCCCATCGAACGGTCATGATGTCGGCAGGAAGACCGGTCTCCTCGCACACCGCCTGCATCGTGGCGGTGTACACGCCTTGCCCCATTTCGGTGTAGCCGTTGAGAATCTCCAGTCGCGAATTGGGGAGGACGTGAATCGTGATGTAGCCGCCTTCGATCGTACCGTTGCCGAGGCCGGTGCTCTTCACACCACACCCTATCCCTTTGTACTTCGCGCGCTTGTAGACGCTTCTGACGGCGTTCAGCGTCTCGCGGATGCCGCGAACGCTCTCGCGCATGATCTGGCCCGTGCCGAACGCGTCGCCGGGGTTGAGGATGTTCCGCTCGCGGATGTCCCAGCCGTCGACGCCCACGCGTTCCGCCAGGATGTCCATCACGCCTTCGATCGCGAACTGCGCCTGATTGCTGCCGAAGCCGCGCATCGCGCCGGCGTTCGGATTGTTGGTGTACACCGCCTTGGCTTCGACGTCGACGCTGGGAACCCGGTAGGCGCCGCACGAGTGGCACGCGGCGCGAAGCGCGCACTTGGCGCTCGTCGTGTGATAGCCGCCGGCATCGGCCACGATCCGCGATCGCAACGCGAGCAGGCGCCCTTCGGCATCGGCGCCGACCGTGAGCGCGATCGTCATCGCATGGCGCTTCACGTGGTGCTGCGTCGACTGCTGGCGGGTGAGCACGGTCTTGACGGGCCGCTGCAGAAGGTGCGCGGCAACCGCCGTCTGTCCCTGAATCGACAGCTCCTCTTTCGCGCCGAACGCGCCGCCGCTTGCCGCCAGAACGATCTCGACGTGTCTGGGATCCAGGTCGAGGATCTTCGCAATTTGCGCGTGGTCGTACACCGATCCCTGGCTCTGAGTGTGGACTCTGACCCCGTTGCCCTGCGGCACCGCCAGGCACGCTTCCGGTTCGAGAAAGGCGATGTCGACCGGCTGCGTCTGAAACGTCGCTTCGATGACATGCGCGGCCGTGGCGAGCGCCGCACCGGCGTTTCCGCGCGAGAACGCGGTGACCGGCTGGAGCACATTGGAGGGTCGCGGCGCAAAGACATCCGCCGAGTGCACCAGCGGTGCGCCGGGCTTCAGCGCGTCGAACGGATCGGTGATGGGTTCGAGCACCTCGTAATCGATCTTCACGTTCGCCGCGGCCTGACGCGCGTGGAATTGCGTGTCGGCCACGACCATTGCGACGAAGTCGGCGACGCAGCACGTCAGCTCCCCTTCCGCCACGAACAGGGGCTGGTCCGGATCGTTGAGTCCGGTCGCGCGCGATCCCGGAACGTCGGCGGAGGTGAACACCCGCACGACGCCGGGTACCGCCGCTGCATCGTCGGTGTGAATCTTCAGGATTCGCGCGCGCGGATGCTCGGTGAGTACCATCGCGCCGTGCAGCATCCCCGGCACACGCATGTCCTCGACGAACGGCGTCTCGCCGAGCGCCTGCGCGAAGCCGCCGACGCGCGGCACGGACTGCCCGATGCCGTCGTTGTTCGTCCGGCTGAAGCCGGACGCGACATCCGTCGCTGATTTGGCGAATGCTGGATTGCGACCGAGACCGAACTCTTCGCCGAAGAAGTGATGGCGCCGCGGCTCGTTGCGCGGCAGCCGTCCGCCATTGGCGTGCGCTTCGCCCGCTGTCTGAATCGCATCGATGATGCGGCCGTACCCGGTGCAGCGACAGACATGGCCATCGAGCGCCTTGGCCACCGCGTCCCGATCCGCCGTGCGTCGCTGCTCGATGAGCGACGCGGCGCGGATGACGATGCCGGGAATGCAGAAGCCGCACTGGACGCCGCCTTCGAGGACGAACGCGTCGCCGATCGAGCCGCGCAACTCTTCGGACAGTCCTTCGACCGTGACGACGTCGCGGCCTTCCATCTGCTCGGGTTTGCGCAGACAGGGCAGCGCCGGGTGGCCGTCGATCATCACGAGGCAGCAGCCGCAGCTGCCTTCGGGCGCGCAGCCGTTCTTCGCCGACACGACGCCGAGCTCCTCGCGCAGCACCTCGAGGAAGTGCATGCCCGGCTCGTAGGAGGCCTCGACCGGCTTTCCGTTTAAGTTGAATCGAATCTTAGACATCCGGCGGCATGGATAGTATCATTCGCGCTCCCGTTGGGAGGATGAGGATGCAGGAGCCCTGGAAGAGCGACAAATGGTTCGTCAGCCCCTGGTGTTATCTGCCGGAAGTGCGGAAGAACGATCGGTTCGTGCCGAACATCGAGATCCACGACGTGACGCTTCGCGACGGCGAGCAGCAGACCGCCGTCGTCTTCCGGCGGGACGAGAAGGTCGCGATTGCGCGGCAGCTCGATGCGCTCGGCGTCCACCGCATCGAAGCCGGAATGCCCGCCGTATCGGACCAGGATCGCGGCGCCATCGAGGACATCGCCGCGCTTGGACTGAAGTCGAAGGTCTTCGCGTTCGCGCGCTGTATTCCGGAGGAGATCAAAGTCGTCAAGGCGTGCGGCGTGAACGGCGTGGTCATCGAGATCCCGGTCAGCGACCACATGATCAAGAACGCGTACGGCTGGTCGATGGACCGCGCCATGAAGGCGTCGATCGAAACGACGATCGCGGCGAAAGAGGCGGGACTCTACACGGTCTTCTTCACCATCGACGCCACGCGCACCGAGCTCGATCGCTTCCTCGACATCGTCGAGCGCGTGGCGACCGAAGGGCACATGGACGCGTTGACGATGGCCGATACCGTCGGCGTGTGCACGCCTGATGCCGTAGCGTACGCGGTGAAGAAGGTCATCGATCGCTTGAAGAAGCCGGTGGAGATCCACTGCCACCAGGATTTCGGCCTCGGCGTCGCGAACACCACCGCAGCGCTCGCCGCCGGCGCGTCGGTCGCGCACACGACCGTCACGGGGCTCGGCGAGCGTGCCGGCAACGTGCCGATGGAAGACGTCGTGCTCTCGCTGCTCTGTCTCTACGGAAAAGATCTCGGCATCCGCACGGAGAAGTTCTGCGAAGTGTCGCGGTTCGTTCTCGATCTCGCGCGGGTCTCGGTGCCGCCGAATCGACCGATCGTCGGCGACAAGCTGTACGAAGTCGAGTCGGGCATCATCGCCGGCTGGGTTCGGCTTGCGCGCACCGAGCATCCGCTCGAATACGTCCCGTTCTCAGCCGATCTCGTCGGACAGAAGCCGGTGTCGATCGTCCTCGGCAAGAACAGCGGCCCGCCGTCGATCGAAGAATGGTGTGAGAAGCTTGGCGTCACCGCGACCGACGAGGAGCGGCTGGCGATGCTGAAGCAGGTGAAAGCGAAGTCGTTCGAGAAGAAGGACCTGCTGACCGCCGACGAATTCAGGGCGATCGTCGAGCAGGTCTTGCAGAAAGCGTCCGTGTAAGAAGCAACCGCGGTTGCTCTACACGCCCTCGACGATCACGTTCTCCACGACGCCGGCGCCGGCGCGGCGGAACGCCGCGGCTTCGACGTACTCCGGCGACTCGAAGCATGCGACCGCCTGCTCGAAGGTAGGGAACTCGATCACGATGTGGCGTTCGAACTTCTCCGGCCCTTCCATGATCCGATAACGGCCGCCGCGCGCCAGGATGCGGCCTCCGTACCGGCTGATGATCGGCGGAACGCGGTCCGTGTACTTCTTGTAGGCCACCGGGTCGACAATCGTCGCGCGAGCAATCCAGTAAGCAGGCATCGGGTCCGCGGATTGTGTCACATCCCGTTAGGGTAGAGGCCAACGTCAATGCTCGTGAGCAGGCCGGCGGTGCCGACCGTAAACGTCTGTGCGAGACTCCGATCGGCGATGATCGCATTGGTGCGGATGACACAACTTGCGCGTGTGGTCACCGACTGGTCGAACACGACCGGATAGGCTTGGGCCAACTCGTGTCCTCTGAAGCAGCCGGGCCGAGCGCGGATGCCGTTCGAGTGCAGTCGGTACGGTACACTCATCGCAATGACTGCTCAGACCAGTGAACGACCGGGCCGCAACCAGCCATGTCATTGCGGCTCGGGCCGAAAATACAAGCACTGCTGTCTGGAGAAAGACGAGGCACGGACGGCGGCCGCACGCGCCAAAGCCGCGGCTGAGGCGGCGGCCCAATCGCCGGAGATAGCCACCCCGGCTCCCACACGCGCCGCAAAACACCAGACGCATCAACCGTGGAAGGCGACTACCTCTCGCGGTTTCGTTCCGCGCACGCGGACGCCTCGTAAGGTGGGTGGCAGCTGAAGGAGCGATCACCAGAACGTCTGTGGCCGAGCCGGACGTCTCGCCACTGACCCGCACGAAACGCCAAAAACATTTTCGTGTTTTCGTCATTTCGTGCGTTTCGCGGTGAGGTTGCATGTCTCATTACACCGATCAGTACGTGATCCTGAACCCGAACTGCATCGTCCGCGTCTGCGCCGAAATGTGCTGCAAGTACTGCGTCGTCTGGTTCTCCTGGACGCCGATTCCCCAGTTCGGCCGGTTGAAGATGTTGAACACCTCGGCGATGCCGTCGATCGACGCGTGGCCGTGCAGCGGAATGCGCTGCTGCAGCCGCAGATCGGTCCGATTCTGCGGCGGCGCGATCACCGAGTTGCGCGGGACGATCGTGCCGTCCGGACGCAGGCGCGCGCTGAAGGTGGCGCCGGTCTGGCGCAGATCGCCGCCGTAGCTGTTCGCCTGACGAATGCCGGCGCCGAGATAATGGAGTCCGCTCACCTGGAAGCCGTGGCCAACCTGCCAGATGCCGTTGAACACGGCTCGATGCCGCTGATCGTCGGCCGAGAAAGCCCATTCACCGCCCAAATCGATCGCGGTCGGGAAATCGGTCTGGATGAGGCCGCTGAACGGCTTCGTGTCCGCATTCCACAGGCCCGACAACGTATACGTCGCTGACGCCTGCCAGTGTTTGCTGAACCGCTTCTGCACACCCGTCTGCAGCGCGTGGTACGCGGATCGCCCGAGGTGCGCGTTCATCGAGACGATGCCCCAGTCCGGATAGGGACGGTTGGCCCGATTCGCAAACGGCAGATTGGCGCCGGTTGCCTGATTGAATTTCAGGTTGATGTTATCGACAACGTCTTTTTCGTGCGTGCCTTTGCTGTACACGTAATCGGCCTCGACGGCAATCGTTTCGCCGAACTGCCGCTGGACGCCGATCGACGTCTGAAACGTGCGAGGCAGGTGAACGTACTGAGGCAGGCCCACGAACTCCTGCAGATCCCGGATGAGACATCCCGGCGCGTTGTTGTTGGCGTAGCAGAATCGCTGGATCGCCTGCTCGTAGGTTGGCAGCGGCTGACCATTGGTCGGGTTCGCGGCGAAGTCGGGACGGCCGTCGTTCGGATAATTGATGACGACCAGCTGCGCGTTGCCCGTCGCAAACGATTGGTCGGCGCCGATGGCGTCACCGTAGTACAGACCGGATCCGCCGCGCAGCACCGTCCGGTCGTTCAGCCTGTACGCGAACCCGAGCCGCGGCTGGATGTTCTTCGTGTCGTTGGGACGCCCCGCCTGCTGGAACGGCAGCACGGTGACGTCGTTGGCGAACACGCCCATCTCGAGGTCGTAGCGCACGCCGAGGTTCAGCGTGAGGCGGTCGTTCATCTGCCAGTCGTCCTGCAACCAGCTCGCAAACTTCTTCGAATAGAGGTGGACGTTGAAGTCGCCGACGCCGATGCTGTAGTTCCGCGTAATGGATGAAATCGCCGCGAGGTTCCACGTATCGACGTTGAACGGATCCGGGAAGAGCGCTTCGAGATTGGCCGGCGTCGGTCCGCCCCGCGCGTCGATCGTGCCCATGCACTGCCGGCAGTTGTCCTGAATCTGATGACGGTGAAGGAACTCGCCGCCGATCTTCAGGTCGTGACGTCCTCGCGCGTCGTACGAGTACGTGAAGTCGTCGCGCGCGTTCCATACCCACTGATCCTGGTGCCGCGGGTAGAACTGGTTGCCGGCAATCGCAAAGTTGTTGAACGTGATGCGGGGCGAGCCGGTGTTGATGCCGTTCGCCTTCTGCCAGTGATTCGACCACGTGGTGAGATTCGCGTTCGCGAGACCGAAGATGGCCTCGCCGATCCTGAATTCGTTCAGCGCATGGTTGCTCAGGACTTGCGAGAACTGCACGAGACCCTCATCGTTGTACTCGCGGTTCGTGCCGGTGGCCGCCGGAGAGCTCTGAAGACTCGGCGGCACGACCGGCTGAAACTGCACGGCCCTCGAGAACTTGCCCATAATCCGCGACTTCGACGACAGCTGATAATCGAGCCGGCCGCCCCCTTTTTTCTGCGAGTCGGTGCCGGTCAGGTCGATGTTGAACTTGGGGTACGGAGTGTTGAAGATGAAGGTCCTCGGCTCGCGCTCGTATTCGAAGTTGCCGAAGTAGTGCAGCTTGTCCTTCACGAGCGGACCGCCGAGCACGGTGCTGAGCTGTTGATTGTCGATCGGCTCGACACGGTTCAGCACCGGATTCGTCGCATTGAAGCGGCTGTTGCGGAAATTGCCTCGCACCAGGCCCGACACCGTGTTGGTGCCCGATTTGGTGACCGCGTTCACCTGCACTCCCGTCGAACGCCCCATCGTCGCGTCGAACCGGTTCGAGATGAACTGGAACTCCGCGATCGAATCCTGGCTGTACTTCGGCTGACCGCCGACCCCGATGTCGGCCGACACCTGCTGGCCGTCGATGTTGAGCTGAAAGTCGCGCGCCTCGCCGCCGTTTCTGTCGGGCAGCGGCGTTTGCGCTGCAACGCCCGTGGCGCTGGGATTCGTCCGACTGCCCGGCGCCAGGAGCGAGAGCGCAATCCAGTTGCGCCCGTTCACCGGCAGCTCCTGCACCTGACGCGGATCGACGTTGCCGCCGAGGCTCGACGTCGTGGTGTCGAGGAGCGGCGATTGCCCGCTGACCGTCACCGCCTCGGTGAGGCCGCCCGGCGCCATCTGCAGGTTGATGACCGCCGATTGCCCGACGAGCAGCTCCACGCCTGTGCGCGTCACAGGGGTGAAGCCGGAGAGTTCGGCCGTGATGCGATACGTGCCGATGCGAACCGACAGCCGATAGGCGCCGCGCTGATCGGTGACGGCATCGAACGTATTACCCGAGGCTTCGTGCACCGCTCGAACGACGACGCCCGGAAGCACGGCGTTGGTGGAATCGGTCACGGTGCCGCTCAGCACCGCTTCTTGCGCAGAGGCGAGAGACGGAAGGACGAGGGAAACGCCGACGACCACCAACCATCTGACGACGCCCGAAATCATGGTGTCCTCCAGGGTCAGGTTGCGACGTGACGCGCGGGCTTTTGCAGGGCGGAAACTAGCGTAGGCGCGTGCGGCGAGTCAACGAGATAAGCGCGCGAACCATCGGTCTTGGGTGCGATTTTGGAGGTCCTACCAATGATTGGAGACGATCCGGGCCGTCGGGATTTAGATCGGCCGGGGACGGTCTTGAGACCGTCCCTGTGAGTCGGTAGGGGACGGCCTTCAGGCCATCCCGCAGCAGACGGTCCCCAAGCAACGAACTGGATTCGAATATCGCCGCACAGGGACGTGAATCCGGTAGGGTCGGTCTCTCGACCGTCCCGCTTCGACGGCGGCCCAGTACCTCACACAGGAAGCGGTTTGCCGCGCGTTTCCTCGCCGAGCGGCAGCAGGAGCAATCCAAGCACGAATGCCGTCGCGGTGATCGCGACCGGAATACCGAGCGTCTTGAAATGCGCGATGCCCGCGCCGACGAGAAACACCATCGCGCATCCGACGAAGCGGCCGATCGAGCTGGTGAAGCCGATCGCGCTGCCGCGGCACTCGGTCGTGTACTGTTCGGGAATCCAGAGCGTATACATCGCGAAGTTCGCGCCGCCGAGCCCGAGCAGGAACACCATGGCGAAGAACGTCGGCAGCGCGTTCGGCGTGATGTAGAACACGTAGCCGAACGCGAACGCGATGCTGATGCCCATCAACGTGAAGTACACCGCCATTCCCTTGCGGCGGCCGAGCCGCTCCGCGACGATCGGCAGCATCACGCAGCCGATGATCGTGCCGATCGACAGCAGTCCGGTGCCGTACGAGGCGAGCCGCGCCGCATCAGGGCCTGACACGCCCTGGCGGACCGCGATCTGCGTGACCGCGGCCGGCACGTAAATCGATCCGGCCCACAGTCCGATGATCGAGACGAGGAACAGCAGCGAGTTCACGATCGTCCTGCGCCGATACTTAGGCGAGAACAGCTTCAGGAACGCTTCGCTCATCTTCGGGACGCGCGCGGCGTCGCCCAGGTTCTGCTGCCACGCGGCCGACTCGCGGACGCCGCGCCGGATCCAGCTGACGAGCAGCGCCGGCGCGCCGCCGAGCGCAAACATCCACCGCCAGCCGAAGTTCGCGCCGATGAAATAATTCGCGAGCGCGGCGAGGAAGAATCCGAAGTAGTAGCCGGTGTGCATGTAGCCGGCGCCCATCTTGCGCCGATCCTCGGGCCACTCCTCGGCGACGAATGTGCCGCCGATCGGCTGCTCGCCGCCGATGCCGATGCCGCACAACACGCGCAGCGCGGCGAGCTGCCAGATGTTCGTCACCAGCGCGCACAGGAACGTGAACAGCGAGTAGCAGAGGATCGTCAGCATCAGCGCGCGGACGCGGCCGAAGCGATCGGCCACCGGTCCCCAGACCATCGACAGTCCCCATCCGAACAGGAACAGCGCGAGCAGAACGCTGCCGTAGTAGCCGACGTTGGCCGGCGTCGCGGCGATACCCGAGCGGGGCAGCAGGTCGGCGAGCGCCGGGACGAGCACCATGGCGTAAATCGACGCGTCCATGCCGTCGAGCGCCCAGCCGCCCCATGCGGCCCAGAACCCGCGGATCTGATTCGCCGTGAGCCTGCTCGGTACTCGCGCGGCCGGGACTGCGGTCAGCATGGCGGCCCCCGTAAAGTTTTGCGAGTCTATTGGCGCCAGCAGCGCGGGTCAAGGCTGCTTCCTCATCGATCGTCGTGCAGGTTGCATCGCGAACTCGTGTTAGAGTCCGGCCGCTCAAACAGCCGCTAACAAAACGCTCGGTGCGCGTCGATGCTCCGCGTCGGGATCGCAGACGGGACCTGACGTGTCGACGCACGTGCTCTTTCCGCGTCCGCTGTGACGGCACCGCTCGGGTTGGGATGCGCAGGGAGGTCGGCATGAAGCGTGTGGGTCTTTTCGTATTGCTGATGTGCGCGGTGATGTCGCTGCAATCAAGTCCTGCATCGGCGCAAACGTGCTCGGTCCAGGTGACCAACGCCGTCGGCGACACCATCGGCGTCACCGCGACGCTGGTGACCTCAGACCCGAACGAAAACGGAGAGGGTGAGCCGCTCGTCGTCTCGACCTCGGGGGGCGAGATCAATGCGGTGATCGGCGCGTACAGCGTACCGACGCCGTTCACGTTCACCGCCAGAGTGCCGAACGAAACCATCTCGGGGTTCATCATCGGCTTCGACGGCGACGAGGGCTGCAGCATCGGCGCGACGGTGAACGGCGCTCATACGTTCTCGCCGCAGACGAAGTCGACCGCCAACGTCGTCGCGACCGTCGGCGGCGTGGCCGCCGTTCTTCTTGGCGCGGTCGCCGCGGGCCTCGGCTGCACGTTCACGGCGGGAGCGCTGTGCGTCGGCCTGATTGTCGCTACCGCGGGCGGTGGCCTGAGTTGGGCGATCGGCGGCGGCGTCGCCGGCGATCCATCCGATCCGAATTTCAAGGTGGTCGCGACGCCAATCGTTGCCACCATTCCGTCGATTGTGGCGTCGAACGACACAGGCGGCGTGACGCAGGCCGAAGCCGATGCCTTCAACGCGCTCTTCGCGAACGAGGCGGCCGTCGTCGGCATTGGAAAGGCGGCGTTGACCTCGGCCAACCGTGCGCAGGGCGCTCACGATGCCGGCGACGCGTTCTGGGAAGGAAAGCAGACCGCTGCGGTGCAGCTCTATGCCGCACAGCTCGGCGCGCTGTTCGGCGGCCAGGTCGATCTGCTGAAATCGCTCCGCGACGCGCTGGCGGCCGCCGGCTTCTCGGCGACCGCTTCACCGTTCTCGATCCTGAGTTTCGAGCAGCAGCTGGCCTTCGGCGGGCTGCCCGACCCGTTCCTGCAGGCGCTCCATGAATTCGGCGCCGACGCGGATCTGATCGAGCAGGTGAGACAGCTGCTGATGGTCCAGGACATCTTCGCGTCTGCCGGGACGATTCCGGACGGGTTGATTCCTCCGCAGCTCGAGAAGGCGATCAAGGACTTTGCCGGCGCGTTGTCGGGCGTGAAAATCCAGATCAAACCTGGAAGTACGGCGCCGGTTCCCGTCAATCCTCGCGCGGACGGCGTGATTCCAGTTGCAATCCTCAGCGCGGACGACTTCGATGCAACAACAGTCGACCCGGCGACGGTCAAGTTCGGTCCGAACGGCGCTGCAAATTCTCACCAGCCGTCGTTCGAGGATGTCGACGGCGACGGGACGCTCGACATCGTCCTGCACTTCCGCACCGAGGATACCGGGATCGCATGCGGCGACACGCTCGGCGGGCTGACCGGCGCGACGACCGCGAAGCAGTCGATTGCCGGCGTCGAGCCCATCAGAACGGTCGGCTGCCACTAAAATCTGCGTACATGGCGCCACGGAGAGGTCGATTCGCGCTTTTCTCTGTGGCGCCAACTCGAATGGGATTCCGGTGAATCATGTCTATGCGAGCGCTGAGACTGACTGCGTTGGTCCTTTACGTCGCTGCTGCGTCGGTCATCGTGTGGTTGTGGATTTCGCCGGCGTCGCGTCCGCCGAGCGCGCAGTTTCGGCGCGGCGTCTTCCTCGCCGATCTGCTCATCGGCTCGGCCGTCGTTTCACAAGGCAGATTTCTGCAGCTGAAGGGTTCCACTCGCGGCGGTCGACTCGTTCTCGCGGTCGGCGCCGTCATCATTCTCGCCGGCGTCGTCTCGGCTTTGATGTGGATCGGGGGTCAATCGTGAGCGACGCCGCGCTCGATTCAAGAGCTCGGCAAACTCTAGCGGCGACCGGATCGCATGGAGGCGAGCACGACGTCGAGGTCGTGTCGCGCGTTGGCGTTGGTGGGATCGAGCTCGAGGGCGCGGCGCAGGTGCGCGATCGCTTCGTCGCGCGCTCCCTCGCTTGCCAGCGCAGCGCCGAGATGCCAGTGCGTGCTCGCTGAATCCGGCGCGAGGCGCGCTGCCTCGCGAAATTCAGCCACGGCCTGCGCCATGTCGCCCCGCTCCGCGAACGAGATGCCGATGGCATTGTGCACCTCCGGCGAATCGGGAACGATCGCGCCGAGGTATCGGCTGCCGGCGATCGTCCGCGGCTCGCGTTCGGTGATCCGGCGGACGCGCGCCATCTGAGCCGGCGACGCCGCATAGGCGAGCCGGAGCAATCCAAGGTACGCGTCCAGCCCGTCGGCGAGCGGCGACGGCCGATCGCCCACGAAGCATCGTGGGCACCACGCGGCCACCTGGCTCAAGTCGACGAGCGACGGCGGCACGGCCTCGCCAAGATTCAGCAGGGAGCGGACGCCGTACTCCTGAATCGGCCGATCGTCGGTAACCGGATCGATGCCGCGCGTCGCCGACTCGAGCCGCGATGAGGCGCCGACGAACATGCCGGCGATCTCCCGCACGCTGCCGAGATCGATCTTCTCCAGGTCGCGGCGCACGTCGGGCGCGCGCGCGAGCGCCGTTGCGATCCGCTCGGGCTCGATCTCCACGCGCGGTGAATTCGATCCGATCAGCAGCAGATCGGCCTCGGCGCCAGAGAGGAGCACCGCGTTCGGGAACACGTCGACGAACGCGCGAACCATCGCGAGCGTCGTGTCGGCTGGCACCTGATACGCCGGCAGCCACTGGCTCATGAATCCTTTCGCGCTGAGGCGCGTGCGCGCGAGCGCGTAGAACTCCTTCGAATACAGCGCCGCCATCCCGGCGTACCCAATCGGCGGCGGCTCGAGCGTGACGAGATCGTACGACGACGCCGCCCGCATCTGCAGGTGATGGCGCCCATCGTTGACGTACACCGCCACTCGCGGATCCGCCAGCACGTCGCCGTTGACCTCCTTGAAGTAGCCAGCGTGCGCCAGCACGTCGGGCGACAGATCTGCCACGTCGACGCGCGTCACCGATGGATGAAGCGTCGCGGCGTGCGTCGTGTTGCCGACGCCGAATCCAATCACGAGCACCGACTGCGGCCGCTCCATCGACAGCAGCGGGACGTGCGCGAGCGCACGCATGTACCGCTGGCTGAGCGTCGTCGTCGCCGACATCGGGTGGCCGTTCGTCAGCAGGCGCCGCCCCTGACCGGGCTGCTCGGTGATCGCGATGATTTCGTTCAGCCCTTCGCTGACGGCGAGCAGATGCTCGGTGTCGGCGGGCCGCAGCGCGCGCGTGTTGACGTAATCGGATGGAAGGCGCAGCCACAGGGCGAGAGCCGCGCCCGCGATGAACAGCGATGCGAGTTGTAGCGCGGGCCTTTCAGGCCCGCGTTCGCGGCCCTGCAAGGGCCGCCCCACAATTGTCATCAATGGTAGGACTGCGACCGTGGCGACGATCATCAGAATCGTCGCGCTCGTCTGGATGCCGACCACCGGCAGCAGGATGAAGCCTGTCGCAAGCGATCCGCACACCGCGCCGCACGTGTTCGCGAGGTAGAGCGCGCCGGCGCGGCGGCCAACCGACTGTTCCACGCGCTGGACGATCGCGTTCGCGAGCGGAAACGCGAATCCCATGAGCAGCGCAGGCAGCGCGACCTCGATCAGCATCGGCCTCGCGTTGAACCACAGCTCGCCAACCGCGCGCGACCACGCCGACGAGTCGACGCTCAACGCCGCGTCGAAGCTGCGGCCGGCCGCGGCGAGGAATGCGGGATCGGCGGCGACGATCGCCTCGAGGCGCCTGGCGTCCGCGGCCGTCAAGCCGATCAATGTTGCGGCCACGAACAGGCCCTGCACGACGATCAGCCACCTGGCGGGATCGGCGGCGGCCTCACCGTGAGCGCGCCGGTTGAGAAACGCCGACGCGAGCGAGCCGGCGCCGATACCGACGAGAATCACCGTCAGCAGCAGCGAGAAGACCGATCGCAGTTGGCCCAGCAGAATGGTGAAATGCCGGAACCACAGGATCTCCATGCCCATGGCGGCGCAGCCGGTCATGGCGAGGGTGGAGGCAACCCACGCGGGTCGGGGACCGCGGATTGCGGATTGCGGATTCGGGATCGTGGATTGATGGCGGACGCGCGATCGCTCGCGGACCGCCCGTTTATCATGAGACGCTGCCTTCCAATCCGCACTCCGAAATCCGCGATCCGCAACGACAAGCGCTCCGACGCCGGCGACGATGTTGAACGCGACCGCGACGAACTGTGTCGCCTGAAGGCCGTACGCCGGCACCAGCAGGAAGTCGGTGAGAAAACATCCGAGCGCCGCGCCGCCGGTGTTCACCGCGTACAGCACCGCGATGCGACGGCTGCCGATTGCGAAATCGTCCCGCACGAGATGACGGATCAGCAGCGTGAGCGTGCCGCCCATCAGCAGCGTGATCGGCGCCAGCACGATGAAGGCGATGGCGACGCGGCCGGCGTGCGTCGCGGCTGACAACACGTACCAGCCCGATGGCGCCCGCGAATACGACGAGAGGAGCGCGGACATTCGATCCAGATGCGGCAGCAGCAGCGAGACACCGAGGCCCAGCGCGGCGATGATCAGTTCGAAGCATCCGTACGCTCGCAGCAGCGAGCCGCGCCGCGCGGCGTATCGCATGTCTGCCCAGATGCCGGACACATAGCTGCCGACGCCGAGCCCAAGCATGAACACGGCGACGACGAGCGACGCGGAATGGATGGTGTTGCCGAAGACGTTGCCGAACTGACGGACCCAGACGACCTGGTAAATCAGTCCGCTCAGGCCCGAGCAGAAGAAGAGGAAGTAGACCAAATCGGGTAATTGGGTAATCGGGTAATCGGGTAATCGGGTAATCGGGTAATGTAATCGGGAAATTGGGCGGTTGGCTATACTCCGGCTTCGATTACTCGATTACTCGATTACTCGATTACCCAATTACCCAATTACCCAATTACCCGATTTCTGGGATCACGTCCGCGGAACCGGGCGGCCGAGCAGGAACGCAGGATTCGCGCCGGGACGCGGACGATACTTCTGCGCGCGGCCGCTGTCGACTTCCGCGACGTAGAAGTTGCCGTCCGGGTCGACGCTCAGCCCGTGCACGCCCCACATCCCACCCGGGAAATCGCCCCAGGTTCCGAACGCGTACAGGAAGTTGCCGTCGAGATCGTATTTCAGGATCTTCGACGTGCCGCGGTCGGCGGCCCAGAGGTGGCGATCGCTCGTGATGATGAACAGGTGGATGTCCGACGGCGGCGGACCGAAGCTCCACTCGCGCAGATATTTCCCGTTCTCGTCGAACACCTGGACGCGATGATTCTGCCGATCGTTGACGAAGAGCTGACGCGTCTGCGGATCGATCGCGATGCCGTGGACGTTGTTGAAGTAGCCAGGCCGCTTCTCGTTCGGCGGGTTCCCCTTCTCGCCCCACGCCGTCACGTACTTGCCGTTCTTGTCGAACTTCACGACGCGCGTGTTGGCGTAGCCGTCCGCGACGAAGAACGTGCCGTCGGGCAGCCACGCGATGAACGTCGGCCGGTAGAAATGTCTGTCGTCGGCGGCATGCACGTTCGGTTCGCCGATCGTCTGCAGCAGCCGCTTGCCGTCGTTGCTGAAGATGAAAATCGCGTGGCGGTAATCGTCGACCACCCACACGCGCTTCTCCGGATCGTACGGGCTGATGTACACCGCATGCGGCCGGCGAAGCATCTTGTCCCACTGCGTCCAGTCCTCGACCATGTTCCCGTTCGCGTCGACGACGACGATGCAGTGCTCCCAGCGGAAATCTTCACCGGCTTTGCCGACGTCGGAGTCGTCGCCGACTTTTCCATCGCGCGTTTCGAGCGCGCCGGGCGGGCTCGTCGACGTCGCATCGCGCCACGGCAGCCGTCCGATCGGGAATTCGATGTTCGGCCCGAGCTGCGGCAGCTTGATCTGTTTGGGCCGCTCGATGTTCGGCAGTTCGCCGCGCTGCAGGATGAACACGCGGTTCGCGCTCTCCGCGAACACGCTCTGTCCGGCGCCCCACGTCCACTTCTCATGGCCCGGCAGGCTCGAGATCGGCTTCGGCCAGTTGGCGACGACTTCATAGCCGCCGAAGACGTCCTGCCCGCCCTTCTCGGCCGGCACGGCCGCGAAGCGGGGATCCTGACGCGATTGTCCTTCGACGAGCGTCATCCGACTTGCGATCACCGATGCCGTCACGATGATGAGCGCGGCGACGATCGAGATGTGCTTGCGCATGATGCTCCTTCAAGCTCTCACCACGGAGAACACAGAGGACACGCCTCGCAGCGTTCACCGAACGAAGACGTAAACCGCGCCGGCCTGCGACATCGACGTCCCCTGCTGATTGCCGTTGACGCCTTTCGCGCCGCTCGATTCGAAATGCGCGCCGACCGCCATCGTCCGGCCGTCACGGCTGACCGCGACGGCGCTGCCGAACTCATCGAACTTTTTCGTGTTCGATCCCTTGAAGTACACCTGCTGCGACCACGTCGTGCCCTGGCGGTTGAAGAGGTACACGGCGCCCGCTTCGTCGGCGCCCTTGGCGTCCTGTTTGCCGTTGATGCCCTGCGACGCGCCGTCTTCGTTCGGCGCAGAGACCGCGAAGGTATTGCCGTCGCCGCTCAGGTGAAGATGGATGCCGAACCAGTCGTCCTTGCCGACGTTCGACGCCTTGAAATTCGCCTGCTCGGTCCACGTCGTTCCGTTGCGCACGAACACGTACGCGGCGCCCGAAGAGTTGTCGTCCGGCGCGTCGACCTTGCCCGAGTGGCCGCTTTGCACCACGTTGATGCCGCCGACCATCGTGTCTTCGTCGAGCGCGCCCGTCGCGACCGTGTTCCCGTCGTCGCTGATCGCGATCGAGCAGCCCATCGAGTCCTGCGGGTCGCCTTCCTTCGCCTTGAGGTACGCCTGCTGCGTCCAGCTCGCGCCGCTGCGAACGAACACGTACGCCGCGCCGGTGCCGGCGGCGCGTCGATCGTAGGGTCCGTTGATCTGTCGCGTCGATCCGGCTTCGTCGAACGAACCGACGGCGATGGTGCTGCTGTCGCCGCTGACCGCGACCGAGTAGCCGAAGAGAAAGTTGCGGCTGGCGTTCGCTGCTTTGAGATACGCCTGCTGCGACCACGCGCCTGCGTTGCGAACGAAGACGTACGCCGCGCCCGCGTTCGGCGCCGAATTGTCTTTCTCGTCGCCGTTGACCGTGGTGGCGCCGCTGTCTTCGCCGATCGCGCCGGCGACGAGCAGGTTTCCATCGCCGCTGAGGCTGATCGAATAGCCGAACTGATCGCCCTCTTCCGCGTCTCCGGTGTTCGAGGCCTTGATGTAGGCCTGCTGAGACCACGCCGTGCCGCTCCGAGTGAAGACGTACACCGCGCCCGCATTCGGCATCGAGTTGTCGGCCTGATTGCCGTTGATGCCTGTGGCCGCGCTGTCTTCGTACGGAGCGGAAACCGCCAGCGTGTTGCCGTCGGCGCTCAGGGCGACGTTGAACCCGAACTGATCGTCCTGATCGGTATTCGAGGCCTTGATGTACGCCTGCTGCGACCATCCGGCGCCGCCACGCGCGTAAACGTACACCGCACCGGCGCCGAACTTGGAGTGATCGTCCTGTTTGCCGTTGATGCCGGTGGCGCTGCTCTCTTCCATCTGTGAGCCGACGGCAAGCGTGCTGCCGTCGGCGCTGAGCGCGACGGCGAAGCCGAACTGCGCGCCCTCGCGCGGGTTCGACGCTTTGACGTATGCCGCCTGCTTCCACGGCGACGCCGTCTTGGAGCTCGACTCGGATGCTCGCGGCGGGCGTGCGGCCGGCTGCTGGCCGTCCGCCGACAACGCCGCGGCGCCCGCCAACACGAAGACGAGGCCGACGATTCGGTGAGGCCCGTGCATTTACCGGCCGCCCGTTCTCGCCGGCGCGCACGGACCCGGCTGATTCGGCTGACCCGGATCGTTACCGCGGTAGATCTCTTTGCCGTTCGCGTCGAAGACGCGCGAGTTCTCCGAGAGCGTCATGTACGGCGACCCGTTCTTCAGGCGGCGTCCGACCATCGTCACCGTGTCGCCGACCTTGATGACGTCCTGGGTCCAGCACCAGCCTTTCAACTGCGTCGCGGAGCCCGCCTCGCCGCGCCAGCGCACGACCTTGTCGGCGTCCTCTTTCACGTCGACGACGACGATCGAGTGCGGGTTGATCAGCTGCAGCTCCACGACCGTGCCTTTGACGGTCGTCAGCTTGTCCTCGTAGCGACCGGCGTCGCCGTGGTGCGCGAGAACCGCGGCCGACATCGCCGCGAGGCACACGCCGACGAGTGAGACGAGCGAAGATTTGATGTCCATGATCAGGTCCTCTGCACGTTCTTTTGAAGCCAGCTCACGATGAATTTGATGATCTCGTCGCTGTTCTTTTCGAGCATCATCATGTGACTGTTGCCGCTGATGCCGACAGTCTCGAGCCGGATGAAGTCGGTCTTCACGCCCGCCTGATTGAGCCATTTCGGAATGCACGGATCGTACACGCGATGATACGTGCCGCTGCCGGAAATCGACAGCACCGGAATGTGCTGCCAGTTGACGAGTTTCTTCGCCGGCTCCTCCTGCAACCAGCAGCGCACTTCGTCCGGCCGCTCGGATTTGTCCTCGAGGTGGACTTTCAGGTCGGCGGGGTTCGCGGCGGGCGGATCGAAGAGGAAGCGACTCGTGGTGAGCCCCCACGATCGCGGGTTCCTCGGCCCGGCGGTAACCTTTGCCGTGTCGGCGGATCCGATCTGCGGACCACCCGGCTCCACCGTGACCATGGCTCTCACCAGCTTCGGACGCGCTTCCGTCACGTCGAAGCCGACGCCGCCGCCCTGCGAGTGCGTCAGCAGGATTACCGGCGTGCCGATCATCTCGACGAGCGCGATGCCCGCGTCGCGCGCCAGCTCGGTCGACGCGCCGGCAAACTGCACCTGCGACCTGATGAACGTATCGAAGATCGGATCGCCCATCTTGCCGCTGCCCGGCCACTGCGTGTGGTTCATCTTGAGCGGGAAGTCGCCGCGCTCGCGCGCGTTGGTCCAGATGCGTTCGAGCTCCAGCGCGGTGCGAATACCGATCGCGCCGTCGATCGGTTTGCCGTCGGGTCCCGGCAGCGGCACGTACGCCGAGCGCCCGCGCGCCGGGTAGTCGACCATGTACAGCACGTATCCCTGCTGCGCGAGGTAGTACGCCCAGCCTGGCCGTCCGTCCGGCGTCTGCTGCCAGTCGACGCCGGTCTGGCCGTTGCCGTGGAAGAACACGATCGGCTCGGCGTGACGAATCTGTTTGGGTATCCACACCTCGGTATACATCGCGCCGCGCATCACTTCCTTGCCGCGTTCGCCCCAGTACGCGCCGCCCGCGTAGAAGAATCCTTTGCGCGCGATGTTCTCGGTGGAGAACGTCGGAATCGATTTCGGCGGCATTGCTTTGGATGGTGACGCTCCGGCCGGCGCTCGCGCGGTCTTCGCGAGCCATCTGCCGATGTAGCTCGCGATGTCGGCGCTGTTCTTCTCGAGCATCATCATGTGGCCGTTGCCGGTGAGTCCGGCTTTCTCCATCTCGATGTACTCGGTCGCCACGCCGGCCTGCGTCAGCCATTTCGCGAGGCAGTGATCGTAGACGCGGTGATAGCCGCCTTCGCCGTTGAGGAACAGCACCGGCACGTTCTGCAGGTTTTTCAACTTCCGCGCCGGCTCCTGCTGAACGTAGCACGCGACTTTTCCCGGCTCCGCCCTGCCATCAAGCTCGGTCTTCAACTCGGATGCGCTCGCGATCGGCGGGTCGTACGCAATCGCGCTGTTGGCGACGCCCCAGCTCAGTCCGCCGCCGTCGGTGTACGCAACCTTCGCCGCGTCGACGCCTTTGATCGGCGGCGCGGCCGGTTCGACGGTCACGATCGCCTTGACGGCGTTCGGCCGTGCGTCGGCGATCAGCCACCCGAAGGCGCCGCCCTGTGAATGCGTCAGGAGAATCACGGGAGTGCCGATCGCGTCGACGAGCGCGACGTTCGCGTCGCGCGTCGACGTTTCCTGACGCGCGCCGGCGAGGAACTGCACCTGCGTTTTCGTGAACGCGTCGAAAATCGGATCGCCGATCCGTCCGCTGCCCGGCCACTGCATGTGCTTCTTGGCCTGGGGAAAGTCGCCGCGCGCCGCCGAGGCGGTGAACGTCTCTTCGAGGTTCGGCGCCGTGCGGATCGTCAGGTTCGATCGCTCCGCCGTGCCGTCGACGCCCGGCACGTACTGCGATCGGCCGCGCGCCGGAAAATCCTCGAGATAGACGACGTAGCCCATCTCGAGGAAGTTGTAGGCCCAGCCCGGACGGCCGTCGGCTGTCTGCAGCCAGTCGACGCCGGTCTGCCCGGCGCCGTGCAGGAACACGATCGGGTAGGGCGAGCGAATCTGCTTCGGAACCATCACTTCGACGTACATCGCGCCGCCCATCGTCGATTCCCTGTCGGGTCCCAGCTCGCCGACGTACTTGCCGCCCGCGTAGAAGAACGCGTGGCGCGCAACCTTGTCGAGCGGGACCGTGCGAATCGCGTCGGACGGCGACGCCTTCGACGCGCCGGACTGAGCGATCGATGGACGAGCGAGGCCGACGAGAAACAGCAGGACGAGACTGAACGCGCGCGATCGTCGATTACGCCGAGCGGCGAGGGCCGCGAGGGACAGGCTCCGCGTCTTCATGACGGTTCCCCTTCTGTTTTCGCGGGATTATGTCGATCCGAGCCGCAGCAGCTTGACGAGCGTGCCGCCGAGGATCGCTTCCTTGTCCGCGTCGCTCAGGAACGACGCGCGCAGGATGAAGTCGACGCCGACAGGCCACGGAAACGGCATGTCGGTTCCGTAGACGATCTGACGCGCGCCCATCTCGGCGACGAGATGCCGCAGTCCTTCCTCGCGAAACACCATCGAGTCGACCAGGATCTGATCGCGGAAGTATTCGCCGAACTTGCGCTTCATGACGGCGCAGTTCTGCGGATCGCGAGTGCACGCCGCTTCCGACCGGCCGAGATACGACGGCAGGTAGCCGCCGGCGTGCGCCGCGCAGACGCGCAGCCCGGGAAACTTGTCGAGCGTCCCGTCGAAAATCAGATGCGAGAGAAAGACCGTCGTCTCGAGCGGATTGCCGATGGTGTTGCCCAATCCGCCGCGGCCGCGCAACCGCTGGTTCTGCGTCGTGCCCGGCGCGTTGCGCGGGTGCATGAACACGAGCACGCCGAGCTCCTGCGCTTTCGCCCAGAACGGATCGAATTTCGGCGACGACAGCTCCTCGCCTTCGACGCTGCCGCCGATGGCGGCACCGCGCAGCCCGAGCCTTTTGATTCCGTGTTCCAGCTGCTCGGCCGCCAGATCGGGAAACTGCAGCGACACCGTCGCGAGCCCGACGAACCGATCCGGATGCGCCGCGCACCACGCGGAGAGCTTCTCGTTCTCGACGGCCACGATCCGGCACGCGAGCTCGCGTTCGGCCGAGTACCAGAACGCGTTGACGCTCAAGACCTGCACGTCGATCCCCTGCTCGTCGATCGCTTTGAGGCGTTCGGCGCCGAGCACGAGGCCGCCTTCCTGATCGCCGCCGCCCCCTCTCCCGCCGCCCGCGGGCGCGAGCTTCGTACCTTTAATGATGTCGCCGACCTCGGGCACCGACAGGTGGCCGTGGACGTCGACCACCTTGATGCGCCGGCGGCCGACGGAAACTTCGCGCCGTGGCGGCGTCTGGATGAAGAAGCCGGCGGCGGCGCCGGCGCCGGTCTTGACGAATGCTCTGCGGGTCAGCATGGCGGCTCCTCCGATTACGGCGCGAGCGACGCGAGGTACGCCGCCGTCGCCAGCCCTCCTGATACAGCGCGGGCCGGGCGGATTGCGTCCACCCGGCCCTGCGACATGCCTGACTCTGAACGTCTGTTTCAGAACGTCACGCGAAATCCCAGCTGCAGCGTGCGCGGCGCGAACGAGAGATTCGTGCTCGGCTGCGGCTGGCCGTACTGTGGATTGGTGACCCGCGTCTCGTACGCGCCGTAGTTCGCGCGATTGAAGACGTTGAACAGTTCCACGTAGCCGCCGGCTGTCGCATGGCCGTGGAGCGGCACCCGTTCCTGCAGCCGCATGTCGACGCGATGGATCGGCGCGAACACGAAACTCTCGCGCGGGATGATCGTGCCGTCCGGCAGCAGCCGATCGACGCTGGTGATCTGAAGCCCGCGCGCGTCGCAGCCGCAGGTCGCTTGCGTGCGCTGCCCCGAGCCGTAGAAGTAGATGCCGCTCAGCTGCAGACCGTAACCGACCTGCCAGATGCCGTTGAACACGAGCCGATGACGCTGATCGGTTTCCGCGAACGACCGTTCGCCGCCGGCGTCGTTCGTCACCGCGAATGGCACTTCGGCGAGACCGCTGATCGGCGCCGGGTCGCGGTCCCATAGGCCCGACAGCGTGTACGTGAGCGAACCCTGCCAGCGATGGCTCATCCGCTTCGTCAAGTGCGTCTGCAGGCCGTGATAATCGGACATGCCGGTCATCGGGAACATGCCGACGACCCCGTAGAGCGGAAACGCGCGGCGGCTCGCGATCGAATACGGATAGGCAATGCCGGTGTCCGGATTGAACGTCACGTTGACGTTGTCCTGGATCGATTTCTCGTCGCGGCTCTTCGTGTTCACGTAGTCGATTTCGATCGCCGTATCGTTGGTCATCTGCCGCGCGACGCCGATCGAGCTCTGCCAGCTGTGCGGCACGTGCGCGTACGCCGGCGGCGGCGCCTGCTCCTGCAGATCGCGCAGGAGACATCCGGGCGCGTTGTTGACGTTACAGAACCGCTGCAGCGCCTGGTCGTAAGTCGGCAGCGGCCCGTTGAACGGGTTCGCCGCAAAGTCCGACCGCGTGCGATCGTTGTCGACGGCAATCACCGCGATCGTCAACGGGCTCATCGGCCACAGCACGTTCGTGTTGAGGATGTCGTTGTAGTACAGGCCGGCGCCGCCGCGCAGCACCGTCCGTTCGTTGAATTGATACGCGAAGCCGAATCGCGGCTGAATGTTGTTCGCGTCCTGCGGCCGACCCGCGTGCTCGAACGGCTCGAAGGTCACGTCCTGCGCGAACGCGTTCCAGATGAGGTCGTACCGCAGACCGAGGTTCAGCGTGAGGCGGTTGCTGACCTTCCAGTCGTCCTGCGCCCACGCGCCGTACTTCCACATGTGAATCGGAGTCAGAAAGGCGGACGAATCCGACACGCCGACGGTGTAGCGCGTCGTGATCGATGAGATCGCCGCAAGATTCCACGTATCCGCATTGAACGGATCGGGGAAGAGATCCTCGATGTTCGCGGGAACCGGCCCGCCGTTCGCCGTGATGACGCCGCCGCACCGGTTGCAGTTGCGCGTCTCGTCGAGGAGGTGCAGGTACTCGCCGCCGGCCTTCAGATCGTGGCGCCCCGCCGCGTCGTACGACAAGGTGAAGTCGTCGCGCAGCGTGTACGCGTTCTGATTGCGGTAGCGCGGCAGGTTGTTGTTGCGGTTGAACGAGAAGCCCCTGAAGTTGATGACGGGGCCGTCGGTCGTGATCCCGTTGCCGGCCTGCCAGTGCTGCGACCACTTCGTGAGGCTCTGCTGGTCGATGCCGTAGGAAGCGTAGCCGTATCTAAACTCGTTGACCGCGCGAGCGCTGATGACCTGCGTGAACTGACCGATGACGTCGGTGTTGTGCTCGCGGTTGCTGTTGGTTGCCGAGGGATGGTTGCCGGTTCCAGCTCCGAACGGTTCGAAGAGGCCTGAATGGGCGACCTTCCCCATCAGGCGCATCGTCGACGACAGCTGTTGATCGAGCCGCACGCCGCCAAGCTTCACGTTTCTGATGCCGTCCAACTCGACGTTGAACCGCGGATACGGCGTCGTCCAGATCGAGGTCAGCGGCTGGCGCTCGTATTCATAGTTGCCGAAGAAATGCAGCTTGTTCTTGACGATCGGGCCGCCCAGCGTGCCGCTGATCTGCTGATTCTTGTAGGGGAGGACGCGTTTCAGCACCGGGTCGGCCGCGTTCCACGCGCTGTCGCGGAAGTTGCCGACGAGCGAACCGCCCAGCAGGTTCGTTCCCGATTTCGTGACGACGTTCACCTGCACGCCCGTGGAGCGTCCCTGCGTCGCGTCGAAGCGGTTCGAGATGAACTGGAACTCCGCGATCGAATCGTTGCTGTACCGCGACTGATTGCCCGTACCGAGATTTGCAGTGACCTGCTGGCCGTCGACGTTCAACTGGAACTCGCGCACGTCGACTCGATCCTGAACCGGCAGCGATCCCTGCGCGTTGGTCCTGTTTCCCGGCGCGAGCAGCGCGAGCGACATCCAGTTGCGTCCCTGCGACGGCAGTTCCTGCACCTGGCGCTGATCGATGTTGCCGCCCAGGCTCGACGTCGTCGTTTCGATGAGCGGCGACTGCGCGGTGACGACGACCGATTCCTGCACTGAAGCGGGCGCCATCTGCAGATTGATCACCGCCGTCTGGCCAACGAGCAGCTCCAGGCCGGTTCGCGTGAGCGTGCTGAACCCAGCGAGTTCCGCGGTCAACCTGTAGACGCCGATGCGCACGGGTATGCGGTAGACCCCGCGCTGATCGGTCGTCGCTTCAAAGCTGTTGCCGGTGGCTTCGAGGACCGCTCGAAGCGTGACGCCAGGCAGAATCGCGCCGGTGGAATCGGTCACCGTGCCGCTGAACACTGCCTCCTGCGCGAACGCCGCGATGGGCGCCGCTACGATTGCGCACACACAGATCAACCGCCGGACGACGCTCGATGTCATATGGGCTCCCTCTGAGGACAATGAATCCCAACGACGCGGGCCCGAAATGAAGCCGAAATGGAGCGCATTCTACACCGCCGCTTCCCTCTGTCAACGTTGCGGATCCGGTTTTTCGCTTCCGGTGTAGATGAATTCGACGACTGCTGTGTTGCCGGCCGTGACGTCGACGCTCTGCGTCAACGTCCCGTACCGTTCGTGCCATGCACGGATCGTGTGGCGGCCGGGAGGAATCGCGTCGATCGTGAAGACTCCTGCGCCGCTGCTGACGGTGAAGTACGGGTGATCAACGACCCCGACGAACGCGGTCATCCAGCGGTGGACGTCGCAGGCGATGTGCAGCATGACCTCTTCGTGCTTCAACTCGACCTTGTAGACCATTCCCCTCAACGGCTGGCCGATGTTGAAGTCGTTCGACGCTTTGGAGAGCCCGTGCACGTCGTGCAGCGTTGGATCGCTGTTCCGGAACTCGATCGTCTGGCCGACGCGCGCGCCGACGACACGGGGCCGGTACATGCAGCGCTGCTGATCGATCGTCACGACGCCGGCGGGACGCGGAGCGTCCGGAAACGACCCCGCGAGGTGCACGAACGCGTTGGCGAGCCCGCCATCGTCGCTCGTCACGACCGCGTCCTGCACGATGCGCTTGCCGCGCGCCGCCTCTGCGCAGCGCGGGTCCATACCCATCCGGATGATCGGATTGCCCGGGGGCGGAGCGGTCAGCCGCACACGTCCCTGGATGGATCCGCCGGCGGCGGTCGACGGCTGCCAAGCGACGACCGGCACCACGGCGCACACGAGCGTGAGCGACAAGAGCCAGCGCATCATTTCTTGTTCTTCGGATACCAGTACTTCAGGTGGCAGTGCTCGCATGCCGCGTCGATCGCGTCGCCCGAGTCGAGCAGGGCTTCAGCGTCTTTCTTTTCCGTCGCGTTCAGCGCCCGTGTCGCCGCGGCGACGAGCTCCTGCGCGCGCGCGATCCACGTCGCGCGATCCGATGCGACCAGCTTCGCGATCTGATCCGGCGTCAGCTCGATCGCGCTCGCTTTTTCGGCGACCGACGTCGAAGACTCGGCGAGCGCATCGGCGGCGGCGATGCTGGCCGGGCTCGCGATGCGGCGGCCCGGCATCATGAGCAGATTGCCCGCCTCGACCAGCGTCAGCGCGTTGTTGCGGACCACGGCCCACTCGTGATCGTTTTTCGGCGTCTTCGTTTCCTGTCCTCTGATCGAAATCGTGGTCGACACCGCCTCGAAGACGACGTCGGAGCTCGGATCGACCATCGCGAGCATCAAATCCTGGACCGTCGCGACGGGCCGGCCGCCGGGACGCCGCGTCGATGCGATTGACTGAGGCGCCTGCTGAGCCGACACGACGCTCACCGAGCAGCACATGACGGCGATGCCAACCCGGTATCCGAACCGACTCGTGGCCATCAGCGCTCCTGAAACGCGTCGGCGTCGACGATGCACTTACCCCCTCGTTCCTTTCCTCGGGGCAATCATCTTCGTGATGCGTCCAACGCTCGTGTCGCCGGTATAGAGGTTGCCTTCCGAATCCATGACCATGTAGTTGGATTCGACGAACTGGCCCTCGCCTCTGCCGGGCCCGTTACCGATCGCGCCGAGCACGTTGCCATCCCAGTCTATTTTGAAGATCTGGCCATCCTGACCGGTCGCCAGCCATAACTGCTTGCGGGGATCCACATAGAGAGCGCACGTGAGGTTCCTCATTTGAATCGTTTTGAGGAACTTGCCATGTGCGTCGTAGACGACGAGTCGATATTCCTCCCGATCGGCGATATACACGTTGCCGTTGTCGGGGTTGATGGCAATCCCGTGGACCATGCTGAAGTGCCCCTGGCCGGCATGGTTGCCAAACCATTGATCGATGAATCTGCCGTTCTTATCGAGATGCAGGACGCGCGCGGCGCCGATCTTGTTCGTCGGAGATTTGTCGGTGTCGTTGGGACTCTCGTTCGCGTGACCCTCGCCGATATAGACATCGCCGTTTGCCGCGAACGCCAGGTGTAGCGGCTGCCAGAGAAGCCTCTGTCCCTTGGCTTCGTCCCAATCACCCCTCTGGTCCTTCACGCCGACGGTCATCAGCAGTTTTCCCTCGGGACTGAGTTTCATCACGGTGTCGCCGTTCTCGTCGCAGATCCAGATGTTGTCCTCTGCGTCGATGGTCATTCCGTGCGCCTTGTTCTGATGCCCGATGACCTCGTCGCCGATCGCGCGAATCAGCGTGTGATTCCGGTCGAACTCGAACAACTGCGGTTTGCCCGCGGCGTTGCGCTGAAACGCGAACAGATGTCCTCTTGAATTGATCGCGACGGCCGAGACACCGCCGCCGCCTTCGGGCAACGCGAACGGGTACGCGTAGGTGAATCCCAGATCGGGTGTGCGCACTTCATGAGAAATGATGTTGCGCTCTCTTCCCCACGCGCAGATGGGCGAATGCGTGCACGGTTCCGCGCCGCTGTTCCCCTGGATGACCTCGCCTCGCCCTGCGAGTCTTCCGCCGCCTTGTGATTGCTGATCCAGAGCCGATGTCTGCGGCCGCCCGGCTCGCGCGTCAGCCGGAGGAAATGCCGGCGGTGAAGCAAAGAGTGCGAGTGCGATCACGCCGGCGAAAATGTGCCCTCTCATTTCGGCCTCCTGACAGCTTCGAGCACGACGCGAATGAAATGAACGGTTCACCTTATACCAACGTCGACGCCTCGTCCACGAGTGCCGGCGGTATAATTCGCGCAGCATTCGATCGACCGTCTGCATCTTCCAGCCGCGATTCACCGACGGGAGGTCGCGATGATCAGAGGGATGATGGTCGGGGTCGCGGTTGCGCTGGCCGCGACGACGACGGCCGCACAATCGACTCGTGAAGGATCGGCAAAGAAAGCGACGGCCGCGCCCGCGCGAACATCGTCAGTGCAAATCTCCGTGCGCGACCAGAATCGCGCGCCGTTGTCCGGCGTTCATCTGATTCTTTCCGGCGCGGCAGCGGGAGCGTACACGACGGGCGCCGCAGGAACGACGGTCATTCCGAAGCTCAAGGACGGGTTGTACCGCGTACGGTGCGAGCACGCAGGCTTCATCACGCTCGAACGGGAGTTTACCGTTCGCGGCGGTGTGATGAAGAACGCCATCGACGTCGTGTTGAATCCGGCCCAGCCCTCCGCCGGATCCGCGCCATCCGACGCCGCGTCGGCTTCAACCGCCGGTCCGAGCGGGCCGCCAGTCACCGTGTCGATCACTGATTTCCTCGATCGAAATTTCATCGGCCGGGAGCCGATGCGGGAATCCGTATTGGCGTGCCGGCCGCTGGAGGCGGTGCGGCTGCTGCAAATGCGCGAACCCGTCGCGCGGCACGTTCACGATCGCGTGGACGAAATCATCTATGTCGTCGCGGGCGACGGCGTGCTTCGCCTCGGCGAAAACGCGATCGCGCTGCGCCCTGCCACGCTCGTCGTGGTGCCACACGGCAGCAATCACGCGTTCGAGATCCGCGGAAAGAAGCCATTGATCGCCGTGTCGACGCTCGCCGGCGCCGCGTGCACGCCGCCCCCGACCGCACGCTGAATCGCGTATAAAGAACAGAACGTCGCCACGCAGAGCATGACGCCGCGAGGACGTCTCAAAGCGCTTACGGCTCGGTGACGTTCTGTTCTGGATACGCCCGAGCGCTACGGCGCGAGGGCGTCAGCGCGTGGGGGGGCCCACGCGAGTAAATGTTGTTCGGACGGTCGAACGGTGCGCCAGAGCGAGGGCGGCCCGCACGCGGTCTCGCCGCCGTGAAGGAGCTACTGATCGACGTAGCCTTTAAAAGGTCTGCGCCGCATGCGTCGACGCAAGCGCCGTCCGGATTAGAACGAGATCCGGAATGCGAGCTGTCCGGTCCTCGGGATACCAGCGGACGAAGTCGCCTGGCCGAACAGCGCGTTGCCGTAGATCGTGTTCCGATTGAACCGAGCGTAGTCATACAAGTTGAATACTTCGGCCATCCCGGTCAGCTTGATCGTACCGACGCGCACGTCCTTGGAGACGCGCAGATCCAGCGACTGCCATGGATCCTGACGGAACGTGTTACGTGGAATCACCGTGAGGTCGGCGAGCACGCGGCGTGCGCCATTGACCTGACCAAGCGGATCGGCAGGCGAGGTGATCGTCGAATAGTTGCCGGATCCGTAATGGAAAGATCCTGCGAGCAGCAGACCCCAGCGCACGTTCCAGACACCGTTGGCGTTCAGCGTGTTCCGCTGGAACTCCGAGGAGCGCGCCCATTCGGCCGACACGTCGAATGGGTTGAGCAGTTGGCTTCCATAGCCGGCGCTCGAGATGCCGGTGTCGTGCTTGTAGAACATCAACGTGTAGGTGAGGCCGAACTGGAAATTGCTCCGGTATCTCCGCGTGAACGAGCTGGCCAGCGCGAAGTAATCCGAGTACCCGATGCTCGCTTTGAGGTTGATCGGCCCGTAACTCGAGTTCGGCCGGCCGAACCTCGAGGGGTTCTTCGGAAAGCCGGTGACCGGATCGTAGAAGACGTTCGGATCGAGCTGCTCGTCCTCGCGGTACCCCTTGTAATACACCAGGTCAGCATCGACGCCCATCACATCGGTGAATTGCTTCTGAAACCCGAACATGCTCTGCCAGGTCGAGGGCATCTGGAAACCCGGCTGAATGACCGAGATGGTCTGCGGCGGCAGCGGCACCTTGCCGGACAGCACGTCGTTCAACGTCGCGCCGCGCGCCGGATCCTGCACGAAGCCCGGCTTTCCGTCGTTCTGGAATGAGGCGACGATGAGGCGCTGTCCGCCGAACAGCTGCGCATCGACCGCCTGGTTGCCGCCCTGGGTTCCGAAGAACAGGCCGGAGCCGCCGCGTATCACCAAGTCGTTCTTGCCGGTGACGTTCCACGCGAACCCCACGCGCGGGGCAACGTTGCTCAGATCGCGAATGTTGTTCTTGTAGCCGTAGTCCTGGACATTGAATCCGTTGTTGATAATGAGCGTCGTTTCCTTGTTGCCGGGCGAGACGAAGTCCTTCCACGCGACGTCGTAGCGCACGCCGAGATTGAGCGTGAGCCGGTTGTTGACGGCCCATGTATCGCCCAACCATCCCGCGTACATCGGCCGCGGGACGTCGTACGTCCAGTCGTCGCCCGGTGCGTAGTAAATGTCGAACCGCGTCGCGATCGAATCGAGGCCGGCGAGATTCCATTGCGCGGGATTGGTCCACTGCGCCAGCGGGACACGCTGCGACAGGTCGGCCGGCGTCGTGCTGAAGAACATCTGACCGCGCGAGCGCGCCCGCCACCACCCGGCATCTTTTTCGATGTGCAGCTCGCTGCCGACTTTCAGGTCATGCGTTCCTTTGTGCCATTTCACCTCATAGGTCGTCGTCACATGATCCTGGTTCCAGTCCTCCGGATAATTCCAGTTCGGACCGATCGTGATGCTGCCGAAGATGAACTCGGGGAACGACGAGGGTCCGTCCTTCAACGGCGCGTTGATGAACTGGTAGTGGAACCAGTTGACCTTCAACTCCTGCAGCAGATTGTTTCTGACAACGCGCGACCAGTTGCCGGTGACGAAGTTCGAGTGGTGGAACCGCTCGGCGCCCCGCGTTGGACTGGTGGTCGCGGAGAAGAAATGGGGGTTCTGCCAATCGAAGTAGTTGCCGCGGACGAGCAGGTGATCCTTCGGCGTCAACTGGTAATCGCCGCGCCCGAGCGCGTAGTGCTGAAACGTATCGGCTGGCAGGGTAATGGTCTCTCCTCTGTACACCGACGGGCCGATGACGATCGTGTTCGGCTCGCGCTGATACTCGTACGAGAAGAAGTAGTGCATCTTGTCCTTGATGATCGGACCGCCGAACGTCCCGCCCACCTGCTGATTGGAATACGGCAGCACCTTTCCTGTGTATGCGTCCGCTGCATTGAGCTTGTCGCTGCGGAAATAGCCGTACATGCTGCCGCTGTAGTTGTTCGCACCCGCTTTCGAGATCGCCTGCACCTGCAGCCCCACCGACCGGCCCATCGTGACGTCGAACATGTTCGTCACGATCTGATACTCGGCGATGGCGTCGCGGCTGATCCCTGGCTGACCGAAACCGGTGACCGACGTCTCCTGCGTGATCTCCTGTCCGTCGAGGTTCACTCGAAAGGCCGCCGTTCTGCTGCTGCCGTTCGGCGTCGATGTATCGGTGATCTGGTTGGCGGTAATCCCTTTGACCATCGTGGAGAGCTGGAGCCAGTTCCGTCCATTGATCGGGAGCTCCTCCATTTGACGCCGATCGACGTTGCCCGAGACCTGCGCCTGCCGCGTGTCGACGAGCGGCGCGGCCGCGCTCACCGTGAGCGTCTCTGCGATGCTCGCCACCTTCATCGAAAACACGATCGTGGCGTTCTGTCCGACGAGCAGTTCGACTTCCGAAAGCACCGAAGGCGCGAAACCTGCCAGCTCGGCCTGCACTTTGTACTTTCCCGCCTGCATGCCGACGAGCCGGTACTCGCCGCGCACGTCGGTGACAGCCGTGAACTGACGTCCCGTGGCGAGGTCGGCCGCGGTGACGGTGACGCCGGGAAGGACGGCTTTGGATTCGTCGGCGACCGTTCCGACGATTGTGGCTTCGACCTGCGCGTACGCAGGCGCAACCACCGCGAGAAGGACGAACAAGGTGGCCACGAGACGGGCGCGAACGGGTTCCATCGGTTCCTCCTAGATCCGGGGGGCTTCGCCCCCGCGGCCCCCCACGCCGTCGCTCGCGGCGGCCCCTTGCCCCGCTCCGCTCCGGCGGGCGCGCCTGTGGCGCGCCTAGCCAGGTTCCGGCAACGAGTCAGCGCGTCGACGTCGACCGCGGCCGCGAACGATCGCGAGCGCGAACGCCGCCACCACGACCAGCCCTGCACTTCCGAGTCGTGCCTGCGCCGACGAAGAACGCGCGGTCGCGCGGCGCAGGATGTCGTCGTACTTGGCGTCGGCCTGCTGCACGCGGGAACGCAGCAGATATCGCTGGCGTTCCCACTGCGGCGCGAGCACGCTCACGGTTTCCCATGCTTCGAGGTCGCCCATCGGGTCGACGGGAGCGGTGAGCAGATCCTGCAGAATCTGGTGTTCTCCGCGCACCAGCTCCGCGACGGCCGGCGTTTTCCAGAACGGCTGGTCGTCGACGACGACGTAGATTGGCGCCGAGTGCGCGATTGCGCCGAGCTCCTGCAGCTGGCCCTGCGCGGGCACTTCCCGGTTTCCGGTGGCGCGCACCGCGATCCACATGCTGTGATCGGCCGTCAACTCCTTTTGCAGCTCGATGCGGTCGCCGCCGCTCGCACGCTCGGTGACGGCAACGTCGCCCTGCACGATCAGGTCGAGACGCCCCAATGCGTCGATGTCGGGGTTGAGCCGCGCGGCCGCCGCGATCTGGAGCTGCGCGCCTCGCGCGACATGAATCTCGTCGCCCATTCCTCGTCCGTTGATCGTGAAATCGAGCAACGGACCGTTTGTGACGAACGCGTGGCCCGCTTTGAAGGATGAATACCAGGCGTCCGGATCGAACGGACCATCGAGCTTCACGTAGTACCGCTCGACGCCAGGCAGCGAGGGACCGAAGTACGGGTAATCGGATCCGGCGGCGGGACTTATCTTGAACCCGAGATTGAGATACGGATACCAATTGTCGACGCCGAGGCGCCCGCCCTGCAGCACTTCGATGAAGTCGACGAGACCGAACGGAGCATCGAGCGACAGACCGCGGCGGCCGTTGAAGATCTGCGCCATGTGCGCGTAGCCGGACACGCCGCCCTGCATGTGCGACGCTTCGAAGACCTTGTGATACGAAAAGAAATCCTCCGGCGGAAGATGAATCGGCTTCTGCAGGTTGTGATGAATCGTGTGGCCGCGCTCCGTCGTTCGCGGATCTTCCTGTCCCGATGCAAGCAGGTGCCCGTCACGCAGATACCGTCCGGCCTTGCCCCACGCCGGTTGGCGGTAATGCGTCGTGACGATGTTGCCCATCTCGAGGAGATTGCCGACGTGCACGTCCTCGGCTGCGACCTGTCCCCACACGGCGGCGTCCTGCGTTTGTTCGCGCATGCGACGCGCGCGAGTTGACCGGCTTTCACGTCGACCGCGCCCTTGAAGACGCGGTACTCGGGTCCTTTCGTCGCGACGACCTCGTACGATCCGGCAGGCACCTGAGTCTCGTAGGTGCCGTTCACGTAGAAGGCCTGACGCTCGGCGGAAGGCCAGAGCAGCCGCGGCGCCACCCACAGCAGCCGCGTTTCGTCGGCGTACCTGTGAATCAGCAGAGCCTGGTCCGACGGCAGCGGCGTTCGTCCCGTCGCGTCGTACAGCCCCAGGCGTGCCGCGACGAGCTCGCCCGTATCCGCATCCTTTACTTCGATTTGAACGCGTCCGCGAGGCGCCGCCGCCTTCGTCGCGGCGCTTCGGACGATCGAGATGTCGCAGAGCGCAATGCCGCCGCGCGCGCCGACGGCGAGATCGGTGTTGAGAATGCCGAGGCCGGCGAAGCGGGCCCGTTCGAGGCGGACCGTCGCCTTCCGCAGCGCCGCGCCCGGCTCAGGCGAGATCTCTTTCGAGATGCCGTATCCATCGCCGCCGTTCTTGTCCCAGGCAATCGCGAAGGGCTGCGTGCGATCGGGCGCGTACGTCACGGTCACGTCGACCGGCTCGTCGACATCGAATGCGTATCGATCGTCGACATCGAACGCGAACAGATCGCCGAAGAGACATGCCTGGCCGCCAATCGTCATCATCTGTGCCGGCGCCTTGCTGCCGTTCAGGCCCAGTTCGGATCGATTGGCATCGAGGACGCGCGTGATGTGATCGCGTTTCCACGTGAGGGACACGACGCGCCGGGCTTCGGTGCCGTGCGCGCGCAACGTGACCGCTTGCCCGGCGGACACAAGCGCGGCGAGCGCCACGAGAGCCGACAATCGAGCGCGCTCATGTCGCAATCTCACGTCCGCCTCCTCCTGTGTGTGGCGTTACTCCGGCCGGAATTGCAGCTGCGCGCGAGATTCACCCTTCATCGAGCGGACGCCGAGATACAAATCGCCGCGCGCGAGGGCCTCGCGATCGATCGGCTGAAGCACAACGTCGCCCGTGGATGCGGACCCGTTGAGCACGCTCAGAATCACCGGGCCGTTGTGGTCCTTCGCCGCCCGGTGTATGGCCACGGAAACAGCGCCGGCGCGCGCGCTCGTCGCCGACACGTCGTAGGACAAACGCCCTGTCACCGGATCGAATGTGAACGTCGCCCGCACTTCCTCGATGGCTGCGGCGCTGCGCAGCGGCGGCGGACGCTTTCCGTTCACGAGCGCAGGTGTCGTGGCCGGCGCGCGGCGGGGCTGGACCGCGCGTTCGAACGCGTACGCGATCGAAAGCAGCCGCGACTCGGTCCACGGCGGACCGAGCAGCTCCATGCCGATCGGCACGCCGTCGGCCGTGAAACCTGCGGGTACACTCAGCGCCGGGAAACCGGTGCTCGCGCTGACCTGGCAGTTGTTCATCCCTCGCACCGGCTCTCCGATGAGCGCAGCCTTGCGGCTCAGAACCGGATAGACCAGCGCATCGACCCGTTGCTCCTCGAGAGCCGCCGTGATCAGTTCACGCACCGCCGCACGTTTGTGCAGCGCAATCCGGTGCGCTGCGCTGTCGCGGCTGTCGATTGCGTTGCTCTGCTTGAATCCGGCCTCGAGCGCCGCGTGATAGTCGCCCCGCTTGAGAATTTCTCCGAGTGAATGAACCGGAGCCTGCGGGTAGCGGGCGAGGTAATCGAGCAAATCGAATTTGAATTCCGTGTTGATGACGCTCGACCCCTGCAGCGCGGTCTCGAGTCCGGCAATCGCGACGTCGACGATCGTCGCGCCCCGATCCCGCATCGCATCGATCGCCTTGCGGACGACGTCGCCGCCTTCCGTGTCTTCCGGCGCGGAGCCAAAAAGATTCCTGACGGCTCCAAGACGCGCGCCGGCGAGCGCCTCGGGCGTGAGCGCGTCGCGATAGCTTGCCGCGCGGTGTCCCTCGCCATCGCGCGTCACCGGATCATCCGCGTCGAGGCCGACCGTCGCGTCGAGCACGACCGCCAGATCGACGGACGTCCGCGCCAGCGGCCCGCCGACGTCCTGCGTGTGCGAGAGCGGGATGATTCCCTGCCGGCTGGAGAGTCCCATCGTGCCCCGCAGGCCGAACAGATTGTTGTTCGCCGCCGGGATTCGAATCGATCCACACGTGTCGCTGCCCAGTCCGGCCGCAGCGAAGCTCGCCGCGACAGCCGCGCCGGTACCGCCGCTCGAACCGCCGGGATTGCGCGACGGATCGTACGGGTTTCGCGTCTGACCGGAAATCGAGCTGATGGTCGTAATGCCGCGCGCGAGCTCGTGCAGGTTCGTCTTCCCGATGATCACGGCGCCGGCGTCACGCAGCTTCCGGACCTGGAACGCGTCGCGTTCGGGGGAGAAACCCGTCAGGGCGATCGATCCGCCGGTCGTCGGCAAATCGCGCGTGTCGTAATTGTCCTTGACGACGACCGGAATGCCGTGCAGCGGTCCGCGAACGCGACCGGAGGCGCGTTCGTCATCGAGCGCCTTTGCGGCGTCGAGCGCGCGCGGGTTCAGCGTCACCATCGCGTTCAGGCGTGGACCCTCCTGATCGTAGGCGGCGATGCGCGCGAGGTATGCGGCGACGAGCTGTCTGGAGCTGACCGTCCGAGCGGCCATCGCGTCCTGCAGCTCGGTGATCGTCTTCTCGACGACGTCGAATGACGCCTCCGAAGCCGCCGCCGCGCGCTGAACCCGCAGCCGGGCAGGCACCGCGGCTGATACTCCGAAGGCAGTCGCCACGGCCGCCACGAACGCCACGCGCGTGATCTGTCGTCGCAAGTTGCGGTCTTGTAGCACCAGCCGTATGGAGTGTCAACGACGCAAATGTCGTCAGTGCGCGCATCTTCGACAGAAATGTCGGACGCGAAGATCATTCGTTGGTGCTAGGATGCGCCGGGCTTCGCGGCTCGATGGCCAACCTCTTCTTCCGGACGCTTTCGCAGGGATTGCAGGCGTTCACGCCGGTCGCGGCGGCGCTGATGTGGTGCGCCGCCGTGGGCGCGGCGCGACACAGATCCGCGATCCGATACGGCCTCCTTCTGTCGATCCCGGCGACCGTTCCGTCCGCGTGGTGGTTTCAGGGCAGCGCGGCGCGTGCGCTCGACGAAGCCATCCTTGCCACGGTGACGTTCGCAATCGTGCTCGTGTGCGCGCGCAGGCTGCGATCATCGATCGGCGGCGCGACAATAGGTCATTCGCCTCCAGCGCGCAGTGGCACTTTTTTCGCGCTCGCTGCCGCGACGATCCTCGTCGTGGTTCGTCAGACGATGGAAATCGGATCGGTGTTGAGCGTGGCGGCGTTGCAGCTGCGCTCGTTCGACGCGACGTCGGCGATTGTGACCGGCGCCGCGCTTGCGGGTGTCGCCGCGTGGTCGTGGGCTCGCCTCGGCCGACAGCTGTCGCTACCGGTGGTTGAAGTTGCGATCGGCACGTTCGCCGCGCTCTTTCTCGCGCAGGTTGCCGTGTACGCCTTCCACGAGTGGGCGGAAGCGCGGCTGCTGCCATGGAGCGAGGCGCTGCACGCCGCGACGGAGCCGTACGGACCCGACGGGATCTACGGTATTCATTTCAGCGACCTGTTGCTTGTCGGTCCGCTTGCCGCGGTGGCGTGGACGCTGGTCCGCTCACGCGTCGCCGCGGCGCCGCGCGCTCGCGTCGTCAGCGCCGTCGCGCGCCCGCGCCTCGCCACCGTGACGATCGCGGTCGTGTGCCTGGCGTCGATGGGCATGCAGCGCGCCGACGCGCCGCCGCCGCTCACGCACGCGGGCGCCGCGCCCGCTGAAATCGCGCCCGTCCTCGCCCGACCGCACGTCGTGTTCCGCGACACCATGCCCGGACCGAATTTCGGTCGACTGAGCGTGGCGCCCCTCGACAACGTGCGACTTCGCCTGGCGGCCGCGGTGACGTGCGAACGGGTCTCGTTTGCGGCCGGACGTGGCCTCTGCCTGCACGTCGATCGCGGCGTGTTCAACCGCTACACCGCCCTGCTGCTCGACGGCCAGCTGCGTGCCGGCCCTTCGATCAAGCTGCAGGGTCTTCCCAGCCGGACGCGCGCCGCCGCCGACGGTCAGGTCGGCGCCGTCACGGTCTTCGTGACCGGCGACGATTACGCGTCGGAGTTTTCGACGCGGACCACGATCGTCGACCTGTCGAGCGGCGACGAGATCGGCGAGCTCGAGCAGTTCGCGACGTGGCGGAACGGCGCGCGGTTTCGGGCCGTCGATTTCAACTTCTGGGGCGTCACGTTCGCGCGCGACACGAACACGTTTTACGCATCGCTCCGCAGCGCGGGCACCACGTATCTGGTTCGCGGCGAGCTGGGGTTGCGCAGACTGACGGTCTTGCGCATGGGCGTCGAGTGTCCGTCGCTCTCACCGGACGGTCGCTTGCTCGCGTACAAGAAACGTGTCGGCCCAAGCCCCGACAGCTGGCGGCTGCACGTGCTCGAGCTCGCGACGAACGTGGAACGAATCATCGACGGCGAGACGCGATACATCGACGATCAGGTCGAATGGCTCGATTCACAGCACGTGCTGTACGCCATTCCGCGCCGGACGACCGCGATTTCAGACGTGTGGGTCGCGCCGGTCGACGGCGGCGGGTCCGCGCGGATCTTTCTGTCGGAAGCCGAATCGCCCATCGTCGTTCATTGAGCTGGTTGCTGGTTGCTGGGTTGCTGGCGGCGGGGTTGCTGGGGCTGGTTTCATTGCTGGTTGCCGGTTGCTGGGAGGAATCATTACCAGCCACCAGCAACCAGCCAGCCACCAGAGGAGGTTCGCATGTCGACCGTACGCACGCTGATACGGATCGCGATCTTCGTCTCGCTCGCGCTGATGGTCGGGCGCGCGCAGGCGCCGCAGGTCCAGCCGTCCGCGCAGGAAGGGCTCGACCGGATGGGAATCGTCGGCTACGCGGATCACATGACGGCGCAGCCCGGTGATGCGATCAAGTTCATGGTGAGCAGCAGCGCGTCGCGGTATCGCGTCGACATCGTTCGCATCATCCACGGCGACATCAACCCCAGGGGTCCCGGGATGAAAGAGTCGGTGGTGGAGACGGCGACCAACGGCGAATACTCCGGCAAGCGCCAGACGTTGCCCCTCGGATCGTACGTCGTCGTGCGCGACAATCCGGCGCTGCGTCTGACGGGCAGCTTCACGATGACGGCGTGGATCGCGGCGACGCGGCACGATCCGGTGGCGCCGGGCGGGCGCGCGCCCGACGGCGATCAGGGCATTCTGACGAAGTGGTCGCCGCGCGATCAGAGCGGATACGGTTTGTTCATCGAGAACGACGCGCGTCTCGCCTTGTGGCTCGGCGGACCGGGCGGCCGGATCGAGAAGGTGCGTGCGGAGATGCCGCTCCGGCCGTGGGTGCCGTCGATTCCTGGCGCGGCCAACGCGCCGCGGCCGCAGCACGTCACCACGACGTCGTGGTATTTCGTCGCGGCCTCGTACGACGCGGCGGCCGGCCGCGTCACGCTCGTTCAGGAGCCGCTGACCGAGTTCCCGTTCGATCCGACGCGTTCGACCACCGAGCATGCCACGCAGCTGAAGTCGCTCTCGACCAATGCCGCGCCGTTTCTGATCGCGGCGTATTCGTCGGGCGCCGCTGCCGGCGGCGAACCCACCAGCAGCGGTCACTTCAACGGCAAGATCGACAACCCGCGGATTTACGGTCGCACGTTGAGCCGGCGCGATCTCGACGAGATTCGCCTGGGCCGCGGTCCGACCGATGCGATCGCGTCGTGGAATTTCTCGCTCGACATTCCGACCAGCGTCGTCACCGATACGTCGTCGCGGAAGCTCAATGGCATTGCGGTCAATACGCCGACGCGCGCGGTCACTGGCCACAACTGGACGGGCCGGGAGATGGATTTCAAACACGCGCGCGACGAGTACGGCGCGATTTACTTTCACGACGACGATCTGGAAGACACGAAATGGGAGCCAGGATTCGAGTTCAAGGTGCCGCCGGATCTCAAGAGCGGCGTCTACGCCGCACGCCTTCGAACTGATTCGGCCGAGGACTACGTGCCGTTCTTCGTGCGGCCGAAGAAGGGAACGGCGACGGCGAAGATCGCGTTTCTCGTTCCGACGTTCAGCTATCTCGCGTACGGCGGGACCGGCAACTCGGGATTCAACATCCTGAGCAATTACGCGCACCACACCGACGGCAGCGGCATCGGTTACTCGTCGCGCCTGAGGCCGATCACCAACATGCGGCCCAAGATCACGACGCGCAACCCATGGCAGTTCATGGAGGACACCTACATCGTCGATTGGCTCGACGTGAAAGGGTTCACGGTCGACGTCATCACCGATCAGGACCTGCATTTCGAGGGCGCGGCACTGCTGGCGCCGTACAAGGCGGTTCTCACAGGGTCGCATCCGGAGTACTACTCACAACAAATGCTCGACGGCCTTCACGCGTATCTCGAGAAAGGCGGTCGCGTGGTGTATCTCGGCGGCAACGGATTCTATTGGGTGACGCCGATGGATCCGGCCGGACGCTTCATCGAGCTGCGGCGCCGCGACGGAACCGAGCACTGGCAGGGGGCGCCCGGCGAGTCGTATCACAGCCTCACGGGCGAACCGGGCGGTCTCTGGCGGTTCCGCGGTCTGCCGCCGCAGCGGTACTTCGGCGTCGGCTTCACCGCGCAGGGTTTCGACAAGGGGTCGCCATATAAAAGGATGCCGGGCAGCTTCGACCCCCGCGTCGCGTTCATCTTCGAAGGGATCGGCGCCGATGAAATCATCGGGGACTTCCCCTCACTGGCGCTCGGCGAAGGGGCTGCGGGACAGGAGCTCGATCGCGTCGATTATCCGATCGGATCGCCCGCGCACACGCTGCTGCTCGCGCAGTCGTTCGGCCACTCCGATGCTTATCAGCATGTCGTCGAAGAGGTGAACACGTCCGATTCGCGGCAAGGCGGAACCGTCAACAAACTGGTGCATGCCGATCTCGCGTATCTCGAGTACCCCAACGGCGGCGCGGTGTTTTCGACCGGATCGATCGCGTGGTGCGCAAGTCTCTCGTACAACAACTACACGAACAACGTGTCGCGACTCACGAAAAACGTCCTGCGCCGCTTCGCGTCGGATGTGCCGCTGCCTCCGCCATCGACGTCGCGCCCGACGAGTCAACCGGCGATTCGGTAAAGGGATGGACGTTTATCTGCGCCGGAGGCGGCGGGCGAAAGCGCCAGCGACCGCCGTCCCCATCAGAAAGACGGTAGCTGGTTCGGGAGTTGGCGAAGGACCGTTCTCAGCGGCAAACTTGTAGTCGAGGTCTGCGAAGAAAAACATCCCGCCGGCGGCGGCAGCGAAGAACTGCACTGTTCCGTTGCCGGTCAACGCGGTCGAGAAAAGCGGGGCCGTGTTTCTGGCGATTGTCGGGAATCCAGTGACTTGCCCGGAGAACGTGAACCCTTCATTGAACCTTAAGAACATCGTCTGCGATGGGTCCGGCGCTACGACGATAGGCGCATCGAACACCACGTCGCCGGAGTAGAACACTGTCGCGTAGGTGTTGCCGTTGAACTGGACCGGAAAATCCGGCCTGTTGACCCACTCGCCGATGCTGCCAGTGAGATGACTGCTCAGATCCACCGGAGCGCCGCCGCTGCACGGGTTGCAGGTGCGGAGAGGCCCGGGCAGATTGCCGAATAGTAGCTCGGCGGGGAAGTCAAATCCGTTACCAATGAACCGAAAGAAAGACGGATCGCCGTTGTTCACGCTTAATGTGCCGGCGTTGACCAGGATTGGATCAGCCGAAGCTGAATCAGCAGATGCCGCGGTAATCAATAACAACACCGGAAGGCAGCGGAAACTCGTCCCTATCGCCATGAGGAACCTCTTTTCCACTTTGTGACAGGCGCTTACGTTGACTGTCCTTCGCTGCGCCGATCCGCTGTCGTACGGCTACGAATGTACGCGCGAGTGCAAGGCGCTGGCCCTTTCGCTCGACATGACGATGAGCAGAAGGTATCGAAGTGGGATCTCGCGTATCTCGACTATCCAAGCGGCGGCGCGTCGATTCAGCGTCCCGTCATACGCCGTCGGTCGTCGTCCCAGCGCCAGATGGCGATCCCGTTCTGCAGATGCACGCCGCCGAGCCACCGATCGAGTCCGCACGCGACCCGATCTCGACGGCCGGCCAGGACTTCGCGACCGGCGTCCGTCAGCGTGACGGTTCCCTGAAGCGATGCGCCGTCGACATGCGCCCCAGGAGCGATCGTGAGGAGCGAAGGTGATGTGCGGGACAAAGTACCGACGAGCGCGGCGAGCGAGCAGTCGGTGATGTAGTAAACGGCCTCGTCATCGTGCATACGCGGAAATGCGTCCGCCACGCCGATCGGACCGCGATCCGCGAGGCGCAGGAGCCGCCGCTCGCTTCGAGAGAGCCCGTCGATCGTCGAGGGATATTCCTGAAGAAAGCGCTCGAGAGCCGGCGCGAGGTACGGCAACGCGATCGTGTCGGAATGCCGCAGGTTGTCCAGTGGCTCGGGCCGCGGCTCGCGAAACGACTGCCATGCACGCGCGGCAAGGATGTACTCGGCGTCGCGGACGGGTCGCCGCGTTTCGAAGAGCGATGCCAATTCATCGGGTGAGAGCTCGCCGAGACCCTTGAATCCGGGATGGCCGGGAAACGATCCGATGCACACGAGGCTCACGCTCTTCCCGGCGGGAAGGCGCGTCCGAATCCAGCTGAGGATTTGAATGAGATTGAGCTGGTCGAACAGGTCGTGTTCGAACCAGAGCACGAGCTCGTCGTATGAGTCGTGCGCCTCAATCGTTCGTCGCCAGCGACGCAAGTCATTCACCGGTTCAACGAAGGGATCGTCAGCGGGGCCGGCAAGGTAACGGCCGCGCACATCGATCAACTCCTCGTCGCTCAAGCCGGCCGGCACCGGCCCCTCGTAGAGCGGATCGGCCCAGATCGATCGCGTGCCCGGAATGGCCGCGGCTTCGATGATGTTCGTCGTGCAGGTGCCGTTGGCGACGTGCAGGAACCGCGCTCCGGCCGGATCGCTCACGATCGCTCCTCGGTCCGTCCGCCCATTCGCTGGTTGTGGGTGTTCATGCCCCACTGGTCCGCTACTGGAGGATTTCGACAATGGGCCGTCCCGATCCATTCGGTACAGACACGCCCAACCATTGCGCCATCGTGGCGTGCACATCCGAGAGCCTCGCCGGCGTCAGGCCCGACTGCGCCGCAATCGGCGCGTCCGATCGGATCGCGAGCATCTCGTCGACGCCTTCCGCGAGGAAGAGATAGAGCGTCTTCTTGCGATAGGCGGGGTTCTTTTCCGCGTTCAGCCAGACATAGTAAGACAACTGCTCGACGTCGATGAACGATCCGACAGGATCCTGAGCGACGGGTATCTGATCGGTCGCGCGGGGTTGTGAAAAGAGGACCATGCTGCTGAACGGTTTCAACCTGTCGCGGACGCCAAAGCGTGTGACCAGGATGCGCGGCTGCGCCCGCCTGAGCGCCTGAATCGCGGCCCACTCGACGAACGTGTTGTTCATCAGGAGCGTTCCATTGCCGCTGATCAGCACGTCGCGCACGAACGCCAGCAGAATGTCGGGAGCGTAGAGCAGCGTGCCGGCAGGCGGGACAATCTGGAGGCTGCGCGCGTAGGCCGCAAATGCCTGAGGGCTCTCGACGCCGCTCTGGATCTTGCGGTTCAGCGCGCGCGTCAGATCGTCGCGATAGGATCGCAAGCGGTCGTAACTCAAACCGGTCAACGAGGCCGACGACGTGCCGCGATCGTTTCGGCCGGACGTCTCTGACGTCTCGGACGTTTTCGACATTTTCCACAGGGCGTGAAGCGCCTCGTGCGATTCGATGAGCCATGCATCGAGCGGCGCCGACTCGATTGCTGCGGCAAAGAGCGCCGGTCCGCCGCGGCCCGGCTCGCCCGCACCAAACAATGCCTGCAGAAACGGTTCGGTCGCGTTCGTTCCTTCCAGATTCAGCGGGAGACGCAGGCCGACGCCCTTGAATCGCTTCCACAGCCTGTCTCGCTGAACCGCGATGCCGCCGCCATAGAGCTGGACGACGAGGCGACGCCGAGCATCTGCGGCATAGAGCGTTGCCTCCAGCACCGGGTCGACTTTCTGGAAGAACCCGTCAACTTCTCCGCGCCAGTCGACGATCAGCCCGCGCTTTCGCAGGAGCGCCTGCGCCTCGTCCTGGAATCGCGCCGGATTGCGCTCGCCGAGGCGATTGACGCCCGACTCCGCTTCGATGCGTCCGATTCCGGAGACCGCCTGGTCCAACTCGCCCGTGGGCACGCGTGAGAGGTGTTCCAGCAGGGCGCGCTGGTAGCGCTGCTCAGGGCCGAACAGCATCGGCCACTTCTCGAGCTCGACGAGAATGAAGGCGTGAACGGTCGCCGGCAGACGCGCGAGCATCTCGCCGTGCTGCCGCGCCAGCGTGGCGGCGTCGCCGGTCAATGCGGCATTGAACTGCATCGGTTAGGCCGTCGCTCGGCTAAAGCTTCGCGCTCCAATCAGCCTGCAGCCTCGCGCTCCATCGTGTGTTCAAAAGGCCAGTTCGGCGAGCGGCTTTCCCTCGCATTCCGCCATCTTGAACCCGAGAATCTGCGCCACGGTCGGCGCGACGTCCACGGTGCGGATTGGCCGTTCGGTCCCGGCGCCCTTCGGCACACCGGCTCCGACAGCAACGAGCCACACACGACGACACGACTCGTCGCCGCTGCGGTGGTTGGCGAAACCGTTTCCGGCGACATCACTATCCCGTCCCATCTCGGGGACCACGATCAGCGTCGTGCGATCGCGGTACTGCGGCAACGATTGCACGTGCTGCCACAGCTCGTGCACCAGTCGATCGGTTCTGCGGATGGCCTCGAGGTAGAGCGAGTAGGCGCCGTAATGCGCGATGTCGATGTCCCAGAAGTTCACGACCAGCAGCGACGGCGCGAGCCGGTTCATGATCTCCTTGGTCATGAAGAACGTCAGCTCGTCACCGCTCGTCGGTGTGGCCGGATCGTTAAAGTAATCGATGAGCGATTTCGCGAGCGTCGCCTTCAGCTCCGCGCCGAGCGCACGGCCCGACTCGTAGACTCTCCATCCGAATCCTTCGTACCCTTCGTCGAGCGCCAGCATCATGCGCTCGGCGAGCGCCCGCCGGTCTTCGACGCCCGGCCCGGCATTCGTGCTCACCGCCGCCTTGATCGTGCTGATCAACAACTGCTTCGGCAGGACGACGTTCGCGGAGTACGGATCGCCAAACGATCTCAACTTGCTGCCGCCCATCAGCCCGAAGCTCTTGTTGGTCGCGATCACCCAGGCTTCTTCGGGCGGCAGCGCGTGTTCCTTTCGAAAGAGCTCGAAGATCGTCGGCGTGACGGGCGCTTCGCTGCCGTACGCGTCGACGTTCTGCCGGCTGCCGGTGACCAGCGCGCCCGTGGAATTGAAATGTCCGGTGAGCCCTTCGTGACGCGCGACCGGGTACACGAGTCCCTGCGGCACGAGGTCCGACGCGAGGTGGGGAATGTTGACCCATCCGTCACGCGCCAGCGTGTCCTCGTAGCGGACGCCTCCGCCGAACGTCACGACAATCACGCGGCGCTCGCGCTTGCGCGGCGTCGAGGTTCTCTGCGCAAACAGACATCGCGGCAGCCACCAGTCGGCCATGCACGCCGCCAGGATGCGGAGCGCCTCCCGCCGCCGCCAGGTCAGTCCAGGATTCTTCACATGCGTGCCGATGCTTACTCCGGTCCCCGGGTGCTGCGCATGGTATCAGTGCTGCCCGCACGCCGCCAGCGCGCGGCGCACCAGCGGTTCGCGCCGAACCACACCGCTGCCTTCACGAATGACGACAAGCTGATCCGCATCGATGGCGGCGACTGCATCCGCGGTGCCGCTCGGCCAGGCCACTTCGATGCGATCGGCGCGGGTGCGTACGCCAAGACCCGTATGGATCCGCAAATCGCTTTGCGAACAAAAGCTGCCGCCGCTGCGCACCTCGTCGATCAACCGCCGTCCAGCCAGCTGCACCGTGACCCGCGCGCCGATCGCGCTGCGGTTCGAGCGCGTTCCGATCAACTGCACCACGAGGCTGTGGCCCGCGGACGGAGCACAGTCGTGAAGCAGGGTTGGTGAGTCGTTCATGTTGTTCACGACGACATCCTGCCGCCCTGAGTTGAAAAGGTCGCCGAAGGCGGCGCCGCGCGCCGCTTTCTTGGCAGCGACTCCGGGTCCTGCCCGCTTCGACACATCCTCGAAGCGTCCATTGCCGAGATTGCGGTACAAGATCTTCGGCTGCTCATAGCCGTAGCGCCCGCCGATGCGATCCGCCTCCGGATAAACATGGCCGTTGACGATGAAGATGTCGGGCCATGAGTCCAGGTCGAAGTCGATGAACCCCGTGCCCCAGCCCAGATACGCGGTGTTGACCCCCAGCCCTCCGGCGACCGTCGCATCGTCGAACGTTCCGTGGCCCAGATTGCGGTAAAGCGACGTCGTGTCATCGTCGAAGTTCGTCTTCACGATGTCGAGCCAGCCATCGCGGTTGTAGTCGCCGGCGCCGACGCCCATCCCGGCCTGAGCGCGGCCGTCTGCGTTGAGCGCCACGCCGGCCTGAAGGCCGACCTCTTTGAACGTGCCGTTGCCGTTGTTGTGGAAGAGCAGCGACGGGCTGGAATCGTTCGCGACGTACACGTCGGGCCACCCGTCGTTGTCGTAGTCGAGCACGAGCGGCGTGAGACCGTAGGCGGGTCGCGGCTTCAGGAGTCCCGCCTCCTCGGACACGTTGGTGAACGTGCCATCCGGATTGCCACGGTAGAGCGCGTTCGAAGAGCCAGCCAGACCGTGCGGGCCGCACATCACGCCGAGTCCCTTCCAAAAACAGTTGTCGCGGCTTCCTGGTGCGTAGCGTGTCGCATCGGCGTAATCGACGTAGGCCGAGACGAACACGTCCAACCGACCGTCGCGATTGAAGTCGAGAAATGCGCACCCCGTATTCCAACGCGGTTTGGACAGCGACAGCCCGCTTCCACGCGTGACATCGTTGAACGTGCCGTCGCCGTTGTTGCGATAAAGAACTTGATGGCCGTAGTAAGTGACGAACAGGTCGATGTGGCCGTCGTTGTCGTAGTCGCCGGCGCAGACGCCCTGTCCCCAGCCTTTGCCGGCGACGCCGGCCTTCTCGGTGACGTCGGCAAACGTGCCGTCGTGGTTGTTTCGATACAAGTGACTCACGGGCGCAGCGTCGGCGGCGGAAAGCGACCGCCGTGCGCCGTTGACAAGAAAGATGTCCGGCCACCCGTCGTCGTCGTAGTCGACGATCGCGACGCCGCCGCCTGTCGTCTCCAGGATGAACTGCTTGGTGCGTTCCCCACCGATAACCGTGCGTGCGTTGAGACCGGCTGCGGCGGCGAGGTCACGGAAGTCCGCGAGCGGCTCCGGTACGGCCGCCGATTGAAACGCCGACAGGACCGTCAGCGCGAGAGCGGTACCAAAGAAGAGCTTCACGAGTTCGTCGGGGAGGATAGGCTTGCAAAGCGTTGAGGGTCAAGCTAGTCTCGGCCCGCGAAATCGGCAAGACGATCGCACGGCGACAGACCGTGCGCTTGCACGACGCGGTCGGTCGAAACGGAGGACGCGATGGACATGCAGCCGGTACTCGGCAGGGGCTGTTTGTTGGCGCTGACCTTGACGGTGGCGCTGTCCGTACCCGCGAGTGCCCAGGTCGACACGGGCACGATTTCAGGCACGGTCAAAGACGAGTCGGGCGGCGTGCTGCCCGGCGCCACGGTCACCATCACGCACGAAGGTCAGGCGCTCACGCTGACCAGCGTGACGCGCGAGGACGGGACCTACATTTTCACGCCCATACGCACGGGCGCCTACCTGATCGAGATCGAATTCCCGGGGTTCAGCAAAGGCGTGCGGCGAGGCATCACCGTCGGGATTCAGGAGCAGGTGCGCGTCGACTTCGTCCTTCAGCGGGGTGCGATCAGTGAACAAGTGCTGGTGACCGCCGACTCGCCGGTGCTGCAGACTGGATCGGGGAGCGTCGGCGAGACGCTGAAATCCGACACGATCGAAAACCTTCCGGTCAACGGCCGCGACTACACCGTGCTCGCCCGCCTCACCGCCGGTGTCGTGCCGCCGCAGCAAGGCGCGCGCGCGCCGCTGATGTTCGCCGCCAACGGCGTGAGGCCGGCGCAGAACAATTACCTGCTGGATGGCATCGACAACAACACGAGCAATGTCGACTTCCTCAGCGGCGTCGCCTACGTCGTCAAGCCGCCGATCGATGCGGTCGACGAGATCAAGATTCTCACGAGCTCGTTCAACGCGGAGTACGGGCGCGCGGGCGGCGCGGTGCTGAACACGACGCTCAAGTCTGGCACCAACAAGCTGCGCGGCACCATCTGGGAGTTCAACCGGAACGACGCGCTCAACGCCAACGACTACTTCGCGAAGCGCGCCGGCGTCAAGAAAGGCGAATTCCTGTCGAACCAGTTCGGCGTGACGGCCGGAGGTCCTGCGATCGGCTCGAAGACCTTCTGGTTCTTCGACTACGAGGGGAGCCCGACCAAGCAGGCGCGCACATGGGTGAGGAGCGTCCCCACGGATCTCGAGCGCAGCAGCGGGTTCACGAACTTCGCCGATCTCATGACGCTGCAGAGCGGCACCCTCGGCGCCGACGTCCTCGGGCGCAGCTTTCCACGCGGCACGATCTTCGATCCCGCGACCACACGACTGCTGCAGGCGGGGCAGCTCGATCCAGTCACCGGCATCGTGGCGGCGCGTACCGGCTACGTGCGCGACGCCTTCGCCGGCAACCTGATTCCGGCGAGCCGGATCAATCCCAATGCGCTGAAGCTGATGCAGCTCTACCCGGCACCGAACCAGGCGGGATTGAGCAACAACTACGTCGTCAACCGGACCAACACGGACGACACGCACGCGTTCGACGTGCGCGTGGACCACAACTTCAGCAGCAACGATCGACTCTTCGCCCGCTACAGCTTTTCGAACAACCACAAGGTGCGGCCGTCGCCGTTCGACGGCGATGGCGATGGCGGTGGTTTCTCCGAAGGCGACGAGAAGGTGCGCGTCAACGGGTTCGCGGTGAGCCACACGCACGTGCTGTCGCCGACGTTGATCAACGAGGCGCGGTTTGGTGTCGGTCGCGAACACACCTTCCGGCTGCAGCCGAACGGCGACGACACCAGCAACGTTCCCGGACGCTACGGTATCCTCGGTATCCCGCAGCTGAACGGAAACGGCGGTCTCCCGCTCCTGCAGATCGGCAGCGGCACCGCGACTGGGTCGGGCAACCTCAGTGATTTGGGACACGCGAGCTGGGTGGTCAGCGAACGGTTCAGCAACACGGCGCAATTCAGCGACAACCTGACGAAGGTGTACAAGTCGCACGCGTTCAAGGGCGGCTACATGTATCAGTACATCTTCTTCGGTTCGACGCAGCCGCCGTACGCGCGCGGCGAATACAACTGGGACGGCCGCTACACGTCGCTCGTCAACCAGACGGACAACAGCACGGCGCGAGCGCAGATGCTGCTCAACCAGATCCCGTCGGCCGTGCCGGGAGGCGTCGACTTCCTCGGCGGTCTGAACGTGCTGCGCGCGTCGCCGTTCGGATCGGTCGATGCGTTCAAGACGTACCACGGCGCGTATGGCCAGGACAGCTGGCACGCCTCGTCGAGGCTGACCGTGAATTACGGCGTGCGCTGGGACTACTTCAGCCGCGAACAGGAGCTCCAGTCCGAGCAGGCCAACATGGTGCCGGGACCGCCGGCGCAGTACTTGATCCCGGCCGATTGGAAGAACAAGCCGCTTTCTCCGAGCTTCGTCAGCAACCTGGCGAAAGACGGGATCGAGCTGGTGTACACGAACGAGTTCGGCAGCGGCCTGGGACCGATGCCGAAGAACAACTTTGCGCCGCGCGTCGATGCGGCGTACGAGATTGCGCCGAAGGTCGTGTTGCGATCCGGGTACGGCCTCTTCTACGGCGCGTTCGAGAACCGCGGCGGTAATCCGAGCCTCGGGTACAACTACCCGTTCCAGTTCACGCTCGTCTACCAGGCGCCGAACGACACGGCGCCGAACCGTCTGCCTGACGGGTCGCTCGTCGGGCTCGACGCTCGCGACCGCGTCGCCGTCGATGCGCTCAACGTGAACGCCAACGGTCTGACTTTGCGTGGCGTCGAATTCGACTACCGGACGCCGAGATATCACAGCTACAACGTGACGCTGCAGACGGAAGTACTGCCGGAACACTCATTGGAAGTCGGCTTCGTCGGGACGAGGGGACGACACCTGGAGACCTTCACTGGCATGAACAACGTGCAGATGCTGCTGCCGCCGGGGACCAACCCGCAGCCGTACGTACGATGGCCCGACTTCGCGCGCGGATCGCTCCTGGTCCGGACCGTCGGCGTGAGCTCGTATGACTCGCTGCAGGCCAAGTTCCAGCGAAGATATCACCGCGGACTGCAGTTCCTTCTGAGCTACACGCTGAGCGACTCGAAGACGAATGCCGGCGATTCACTGTCAAACGGCTTCGTCGGCAACCTCCGCGCCCCGGACGTCGCTGGCTGGGATCTGGCGAACGACATCGGTCTCTCTTCCATCCATACGAAACAAGCGTTCGTCTTCAGCGGCAACTACGATCTCCCCGGCAAAGGGGCGATTCTCGGCGGATGGCGGACCAACTGGGTGTTGTCGATGTACAGCGGCCAGGCGCAGACCATCAATTGCTCGGTGGCCAGCGGATCGGGAACGGGCTGTTACGCGCTGGTGGTCGGCGATCCCTACGCGGGGAGCCACAATGTGGATCAGTTCTACAATCCGGCCGCGTTCGCGGACCCCAAACCGGTTGCCACAATCGGGCAGACGGATTTCAGCCCACTCGGCGGGACGCGCAGCCAGGTGACCGGTCCGCCGATGCGCCAACTCGACATGGGCGTTGCGCGCCAGTTGCGGATCCAGGGAGAGCGGCAGTTCGAAATCCGCGTCGAGGTGTTCAATGTCACGAACACCGCAGCGTTCAACCTGCCGGGTTCGCTGAATTTCCTGGACGCCCGGAACTTCGCGAGCATCACGACAATGCGCAATACGCCGCGTCAGGTTCAGCTCGGCGCCAAGCTCTATTGGTAGTCCGCTCGCAGCTTCTCCTCCCGCTCGTGCTCGTCGCGGTGGCGCGAGCGGGAGCCGTCTCGCAACCTTCCACATCGGCCCCCAGACCGAGCTCGCAGCCGGTCCGCCAACAGAGCTCAGGGCAGGCCCCTCGACAGCGCTCGGGCCAGGCCGACGGCCAGTCCCGCAAGCCGAGCGCGGCGGAGTCTGCGGCCATCGAGCGGCGGCTGTTAGAAGTTGTGCGACGAAACCCGGACAGCTTCGAGGCGCACTATCAGCTCGCATCGTTTTACGTGCAGCAAGGCCAGCTGCAGGCGGCGCTGCCTCACCTCGAACGCGCGCGGGCCATCAACCCCACCGACTACGCCAGCGGCCACGATCTTGCTCTCGCGCTGCTCGAAACCGGAAAGCTCGACGACGCGCGCTCGCTGATTCTTCAGATGATCGGCGCGCTGGACACGGCGGAGCTTCACAATCTCCTCGCCGACGTCAACGAACGCAGCGGGAACCTCCTTGGCGCCGCCGAAGAGTATCAGCGGGCCGCGCACATGGATCCGACCGAGGATCATTTGTTCGACTGGGGAGACAACCTGCTGCAGCTTCGCGCGTTCGAAGAGGCCACGCAGGTCTTCACTGCGGCGATCGAACGCCATCCGCGATCGGCGCGACTGCACGTGGGTCTGGGGATCGCGCAGTACTCTCGCGGACAACACGAGGACGCCGTCAAATCATTTTGTCAGGCCGCGGATCTCGCTCCATCGGATCCGCGCCCGTACCAGTTCCTTGGCGAGATGTACGGCGTCGCTCCGGCGTTGGGCGCCGAGATCAACGACCGCCTTGCGCGTTTCGCGAAAGCGCATCCGCGAAACGCACTGGCTCAGTTCCACTACGCGATGAGTCTCTGGAAAGGCCAGCCCGCGGCACCCGGCGATCTGCGACCGGTGGAAGCATTGCTGCGACGTGCGGTCGCGCTCGATCGCAGCTTCGCCAAGGGCTTTCTCCAGCTCGGCATCCTGCTCTCCGATCAGCAGCGATACAGGGAAGCGATCCAGGAGCTGCGGTCCGCCACGCGGCTGGAGCCCGATCTCGCGCAAGCGCACTACAGGCTTTCGCAGGCGTACCAGCGCACCGGTCAAAAGGCGCTGGCCGCGAAGGAGCTCGAAATCTTCGAGCGGCTCAGCGCCCGCACGTCGCGGAACAATTACCCTACCTTGTCCAATCCCTCGGTCATCTCGATGTACGTGCCCCACGGGTCCGTGATGAAGGCGATGGCAATACCGAGCGCCGGGACTTTTCTGTAAGGCACAGCCAGCTTGACGCCGTCGGCTTCGAGTTGCCTGCAGAAAGCCTCGAGATCCTTCACCTCAAAGCCGATGTGATCGAGCGCGCGCCCCTGCGTGCCGACCACCGGATCGGTCGACGGTGAGAAGTTCAGCGCGACGCCAGGCAGATCTGCTGCCGGGAACGCGCCTCCGCTCCGTGGCTTGGCGCCGAACGTCTTGACGTACCACGCTTGCATCTCCGTGTTTTTCGGATTGAAGAAATGCACGTGGTGCAGCGTGATAGGTATCGTCTGCTGCTTTGCCTCCACGAACTCGACCTTCACCTCGTCCGGTCCGAGCGCGAACGCGATCGACGCGCCGCCCGGTTGGAGCGGTCCGGCAATGTCGTCTTTCACTTCGCGGCCTGGCACCTCCGTGTTCGTGATCATCTGGAAGCCGTTCGCTTTGACCCTGGCGACGATCGGACGAAGGCTCGGCACCGAGAAACCGATGTGGTTCACCGTGGTGCCCCGTGTGCCGCCCGTCGGCGCCTGTGTCGATCTGAAAAAAATCAGGACGTTCGGGAACTCGACGATCTCTGTGTTGTTCGTGCCGATCGTGACGAGCTTCCCGCCAAGGGTCTCGACGAAGAACTTCTTCTGCGCCGCCATGTTCGTGGTGTTCAGGTGATGATGGCCGTAGACAACCGGGCCATCTTTGGTCGCGAGGAGCTGCGCGGAGCTCTTCGACGGAAACGCCAGAAGCAACACTGCGGAGAGTAGAGACAGAAGCGTTCGTTTCATTCGAGTTCTCCAGTCGCAAGAATTCCGTGGCTCACCGCTCACGAGCGGGCTTCGCTTCATTCTTTTCTGTCTCTCAGAGCTCGATACAGTGCGAAGTCCCGCCAGATCTGTTGGACCACCTTCGCATCGACCAGCCGAATCTCTCCCTTGTCCGGATCTTTCTCCGAATACAGCACGAGCTTGACGCTGGCGCACGCCGGCCCGATCGCGTCGGGATCGAAGACGTAGAGACCTGCATGGATCGCGTCGCTCTCGGAGATACGCTGCTCGATCTGGAACGGGTGGATTGGCGTGACCTCGGCGTCGCCGCAAAAGGCGCGCATCCGCGAGAAACCTGACGCGAAGCGCTTGATGGGAGGCAGGACGACACCCTGCGTCTCCGCGGCGCCGCGCGCCACCTTCGTCCAGAAGCCCTCCACCAGCTTGGGCGTCACGCGGATCAGCAGCACCGGCGGAAAGTCCGCGACGTACTCGGACCAATTGCTGAAGTCCATCAGCGGGCGCATGAGCGCGTACGCCGCGTCCGGTCCGAGAGGAACTCTGGGGCGCTCGCGCCGGCCCGCCTGCTCCGACTGGTGCTGCGCACCGTAGATCATCACTGGCGTAATGAACGCGACGTCGAAGTCGGACGCGGACATCTGGTAGGGGCTCAAGCTGCCCGCGCGCCCTTTCGCGGCCTCCTCGAGCGCGTCCACGGGGATCGGCTGCACCGGTTCAACTGGAAGATGCGTTCCAGCCGGCGGCGCGGCATCCTTCAATCTCTTCTCCGCACCTGCGACGACGTCGCACACATCTCCGATCCGAACGATCGGCGTGTCTCCGCGGCTGCGCTCGCCTTTGTCGTCGCCCACAGACGTAATCCCGACCACGACGCCGCCGGCTGTGAAGACGGGGCCACCGGCGCTGCCGGATGCGAGAGTGAGGTCGGACACGAGTGCATGCGCCCCCTGGCGGCTCACCGCTCCGGTTGTGATGCCCTTCTGCTGACGGAGCGGAACGCTGATCGTGAAGATCTGTTGACCGTCCGCGACAGTCGGCATCGATTCCGCGCACTCCAGCGGCACAGGCCGCGCCGATGCGAGTGCTTTCGAATCGATCCGAAGGACAGCGACATCCCGCGCACGATCTGCCACGACGACGCTTCCCGCCACTTTGACGTCCCGCGTGAGCTGTACTTCCACCGACGTGGCGGAGCCGATCGCCCGCTGGCTCGTCGCAATGAGCCCGTTCGCGTCGATCACGAATCCCGATGCGTGAGCGGTCGGAGTCCAGAGGGCGACAACGCTGTCCTCCCATTGAGGCAAGCGCAACCAGGGGTCAGCCTCCAACGGCGCACCGGAGGTCGCCGTCGCGGCAGTGACGGCCTCGACCTCCGCGTTGTCGGCTGTCAGCTCCAGGACCGCGTCACGCCCCGCGACGATGTCCAAGGTCTGCGTCCATTGATAGGTCTTGCCGTGAAACGCGACCGGCTGGTCCGACTCCACCGTGTAATTCCCGGGGCGAAGGCGCACGTCGACGGTACCGTCCATCGCCGTGACGATTCGGCGAGGCGTCACAGTCGCCGGATTGTCGCTCACGAGCAGCGCATGGCGCGGCACCGGCGTTGCCCTCCCCTCGGCGTCCACGAGGATGACCTTGATATGAAGGACGCTTACCACCTGGACGGCGGCCGTCCGCGGGATGGCCGAAAGAATCGTCGCAAGGACCAGCGCGCGGATCATCAGCGTCATCGTCGCCGCGTGAAAACCGGATGTCAACAACTCTGCGGACATCTCGCTATTCGAGACGTGACGCTTCAGGCCAACATCACTGCGAGGCTCGAGCGTTGGGACAACGCGTCAACCGACCGGTCAACCGGGACGCCATCGGGTTCCTGCACGTCGGCCCCGTGCTGTAGACTCTCGCGTCAGCGCGGACGACTCGAGCCATGAAGCCACCAACCATTTTTCTCGGCGAGATGACGAACCCGGAAGTCGAGGCGTTTCTCAAAACACACCAGACGGTCATCATTCCAACCGGCGCGACGGAGCAGCACGGACCGCATGGCCCCCTTTTGACCGACGTGCTCATTCCACAGGAAGTGGCGCGCCGCGTCGCCCCGCAGATTGGTGCGCTCGTGGCTCCGCCGATCAACTACGCCCTTTCGTATCCGCACGTCGGCTTCACCGGGATGGTCCATATCCGCATTCCGACGTTCATGGCCCTCGTCGCGGATCTCTGCGCTTCGTTTGCCGCGTCGGGCTTCAGGCGCATCATCTTCCTGAACGGCCACTACGACAACACGTACGCCATCGCCTACGGCTGCGCCGACGCGGCCGACCGAATGCCGAAGGGAGTGCAGGCGTTTCCGATCAATTACTGGGACGGCCTGACAGCCCAGGAGGTCGCGGAGTTCTCGGGGCTGAAGAACGGGTTGCATGCCAACGCCGCAGAGACGTCCGCGGTGCTCGCCATCAACCCGGCGTTGGTAGACCTCGAACGGGCGAACGTCGAGTTCCCGCCGTTCCCGGAATTCACCGTCAACACGGCTCCGGTGCACACGGCTTTTTTCTTCACATCGCCGGGCTCGGTGTACTGGGCGACGAAATCGGGTACGTGGGGCGATGCGCGCAAGTCGACGGCGGCCCTGGGCGAGCGGTACATCGAAGCGGGGGTTCGATCGACGCTGGCCGTGCTCGAGAATATCGAGAACACCTTCGCGGCGATGCCGCCGCGGTGAGCGAATTCATGCATGCGCGATCTGCTGTTCGGCGGCGATGGTTCAGCAAATTTCGTCGCGTACGATCCATCGACGGGCGATCCGCTCTGGCATGCCGGACTCCACGCGACGCCGTCGAACGCGCCGATCACGTTCATGCTCGACGGGCGGCAGTTCGTGGTGATCGGCGCAGGCGACTCCTTGTACGCGTTCACGCTGGCGCGATAAGAGGCGGATGATGGCTGCGCTTTCCAGGCGGGAGTTAATGACCGTGTTCGTCGCCGCAACCGTTGCGAGGCTTCGCGCCAATCCGCTCGGACTGCCGATCGGCAGTCAGACGTGGCCGCACCGGCAGATGATCAAGGACGGCAACTTTGCCGGCCTGGCGAAGGCGCTCGCCGACATCGGCGTCGAAAGCGTCGAGATGTGCTCGCCGATCGGGTACAACGATTTCGCGATGCTGTCGGACGGGAAGCAGGTGAGGAGAATCCTCGCCGATCACGGCCTCACGTGTGTCAGCAGCCACTTCAGCATGAAGGAACTGAGGGAGAAGCAATCGGCGAGCATCGCCTGGGCCAAAGACGTCGGCATCACGCAGATGATCACCGCCAGCCTCGGCGCCGGAAACGCGCCGACCATGGATGATGTGAAAAGAGCGGCCGACGAATACAACGCGATCGCGGCGGTGGCCGCCGGGGCCGGCATTCAGCAGGGGCTGCACAACGAAGGCTTCGAGGTGTCGATGGTCGACGGCCGGCGGACCTACGACGTCCTGATGGGACTGCTCGATCCGAGACTGGTCAAGTTCCAGTTCCAGATGTCGACCATCAGCCAGGGCTTCGTCGCCCATGAGTACTTCACGAAGTACCCTGGCCGCTTTTACTCGATGCACATCCAGGATATCGATCTCAACGCGCCACTGCCTGCCGGCGCCCGGGGACAAGGCCGCGGGACGCAGGTGGCGGTCGGCAAGGGCAGCATCGACTGGGTCAAGACGTTTACCGCCGCCAAGACTGGCGGCGTCAGGAACTACTTCGTCGAACAGATGATGGAGCTCACGAAAGAAAGCGTCGCCGCACTGAAGGCGATGAAGGTTTGAAACGGATCTGGTGAAATCGCCCGGCTGCAGCTTCGCGCTCCGCGAGTATTTCACCGCTCGGCTTTTGCGGCCCACTTGAACGACAATCGTTCGCATGGTCGGCGAGCTGCTGTCGCACTATCGCATTCTCGACCGGATCGCCTCCGGCGGCATGGGCGACGTGTATCGGGCCGAGGACCTGCAGCTGCGCCGGATCGTGGCGTTGAAGATGCTCCGCGACGCCGCCGGCGACGACGGCCGAGGCCGGCTGCTAACTGAGGCACGAGCCGCGTCGGCCCTGAACCATCCAAATATCGCGGTCGTCTACGAAACGAGCGAAGTCGAGCTCGAGGGACGGCGCATCGCGTTCATCGCGATGGAGTACGTGGACGGGACGACGCTGGCAGCGCTGGCGGGCGGCGCGCCGATCAGTCTCGATCGCGCGCTCGACATCGGCGAGCAGATTGCCGGCGCGCTCGCGGAAGCGCATCGGCAGGGGCTGGTGCATCGCGACCTGAAGCCGTCAAACGTGATGATGACGCCGGCGGGCCGCGTGAAGCTGCTCGACTTCGGCGTCGCGCATCGCCGGACAGCCTTATTGGCCGCACCGGACGACATCACTCGAAGCATCGACCTCTCGGACGCGGCAGGCCGTTTCGTCGGCACGCTTCCTTATGTGTCGCCCGAGCAGGCGACCGGGCGCGACGTCGACGGGCGGGCCGACATGTTCTCGCTCGGCGTCATGCTGTACGAGCTGACGTGCGGCAGGCCGCCGTTCGGCGGAACCACCATCGCGCAGATTCTCGAGAGCATTCTCCGCGACGATGTGCCGCCATTCACGGACGTCCAGCGCGATCCCCGACTGCCGCAGCTGGAGAGGGTCGTGCGCCGGATGCTCGCGCGCGATCCGCAGCAGCGATTCGCCGACCTCGAGGAGGTCCGCGGCGCGCTCGCCTCGATTCGCGCCGGCGGGCGGATCGCGGACGCTATCGATTCCCACGAGGCCATAACCGTGGCCGTCACCGGGTTTGTGAACATTTCCGGTGGCGCGGACGACGACTGGCTCGGCGCAGGGCTCGCCGAGACGCTCACCGCCCGCGCCGTTCAGCTCGATGGCGTCGCGGTCGTCTCGCGCGAACGGATTTCGGAAATTCTGAAAACACTCGCGGGGCAGACGGGCGAGCGCGGCAGCGCGCTGTTCCTGTCGGCGGCGCGCGAACTGAGAGCGCGCTGGTTGGTGAGCGGCGCATTTCAGAGGGCCGCCGACGCCGTTCGCGTCACGGCGTCGCTCACCGACGTCGATAGCGGTCAGTTGATTCGGTCGACGAAAGTGGATGGGACGCTCTCCGAGATTTTCGATCTGCAGGATCGGCTGGTGCAGGAGCTGGCCGGCTGGTTGCGCGCCGCGAGCGTGCCCGATCGGCGCGCATCGTCCGAGACCGCCGTGGTCGATGCGTACGAGGCGTTCTCGCGCGGGCTCCTCAATCGCAGCGTCGAGACTTTCGAGGCGCTCGATCGCGCCGTGACGCTGTTCGAGCGCGCAGTCCGCCTCGATCCGGCGTACGCACGCGCGCACATCGAGCTCGGAGTTGCCTACGCCACCAAGGCCGACTATCTGTCGATGTCCGAACTCCGCGATCGCGCGTTGTCGAGCCTGCGACGCGCCGTCGAGCTGCAGCCCGAATCCGGTCGCGGGTGGCGCGAGCTCGGATGGCTCCTCACGGCGATGGGACAGGACGTGGAAGGGATGGCGGCCATACGCCGCGCACTGGCACTCGACCCCGACGACGCCACTGCGTACGCCGCCATGGCGCGGGCGCTGTTCATCGGCAGCGCGCGGTTCGCGGAGGCGGCCGACTGGTACGACCGCGCGCTCGAGCGCAACCCGAAGGCCGGCTGGTACGCGCTGCAGCTCGCGCATTGCGCGGCGCTCCTTCGCGACTTCGATCGCGGCCGCCGCGCCGCCGAGCGTGCGATGGAGTTGCAGGAGGCGTTTCTGTCGGGCCGCGAAGGTCTGGCTGTGGTCGGAGGCTACATGCGCGCCGGTCACCTGGCCGCTCTGCAGGAGCGTTACAGCGACGCGCTGCAGTACTTCGAGCGCGAGATCGATTTCCTGGTCCGCACCGATCACGCGCTTCGGAACCGGATCCTCGTCGAGCTGAACGCCCGCCTCGGCGGCGCCCACCTTCGTCTCGGCAACGTCCACAAGGCGAATGCGCTGTTCCACGTGGCGCTCGAGAGCTTCGAGCGGCGCGTCCGCCTTGGCGCGGACGATCCATTCACGAGGTACTACGCGGCATCGGTTCACGCGATGCGCGGCGATGCGGAACCGGCGCTGGCGTTTCTCGAGCGGTCGCTCGCGGAGTTGCCGGCGTTCACAGCCGCACGCGCGCGGATCGAGCCGGAGTTCGACGGTCTGCGCGCCGACCCCCGATTCGAGAGGCTCGTCGGTTTACTGGCGCGTCGCCTCTCGGTTTGATTCAGTCCGGAACCGGATGCTCGCCGCGGTTCAACTGATGCTGACCGCCTATGCGTACATCGGCCGGCCATCGTGCAGCGACAGCCAGCCGCGGACAATCCGGTAAATGAACCAGAGTCCCACCATGGCCATCGGAAACCACGCGATGAGGATGCCGATGCCCAGCGTCACAACGATGAAGATCACGCAAAGCGAGATCCAGAGCAGTCCGAACCAGAACGTTCGAATCTGCCATCGAAAATGCGACTCCAGCCAGGTGCCGCGCGTCTCGCTCCGCTTTACATAGTTGAGGATGACAGCGATGATCGACGGCCAGCCGGTGAGAAACGCGCCGACCACCGTCGCGGCCCCGAGGATTCCCGTGAGCAGGCTGAACGCGTGGAGCGCATAGATGACCTGCGTCCACCGTATGAGCGAGCTTGACGCCCGCTCGTTATCGTTGTCCATCGCGCTGAACGTTAACACGGTGATATAACGATTTGAGCCAGCGCCGGGATCTTATGAAGCAAAAAAGGATCGTCCTCGTCGGCGCAATCGCGGCGGTGCTGTGCCAGGCGCCGCGATATGGGCTGACTGCGGCCGGATCCGACTGGACCCAGTGGGGCGGGCCGAACCGCAACTTCGTGTCCGACGCGACGGGACTCGCGTCGACGTGGCCGCCCTCCGGTCCGACAAAACTGTGGACGCGCGCGCTCGGTGAAGGACATTCGTCGATCCTCGTCGAACGCGGTCGCCTTTACACGATGTATCGCCCCGGCGGCGTGATCTCCTACGTGCGTCGCAGCCAGCAGGAAGTGGTTGCGGCGCTCGACGCCGCGACGGGCAAAACGATCTGGGAGTTCGCGTACGCCGCGCCGACCGACGGCGTCGATTTCTCAGAGGGCGCCGGCCCCCACGCAACGCCGCTCATCGTCGGCACGCGGGTCTACGCGACGAGCTCGCGCCGCGAGCTCTTCGCGCTCGACAAAGCGACCGGCAAGCTTCTCTGGTCGCACGATTTCATCAAGGAGTACGGCGCGCCATCGCCCAACCGCGGCGATTCCTGCAGTCCGCTCGCCTACAACGGAACGGTTATCGTGACGCTCGGCGGTCCGGACCAAGCCGTCGCCGCGTTCAACCAACGGACCGGCGCGCTCGTGTGGAAAGGCGGCAGCGGCGAGGTCTCTCCGGCCTCGCCGATTCTGATCGACGTCGATGGCCAGCCGCAGCTCGTCGTGTTCGCGGGCGACCGCGTCGTCGGGATGAACCCATCGAACGGCCAGACGCTGTGGACCCATCCGCACAAAACGGATTACGGCCTGAACATCAGCACGCCGGTCTGGTCGCCGGCCGATCATGTCCTCTTCGTTTCCTCAGCCTATAGCGCGGGCAGCCGGGCGATCGAGCTGCATCAAGCGGCGGACAAGACCGTCGCTGCCGAGAAGTGGTTTTCGAACCGCATGCGCGTGCACATCGGCACGGTCATCCGTCTCGGCGACTACGCGTACGGCTCGAGCGGCGATTTCGGCCCGGCGTTCATCACCGCCGTCGACATGAAGACCGGGAGAATCGCGTGGCAGAATCGCGCCTTCGCGCGCGCGCAGCTGCTCTACGCAGACGGGAAGCTGATCGTGCTCGACGAGGATGGCCATCTCGGCCTCGTGACCGTGTCGCCGCAAGGCATGAAGGTGCTCGCGCGGGCTGATATTCTCGAACACCTGTCGTGGACGCCGCCGACGCTTGCCGGCACAACTCTCTATGTGCGCGACAGAAGGACGATCGCGGCCTTCAACCTGGGCGCGTAACCGTCTGCCAGGTTCTCCGTAGCTTTGGAGATTAAGGTTGCTTGCGTCGTGTCCTGGTCGGCCGGTCAAACGGTGCGCCAGAGCGAGGGCGCCCTCACGCGATCCAGCGTCTGGAACGTTCGATGATGTTCGTTCGGCAACGATGCTCATCGCGCGCGGATGTCGTAAGCGGCGAGCGTCGTCTGGTTGCGGATGTACAGGCGGCCGTCGCTCACGACCGGATGCGCCCAGCTCGGTAATCCCCGATCGGTGATTCGGAATCGACCCTTTTCCTGGTACCCGCCGGGCGTGGCAGCGGCCAGGCCGACGACGTTGTCTTCGCTCAATATATAAAGGTTGCCGTCCGCGTACGTCAGCGAGCCCTTGCCGACGCTGCGATCGCGCCACATCATCTTTCCGGTCGCGAAATCCAGGCATGTGAGGATGGAGTTGTTGAAGCCGTAGAGATAGCCGTTCACCAGCACGATCCCGCCGTGGTGATTCTGCATCTCGCGCGTGAAGTAGATCTGACGCGCGCTCACCTCGCCGTTCCGCGCCGTCAGGCCAAGCAGCGCCGCCCCGGTGCCGTAGTTCGACGAATAGAAGACTTTGTCGTCGTGGAAGATCGGCGTGGCGATGTTGGCGGTGTTGTTCGCGACCGGCTCAAACCTCCACATCAACCTGCCGTCCGTTGCGCGGACGCCGACGCCGGCGCTCGACGTCAGCGTCATGACGACTCGCACGCCCTGGACGTCGGCAGCGATCGGCGAGGCATAGCCGGCTTCGTCGCTCAGCTGCTGGCTGGTCCACACCGTCTTGCCGGTTATCTTGTCGAGCGCGACGATTCCGGCACGCGGACCGCCGGGCGTGACGATGACGTTGTTGCCGTCGACGAGCGGCGATTCGCTGATCAACCACGAAATCTGGCGGCCGCTGAAGTCGCTCAGGATATTGCGCTGCCACAGCGACGTGCCGTCCTCGGTCTTGAGGCACGCGAGCGTCCCCTGCTCCGTCAGGACGTACACGCGATCATCGTCGACCGTCGGCGTGCCGCGCGGACCCGACCCGCGATCGTTGGTTCCAGCAGGCCCGAGCGCCTTCGACCAGATCCCTTTCCCATCGGCGCGATTGAGCGCGTAGATCACGCTCTGCCTGTCTTTCGCGCCCTGCACGAAAATGCGATCGCGCTTGGTCGCGATCGAGCCGTAGCCGGCGCCGAGCGTCGCGACCGACCAAACGATCGGCGGACCTGCGGCCGGCCAGTTCTCCAGTAATCCAGTCTCTTGTGACAATCCGTTACGTTCGGGCCCCCGCCACTGCGGCCAGTCGACGGTCGAATCGCGGCCCTGAAACGGGAACGCCACGATGACGGCGCTCGTCCCAAGAGCGAACGCCAGCATCAAACTGCAAACCGCCGATCTACGCGTCATAAGAGGAACTCCCTCGAAGGCGGCCGCATCAGGATATGGGAGAATTCGCCAATGTATCAGACGCCGATCAACCGTGTTGCGGCCGTCGCGTACTGCCTGCTCGCGGCGGTCGTTCCTTCCGCGGCACAACCTCCGGTTTACACGACGCTGCCGCCGATTACGGTGACGGCGCAAAAGGAACCAGACGATCCGCAGAACCTGCCGGTGAGCGTGACGGCCGTCTCGAACGAAATGCTGACGCTCGCCGCGCTGAACAGTGTCAGCCAGGCGGGCTGGTTCGCGCCGAACAGTTTCTTCAACGAGTTCACGGCGCGAAAACTGAGCAACCCGCGGTTCCGCGGCGTCGGTGCGAGCCCGACCAATCCCGGCGTCACCAGCTACATCGACGGCGTCCCGCAGCTCAACGCCAACTCCTCGAGCATCGAGCTGGTGGACGTCGATCAGATTGAGTTCGTCCGCGGCCCGCAGAGCGCGCTGTTCGGGCGCAACGCGCTCGGCGGCATCATCAATATCACGAGCGGCCGGCCATCGTTGAAAACGTGGACCGGCAGCCTGATTGGCCCGTACGGCAACTTCAACAGCGGCGATGTGCGCGGCACCGTTTCCGGCCCGCTGAAGGGCGACACCGTCGCTGTCGGATTGGGCTTCGGCTACTCGGCCCGCGACGGGTTCACGAAGAACGACGTCACCGGCCACGGCCTCGACTCGCGCTCGGCCCTGTTCGGCAAGGGCCAGCTTCTGTGGAAGCCCAACGCGCGCTGGGAGGCGCGGGCGATGGTCAGCGGTGAACGCGCACGCGACGGCGACTACGCGCTCAACGACCTCGGCGCCCTTCGCGCGAGACCGTTTCACACGTCACGCGATGTCGAAGGATTCACTCACCGCGACATCGTCGCGCCGACGGTTCACGTGTCGTTCACCGGATCGAAGATCGACTTCTCGACGACGACCGGCTTCCTGAAATGGAAGACGGAAGATCTGACCGACCTCGATTACACGGCGCAGCCCCTCATCACGCGCAACAACACCGAAGAGGACTTCCAGTTCACCGAGGAGGCCAGGTTCGCGTCGGCGAAGGCCGCGCCGATCGTTCTCTCTCCGCGTGTGGCGCTGAAGTGGCAGCTCGGCGTCTTTACGTTCACGCAGAACTACACGCAGGACGCCGTCAACAACTTTTCGCCGTTCGTGCTCTCCCAGTTCCTGAGCTTCCCGGTCAGCCAGCACTCGCCGAAATCGGCATTGGACGATCGCGGACTCGGGATATACGGCCAGGCCACGTTCAGCTTCTCGAGCGCGCTCGATGTCGTCGTCGGCGCGCGCGGCGATCGCGAGCACAGGGAGGCGAGCTTGAATACGTTCTTCACACCCGCCATAGCGCCCGCCGTGGTCCTGACGCCGCAGAAGGACTTCGCCGACGTATCGCCGCAGTTCTCGGTGGCCCACCGCGTCGTACCGAAGACGACCGTGTATGGCACTGTCGCGCGCGGATTCAAAGCCGGCGGCTTCAACGCAGCGTCGCCGGCGGGAGCGGAGGCCTACAGCGAGGAACACAGCTGGAACTACGAAGCCGGGGTGAAGACCGCCGCGTTTGCCAACCGCTTGTCGGCCAGCGTCGCGGCGTTTCGCATCGACTGGAGCGACGTGCAGGTGAACGTGCCCAATCCGCTTGTGCCCGCGCAGTTCTTCATCGGGAACGCGGCCGGCGCCCACAGCACGGGCGTCGAGTTCGAAATTCACGCGCGACCAGACCCGGTGCTCGATCTGTTCGGCGGCGCCGGCTTCACCCACGCGCGCTTTTCGGACGGCAGCATGTCCAACGGCGTGGACGTGAGCGGCAAGACGCTGGCGAATATGCCGAGCTACACGGCCGACTTCGGCGTTCAGTTCACGCATCCGCTCAACGGCGAGCTGGCGTTGACGGCGCGCGCCGAGGCCATCTGTTACGGCGACTATCAGTACGACGACGCGAACACCGCGGGGCAAAGTGCATATAAGTTGGCGAACTTCCGCGCGGGCGTGCGCGGCAGACACACCTTCGGCGAAGTGTGGATCCGGAACGCATTCGACACGCGCTACGTGCTGGTCGCGTTTCCGTATCCCGGCCTGGCGCCGTCGGGATTCGTGGGCGAAAATGGCGCGCCGCGCACCTTCGGGGTACGGGCGGGAGTGAGTTTCTGATCTGGACACTGTATCGCCCCAACTGTTGTGAGGTCACATCGGTGAGGCGCACACCATGACGATACTGAAGAAATCGAGCCTCCTGGTTTTCCTCGGTGCGATGAGCGTGCTGGCGTCCGCGCAGGGATCCCGGCGCGTCGCGGTCGGCGACTGGCCGGAAGCGCGCGGGCCGAATCGCGATGGCGTCTCGATGGAGACCGGTCTGGTCGACAAGTGGGCGATCAACGGCCAGAACTTCCTGTGGCGCGCGCCGTACGGCGGGCGGTCGGCGCCGATTGTGATGGGCAACCGGGTCTACGTGCAGAACCCGGCCGGACGCGGTCCCGCGATGCAGGAACGGGTCATGGCGCTCGATGCCGATACCGGCAACGTGGTCTGGGAGTACAAGTTCAACATCTTCCAAAGCGACGTGCCGCCGCATCGCGTCGGCTGGCCCTCGCCCGCCGCCGATCCCGAGACGGGCAATATCTACGCCCTCGGCGTCGGCGCGCTGGTCGTCGCATTGAACAAGGATGGCAAGCTGCTCTGGGAGCGATCCATCGGTGAGGAATTCGCCGCCTTCACCACGCACGGCGGCCGGACAATGTCGCCGCTCATCGATGGCGATCTGGTCATCGTCAATGCCGCCATCTCGAACTGGGGCGCGCTGGCCAACCGCTCCCTGCGATTCGTCGCGCTCGACAAGCGAACCGGCGACATCGTCTACGTCTCGACGCCCGGTGGACGACCGTACGACACGGCATATCCCGCGCCGATCATCGCGACGATCAACGGCATCCGCCTGCTCATCTGCGGAAACGGCGACGGCGGATATCAGGCGATCAAACCGCAGACCGGTGAGAAGGTGTGGAGCTTCACGCTGTCGAAGCGCGCGATCAACACCGGCGCCGTCGTCAAGGGGAATACGGTGATCGTCTCGCACGGCGACGAGAACCTCGACTCCGAAGAGCTGGGGATGATCGCGGCGATCGACGGATCGCAGACCGGTGACATCAAACAGACGAAATGGGCCGTGAAGGGGATGCAGTTCGGCTTCTCCTCGCCGGTGATCGACGGCGATCGCGTGTATCAGATCGAGAACGGCTCGCGTATGCGGGCCTTCGATATCGCCAGCGGCCGGGAGTTGTGGAAGCAGGATCTCGGAACGGTGCAGAAGGCGCCGCCGGTGCTGGCCGACGGCAAGATCTACGTGGGCACTGAAAGCGGGAAGTTCTTCATCCTGCGGCCGCACGCGGACAAGGCCGAGGTGCTCAGCGAGGTCCAGCTGCCGATCAGCACGAACAGCGCGCAGCAGGAAGAGGGAACGCCCGAGCCGGTGCTGGGCGGCGCGGCCGTTTCGCGCGGGCGAATCTTTTTTGTGTCCAGCGACGCCGTGTACGCCATCGGACCCAAGGCCGCCAAGACGACGACGGGATGGGCGGTGGACGCGCCCGCGGAGAAAGGCGATGGCGCGCCGGCGTACGTGCAGGTGACGCCGACCGAAATGGTGCTGAAGCCGGGACAGACCGTCAGGCTGCACGCAAGGCTCTTCGACGCGAAGGGTCGATTCCTGCGCGAAGAAACCGCCGCGACATGGTCGCTGCAGGGACTGAAGGGGACGGTTGCCGACGGGACGTTCACGGTCGCTGCCGATCCGGTCGCGCAGGCCGGCACCATCAAGGCGGCGGCGGGCGCGACGAGCGGCGAGGCACGCGCACGCATCGTGCAACCGCTGCCGTGGACCGAAACGTTCGACTCGTACGCCGACGGCTCGTCGCCGCCGGGATGGGTCAATGCAGCCGCCGGCAAGTTCTCCGTGACGACGCTCGACGGCCAGAAAGTGCTGCAGAAAGCTCCCGACGAGAGCATCTTCCAGCGGCTGCGCATGTTCATCGGACCGGTCGACTGGTCCAACTACACGTTCGAAGCGGATGTTCGGGTGAACACGCGGCGGCGGCAGATGGGCGACATCGGGATTACGGCGCAGCGATACACGCTCGTGTTGTACGGCAACAACCAGCAGCTGAAGCTCGAGCCATGGGAGCCGGAAGTGCAGCGAACGGTCACGGTGCCGTTCGCGTGGAAGCCCGATGCCTGGTACCACCTGAAGCTGCGGGTCGAGAATACCGCCGACGGCAAGGTCCGGGCCCGCGGTAAGGCGTGGCCCACCGGAGACGCGGAGCCGGCCGCATGGATGATCGACAAACTGGATCCGATCGGAAACCGCCAGGGCGCGCCCGGCGTCTTCGCCGCCGCGCAGTTCGGCGCCTATCTGGACAACCTGAAGATCGTGGCAAATTAGCGCCTGCGGCCCGCGCGAGCAGCCGGGGCCCCCAACGCGGCAGCCGCGTTGGGGTGGCAGTAGCGAGTCTTCGAGCGCGCAGCGCGAGCCGTGAGAAATGTCAACAGGACCTGACATCATGAGAAAGCATCTATCTCGTTCTCTTCTCGTCGCGTTGCTGTTGATGCTAGCTGCCACGATTTCGAGCCAATCTGCCTCCGATCCTGGCAGCGGCGACTGGCCCATGTGGGGCGGCACCCCCGATCGCAACATGGTGTCGACCATGAAAGGGCTGCCGACCGAGTGGGACGTCAAGACGAAGAAGAACGTCAAATGGATCGCCGAGCTCGGATCCCAGAGCTACGGTAATCCGGTCGTGGCCGGCGGCATGGTCTTCGTCGGCACGAACAACGAGCGGCTGCGCGATCCCAAGCAGCCGGGCGATCGCGGCGTGCTGATGGCCTTCCGCGAATCGGACGGCGAGTTCCTGTGGCAGCAGACGCACGAAAAGCTCGCGGCCGGCCGGGCCAACGACTGGCCGTATCAGGGCGTCGCCTCGTCACCGCTCGTCGAGGGGACACATCTGTACTACACGAGCAACCGTGGAGTGGTCTGGTGCCTCGACATCAACGGCTTCCGCGACGGCAAGAACGATGGTCCGGTGACCGACGAGAAGCTGACCGGCCAATTCGACGCCGACGTGATCTGGTCGTTCGACATGATGGAAGAAGTCGGATCGTATCCGCACAACATGTCCAACTCGTCGCCGGTCATCTGGGGCGATTTGGTCTTCGTGAGCACGTCGAACGGGCAGGACGAAAGCCACGTGCACATTCCGTCGCCGAAAGCGCCCGCGATCATCGCGCTCAACAAGAACACCGGGAAGCTCGTGTGGGAGGACAACTCGGTCGAGGACCGCATCCTGCATGGACAGTGGTCGACGCCTTCGGTCGGACGGATTGGCGGGGTCGATCAAGTGGTAAGCGCACAGGGCGACGGCTGGGTGCGCGGCTACGAGGCGGCGACCGGCAAGAAGCTCTGGGAGTTCGACACGAATCCGAAGGACTCGGTGTGGCCGAAAACGCGGAACGAATTGATCGCCACGCCGGTCATTTACCAGGACCGCGTCTACATCGGCAACGGCCAGGATCCGGAGCACGGAGAGGGCGTCGGTCACTTCTATTGCATCGACGCCACCAAGCGCGGCGACATCACGCAGAGCGGCAGGGTGTGGCAGTTCGACAAGATCCGACGATCGATTTCGACGGCATCCATCGTCGACGGCCTCCTGTACGTTCCAGACTTCAGCGGCTTCCTGCACTGTCTCGATGCGAAGACCGGTCAGGAGTACTGGACGCACGACATGTTCGCCGCCGTCTGGGGTTCGACGCTGGTGGTCGATGGCAAGGTGTATCTCGGCGACGAGGACGGCGACGTCACCATCCTGCAAGCGGGCAAGGAAAAGAAAGTCCTCGGCGAGATGAACATGGGCAGCGCGGTGTATGCCACGCCAGTGCCCGCGCACGGCGCGCTGTTCCTGAACAATCGCAATCAGCTCTTCGCGCTGGCCGCTAATGCAGGCACGAAATAGCCCGCGCGCTCTGCGGGACGGCCTCAAGGCCGTCCCCTGCATTCTGCTGATATCGGTTCTCGTATCCGCGCAGACGCCCACCGCGGCGAACTGGAGTCAGTTTCGCGGCGACGCGCGCCTGACCGGCATCGCGGCGGCCGCGCTGCCCGATCGCTTGACGCTGCGCTGGACGTACGAGGCCGGTGAGTCGATCGAATCGTCGGCCGCCATCGTCGACGGCGCGGTCTACGTCGGATCGGCGAAGGGCGAGCTGCTGGCGATCGATCTCGAGAGCGGGAAGCTGCGGTGGAAGTACTCCACCGGCGAAGGCGGCTTCATCGGTGAATCGTCGCCCGCTGTGGGCGCCGACGCCGTGTATGTGGGCGATCTCGCCGGCGTCGTTCACGCCGTCGGCATTCGCGACGGACGCCGGCTGTGGACGTTCAGGACCGACGGCGAAGTGCGATCGTCGCCGGTGCTGGTCAACGACCTGCTGCTGATCGGATCGTACGACACCAACTTGTACGCGCTCGACAGGCGCAGCGGCAAGGTGCGCTGGCAGCTGCAGACCAGCGGGCCCGTGCACGCGACGCCGGCCGTCCAGAATGGCGTGGCATACATCGGCGGCTGCGATGAACAGTTCCGCGCCGTGCGGATTGCCGACGGCAAGACGCTGTTCGAGCTGCCGCTCGGCGCCTACACCGGCGCCTCGACGGCCGTTGACGGCGGCCGGGCGTACGTCGGCACGTTCAACTCGGAAGTGCTCGCCATCAATCTCCAGACTCGCAAGCTCGCGTGGTCGTTTCGCGATCCCGATCGCGAGTTTCCGTACTACTCGTCGGCCGCGCTCGTCGACGGTCGCGTCATCGTCGGCGGCCGCGACAAAGCGATCCACGCCATCGACGCCGCGAGCGGCAGGAGCGCGTGGAAGTTCGTGACGCGGGCGCGCGTCGATTCGTCGCCGGTCGTCGCCGGCGGACGCGTCTACGTCGGCTCGAACGATGGCAAGCTCTACGTGCTCGACGCGGCAACCGGACAGAAGCGCTGGGAGTTCGACGCGGGCGACGCCATCACCGCCTCGCCGTCGATCGCAGCCGGACGTCTCGTCGTCGGGTCGACCGACGGGCGGCTCTACTGCTTCGGCTAAAATTGACGTTCCACCAATTCGTGGAGACGCATCCTGATCGGCGATCTGTTCACCGATAGAGTCGACAAGGTCTGGCAGCCGATGGAGTCGGTCAGTGCGCCGGGCAAGGCACCGATTCCACCGTGGAATGCCGGCATGCCGATCGATGCGGCGCCGGAAAAATCGAACGAGCTCATTCTGCCGGAAGGACGAAAGCCATAGCGGCCTGGCGCGCGTCCTCATCGAGCGCTCGAAGGATGTCGTCACGATTCTCCTGCTGCCGGCATTCTTCGCATTCGCGGGCATGCGAACGCGGATCGATCTGGTATCCGGAGCATCCAGTTTGGCGATCTGCGCTCTGATCGTCCTCGTGGCGACGACGGCCGGTAAGTTCGGCGGCACGTTCATCGCGGCGCGCGTGACGGGCCTCGGTTCGCGCGCGGCGGCGAGCCTGGGGATTCTGATGAACACCGCGGGCTGATGGAGCTGATCGTGCTCAACATCGGTCTCGATCTGGGCGTGATGTCCCCCGGTGCTGTTCACGATGATGGTGCTCATGGCACTGGCGACAACGATTGCGACGACGCCGCTCGTCGATCTGCTCGTGCCCGGCCTCGTGCGCTACAATCGACCGGCCTGACGGCTAGCGAATGAGTCCACACAATCCAGGAGAGAGAAAACGTATGGGATGGGTGATCTTCGTGGCCGGCGCCGCGTTGTCCTGGGGCGCGTACGGAGTGTTTCTGCAGCAAGGACAGATTCAACTCGGAAATCCGCTCAAGGCGCTGCTGTGTGTGGGCGTCGCCTACTTCCTGATCGGCGTCCTGATCCCCGTCGTCGGCCTGTCGGCGCAGGGCGGGTTGTCGGGGTTCAACATGGGCGGGATCATCCGCGCGACGATCGGAGGCGGGCTCGGCGCCGCCGGCGCCGTGTGCATCATCTGGGCGTTCAAGTCCGGTGGCCTGCCCGTGTACGTGATGCCGCTCGTGTTCGGCGGCGCGCCGATCGTCAACGTGCTGCTGGCCATGACGCTGCACCCGCCGAAGTCGGCCATCAACCCGATGCTGTACCTCGGCTTCGTGCTGGCGTCGATCGGCGCTGCGATGGTGCTCTACTTCAGACCGACGGCTTGAAGGAACTGGAAGAAATCATGAAGCGCACCATCTTCAGCATTGCCGTCATCGCGGGCTTCAGCGCCGCGTCCGCGGCGCAGAGCCGACCCTCCGACTGGCCGCAGTGGCGCGGGCCGAATCGTGACGGCGTGGTGGCTTCGTTCACGGAACCGAGGGCCTGGCCGGATCAGCTCAACAGAAAATGGAAGATCGACGTCGGGTTGGGCTACTCGACACCGATCCTGATCGGCAACCGGCTCTACATGTACTCCCGCCAGAGCGACAACGAAGTGCTCACGGCAGTCGATGCCGAGACCGGCAAAGTGATCTGGCAAAGCAGCTACGCGGCGCCGTTCACGATGAATCCGGCGGCGGCGCGCCATGAAAAGGGTCCCAAGTCGACGCCGACGTTCGCCAATGGCCGGCTCTACACGCTCGGTATGAGCGGCATCGTCACCGCCTTCGATGCGACGACCGGCAAACAACTCTGGCAGAAGCCGGCGTCACCGGTCGGACCGCTGTACGGAACGGCGATGTCGCCGCTCGTGGACCGCGGCCTCGTCATCGTGCACGTCGGCGGCCACAACGAGGGCGCGCTGACGGCGTTCGACGCGACCACCGGCGACGTGAAGTGGCGCTGGACCGGCGACGGTCCGGCGTACGGGTCGCCGATCGCCGCCGAGTTCGACGGGACGCGCCAGGTGATCGTGTTCACGCAGGAAAATCTCGTCGGCGTCTCGGCGGCCACCGGCGAGCTGCTGTGGAAGCGGCCGTTCACCACGCGGTCAACCCAGAACACGATCACGCCGATTCTCTACGGCCAGACCGTGATCGTGTCCGGCCTCGAGAAGGGCGTCACCGCGTTCAAAGTGATGAAGCGCGACGGCCAATGGACGACTGACAACGTCTGGGACAACCAGGACGTGTCGCTGTACATGACCAACGGCGTCATCGTGCGCGACATGCTGGTCGGGATGTCACACAGGAACAGCGGTCAGTTCTTCGCACTGGACGCCAAGACGGGCAAGACGTTGTGGACGAGCGCCCCACGTCAGGCGACCAACGCCGCGATCGTTCGCGCCGGCGACGTCGTGTTCCTGCTGAAGGACGATGCCGAGCTGATCGTGGCCAAGCCGAGTGCCAGCGGCCTCGATCCGGTGAAGCGCTATACCGTCGCCGACAGCGCCACGTGGGCCGCGCCGACCGTTGCCGGCAATCGGATGTTCGTCAAAGACACGTCTGCGCTTGCGCTGTGGACTTGGTAGTCATTTCTTAACTCGCGTGGGGCCCCACCCCCACGCGCTGACGCGCTCGCGGCGTAAACCGCTCGCGCGTATCCAGAACAGAACGTCACAGACCGGTCCGGTTTCCGATGCAGTACAGAAATTTCGTCGTCCGAATGAAGATCTGCCCCTCCGATATCGCCGGAGAGCTGAGCGTGTAGTCGTCGAAATCGTTCTCCGCGAGCACCTCGAACCGCGGTCCCGCTTTGACAACGACGGTCACGCCGTCCTCATTGGTGACGTAGATCTTGTCGTCCGCCAGCACCGGTGACGCGCTGTAGGTCGCCGACCGCAGGCGCTGCCGCGCGTAGACTTCCTTGCCGGTCTTCGCGTCGAGGCACCACATGATGCCGCGATCGTTGATCACGTAAAGATAGATGCCGTCGGTGACCGGCGTCGGCACGTCGGGGCCGGAACCGAACGACCAGAGGACGTGCGACTTCGTTCAGCGATGGTCCACGCCATTGCGGCCAGTTCTCGGCGCGGGGCGCCGCACGGGCACCGGCAAGGACGACGATCGTGATCATCACGAGCCGCATGTTAGGCGCGCACAGCGCGCCTGCGAGGGAGCGGCGCGGGGCGTAGGGATCCCCGCTAGCGACCGAGCCGGGGTGCGGGGCCCCCAACGCGTCCGCGACTCCATCGAACCATGAAAGATGGTCGCGAACGCGTTGGGGACCCCGGTGTGGGGCGGAGCCCCACGTGATGAAGTCTCTCACTCGGATCTCAACGCGTTGAGCAACGGCGTGCGCAAGGCGGCTCTCGTCGCGACAAACGACGATATCAGTCCCGCGAAGAACACCGCGACCAGCAGCAGCGCGCCGGCTGACGCCACCGGCGCTCGACCGCCGCGCTCCAGGACTGCTGGCGCAATCGCGACGAGGGCCGACGCCGCGCCGATCGCCAGGCCCCAGGCGAGCAGCAGCAGATTCTCGGCGACCACGATCGTGAAGATGTGCCGACGCCCGTAACCGACGGCGCCGAGCAGCGCCAGCTCGCGGCGCCGCTCCAGAACGTTCCGCAGCACGACGGCCGCCAGGCCTACCGTGCCGACGAGCAGTCCCAGGCTGCCGAGCGCTTGAAACGTCGAGAGATAGGTGTTCTCGACTGTGTGGAATTCCGCCAGCCGCGTCCTGGATTCCACGACGTCGGCGCCAAGATCGGCGGCGCCGTCCTTGATCGCGGCGGATACCTGCGTCACCCGATCCGGTGGCGTGTCGACGAGCAGGAAACGGTAACCCTCCTGGTCGGGAAAGAGCCGCGAAAAGTTCGCGTCCGACATCAGCAGCTCGCCCTGGAAGATGCTGTCGGCGAGCGCGGCGACCAGACGCAGCCGAACGGATCGGTTGCCTCGTGTGATGACGATGTCGTCGCCGAGACTCTTGTGGAGCACGTACGTGATGGAATTTGCATCGCCGATCGCCGGCACCGCATCGGCGCCAAGGTCGCGATTCAGGAGCAGCCACGGGTTCGCGCGCTCGCCGCTGCTCGGCGCGAGCGCGCTCTGAAAGGCAAAGCGGCCGGAATCGATGAACGTTCGGCTGACGCCGACGACGCGAGGACTGATCGGCGCGTACAAGTTCAAACAGCTCGCATCGTCGCCCGGCAGCAGCCGCAACGGCTCGATCGCAATCTGGTCGCCTCCACTCAGTCCCAACGCTTCGCGGCCGTCGCGGCCGTTGGGATCGCTGACGAGCGGGAGCAGCAGCTCGACGACCAACGGATAACCACCGGTGCCCGCGTGTCGATCGGCCGCGATTGGCGCATCACGGCGGAACGCGTCGACGGCGATCAGAATGAACGTCGCCGACGCGACCACTCCGATCGCGAGGACGCTGCGACCGGGACGGTCCGCGGCGTTACGGAGTCCGAGGCGCCAGACCGGACGCCAGCCGTAACCACCGAGCGACGAGTGCAGCGGCCGGCGCAAGCTGACGGCAACTCCGCACAGACAGGCGACGAGCAGCGAGGTCCCTGCGCCGAAGAACGCAGCCGTGCGGGAGATCGCACCGGACAGGCTGATGCCCACCAGCGTCGCGCCGAGCAGCCCGAAGCCAATCGCTCCGACCAACGACGCCCTTCTCGGCGTGTACGCGCGGAGCTGACCGCGTGCGTGGGCCGACGAAAGACGGCCCACACGATCGTCGGTGATGTCGCCGGCGAGCAGGCTGCGCTCGGATATTCGCGACAGGCTTCCGAGCGTCCACCAGATGCAGACCATCGCCGCGATCAACGCGCCGGCCGCGCCCGCCGCCAACGACAGGGGCGAAACGTGGAGAACCAGCGCGGTCGTGCCGACGGCGCCGGACCACCACGTGCGAAGACCGATCATCATCACGGCGCCATAGGCGACGGCGCCCGCGACGCCGAGCAGACCGCCGATCGCGGCCAGCACGCACCCTTCGATGAGAAACAGACGCCGGACGCCGGTCGTGGTGAAGCCGACGGCGCGAAGCAGGCCGACCTCGCGCGCGCGCTGCTCGACGCCGAGACGGAAGAACAGAGCGGCGAGCATCAGCGCCGAGAAGACGAGGAAGAAGCTGAAGTAGGTGAAGTACTCGCCGAAGTCCGTGGCTCCGCGCGAGGCGGCGACGCCATCGCCGCGAATGTCGCGCACCGACAATCCGAGGGCGAGCGGATCGATTGCGGCGCGGAGATGCGCAAGATAGCGATCGCGCGTGCCGGCTGGCGATCCCTCGCCTGCCGTCGCGACGCGCACCGAGGTGCGGTCGCCGAAGCGCGACCGCCACAACCGACGGCCGACCTCGAGCGGGATGAACGCCTTCGGCGTGGTGCGGTACCGTTCCCAATAGTCCTCGTCGATGCGCCGGATCCGGTGCAGGTCGATCGGAAACGGCGGGTCCCAGTCGCCGAGAGTCTTCGCCTCGGTGATGCCGGGATAGATCGGCGCCAGATCGCGATCGGCGGCTGCGCCCGCGATCGGCGCGACCGCCGCGATCTGGAATTCTGCGGTGTGCGTCACGAGCCGTCCCGGTTCTTCCCACGTGTAGTACTCGAGCGTCAGCGGATCGCCAACCCGGGCGGCGAGATCGCGCGCGGTCCAGTCGTTCAGCACGATTGGCGGAGACGCCGAACCGGCCGCGACGGCGACGTCCACCGCGATCGCGCGGAGATCCACCGCGGTCACCAACGAATACGGCACTTCACGGCCGCCGCTCGTTCGGATCGTATTTGCGAGATACGTCAGCACCGGCTGCGTCTGCATCGCAGCGGCCTTCGCAGCATCGTCGACGACCTTCGCGTGCGCCTCATCGATCAGTCCGGAGGCGCTCTCGACCGCGACGGCGCCAGACGCCACGACGCGGACAGTCAGGCCGATGTCCTCCAGCGCAAACCGACGTCGAACCAGCGCCTCCAGCGCGCCGGCCGTGGCCGATCGATCGGAGACCAGCAGCGCGTTTACCCGGCCGTCGAGGTCGAGATCCTGCTGCAGCCGCCGAAGCGGAACGAACACGGCCCGGACGTCGGCCTGCTGCGGCTGCAGAGAGAACTCGCCGAGATCCGACGGTCCGAGGATCGCGCGTACGGTCAGGCGCATCGTACGACCGAGATTGTCTTTGCGCCCGTGCAGCGATTCGATCGGGATCGCCGACGGCCGCTCGATGCGCACGAGCACGCTGCTGCCCGCGGCGGCGCCGATGTCGGCCGCGAGCGGGCGGCTGAGCAGCGCCTCGCGTCCATCGGGCCCGCTCGCGCCGGCGACTCCATGAAACCGCCAGAAGCGATCGTCGACACCGTACACCTGGACGCGCGACCGACGGCGGCCGCTCCCCTGCTCGGTCACGACGCCTTGCATGACGATCACGGGACAGATCGCGTCGAACGACGATGAGAAGCTAGCGTCCTGCTGGAGATCGGCTGCAAGCGCTTCGCGGAAGAATCCGGTCGACAATACGACGCGGCTAGTCCGACCGAGCCGCTGCCCGATGAGATCGCGCAGGCTCCCGCGCACCGATTCGCCGACCAGCAGCGCCCCGGCGAGCACGGCGGCCGCCGTCGCGACGCCGAGCACGACTGCGGCGTTCGTGCGCCAGTAATAGCGGATGCCGCGAAGCACGAGACGGTTCGGGTTCATCACGATACCCGGACCAGGTGCCGATGGGTCAGCTCGAATCGAATTGGAAACTTCGATGCGAGCTGCGCGCTGTGCGTCACGACGATCAGGATCGCATTCTGACGGCGGTGGAGATCGACGAGCAGCGATGCGACATTCTCGGCGGCGGCGTGATCGAGGTTCCCGGTCGGCTCGTCGCACAGCAGCAGCCGCGGGCTCCGGATCAGCGCCCGCGCGATCGCCACGCGCTGCCGCTCGCCGCCCGACAGCTCGCCTGGCCGATGGTCGATCCGATCGCCGAGCCCGATCTGATCGACGAGCCACCGCGCGCGGGCGAGATGGTCGTCAGCAGAGCGCGCGACCAGCGTCGGAATCAACACGTTTTCGAGCACGGTGCACTGCGGCAGCAAACAGTGATCCTGAAAGACGAACCCGATCGCGGTGTTGCGGAAGGCCGCCAGGTCGGCGGCGGCGAGCTGAAACGGGTTGCGTCCTTCCAACGTCACCGTGCCGGATGTCGGCGGCTCGAGCGCGCCAAGCACGTACAGCAGCGAGCTCTTGCCGCTGCCCGATGGTCCCATTACCGCGGCCGCGTCGCCGGCGGCGAGCGTGAACGAGACGTCGGTCAGCACCGTGAGCGGCCCGCGCACGGTTGGATATTCTTTGCTGAGATTCGCGACGTGAAGCACGCGAACGCTTCAACGGGTTAAAGGTTCAAGCACCCCTTGAACCTTTTCGTAGACCTCGAGCAATGCGTCCGCCGATCGCTGGATGCTGTAATGCTCGCGCACGCCATGGAACGCGCGCTCGCGGAGCGTCCGGGCCAGGTCGCGATCCTTCCACAGCGCGTACAATCCGTCGGCCAGCGCCGCCGGATCGTCGGGCGCGACGAGCAGGCCGCCACCGGTCTTCTCGACAATCTCGGTGAATGCGCCGCGCCGCGGCTGCACCACCGGGACACCGCTCGCCATGGCCTCGAGCAGGAACAACCCCTTGGGTTCATCGCAGGGCGTTGGGACGGAGAGGACGTCGAGCGCGCGCAGGAACGCCAGCTTGCCGTCGCGATCGACCGCGCCACGATACGCGAACTCCCCCGCAACACCGGCCCTCTCGAGGCTGCGCTTCACGTCGGCGAGGTACGGCGCGTGTGCGCGCGAGAGATATCCGGCCGCTTCGAAACGGATCGCGGCGCCGCGTGTGCGCTGGCGGAAGAGCGCGTACGCATAGGCCAGGACGTGCAGTCCTTTCTCCGGCGCGATGCGCGCGAAATATCCCACGCGGAACGGGGTCGGGGCCGACTCCTCGGCTCTGCGCTCGTAGCCGTTCAGATTGATCCCGAGCGGCACGACCGAGATCCGGTCGGACCCGATCCCGAGCAGCCGCGACATCGTCGGCACGTAGTACTCGCTGACGGCGATGAACCGATCGATCTCCGGGACCTGCCGGCGAATCAGATCGATCGCCTTGCTGCGATACGGTTCGAGCAGGCCATCGAGGAAGAGATCCTCTCCCTGAAGCGTGCAGCAGATCGGACGATGCAGGCCGTCGCGCAACGGTCTGGCGAGGCCGATGAGCAGCGAGTTCGGCAGATTGACGATGTCGGGAACCGCTTCGTCGGCGAGCCAGTCGAGCAGCTTGTCGAACTCCTTGCGCAGCACGCCGCGATCGCCTTCGAGCATCGAGACAGTCATATCGCCGAGCAGCTTCGGATCTGTGGAAATGGACCGTCTTGCGAACGCGCGGATGACGCCCGGCGAGTCCCAGATCCGATCGAGAAACCGCGGCGTCGTGCGGAAGAGCGCCACGTGCTGCTGCAGGTAGATGCTGATGCCGCCGAACAGCACGCGCTTGCGGCTGACGTTGGCCTCGTCGGGATTCGTTGGTGTGTACAGCGGCAGGAGCGTGACATCGTGGCCGCGCGCGAGAAGCTCCACCGCCAGCGCATTGTCGCGCGAGCAGCTGCCGCAATACATCCCCGCGGCGCCAGCCGTGATCGACAGAATCTTCATAAATCGGCAGACTGAAATGCTCGCGCGCGGAACAGGAATTCGACGAGGTTCCCTTCGTGTGGTTGCAGCCAGTTCAACTGAGTCGTCGGCACCGGCCCCAGGTTCAGCCGATCGATGTGGACGGCGTCGAGCAGCGACCGGCGGAACGCGCCATTGCAGGTGATCGCGCTGCAGACCAGCGTCGGGCCAATCGCATCGAGCATCGTGCGCTCGGGGCACTGCACGACGGTCACGAACGGAAACATGTATTCCTTCCTCGCGATGGCGGCCTCCGGCGAGTCGCAGTGCACGACGGTCGGCAACAGGTAGTCCGCCCTGTCCTCTTTGATGAGGCGCGCATCTCCGCGGTGCTGCGCGGTGACGTCGGTGACGCCGGACGTCTGCAGGTCGGCGTCAATCTCCTTCGAGATTGCATCAGCGACGCCGGGCACGGTAAACGCGGCGAGGCTCGACTCGGGATGATCGGGAGGCAACGGACGCACGGCCACGACCCTGCGCGCCAGCGCATCGGCGATGTCGCGGGTGTGACGGCTCGCCCAGATGCCCGAGCAGTTGATGCAGCTGCGCCCGCTGTTGAGCAGCACACTGTCGACCATGACGTCGAGGAACTGTTCCCAGCGATCGACCTGATCGTCGCCGATCAGGATCTTCGAGAAACCGGGACCGTGCGCCTGGACGGCGGGATTGCCGCGATAGCGATCCACCGTTGCGGTGCCGCCAAAGATCAAGCTGCGCCCGCAGCTCTCGAGCACCGCCGCACCGACGTCGCCCTGGCCGGGGTACACCGAGATCGCCTCGCGCGGAATCCCGGCCTCGCAGAACGCCTCGGCCATGCGGTACGGCGTCCATGGCTCCTGAGGGCCGGGCTTGAGCACGAGTCCGATTTGCAGCGGAATGACCGGCAGCCACAGCGTGTGCACGCCGGGCGAGTTCGAGGGCAGCACCAGACCGACGACGGGACTCTGCGGCTGGTAGCTGACGGGGACGCCGCGCTCTTCGCCGTGGCCGCGCGTCAGGATGTCGAACTGCAGACCGCGCGTCAGCGACGTCAGGATGCCGCGCATTTCCGCGAGCACGAACGAATTCTTCTTCATGTTCGCGCGGCACATGCGCTCGGGCAGGCCGGTCGACGCCGATTGCGCCCGCACGAACTCGTCCGGCGTCTGCGTGCCGTCGCCCATGGGAAGCGTGCCGTTCATGTACAGCTCGCCCGCTTTGCCGACGCGGGCGATCAGCTCGTCGACTGGGATTTCGCGGAGCACGTCGCGCGCGCGCGACGCCTTCCGCATGTCGCGCTGGATCAGTCCGCCGTTGGCGCGGCTGACGTTTGCGATTGGCTCGCCGGTCGCGAAATGCACCACCGGATCGACATCGAGGCTCGTGTAAGGTTGACCCCAGCGCAGAACCGGCAGATGCAGCATGGTCGTCGCGGCGCAGGTCAATACACGCCGACGGTCGTGGTCGACGCGAAGCCGCGGTACGGCCGCACGCCGCTCACGCCGTCCCACGGATAGCGATCGCACGCGGGCTCACGCTCGCCTTCGTCGCGCTCGAGGAAGCCCGGCATGAAAAATTCCTTGGTCAGCGTCGTCAGTTTCACACGACCGGTCTGCCCGTGTTCGACGAGCCGGCCGCGATCGTCGAAGTCGACCACCTCGATCACCGCGCGCGGCTGCGGCGCGTAGTACGCGATCTTGTAATCGTTGTGCGGCCCGCTCGGCGCGCTCGCGGCCAGTCCCATCAGCGTGTTGCCGTACGTCGGCGTCATGTACGCGCCGTCGAGCAGCTCTTCGTGCGCGAAGCGGTTCCACTGCGGTGTGAATTCCGTTCCGCCCGAGAAGATGCCGGTGATGCCGGCCTTGCGAATCGTCGTGCCCATCGATTCGAGCCTGAGCGCCAGCGCTTCGAGCAGCTTCGGCGTCGCGAACAGACAGCGGATGTCGTGTCCCGCCTGAAGGATCGTCACGCCCTGATCGATCACGTGATCCTTGTAGGCCTGCAGATGTTCGTTCCAGCCTTTCTTGATCAATTTGATGACCCACCGCGGATCCAGATCGACGCAAAAACAGATGCCGCCGCCGCGGTATTGCGCGAGGTGCTCGACCGCCAACCGCAAACGCCGGGGACCCGACGGCCCCAGCATCAGCCAGTTCGAGCCCTTCGGAAAGTACTCGTCGGGCAGCGTCGCGCTGAACAGCTCGTAATCGATCCGGAAGTCCTCGAACGCCACGCGCGTCTTCGGAACGCCTGTCGTGCCGCCGGTCTCGAAGACGAAGACCGGCTTGCCGGCGAGTCCTCTCGGAATCCACCGCTGCACGGGACCGCCCCGCAGCCACTCGTCTTCGAACGACCCGAACCGTCGCAGATCGGCGAATCCGGCGATCTCGCGGCGCGGATCCCAGCCGGCGTTCGCCGCGAACTCGAGCCAGAAGGGACAGCCGGTCGCGGGATCGAAGTGCCAGTCGACGATCTCTCGCACCCACGCGTCGAGCCGGTCGCGCGCCGTCTGCGCCGACACGTCAACGAGCGATGAGCGAGTTGGAGTTGCCGGCATGAAAACGTAGTATAGCGCCCAGGGCGGAGACTTCATGACCACGGTCCAGTCCGAAGCGACGCTGCCGCGCCTGACGATGTCGCAGTGGCTGATCGCGATCATCGCGGCAATCGGGTTCGCCTTCGACTCGTATGTGCTGTTGATGCTGCCGCTCATCGTGCGGCCGGCGCTCATCGAGCTGCTGCACGTCGCGCCCGGCAGCCCGGCGATCAACGACTGGGCGGGCCTCATCTTCTATGTACCGGCGGTGACGGGCGGCATCTTCGGCCTGCTCGGCGGCTACTTCACGGATCTGTTCGGCCGCCGGCGCGTGCTCGTGTGGAGCATCCTGTTGTACGCGTTCTCCGCGCTGGCGTCGGGCTTTTCGACATCGGTCCAGTGGCTGCTCTTCTGGCGGTGCTGCACATTCGTCGGCGTGTGTGTCGAGTTCGTCGCCGCGGTCGCGTGGCTCTCCGAGCTGTTCCCCAATCCGAAACGGCGCGAAGCGATCGTCGGCTACACGCAGACGGTGGGATCGATCGGCGGCATCATGGTGACCGGCGCCTACTACCTCGTCGTGACGTACGGCGAGCATCTGCCGCTCGTGCGCGGCGGACACGAGGCCTGGCGCTACACGCTGATGTCGGGCGTCATTCCCGCCATCCCGCTGATCGTCATCCGGCCGTTCCTGCCCGAGTCGCCGATCTGGGAGCAGAAGAAACGCGCCGGCACGCTCAAGCGGCCGAGCTTTGCCGAGCTCTTTCAGCCGCAGTTCCGCACGACCACGATCGTCACGACGGTGATGATGGCGGCGGCGTACGCCGCCGCGTTCGGCGCGATTCAGCAGACACCGCGCATCGTGCCCGGTCTCGCTGAAGTGCGCACGCTGCCGCGGCCGGCGCAGGAGCAGATCGTCAGCGCCGTTCAGTCGTTTCAGGAATTCGGAGGGCTCGCGGGCCGGATCCTCCTCGCGTATCTCGCCGTGCACATTGTCAGCAGACGCCGCGTGCTGCGGATCTTTCAAGTGCCCGGGCTCGTGCTCGTCCCGATCGTCTTCGCCGTGGCGGCGACGAGCAGCCTCTCGCTGCTGCAGTGGGGCATCTTTCTGTACGGCGTCGCCACCATCGGGCAGTTCAGCTTCTGGGGCAACTATCTCCCGCGCGTGTATCCAACCTACTTGAGAGGCACCGGCGAGAGCTTCGCGGCGAATGTCGGCGGCCGCATGATCGGCACCTGCGCCGCGCTCCTGACGACGCAGCTCGCGAACGTGATGCCGGGCGCGTCGGCGCCGACGAAGCTTGCGTACGCGTCGGCGCTCGTAGGAACCGCCGCGTACGTGCTCGGACTACTGACCAGTTTCTGGCTGCCGGAACCGAAGCGCGAGGAGTTGCCCGACTAATAGGCGCGCTCGTAGAGATCGAGCGCCGCAGCCGCATCGAACGGCCGTGGATTGCACGTGCCCGTCCACTGCGTCGCGGCGTCGGCCGCGAGTGTGGCGAGTCCCTCGCGAGGCACGCCGAGATCCCGCAGTGCCGCCGGAAGACCGCCGGCTTGCCGCAGCGCCTCGAGACGCTCGGCGAGGTGTCCGGCCGGCGCGCGATCAACGTGTCCCGCCGCGCGATCCCGCGATCGGCGACGATGAGCGTGCGCGTGAACGACAGCTCGCGCGCAAGGTCGCCAAGGCGCGCTTTGTGGTGGCCTCACCGCGCATGGCGCGCCAAAGCCCGAAGGCGTGACGGCCCTCGCCCGCCAAAGGCCTGAAGGCGCGACGGCGGTCGAGATCGGAACAAGCCGTAGACATCCTACGTCTCAGACCTAGACGTCCCACCAAGATGACGAACATCCGGCGACGGCCGCGTGGACTCATCCTGATCTTCCGGACCCGGCGGTGGGTGGATGTCTGACACGCACTCAGATCGGAATAGGGATATGTCCACTGCACAGACCGACGACTCGACTACTCGAAAACCGCTCCGGCTGTGGCCCGGCGTCATCGCCGCGGTGCTCCTTCTCTTCATGTTTGCTGTCCCTATGTTCATACCCGACACCTTTTTGTTGGGGATGATTGGTGGACTAGCCAGCGGTGTGGCGATCCTCGTGTGGTGGGTGCTCTTCAGCCGGGCGCCATGGTCCGAGCGCGTGGGCGCCATCGTCGTGATGATCGTCGCGCTGTTAGCGACATCGCGCATCGTTCATCCGTCGATTGCGAACGCGGGAATGGGCATGCTGTTGCCCATCTTCGGATTCCCGGTCCTGAGCTTCGGGTTGGTCGCCGGGACGGTGGCGAGCCGTCGCCTCTCCAGGGGCTCGCGCCGTGCCTCGATGGTCGCCGCCATCGTGCTCGCCTCCAGCGTGTTCACGCTCGTACGCACTGGCGGAATCACCGGCGACGGCGTTTCGGATCTGCACTGGCGGTGGACCAAGACTCCCGAGCAACGGCTGCTCGCCCGAGGCGGCGACGAGCCTCTCGCCCCTGCTCGAGCCGAGCCCGCGGCGCTTCCTCCCGCTCCGAAAGCTGCGGAGACGACCGACGAGCGGCTCGCGGGTCACGCGAGCGATGCGCCGATGACCCCTGCGTCGGTTCCAGCGACCGCGAAGAGTCACGAGACTCGAGTCTCTCCGGGCAGCGACGAGCCGACGGCACGATCTGGCGATCCGGTTGGGGCCAACACGGATGCCGACTGGCCGGGCTTTCGTGGACCCGAGCGCGACGGCATCGTTCACGGCGTGCGAATCACGACCGACTGGTCTGCGTCACCGCCGGTCGAGATGTGGCGCCGGTCGATCGGACCCGGCTGGTCGTCCTTCGCGGTCCGCGGCGATCTTCTCTATACACAGGAGCAGCGCGGTGACGACGAGATCGTCGGCTGCTACAAGGTATCGACCGGTGAGCCGGTGTGGAGACACCGCGACGCGGTTCGGTTCTGGGAGTCGAATGGCGGTGCCGGTCCACGCGCGACGCCGACGCTCAGCGACGGTCGCGTCTACACGTTAGGCGCGACCGGAGTGGTAAACGCGCTGGATGCGCGCGACGGCTCGGTCATCTGGTCGCGCAATGCGGCGAGCGACACCGGCAGGAAGGTGCCGGACTGGGGTTTCGCGAGCTCGCCGCTGGTGATCGACGACCTCGTCGTCATCGCCGCCTCCGGGCAGCTGGTCGCCTACGACGTCCGCACCGGCCATCCGCGCTGGTTCGGCCCGCCCGAAGGTGGCGGCTACAGCTCGCCACATCGAATGATGATCGATGGAGTCGATCAGATCCTGCTGCTGCGGGGACGTCGCACAACCAGCGTCGCGCCGGTCGACGGCACCGTACTCTGGGAGCACTCATGGCAACCGGCCGTCAGCATCGTGCAGCCGGCTTTCGCCGCGAACGGTGACGTCCTGATCGCCGCCGGCGATGCAATGGGCGGAATGGGCGTGCGGCGCATCTCCGTCGCGCACGGATCCGCCGGGTGGACGGTCGAAGAGCGCTGGACGTCGCGCGGACTGAAGCCGTACTTCAACGACTTCGTCGTTCACAACGGCCTTGCCTTCGGCTTCGACGGCAACATTCTCGCGTGCATCGACCTCGAGGACGGCACGCGCAAGTGGAAGGGCGGACGCTACGGCAACGGTCAGCTCGTGCTGTTGGCCGATCAAGACTTGCTGCTGGTGCTGTCCGAGGACGGCGAGCTGGCGCTCGTCGGGGCGACTCCAGACCAGTTCAGAGAGGTCGCGCGATTCCCGGTGCTCGACGGCAAGACCTGGAACCACCCGGTGCTGGTCCGCGATGTCCTGCTGGTTCGCAACGACCACGAGATGGTCGCATTCCGGGTATCTCTCGCGAACCGCTGACTGGAATCAACGACAAGAAACAGTCGTCCGCCGGCGACGAATCAGGAGAGCGGCGAGAGCAGCGACCGGGATCACGAACCACGTCGCCGTGCCGAGTGACGTCGCGACGTCGACGTCCAGGTCGATGCCGTGCTGCTGAACATCGCGACGCTGCGACCGGATTGCGATGGCGCGTGTGGACGGCTTCAGCGCATTGACGAGGAAAACGCCGCTCGTCGATTCGTGCATGTTCGCGTAGCGGATCCTGTGGACGCCTCTCGCCAGAGCCGTGTCGGCGAACGCTTCGAGATGGATCGTGCCCTCCCCTTCGCGAATCTCATCCCACGAGGGCGACTCGGCGCGCGTCAACGTCAGCGCGCAGGGACGATCGTCGACGCTCAGAGAGAGATCGCGAAGGACGCGGCGCGCGTAGCCTTCGATCTCGACTGGGGAGACGCGAGCGTCGCCGTCGCGATCGATCATGGCAAAGACCTGCGCCGCGACGAGGACGCCCGGCGTCAGATCGAGCTCGACGACAACGCGATCGCGCGAGATGCCGAGGCGTGTCGCCTGAAGATATTCATCCAGGCGATGCGCTTCCGCAGGTGCGCTGCCGGGAAGCAGGAGGCCGAGCGCCAACACGCAGATGCGCCTCATCGCGAGACCAGCGTCGAGCCGTAATCGTTCGTCGGATCGCGGTAGATCGTGTGGATGTGATCTGTCGTTGGCGCGCTGTTGGTGCCTTGCGGCGCGTACTCGATCAGCAGGGTCGGACCCTGCACGCGAAAATACGCCTCTTTGCCGTTCGTCGTCGATCCGGCCCAGGCGAAGTACGTATCGCCAAGATTCGCTTCGATCTCTTTCATCTTGGCGGCTGCCGCCTCGTCATCGAGGATCGTCACCCATTCGCGGATCACGTCGATGAGCATGGCGCGCTGTCTCGCGCTCAGACCGGAAGCGCGGATTCCCTCGGGCTGAATCACTTTACCGTCCTCGCCGGGTCCGAGCACGAGATTGCGGACCTGATAGTCGAGGAGCGCCTGCTTCTGCTGTGCGGCGTCGAGGGCGTTCATCAGGCCAAACGCTTTGTCGTTCTCCCGGCCCAGCGGCCGAATCGTCTCGCCGTTCAGCGAGAACGCCGCCGGCTGGGCGCCCGTGTGCGTCGGGGTGAGTACGCTCTCACGTCCGGCGAGCGTGACGTTGATCGCGAGGTGGTGTCCGCCGAATTGGAGCATCCATGGGTCGGTCGCCGATGGCGTACCGAGAACCGCAAGATAGAACTCGGCGCGGCCGAATCGTGTCCGGCTGCTCGCCGGCCGGGTCGGCGCCGTCGTTTCTTCGAGGCGTTGGTCCGCGTTGACGATGTTCAGGACTTTCTGATATCCGGCGCGGCTCAGGACCGCCGCGACCAGCGCAAGGGCCGCCTGCTGTTGCGAAGGCGTCATGTCGCCGAGCTTCAACCCGTTGCGCTCGGTCGCGCCGACCTGCATCGTGACCCCGGTGGGCAGATTCGACCAGACCGTGCGCGTCGTCTTGTTGAGCGGCAGCGTCGCTTTCGCGCGTCGACTCGGGTCGAGCGTGTTGAGGAATGCCGTGGCGGCCGCGACGCCCTTGACGGTTGCACCGCCTTCCGCCGGCAGTCGCTGATCCGTGGTGGGAGCGAGCGCACTGATTCCAAGAAACATCAACCCCGCGCCGACCTTGAACGCCGACATCGTGCACCTCCGTACAGATCATTGGAGCGCGTCGCTCACAGTCTATCTGGTCGGTGAAAAACCTCGGAAGCGAAGAATACCTCTATCAAGGTTGACGCGTGGAAATTTGATGGCTCGCCGTTCCGTTTGCCGGGCCCGCTTCAGGAGCTGCCGGCAGTTCGCTTCGCTGAGATCGAGCATCGCCGCGATCTCCGCGTGCGTGTAATCGAAGATCTCGCCGAGAAGAAACACCGCGCGCTCGGCGGGAGTCAGGCGCTCGAGCAGGAGCAGCACCGCCATCGAAACCGATTCGTCGACCTGGGCGATGCGCGACACGTCGCTCCCAGGATCGGTGACGAGCGGCTCGGGCAGCCACTCGCCGACGTACGTCTCGCGCTGGGCGCGAGCGGACTGCAGATGGTTGATGCAGAGGCGGCTCACGATGGTGACGAGAAATGCCTTCGGCGATCGAACGTCCGCCTCGGACGCGCGCTGCCAGCGGATGAACGCATCCTGCAGCGCGTCTTCCGCGTCGGTCACGCTGCCCAGCATGCGATACGCGATGGAGAACAGCAGACCGCGATGACGCTCGAAGATGGACGTTTCGGCCAAGTCGTTGAAAGCGTCGTCCATTCAGGCTGTCTTTCGTAAGACGCGGCCGGTCGCCACCTGGTCCCTGCCGCGGTTGAGGAACAGCGCGTACGACGCGATCAGCGCGCTCAGAAACAGCAATGGATCGATCACGAACAGCGCAGGATCACCAACGGAAAAATGGGCGATGCTGGCGGAGACGAGCGTAATGCCGAAGCCGAAGTAGGTAAATTCCTTCGCCTTCCGCGGAACAGCCGGCACCAGCAGGGCAAGGACGCCCAGCGCCTTCGCCACGGTCAGTTCGATCCGGAAATAGCTGGGATATCCCAGGTGTGTGAACGCGCCTTTCATCGGGCCCAGCGGTTCCTTCAGATTGAAATTGACGGCGCTAAACGTCATAACCGCGCAGACGGCGCCGGTGGTCAGCCAATAGATGATCGTGTCTCGCTTGTTCGTCCGGTTCATTGCGGCCTCCGGTACCCGAGACCGCACAGCCTCTGCGAACGTGACAGCCAGCCGCTTCAGCGCGCGTGAAATTCGTACCTATCCCTTTGTTCTACGGCTTCAGGGTTGCAACTATGCCTTCTGGACGGTCTTGACGGAGCATCTACTACCGTCTCACCGCTTGGCGACCGGTCGCCTAACCGAATAGGGTCGGCCGCGGCGGCTCAACCGAAGATGCCATCGTACCGATTCGGTGCGTTGGGCAGGCCACCCGTTCGGGCAGGCCGCTGCCGCCTGGCGCCTACGCTATTTCCCGCTTCTCGAGGTACGGCCCGGCGCCTGCTCGTTCTTGAACAGCATCAGATCAACGGCGTCGGCCATCGCCTTGTATCCGGCATCGTTCGGATGCAAGTGGTCGCACGAATCGAACGCCGCGAGGAACCTTTTCGGCTCGTTCGGATCGCGCGTCGCCTTGTCGAAATCGATCACGCCGTCGTAGGCGTTGCTGGTGCGGATCCACTCGTTCACGGCGCGGCGCTTCTGCTCTCCGACGTCGCTGTAGTACGCGGCGTCGTAAAACGGCGTCAAGGTTCCTCCATAGATCTTCAGGCCTCTGGCGTGCGCTCGCTGGATGATCTGCTTGTAGCCTGCAACGATGTCCCCGGCCGTCGGGGTTGGATTTTCGCGCGCGTTTCCGATGTCGTTGATGCCTTCCATGAACACGATATGCGTGACCCCCGGCTGCGTCAGCACGTTGTGCTCGAAACGCGCGAGCGCATTGATCCCCGCCTGAAAAGCCCCTTCGCTGAGCACGCGGTTACCGGCAACGCCGGCGTTCATCACCCCAATCCGCAGCGGGTTCGGCTGCATCAGCATACGCCGGACCAGTTGACAAAGCGGATCCGCGTAGCGACGGTTGACCTCGGGAATCGATGCGTGGGTGCGCCGATCCGCCGTAATATGTGCCTGGACGAGGAGGTCCTGAAATGCGAGTTCTGCGATTATCCGTTCTGGGCGGCGTCACGATCGGTGTGTCGTTCCTTGCTGCGCAGACCGTCAGTGGTCAATCGTCGGCGCCAGCAGCTGGGAACCGATCATCTGGCGTCAACAAATCGGCGACGCTTCGTACGCCGTGGGGCGCCCCGGATCTGCAAGGCACATGGGATTTTCGGACCGTGACCCCGATGGAACGTCCGCCGGAGCTCGCCGGGAAGGCGACGTTGACAGAGAAAGAAGCGGCCGAATACGAACGGCGGATGGTGGAGCAGCGGAATGCGGACAAGCGCCATGACACGACGCCGCGCCGTACGGTGAATGGCACGGCAGAAACCGAAGACGTCGCGCTCGCCTACAACGACTTCTGGTGGGATCGCGGAACGAAGGTCGTCGGCACGCGGCGCACCTCGTTGATCGTGGACCCGCCCGACGGCCGCATTCCGCCTTTGACGCCCGAAGCGCAGAAGCGCCTGGCTGCCGACGACGCCTTGCGAACACGCGTGACCGAAGGTCCGGAGGACCGGTCCATCGCCGAGCGCTGCATCCTGGGATTCAATTCTGGTCCGCCGATGACGCCCGGCGGGTACAACCAGAACGTTCAGATTGTCCAGCACGCTGAATACGTCGTGCTTCTGAACGAGATGATTCACAACGCTCGCATCATCCCGCTCGATGGCCGTCCGCGCGTGGACGTGGCGCAGTGGGTTGGCGAGTCGCGCGGCTATTGGGAGGGCGACACGCTCGTCATCGACACGAAGAACTTTCGCCAGAACACTTCCCTGCGGGGCTCGAGTCCGAACATGCACCTCGTCGAGCGAATACGGCGCGTCGACGCCGACACGTTGCTGTACGAGTTCACCGTCGACGACCCAACGACCTGGACGAAGCCGTGGACCGCACAACTGCCGATGGTGAAGGCGGAGGGACTGATTTACGAGTACGCGTGTCACGAAGGCAACTACGGCATGTTCGGGATCCTGAGCGGCGCGAGGGCGATCGAGAAGAAAGTCGCCAACGGTGGCTCGCCGCGGTGAGGAAACATCTGCGCGTTGTCTGCTTGGCCGCTTCTGCGCTGGCGGCGTGTCGGGCGGCCGCGCCAGGACAACGTCAGGAACAACAGCTCAGGGATTCCTTCGTCCAACAAATCGCCTCTATCGGCATCGTGCGTGATTTTCACCGCGACGGTGACACCTTGTCGTTTTCTGCGCGCTACGGCCACGAGCTCGATGCGAAGTGGCGCGTGCAGATCGATTCCGCGACGATTGAGCTTCAGGGCGCTGGAACGACGAAGGACAAGGGCGTGGTCAAATCGACGTGGTACGTCAACGGTGAACCGATACGGCCCCGTGGGTCGCAGTCGGACCTGCCCCTGCCATTTTTGGACGCCGGCATCGCTCAGGAATGTTGGGCGCTCTGGGACAGCGGCAGTCACCAATGGTCGTGGAAATGATTGATCGCGGCCGGGCTTTCGCTCCGAACGGCTTGCCAAAAAACCGATGGACGGACGGCGCGGACGCGGTATCATTCAGCCCGATGGGTGTCAATCGCTGATGCTGAGGAACAGGAGGGTTCTGTGCTTCGAAAACGTGTCGCGAGCGTAAAGATCTTCATTGCTCTGATCGCGGCGATTTCGCTGGCCGGAATCACGCTCGCCGCTCAGACCGCGGCGCCCGGAAACGGTAAGATGGCGACGCCGCCGCGCAGTTCCGATGGCCATCCCGATCTGTCCGGCATTTGGGAGCACAACGCGGCCACGCCGTTGGAGCGCCCCGACGAGTTGGCTGACCGCGCGACGCTCACCGACGATGAAATCGCGCAACTGAAGGCGAAAGCCGCCGAGTTGTTCAGCGGCGACGGGGACGCCGGGTTCGGAGACTCCATCTACCTTGCCGCTCTCCACAACATCCTGGGTAAAGAAAAGGGGTTCAAGTCCAGGGACGTCGGGACGGGCGACTACAACTCGTTCTGGGTCGTGGGGCGCTGGTTCGAACGCCGGACCTCGCTCATCACCGATCCGCCGACGGGCAAGCTGCCGGCGCTGACCGCCGACGCGCAGAAGCGGCAGGCCGCGGCCGCGGAACGCCGGAAGGCACACCCGTTCGACGGCCCTGAAGACATCGCCCTCGGCGAACGTTGCATCACCGGCAGCGTCCCGATGCTCGGCGCCGGCTACAACAACTACTATCAGATCGTCCAATCGCCGACGCACGTGGCGGTAAACATGGAGATGAGGCACGACACTCGGATGATCCCGATTACGAATCGTCCGCACCTCCCGAGCAACGTGCATTTGTGGCTGGGAGATCCGATTGGCAAGTGGGAAGGCGATACGTTTGTCGTCGATTCGACCAACTTCCGCAGCGACTCCCCTGTCGGTCGAGGCGGCGCCAGCGAGAAGCTGCATCTCATCGAGCGGTTCAGCCGCATCAACGCCGAGACGCTGAAGTACGAGGTGACCGTCGACGATCCGGCGACCTGGACCAAGCCGTGGACGGCCGCGCTGTTCCTGAAGAGCACCAAGGACCAGATCTACGAGTACGCCTGCCACGAGGGAAACGAGGCAATGTTCGGGACCCTCAACGGCTCGCGTGTGCAGGAGAAAAACGCCCGAGAGAAGGCGGCGAAGAGCACGAGCTCTTCTCGATAACGACACCATCATGCCTCCGATTCGCTGGCCGCCAAGCCTGCGAGTCGGAGATTCCCACTCGTTACTGTCTGCCCTCCCCTGTTGCAACGCGGCGCGCCGCTCATTGAGAAGTCTTGAGCGCATCGCGGATTGCCGGCAGGTACTGCTGGTGACAGTCAAGGCATGTTTGATAGAGCTCCCCACCCACATCGAACATGCGTTGCTTGTTCTTGGCGTCGGCCGCCTTGACACACTCTTCGCCCTTGTCGACGAGCGCGCGCGCGAAGGTCATCCACTGACCGCCGTCTTTCGCGCGGGGCACGATCATTAGAAGATTTCCTGCCTCCGCAACCGTCATCGCCCTGTTCCGGACCGCGGTCCACTCTTCATTGTTCTGGGGCCCTCGCTGGACCACGCCGTCCTTGGTCTCGATCCAGCCCGACGCGCCCCAGACGTCGTCGGCCGCTGGATCGAGGATGTCGTTCATCAACTCTTTGACATCGGCAACTGGTTTGAACGGTGGAGGCTGCGTCTTGTTGCACGCGCCACACAGGCAGACTGAGAAGGACGCCAGAAGCCATGGAGCTAGTCGCATAGCGGCCCGATTCTAAGTCTCTTCGCGCGTACGGACGTGCCCGAATTCTGCGACGTCTTCACTCCTTGCAAAGAGATGCCTTGACAGACACCACGTTAAGGGATATCTGTTCGCCCCACGACTCGAGGTGCTCCGTCAACGCGATCCTTGGGGGTCGGTATGCGCACTCGGATTGGACTCGCAATTCTCGCGGCTGGAGCGGCGGTTTCGGCCGCAATCCTCAGCACCGTCGTGCCGATGTCCGGCCAGAGCCAAAGCGCCGCGACGGCGCGCACTGCGGACGGCAAACCGGACTTCACCGGCATCTGGCAGGCGATGAACACGGCAAATTGGGATCTTCAGGCGCACGCGGCAAGCCGCGGTCCCGTGATTGCACTCGGCGCCGCTTTCAGCATCCCGGCAGGTCCGGGCGTCGTCGAGGGGAACGAGATCCCCTACCTTCCGGCCGGAGCCGCCAAGAAGAAGGAAAACGCAGAAAACTGGTTGGCCCGCGATCCTGAAATCAAATGCTTCCTGCCCGGAGTGCCGCGCGTGATGTACATGCCATACCCGGTACAGATCATCCAGGGGCAAGAGACGATTTTGATGGCGTCTGAATTCGCAAGCGCCAGCCGCACGGTCAGGATGAACAGCAAAGAGAAAAGTCCGACCGATAGCTGGATGGGCTGGTCGATCGGACGATGGGAGGGCGATGCGCTCGTGATCGATGTCACCGATCAAACCGATCAGACGTGGTTCGATCGGGCCGGAAATTTTCACAGCGAGGCGCTGAAGGTCGTCGAGCGGTACACGCTCGTCGATCGGAACACGATCAATTATGAAGCGACGATGGAGGACCCCAAGGTCTTCTCGCGGCCATGGAAAATCAGCATGCCGCTCTATCGCCACCTCGAGAAGAACGCGCAGGTGATGGAATACAAGTGCGTAGAGTTCGTCGAGGAACTGATGTACGGCCATCTGCGCAAGCAGCCGTCCACCCCGTGAAGCACCGGCACACGCACCGGCAGGATCATCCGGGAGGCGCTATGGAGAGACGCGTGCGAGCCGGAGTTGCCGCGATCTTGTGGGCGACACTGATCGGACTGCCTGCGGCGCAGACCGGAATTCCAAAGGGGACACAGCTGAATCCAGGTCGCGTGACCCCCGGCGCGGGCAACTTCGTCGTGATCGGGTGCGTCAGCCGAGAGGGACAGAACACGCCGCCCATGTTCGTGATTACCGATTCGAGATCGAAACCACCGGCCCGCTATCGGCTCGATGGCGACGCCGATTTGTTGCGGATGCACGTTGGACACACGGTCGAGATCGGAGGACCGATCACGCCTGCATCCGGCACGCGCGGCGGAGCGAACGCGAGCTCGCTAACCCTGACGGTGCTGTCACTGACCTACATCTCCACGACCTGCTTGAAGCTGCAATAAGTCGCTCGCCTGAAAGGCTGGCGCTACACCGCTTTCCGCTTCCGTCAGAACGCGAGCTGGCAACTGATCTGGAGAATGCGCGGATCCAAAATCTGCGTCGGCTTCAGCCAGCTCGCACCGAACGCGTTGTTGAGGCCCTGAATTGCGCTGGAGTTCAAGGCGTTGTACGCGTCGAGATTCACCTGAAGACGCGCCCTCTTCGGCAGTTGCATAGTCTTCGTCAACCGGAGATCGAACCGACGGATTCGTCCTTCGAACAGTCTGTTTGGCATCAAGAGCGGAACGTTGACGGTGCGAGCGCCGCCCGCCAGATTGCGTCCGAGCGACGGTGCGATCTCCGCAGCGGTTGCCGCATAGATCGCCTCGAGCGGAGGGCCTGCCTGGTCCTGATAAATGGCGCTGATTGCGAAATGCTGCGGCAGCGGAATGCTTCCGTTCAATTTCACCATTGCAAGGCCTTTGACCGGCGTCTCGACTCGGCACGTCCTCTCGCCGTCGATGGTGGTTGCGGTCTGCGGTCCCCAGAAACCGCCGGTCGTACCGATTGAATACGTGGTCAATCCGGGTGCGTCGACGACGAAACACTGATCTTTCGACATGTGACCGGCGTCGAAGCCGCCACCGACTCGGATGCCTCTGGCCAATCGTGCATTCAAGCCGAATCCAAAGAAGTGATTACGCCGAATGTCCTTCCCGAACTTCGAGACCGAATCGACGAGTGTGAGGTTCTGTCCGAACTTTTCGGGCTTGACGTTTGACAGTCCGCAGATCTGGTATCCGCCGCCACCGGGCAGACGCGGATCTTGGGGTGCGGTGACGCAGAACTGGTCGAAGTCTTCGGAGGCGACGAGGATGTTGTCGTTCACACGTTGTGCGCTGTCGGTATTCCGATAGTAGCCGCCCGTGTTGAAGTAGTAACCGGCGTTCAGCGAGAGGCCATGCGTGAGCTCGTGCTGCACCTCGCTCCCGAATTCCCAGTTGAAGTCGCGCACGCCCCACCCGCTCCGTACCTCGTCGCTCCATCGGACAGCGGACGGGTTGCTCTTTCCAAAGTTCTGGTTGTCGAGCGCGCCGCATTCCCCGTTCGCCTGGAAATTGCCAAGGTCGCAGTCCGGGTAGTAGTTGCGGTTGGTGTCGTTCCACGAGCGATTGGCCGTATTGACTGACGTCGTGATCGGATTGAGCAGCACAGCGACGTCGACGTTGGTCTTCGCGACGTATCGACCGAGCGACGTCTTCAACGAAGTTCGCCCGTTGCCGAAGATGTCCCACGCCACTCCCACGCGCGGGTTCAGATCCTTCCACGACGGAATCCCGTTCACCGCTGTCAGTTTTCGCTCACCGACCCACGGATTCGACAGCGGCATGCCGGGGAAGCGATCGAAGAACTTTGGATTGGGTTTTCCGGGTATGTCCTGGTCGGGCACGTAGCCGTTGACGTAATCGAACCGCAGCCCCAGATTGAAGGTGAAGCGGCTGACCTTCCATTGGTCCTGTGCGAAGATCCCGAGGTCGTCGGTCCGATCGAGTTCGAGATACGGTGTGGTGCGCTGGAGAATGCTGATCGGCCCGCTGTTGCGGAAGGTGTACTGCACGTTTCCGTCCGCGATGAAGAAGTTGTCGGTGACGAGGTGCTCCCGTTGGAAACCGGTTTTGAATGTGTGGGAGCCGGTGACATACGTCATCGCGCCGCGCAGCATGTACCGGTTCGTGTAATCAGGATGGCCGCGATACGTGGCCGTCGCGCCATAGCTGAGGCCGAGTCCCGTATCGGTAATCGCGACAGTCCGCGCTTGCACGCCCGGCTGCCAGAACGCATTCCATTGTGAAATGGACGCGCCGACCCCCGCTTCGAGGAGCAGCTTAGACGTCAGCGGCGAGTTGTAGGTGCCCTGGATGAACCGATTCGGCTCGAACCGATAGCCGCCGCCGACTTCCTGCAATGAGGCGGCGGAGGTCGACCCGCAGTTGCAGGCGATCTGGTTGTCGTTCAGGATGTTGAACTTGTGTTTGGGCGACGCCTGCCACGTGAGCCGACCCAGGTAAGTGTCGTACCACTCCCATCGGCCGCTGTGCACGTCGAGCGGCCGATCGACCCAAGGCGTCAGCCGCACCACTTCGAGGTCGGCGCCCGGCGGGCTCAGGAGCTCTCCCTGCGTCTTGTTCCAATAGACACCGGCAAACTGCCGTGCCATGCCCCATGTGCGCGCCGCACCGAAAAACCAGAGACGATTGCGCGTGATTGGTCCGCCGACGCTGACGGCCTCATCGAAAATCCTGATCGTCTTGTTTCCTGTTTCGAGGCCTCGGGCACGCAACGCGTCAGTGAGGTTACTGCTCTCCATCCCCTTGCCGCTGTAGTTCCCGTTCAAAATCGTCCGGAACGTGTTCCCGCCTTCCTTCGGCACCACGTTCATCACGGGGCCATCGGCATTGACCTCGGCGGAGATGCCGCTCGTCTGCAGCACCATCTCTTCAACAACGGCGGCGTTGACCTGGTAGCTGCTGTTGCCGGCGCTGTTCTCGATGCCCATGCCATCGAAGTAGACTTTGGTGCCGCGTTTACCGTGATACGCGCCAGGCTCGGCGAAATACCGACCGCCAACGTCGTTGACACCGCTAAAACCGGGTGTGAGCGCCACTAGCGTGTTGATGTGTTTCGTACTGGTCGGCAGCGCGTCGAGCAATTCGCGCGTAGCCACGATTTGCTTGCGAACGTTCTGGGTGTCGACGATCGGAGACGCGGCGGTGACGGTGACCGTTTCCTCCAGCGCTCCTACGCGCAACTCGGCGTTCACCGTGAGCGTCACGCCGGCGTTCAGTTCGATGCCTTCATTTTTGACTGTGCTGAACCCCGGCAGGCTGAAGGTGACGGTATAGCTGCCGGGCGGCAACTCGACGATGTTGTAGCGGCCGTCGCCGTCGGTCGTGACTGTCCGAGCTCGCTCGATGAGAACGGCGCTGCTCGCTTCGACGTTCACTCCGGGAAGCACAGCACCGGAGGCGTCTCTCGCGATCCCGGCGATCCCGGCGTTGGTCTGCTGCGCGAATGTCGCTGCTGGAACGGCAAGTATCCAGATCGCCGCAGCAATGCGACCGAGTCCAGACGCAGGCACCATAGCAACCCCCTACGAGAGTTCGTGCGGAAATGGCCGCTGACCCAATCGCAGAACGAGGGCGCCGAGAGGTAAAATCGGGCGAACCTACCACCCGGCCTTCGACGCTGTCAAGCGCAAAGCCGCGGACCCTTTGCGACATTTCATTCGTTCGGAGCCGATGAACACGCGACGGATCGGGCGGGGGACGGTCGAAGGACATGGATGGCCCTCGTTGCACCCGCCGAATGAACTCCTCGGCGTCTCACGATCGCTCGCGCGCGGTGTGCCAATGCTTCTGGTGCTCGGTCTCCTGGTTGGTTGTTACTCAGATTCGTCTTCGCGCGCGACCGGTGCGACGTCGAGCACCGCCGCACGCCGCGCAAACGGCGCCGCCAGCGAATGGTTCGTCGACCGAGCGATCGAGAGCGACCTGAAGTTCACCTATTTCAACGGGATGTCTGGCGGATTGTATTACCCCGAGATGCTGCCTGGAGGTGTCGCGCTGCTGGACTACGATAATGACGGCGACCTCGATGTATTCTTCGTGCAGGGACAGATGCTCGGCGAGGGAAAGACGCTGGACGATGCGACCATCCGACCCGCCTCGTTGCCACTCAAAGGGCGCCTGTTCAGGAACGACCTGGTTGTGAACGCGGATGGTACACGCACGCTGCATTTTACGGACGTCACCGAACAAAGCGGAATCGACACGCACGAGTACGGTATGGGTGTCGCTGCGGCGGATTTCAACAACGATGGGTGTGTCGACCTGTATGTGACGAATCTCGGCCGGAACCAGCTGTTTCGCAACAACTGTGACGGGACGTTCACCGACGTGTCGAGACAGAGCGGAACTGACATCGCTGGATGGAGCGTCTCCGCGGCATTCGTGGACTACGACAGGGATGGATGGCTGGACCTGTACGTCGGCAACTATGTCGTATGGGACATTCGGTCAGATCAGAAGTGCACGGGGCTGACGGGCAGGCGCGACTATTGCACTCCTGCCGTGTACAGTCCGCAGCGTGATCGCCTGTTCCACAACAACGGAAACGGCACGTTCACCGACGTCACGGCGACGGCATTGCCTGGAGGTCCTTTCGGTCCGACGCTCGGCGTGGCGACCGCCGATTTCGACAACGACGGCTGGATTGACCTTTACGTGGCAAACGACGGCCGCGACAACGTCCTGTGGATGAACCAGCGGAATGGCACGTTCAAGAATATGGGCCTGCTCTCAGGCGTAGCAGTTGGCGCCGACGGCAAGCCCAAAGGCAGTATGGGCGTTGACGCCGGCGATTTCGACAACGACGGAGCCGAAGATCTCATCACGACGCAATTGCCATCCGAAGGAATCAACCTATATCGCAATGTCGGTTCCGGGTTGTTCGAAGATGAGAGCGCCGCGTCGGGACTTGGCCCGATGACTCTCGGCTACACGGGGTTTGGTACAGCCTGGTTCGATTTCGACAACGATGGCTGGCTGGACCTGCTCGTTGCCAACGGCGCGATCGAAGCGATCAAGGAGCGCGGCGAGGAGCGGTTTCCCTACGGCGAACCGAAGCTCCTCTTCCGCAATCTGCGCAATGGACGATTCGAGAATGTCACGCCGAAGGCGGGATCGCTGTTCCAACTGCTCGAAGTCAGCCGCGGCGCCGCGTTTGGCGACATCGACAACGACGGTGACGTCGACGTCGTCATCTCCAATATTCACGCACCCGCCCGGCTGCTGATCAACAGCGTCGGCAATCGCAACCATTGGGTCGGCCTGCGCCTGGTGGGCGCTTCGGCCCGGTCCCGCCCGACACGCGAGGCTGGTGCCGGATCCGTCACCGGGCGGGACATGGTGGGAGCGCGCGTCGAGGTGATTCGCAAGAACGCGCCGACCCTGTGGCGCCGGAGCCGGTCTGATGGAAGCTACGGGTCGGCAAATGATCCGCGCGTTCTCGTCGGCCTCGGCGACGCAACCGATCCGCCAATGGCACGCGTGCATTGGCCCGATGGCGATGTCGAAGAGTGGCCTGCGGTCGCAATTGACAGATGGACCGTTCTGAGGCAAGGCAAACGCATGGCGCGGTGACACGACACGGATTGGTGTGCGTCGCCGTGGCAGTCTCCGCCTGCGCGACACTGATCGGCGCGTGCCGACCACCGTCGAACACGCCGCCCGTCGCAGATGACGCACGCGAGCCTCGTGCGCCGTCGGCGAATGGTGTCATTCTTAATCCGCCGAATCGCGCGGGATTGCAGCGGGTCTCGTTGCCCGATTTCTCAGCCATGGAACCATCTGTACGCGATCAGTTGCGCGCTCGATACGCCGCGCTCGTCGGGCAGATCGAGCATGGGGACGTCGCCGACGCCGATCTCGGCGCCGCTTACGGCGAGCTGGGCAAACTCCTGATGGCCGCGTCCTACTTCGATGCCGCCGAGGCGTGCTACCTCAACGCAGGGAGGCTCGCGCCAGCCGACATGCGGTGGCCTTATTATCTCGGGCATCTCTACAAGGCGAAGGGGCCGCTCGCAAAGTCGGTTGTGGCGTTCGAGAAAGCGCATCACCTTCGGCCGAATGACGTCGCGATCCTCGTCTGGCTCGGCGACGCGTATCTCACACAAGGTCGATCAGGTGCCGCAGAACCGCTCTTCAATCAGGCGCTTGGCCTCGAGCCCAATTCAGCAGCGGCCCACTTCGGCGCCGGTCGTGTGGCGCTTGCGAAAAAAGACTATCCCGGAGCGGTGACGCATCTCGAGAAGGCGCTCGCACTCGATCCTCGGGCGACGGCCACACACTATCAGCTCGGCATGGCCTATCGAGCACGGGGCGACTTTCCACGAGCCGAAGCGCAGCTCGCGAGGAAGGGCACGATCGAACCGCGCCCGATCGATCCGTTGATGCGCGCGCTCGACGAGCTGCTCGAGAGCGCGGAGGCGTACAACGTTCGCGGTGGTCGAGAGCTCGAAGCCGGAAACTGGGCGTCGGCGACCGACGATTTCCGCAAGGGCCTCGCACTCAAGCCGTCCGACCCGTCGCTGCGTCACCGACTCGGGACGGCCTTGTACCAGATGGGTGACGCGGCTGGCGCGATCGAACAGTTCCGAGAGGTCATCAGGACATCACCGGAGTTCGCGAAGGCGCAGTTCAGTCTGGGCGTTGTCATGGAGGCCGCGGGCCGACACGAGGAAGCGATCGAATCGTTCTCGAACGCCGTGAAACACGACACCGGCTACATTCAAGCGCGCCTGCAGCTCGCGCGCGTGCTGGTGCGAACCGGCCGCCCCTTGAAGGGTCTCGCCGAGTATCAGCAGGTGTTGGCGCGCGACCCCGCGATGAAGGAGGCAGTATTCGGGCGCGCCATGGCTCTCGTCCGCTTGCAGCGGTATCGTGACGCGCGAGATCGGCTCGGCGACGCTTTGAAATCCTACCCCGGAGATCCGGCATTCAGCCACGCGCTGGCGCGGTTATTGGCTGCGGCCCCCGACGCCCAGGTTCGTGACGGCGCACAGGCGAAGGCGCTCATCGACGAGCTGCTCAAGACCGAGCGGAGCTTTGATGTGGGGGCCACGGAGGCAATGGCTCTGGCCGAACTCGGTGAGTACGAACAGGCGGCGGCTGTCCAGCGCGACGTGATCGCCGCGGCCGAGCACGCCGGCCTTCGCAACGTCGTGCGGCACCTGACCGACAACCTGAAGTTGTACGAGCGGCGGCGGCCGTGCCGAACCCCTTTCACAGACGACGAGCTGCCGTGAGCCAGACGTCGTTTTGGCGCGTTCCAGAAAAGTCATCAACACGTTCCGCAGCATGCTGCCTCGGAGAGCGTTAAAATTGAACGTTGTTCCGACGTCGTCCTTGACTCGCGGCGAACGAGCTGATATCAACCGAACGCACGAAGGAGTCACCACGATGCGCAAACACATTCTGGTTGGCGTCGCAGGCCTCAGCCTGACGCTCGCCGCGCCGGTCCGTGCCCATCACGCCTTCTCAGCGGAATTCGACGCCGACAAGCCATTGAAACTTGAAGGCGCCATCAGCAAGACAGAGTGGGTCAACCCGCACGCCTGGATTCACATCGACGTGAAGAAGCCCGACGGCACGAGCGAAGAGTGGATGATCGAAGGTGGAACGCCGAACACCCTGATGCGGCGCGGCGTCTCGAGGGACACCCTCAAGATCGGCACGATGGTGGTCGTGAACGGGTACCAGGCCAAAGACGGCAGCAACCGGGCGAACGGCCGCGACATCACCTATCCCGATGGTCGCAAGCTGTTCCTCGGCTCCACAGGTACCGGCGCGCCGTACGACAAAGAAGTCAAGGAGAAGGAAAAGAAGTAGCGCTATCGTTTGATCTCGAGCGAGGTGGGTCGCCCGAACTTTGCCGCGTCAATCGACACGTTCACGCGCAGATCGTTCAACTGAAACGCGTCGCGCCCATCGAGCCACGCGAACGTGAATCTGAACGGCATCCTGACTCCGTTGACCTCGCGGTAGTCGGCATAATCAACCTGGGTTGGAAGCCGGCCGATCGGGGAAGTGCCGTAGCGGATCATGCGCGTGAGAAGTGCCGTCTGTTTATCGAAGTACAGCGTCGCGAACAGCCGGCCGGGGCCGTTGCCCTGCACCACGTCGACCTCGCGGTCGTTGATCGTAGCTGGCTGGAGCGTGCGCAGGTTGGTCAAGACCCGCTTGATCTGAGCCGGGAACGCCATCTGGGCATCGAGCCTGGCGCCGTCCAGTTCGCTTCCGCTGAGCTGATATTCTCCTAACACCGTCAACGGCGTCTTGTTCCAACCGATTTTGCCGTCGTAGCTCCTGATGCTCGCGTCGCGGCCCGGTGCGTCTTTGAACTCGATGATCGTGCTGCGCTGATCGGGAGCTTTCGCGTAAATCTGAACGGCACCGCCGCCGCCGAACCCACCGAACCCGATGCTCGTGCCAGTGGCCGCGAAGGCGGTGACGTTCGCCAGTTGCTGCGCTCCGCCGAGCGCCTGAATGTACTTGTCGATGATCTCATCCGGCTTAGGCAATCCGGGAACCGAGGCCATCACGAGGTCGTCCGGTTCCAGCGTCGGCATCCCATAAATCAGATCGATACTCGGTGTGACGACCGGTTTGTCACGCCCGCGATGGCACGTCCAGCACGTGACCATCTGTCGTCCGGCGAAGTTGTTCTGGTTGATCGCGGTCACCATGTCGATCATCCGGCGCGCGATCACTTTTCGGGGGGTGTCGGCGGCCCAATCGACCTTGTCGGTGCCGGCCGCGATGTGACACTCCGAACAATCGAAGCCGAGCGCGGCGGTCATGATGCCCATCGTGCCCATGAAGTCGGCGGCGGAGATGCCTTTGAGCGCTCGAATGTTTTTGAAGGCCTGTTCCGCCAGCAGCGGGGTTGTTGTTGAACCCGCTTGATCGCTCGCTGCGGAATGCGGCGAACGCGCACCGGGGGCGCCTCGCGTGACGCCGGCCAGCGCGATCACCGCAATCGCCGAAGCTCCGGCGAGCATACGCGCAGATCCGACCTTCATATTGAATCCTTTCGCCATGGGCTGTGTTCGTGCCGCCCTATTGTGGCCAGCTCTCCGGCAGCCCGGCATCAACGCTCCGCGATGGTCAGAAGATCGCGATCGGATTGAGCGGCGAACCGGTTCCCTTTTCAACCTGGAGCGGCGCGGCGGAGAACAAGAACTCGTAACGATTCAGCCGCTTCGCCGTCTCTGACACACGTTCTAAGTCGAGATTGTCGAAGATGTCGACGCCGAGCGCCACGAGGGCGAGTTTGTGGACCGGAAGCCCAACGGACTGCGGCAACGTCGTGGGCGAGACGTCATTGAATTCATCGTCGCCGATGAACGACACGCCTCGCTCCTTGAGGAAGAACGCGACGTCCGCGTGGTACCCCGCCACTCCTTCCGACGTCTTCCAGGGACCGAGCGCCGCTCTCCGCTTCCACCGGCCGGTGTAGAGCAGGATGATGTCGCCCTGTGACACCTTGACCTTTTCGATCTTCTCCAGCGCTTCGAGATCCTGGTAGTGAATCGCCGTACCGAGCTCGAGCCAGCCGTTCGATGCTTTGCCAGGGAGTAACGTCGCATCGAAGAGCACCGCCCGCGTAAAAATCCCGTCCTTTAGCGCCATGATGTCGCCCTTCGGACAGCCGCCGGCGGCCTGAACGTCTTCCCAGGATCGGCCGTTGTACCCTTTGCCGTCGTCCACCATGTGGCAGTCGATCGCATCGAGGTGACTGATGATGGTTCCGTGGTACGTGCTGGTAAAGGCATACACGTCCGATGAACCGGTCGGGCGAGCAGTGACGGTACGCATTAGATGACCCCTGCCGTCAATGACGTCTTCCTGGAAAATCGGGTGCTCGAGGGATACCGTGATCCCCTCCTTCACGAGCGCCGCGGCCTGCTTTCGTTTGGCGGGAGTTATCAAGTTCGCCGCGCCGAGTTCGTCGTCTTGTCCCCATCGCCCCCAGTTCGACAGCTCTTTCATCGCTTGGTGGAATTCTGCTTCGGTGGTGATCGTCTTGCGCGCGGTTGAAGCGGTGTGGGCCGCGGAACCCCACAGCAGGAGAACGGTTGCTGGAGCGCTCACCAAACCGCTGACAAGAACTCTCCTGGCTTGTGTCATCAGTTCCTCCGCGAAACATTCAGCACCTCTCGACGCCATTCCACGAACTGATTCGGTCGGCGAGGTCGTGCGGGGTTACGCCCGGGCGATTCCGCAACGTGCCCGCTAGAAATTCATCTTCACCCCAAATTTCAGCAAGCGGCCGGCCAGAATCTGGGTCGGCGTGCGCCATGCGGCGGTACCGTAGTTATTGTTCACCGACAGGATCGGGCTTGCGTTGAGGGCGTTGTAGATGTCGAACTCCGGTTCGAGGCGCTTTCCGGAGATCAGGAAAGTCCTGGCGAACCGAAGATCGAGCTGCTGGATCCTGTCCTCAAACTTCGTCATGGGCGGGATCAGATCAACTGTGACAGTGCCGTTCGCGCCTGCCGACAAGTTGCGACCGAGCGACGGCAAGATGTCGGCGTTCCTGAACACAGCACTCGCGTAGTACGGAATACCCGGCAAATTCTGGTACGTGATACCGGTATAGAACTGGTAGGGCAGCGGAATCGTGCCGGAGAACTTCAGTTGAGTGTCCGCCGACCACGGCGGGATGGCGTCACAGTAGGCGTTCGTCCGCGGCGCCGTCGTCGCGGCCGGAGCCCCGGCTAGTGTGCCGCTGGCGTTCGTGAACGCGGTCTGCGGGTTATTCGTCACGACAGCGCAGTTGTTGTACTCCGTCCGACCGGCATTCAATCCGCCGTTGATATTGAAGCCCTTCGGCAGGCGCACGTCGGCGGCGATATCGAAGCCGTTGTAAACCTCGGTTAGCTGGTCGTTGCGCGAAACGACAGTCGTCGACACTCCGAAAGCGGCCTGGGTTGTGTCATAGAGACCGCAGATCGGATAGCCGCCACCGCCGGGCAGACGCGAATCGACGGGCGCGATGACGCAATACGAATTGAAGTCGCTGGCACTTACTGCAGTGTTGGTTGTCGCCTGGATCGCGCCCCACGACGTTCGAAAATAGCCGGCAGTGAGGCCGATGTTGCGCCGCAACTGGTGTTGGATCTGTACCGACTTCTGCCAGTTATACGAGCGAGCCCCAAACCCCGTGAGCACGGTGGGGTCGTAAGTCGACGCGTTCGGATTGTTCAACCCGAAGTTGCGATTGTTGAGCGCGCCGCAGACGTCGCCGCCGGCGGCGCTGAGGTCTTGCGCCGCCGAATTCGTGAGATTGCAGTCTGGGGCAAAGTTGCGGTTGGTATCGGTCCAGGTTCGGGAGGCGTTCAAGATCGCCCGCGTTACCGGGTTATTGGCGCGCGCCATCGTGTAAATATCGGCTCCCGCGAATCGACCGACATTCACCTTCAGCGCCGTTCTTCCGTCGCCGAACAGGTCGTAGGATGCGGCGAAGCGTGGATTGATGTCCTTCCAGCACGGTACGCAGTCCACCTGATCGTAGTGACGTGCCGGGACGAAAGGCCCGGCCGCCAGATCCTGTGCCGGAACAAATGCATTGAAGTAGTCGTAGCGGAGTCCCACGTTGAGCGTCAATCTCTTCAACGTCCACTGATCCTGGACGTAAACGCCCAGATTGACTTTCAGGCGCTCGCTGAACGTGACCGGCTCCGCATACTCGGTGATCGACGACGGCACGACGGTACCCGACGGCCCGTTCAAAAACGTGTAAGCGACAAGGCCCGGCCCGATGCCCGCGGCCGGACCATTGTCGTCGTACCAGGCGTGATGCCAAGCCTCCTGCGTGGTGAAGCCCGCCTTGAACGCGTGCGAGCCGGTGACGTAGCTCACCGAGCCTCGCTGGTTCGATTCGCTGGCGACTCGCTGGCCCAGGCTCGAGGCTAACGGAGCGTTGTATCGAAAGCCTGTACTGCCATTGAAAATGGATATGGCGTCCGCAGCTTCCGGCTTCCGATGATTCGGCCAGTTGAATATGAGAGTGGAATCGGCGACTTCCCAGATGAATTTGTTGCTGGCTAGATGCGTCCATTTTGTCTGGAGCAGGTAATTAGGATTCGCGTAAGAAGTAGTGTAGGTCGCTTCGGGCGCGACCAGCGGACTGCACCCCAGGCAGAGGTCCGTGTGCTGGATGTCGTACGAGATATTCAGCTTGTCCTTCGAGGCCACCTGGTAGGTGAAGCGTACGCCAGCGGAGCGATTATCCTGCTGTTGTGGCGCCGGCCGGCTCACGTCCGGCGTGTAGAAAGGGGTGTTCTGTGTCAGATTGTAATAGTCGGCTGCCATCAGGTTTTTGTAACCAAACCCGCGAATCGACGCGAAGAACCACAGCTTGTCTCGCTGGATCGGTCCACCGACTGCCACATTGCCGTCGTAGGTGCGATCAGTCGTGTTCACGGCCTTGAGACCGCGTGCCTGTAGCTCGGGCGTGAGGTTGTTGCTGAGCAAGCCCTTCCCTGCGTAATTGAAGCTGAACATTCCGGAGAAATGATTGCCCCCGTCTTTCGGAACCAGATTCGCCTGCGCGCCGCCATTCTCGAACTCGGCCGTCTGACCGCCCAACTGAACGCTGACCTCGGACGCGGCGGCCGGGTTGAAATAAAAGCCACGTCCGTTGCCTTCGCCGTTGAACTGCATTCCGTCGAGGAGCGCGCGATTGTCGGTGTAATGCCCGCCGTGAATGATCGTGTAGCCGTTCATGGGATCGATGTTGCCGCCAACGTCCTGCGCCGTGGCACGAATGGTCGCGCCCACCGTCACCTTCGCGAAGCCGCCCATTTCTTTCGTGAGGGGCAGTGAGTAGAGCAAGTCGCCTGACACGACTTTGTGCTGAGCGGTGGTCTGCACATCGACGATCGGGGACTGACCCGACACAACAACCGTCTCCTCCAGTTGTCCGACATGCATCTCGGCGACAACGTTTACCGTGAAGTTCGCCGTCAGCTCGAGTCCCTCCCGCTTGATGGTGCCGAAGCCTGCCAGACTGAACGTGACCGTGTAGGTGCCGCCGGGCAGATTGACGATCTTGTATTCGCCCTTCTCGTCGCTCACCACGGTCCTGACCTTTTCGATGAGGGCGGGACTGGCGGCTTCGATCGTGACGCCTGGCAGCACTGCGCCCGAGCTATCTCGCACGACACCTGCAATGGCGCTTGTTCCCTGTGCGCTCGCCATTGCAGGTACGAACAGGACAAACGCGCCGACTGCCGTGACCCACAGTGTCGGACCGGCAAGCGTCGAGAGCGCGCGATCCATACCTCGCTGTAGCGCGCTCTTCGAGTTCGTGAGGCTCGACGCAATCATGTTTGCTCCTTTTCGTTCCCCGCGTCGTCGCCGCAAGCGGCGACTGATTCACCTGTCGATCGGATTCACCTGCGACAGTTAACGCTGAAATATACGAATCCGTGATCGGCGTCCCGTTTGTTCCGGGATTCACGCTCTTGGCCGCCCAAGATCGGCAGCATGCTACAACGGCGCACTCCGACTGCGACGAATTTTTGTTGCGTACTGTCGTCCGTCATGAGCCCTCGAGTGCTGTCCCACACCGGATGTTCGCGCTGACGCGGCCACGAGATTTGGATTGATGTGCTGAGCGCGCTCATAGGTACTGCTCTTGTAGCTGGTCCGAAGAGTGCGCTTCCCGCGTATGCGCCGATGTGCTTTGCCGTTGCGCACGGTGTTAACGATCACGGCGTCGATGCCGACCGGATACTGGTGTGGATTTTGGAACGTCGCGGCGTCGGCGCTCGTCGCTGGATCGAAAATTACGACGTCAGCGAAATAGCCATGCTTCAGCGTGCCGCGCTCGGTGAGTTTCAGCTAGTCCGCTGCTAGCCTCGTCATCTTGCGAATCGCTTCCGGCA
>QHWB01000090.1 GCA_003222395.1 Acidobacteriota bacterium
CCTATGGCGCAGTGGCGCTCTTTGCCGACCGTGCCAGAGTCGCCGGCGGATCCTTCACCCTGAGCGAGGCCAATCGCGAGCTCGTCGTGGATCTTTGCCGGCGTCTGGACGGGATTCCACTGGCCATCGAGCTGGCCGCGGCCCGACTAACCGTTCTTTCTCTGGAGCAGATCGCGGCTCGATTGAGCGACCGTTTTCGCCTGCTGCGCGAGGGGAGCCGCATGGGGTCTCCACGACAGCGGACACTGCGTGCCACGGTGGACTGGAGTTATGAGCTACTCCCCGAGCCCGAGCGAGCGCTTCTTCGCCGGCTTTCCGTGTTTGCGGGCGGTTTCAGCCTGGAGGCGGCCGAGTCGGTATGTAGCGGCGGCTCGGTCGACGAGACCGAGGTCCTCGACCTGCTTGGCAGGCTCGTACGTAAGTCGCTGATGGCCGTCCAGGACAGAGGCGGCGTAGCACGGTACTCCCTGCTCGAGACAATTCGCCAATACGGATGGGAGAAGCTCAGCGACGCCGGTGAGGACCAGATGGTTCGCGACCGGCATTGTCGGTGGTTCCTCCAGCTGGCGGAGGAAGCGGAGGCTGAGTTCCGCGGACGGAAGCAGTCCGCCGCCTTCGCCCGGCTCGAGCTAGAACACGATAATCTTCGCGCGGCTCTGGCCTGGTCAACAGACCAGCCGGACGCGGATGCGACACTGCGCCTCACTTCAGCCATGGGCCACTTCTGGCGCCAGCATGGCTACTACAGCGAGGGCCTGGCCTGGCTGAAACGTGCATTGGAATTATCTGCCGGCGCGAATCCGCTGCGGGGCAAGGCATTGCTCTGGGCGTCGACGCTTGCCCTGGAGCTGGCGGACTACAGCGCGGCCGAACGCTACGGCACCGAAAGCGTTGCCTCGGCTCAAGAAGGCGGCGGCCAGTGGGAACTGGGATTTGCGCAACATATCCTGGGCTCCGTCGCCTTTCGTATGGACGAGATGGAGCAGGCGGCTCAGTTTTTGCGAAGCAGCTTCACCGCCTTCCAGCAGGCAGGGACGACATGGGGTCTCGCACTCGGATACCAGTCACTCGGGCTGCTGTCCTGGGCGACCGGCGATTACGACCGGGCGCTGGAGACGGCTGACGAGGGTCTAAGACTATTTCGAATGTCCGGCGACGATGAGCAGGTGGCATCGTCGCTCCGACTCCTGGGGAGCGTGCATCTTACGATGGGGAACTTCACGACGGCCTCCGCTGTTCTCCAGGAATGTCTCGCGTTGTTTGAGCGGCTGGGGGCTAAACGCTCAGTTGCACACGCCAATAACGACCTGGGGATCCTCGCTCGGATCCGCGGTGACCTGGACGAGGCAAAGCGTTTCCACACGGCCAGTTTGCAGGGGTTTCGTCAGCTCAATGTTCATCAAGGGGTTGGCTATGCGCTTGTCGAACTCGCCCTCCTGGCACTTACCGAGAAAGACGTCGCCAGCGCCCTATCGACGATTAACGAAAGCCTGATCATCTTCCGGGATGTGAAAGACCGGGCGGGGATCGTCAAATGCCTTGAATGCCGGGCCGCTAGTGAATTCCAGGAACCGTACCGTGCCGCGATGCTGTTGGGAGCGGCTGAGGCTCTTCGGGAGTCGATCCAGAATCCGATCGAACCGTACCTTCGTGATTGGCGGGAATCGATCGTTGTCACGGCCGTTCAGGCGCTGGGTGCAAAAGAATATGACCTGGCCTATTCGGAGGGAATGTCCCGCTCTCTCGATGAGGTCGTAGGGTTTTGCCTTGAGGGTCGCTGGCCGCCGATAGGCTCGACAGGGAGTCGAGAAGAACCCAAACCTTTAATAGCAGGCCATCCGCGCAACAACTCCGGTCGATGACCATCTCCGGCTGGAGTACAACCGACATGTTGACGCCAGTCGGTGTCGATTGGGGACAGCTGCGTTTGAGGGGGCATGGAGCGTCGGCCGGACCGCTTGAAGAAACCACCTACGACTGACGGCCCGATCGCGATTCGACTAGCCAGGCCCACTGACGCACGGATGATCGCCCAGCTCCATATCCGGAGTTGGCAGCAGGCTTACCGCGGACAACTCCCCGACTCGTTTCTCCTGGAGTTAGATAACACCCTCGCAAGGCGCATCACGCACTGGGCCGCGCTGCTCGACGATTCTTCCCAGAGGGGGCATCGGGTACTCGTTGCGGAGCACGACGGCTCGCTTATTGGCTTTGTCACCTTCGGACCTGCTGACGGCCAGCCGACGGATCTCAAATTGGGCGAGGTCCAGGCAATCTACCTGGACTCCGCTTACTGGGGTCGGGGCTACGGCCGCGCTCTGTTGCACGCTGCCCCGGAGGGGCTGCGCGACGCAGGCTTCAATGAAGCCGTGCTGTGGGTTCTTGAGACCAATAAACGGGCGAGACATTTCTATGAAAGTGCCGGCTGGAAGGCTGACGGACAGACCAAAACCGAGAAGCGCGGGCAGGTCGTCCTGAATGACGTTCGATACGGTATTTGCCTTGTCGATTAATCCAGCAACTCGCTTAAAGGCCCTTCGCGCTCGATCCTGAAGAGGGGCCGCCTTTCAGCGGTCAGGGGGTGGTCAGAGATTGGTCAGTGCCCTCCCGCATCGTGCATCCCATCGCAAGGGTCCGCAAATCCAGAGGAGGAATCGACATGAAGCAGCACATGACCGCGGGAGGTGAGGCCCCACAGACCACGCCCCTAACGACAACGCTTGCCGACCCAGCTGGTCTCGACGCCCAGTTCGCTGAACTCATCGAGACGGTCTTTGAGTGTGAGCGGATTTGGACCGTCGACGACCACGTCGATGTCGCGATTCGTTACGGCCGATAGATGCGGATCACAAAGCAAGGAGATACAGGCTTGATGGGCAGTCCGCGCTGGCGGTCGTCCCGCCCGAAACAAACTGGCGGTCTCTGCCTCTCG
>QHWB01000007.1 GCA_003222395.1 Acidobacteriota bacterium
TTGATGGGCGAATAGAACGCCACTCGCCGTTGGGCGTGGCCGTTCTGTTCGATCTGCGCGATTTGCGTGTCGCTCATGCCGAGAAATGACAAGCGATAACGCGAGGCCTCCACCAGACTGCCCGCACCCGGGTGCTCGCCCGCCGAGCGTAGCGCCAGCAGAAGCTCCTGCTGCGCCGCCAGCAGATCGGGCGAATAGACTTCAGCCAAGAGCTGCCCCTTCCTCACCGGATCGCCGACTTTGCGCACTTGCAATCGCTCCACCCATCCGGCGGCGCGTGACTGCACAACCTGGATGCGACTCTCGTTGGCCATGACGCTCCCTGTTGCGCGCGCCTCCTGAGCGAGTGTCCCTCGCTCAACCGGCGCCGTGCGGATGCCGAGGTTCTGCGCCATCCGCGGATCGATCGAGATCGTCCCTTCTTGATGCCCGCCTGCCTCGTCCGCCGTCATGGGCACCAACTGCATATCCATGAAAGGCGACTTTCCCGGCTTGTCGAAATGCTGTTCGGGACGCATCGGGTCGTACCAGTACAGCACCCGACCTTTCCCCTGCGCGGTGGCATTCACCCCCGGGCTCGCTCCGCGATGAGTCAGCAGCCAGCCGCCCACGGCGGCGCCCGCGGCGATCACGAGCACAATGAGGGTGGACTTCTTCACGGTTGCTCTCCGGCGAGATACTGCAAATTCAGGCGATTCATGGCCGTATCTCGCTCCAGCTCGAGCCGTTTCAGACGGTTCTGCAGATCCACGCGCCGCGCATCCAGCACCGCAACGAGCGTGCCCTGACCGGATTGCCATGCCAGACGCGCGGCCTCGAGGCGCTGGGTGCTCTGCGGCAGGATCTCCTGTTCGTAGCGCGTCAGGCGCTCCCGCAAGCGCAACCAATTCGCGAGGCTCTGCTGGGCCAGCGCCGCCTGTTGCCGCCAGACGTCCTCTTGAAGTTGCTCAGCGCGATCCTTGTCGTGGAGCTTGGCAGCCAGGCCGCGGTCCTGGCGGTTGGCGGTGAAAATCGGCAGGTCCATCGTGAACTTCACCCCGATGAAATCGGAGCGCTGGAACCGGAAGGCATACTCGAGTCCCACGCTCCAGTCGGGTTTGTAGGCGGTGCGCGCTAGTCCGACCTCCGCCTGCGCGAGTTCGACCTGCTTCTCCGCGCTGTTGAGCAGCGGGTGGGTGCGCACACGGGCCAGCAGAGCATTCAGATCAGGCGGCGGAGCCCACGCCGGCAATTCTCGCCCACGACCTGGAAGTCCACGCGCGCCGCCAACACGTCAGCCTGGGTCGCCCGGCCGGTGCGATAGGCGATCTCCACCGCCTGGGCCTGCAAGTCAGCATCGCGGGCGGTGGCGCGCGCCAACTCCATGGCACGCTCCGGCCACCAGACATCCACCCAGGCGAGCCCCGCATCGCGCGGGATCGACAGGCGCAGCGCTTCCAACTCCTGCTCGGTCATCTCAGCCTCGCGCTGCCCGCGCTCGCCGCGCAGGCGACGCTTCTGGGCACGCGGGAAGTCCTGCATCAAATCAACGGTCGTCATCGTAAAGTCGTCCTTCCGCAGGCTGTAGGCAGTCCGGGTGTCGATAGGAAAGTCCTGTACGCCGAAGGAAAGCTTGGGATCGGGCAGTTGAGCGTCCGCCACCGCTCGCTGGTGCGCGCTGGCGACCGCAGCCGACTGCGCCTCCAACAGCGGTTGTTTATCGACGGCGAGACGCACGGCCTCATCCAGTCCCAGAGCGCGCCCTGCTGTGGGCGCGCTCGAGGGGTTGGGGTCCTGGGCGTGCGCCACGACGGCGGCGCAAACCCATGCGGCCGTAACCAGTATCCGTGTCGATCGACACATAACGTTCTCCCGAATCACAAGCAAACCAGGGGCGCCCGCCACCACGCTAAGACTGCCGGAAGCAAACGAGCTTTCCGGGGCATCAGGGGCCGCTAAGTGACGAAATACCGAGCCGGTCCCGCCGCACCTCGCACAGCTATCAGTGGCTAGTGGCGCTCCATCAGGTAGGCATGCGCCATCCAGCACGCCCGCACGTTTCTAACCGCCGGCTTATCCATCAGATGAGCGTGCTGGCGGAAGCATTCTTCCATCTGCTTCGCGAGCGACGCATCAGCGGCGGCTGATACTGCGTGAGCGGACGCGAGCCCCGCGGCAAGTAGAAGGATTGATGCAAGCGTTTTCATGGTCATCTCCGTTCCAGTGATGTTGGTGAAAGGCACATCGAGGCTCCGACTGAGGGCTGTCAGATGCGGTCCGGGCGTTGATGGGGCTAGCGGCCTACGGGATCGCTGCGTCGAGAACGCGTGACTCGGCGCCGCGGTGCCGATGCACGGCAGTCGCGCGCGAATGCACGACGATTCGATCGTGGATCCTGGAGGCGGGCAACAACGCGGCCCGATCGCGAGGCGGCCCCTACAAGCGGAGTCGGCTAGTGCTCAGGTAGAGCGAAGAGCCCGAGGGGTGGAAGGGACGTATGTCGGCGGCCACGGCGGCGGCGGACATCGCGTGGCGGTCGACGACCGCCAGGGAACTGGCAAGCGCCGGTGGATTCCCGCGAAGTGGGTGTTTCCCGGCGGTCTTTGATGGAGCGGACGCGACGAGGCTGGATGCCACCCGTTCCCCGGACACGCAACAAACGCCTTGCGTTGGATTCGCGATCGCGATCCCAGGGCCCTGGCCGCGGCACGGCTGCCCGGGCCCGAACGGGCAGCAGTCCTGGATCGGAGTGTCGCGGGCACACGCCACCGCCGGGAGCCCTGCGAATAGCAGTCCTACACCGAGGATCGACAGACTGAGGACGCGGTGCAACATATCGTCAGCGAGGGAGTCCCGAAGGGTGACCTATCGACTCCAATGACGGGAAATCGTTCAACACCCGACACCGCGAAGGGTAGCATCGCCCCGGGCGTAGTGCCAATGTTGGCTGTTCGATCCCCCCTTGCCGCCGTTGATCTTCTTGCGCCCTTCTTGCGGGACGTAGGTGCAGGCCCCGGGCACGTTGTGGTTCGCGACGGGTAGCGGGACGGGCTCGCAGATCATGCGGCGCATTGCCTCGCCGATGGTTGGCGGCATGCTTACCGCGCCGCTCCTGTCGATGCTGGCCGTTCCCGCGGCGTACTTGCTGCTGCGTCGTCCCTTGTGGGTGCCGTCGCGGTGAGCGGCTTTCCGATCACACGTACGACCCCCGCAGACGGATCATACGAGGAGTTACAAGGCCGACGAATCGATGCGATGCCCGGTCGAACCCACCGTCCCGTTCATCCGACCTGAATCGGCGGGCCTGGGACGACTGAAGTCACCGGATAGCCACTGCGCGGAGGACAACTGGTATGGCCTGCGAGTGCCCGCATAGGTCTGCTAAGACGGACGCAGAGCGCAAGACGTTACGGGCGGCGCTGTCGCTCAATGCCGCCATGTTCGTGATCGGTACCGTGGCAGGTGTTTTGGCGCAGTCGACCGGCCTGTTAGCCGACGCGCTCGACATGCTGACCGATGCGATCGCCTACGGGCTTGCACTAATGGCTGTTTCACGTGGGCTGAAATTCAAAAAGAACGCGGCGCGTTGGAGTGGCGGAGTTTTGGTCCTGCTGGGTGCCGGCATCATCGCGGAAGTAGTGAGGCGCTGGTTCTTCGGCAGCGAACCGATAGGGCTCGTGATGATGGGTTATTCCGCCGTGTCCTTTGCCGTGAACCTCTACGTGCTCATGCGGCTTGCAAAATTCCGAGACGGAGAGGTCCATTTACGCGCGAGCTACATCTGCACGCGCGCGGACGTGCTCGCCAACATTGCTGTTTTCGTCTCGGGCGCGATTGTCGCCGCAACGGGATTGCAAATCGTTGATTTAGTTGTCGGGTTCGGGATTGGGCTATACGTGCTCAAAGAAGCCGGGGAAATCCTTAGGCAAGCGACCGGAGCAGGCGAAAGGGCTGCGTCCGGGCGCGCTCTTTGAACTACGAGCGCTTGCAACTGAGGACAAAAAGTGAACCCACGGCACAATGATTCGCACAGGCATTCCGCGAACAACGCGCCTCACGCGTCTGGGAACGATGCACGGCAGGCTCGGGTGTCTCTGCCCGCCGGGATGGCTACGGATGCGATCTACACCTGTCCCATGCACCCTCAAGTACGGCAGATCGGCCCCGGGCATTGTCCGATATGCGGCATGGCCCTTGAGCCATTGTTACCGAGCGGGAGTGAGGACGATAGCGAAGCCCGCCGTGTGCGGCGACGGTTTTGGTTCGCGCTGACGCTGGCACTGCCGGTCATGCTGATCGCCATGGGGCCACACTTACTCGGAAAGCCCATCAGTCCTGGGATCGCGTGGACGCTGCGACTATTGGAGCTGTTTTTCAGCGCGCCCGTTGTCCTTTGGGCGGCCGTGCCGTACTACCGCCGCGGTTGGCTCGGGGTCGTGCACGGAACGCCCAACATGTACACGCTGATTGGGCTGGGAGTGATCGTCGCATTTAGCTACAGCGTGATCGCGACCTACTTTCCCGGGGTGTTCCCGACGAACATGCGCGATGCACACGGAATGGTCGGCGTTTATTTCGAGGTTGCGGCGATCATCGTGGCGCTCGTGCTCCTGGGTGAATGGCTGGAGCTCGCCGCGCGCGGGCGCACCAGCGCCGCCATCCGGCAGCTCCTTGAGCTGTCTCCCAAGACGGCGCGTCGCATTGCCGCCGGAGGTGAGGAGGACGACGTCCCGCTCGAGGCCCTCGCGGCCGGTGATCGGGTGCGCGTTCGACCCGGGGAAAAGATTCCGGTTGATGGTCGCGTCGTGAGCGGTCAATCGAGCGTCGATGAGTCGATGCTCACCGGAGAGCCCTTGCCGGTGGAGCAGCGTGTCGGCGATCGCGTCGTGGGCGCAACGGTCAATCAGACTGGCGCGCTGGTGATCGAGGCCGAGCACGTGGGAGCGGATAGCCTGCTGTCGCAAATCGTCGCGCTGGTCAGTCAAGCGCAACGCTCGCGCGCACCCTTACAAAGACTCGCCGATCAGGTTGCTGCTTGGTTCGTCCCCGCAGTCATCGCCATTTCGATCGCTACCTTCCTTGGGTGGTGGTTCATCGGCCCAGAGCCGCGCCTCGCCTACGCCCTGGTGAACGCGGTCGCCGTGCTCATCATTGCCTGTCCGTGCGCCCTGGGACTCGCGACGCCTATTTCCATCATGGTCGCCAGTGGTCGTGCCGCCCGGTTGGGCGTGCTCTTCCGCGACGCCGCAGCGATCGAGTCTCTCCGCGACATCGACACTCTCGTTCTTGATAAGACGGGAACGCTCACACGCGGCCGGCCGGCGCTGACTCAGGTCATCGCGCTCGGGGCGGTTGACGAGACGGTCGTCCTTGCCTTCGCCGCGGGTCTTGAGCGCTCGAGCGAGCATCCCTTAGCTCGGGCGATTGTGGAAGGAGCGGTCTCGCGTGGCGTTACACCCGTCGAGGTTGCACAGTTCAATTCCGTCACCGGTCAGGGCGTGACCGGCACGTGGAACGGGCGGCGCCTGGCCCTCGGCAACCCGGCGCTGATGCACGCCGTAGGCGCTGATATTAGTCCCGCGCAGGAACGTAGCGAGAGCCTGCGCCGGAGCGGGCAGTCCACGATCTCCCTGGCCATCGATGGGCAACTCGCGGGGGTCGTTGCCGTCGGCGATCCTCTCAAGGAAACGACGCCCCAGGCCCTTCAGGCACTCAAGACACTCGGCTTGCGCCTCGTGATGCTCACCGGAGATAGCCGCACGACGGCGCAGGCGGTGGCGGCGGGGCTGCCCATTGATGAGGTCATCGCGGAAGTACGCCCAACCGACAAAGCGGACGTCATTGCCAAGCTTCAGAAGGACGGCCATCGGGTCGCGATGGCGGGCGACGGCATCAATGACGCCCCCGCTCTGGCTCAGGCCGATGTCGGTATCGCCATGGGGACTGGAGCCGACATTGCCATGGAAAGCGCGCAGATCACGTTGGTCAGGGGCGATTTGCGTGGAATCGTTCGTGCCCGGGAGTTGAGCGAGGCCACCGTGCGGAACATCCATCAGAATCTGCTGTTTGCCTTCGGTTACAACGCCCTGGGGATTCCACTTGCGGCGGGGATGCTGTACCCCCTGACGGGTTGGCTGCTGAGCCCCCTCGTTGCGGCCCTTGCCATGAGCTTCTCGTCGGTGTCCGTGATTGCCAATGCCCTGCGCCTTAGGGCGGTGAGTTGGTAGCTGGTCAACTGGCGATTCAGGGCAGTTTTGACGGCGGCAATCGCATTAACCATGGGGCAGCGGCTTTGGGACGAGAAATCCCCCTACCGCAGCGGGTCATCACGCCGTCGCGCTCTCCAACGACGCGATGAGCGGGCACCGAACCTTCCCCCTGTTGCCGTGACATTGCCCGACAAGTACCGCCAGCAGTTTTTCGATCTTACTCAGTTGCGCCATCCGCTCACGCACTGTTACCAATTTTTGGCCGGCGATCTCCTCCACCTCGCGGCAATGCAGGCCGTCCTCCAGTGATAGCAACTCGCCGACTTCATCCAGGCTGAACCCAAGCCTCTGCGCCTCCTTAATGAAGCGCAGCCGTCGGGCGTGTGCCTGCGCATAGTGGCGGATACCGCCGAATGGCTTCGCCGGCTCCTGGACCAAGCCACGCCTCTGGTAGTAGCGGATGGTTTCCACGTTGACGCCCACCTGCCGCGCCAGGGTGCCGATGGTGTATCGCTCAGCCATATTGACTCCGTACTTAAGTACGGGAATAGAGTACGCCGACCGCTGAAGATCCAAAAGGAGCCAGCCCCATGTCCGCACCGCAGAGCGGCCGCGCCGCGCTGATGACCGGCGGCCTCGCCGCGATCCTCGCATCGACCTGCTGCCTCGGCCCGCTGGTGCTGGTCGCGCTCGGCTTCAGCGGTGCCTGGATCGGTAACCTGACGATGCTGGAACCCTATCGCCCGATCTTCATTGGCGCGGCTCTGGTGGGGCTGTTCTTTGCCGGTAGGCGCGTCTTCCGTCCCGCGACGGCGTGCAAGCCAGGCGAGGTCTGCGCGATCCCGCAGGTGCGTCGAACCTACAAGGTTCTCTTCTGGATTGTGGGGGCACTGGTATTGGTCGCGCTCGCCTTTCCCCACGTCCTTCCCTTCTTCTACTGATTCGGAGTGCCCATGAACAAGCTGCTCGCATCCATCGTACTCGCTACCCTCGTTGCCGGACCCGGCTGGGCTGCTCCCCAAACCGTCATTCTGTCGGTGGCCAAAATGACCTGTGCCGCGTGCCCGATTACGGTCAAGACGGCACTATCTCGTGTGCCGGGCGTGACCGAAGTCAGCGTGAGCCTTGAGCGCAAGCAGGCGACAGTCGTGTTCGACGACACCAAGACCACAGTGTCAGCCCTCACTCGCGCCACCACAGACGCCGGCTATCCCTCAACACCGGTGAAAGACGCGGGGAAATGACCGAGACCACCACACTGGCTGTCACTGGCATGACTTGCAGGGATTGCGCCCATCATGTCGAACAGGCGCTCACAACAGTCTCCGGCGTAAGCAAGGTGCGTGTGGAATACTCGAAAGGCGTCGCGAGGATCGAAAGCGAAGTTCCGGTTGCGATTGATACGCTCAACGCCGCGCTGCCAAATAGCTACAGAGTCAAGTCTCTGCCCGCCGAAGACGCGCTCGATAAGGCAACGACTTCGAGCTCGTTGCTCGGCAAGGCGTTGGGAGCGTTCGGCGGATCTCGCCGAGCCCGTGCCGGCTCAGAGCCGCTGATCACGACCTCCGAACTGACCTGTCCGAACTGTGGACATATCTCGCGTGAGAGCATGCCGACGGATGCGTGCATCTACTTCTACGACTGTGCAGGCTGCGGTGCGCTGCTGCGGCCCAAGGCGGGGGACTGCTGCGTGTTCTGTTCGTACGGGTCGGTTCCCTGTCCCCCGGTACAGGCCAATCAATCGTGCTGCGGCACGCAGGGCAGCCGGTGAGCGGTGACGTGGATTGCACGACAGGCCGTGCCGACTGGGCCCGCGGTAACCGCGCCGCCGCGTTATATCAGCTGAATTTTGGTAGCCCAGAAACATAAACGCCCCGGGGAGCGGGGCGTTGTCGAAATGTCGTGGGAGTGTACTTATCAGAACAGGCAGAACGGACACAGTCCCGCGTGCGCAGCGAGAGCGACTCCCGCGACAGCCAAAAGTGACAAGCCGATCAGTACCTTCTTCATCCTGCCGACTCCATCAGTGCGTGGCTTGGCAAGTATACTGCTTATTGAACCGCGCGGAAAAAAGACAGCGCCGAGGAAGGAGTGCGAACCCGACTCCTGGATTCTGCGTCGGCGGCGTCAGCACAGCCGTCGCTTGCGTTCGTCAGGTGAGTAGACCGCCCGACCCATGGACCTCGAGTGAACGCTCTCCGGAAGATCCAACAGAATGAATGATCGGCCGGTTATGGCTGCCGCGCTTCGGCAGCCGGTGCTTTCGACCCTGTGGCCGGTGACGAACGGCAGCTTTCGGCGCCCTAATCATCGACTCGCCGGTCACTGCCGCCTTCGGATCAGTCACTATCTTCCCTGCGGCTGGACCACCGGTTAGACCTCGCCAAACTCTTGGGAACCCCAGAAGCCAAGCGAGATACGCTCCTACGAGGTCGAAAGTCAGACAGAACCTCGGCCACCATGAGGGAACGCCACGTCGCGGCATCGATCCGCCTGGGCTTCACGCCCCGCTCCACGTACAGGGCCAGTCGCCTCCAAAGGGATCAAATCCTCCCCGGGCCGCACGAGCGCGCGTGAATTTCGCGTGATCCTCCTGTGCCCAACCGTGCTCTTTGGTACCCAAATGGCTGCTACGCCGTCCCGTCCAGCAGATCCGTGGTAAAAAGATGTGCCTACAATCAGGTACCTATCACTAAGCGGCGAGAGCCCGATCCTTCGGCCCGGCACTCATAATGCCGGGGTCGAGGGTTCGAGTCCCTCCCTTTCCACCAATAGAATCAGACTGATAGCGGTCGCCGCCTAGATTGGCCGGCCCGCTGTAAGCGCATGATAAGCGCAGAAGGTAGGAAGGTAGACCTTCTGCCAATCTTGATCACGGGATCCACGTGTTCGCAGCTGCGCTTATAAGCGCGCACCACAATGCAGCTGAGATCCTGGGTGTGGTCCGGAACAGGTTCGCATTTCGGGCGGTCGCGATTCGCACCGCCGTTGCATACTCGTTGCGGCGAGCACCACAGCATCGAGTCCTCGGTAGCCAACCTGCGGGCGTCATGACGGGGACAGGCCACGAGATAAGGATCAGCGGAGAATCTGTATCAAATGCTGCACTGAAATTGCACGGCGTAGAGGTGCCGCGCCCTGCGCCCTAGACAAACAGCAACTTGCCCGTCGTGCAGACGGATACGCAATCCGTTGCTCTTCCGCGCGATGCATTATGGCCTTATGGCCGCATGCCTGACTGTCGATAACAAGTGGCGGCGGAGGTCGCGCATAACCCACCCCGGGGTCGATAGCGCCGCATAGGCCGCATAGGCCTCTCGAGCCAGATCTCCTCATCCGCTCCCCGCGCAGAGTCGATACGGGAGCGCTTGACTTGGACGGTAAGGTGCGGCTTCGGACTGCTCAAGCCTAAGGACAATCGTTCTCGATCGACAGACCTGCCATCAGCTGCGCGATTTCAACATCGCCTTCGCCCCCTCGGGCCAGCAACCGCTGGATCACACGTCTGCGGTCGCTCGCGGGATGAGTCTGGCTAAGCTTCGTCACGCCTTCGATCCGCCCAACCGTGAGTCGAAATGAGCGAATCCTTGGCAGCAGGGTATCCACACGGCCGGGCGGGGCATCTTCGAGCGTCCACGACGAATCATTGGCCCCTTCCACAACGGCGGCAGTCCGGCGCAGGATGGCCAGCTGTTGTGCCGGGTCGTCGATGGGCTCGAGTGTGCCGCGCACGTGGGCCGAGACGTAGTTCCACGTGGGCACGGTCAGCCTTTCGCGATACCAACTCGCCGAGATGTAAGCGTGCGGCCCGCAAAAAATAGCAAGCGCGCTCTGGCCGACGACCATGGCGCAGGCCTGCGGGTTCGCCCGAGCCATGTGACCGATCATCCTGTCTCGCGCACCGTCGGCCTCGGGAAGAATCGGAATCGAAGTCGCGAGCATGCCTGAGGGACCGCACGTGATGAGCAGCGCGAACGGATATCGGCGCACGATGGCCCAGGGGTCCGCGGCTGAATACGCTTCGGGGGCGTACAGGAGTCGCTCATCCTGCATGGTTGTGAGCATCGCAGCTCATGGCACAGTCCGGAAGATGCCAAGAGTCCGTCCCGTGGTGCGTGCTACGCACCAGGCTACAACGGGCTCGAACTCGCGTTTTTCGTATAGACGACCGGAGGCGTTTTTTCCGAGGATCTGCTCCTCGAGGACTGCTTCTGTCGCTGGTGACCGCAGCACACCGCAGGCTGCTCGGTAGGCAACCGCAGCCACTTCATTGGGGGGTATACAGGTTCCTACCAAGTCGCTGGCGGACCAGGCTGGAGATTGCCTTGACCGGTGAACAGAGCGAGAAGCGATTCGAGAGTCACGTGCGAAGTGACCCGGAACTCATCCGCAAGCTCTATGAGGGCAGACTGTTGCCGTCGGTGCAAGTTGATGTGTTCCGCAACACACATCGCCTCTTCGCTACGCGCACCGTGCGGCGCGGTGCGGAAGTGCGACGACTAGCCAGCGCGGAACCCCTGTCGCCTGATGTACCCATCCCCTCACGCTCGGAAACCTACGATCTCTTCGACTACCTCTCGCGCAACCGAGTGGCGAGTCTTCTCATACTGAAGAGCGGACGCATTTCGTTCGAGCACCACGATTTCGGCAATTACGAGACGACACGGTGGCTGTCGATGTCGATGGCCAAGTCGGTTAGTACGATCTTGGTCGGGGCAGCCATTCACGACGGATCGATCCGCAGCGTTGAGGATCCGCTCACTGCCTATCTGCCAGAGCTGCGCAGTACCGCGTATGAAGGCGTCTCCATTCGTCACCTGCTGCAGATGACGTCCGGGGTGCGATGGGATGACGCACACACCGATCCGCGCTCCGAACGTCGACAGATGCTCGAGCTGCAGATTCGGCAGGAGCCGGGGGCCATACTGAGGTACATCGCGAATCAGCCGAGGGTAGCCGAGCCGGGTACGCTTTGGAACTACAGCACGGGCGAGACGCACGTGATCGGTGCGCTATTGCGTGCGGCCACCGGCCGCTGGGTTAGCGATTACCTGTGCGAGAAGATCTGGTCGAAAGTCGGAATGGAGGCCGACGCCAGTTGGTGGCTCGAGGCGCCGCAGGGACTCGAGGTAGCGGGGAGCGGAATCAGTGCGACCCTGCGCGACTATGGGCGATTCGGTCTGTTCGTGATGAATGACGGAGTCATCGACGGTGACCGCGCCCTTCCCGAACGCTGGGTGCGCGATTGCGGGGCGCCGAGGCAGGTGGGCGGAAAGCGCACCGACTACGGCTACATGTGGTGGCCGGTGCCGGACAGGGGCGGCAGCTATGACGATGAGGCGCTGAGTGCCAGGGGAATTTTCGGTCAATTCATTTACGTCAATCCGCGTCGGCAGATCGTCATCGTGGTGTGGAGCTCGCGTTCGAAGCCGAAGGGTGCCGAAGCGATCGTGGACAACGACTTCTTCAACTCCGTCGTGGAAGCGCTGCGATAAGCGGATGATCAAGGGGGTCCATCTTCCGCTGGGAACTCGATGATGCGACGCTCCCGGGGCCTGCGAGCCCGGCTGACCCGGTGGCGCTGGGCGCGCGGATCGACGCCATCGAAAGCCGACATGCTCGTGTGTCATCGATGTGGGCCTCCGGCAACGATGCGGATCGTTTCGATATCTTCTATTCCGATGCAGCCGGCTCCGCCCGAACGATGCGTGTCGATGGGGCCGGGCGGATTCTCCGTGACGTAGCCGCCGATGCACTCGTATCCGGCGGTGGAATCTTCAATACGCTCTCGACTATTCACGAGAACCTCTTTGCAGGCGATACGGGCGCCTGGATCATCGGCCTCAGTGGCCTTGTGCTGCTTGGCAACCTCGCGTTCGGACTGCGACTCGCGTGGCCCAGGAAGGGGATGTGGAAACGGTCCATGCTCGCCGCGCCACGCGGTCCGACCGCGGGGCGACTCCAGGGTTGGCATCGCCTGCTCGGTCTGTGGCTTGCATTGCCCGCAGCAGCCGTGGTCGCAGCGGGCGTGCTGCTCGCCTTCGAGGATGGAGTCGAGGAGGTTCTCCATGCGGTGATAGCGCCGCCCGCCGCCCATGTGCGGCTTGGCTCCGCTGCCGCCGGGGCGCAGAAGCGGGTCGGTCCGGGCACAGCACTCGCTCTCGCGCTTCGTGAATACCCCGGCGCCACCCTATCGGCGCTCGCTTTCCCGAGCGGCGGCGAGCCGTGGTACCGGATTCGTCTTCGCGCGAGAGGCGAGATGACACGCATTTGGGGGGCCACGACCCTGTTCGTCAGTCAGGCGAATGGCGAGATCGTCGGCGGACGCGGCTCGATAAGACCGCTTGCAAGGCGCTTCGTTGATGCTCTCTATCCCGTTCATACGGGCCAGATCGGTGGAATCGCGGGTCGCTGTCTTGTGGGAGTCATTGGAATCCTGCTCGTCGCGATGATCGCGCTGGGCACGGGTCTTTGGTTGGCGCGACGGGGGCCAGAACGTGCATCTGCACGGGCTGACTCCGCTCCGCAGGCATCGAAAGGAGCCCCATGACCGCACTTACGGAGTCCGCTGCCCAGAGCGGGTCACCCGCGGTCAACAGCGACTTCCTCGGACATCCGCGTGGACTGGCCTATATAGCCTTCACTGAAGCGTGGGAGCGTTTTTCCTTCTACGGCATGCAAGCACTGCTCATGCTTTACATGACCGGGCACCTGCTGCGGCCTGGCACGATCGAGCATGTCGCGGGAATCGGCGTGTTGCGCAGGGCTCTTGAGGGGCTCTTCGGACCGATGTCCGTCCAGGTCCTCGCTTCTTCTGTCTTCGGGCTCTACGTGGGTCTCGTCTACCTCACACCCATAGCCGGCGGCCTCGTTGGCGATCGGCTCATCGGTCGCAAGCGCGCCGTGCTCGCGGGTGCGGTGACCATGGCGGCGGGCCATTTCATGCTGGCCTTCGAAGCTGCGTTTCTGGTGGGTCTGCTTGCGCTGGTTGCTGGATCGGGACTGCTCAAGGGAAATCTCGCTGCACAGGTCGGCAACCTGTATGGCCGTGACGATCGGCGGCGGGACAGCGCTTACACCGTCTATGTAACCGCCATCAACGTCGGGGCTTTCACCGCACCGCTCGTTTGCGGCACCCTCGGGGAGCTCTATAGCTGGCACTACGGCTTCGCCGTGGCGGGCTTCGGGATGCTCATCAGCATTGGCATCTATCTCGCCGGCAGCCGCCACCTGCCACCGGAGCAACTCGGGCGTCTTCGCGAGAAGGGTCCGAGACTACAACGCGGTGACGGCCGCATCCTCTTCGCGCTGCTCATCGTGCTGGCCATTACGTCACTCTTCTGGACGGCGCAGGCGCAGGTGTGGAACGTTTATCCGTTGTGGGTGCGTGACTTTGTCGATCGTGGCGTACTCGGTGCAACCATTCCCGTCACGTGGTTCCAGGCACTGGATTCCCTGACCGTGCTCTTGTTGGCACCCCTGATCGTGCTGCTGTGGCAAGTCCAGGGTCAGCGTGCGACCGAGCCGGGCGATCTCTCCAAGATCGCCATGGGATGCGCTTTCTACGGCGGCGCCTATCTGCTACTGATGGCAGGCCAGTTGACCGCGAGTGCGGGTCACGTCGCCCTGGCGTGGTCCATCGGGTTCCATTTTCTCACTGCATTGGGGTACCTCTACGGTGCTCCCATCGCGCTGGCGCTCGTCACTCGCGCCGCCCCTGCCGCAGTGAATGGCATGATGGCGGGAGCTTATTACCTGGGCCTTGTTGTCGGCGGCATCGTGAGCGGTCGGCTTGCGCGCTTCTATGAGCCACTGCAACCCGCTGCATTCTGGGGACTGCACATGGTCCTGGTCGCGAGCGGAACCGTGTTGCTCGCGATGCTCCGGCGCCCGCTGGGGCGCGTTCTGAAGGTGACCTGATGCAGGGATTGCCCCGGGTTCGCCACGCTCTCGTTTCCTCGTTCGCCTGCGCCGCGGCGTTCACGGCGAGCCAGTGCCTGTCGGGGAATTCGGAAGGAGCCTGGGACGTCACCAACACCGGTCAACCGTACCGAGACATCACGTTCACGACGACCGAAGGAACGTGGATGAGCGTCGACGTCAGTCCCGACGGCAAGAGCCTGGTGTTCGATCTACTGGGCAGCATCTACCAGATCCCCTCGACCGGAGGCGACGCCAAGCTGATTCATGGCGGACCGGCGACGCAGCGCACGCCGAGTTTCAGCCCCGACGGCCGGAAACTCCTCTATATCAGTGACGCCAGCGGCGCCGAGAACGCGTGGATGTCGAACCCCGATGGGTCGGATGCGCAGCAGATCACGCATGAGACAGCAAACCTCCTGATGGCGATCGCGTGGGCCGGAGATGGCGAAAGCGTGGTCGGGGAATACATCGAGGGCCGCTATCCCGCGCGATTCACATCGGATCTGCGGTTGTTCGACCTTCTGGGAGGCGTCCGAACTATCGTGCCGACGCCACCGAACAAGCGCGATGTGGCAGAGCCCGCGCTCTCGCGCGACGGCCGTTATATCTACTACACGGAAAGGCTGGCACCTACATTTCAGATCTACGTCGACGCCAATCACATCAACTACGCCGTGAAACGCCGCGATCTGCAAACGGGCGCTGTCGAGGAGATGGCCGACAGCTGGGGTGGCGCGTTCGATCCGCAGATTTCCCCCGATGGCAGGCGACTCGCATTCGTTCGCCGCGTTGCGAACAAGACCGTGTTGTTCGTCTTAGAGCTTGGCACGAACGAGCAACGCGCGATCTACGACGGACTCGATCGCGACCTGCAAGCCTCCTATGAGGCTCAAGCCAACTACTATCCGCATTTTGGCTGGTTTCCTGACAATCGGCACGTTGCGATCTGGGGCAAGGGCAGGCTGTACAGGGTGGACATGGACAGCGGCAGGGCGACAGAGATCCCGTTCCGTGTCGCCGTACATCAGCGGATCACCGACCCCGTCCGCGTTGAACATGACCTGGAGCCCCATAAATTCACGGTGCGAGCGATACGTAACCTCGCGGCATCGCCGAACGGGCAGACCGTGATCTTCACGGGGCTGGCGCACCTGTGGCGCAAGGAGCTCCCAGCGGGAGTGCCCGTCCGCCTGTCTCCAGGCGCCGCGTTCAGCTTCGAGCCCGCCTACTCGAACGACGGCCGGCGACTGGTGTACGTGGAATGGGATGACGAACGAGGCAGTGCGCTCAGGATCGCCTCGGAGACTGGATCGGGCGCGCGTACTCTCGTGAGCAGTCCGGGCGTAATGCGCCAGCCGTGCTTTTCACCGGATAGAAGCCGCGTCGTCTACCGCATCCAGGAAGCGGATACCTCCATGGGTGGTGGCGGCTGGGCGAAGCCCGGCATCTACTGGGTGAGTGTGAGCGGCGGCAGAAGTCACTTCGTCGCGGACGGCGATGATGCGCCCCGGTTCTCTCCCGATGGGGAGCGCATCTACTACGTCCGAACCGACTATTCCGGAGAAAGCCCTGCACAGGTCCTGCAAAGCGTCACCCTCGACGGACTCGATAGGCGTGAGCATGCCCGCACGCCGGATGCCGATGCCTCGGAGCTGCGACCGAGCCCGGATTTCCACTGGATCGCATTTCGCGAGCGTCAGCAGTACTACGTCGCGCCCTACGTCGAGACCGGATCGTCAATGCTGATATCGGCCAGGACGAAAGAAATACCGGTCCGCAAATTGACCAATCAGGGAGGATACGGTCTGGTCTGGTCGGCGGATTCCTCGACGCTGCACTGGCTCCTGGGCCCACAGCTCTACCGGGCTCGGGTGAACGACACCGAATCGCCGGTGGTTTCATACGCCTCGGTCGGACTCGAGGCTGAGAGCGACGTCCCGAAGGGTTCCCTCGCCTTCACTCACGCTCGCATCATCACCATGCGGGGAGACGAAGTGATCAATGATGGGACAGTGGTCGTCACCGACAATCGCATTACGGCAGTCGGCGCGAGTGGAACGGTGTCGATCCCACCTGGGGCCAAGGTGGTCGATGTCACCGGAATGACCGTCATGCCGGGTCTCATCGACGCCCACGGACACATCGACTGCTGCTTCGGCGAAGGCGTCTCACCGCAGAAGCAGCCGACGCGCTACGCAGCGTTGGCGTTCGGCGTTACGATGAACTTCGACCCGTATCCGAACGATCTCACGAGTTACGAGAGCACCGAGACCACGATTGCAGGCCTTACGGTTGGCCCCCGCTGGATCGGGACTGGCAGCGCGATATGGGGTCGCTCGCAGCAGAACTCGCACTTCTACGTGCCCATCGAGTCGTTGCAGGATGCGGAGAATCTGATGGCTCACAAGGCCGCGGTCGGCGGCATCATCATCAAGAGTTATCGATATCCGCAGCGTCAGGCGCGACAGATGCTGATCGCGGCGGGTCGAAAAGCCGGCATCATGGTCGACGTTGAAGGCGAGAGTCAGTTCTACAACAACATTACGGAAATACTCGACGGTCACACGAACCTGGAGCACAGCCTTCCGGTGGCCACCTATTACGACGATCTTGTGCAACTTATGTCGCGAGCAAAGCTACACAACACCCCGACACTGATCGTGCTCTTCGGCGAGTTGTTCGGCGAGAACTACATGTACCAGACTACCGAAGTCTGGAAGGACCCGAAGATACGGGCCTACGTGCAGGAGACTCTCAGTGGATACAGCCCGCTCCTGACGCCCTACGGCGCGCCGCCGTACGCGCGCGCGATGACAACGATTCAGGCGGCGGATGAGCTGTGGAACATCGGCTTTCGCTCCGTCGCGCGGTCGGTGAAGAAGCTCGATGATGCCGGGGTCGTCATCAACGTCGGCTCGCACGGGGAGATCGCCGGGCTTGCCATGCACTGGGAGATGGCACTGCTCTCTCAGGGTGGCATGAGCAACATGCGGATTCTGCACGCTGCCACAGTCAACACTGCCAACACGCTGGGCGTGGAGCGGCAGATTGGGTCGCTGGAGGTCGGGAAGCTTGCGGACCTCATCGTTCTCGACAGAAATCCGCTCGAGGACATCCACAATACGAACAGCGTGCGGTACACGATGGTGAATGGCCGGCTGTACGACTCGCTCAGCATGGACGAGATCGGCAATTACAGCCGGCCGCGCGGCCATTTCTACTGGGAGCTGCAGCCGCGCAACGGTATCGACTGGAACGAAGCGTGGGGGGGCAGATAGCGGACCATGGTTCCTCGAAGCCATCGGATTGCCTGCGTTGCTGCACTCGGGGTAGCCGCTGCCCCGGGGTGGGCCGCACGGGATGCCTGGGACGTCGAGAACACCGGTCAACCCACGGTCGACGCGGAGTTCACCGTGACCGAGGGAACGTGGATGAGCGTCGATGTCAGCCCCGATGGGCAGACGCTCGCGTTCGATCTCCTGGGCGACCTCTACACGCTGCCAGCGGCAGGCGGCGAAGCGAGACTCGTTCATGGTGGGTCGTCCATGGAACGCGATCCGCGCTTCAGCCCCGATGGCAAGAGGCTCCTTTACATCAGTGACCGCAGTGGTGGCGACAATGTCTGGGTATCGAACGTCGACGGCTCGGATGCCCACCCGATCACCGCCGAGACCGTGAATTCCCTGACGGGGCCCACCTGGGGGCCGAATGGCGCCTTCATTGCCGCGGCCCGGCTTTTTTCCACTGATGACAAGCTCCACGCCTCGGAACTGCGACTGTTCGCTCTTGCCGGCGGTAGCGGTCGGCTTCTCGTCCCCGCGCCTGCCAACGGAGAAAACGTCCACGAGCCGCAATTCTCGCGAGACGGGCGCTACCTCTATTACACGGAGAAGGTCAGCCCGCCCACCCGCTCCGTGGTGTATATCGATGCTAACCACATCAACTACGCCATCATGCGGCGTGACTTGCGCAGCGGCACGACCGAAGAGCTCATCAAGGGGTTTGGCAGCGCGACCACTCCTGAACTGGCGCCCGATGGCTGGCACCTGGCATTCATCCGCCGCGTGCAGGCCAAGACCGTCCTGTTTCTATACGACCTGCAGACCGGAGAGCAGCGCCCCATCTACGACGGTCTCGATCGCGACTCCCAGGCAGACTTCATCTGGCAGGGTATCTACTACCCGCAGTACGGGTGGTTCAGCGACAGTCGGCACGTCGTCATCTGGGCGAAAGGCAAGCTCTGGAAGATCGACATGATCACGGCGGCGGTCGCCGAGATTCCCTTCCGGGTCAAGGCACGACACCGCATTACCCTACCGCCGCGCTTCTCACACGACCTGGCGCCCAGCATCTTCAAGGTTCGCGCCATTCGCCAGCTGGCTTACTCTCCTGACGGTAGGACGGTGGTGTTTAACGCACTGGGGCGCTTGTGGCGAAAGAGTCTGCCGGCCGGACAACCGGTACGACTGACGAAGTCCACATCGCTCGAGTTCGAGCCCGCGTTCTCGCCGGACGGCAAGCTGATCGCGTATGTGGAATGGAACGACGAGCGCGGCGGTCTGTTGAAACTGGCTGCCATGGATGGCCGGTCCAGCCGCACACTGGCGGCGAGTGGGGGTGTCTTGCGCGCGCC
>QHWB01000008.1:0-9889 GCA_003222395.1 Acidobacteriota bacterium
AAAGGCCCTGACGACAATCCTACCGAACTGGGTGCTAATCGAGGAATCTGCTTCAAGGGTGTTATGCCAAGTGCCCCCGGCTTTTTGTTTGAGGATGAGAAGACCGACGCGAACCCTCTAGCAGACATGACGCGGCTGATCAGTCAGAATCCATCTAATGCTGAGCGCATCAAGCCGTTTATCGGCGGCGACGAAATCCTCACCGACCCTCAACAGCGGCACTGCCGATTCGTGATTGACTTCTATGGCGTCCGAGAGCATGAGCGGCAGAAGTGGCCAGATTTGCTCAAGCTGCTTGAGGAGAAAGTTTACAAGCTTCGAAGGAATGGACGCTTGGCGGATCTCATGCCGTGGGAATTTGAACGTGATCGTCCAGACCTTCGTGAGAAACTGAAGGATTTAACCCGCGTTCTTGTGTTTCCTTCACCCTGTGGACATGCTGTTTGTGCTTTCGTCCCTAGGGATACGCTGGTCTCGAATCCACACTGCGTGTTTACGCAGGAAGACTTTGCCTTTTTTGCGTTGATTCAGAGTCGCGTGCACGAAGTCTGGGCTCGCATGTTTTCTTCGTCGCTGAAAGATGACCTTCGGTATACGCCGAAGACGACATTCCAGACATTTCCATTACCACCACAATCGGGGCAGCAGCAGGAGTTGGAGCGCGTAGGAAAGAACTATTATCAGTTCCGTGTCCAACTAATGGTTAAGAACAACGAAGGCCTCACTGCAACTTACAACCGTTTCCACGAGGCGACTGAACGTGATCCGGACATTATCAAGCTTCGAGCACTGCATGCCGATATGGATCGCGCGGTGCTGCAAGCGTACGGCTGGACCGACATCAAGACGGAATGCGAGTTCCTCCTCGATTACGAGATCGACGCGGACGAGTGGGGTGACAAGAAGAAACCGTACCGCTACCACTGGTCCGATGATGTTCGCGAGGAAGTGCTCGCACGGCTGCTGGAATTGAACAGGGAGCGCGCGAAGGAAGAGGCCCGCTCCGCGGCCACCGCGACCAAGCAACGGAATCGCAAGTCTAGAGAGAAACGAGCATCAAGGATCGTCGACAGCGGGGATATGTTTTCATGAGCACTCGAAGCACCTCTGTCTCCCGCGAGATCGACGGCAAAGGCCGAACCGTACGAGAACTCCTGGCCGGCCGCAAGTACTCGATTGATTACTACCAGCGTGAGTACAAGTGGCAGCAGAAACAGGTCGCCGAGCTTCTGGACGATCTCGCCAACAAGTTCCTCGAGAGTCATGAGGAGGGCAACGACCGGAGTGCCGTCGCCGAATACGGCCACTACTTTCTCGGTTCCGTCATCATCAGCGACAAGGACGGTCAGAAGTTCATCGTCGACGGTCAACAGCGACTCACGACGCTTACCCTGCTGCTGATCTTCCTGCACCATCAGCTCCAAGATGGCGAACAGAAGGGACAACTCGCGGAACTGATCTTCTCTCAGAAGTATGGTTCGCGGTCGTTCAATCTGGACGTGCCCGAGCGTACGGCCTGCATGGAGGGGCTCTACAAAGGTGAAGAGTTCTCGGATCCCGATTCGTCTGAGTCCGTGTCGAACATTCTCGCCCGCTACGCGGACGTTGGGGACCTCTTCCCCGACGAGCTGGAAGGGGACGCGTTGCCCTACTTCGCGGACTGGCTCGTCGAGAACGTGCATCTGGTCGAGATCACCGCATATTCAGACGGCGACGCGTACGCGATCTTCGAAACGATGAATGATCGCGGCCTGTCGCTGACCCCAGCCGACATGCTGAAAGGCTACCTGTTGGCGAACATTGGCGATGCTGAGAGGCGCACGCGAGCCAGCGGCATCTGGAAGCAGCGCGTTCAGTCGCTAGCAGAGCTCGGCAAGGATGAGGATGCTGACAGCATCAAGGCGTGGTTGCGAAGTCAGCACGCTCAGACGATCCGGGAGCGGAAGCGCGGCGCGGTCCCGCAGGATTTCGATCTGATTGGCACGGAGTTCCACCGGTGGGTTCGCGACCACGAGAAGGCACTCGCCCTTAAGGGGAGCGCCGATTTCGCTCGATTCATTGAGCGAGATTTCGCTTTTTACAGCGCTTGGTACGAGCGGTTGCGCTGCGCGGCGGAGACGCTGACGCCTGGTCTTCAAAGCGTTCACTTCAATGCGCAACACAACTTCACGCTTCAGTACCCGGCGCTCCTCGCGCCGCTCCGTGTGGACGACGACGAGGCGAGCGCGCTGCGCAAGATTCGCGTCGTAGCGGCGTATCTCGACATTCTTATTCATCAACGAATCTGGAACTGGCGTGCGATCGACTACTCCACGATGCAGTACGCCATGTTCCTGGTCATGCGTGATGTCCGGGGGAAGACGTCCGAGGAACTGGCGGAAACATTGAGCGGCCGCCTTCGTGCGGAGACCGAGACATTTGCGAGCAACGACCGGTTCCGCCTCCATGGGACGAATGGTCGCCAGATTCACCGGCTGCTCGCGCGGATCACCGACTACGTGGAGACGCGCTCCGGCCAGGCGTCGCGATACGCGGAATACTCCCAACGTGGCCGGCGAGGCTACGAGATCGAGCACATTTGGGCGAATCATTCTGACCGCCACCGCGACGAGTTCGCCCATCCAAGCGAGTTCGAGGAGTACCGAAATAGGATCGGCGGCCTCCTCCTGTTGCCAAAGAGCTTCAACGCGAGCTACGGTGACTTGCCGTACGCGAAAAAGCGCGAGCACTACGTTGGACAGAACCTGCTCGCACGAAGTCTGCATGAGCGGGCGTACGATCACAATCCAGGGTTTACGCGCTTTGTTCAAGAGAGCGGAATCGCGTTTCGTCCGCATCAAGAGTTTCGAAAGGCGGATCTTGACGCCAGGCAGAGCCTCTATCAGCAGCTCGCGGAGACGATCTGGAGTCCGGAACGCCTCGCCCGCGAGGCTGTGTCGTGAGCGCGCCACAGACCACGTCATTGGAGGTACGGGAGCAGCTCGTCGAAGCGCTCCGGCTTGATCTCGTCGGCCCCTGGCCAGGACACGGTCTTGCCGAAGAGAGGCTGCCTGGTTGGGTGAGGCCTTCGAGCTGGTATCTCACCGGATTCTTGATTCCGTCCGGTACGCCGCCGGAGAAAAGCAGCGACGCGGATGAAGACGATGACTTCGAGCTCGTCGCGGAGTCCGCCGGCCTGGCCGAAGAGTCGAATGACGATCGCAAGGCCGCGAAGAAGGGCTTCTTTCCGTCGTCGATGGGTCTGAGTTTCCTCCTGGCGAGAGAGGCCGCGAGCCTTGATGTCTTCGTTCGTTGGGGTGACTACTCGCAGGCGGAAGTACAGGACTCGAATGGCAAGGCTGTTGCCGTCTGGCAGCGGCACCGACGGGAGCAGCGCGTCCCGGTGCCAGTCTCCAACGGCTCCGAGCCCGTGGTGCACGATGTCCCCGAATCTGGCGGACTTCAACTCCACGTGCTCGTTCAGGCGATCTCGTCATCGGAGATCGAAGCCCATATTCCTCAAGGAACGCGCTCGGTTTCGGTGTTCCTCGTCAATCGCCGTCCTCCCTCCACCGCCGACGAAGGCAAAGCCGATCTCGCGTACGCGTTTCAGCCAGAGATCGAGATTCGCAGCCAGCCTCCGTTCGTGCCGCGTCCGGACCTGCGCGGCGCGTATGCCGCCGAGTGGGATGAACAGGTGGCCGATCTCCATTACGCCGACGCGCCCGAGTTCGCGACCGGGCACGGCGTGTCCGCCGAGTGGGAGGTCGTTGACGGCGCGTGCCGCGTTATCAGAACCGCCTGGATTCCAAGCGCGGACGTAGAGAAGACATCGACGGTGGAAGTGCCAGGCGTCGAGAACTCGATGGAGAGGCTTGGCGAGCTTCCGGATGGCGCCGCAACGGCGAGCGCGCTCCGTCCCTTAGTAGCGCAGTATCGAGACTGGATTGAGCGGCAACGGGCGGGTGTAGAGAAGCTGAGCGGCACACGGCGCGACACGGCGGAAGGACTGCTCCGCTTCGCCGGCGTCGCAGCCACTCGCATCGCTCGAGGCATTGAGCTCATTGAGCAGGACGCGAACGCGTTGGATGCGTTTCGTGTCGCCAATCGCGCGGTTGCGCGAGCACTGAAAAGGCGTCTCGCCATCGAGGCGCCGCGCTGGCGCGCATTTCAGCTCGCTTTCATTCTGCTCAATCTCCCTGGACTTGCGGATTCTCGCGATCCTCACCGTGACACGGTCGATCTTCTCTTCTTTCCCACCGGTGGCGGTAAAACGGAGGCGTATCTCGGCCTCGCAGCGTTCGCAATGGTGCTGCGCCGCCTCCGTCATGCGGGCGCCAACGACCTGGGCGGCGCCGGCGTGAGCGTCATCATGCGCTACACGCTCCGACTCCTCACGCTCGATCAGCTCGGGCGCGCGGCGGGTTTGGTATGTTCGCTCGAACTAGAGCGCCAACAGGACGAGGCGCGGTACGGGAAATGGCCTTTCGAGATTGGCCTGTGGGTTGGAAAGGCTGCCACACCCAACGTGCTCGGGTACAAAGGAGATGGGCGCTCAGACTCCGCCCGCACAAAGGTGAGGCAGTTCAAGAACGACCCGAAGGGCAAGCCGTCACCCATTCCGCTCGAGAACTGCCCCTGGTGCGGAACGCGATTCGCACCCGAGTCGTTCGCCTTGCTGCCGAATGACGACCAGCCTCGCGAGCTGCGGATCGTCTGCACGAACTTCGAATGCGACTTCACACGCGACAGGCCCCTTCCGATTGTCGCCGTGGACGAACCGATCTATCGCAGGCTTCCGGCGTTTCTGATTTCGACCGTTGACAAGTTCGCGTCCCTCCCGTGGGTCGGCCCCTCAGGCGCGCTGCTCGGTGGCGCCGACCGTTACGATGCAACAGGATTCTACGGCGGCGCCGAACCTGGCACTGGTACGCGGCTATCGTCTCCGCTTTCGCCACCTGACCTCGTGATCCAAGACGAGTTGCATTTGATCGCCGGTCCGCTCGGCACGATGGCCGGCTTGTATGAGGCGGCCATCGAAGCCTTGTGCGCACGTCAGGTCGACGGCCGCGCCGTGCGGCCCAAGATCGTGGCTTCGACTGCGACTGTTCGCCGTGCCCAGGATCAGATCCAATCCCTGTTTGCCCGATCATTGACTCAAGTCTTTCCGCCGCCTGGACCAGACCGGCGGGATTCGTTCTTTGCTGAGACCCTGCCCTCGTCTAAGGCACCCGCTCGCCTGTATGTCGGCATCGCAGCACAAGGCAGGAATCCGAAAGTCGTCATGCGGAAGGCTTGGGTCGCGCTCATGGGCGCTGCCGAGCGCGCGTATCGCGATGCGGGAGGGCACAAGAACCCGCATAACCCGGCCGACCCGTACATGACTGTGCTCGGCTACTTCAATTCGCTCCGTGAATTGGGCGGCGCCCGTCGGATCCTCGAGGAGGAAGTCCAGAACACGATCAAGGGATACGGCGCGCGCAAACGTGTCCGCGAGGAGACCGGGCTCTTTCAAGACCGCACCACGTTTTCAGAGGTCCTGGAACTGACGTCCCGAGTCCCCACCAACAAGGTCGCGGAGGCCAGACGACGACTGGAATGCAAGTTCGATGATCAGCAGCGAGTGGATTGCGCCATCGCGACCAACATGATCTCGGTGGGCTTGGATATTCCGCGGCTCGGGCTGATGGTCGTGCTCGGGCAGCCGAAGACGCATGCCGAATACATTCAGGCTACAAGCCGTGTCGGGCGCGACGACAATCGACCTGGGCTTGTCGTTACACTGCTCAACATCCACAAGCCACGCGATCGGTCTCACTACGAGCGGTTCCCTTACTATCACCAAACATTTTATCGGGCTGTGGAGGTCGCGAGCGTCACGCCGTTCGCCGCGCGGGCTCTGGATCGCGGCTTTGTCGGCGCGCTTGTTAGCCTCGCGCGTCATACCCAGTCGAAGCTCACGCCGCCTCGAGGTGCTGAGCAGATCGGAGACGTGCGCGCGGTGCTCGAGAAGCGGCTGCTCGACGTGTTTCTCGAGCGCGTGCGCCAGCAACCGATGGCCGATGATGCCGAACGGGAAGAGCGGCTTCGCAGCGTTCAGAACAGGGTGGTCGATCTCCTCGACTCCTGGCGAAAAATCTTTGACGACTACCAGTCTGCCGGGGTCGCGTTCCAGTATCAGAAATACGAGCTGCCGCAGCCGCGGCCCTTGCTGCGCGAAATGCTCGACACACAGTTCGAGTCCGAACACCACCGCAAGTTCCGGGTCAATCGGTCGCTCCGCGATGTGGAGCCCGACGTGAACCTGTTCCTAAAAGATCTGAGCGGCATCGACGTGGAGGACGTGAAGTGAGCCGCAAGGCGCACGGGCAGGTTCGATGCAGTCAGGTGATCACCACCTACGGCCCCGGTGCCCTCATCGATCTGCCTCGCCATTCGGCCATTGTCGGTGGGCTCGACACGTGGCCCAAAACGAGTGACCTTGAAGAAATCCCCGAACCGCGGCTCTCGCACAAGTTAGAGATCATGACGGCGGTGCCTGCACCGAGGCTCTATGCGCCGCCGCCAGACGCGAATGATCCGCGCGAGCCGGCCAAGGGCATCGGTGCGTGGCGGTTTCCTGAGTGGTTCGTCGTCCAGGAAGCCGGTATCGATGGCCGGGAGCGATCCCGTCGCCTGGTGAACCGCAGGGGTCTCGATGACAAAGGGCGGTTCGATAGTCGGCCCGTTGTCGCGACCCGTTTCGTTCGCGCCTGCCCCAAAGGCCACGTCGACGATCTCGATTGGTGGCGATTCGTTCACGGACCCGACGACAATTGCCGCCGTCAATTGTGGCTCGACGAACGGGGCACGAGTGGCGATCTGGCGGATCTCGTGGTGCGCTGCGAGTGTAAGAAATCGCGCGGGATGCACGAGGCGACCATCCTGGAACTCAGTCCGCTGGGTACGTGTCGCGGCGCCAGGCCGTGGCTTGGCCGAAATGCGAATGAGGCCTGCAATCAGCCGAGTCGGCTCCTGATCCGTACCGCCTCGAACGCGTACTTTCCCCAGGTGGTGAGCGTGTTGTCGCTCCCCGACCGAGGAACTGGCGTCCAAACATCGGTCAAGGAACTGTGGGACGACTTGCAGATCGTCGACGGCGCGGTTGATCTCGCTTTTCTGAAGAAGAAGCCGAAGATCGCGGAAAAACTCGCGGCCTTTACAGATGATGAGGTGCTGGCCGCCATTGACGAGGCCAAGAGCGGACGCGTCGGTGAGAAGCCAGTCAAGCAGGTGGAACTGGAAGCGCTGCTCGCCGCACCCGAGGGTTTCGGCGACGATGTGCCTGTTGATCCGGACTTTCACGCTCGTCGTCTTCCGGATCACGTCTGGCGGCGGTCCGGCCGAAGCGATGGCATAGCCGCTGTCATCCAGCTCCACCGACTGCGTGAGGTTGTCGCCCTGGTGGGCTTCACGAGACTTGAAGCGGTGGCGCCCGACATCCATGGAGAGTACGAGTCCGATGTCCAACGCGCTCAGCTCGCGCTCGACCCCAAGTGGTTTCCTGCGGTGGAGAACCGCGGAGAGGGCCTATTTGTGCAGCTTCGAGCTGACGCAATCAAGTCATGGCTCGAGCGACCCGCCGTGAAACAGAGGCTCGAGCTCCTTGCTGCGGGTCACGCTCGTTGGGCCAAGGAGCACAAGAGCAAGCGCCTCTTCCCGGGCGGCCCATACGTGCTGCTCCACACGTTCTCCCATTTGCTCTTGCAGTCGCTCTCCATGCGTTGCGGCTACCCGACCAGTTCGCTGCATGAGCGGATCTACGCGGATTACGACGCAAAGCGGTTCGGCGTGCTTGTGTACACGGGGAGCCCGGATGCCGAAGGAACGTTGGGCGGACTCGTGCAGCAGGCCCGGCACTTCGAAGATCATCTCGGTGAAGCGCTGCGCATTAGCGCGCTTTGCTCGAACGACCCGATCTGCGCGCAGCATGCACCTGGCCAGAGCATGGAAGGACGGTGGCTGCACGGGGCGGCATGTCACGGCTGCGCACTGGTCGCCGAGACGTCGTGCGAGATGCGTAACGACTATCTCGATCGCGCACTTGTCGTACCCGTGCTCGGTGTGCCGAACGCCGCATTCTTCCGCGCCGCCGCTCTATGATCGACGCGCTGCTCGAACTTCCACCACACCTGCGCGATCGGCTGGCGAGTGCGCTCGAGACTGGAATGGTCGCCGCGCCGTACTCGCTGGCGTCGTTGCGGTCCACTCTCGGTGCCACTCACGTTAGCGATCCTCTGCTCACGGCACTGCTAGAGCTCCAAAACCAAGGGATCGCAGGTCCGGCCGCCGGGATTGTGATCCGAACGGTCGGTGAGGTGACACGCCGATCGACGAAGCCCGACCTGGTGTGGTCCGGCCCTGAGGTGCCGGGACTCCACGCTCGTGACACGCGACGTGTATTCGACGAGTTGCTCGGCACTGCGGAACGCTCGATTTGGGCGAGCACCTACGCATTCTTCGATGGCCCTCGAATATTCGGGGGTTTGTGCCGTCGTATGGAAGCTTGTCCAACATTGCAGGTCACCCTGCTTTTGAACATCGAACGTAAGAGGGGCGATACCACTGCTCCAGAGCAGCTCGTGCGGCGGTTCGCCGATCGATTCTGGTCGACGGATTGGCCGGGTGCATGCCGGCCGCGGGTGTTCTACGATCCACGGTCGCTCGAAGCCGAAGGCCCTTCTGGCGTGTTGCATGCGAAGGCAGTCGTCGCCGATGATGAACTGGTACTCGTAACGTCGGCCAATCTGACGGAGGCTGCGCTCGATAGAAACATTGAGCTCGGATTGCTTGTTCGAGATCGCGCATTAGCAGCAACTGTATCGAGGCATTTCGGCGTCCTCATCGAGCGGGGCCTACTCCGACCTCTCCCGCCTGCCTGAAAGTTGGATTCATTGAAACTTGTGCACGCCATGAAAGCAGCGGTGAACATCTGGGATCTCCGAGCTGCATGTTGAGGCAGCATCGCGCGTCAGTCCTTGCGGAGTCAGATGCGTCATTGATGGCGGGGTTATGAACGCGACGAACGCGAAAACGTCACTGCTTTGTTGTCGCTTGGCTTCTTGATGACAATGCGGCTGACGATCCGCCGCCGTTAACCCGAAGCCAATCGTCGCAGCTCGAGAGGGCTCTCGACCGCCATGTCCTCAGAAAAGCGCGCCCGCACGCGAGCTCTTCTGTAAGGCCTGCTTGCCCCAGAAGCAGTCTCAGTTGTAGAAACATCGAACATCGGCGGCGCTATACGAACGCAGGAAGGGAATCATGACGTGCGGCCGTCTTCATCTGGTTGGCAACGTCGTCGGTGTTGTCGTGGTTCTTCTCTTCGGCTGTCCTGCGATCGCGCAGGAATCTGATCCTCACAAACTGCTCGCAGAAGCCGATCGGCTGGCTTGGCTGAGGGCCTGGACCAAGGCGGAGCCGCTGTTCGCCGCTGCGGAACGCGCATTCGCTGCACAAGGCGACGAACGGAATGCAATGTACGCGCGCGTAAGCGCGCTGCGTGGACAGTTGCCACGACTGCCCGTGGCGGAGGTCTCCGAGCATCTCGGGGTCTTGCTTGACGATCCAGTCGTGCTCGGCGACGAGCATTTGCGGCTTCGAACGCTAATAATAAAAGGTGAAACGGATACGGATCTCGATCCATCTCTCTCGGAACAGTCATGGAGCGAGGCGCTCTCTCTCGCCGAGAAGCTCGGTGAGAGGGCTTGGGCTAATCGAGCTCGAGGAGAGCTGGGCCTCATTGCATTTCTGCTGGGCGACACGGACACCGCTGTCGTCCGACTCGGGCAAGCGATGAAAGTGGCGGAGTCGAACGGCGACATTCCCTCGCTCGTGCGCTGGATGACCCTGTTTGGAGACGGCTACTTCCAAC
>QHWB01000008.1:9997-11050 GCA_003222395.1 Acidobacteriota bacterium
CGAAGCAGGCGATGGACTTTTATGACAGAGCATTGAAGCTTGCATCCACGATTCCGGAATTGCAGTTCCCGTTGATGACGTACCTCGGGAAAGGCAACGCGCTCGTTCGAGTCGGGCGCGTGGATGAAGCCAAACGTGTACTGGACGAAGCGCTCGCCGTCGCTGAAGGGGACAGCGCTTACGGCTACGAGGCCGAGCTGCTGCTGCAACTGGGCCTCATCGCCGATCAGCAGAAAGACACTGCTCGGGCCCTCGCATTACTCGCGCGTGCGACCAATCTCGCGCAGAAAGCCGGAGGAAATCGGATTGTCGCCGAAATCGCATTGGAAACGGGACGCATTCAGCGACAAGCTAGTCGACCTTCGGAAGCCGAGAGCACGCTCAGAGCCGGCATCGACGTCGCCCGGCACATGGCCGAGCGACTCCTGCTTCCGCGGCTTCTCGGTGACCTCGCGGACCTTCAAGTGTCGAACAGCAGGTATGCAGAAGCCCGAGCCCTCCTCGAAGAAGCGTCTGATCTTCTGGAAGGGCTGCTAACGAACGCGAGCAGCCCTTGGGTGCGCAGCCGGATCATCGACAGCATGGACGGGATCTTCCTCGCACGAGTGCGACTGGAGGGCGCCCAAGGCCAAAACGCGTCACGACTGTTCGCGGTTCTGGAACAAGCAAGGGGCCGCGCGATGTCCGAGCTGGTGTCTGCGCGCGACAGCAGTAATCCCGCTGAACTCAGGGCCGGAGAACGCAAGATCGCTGCGCTTCAACTGAAGCTTCTTCGAACGACGGACAGAAGCGCCCGACAGCGACTGCTGGACGAAATCTTCAGAGCAGAGGAAGAGCTCGCGCCAGCAGCAACGGAATCGTTCATCCGGACCCGCGCATCTCGGCGGAAGCCGGTCACTTTACCAGAACTTCAGCGCCAGCTCCGAGCCGACGAAGTGTTCCTCGAGTTCGCACTCGCTGAACCCCACTCCTACGCTCTAATCGCGACCAACCACTCGGCGCGGATTCATCGCCTCGCCGGACGCGCGGATATTCGTAAGACGATCACCGCCT
>QHWB01000091.1 GCA_003222395.1 Acidobacteriota bacterium
TCACCAAGAGCGGCACGCAGCAGTTCCACGGCGACGGCCTCGAGAACTACCGCAACGCCGCGCTCGACGCGAACCAGTGGCAGCGGAATCGCAGCGGCGATCCGCGATTGTCGAACGGCCCCGATCCGTACAGCTTCAATCAGTGGGGATTTCACCTCGGCGGACCGGTGCTGCTGCCCGGCGGCTTCAACGCCGACCGCAGCAAGCTCTTTTTCTTCTGGGGTGAAGAATGGATCCGGCGCCGCGACACGCCGACGTCGACGCTCACCGTGCCGACCGCGGCGATGCGGCGCGGCGACTTCAGCGAGCTGCTGAACCCGTCGAACCCGTTCTTCGGCCGCGCACGCACGATCATCGATCCGCTCACCGGCCAGCCGTTCCCGAACAACATCATCCCGGCCAGTCGGATCAGCCCGAACGGACAGGCGCTCATGAACGTCTATCCGCTGCCGACGCCCGGCTTCCAGCAGGGAACGGCGAACTGGATCGGGACTCAACCGCGCCATTCGGACCTCCGCAAGGACACGGTGAAATTCGACTACGTGCCGACCTCGAGCCAGCGGTTCTCGGCGCGCATCGGGTACACGCCGTGGACGTTCAACGACCCGTTCGTCAACATGACCGACCGCGTGCAATGGGCGTGGTCGCGCCCCAACAAGCTGGGCGCCGCGAGCTGGAACAGCGTGCTCTCGTCGACGCTGCTGAATGAGTTCACCTTCGCGTTCAACTCCGACGGGACGGGCACCATCGATCTCGATCCCGCCTGCGGCGCGCGCTGCGATCGCGCGACCTACGGCCTCAACTACCCGTATCTGTTCCCGGGCACGAAGCTCGCCCCCGGCAAAATTCCGACAATCCGCATCACCGGCCTGTCCACGCTCGACGCCGACGCGTATCCGGGCGCGTGGGCAGGATTCGTGTACACCTGGTCCGACAACCTGACGAAGGTGATCGGCAACCACACGGCGAAGTTCGGCTTCGTCGTCGAGCATTCCGGTCAGGACGACAACATTCAGTTCACGACCGCGAGCCAGGGAGCGACCAACAACCAGAACGGAGAGGTGCGCTTCCTCGACGCCGGCCACCCGCTGACCTCGGGACTCGCGATGGCCAACGCGCTGCTCGGGAATTTCAACGACTACAACGAGTTCGGCGCGAAAGCCTCGACGCAGTGGGTGGCAACCGCGTTCGATGCGTATGCGCAGGACAGCTGGAAGGCGGGCAGCAAGGTCACGATCGAAGCGGGCGTGCGCTATTCGTTGTGGCCGCAGTGGTACAGCCGTAACGGGAACCTCGCGTCGTTCGATCCGCGATTCTACGATCCGAGCCAGGCGCAGCAAGTGGATCGCGCGAGCGGATTCATCGTCGGCGGCGGCGTGCCGCTCAACGGCGTCGTGCTGCCGGGCGCGCCGGGCGTCAACGACGGATTCGATCGTCTCCGCCACGGCCTGCCTGATGGCCTGGCGCAGACGCACAAGAACATGTTCCAGCCGCGTCTCGGCCTCGCCTACGCGATCACCGACAGGACGGTATTCCGCACCGGACTCGGCTTGTTCTACAACCGGCCGATGATCAACCGCGACACCGCGCTCGGCGGCAATCCACCCTTCCAGGTGCAGCAGACGGTCGTGAACGGATCCATCGACGCGCCCGGCGGCGCGACGCGCCGCGACTTCCCGCTCGTCGTGACGGCGCAGGATCCGGTATTCGACATGCCGCGCGCGTGGAGCTGGAACCTGACGATCGAGCGCCAGCTGCCGTGGGCGACGACCGTCGAAGTCGGGTACGTCGGACGCCGCGGCATCGACAACCAGCGCAAGCGCAACATCAATCAGCTGCTGCCGGGCACGCTGCAGGCGAACCCCGGCGTCAACGCGAACGCGCTGCGGCCCTATCTCGGGTACGGGCCGATCGGTCTCGCCGAAAACAGCGGCCTTTCGCAGTATCACGGTTTGCAGATCGGCGTCGAGCGGCGCGTCGTGCGCGGACTGCACGCCGGCGTCGGCTACACGCTGTCGCGGACGAAGGACAACTCATCGAGCCTGACCGACGTGTTGCCGAATACGTACGACGAAAGCGGGTACTGGGGCATCTCGGACCTCGATCGCACGCATGTGCTGATCGCCAACTGGATTTACGAGCTGCCGTTCATGCAACAGCGATTGGACCTGGCTGGTCGTGTGCTGGGTCGCTGGCAAATCACCGGCGTCTATCAGTATCAATCGGGATCGCCGTTCTCGGTCCGCAGCAACGACGACTTCGCCGGCGTCGGTTCGGGCAGCGGCAACCAGTTTTGGAATCTGGTCGGCGACCCGACGATCGATCCTGGACCGTTCACGACGTCAGCCGCATGGTTCAATCCGGCCGCGTTTGCCAAGCCGGCCGTCGGTACCTTCGGCGTCCAGCCGCGAAACATGCTTCGCAATCCGCCCACGTGGAATTTCGATCTCGGGATCCGCAAGAGCGTGCCGATCACCGGGAGTCAGCAGGTGCAGTTCCGCGCCGAGGCGTTCAACGTGCTGAATCATCCAAACTGGGACGTTGCGAACAACAACCCGAACAGCGGATCGTTCGGCCAGGTGACGAGAAAACTCGGCGAACGAGTAATTCAGCTGGCGATGAGATACAGCTTCTGACGTGGCGCAGATCTCCAGGCGAGACTTCGTCGTCGTTTCGACGATTGCCGGAGCCGCGTTCGCGACCGGTTCGACTCGCGCGGCTCGCTCAGGGCTGGACGGAGCGGCGGCGCCGCGCTCGGCGGAGGCGGCTCCGGACGTCGACTGGTTCGATCGGCCGATGCGATGGGCGCAGCTCACGCTCGTCGAAAACGATCCCGGCCGGTACGATCCGCAGTTCTGGCTCGACTACTTCACGCGGATCCACGCAGACGCCGCCTGCCTGAGCGCCGGCGGCGTCGTCGCGTACTACCCGACCGCG
>QHWB01000092.1 GCA_003222395.1 Acidobacteriota bacterium
GGCTGCGCCGCCGCAGGCGACAGATCGATGATGGCGAGCCGTCGATGGCCAAGCACGCAGCGCCGATCGGGCGACTGCCACAGACCGAACCCGTCCGGGCCGCGATGCGACATGCGATCGCGCATGCGCGCAACGACGTCGGGCGCCGCGCCTTTACCGAATGGATGGAAGCTGCCGACGATGCCGCACATGAATCAAGCGAGGCCGTCGCTGAGTCGGAACTGACGTTAGGCTTGGCAGAGCTGTATCTGCTCGGCGTGCTTGGCGATGCAGCCTTCAATCACAGCCAGGTGCGCTCGTGTCCAGTCCACCGTCCTGACCAGACCGTCGTGCAGCGTGACCTCGGCCTCGAATCCGAGCTCGCGCCGTGACTTTTCCGTGCTGCCGAACCGTCTGCCGGAACGATCCCAATCGCGTCGGGCGCGGATGGTGAGCGGTGCCTCGCTGCCTGTGATTGCAATGATCTCCTCTGCCAGGTGCCGGATGGTGGTTTCCACGCCGCTTGCGAGGTTGTACACGCCGCCTGGGTTGCCCCGCGTTGCGCACGCCACCAAGCCGCGTACGATGTCCCCGACATAGATGAAGTCACGGCTGTCAACGCCGCCTCCGTCGAGCTGAAGCGGCTGCGATGTCAGGGCCCGGTAAATGAACGTGGGAACCACATTCCGCCAGACGGTTGCGGCCGTGCCTCGCCACTGTCCGGCGCCGAGTATCTCACCGGGGCCATACACGTTCTGAAATCTGGCCCGTACTGTCGGCAGCGCGTGGCGGTTGAAGTAATACGCGGCGTAGAACTCGCCCACTATCTTGGAAATCGAATAAGGGCTGTCCATCTGCAGCGACAGCGGCGCATCTTCCGGCGTGGCGCTCGCGTGACCGAACGTTTTTTCCGCGACCGCACACCCGGCGCCGGCATACACCAGGCGCTTCAGGCGCCGAAACGCTTTCGAGTGCTCGAACAGCTTCAACGTTGTCAGCTGATTGTGCTCGTGATCCGCTAACGGATTGTGTATCGAACTCTGATTACCGTGATACGTAGCAAGGTGAAAGATGTAGTCGTAGTCGTCGCTCACTTCCGACAACACACGATCGTCGGCAATCGATCCCTCGGTGAAGCGAATCCGTCCATCAGCCGGCACGTTGATGCGTTCGGCCGAAAGCAGGTTGTCGACGACGTGCACTGCGGCCACGCCGGCGGCGAGGAGCCGACGTGTCAGGTTGCTGCCGACAAATCCTGCTCCGCCAACGACCAGAACGGAACGGTTTTCGAGTTCGGTCATTGCTGCGCGTGAAGCGCCTTGAGATGCGTGTACGTCTCGGTGATGCCGAACTCCTGATAGTAGCGGACGGCGTCCCGAATGCCCACGCCGAGCGGCGTGGTCACCTTCCAGTCGAAGTCCTGGTTAGTTTTCGACGGATCCAGCAGAATCGTGAACGCATCATCCGGATTGCGAGGGCGCACCTCAACCGGCTCGTTCAGACGGATATTCAGGGCCTTCGTGGTCTCGTCGAACAGGTCCTTGATGGAATAGTCGGTTCCTGACGACACATGGTAAGCGCCGCGCCGTCCGGCGCCATCGACCGCCTTCAAAACGACTTCCACCAGATCGGCGATATAAATGAAATCGCGGCGTGTATCTACTACGAAACACTTCTTGTTCTTGGTCAGACGGTCAAAGAACGTCGGCAAGGGGCCGCTCATGTTCCGCGGGCCATAGGCATTGGCCAGGCGGAAGGAAACGAAGTCAACGCTGCCGAGATTGATGTAGTTCTCACCGGCGGTCTTGCTGATCGCGTAGCTGCTTTCGTACGGCCGCAGGGGATGATCGAGCGTTATCGGCTGCTCCAAGGGGTGCAGGCCGTAGCACAGCGCCGTCTGGAAATAAACCAATCGGCCCATCTTCGTGCGTTCACAAGCCTGCACGACGTTGACCGTTCCCACGACGTTGGTCCGCGCATCTTCGGCCCAACCGTGAGGATCCTTGTACGAGGCTGCGGCGTGAATGACGCATTCCGGCTTGAAGTCGTCGAACAGCCGATTGACCAACGCGCCGTCGACGATGGTGCCCTCGACGACGGTCAGATTCGCAGACGGACGCAGGTTGTCGCGCCGGCCGGTCGCATAGTTGTCGATCACCAGTACGTGGTCGCCGCGCGCATGCAGGCGATCGGCGACGTGAGATCCGATGAATCCGGCCCCACCCGTTATCAGAACGTTTCTCATGTTCACCTCGACTCGGCGGACACCTCGGCTTGCTGTCTGAACTCGACGGCCCTGTCGTGGAATTCCCGCTGCCACACTTCGAGGCAGAACAGGCCCCAGGTGTTGCGGCCGAATCGTGATTCGCTTTCAATCTGCTTTACGACGCGGCGGTTGTCGATCAAGTCGCGCTGGCGTGCCCGCCCGCTGCTCAGGATGTCGATGACCCAGTCGCGGACCTCGCCTTTCGACCACTCGGTCCACGGGGTGGGGAAGCCCATCTTGTCGGTTCGATTGACGATGACGTCTGGCAGATACGGCTGCGCGACATCCTTGAGTATGTGCTTCAATGTGCCGTTCCGAAACTTCACGTCGGCCGGAATGGTGGCGGCAAACTCGACGAGGGGGTGATCGAGCAGCGGCACGCGCGACTCCAGCCCGTGCGCCATGCTCATGCGATCTTCGACCTGCAACAGCGCCGGCAGCAGTGTGCGGAAGTCGAAGTGGGTCATCAGGTCGAAGTACGACTGTTTGCCGACGTTGTCGCTGTAAAACAGGTGACGGAACGTCTCGAACGGATCGTACGGGCGGAGCGCATCCCAATGAATCTCCTCTCCGAGGTGTGGAGCGCGGTTGATCAGCCTGAAGTATCGCCGATCCATATCTTCGAACAGACCTTCGCGCCAGAATTCCTGAAGCAGCGGCTTGTAGTTTCGCAGCGCCGTGAGGTTCGGAATGATCGACTCGTAGGTCACCACGAAATTGCCGTTGTGCATCGTCCCGTCGATGGCCGCTCTGATGCATTGCTCGAAGTAGGCGAGCACGACCTTCCGATGCTTTGCCGCCAGCTGCGACACCATGTACTGCGGAAACGAACCGGGCCCTGCGACCGGGTAGTCCAGGTGGTAAATGACGCGCGGGAGGTACTTGACGAAATCATCGGACGAGATTTCGATCTCCAGCAGCTCGATCCCCGCTCGTTCGGCGAGCGCGCGCGCATAGCGGCTCTCGTCGTAGTCCGGACCGATGGCGAACCTGCCGTTGAATCCTAGGAACGCGCCTCGCGCATGCGGCCGCGCCATCGCCGCGACGGTACTCGAATCCAATCCTCCACTGATATACGCGCCGACCGGCACGTCGCTCCGCAGATGCATCCGCACCGAGTCGGCGAGCAATTCGTGCAGCCTCTCCGTGAAGTATCTGGTCGTGTGATTGAAGTCCAGGTCGTAGTAGACCTGCCAGTAGCGACTCGTTTCAAGCGCTCCGTTCGCCACGCGGAGGGTATGCGCCGGCAACAGCTCCGAGATCCCCTTGAAGAGGGTCTTGCCCCTGAGGCAGAACTGGAAAGTCAGGTATTCGGTGAAACTTTCCCGATCCGTTTCGATGGCGTCGACGAACGGCAGCAGTGCTTTGATCTCCGAGGCAAAATACAGCGTGCCGCCAACGACGGTGTAATAGAAGGGCTTGATGCCGAATCGATCCCGCGCGCAGAACAGCGTCTGAGCGCTTTCGTCCCACAGCGCGAACGCAAACATGCCGCGCAGGTGGCCCACGCAGTCGCGGCCCCAACGCCGCCACGCGCGCAAGATGACTTCGGTGTCGGAATGCCCGATGAAGTTCTCCTCGCCGAGCTCTTTGCGCAGTTCGACGTAGTTGTAGATTTCACCGTTGTAGGTAATCCAGTTGCCGGCGCCATCTGTCATCGGCTGTGCGCCCGCCACCGACAGCTCGATGATGCTGAGGCGCTGATGAGCGAACCCGATTTGTGCATTGGGATGCGTCCAGACTCCTTCGCCATCGGGCCCTCGATGACGCAGCAGGCCCTGCATGGCACGCAACCCGGACTCCAGACCTGGGACGGACTCCAGGCGCGTGTTCACAATGCCCGCGATTCCACACATATACGGGTTCCTCGCTGCTGAACGAACGGGTTCGGATCAGGGCCTGATGTCAGGGCCTTCGACGGTCGACGTGGCATCTGGCTTCTCAGCCTGCCGGAACAATCCGGACAGCGTACGGTATCCACGTCGAACAGGTCGGAGAACGAATCGAAGAGTTCGGAACGTAGCCTTGCCGACCACGTAAAGAGGCGTATGCCGATGCAGCAGGTCGGCGATGTTCCACTTGAGAGCCTGCCAAGGATCCAGCGGTACCAGCGGATTTCTCACCACGGGAGGAGGAGGTCGCTGATCGAAATCGATTATGTCGGTAGTGAATGCTGAAAAAGTCGCCAACGCCTGATCCGTGGGATACCACTGCCACAAGGGCCCGTCTGCGCTGCGGGCCGCCACGACGGCTGTGAGAAGACTCGTTCCAGCCCCACGATGTGCCTGCCGATCTATCGTCTTGTCAACCAAGTCGATGAAAGTCCGATAACTGTATCGCCCGGATCCGACGATGTCGCTCCACGCGCGAGACGTCAGCTGTTCGAGATACTCGTCGTCGGCCAGTCGTTCCAACACCTCGTCAAGATTACTCAAATCTTTCTTCAGCGATATGTAGTGAACGTCCGGCAAGATAACGCCCGAGTATTCACCTTCGAGCAAGACGAGCGCGGTACGCAGCGCGATCGCCTCAAACACGCGAGGCGATATTTGATTCATCGGGACTGGACCCTCGTGGTCGGCCATGTATCTGGAATGGAGGGTTTCGTACGTGAGATCCGGATCGCGTCGCAGGGCGCGCTGGATGGCATGACGGATGTCGCCGTGGTCGTCGAAGACGTTCGAACCGCTCTCCGAGCCCAGCGTCGCGCGGCACTCACGCATAAAGTCGTACCATCCTTCGCCGTAGATCCGATGCTCGTCGTCCCACTCGATGTCGACGCGTATCCTTCGCGTCTCGCAGGCCTCACGCACGCGCTGGCCAATCAGCAGTTTTTCACGGCCGAGATCGCCATACCAGCACGGCAACGCGCGGCCGCGATACCCAATGAAGAACTTGCGGTCTTTGAACGGCTTGTGACGACCCGGCGTTTCGAGGTTCAGCGGCACATAACCGGTAAGCACATGAACGAACTCGACGTGCGGAAAACGGTCGGTTGGATAGACGAGTTCGCGATAGGCCGACGGAACGCAGGTGAACACGACGTGCACGCCGAGACGTTCAAGGGCTTGACGTTCGATTTCCGTATAGTCGTACTCATCCTGAATGAAGCAGAGCTTCAATCCGCCGAAGCTCTCCACCGCG
>QHWB01000009.1 GCA_003222395.1 Acidobacteriota bacterium
AGCCGCCAAGATGATCCGAGAACTCCGCAGTCTCGGCTATCGCGTCGAACCCGTACTTGCTCCTTCGAGCAATCGGGCATGATCGCGGGGAGATTTTCGACCCTGTCTTAGAACGGCGGTGCGAATTAGTAGTGGACTGTCAACAAACACCACAGCCCCTGCGGCGCACTCAATACTGAATTTCCGAGACGACTGATGTCCTCAAGAACAGACGGTTTAGACAATGATGTCTTTGACGGTCTGCCACTCGTGGGACAAGTTGCGCTCGTGACCGGCGCGGCAGGATTCGGTATCGGCACGACGACCGCCGCGCGACTTGCAGCGAATGGAGCTCAGGTTGTGCTGAACGCCAGAACGACCGACGCTCTCGCTCGCGCGGCCGCGCTCGTCTCCCAGAAGGGCCGGTGCCCGATGACGTGTGTCGCCGATGTAACAAGTGCTGACGCCGTCGACAACATGGTTAACGATATCTGCGCGAAACTAGGTCACGTCGACATACTGGTCAACAACGCTGCGCGGGGTGCGGAACCGGTTCCATTCTACGAAATGACGGAGCGCGAGTGGCGTTCGGATCTCGACACTATACTCACGGGCTCTTTCTATTGCGCCAAAGCGGTAGCGCCGTCGATGATACGCCAAGGCCGCGGTCGCATCGTATTCGTCTCTTCATGCGCAGCGCTGCGTGGTACGTGGGCGAGGGCCGCGTCCTACGCTGCCGCGAAAGCGGGACTCTTCGGACTCATGCGGCAAATCGCCTTGGAGCTAGCCGCGCATGGCATCACGGCGAACGCCGTCGCTCCGTCGCTGGTCGATACGCCCCGTATCCGCCGGAACAACCGCCGCACGGACAGCTCGATCGCCCATTACGGCAGACATGTGGTGCCAGTCGGAAGACCGGGGCAAGCCGTCGAGGTAGCCGACACGATCGTATTCCTCGCCTCTCCGCAGGCCTCATACGTGACGGGGCAGGTAATAGTAATCGACGGCGGATCGATGCTCGCCTCCTCCGCAACGCGGCTGAACCCAACGGGATAACGACGACAACGCCCAGATTCGTAGGTAGTGAGCAAGCATACTGCCGGACATACTTCAGATTAACAAAGTGAGTTGGCTATTTACTTGACTCAAGTAGCCACAAGAGGTTGTGGTTGCGGCAATCACGACATTCGAGCGTACCGGACCAGCGATTCGTAAGGCGCCGGGTCGACGGCGACCGCCTGCTGGACCAGGCGGAAAACAGCTTGCCGCGGCTGGCTGAGCGCCGACGGTTGAATCGGAACGTGAACTCGTCCAGGTAGTAGTCCAGATGTTCATGGGTTACGGCTCCGTGATGCGTGCCGAGCAGCCATCGCTTCAAGAGCGACACAACCTGGTGGACGTGCGGGAGCAGTTGCGACGCCGACCTGGTCTGCCCTTCGAGAAATGCGATCCTGTGCTTGTAGCCGTGACGTCGAAGCGGCTCGTAGCCGAGCCAGCCGTCGGTGTGGATCCGGCTCCGGGGTTCAATCGCGTCCTGCACGAACGGCATCAAGCTCCGCGCTGACGCATCGGGAATGCGGCGCAACCGAATGCGCCCGAGGCGAGGGTGATCCAGTTCCACGGCAACGACCACGAGGGCTTTGGTTTCCGTCTGCCGGCCCACCCGGCGCGGATGGACCCGAGGTACGCTTCATCGACCTCGACATACCCGCGCAAGCGATCGCGGCCCGGCCGAACCATCGCGCGCCGGAGCTTGTGCAGCCAACTCCACGCGGTCTTGTAGCTGCGCAACCCGAGCACTCGCTGCAATCCCAAGGCGCTCACGCCAGTCTTCTGACTGGTGACCACCACATGGCCCGGAACCACGTCGTCAACGGCGTGCGCGTGTCCTGGAAAATCGTCCCGGCGAGCACCGACGTCTGATGTCCGCACGTGGCACAATGGTACCGGCGACCGTCGCGCGCCGGCCACGCCTTTTGCTGTCCGCGCCGCGGACATCGAAATCCGTGCGGCCATCGCAGCTGCGTGAGGTATCGTCGGCAGGCTTCGTCGGTGGCGAACCGTCGCTCGAATTCCGCGAGATCTTGCGGGAAATCCTCCACGGCGCCGAACGCTATATGTTGGGGTCACTTGAGTCAAGTAAATAGCCGGCACAAAGTGATATTAGTCGTACGAGTCCGACGCTTACGCGGCACCCTCCGACGGTTCGTGAAGGAGTGACAAACTGATGTGCGGCTGGTGAGGATGTGACGACTGATAGCCTGAGCGAATTACTCTCCAGGCAGGTGGACGCGACGCCTGATGCGGTGGCCGCCATCTTCGGCGATGACCATCTCACCTATTCAGCCATGAGCAGACAGGCGCGACGTGTCGCGTGCGCTCTGCGAACGCGTGGGATCGAAGCCGAGACAACAGTTGGCATCTGCCTTCCACCATCGCTCGATTTGCTGACATGTCTGCTGGGCGTCATCGAGGCCGGAGGCGCATTCGTACCGATAGACCAAAACTGGCCCGCACAACGACGCGAGGCAGTGCTGACAGCATCCCGGGTGCGGCTGCTCATATCGAACGAGGGCTTTAAGGCCAGCGACGCGCATCCAGCATTACTTGTGACGACACCAGCGGAGTTATCCGCCGAGTGCTCCGCCGGCATGTCGTGCCCCACAAGTGACGCCGGCCTCCTCGCGATCCTCTTTACATCCGGTACGACTGCACGGCCGAAAGGCGTCCTGCTCACCAGTGGGGGAGTGACGGCTCAAATCCTGAAAATCCTGCAGAAGTGTCCCTATCAGGATGGAGACGTAAACCTCCTTCACAGATCATTTGCGTCAGTGGGGTTTTTTAGAGAATGGTTGGGACCTCTGTTCAGTGGCGCCACACTCATCGTTGTTCCTGAAAATGAGGCGAAGGATCCTGCGAGCCTTCTTTCTCTGGCGACGAGACACCATGTTACCCAGATGTCAGCAACGCCCGCGATGTGGGACGCCGTTCTAGACTACGTCGATCGACATCCCGCTGAATGGGCGAGTCTTCGAATTGGAAGGGTTGGTGCCGATCAAGTGGAAGACCGCCTCTTAAGCCGGTGGCGACAAACGTTTCCGGGCGCACGACTTTGGAATTGCTACGGCTGCACAGAATGTACTTCCGCATGCACGCATGACGCTACGGGTTCCGGCACTGTGAGTGACATCGACGCCGCACGCGAGGGTCTGCCAGGCAATGAAGGCCTTCACATCCTTGACCACAGGCTGCGGCCAGTACCCGCTGGGCGTAGCGGAGAGATTTATCTTGGCGGCCGCGGAATCGCGCGGGGTTACCTCGAGTCGGCAGCAAATACGGCTCTACGATTCGTACCGAGCCCTGTTGCTGGCGAGCAGGGACAGCGCCTGCTGAGGACAGGTGATGTCGGCGTATTGCACTCGCGTCATGTTCTGATTATCGGAAGGCGCGACAACCGAGTGAAAGTACGGGGTTTTCGGGTCGAGCTCGAGGAGATCGAGGCGGTTTTGAAGGCACAGCCGGGCGTGCACGACGCCGCAGTAGTGGCCAGAAGTGACAAGCGCAATCAAACAGAGCTCGTCGGTTTCGTGGTTCCAACAGAATCCGCTCTGCCACCAACCTCGACGACGCTAAGACGAGCTCTTCTGGACATCATGGCCGAGTACCAGGTTCCGGCGCACTTCTCGATCATCGACGCGTTGCCTAGAACAGCGCTAGGCAAACTCGACCGAGCGAGCTTATCAGCAACAAGCGCTTCAGAAGTGCCATCCGTCGAGGCCGATTGGAGTCTATCGCCGTTCGAGATCAGCATGAAGGATATCTGGTGCGACGTGCTTCGCGTCAAGCACGTCGCAGCGCAAGACAGTTTCTTCGACATTGGCGGCAACTCGATTGCCGCGATGCAGATGCTGTGCAAGGTGTGCGACATGTTTGGAGTTACGTTATCGTTTGCATGCATCTTCGACTATCCGACGCTTCGAGACTTCGCTCGTGTTGCATATAATGCCGTAGCGACCAAAGAAGCATAAAGGTCATGACGGTGGCAGCTAGATTGGATAGTCAGTTCCCGGCAGTCATACGTCCTTCTCGTGACGAGTCGTTTGCAGATTTCACCGCTAAGGGGCATTGGCGTGAATACTTCGCGCGAAACGGTGCTGTTCTCTTCAGAGGCTTCAACGTCAGCAACGTCGATATGTTCAGAACTGTGGCGCTGCTGCTGATGGGTCCGCTCAAAGAGTATCAATACGACTCAACGCCTCGGACGGATCTTGGTGCCGGCATCTACACCTCCACGGAGCGAGCATCGACGCTTCAAGTCGCATTGCATAACGAGTGCTCGTATCGGCGGCTCTGGCCGCGGCAGCTGCTCTTCGGATGTCTTCAAGCGGCCGAGCACGGCGGCGAGACGTTGCTGGCTAGCACCATGGCCGTCACAAACCATATCAGCGTGGTCACGCGACGCCGCTTCGAGACTTTAGGCGTGATGTACGTCCGTAACTATTGGCCACGCCTGGATCTGCCGTGGCAACGAGTATTCCATACCGACAGCCGTCTAGAAGTAGAGCGTGCATGCGAGCGCGAAGGAATGTCTGCGGAATGGATCGGCGACGACCGACTGCGTACGACCAGTGTCGCTCAGGGTCTTTGGCGCGACCCTCTCACGAAAGTACGGTTGTGGTTCAATCAAGCGCACACGTATCACGCGTCTACGATTACGCCAGACATCAGAGCTGCGTTATTGTCGTTGTACCGTGAAGACGGACTGCCTCGCAATGCGTACTACGGCGATGGTAGTCGAATTGACAACGATACCATTGCCGAGATTTGCCATGCGTACCAACGTGAGACGATTGCATGCCAATGGCAGACGGGCGACGTGCTTCTTCTCGATAACGTGCGCGTAGCGCACGGAAGGGCGCCGTACACGGGACTCAGAACCGTAGTCGTCGCGATGTCATAGAGAATGACCGCTGAACGGCGACCGGTCGTCATGAGAGCCAGTCCAAAAGATGTTCTGTTTTCAAGGAACGTCGTGTTTCCGTCCATGCGCCGGTCGATGAAAACGTGGACAAACGTCTCTCGCGCGCACGCGCCAGAGCGCGCAGTGGCTGAAACCCACGGTCATCAACGGGAGTGGGGCCGTTACGCGCAAAGAGGACAGCTATCTCCGTGCGCAATTTCTCCGGACCAAGCGCTGCCGTGCGCCAACCAAGGCCACTCTCGCGGTCGCCAGGTCCATGCTGACCGCAGCCAATTCATGGTGCCCGACGGAATCGAATACCGTGACCTCGGACGTAAGTACTTCGCGGCGAACGTGGCAAGGACGAGTTCATCAAACACTTTATTTAGCGCCTCCGTGATCTCGGCGTCGCCGTGGGGACAAAACCCAAGACGACGACACGAGCTATCGTTTTAAACTCACCTTAACCTTAGAGCGTCGTTCTTTGGATCGCGGTCCGGTTCGACGGCCGATTTCGCCAGCGGTCGCACGACTCTGAATATCGAATCGCCGATGCACACTCGCCTCACTGGCAGGCCGGTGAGATGCAATCAAGAAGCCCGCCTTCTGACGGAGGCTGTTGCCAGGGAGCTCGCGCTTCCGTGTCCGTCCTTCAATGTGGTTCTGGCTCTCAAGATCGATGGCGAGCTGGAACCATCGATCGCGACGCGGGCTGTCGCGCTGCTCCTTAGCCGCCACGGTCAGCTACGGTCGCGCTTTATCCCATCGGCAAGGATCTCTGAGCGTGAACGACGAAATCAGCTGTTGACGTTCGGCTCGACGGCTATCCTTCAGCCGGGACTGTTCGAGTGCGCCGAGAGCCGGACGACAACGCCGGAGCTCACGACTAAGCACCTTGATACAGCGCCGGATCTGGAGACCGCAGTGTCACGTGCGATAGAAGCAGATGCTGCAACCCCGTTCGACTACGCGCAGCCGCCGCTGATAAGGGGTACGGTGTTCGAGTGTGGCGCAGATGAGCGGGTGCTGGTTCTCGTCGTCGCGCATCTCGTTGCCGACGGCGTCTCGCTGGACATCCTGTGTCGAGAGCTCATCGCGATTGTTGCGGCGCTGGCCGAGAGTCGCAACCTCGAATTACCTGAGATCGAGCGGGAGTATTGGCAGATCGTTGCGGATGAACAGATGCGCGAGTGCAGCGGTGGTAATGCGAAGGAGACTGCATACTGGGCTCAACAGTGGTCCGTCGTGGAGAACGGATATGAAAAGGGACGCGACGCCTGGCCTGAGCTACTGTCGGGAGAAACATCGTCGCGTCGTCCCGACTATTCGGTGCAGCATCTCGCATTGTCGCCGACACTGAGCTCGGCCCTGCGGGCGCTCGCGCAGGCGAACCGCGCGACCATCGACATGGTGTTCAGGGCTTGCTTGCTCTTGACGGTAGCGAGGATGGCAAGGCGATCAACGCCAAGCATTCTATGCTCCTATGCGAATCGATGCGCGGAAACTCGAAGCACCGTCGGGTGGCTAAGCAACCGCCACGCGTTGACTGTTCATGCGGGTGACGCACGATCATCAATCGAGCTGATCCGCGATGTCCGTGTCGCAACACTTGAAGGGCTCGCGCATCAATCGTTATCGCCATTCATGCTTTGGCGCCACCTGGGTCGCAACATCGAGCGCGAGAGAATGCGATGTCAGATCGCGTTAAATGTCCAGGTGACACGCCACATCGATGTGGGCCGCCTACGATTTAGACGACTGATGCTTCCTCGAGGACAGTGGGCGAGAATTGCGGACCTGGATGTTCGTATCGTGATCAATGACGGACATGCGGAGACCTTCTTGAAGTACCGCTGCGACCGATTCCACCACGATACGATCGCCGCGATACTTGGTGAATTCGAGACCGTCGCGTTGACGATGACGAAGGCGCCCAACAGGACTCTATCGCTTTAGGTTCATCGAACAGAGCCTTCGATCCTCGACGAGGTGACCGATGTGCACCGAACAGACAATCGAGGTGCAGATGCAGAATGCCGCAGAGTTCATCATGTGCTCGCTGCGTGCGAGCGGTGTTGACGTGGTGTTTGGGTACCCCGGCCAATCGAACCTACGTCTCTTACGGGCCGCCGCGAGGGCCGGCGTGAGATACGTACAGATGGCCGATGAGCGGGGCGCCGGTTTTGCGGCGAGCGGGTATATCGAGGCGACCGGCAGGCCGGCGGTTGTCTGTGTCTCAAAGGGGCCAGGAACCACCAATCTCCTGACGCCACTTGCTGCCGCAACGGTTGACGGTGTGCCGCTCGTCGCGATCGCGGTCGGTGTCAGCGCCGAGCGCCGCAATCAAAATGCCTTTCAGGACTTCAACGCCTGTGAGGCGTTCGCAGTTGGACGTGCCGTTAAGGCTGCTCGCAACTGTTATGCCCCGGCACACCTACCAGCACTTGTGACGGAGCTACTGATTGTTTCATGGACTCCGCCAAGAGGGGCCGTATTGCTCGATATTGCCGAGTCGGTACTTGAGGATGCCATCGAGGCTGCGCCCGTGGCCGTGTCCATGCGAGAGAGTCACCCGGCAACTCTCTCTCCCGCAGCAACGTTATCGGCATCACAGGCCGTCGCCGCGTTGAGGAGCGCTTTACGACCCGTTCTGGTCGTTGGGTCCGGCGCTCGCGACGATTACCTCCGCATCCGAGCGTTCAGCGCTCGCCGAAGCATCCCGACCGTCCATACCATCGGAGGCACCGGCATCATCGCGACTGGCGAGCGCCATTATGGAGGCTTGCTGCGACACAATGGAAGTCGAGAGGCCGCATACTTGACCGCGAAGGCGGACGCGATAGTCGCACTCGGAACTGGACTCGATGAACGCGCAACAGGTGAGCCGTCGCAATTCGCCGTAAATGCGCTGAAAGTGCACGTTGACGTCAATCCGGAGGTCCTTCAGCGCTGCGACCACGTCACCAACGTGAGGGTGCCAGGATCGGTAGCCGCCTTCGTCGATCTGGTGGACGGCGCCCTCGCGTCCGACATCAACTATGAAGAGTGGCTGCACGAGTTCGAGGCAAAACGTGGTGATTGGAGCGTGCAGCACACATGTCACGGCCAGATTCGCGCGGGAGAGCTGGTCAGGGCCATTGCTGACGTTCTGTGTGACAGCATCGTTGTGAAGGATTCCGGCGCGCATAAATATTGGGTCACCAACCTTGCTCCGTGTAACGCTCCTCAAAACTCCATTGCTTCCTGCCACTTTGGCGCCATGGGCTTTGCGATACCTGCCGCGATCGGCGCCAGCGTCGGCAGGCCTCACGATCGCGTAGTCGTGACCTGTGGAGACGGCGGTGCCCTCATGGCACTCTCAGATCTGGTGACGGCCATGCGAGAGGGATGTCACAACATTAAAGTGATTGTGTTCAACAATGCAGGCCTAGCCTCGACACGTGACTACGAGTGGACATTGGGCGACGTCACGATAAGCAGTTTCAGCCAGCCGCTGGCCCTGGCCTCCTTTGCGGCCGGCCTTGGCGTCGGCAGCATGACGGTGTCGAATCGAGACGAACTACGTGTACTGTGCGACGTGCTCAAAGCAGACGGCCTGATGCTTGTCGACTGTCTCCTCGATCCGTCTGAATCATTGAATCCAGTGGTGTCCTGGCGGCGTGCGCTCGCAGCACTCGTGGAGACCGACATCGCGAGGTAAAAGGGCCATATGAACTATCCGTCGTAGGTGAGAAGAAGTATGACGTCTTCAGATGTCGTGAATGGATCGAGAACAGCCATGGCGACGACTGTCGGCGATCTGTTTGAGAAACAAGCGACGCTGGCCCCTGACGCCACTGCGTTGTGGTATCGGGACACCGTTGTGAGCTATGAGCTCCTCAATAGGCGCACGCACGCCATTGCCGAGTACCTGCGATTGGAATGCGTTGCGGGCACGCGAGTCGCGATTCGTATGAAGCGAGGCGTGACCCTCGTTGAAGCGCTAATCGGAGTCGTCAAGAGTGGTCTCACGTACGTTCCCGTACCGCTCGGGTTTACTGGGTCTAGAGTCGCAAAGATCCTTGAACAGTCGAGTCCGTGCCTTGTCTTGACTGACGGCTCTGCCGAGGCGTTGAGTGAACTTCCACCGTGCCGCCATGTGTCAGTCGACGACGTCGTGCCGGTCTGGATGAGAAGGCTGGAAGAAAGTCATCGGTGACCGCCGACGATTACTGCGTCGGCCTTTTGCCTCCTTTACACTTCAGGTACGACGGGACAGCCGAAAGGGGTTGTCGTTGGAACTGATGCAATAATGGCCCATCTTTGCGGGATGTTGGACGCCTATCCTCGTCACGGAGAAGAACTCGCACTTGTGCATCGTTCGTATGCACTCACCGGCTCGGTTTGGGAGTACTTCGGATACCTGATCTCAGGCATACCGTGTGTTGTGGCTGAGGAATCACAAACATCCGACGCAGAGGCATTACTGGACCTCGTGGCGAAGCACGGCGTGTCGCGGATGGCTGCGTCTCCACAGCTTCTCGACGTCCTCGCGACGCAGACCATAAACCACGGGATGCCGTGCGAGACGCTTCGAGTCGTCATCACCGGCGGTGAGTCCCTGTTGCCACGAATTGCGGAAAGAGTGATGAGTGCGTTCCCGAACTGCACGTTGGTTAATGTGTATGGCGCGACTGAATGCCTC
>QHWB01000053.1 GCA_003222395.1 Acidobacteriota bacterium
CTTAGCCTTCGACGGCGTCCCGCTGCCCACGCTGACTCGACTGCATGGAAAGAGCCGGGCGAGGATGTGGACATAGAGTGTCGCGTTGTCGAACGGTTCACGCACTGACACCGCGCATCGCCAAGCGTCTTCCACCAGGACGAGATTATACGCGGCGGAGTCGATAGGCGATGCCTCGCTGCGTGCCGCAAAACGATGAGGAGGCAAGCCGAGGTAGCGCGTCGCCGCCGCGCTCGGAACGTCGCGCGATTCGTCGTGGATTCCGCTGAGACCGCACGCGGCAGCGGCACGCGAGACATGCGCCGCCGGGTCTACTCTGGCAATCTGTCAGAGAAGCGATTAAGGTTTCGGCACAGAAATCAAGCAGCTCTGGCCGTTCCCCGGATGGTGACCGTCACCAGCCGTTCAATCCCGTTGGGGACGCCGCGGGTTGAACTGAGGTTAAGTACTTGAACGCCGGAGTGCTTACGCCGGTTCGAATAAACCGTTTTCCGTCGAACACAACTCCCTCAGGAAAAAACAGCTGCTGCAGGCGCTGGCGCTGATCGAGCGGACGCTTGGACCCACAAGGTCCGACGCGCGCGGTAGAACGCGTTCTGCGAACGCCAGGATGCATCGACGTCGAATTTCTCGAGCATGTCGGCGTGTCGGTCGATCTCCAGCAGCGTGAGCTCCTGGCGCAGCTTGTCCTTGTGGCGGTCGTACGTCTCGATGTCGATTGACTGAGCAAAGAGGAAGGCTTCGTCGAGTCGGTCGAGCTTCTGCCGAATCGCCTTCTCGCGTTGCTCGATCTCGACCACGTCGCTTGATTTCAAACGCCGCGAAGAAGAAGACCGACAAACCATACGCAGTGTTCGTAGAAGTGAACCTGCCGCCGGAGGATCGCACCAAGCCGCCTAAATTAGTGTGCTGTCTCCGAAGTTCGTTGGCAATCGTTTGACCTTGTCGAGGATGGCGTCGGCGGTCGCCGTTCAGACAAACGGTTTGCAGTGTTGGTTGTGATGCGTCAGATATGTCGTGATGGCCGTTTCCAACGCGGCCACGTTCTCGAAGGTCCCGCGCCGATTGCGTTGTGTCGTAATCTTCGCGAAGAAGCGTTCGACTTGATTGAGCCAGCTCGCACTGGTCGGAGTGAAATGCAGGTGGTAGCGCCGGTGGCGTACAAACCGCCGCCTGACCTTCGGCGCTTGTGGGTCCCGTAGTTGTCCATGATGATGTGGACATCACCGGTCGGCGGCAGTTGCGCGGCGAGCCGCTGGAGGAATTTCAGAAATTCCTGATGGCGATGCCGTCGATGACACTGGCCGATCACCTTCCCGGTCGCGACATCCAGCGCCGCAAAGAGCGAGGTGGTGCCGTGCCGAATGTAGTCGTGGGTTTGCTGGGCCGGGATGCCCGGGCGCATCGGCAAGAGGGGCCGCGTGCGATCCAACGCCTGGACCTGACTTTTTTCGTCCATCGACAACACGATGGCGTGATCGGGCGGACACAGATAGAGCCCGACGATGTCCCGGACTTTCTCGACAAACTGCGGGTCCGCCGACAGCTTAAAGGTATCGACGCGATGCGACTGCAGCCCGAAGGTGCGCCACAGACGCGAGATCGTATCTTTCGACAACCCCGCGACGTCCGCCATGCTGCGCGTGGTCCACTGTGTGGCGTGCGGCGGCGGGCCTTCGAGGGTGCGGGTGATCAGCTCCACCACCACGTCGTCGGTCGCCTTCCGCGGCGCGCCCGGCCGTGGCTCGTCGGACAGCCCTTCCAGACGGCGCACACGAAACAGTTCGCGCCACTTGCAGACGCTATTGCTCGACACGTGCAAGCGCTCGGCGACCGCCCCGGTTCGTGAGACCGTCCGCGCAGGCGAGCACCATACGCGACCGCAGCGCCAGTCGCTGCGCGGTCTTGGGGCGGCGCGCCCACTGATCCAACGTCCGGCGTTCGTCCTCAGTCAACAGCACCGGCTTATGATGGCGTTTTCTTCGCATGGCGCGCAGGGTACCGCCGGACGCCATCGAAGTACAAGACTTTTCTGATACACGAGACCGCTAGGTTGGCGAAGTCGACAAGACCGTGTGCGCCGTCGTGAAGGAGGAGGGCGGAGGCCCGGGACCGTTTGACCTGTGTTCTTCACGAACATCCGTCACCAGTGCGGGCCGCCCGGAGAACCGGATCCACCGAAGCACTATGCCCATGACGACGCGTATACCTGGCAGGGTGCACGAGGCAATCGTGAACGCGGTTCTGCAGTACGGGAATGTGCCGACCGATTTTCCGCAGGCATGACGGCATTCGTGTGTTGCCGGCCCGCGCGGGCACCGAGCGCCCGAAACAGACAACAAGGGATTAAAATTGGCGCATGACCTGGCAAGACCGGATCTCGGTGAGTCCGGCCGTTCGCAGTGGCAAGCCGTGCATCAAGGGCACCCGCATCACGGTGTACGACGTCCTTGAGTACCTCGCCGGGGGAATGACGGAAGGCGAAATTCTCCGCGATTTCCCGGACCTCACCCGCGAGGACATTCGCGCCACCTTTGCGTTTGCCGCTGCCCGTGAGCGGCGCGTCGGCAACTCCGTGGCGTGAAGCTGCTCTTCGACGAACTTGAGCCAGCGGCTCGTTGGGATCCTCGCCGAGGAGTTCCGCGACAGCACGCATGTCACAGACATCGGCCTCCGCGGCATGGAGGACGCGCGGATCTGGACCCACTCCCGGGCGCACGGCTTCGCGATTGTGTCCAAAGACAGTGATTTCCGCGAGCGAAGCTACGTCGAGGGTTTTCCACCGAAAGTCATCTGGCTGGACGTGGGCACCGCAGGGACGGCGGCGATCGGGGAGTTGCTGACGCGAACGCGGACGAATCGAGCGATTCGAGGGGGAGCAAGAAACGTCCTTGCTCATCCTCTCGATCGGGCCCAGCGCCTTGTAGCGAAGATGCGAAGTTTACCTGGCGGCCCAAGGGTGCTCGATGCTCTCGACGAGCGCAGTAGCCGGTGCGGGTGAACACTGTACTTCCGGCTCAGATTCACGATCACGTCCAGTCGTCTATCGTGATGAGGGTCGCGAGGCCATTCGCCGACGATGTTGTCCCGAAGCATTGACATGTGATCGTCGGCCATCGGTGCCGACGACGTCGACCTGGTCGTACCCGAACAGGAGGCCACCGGTGACGTGACCGGCGCGCGGCTTCCGCAGCGTCGCGTCGTATGTGCGCTGCCGTGCCTTCTCACGCTCGAGTTCGTCGGCAAAGGCCGTCAGCGACACCATGATTTTGTCGGTCGGCGAATCGAGTGTGCGCTTGCGATCCTCGAGATAAAAGAAGACGCGCACGCCTGCGGTGACGAGCTGTTTAAAGCGTAAGCCGTCTCGATCGCCTCGCGACCGAGCCGCGACGCCTCCGACATCACGAGCGCTTGGAACGGTGCGCGCGGCTTCAATGCGTTCATCAGACGGAGAGAGCCGGGACGGTTCGCGAACTCAGCACCGTCGGCAGATTCGCCGAATTCCGTAGTTTTTTCACATTCAATTTACAACCAATAGACTTCAGTACCCAGCGCGTCACTGGAGCATCGTTAGTCGTCAACGGAGGCGAGTACCTCGGTAACGAGGCCGTCGAGACGCTCGGCTTGTTCAGCGTGAGCGCCCCACCGGCGGCACTCAATCACAATACCGGATTGGACGCGGCGATCTTTGCCGACTTAGGAACCGGGGCGACATACGGAACGTTTCAGGTCCCTCGGTATCCAGCAGACTCGATTCTGACGTTCGCACTGAACGCGGCCGGACTCAGCGACATCATGAGGAGCGAAAGGTCGTTCTTCTCAATCGGCGGGACGCTGCTCAGCGCCGCCTCGACGGGCAGCAATGCCGTTGTTGGTGCCGATGAGCTCTTTTTCCTGGCTGGCCTCGTTCCAGCATCTCTGGTCGTCGAGACTGAACCCCTGGCAACCAGCCCAACGCCAGAACCAACATCGATGCTGCTGCTGGGCACCGGTCTATTCGGCATTGTGGTCAGGACACGACGTCGCAAGCAGAATCGGGCGCCTTTCGTTTCCCAACCTCATTAGTCCTGCAGGAACAACACCGGTCGACGGTTTTGGCGACGCAGGAATCCGACGCGGACGGCGGCGAGGCGCGGAGACGGCGAAACTGGTTCAGCCAGGCAACGTCCGATCACCGACCACCGCCAACCGACACCCATGCCGGGTGCGACGCTTGGCCAGCTACGGCACCGTAACGCCGCGGCCATCTCAGTGATCACGCCACGGCCTGTGGTCTGCCGTTGCAGTCGCAACTCGGTGACGATCTCGCGCAGCTCGGAGTCGCGACTGTCCAGACGGCGCAGCGCTGGGCGGCATCAGGGACGAGCTCCGTCGCTCGCGCTCGGTCGTTCGTTCCCAACGCTCGCCGGGAAGCATGGCGCAGCGTTTCACGCCGCGCCAATGGTTCCGAATCCCCACGGCGCGCACATCATCATCCGACGGTTGATCGGCGGTTGGCCCTCGGCCCAACTCGACGCAGCGCAGCTCGAAGTGGCGCGCGTCGGGCTCCTGCTGATTGCCCCACCGACGATCGTCGTCAGACATACCGGTCTCGCTCCGGCTTTCGGCCGGCATCAACCCGATGGCGCGGAGCGCGATGGCATTTGCACTGCATCGCGGACTGCGGTTCAACGTGCGACTGGAGGTGGCCGGTGCGAATCGGGAAATCCGTTGCGGTACTGTGGTTTGTAACCGCTCTGCTGTTCTCACATCCGAGGCTCGCCTGCGCGCAGAGTCCTTTGCCGCCGCCCTGGCAGACTACCGACGTCGGCGATGTGGGTGCGGCCGGCACGGCATATCAGGGGGCTAACGGCGATTTGATCGTTGCCGGCGCCGGCGCCGACATCTGGGGAAGCGCAGACAGCTTTCGTTACGTGTATCAGCCCATCCGCGACGGCTACGTCTCGGCGCGTGTCGCCAGCGAGACCAACACCCACCCATTTGCAAAGACCGGCGTGATGATTCGTCAGTCGCTCGATCCCGGCTCGCCCGAGATCGTCCTCGATGTGAAGCCTGATGGCGGGCTCGAGTTCATGACGCGCCCCACGCCGGAGGGGGAGACGACGTTCCTCGCGGGAGCGTCGGTACCTGTTACCGACTCGGGTAACGGACGGGTCGCGTTCACGGTACTTCTGAACCTGTTTCGCAGCGGCGGCACCGTCGTTGCCGGCTACTGCCTGCTGGACGATCAGCGGGGCAGCAGCTTCTGCACCGGCATCGGTTCGCCGGTGACGTTTACGAGCGGACCGGCGTTGGCGGGCGTGGCTGTGACGAGCCACGATCCGTCTCAGCTCAACCACGCAGTCTTTCCCGGTGGCATGCCGACGGTGCGCGCCGTTCCCGATACGTGGCTGTCATCCGACATCGGGAATGTCGGCGTCAACGGATTTGCGACGTACGAGCAGGCGAGCGGCACGTTCTACGTCAGCGGTGCAGGATCGGATATGTGGGGATCCGCAGACTCCTTTCATGCGGTATCACAGTGGCTCAACAGCGACAGCATGTTGACGGCGCGCGTCGTCAGCGAGCAGAACACGCATACGTTTGCGAAGGCGGGCATCGAATTCGGCGACACGTCGCCGAGCGCATCGCGTGTCCTTCTCGATGTCAAACCAGACGGCGGTCTCGAGTTCATGGCGCGGACGGCCGATGGAGCGGCCATGTCGTTCCTGTCGGGAATGGGATCATCGTTCCCGGTATTTTTGCGGCTCGATCGGACGGGCGATCGGTTCGACGCACTGATCTCACCCGATGCCCGGACGTGGACGACGGTGGGATCCGTGACGCTGAAGCTGCCGACGACCGTTCGCGCTGCCCTGGTGGTGACCAGTCACGATCCATCCGTGCTGAACACGGCCCAATTCGATCACGTGTCGGTCACGTCGTCGCCGGCGCCGACGGGCAACCTGCTCCAAAACCCTGGCTTCGAAGACTCGGTCGTGCCCGAGATGGGACCGGGCTGGGTATCCGACAGCTTCAGGCAAGCACCCGCGCAGACAGAGACCGCGATGCCGCACAGCGGATCGAAATACGGGGCGTGCGAGACAACGACGGCGGTCGACTGCGGCATCTATCAGGACCTGACGGCACCGGCCAATGGCAATTATCTATTCACCGCATATGTGGCGGCGGACAAGCCTGGCGTGCTGCTGGGCGTCAACGTCAACGGGGTCGGAACGTGGCAGCAGGTGCAGACCGGCGGTTACGCACCGTATGCGATTGGGCGGTTCTTGCGCGCGGGTGACGCTGTCCGTGTGTGGCTGTACTCGCCGGCATCTCCCGGGAATGTGTTCATCGATGATGCGTCGCTCGCCGTGGATACGGGTCCGCGGTAAAATCGCCGGACCAACGAGCGACCCGAACGAGTATCGAATTGGGTCTCGCGCTGCAGCTCGACGCACAGCGCGAGGCTGACTCGGGTTCGCGCCCAGCACGACAGCCGTAACCAGGTTCTCAAGCGCGACGACTGCTAGGTCACGCCGAACGTTGACGCGTTCTTCGGACAGCGGTTGCGCTACGCCATCACGATCCGCCCGCTGAATCGCACGGTCGTCAGGTCAGGACGTCGGTGTCCGATGCGTGGTGAGGCCGCCAGGGTTCGAGGACGGTGTGGTGGGTCCATCTCCCACGGACAACTCCAAGACATCCCGGTTCCCGCTCATAGTGTATCCGAGCGTGCTCGGGGTGTGTGACCGCGGGGTCCGGCTGCGTCTTGCGATGGCGACGCATCCTGTGTGGCCTCCCGCTTCTCCCGACAGCGTCGCAACCCCGGAGGAGTTGGCTTTCGCGGCTGAATACCCGAACGAGCATCCACACGGATTGGAAAGGGTACTTGTCGACGAATTCTGAGCGTTGCCTGATGGGGAGCCGCGATGGAACCGCTTCGCCCGCGGCCCTATGGGTCCGCGCGATCAGCCGAGTCGGCTCAGATGCGCAAACGATGTGTCGATGCCGTGGCGCTCAAAACGTTCGAGCAAGGCAGCTTGGTCGGGAGCGTAGCGATACGCGTCCTCTGGCCGGACCTCTCCGGCGCGGACGAGCGCGAGCAGCCCATCTCCCAGCGGCACCATCCCTCGCGTTGGTCCCGCCTCCAACGCGGAACGGAGCTGCCACGCACGTCCATCGGCGAGGACCGCGGCAATCGCCGACGTCATGAGCATCACCTCTTGCGCGGCGATGCTCCCTCCGCGGATCCTCGGCACCATCACCTGCGCGACGACCGCGCGCACGTGCTGGGCCAGCTGAAGCTGGACGTGACGTGCATGTTCTGGAGAGTACAACTCCACGATGCGATCGATTGCGCCTAGCGCGCTGGGCGCGGTGATTCCCGCAATGACCAGATGACCGGATGCCGCCGCATCGAGGGCCAGGCTCATGAGCGGTGTGGTTCGCGCGTGCTGCAGCACGAGCACATCGGGATTCTCACGAAGCGCGGCGCGGGCAACCGCCAGCATGTCGTCGAGACCGTCGCGCACTTCGCGCTGGCTGATGGAGGTCTCTTCGTGCGCCGTTCGCACGCCCATTCCGCGTTGGACCGTAATCACGTATGTCTGCCGACCGCGGGTGATCAAGTGCGCGATCTGATGCATGAGGAGCAGCTTCCCGGCGCCGCGCGCGCCGGACACGATCACGAGCCCTTCACGTTCGCTGGCGAGTTGGCGGACGTCGAGAGAGAGCCCGATCTGGTCAGTGGCTGCCGTGCGGAACGGCACGATCTCGAACATCGCGCCGGCGCCGCGATGATCAATGAATACAGCGCATCGGATTCGGCCGACGTTCTCCAATTCAAACGTCCATTCGGCGGACGTGAGCAACCGTCGCGGATCGTGATCGTGCGCGAGCTTCAGCGAGACGAGGAGCGTCTCGATTTCGTCGGCACTGAGGACCGGCGCGCCCTCGAGCACCTGGAGCTCGCCATGGACGCGCATCGACAACTCGACCGCGGCACGCAGATACACCGTGGATGCGCCACGCGCCGCTGCTGCACGAAGCAGCTGCTCGAGATCGTTGGTACCGACTGTCGAAGTACGGTGCGTCCCGCGGCGGCCATACGACGGCAGCGGCGTCGTCACGATCGGTGTTGCAGAAGCAACCGGCGGTCGCGGAGCTTCAGGCGTCTCCACGCGGACTGTCTCCGTCTGCGGGGCTTCGACGGCCACGCGTGTCGGCTTGGTTTCGATCACGCCACCACCAGAAGGCGTGTCTGGAAAGGAGAGCGGCCTGATCGGAGGTGCCACGGGAAACGACGGCGGCGGCGGCATAATGGCAGCGGCCGGGCGCGAACTGTCGAGGCGCAACGATCCATCGGCGGCCGGTACACGGACTTCTTCCTGTCGCGTGCGACTGTCATCTTCCTGTCGCGTGCGACTGTCATCCACACCGCCGCCCCACGCATTTCCGTGAGGCCACAACTCGTCCGCCACCGGCATGCCGAGATCCTCATCGTGGCCGCTTCCTGGCTCCTTCATCTACACAACCACTGCCCGTCGGGTAGCCGCGACGACTTCACGGAACTGCACACGACGTCCGACCTCGGGATGACCCGCACACAGAAGTTCTCGGCGTCACGCGACGGTTCCATTAATGCGCCGGGTTGCGCGGCTGTTGGCCTTCTGCGAACCACTCACCTCGTAGGTGTCGAGGCCCGGTCAGTGCTCGATCTCGTGCTGGCGCGGCGAATTGGATTCCGCCAAGCGGTGTGATGCACGGGCGCGGACACTTCGAACTCACCGTACCGATTGCGGAACCCGCACCCGAATCGTCAAGCTGCGGCTTCAGCACTTCGAGTCGCCAATCGCCGCTCCGCCACAGGTGCTTCATCACCTCGCCAGCGAACAGGTGTTCGAGCAATGCCGCTCGGTGCGACGAGCGTGTGCTGTGGACGCTGGCTTTCACACTGGCTGGCGGCGAGTCGACGATGTTTTCACGCAGCCGAGAATCCACGGTCCAAACGGTGTCCATTCCCGTTGGGGACGAACCAATCCCAACGCCTCACATGCTGTAGTGCAGCCTTCGGTCCTGTTGCTGCCGTAGCATCCGGGCTGCACCCGTGTGACCGCAGCGCTCCCGCGACTTGGTATGGCCCGGTGAGGCGGCAGCTTCAGTAACGACGTGGTATGCTGAATGTTCAGACCGCCGAGCGTGATAACGCCGGCGCAACAAAAGGCGCCTAGCGACCGTCCCGGATCGGGACACACACAAAATAGGTCGCGGCCGGGAGGTGCATGCATGGCAGACACTCTCGGGGGCAGTCGATAGACTGTCCTCACGCAGCTCGATCGACAACGGCCGGCGGCAGCGCCGGCCGTTGTCGTTTTCGGCACATCACACTTATTTCTCGGCCAACATGATCGTCTCAGGCGTTGGCAGAGCGTGCGCTGAGACATTGCTGAACCCAGCGCCTTCGAGCCGCTGTCGCAACTCCGCAAACGTGTACGCGTCGCCGCCCGGCGTGCCGGCCAGCATCGTGAGGCTGAATCGGGCCGGGACCGGAGGCGAGACACGATCGGCATTGGGCACGAACTCGAGCACGACGGCGACAATTTCGGCGCGCACATTACGCTGCGCGATCGTGATGCCGAACAGGCCATGCCCGGCCGCAATGTCGAGCACCTTGAGCGCTTCGGTCGACGACTCCGCGACGAGATCCGCAATGGCCTGAGTTTCGGCATATACCGCAGTTCTGGGCAAGCGTGAGCGCCGCAGGCTGCCGCAGGCCGATCTCGAAGCGCTGATGGCGAAGTACCACGATCGCCCGATGGGTTTCGCGGACGCCACGCTGGTCCACCTGGCGCAACGCGAGTCGCTGCTCACCGTCTTCACAGTGGATCACGACGATTTCGAAATCTATCGAATTGGCGGGCGCAGGCGCTTCCGTATCTTGCCGAGCCGGTGACGTCAAAACACAATCCCGACTTTTCGGCTCCATCGATCGTCGCAGCATCTTCCTGGGCGCCACGCTGCCTCCGGCTATGTTTACGACGGCAGCTCACCTCCGCATCCGACGACAAGCTGATTGCTGCGTGTCGATGCGACGGATGATGTTTGGTAACTCTCGACATCAAGTTCGCAAGAACGAATTGGCGAACTCCGCCTTACTGTTTCGATGACGTCAGGTCGATATCCGTCAGGTCTTTTCTGCTTTCCTCCTGGACCGCGATCGTAAGTCGGCGAGGGCGCGAGCAATTGTGCGCGAATCCCTGGACGGCTGAAGTGGCCGCCGAATTGCTCGATTTCCTGCACCGCCCCCGCAGCACATCCGGTGCCCCAACGTCTCGGCGATCCGGCCCGCGCGTGAAGAACAACGGCGCGGTCACCCACGCGCCGACACCGGAGGAACCTCTGATGCGCCTCAGCAAAGCCATCGTCGCCGTCCTGCTCGTTCCGGTCGTGTTCGCCGCACGCCCCTCGGCGCAGACCGCGCGCGGGGGCCATTTCGTCGCCGGACAAATCCTGGTGAAGTTCGCCCCTGGCACCAGCGCTCGCGCGAAAGTCGATACCCACAGACTGTCGGGTGGCTCGCCGCTGAAGGAGGTCACGCGCACAGGCGTCCAACTTGTTTCGGTTCCCGCCGGCACCGAGTTGGCCGCTATCGCTCGGTACCAGCGCAACCCGAGTGTTCTCTACTCCGAACCGAACTTCATGCGCAGCGTGCCGACGCTCAACTTACAGGCGGCAGGCTCTGACGTCATTCCCGGCGACCGCAACTTCGCCGAGCAATGGGCGCTCCACAACACTGGCCAGCAGTTCTACTGCATCCCGTGGATTTTCGGAGATCTATGCTTCTACGTCGGCACCCCGGATGCGGATATCGATGCTCCGGAGGCCTGGGCGATCTCGACAGGCAGTCCCGCCGTCACCGTAGCAGTGATCGACACCGGCATCGACTACACGCACCCGGATCTGGCGGCGAACTACGCCGGTGGCTACGACTTCGTCAATCTCGATAGCGACCCGATGGACGACCATGGGCACGGCACCCACGTCTCGGGAACGATTGCCGCCGCCATGAACAATCCCACTGGTGATCCTAGAGCCGATGAAGGCGTCGTTGGTGTGGCACCCCACGCGCGGATTCTCGCGTACAAAGTCTGCTCCGCGGACGGCACGTGCAGCGACTTCGCCATTGAACAGGCAATCGCGCAGGCCATTGCGGACGGCGCCAGAGTCATCAACATGAGCCTCGGAGCTCCCGACGTGTCGCAGTCGCTGAACGAAAGCGTGCAGGCTGCGTGGAATGCCGGCCTGGTCATCGTCTCGGCAGCCGGCAACGACGGCGTTGAGAACGTGCCGTTCTACCCCGCGGCGTTCGACAATGTCATCTCAGTCGCTGCGTTCGACGAAGACGACCAACGCGCCTCGTTCTCCAACTACGGAAGCTGGGTGGACATCTCGGCTCCCGGCAACGTGATCTTGTCGACGTACCCGATGTCCACATGTGCCGCGTCGACAGAGCCGGGCAACACCGGGTGTTACACCTGGTTGAGCGGAACGTCGATGGCTTCGCCTCATGTGGCCGGCGCCGCGGCACTGGTCTGGTCACGCGGCGACGTGACGACAAACAGGCAGGTCGTCGATCTCCTCCTTCGCAGCGCCGACCCCATCGGTGTCGCAAGTGTTCGACTCGACACGTGGACGATCCACGGCGGCCTCAATCTTTACAACGCCCTCAGCTACAGCTTCACGAACGCGCCCCCCGTCGCCAATGCAGGCGCGGATCAAACCGTGACGGACGCCGATGGAGACGGCGTGGCGTTGATCACCGTCGACGGCACTGCGTCCTCCGACCCGGACGGCACCATCGTCAGTTACGAATGGCGCGAAGGCACGACGGTCATTGGTTTCGGCGCAACGCAATCTGTATGGCTCGCTGTTGGTGATCACACGCTAACGCTTGAAGTGAAAGACGATGCCGGTGCCAGCAGTACCGACAGCGTGATCGTGACCGTCAAGGCTTTGAACCGCCCACCCATCGCGTCGAATACGAGCGCGAGCACGGTCGTTGGCGCACCGATCACGGTGACGCTGAATGCAGCGGATGTCGAAACGTGCGAACTTTCGTTCACAGTCGTTCAGGGGCCGACCAGCGGCACACTCGGCGCGATTTCAGATCAGCCGTGTGCAGCCGGAACACCGAACGGCGACACCGCGCGAATTATCTATGCGCCGGGCAATGCGGCCGGCGTCTACAGCTTCACGTACAGGGCCAACGACGGCAGCGCCGACAGCAATGTGGCAACGGTGACGATCACCGTCAACCCGCCGCCGGTTCAACCGCCTGCTGCGCCGACGAGGCTGAGCGCGGTGAGCTCCAAGGGCAGGATCAAGCTCGTTTGGACGCAGTCGACGAGCGCGGGGGTGACGCAGAACAGGATCTACCGATCGACCATCAACGGCGGACCGTACGAAGTGTTCGCATCCATCGCTGCGAACACTTCATACACCGATACTCGGGTAACGCGGGGCACTACCTACTATTACGTCATCAGCGCTGTGAACGGCAATGGCGAGAGCGCCACGTCGAATCAGGCCTCGGCGAAATCGAGATAGGCCTGCTGCCGGCCCATCGGGTTCTGGAACGAATCGTGTAAGGCGATGTCCGGTTTCGGATAGTGCATTATCGGAACAATCAAGCACGGCCGCCCCGCGTCTATGCGACTCCAGCGGGGAACTCCTGTCGGTAACGGGCGGCATCCGCGGCTTCAGCGGCGCCAGCGGCTTCATCGCAGAAACGCCGTCCGGCAGGAATGCCACCGGATGTCCGAACTTCCGCGCGAAGTTCCGTCTCCGGTCGGGCGCTCGGCGCGACTGATCCACTCAATCCGCGGTCGATGCATGAGGCGGGACAGCGCTGGCGCGCCGTCCCGCCCGCCGAATCACTACTGAAAGCAGGCCGTCGTTTGCGGACCGTTCGGGTCTGTGGCGACAGGAACCGTGGTCGAGCACTGATAGAACCGGAGCTGCGCCAGCTTGAGCCCCTGGTTGTCGTAATCCCAGAAGTACCCGGTCAAAGAGCTGTCAAAGAGTGGAACGCGGTCCAGAACGCCGTCGCCGTCGATGTCAGCATAGATGTAGAGCAAGTACTTGGTGACATTGTCAAAGGTCGATTTGCCCTTCGAACGCTCGAGCGTCAGCGTAATCACCGAGCAGACCTCCGCGCCGTCGAACGGATCGATCGCGCAGGTCGTCGTCAGCGATTTGCCGCCAGGCGTGCCGAGTGCGCGCGCGAAGACGGAGTAGACCGTCGTGCCGTCGCCGTTGGGATCGGGATTCGGGAGCTGGAAGCTCGCCTCACCGTCAGTCCCGTTGGCATCGAGGACCGCGAAGTCCGGTCCTTCAGTCAGCATGATTTTCGGGTTCCCCCAGAGCGGCACGAAAATCCGGTGACCATTGTCGCCGGTCATGTCCGCCGTCTTGGCTCTGGGAACGCCGATGATGTTGAGATTGTAGTGAGCACCACTCGGAGCGCCGTTGCCGGTTTGAACTGACAAAGGACGCGCTAAAGTCTTCGTCGCCTCACTGACTGACGCATTTGGACCGAGCGGCGTGCGTTGGTTACATGCCGCTGACGCTATTAGCGCCACACACACCACAATTGTTCTCGGGAGCCGTTTCATGGCAATCCTCCTCGGGGTTGACGCATCCAACAGATTCGAGCAGACGAGCGATACGAATGGAACCGACGATCCGCGTTGTCGAAGTTGTCCCATCGGCCTCCGAACAAATGAGGAGGAGCGCTGGAGGGAACTACGAAAGGTATGCCAAGGCGCGCGCTGGCGAATTGAACGGTTGTTGCGACGTACGAGGGGCGACGCGCGGCACAATCGTAAGGGAGCGGCTAAAGTGCGAGGGTTCTCTGCGGCTTCGGCGGAGTGGCGCCAGCCTCCGCTTCATGCACGGTGACGCTGACAGGCAGTCAACAACAGGCCGTGCGGTGCATACCAGTAATTAGGAGAGCGTGCTCGACGCGCGCCGCCGGCGCACAGATTCGATCCGTAATCCTCAGACGCGAAGACCGTTAGAGTCGACATGCCGACGAACGTTTCGCGTACACGCTTCGCAGCGCGTCGAAATCATGCGATTTTCGACGACATCGTTCGACTCCCGATCACACAATCAGCCGGCCAGCTTGGGCGAAGAGAACGTCGCCGTCGCTCCGGTCAACGAGCCGGTGAGCAAATCGAACTTGAGCGTAATCGTCGCCATCGCCGACCGCGCCGAGAGCCGTCCATCAGTGGTCGCTCGATAGAACGGGAACATGATCTCGAGGCGATCCGAGAGCGACAGCAGCCGCAGTATCCTGTCTTCCCCCACCGCGACGTACTTCGCACCGGATGTCAGTCCAACGCCGGAAACGTCGACGAGCTTGATCACGAGCCGTACTTTCGGCGTAGCCAGCAAGGGATCGGTTACGAACGTACTGGCGATCGACAGGCTCCCGGACAATGACACGCTCTCGGGCAGCCCGTCCACGTTGCCCGAGATCGGCACAGTGACGCTGGTTGCCAGCGCGGCGGCAGGCGCATCGCCGCTGCCGGTCAGCATGACGATAGCGATAAACGACAAAATCACGAGAACGGATTTCGTTCGACGGCTGCTCATCGGTCCTCCCACGCCTTGCGCATCAGCGCGTCTTTCTGTTTCGACTGGCGGCGCTTTGCGCATCCATATACTTCATTATTGCTGCGACGTCGCCGTCGCCCAGGCGCAGATTGGGCATCACCACCTGCTTGTACTTGGCGAACAGCGCCGTCGCGATCGGATCCTTCTGCGCCAGCATCTTGTCCGGCGCCTTGATGAATCCTTCGAGCCATGCGCGGTCGCGGTCATGGGTGACGCCCGCGAGATCGGGTCCGATGCCATCGCCCTCACCGAACGTGTGGCACGCGGCGCACTTGGTCTCGAACAAGTAACTCCCGGCCGCGAATCCCGCAATCGGCCGAGCCGCTTCGTAGCTCTTTGCGATCACCGGCTCCCTGTTCTTCCATCCAATCAGAAAATTGGTGATGGTGGCGGCAAGGAAGCGCGGGTTGTCGACCGCTGAGTTCAGCATCCACTGTCCCGTCGGCTCATTCCCGATCATCAAGCTGGGAAGGTGACCGTCCGGGTTCACGGCGTCGGTGCGCGAATACAACCCAGTCTTCTTTTGCACAGTCGCGATATCGTCAGCCTTGCCGGTGAGGAACAGCCAGCCCGGTCCGACGCCGAATTTCTCTGCGTACTCGCGCAGCACTGCAGGCGTATCCCAATCGGGATCGATGCTGATGGAGTAAAAGAAGATGTCGGTGCCCATTCGACTGCCGAGGAGGCGCTGCACCTGCGCGAGCTTCGCCGTCTCGAGCGGACACCGATCCCTGCACCGTGTGTAGATGACGTTGATGACGACCGACTTTCCCTTCAGGAGGTCGTCATAGAAGCGGACCGTTTGGCCCGTTTGCGTGATCAGCTGGACGTTGGGAAAATAGTCACGTCCCCAGAGGACGTCGGCATGCGCCACAGGGATCGTCGTGCGCGTGACGCCTGCCACGACGAGCAGCGCCAGCAACGTCATGCGGAGTATCTGACACTTCCGCTTTGATACCGCGGGATCCTTTCTTCCCGTCAGCAAGCACGTCATCGGAACGCCGTCGGCAGGATCTCGGTCGGATCCTCGAATGTGACACCCTGCGGTCTCGGAATCGGCGTCGGCAGCGGCCGCAGGAACGGCGGCCCGCTGTCGTCGATCTCCCATCGCAGCAGCATCGCGTTGTCCTCGTGCACGGTGTTGTGGCAGTGTTCCATGAACATCCCGCCGAAGTCGCGGAATTGCATCGTGATCGTGACGGTGCCGCCGGGATGCAGGCGATACACGTCCTTCCGCCCTCTTTCCGCGGCCGGAACGTTGGCCGCGCTCCCGTCGCGCGCCAGAATCTGCCCCTCCTCGAAATGGATGTGAATGGGGTGATCCCAGCCGCCGCCGCCGTTCTTCAGCGTCCAGATTTCGCGGGTGCCGAATCTCGGCCCCGCGGAGATGCGGCCGAAGTCCGCCGCAAGCGTCTCGCCGCCGTCGGTTGCAATGCCCCACGGACCAAAGAACGTCGTCACCGGATCGTTGGTCGTCTGCCCGGCGCCCCTGTTGAACTCGAACACGCGCTCCGCGGCGACCGGAACGTTCGTCAGGTCCGGGTTCGGAATCAGAACCGCTGGAACCTGGCTCACATCGGGCTGCGCGGGGTCTCGTACGATGTCAAACTCGAGAAATTTCCCGACGCATGGGTCGGACGACTGGCCGGCGAGCGCCTCGTTCAGCGTCAGGTCTTGCTTCGGCCCTCTGCCATCCTCATGCTCGGTCAGATTGACCATCCACACCTTCTGGCCGACCGCGTAGCGGGAGAAATCGATCACGATGTCGTAGCGCTCGGCGATGCCCATTTCGTCCGTTTCAGTGAGGAGCACGGGGTTGGGGAGCAGGTTGCCGTCGTTCGCAATCTGGAAGAACGGTGAGCCGTCGCTGAGCGTGAGCTTGAAGAAGCGCGACACCGCGCCGTTCAGAATACGGAAGCGATACTTCCGCCGCTCCACTTGGAAAAATGGTTTGTAGGCGAGGTTCACCGTCATCGCGTCGCCAAGGAACCCGTCGAAGTTGAAGATGTCGAAAAACAGCTGGCCGTTTTGATCCCAGGCCTTGTCGGCCAGCATCAGGTTCACATCGTAATCGAGGTTGCCGAACGATTTCGCCGTTCCGCTCGGCAGCCGCAGGTTCACGCCGTCGTTGATCGCCTCGTTGCCGCGATCGAGGGCGCTGTAGATGTTGAACATCCCGGCCATGCCCTTGTAGACGTTCTGCGCCGTGAAGCTGAACATGTGATCGTGAAACCAGTGCGTGCTCATCGTCTCGCGCCAGTCCCCCGGAACGTTGGTGATGCCGCCCGCGTCGTTGGGACTTCCGGCACGGGGATCTGTGGCGGCCGTGTTGATACTCCTCAGACCAGCCAGCAGGATCGGATAGTGGTAGTCGTAGAACTCGCCGGGGAAGAAGTACGCGCCGGTGAAACCGTCGTTCTCCGCGCCATGATGCCCGTTGTGCTCGTGGGTGGTGATCGTGTGACGTCCGAAGCCGCCGTTGTTCGTCACGTCAGCCGACAGTCTGTTGTGATGGCGGAACAAGATCGGTTCAGCGTACCGCCCGATCATCAGTTTCGGCGGCAGCGTTCCCATGAACGTCCACAGTTTGTCGGGCCGCTGGTTCGGCAGGTTCGGGTGGAAGCGACACGGAAAAGACGATGAGGCGTTGATCCCGGAATTCAGGCTCGACGGAACTCCCGGGTTGTACACGTTATTAGTTTTTGCGCCTTCCTGCGTCACGTCAATCGCCACCCTCGGCGGAAATTGATCGAACAATTGGTGCGCCCAGATCGGTCCCGGCGGACGCCCTTCGATCGGACCGAAGCCCCCGCCCAGCTCCGGCGGCACCGGCTGCTGCGTCGTATTTGCCTCCCGCGTGGGCGCCGGATTCAGCGTGGCAACGGCATTTCGCGGCAGGACGTCGAACCGCGGCATCGGCTGCGTGAAAGGCTGCACCCCAAACAGCGGACTGGGCGGCGCGCCGGTCGGAATTCCGTCGGCGTACACGCTGCTGGCGAAGGGGCTCAGTCCGTTAATCGGCAGCAGCAGCCCTCCGGCGGTGATGACACCCCATCTGATCAAGTCACGCCGCGAGATCTGGCCGGTGGAGTACGCCTTTACGATTTCGCGGCGATTGTTCCGAGCGTTCTCGGCTTCCCTGAGTCGTGCCCTCGATGCTTTCGGTGAGAGGTACACGCTTCTCATCCCCTTTCGCGCCGGCGCGCGCTATCGCGCTGACGATGCGTCAGCGCGGCCACGCCGACAACGATAGGGCGATTAATTGGAGGAAGAAATCACCCGGAAGTCACCAGGGCGCGTAGCACTCCTAGAGCGGGCCGGCAGAACTGATCCGCGACGTTTGATGGAGAAGCGCTCGACCGCAACCGCAAACGTGGACCCTCCGGCGAAGCCGGTATCGATCATTCGTACTGTGCGGCCGTGGCCGACGAGGCAGCCACCCGGCGACATGCCGATGACGATGTCGAGTTGAGCGCAACCGGAAGGTTCGTCGCCCTGGATTAGCGCTCCGCTCGTGCTGACGCTGCGCGTGACGCCACGATGCCACACGAGCTCACCGGCGGAGCGATACCATGCGTTCAACCGAAGCGCGAACCGGGTCGGGCGCCGAAGATCCTGCATGAAACCAACTGCGGCAACAGAGATGCCACTCGCCGCAATCGCGAATTTCGAAACAAACCAGAACAAACGGTCGGATCAGTCGAGACGAAGATCGTGAACTTCTTACCGAGGTTGTACACCAGCCGACCGCGTCCTCAATTGACGAGGCCGTGCCGAGCGGCGGTGAACGCGAGCTCGGCACGATTCGCGACGCCTACCTTGTCGAAGATCCGCGTGAGGTGATTCTTGACTGTCCGCTCGCTCACTGCGAAGCGCGCCGCGATTTCCCTGTTGTTACAGCCTTCGCCGACCAGCGACAGCACTTCGCGCTCGCGCTGTGTCAGACCGAACGGCTGTCTCCCGACGGCGCCGCACGACGGTTGCAGGAGCGCGCGCACGATGTCGAGGAGGTCGCCAACCAGAGGCTGATCCACCCATGACGCGCCCGCCATCACGCGAGTCATCGCCTCGAACAGTAACTCGGTCGCCGCATCTTTTCGCACCACGCCGCGAGCGCCCAGCTGAATTGCGGTGACCAGCTCGGGCTTGTCCAGCGTCCCCGAAAGGATGATTGTGCGCGTCACGTCCTCATCTTCGTGAAGCTCACGCAGCGCCTCGAGACCGGAACGCCGCGGCATGGAGAGGTCGAGCAGTAGAAGGTCGGGATGCGCCGCCCGAACGATCTCTACGGTTTCCTCGCCGCTACTCGCCTCGCCCACCAACTCGAATCCGCTGCCGACCTCGACCGCGTACACGTCTCGGACGACTGACGGCGGAACGGCAAGGAGGTGTCGCAGGCTCGCCCTGAACATGCTCTCGTCGTCGGCGATCACCACGCGCGCCGGACGCGGCGCCTGCTGAACCTCGACCCCTTCGTGCCCGAACGGATTGCGCATCCCCAAAGTCGCAAGCTGTCAGCAAATGGCGCGCCGATCGGAACGACGCGAATATGTCGCTTGCGGACTCGATGGGCTCGTGCGTGTATCAGCCGCGAAACATCTTCGGGCGGATGCGGCAGATTGGGTGAGAAGCTGGCGTCTCACTCGTCGCTCAGTAAACCGTGATACGCGGCGAACAGCGCGAGCTCGACGCGATTGGAACAGCCGACCTTGTTGAAGATGTGCACGATGTGGCGCTTGACGGTGTTCTCGCTGATGCCGAGACGCGCGGCGACCTCGCGGTTGGTTTCGCCATTGACGATGGCCCGCACGATCTGGAGCTCGCGGCGCGTGAGCCCGAAGCGTTTTGCGGCGTCTGGTACGCGCTCGAGCCGGCGTAGGTTGGCAAGCGCCTCGCCGAGGGCACACTCGCGGCCGATCCAGTAGTGGCCGGCCAACACGGCATCGATGCTCTTGAAGAGCAGATCCGCTGTCGCATCTCTCGCCACGACGCCGTATGCGCCGAAGTGCAGCGCCTGGCTGATCACTAACGTATCGACTGCTTTCACCAGCAGAATCGTTCGAACCGAAACGCCAGAGGCGGCAAGGCGTTTCAGCATCTCCACTGCCGGAGCGCCGGAGGACTGACACCCGAGCAACAAGATATCGGGTTGAAGGTCGCGCACGAGCGCGTCGGCGGCGGATCCGATATCCACGCGCGCGACGATCTGCAGCCGCGCATCGGTTCCGAGCAGCAATTGCAGCCCGTCGCGGAAGATCGGCAAGGCGTCCGCGATGACGATGCGGACCGACCGCGCGTTCGGGTCGTCGCCCGAGGTATCCTGCGTTCGTGAGCGCGCCATGCTCGAGCCATCCCCCGAAGTCTCGTGCGCGATTGCTGGTCAATTATGACGGTCGAGCGGACTAGCACGGACACCAAAAACCGTAAGGACCAACTTATCTTGAAGGACCCAAACAATAAATTGGAGGAAGAAAATGGACCCAGGTCATCCACTGCTTGAGCGCTAGTGCACACCGACTCGATGCGGCTGTGGGTCCGAACGGTGTGCACCCGCGTCTTGGGCTTCGGCGCGTTCTAGTAACCGCCGGTGTACACCAGATACCCGTAGTAGCGGCCCGGCATCGGTGTCGTCGGATCACCGCTGAAGCCGTAGCCGAACGGCTGCACCGATGCATCGGCTCGCAGCTGGTTGATGATGGTCGCCGGCGTCCCGCTGCATAGTCCGTTCGCGATGCACAGCGCGGCGGCGCCGGCGACGTGCGGCGACGCCATGCTCGTTCCGGAGATGGTGCTGTACCCGCCGCCCTTCCACGTCGACAGAATGCACACGCCAGGAGCAGCCACGGTGTGCCCTTCGTCGGCGGGACCGGCGAAATTGCTGAAGTCTGCGGCGGCTGAATCGTCGGTGCCCGCTCGGCACGTCGCCGCCGCGCCGCCGCCCGGCTGTCCGTCGTAGTCGGCGACGGCCGTGACCGCCAGCACCTCGTCGTACGCCGCCGGCACGATGGTCGCGAGATCACGGCCGTCGTTCCCCGCCGCGACGACGTAGGTCACGCCCGCGGCCACCGACCCGCAAATCGACCTGTGAAGCGCGTCGGCGTTGCTGTTGCCGCAGTTGCCGTCGTCGGCGCCGGCGCCTTCGAGGCTCAGGTTCGCCACTTTGATGTTCAGCGCCGCGGCGTTGGCGGTCACCCAGTCGACGCCGCACGCGATCGACGAGTAGCTGCCGTTGCCCCGGTTGTCGAGAACTCGAACCGAATAGATGGGGATGCCCGGCGCGACGCCGACGACTCCGGTCGTGTTGTTGATCGCGCCGATCGTGCCGGCGACGTGCGTCCCGTGGCCGTTGCCGTCGCTGAAGCTGCCGCCGGTCGAGCAGTTCTTGCCACCAGCGATGTTGAGGTCGGCGTGCGGTCCGCTGCCGGTGTCGATGACGGCGACTGCAAAGCTCCACGAGTTCGACGCGAAATGCGAGCTGAGGTCGGCGTCGATCCGGTTGACGCCGGTGGGAAGCGTCTGGGCGGCCGCGTGCACCGGACGATCCTCCGAGAGGAACGCCACGGACGGATCGCGCCGAATGTCGTCGAGGCGCGCGTCCGGAATCGCCGCGGCATAACCCTTCATCGCGCTGCTGTAGACATGCGAGATCGCGAGACCGTAGGCGCGTCCATGTGAGGCCGCATGCCCGGCCGCATCCGCCTCGTCGTCGTGGAATACCACGATGTAATTCTTCACGCGGGCCTCGGATGAGACCTGTCCTAAAAGCAGTTGCGTACTCGCCGCGAGCGCCGCACCGGCGATCCCGATTACCACTCGATTCATGGATTTCTCCCTGTTGTCCGTACCGAAGCCGTCAGCGTGTGGTGATCGCTCAGCAAGATGAGATCCGTGCCATGAATCGAGCGGCGGTGCCGATTTTGGGAAAGGAGCGCCGCGAAAATCTGCCGCAGGAGCGACTAAGTTAGGCGGCCGCCCGGAAAACGCCGGATCGGAGGACGCAGAAGTGTTGGCGCTCTGAGGCGAACGGGGCTTACGATTTCTGTTGAGGCCCTGGGCTGATGGCATCCTCGTCGCGGCCGCTCGAGCGCGTGGACGAATTCTTGAGGCGCGTTGCGCACCTCAACGCCCGCTATCGCGGCGGCGAGATGCGCGCCTACGTTCCCGATGCGTTGCTCAACGGCGACCGTCCGCTCGAGGAGCTCGTCGAACAACACCTTCCCAAGTCGCATGCCGCCCTCGCCGCCGCATCTCGCAGTCTGTTCTTCTCGCTCCCGGTCGCGTTCGATCCATCGGAGTCGGTCGGACCGTACCTCGGGATCGCGGATCGCGACGGTTCGGGCGAGCCGTATCGATTCCTCGACATGGGAGCGCTCATCGCGACGCAGGCGTTCGGCGAGAACGACCCGCGGGTAGTCGAAGCGATCGTCGATTCGCTGCCGTTCGTCACGTCGCGCTACGCGCATTCCGAGTACCAGACGACGCTCTCGCTGCGACTGAAGGCCGAGCTGAATCGCATTGCGCCACCCGGGACGCCTCGCCACTTCATCGTCAACACAGGTGCGGAAGCCGTCGAGAACGCCATCAAGTCGGTCCTCCTGAACCGCGTGAAGACATCGGACGAGGGCGACGGCGGCTTCATCGTGTCTTTCGAGGGCGCCTTCCACGGCCGCACGCTCGGAAGCCTCGCGGTTACGCACCGGAAGAAAGCGCGGCTTGGCTTTCCGACATTCGACTGGCCGCACATTCTCTTTCCGCTCGACGAACCACGCGCGCCAAAGGAGAGCGCGAGACGCGAGGAGCGCAGCCTGAAACAGCTGTGGGACCTTCTGGTGTCCGGCCGCCTGCCACGCGCTGACAAGAGTAAGGACACGTTCCGTCGCGACATGGACGCGCTCGACGAGTTCCTCGCGCAGCCAGGCGGCGACGTGAACGCGTTCGTGCAGGCGCAGCGCGCCGCCCTGACGCCAGATGTCGTCCGGCGCGCCCGGCGCGTCGCCGCGGTGCTGGTCGAGCCCATTCAGGGCGAGGGCGGCGTGCGCGTGCCGAGCGCACGTTTCATGAAGAAGCTGCGGCTGCTGACGCGAATCTACGATGTGCCGCTGATTTTCGACGAAGTGCAGACCGGCTGGGGCATGTCGGGACGGTTGTGGGCACACGAGCTGTTCGATCTGCCTTCTCCGCCCGACGTGGTCACCTGGGCGAAGAAGGCGCAGAACGGCGTCCTGTTCGTGAGCGAGGAGCTGGCCACCTTCTTCCAGGAAGAGAAGAAGTTCAATACCACGTGGGAAGGCGATTCGGTCGGCATGGTCCGCCTGCTGGCGCTGCTCGACAAACTGGACCTCGAACAAGTCCGGCGTACCGGCGAGCGAGCCAAGGCCGGTCTCGAGGCGCTCACACGGGAGTACCGCGCGATCCTCAAGAACGTTCGCGGCGTCGGCGTCATGCTCGCGTTCGACGTCATGCGCGCCGACTGGTGCGATACGCTGCGCGACCGGGCGTTCCGCCGCGGTCTCATCTTGCTGCCTGCCGGCGAACGTGTGCTTCGCTTCTATCCGCGCTACGATACCGAGCCATCGTCGATTGACGAGGCGTTGTCGATCCTGCGCCTCGCCCTCGAAGACATCGCCGGTCAGCGCGCCACGCCGGAACCGACGACCGCCGTGGAAGTCCGCGTCGGCACCCTCGCAGTTCCGCTCGACACGATCGAGACGGCCGTGCTGACCGCCGAGAACTTCGAACGATACAAGCTTCAGATCTTCGCGATCGAACAGGCGCGCTATGGCGACATGACGCAGTATCCGCCCGACGTGCTTCGGGCGGGACGACGGCCGTTGCTCCAGTTTCCGCTCGAGACGCTGGAAGCGACGATCGCCAATCCACGTGCGATCGGCCTGGCTCTTCGCGATCGGGTGTCGGACCGCTTCGTCGCCTACGCATTGGGCAGCAGCCTCGAGAACCACGACGAGGAGGGCGTCAGCTCGGACCCGCGCTTCGGCGACAACAACACGTTTTATCTCCAGGCTCTCGCGACGCTGCCGACGGTTCAGAACGGCATCGAGCTCGAGAATGCCTTGCTCGATTCGCTGCGCGACCGTGCGGTCGCGGCCGGATTCGAGTTCCTGTCGACGCTCATCGAGAATCGGTTGCGAGAGACGGGACCCGACTGGATCAAGAACGCTGAAGTCCTCGAGCGGATTGACAATTACCTGCAAAGCGGCACGGCCTTCGTCTACGTTCAGGCACCGCTGCAGCCCGTCGCAGAAGCGGAGCCCGCCGCGCCCTGAGCCGAAGAGCGCGATCAGGTCTCACCCGATTTCCGCCTGCTTCACAGATTGCCGGCGTTTCGTAGCCTCCGGAAAAATGTCGTACACATAATCGTGGGCGCTCAGCGCGACCTTCTCCAGCGTCGCGGCTTCAACACGCCTGACGATCTCCTCGCGCGAGAGATCGAAGATCGCCTCGAGCAGCTGCGCGCGCTCGCGGGCGCCGGCCTGCGCGACGATGAAGAGCACGCGCGCACTGTGCTGGATGTAACGGGGCGACAGCAATTGACGCTTCAGGATCTCCATGATGATCGGCGCCTTGGCGCGATCGAAACGGCCGGGGTCGCCGCGCCGATCCAGCTCGTCGAAAAACGCGGCGGTCCATTGGTTGTGGCAGTCCCACAACTTTTCGAACAGATCTCTGGAGAACCGCGTGCCTGCCTTGACCGCGAACGCGTTCGACGCCGGCACGATGCCGTCCTCGGTAAGCGCCGGTCCCTTGAGATAGCCATCCTTCGTGATGGCCGCTTCATGACGCAGGAGACTCCACAACCAGGAGACGTCGATGCGATACGTGGCCAGGTCGTTCATGAAGCGCAGCGACAGCTCGTAGTCGTCGATCGCAGCCGCGAAATTTCCGTTCAGGATTTGGAAGCCGTAGTTGGCCGCCATGTAGAACGCATGTTGAATATGCTCGATCGTGATGTCGCCGGCCGGCACACCGTAGATGCTGGCCCATCGTTCTGACGTCAGGAGCTTCTCGGGAGTGTCGAATGCGTCCCTGCTGACGACCCACGGTGTGATCCGGCCTTTCGCGTCCAACAGGCCGCGGGAATGCAGAAGCAGACGCTCCGCTTCAGTCAAACCGCTGGCGACGGTCGGTACGGCTCTGCCCTTCACGTCGACGGTTTCCCGCGGCGCATCCAGAACGGCTTGAAGCTCGTTCACTGACGCGCGCAGGGGCGCGTTGCCCGCACCGACATATGACGGTTCCGGGCTCGCCACCCAGCTCTGACGATACGCATCGTAGAGTCGACCGTTCACGCGGCGCATCAGTATGTCTTCGAGCGTAGGCGCTTCGACATTGTTCAGGGCAGGCTGACCGGCAATCAGCGGCTCGTCGGGCACGAACATCAATCCCAGCAGGCGCTCCCGCAATTTGTCGATGACCATCGCGCGCAGCGCAAGCGGGTTGTACCTGGAGCGGCCGTACGGATCGGTCGGTGGATAAATCATGATCGCCGCCATCCCGCCAATCGGGGCGCCGTGGCTCAGTTCGCCGCGCTTCATGCCCGCCATCAGCATGACCAGCGCGTTGTACCGTTGGTACGCGATCATGTTCGGCGCAGCCATGTTGATCGACTGCGGATCCGGATAGACGCCTTCGGGATCGTCCTTCCACATTTCGATCAGGCTGCCGAGATAATCCCACCGGCCGACGTTCGTCCCAAGAAGGCGGCGCCGCAGGACCCAGGCGATCGCGGGAAGAAACCGGCCGGCATTTCCCTCTTCGTAGAGGACCTTGATTTTGAACGTGCCGGGCTGCACGCCGATCGAGCCTTCGAGCCGTGACAGAAGCTTCTCGATGATGAGCGCTTCCTGGGGCGTCTGGATCTTCGGAATGTAGAAATAGACGCCGGTGCGCGCACGTGCGAGCGCCTCGTAATTGTTGAGCGCCCACAGCACCGCGACAGCGACGACGCCTGGCACTGGTTCGCCGTCGACTGTGATCTGGTCGAACCGCACGTGGATCCCGGGGGGCCGCGCAAAGCGCGTCGGCCACCGCTCGGGAGGTCGGTCGATCTTGTACGCTCGCCGTTGACCTTTCTTCGTCACTTCGTACGCGCGGCCGGTCCACGTCCCCTCGAAAATATCTTTCGCGTTCCGCAACGCGGCAAATACACCGACCGGTTCGCGCTCCGGCGTCCCATCGGGCCGGAAGTGGGCCGGCGACGCGTCTTCGAAGTCCGGCATGTTCATGGGCGCCGCACTGTTCAACGCGTTGAACGCCATGTCCAGCGGATGCCACGGACCGGTCAGCTCGAGGCCCGCATTCGCGGATGGATGGGCATCGTCAGGGATCTTCACTTCGTCGTTGAGCCGCCAGCGCCACTCGCTGTCGCGGCCGAGGAAGTTGTCAATCAAACCCTGGACGATCTGGTGAAACGTTCGGAACCGTCCGGTGACCGGATCCTCGAAGGTCTCGTCCCATTTCGGCCACGCATATTTCTCGCGGACCGGCGCGGTCGACTGCAGGAGCGCCCGTCGCGCAGCGAGGGCGGCCGCGATGTCGGGACCGAGCTCGCGGGCGAGCGTCGACATGGTCTCTTCGACATTCACCTTCCGGCCGTTGATCGTTTTGGTCCCGAACAGTTCCGGGACCTTCTGGAGGATGTCCTCACGAATCATGGCGTGAACGGCTATCCTTTCTCGTGTCCCTGCTCTTGACCGGCCGGCCGGGCATCGGCAAGACGACCGTCCTCCGCGCAGCGGCACACAAGCTCGCACCTCTTCATCTCGTCGGATTCTACACGGAGGAGATTCGCGCAAATCGCGAACGACTCGGATTCCGCCTCGTCACTTTCGCCGGTGAGCACGCCGTCATCGCTCACATCCGGCTACCACCGCCGCGCGTGAGCAATTACGGCGTCGACGTTGCGGCGATCGATCGATTCGCGGCCGCATTGGGACACGCGCCCGGCCGCTCGGCCGTTTACCTGATCGACGAAATCGGCAAGATGGAGTGCATGTCTGAGGCGTTCGTGGACGCCGTGGGGCGTCTGCTCGAGAACCGCCGCCCGCTGGTCGCGACCGTGGCGCAGCGCGGCGGCGGGTTCATCGACGAGGTGAAGGACCGGGGCGACGTCGAGCTGTGGCACGTGACGCTGACGACACGCGACTCGCTGCCCGACCGAATTGTCGCGTGGGTTCACTCCGCGATCCGCGATTGCTGAGTTCGGAAACAGATCGTCGGCGGCGACGCAGCTGCCCTCTTCCAATCGGCGGCGCATACAGCGGTGCCGCAATTGATCTCACGAGTCTTGAACTGCGCGGAGCGAAAGACGCAAATGAAGGCCACTAAAGTGTGCAACCACCCTATTGACAACTTTAGAGATCAGTCACATATTTCGGCATCATCCGCGCGATTGTCGACGTTCGGACGGGCGGGACCACGCGCGAAGGGGAGTAGCACCATGTTGCGCAGGTCCGCCGGTCGTCGTTTGCGCGAAATCACGCAGCCTCGTTCCCGCACGCAGGTTCCGCCACCGGGCTGAGCCTTTCCGCACACCGCAGCCGTTGAACGTTACGCGCCACGCGTGAGGCAACTCGCTGTACGTGTGCCCCGACGCTAGACCAAGGCGGGCGCGGTCATGCAATCGTCGTTAGTACGACATGTCGAGTTGTCAACGCACAGGATCGAGCCAAAAAAGGGGGAGACATGCTGACAAGAAGAAACATGCTGAAGCTCGGGCTCGCTGGCAGCGGGTACGTGATTTTTGGACCGAACGGAGTAGTGTCGTTCGCCGACGGCGACAGCCTTCCGGCCAGTCCTCCGACTACCCCGTTCATCGACGAGCTGCCGCTGCCGGGCGCCTTGCTCGAAGTCGAACCTTTTTTCGACCTGCCGGAGCAATACCTCCGCTTGTGGATAGATCCGAACACGACACGTTTTTTCAAGATCGCGTCCGAACAGCGCGTTGTGAAATTTCACAGCCAATTGCCGCCGACGACCATCTGGGGATATCGCGATCTCTCACCTTTTGCCGAGCCGAGCGTCGGTGCCGGGAGCTTGCAGCCGCTTCCGTACAACGTGCTCGGTCCGACGCTGTTGCAGAATTTCGGCAGTAGGCTGGTCACGCCTTGTTCGTCCACATCAGATCCGATAGGCGGCGGGTTCGTGATTCGGCACATCAACTGTCTGCCGCCCGACCATAAAGGGTTCGGGGTTCCGCGAACGACTGTCCATCTGCACGGCGGACACCACCTCGCCCGTGCCGATGGGTTCCCGGTGAACCTGGACAAAGCGGCCCTGGACAAGCTACCGGACATTCCCGATGGTTTCCCGCAGTTCATCGTGATGGAGCCGCCCGGGTGGCCTCCGAACGAACCGCCGTCACCCGTGACCAACGATCTGTGTCCCGACCACAGCGTCGTGAGGGAGCGGCAGAGACTCGACTACTTCTATCCGCTTCTCGATCCTGGCGTGCTCGATGTCGTGCGGTGCACCGCAAGTACCCCGGACATAGAGGTAGAGGCGCGACCTTCGACGCAGTGGTACCACGACCATCTGCTCGACTTCACCGGTCCGAACGCCTATCGCGGCCTGGCCGGTTTCGTGCTCTGCTTTGACGCGCTCGACTCGAACGACGAGAACGATCCGAATCTGTCGGCACTTCATCTTCCGAGCCCGCCATACGACATTCCACTCGCCATTCAGGACAAGCGCTTCGCCGCAGACGGCTCGCTAGTCTTCAGCACGTTCGACCACGACGGCTTTCTCGGCGACAAGTTCCTGCTCAACGGCGCGATCCAGCCGTACCTCGAGGTCAAGCGGCGGAAATACCGCTTCCGTTTCCTCAACGCCTCGAATGCGCGCATCTACCGCATCTTCTTCAATGACGGCAACCCGGGCGGCCAAACGTTCACGATGGACATGATCGCGAACGAAGGCGGCCTGCTGTCGCGCCCGCTGCGCGGCGCCGTGAGCTTCCTGATCTCGATGGCCGAACGCTACGAGATGGTCATCGACTTCTCGAAGTTCCCGAACCTCGCAGCGGGCACCAAGCTGTACCTCGAAAACCGGCTGCCCCAGAGCAACGGGCGCAAGCCGGACGACGGGCTGCTGCCGCAGGGCAGCGGCAACAAGCTGCTGGAGTTCCGGCTCACCGGCGATCCGCTGGTTCTTGTCGAGGACAACAGCGAGGTGCGCGACTGGGCCATCAACGACCGGTTTGCCGGCGATCTCGACACGCCGATCGCCACGCCGACGCGTGGACAGCCGGAGATCTGGCACCTCGAGAACTCGTCTGGCGGATGGTGGCATCCGATCCACATCCACTCCGAGTTCTTCCGCGTACTGAAGCGGAACGGGCGTCCACCGACCGACACGGCGCGAAACCCGGTCGTGGCCGAACAGGACGGTCTTGCGCGAAAGGACACGATCCTCCTCAAAGGCGGCGACTCGGTCGACGTGTTCCTGAAGTTCAGGGATCACCTGGGCCCGTTCGTCTTCCATTGCCACAACATGGAGCACGAAGACATGGCGATGATGGCGCGCTTCGACGTGATCCCGTGAGCAGTCGTGCGTGATTGAACGGAGTGTCGGATGATCACGAAAAGAACAGACGCATGGGTGGCGGTTGCGAGCCTGATGCTCGCGGCGGCCGCGGCAACCGGCGGCACGCATGCCGCCCTGGCGAACACGTATTTGCCGAATGTCGTCGTTCAGACCCAGGACGGCGCACGGGTTCGCTTCTACGAGGACTTGATCAGAGACAAAGTCGTGTTGATCAACTTCATGTTCACCAGCTGCACGAATCAATGTCCACGGACCACGGCGAACCTCGTGAAGGTGGAGGAACAACTCGGCGATCGTTTGGGACGAGACGTACGGATGATTTCCGTCACGCTCGATCCGGCGACCGACACGCCGGCCGTCCTTAGGGACTATGCACGCCGTTACGGGACGAAGCCAGGATGGTACTTCGTCACCGGGCGCCAGAAAGACATCGACGCGATTCGACAGCGGCTCGGGATGCGCGAGGACACGAATGACCTGATGCAGCACACCGGCATGCTCGTCTACGGCAACGATGCAACCCGCCAGTGGGCGGCGACCCCAGCGTTCGCCCAGCCAAGGGCGATCGTCAGAAGCGTGATGCTGTTAATGCATCGTCGAATGGAGAAGTGATCCGACGTGATGCGTGGGCCAGTGATTTCGACCGACCTCGATCGCCGTCGCTGGCCCATCGGAACTGCACGCTACTGCACGTACACGCGGCCAACGAAAATCTTCTGCGGGTAGCTATACGCGAAATAGTCGCACGTCTTGCCGGCTGGGTTGAAAGGCATCGTGTGCCGCGACATTCCAGGGTCCAGCCACATCGTTGAGAATTCCGAGCAGTTGTAAGACCGGAGTAGCAGGGCGCGGCCGCTCTGGTTCGCAAAGAGGACGGTATCACCGACCGCGACCGTCACCTGCGCGGGGCTCGCCGTGAGATCGGGCAGGAGCGTCACGGTCGGCGTGGATGTCAAATCAGCCGTCCGCGCTCCTGAAACGTCGCCGCTCACGATGCTCGGGGCGGTCGGCGTTTCCTTCGCGCACGCGCCGGTCCAAATCATCACGCCGAACGCGATCGCACCCAACGAGAAACTCTTCATTGTCATCGCTCTTTCTCCTTGCCGCTGCCGATTGACACGCGCACACACATCGCTTGGCTGCTCAAAGCGCGGCGCGGCGCAGCGCTGCAGTCCGATCGCAATCGGCTCAGAGTGGGAATCGCCTGAAGGGAGAGACGTGACGCAGCGATCCGCTCGCGTTGCCGGTCCCGTGCCATGGCTCGACTGCGTTCGGCCGAGCCGCGAAGGCGATCTCGTCAATGAGCTGCGGGATTAGCGAATTGCTTCGAGCGAGACGCAACCAGCGTGCCCGCCGACAACTCGTCGGCGACTGCCGGATTTTCGAGCGGTGGTTGTAAGTGCGCGCCGATCCAGCGACGATCCTGTAACCGCGATTACATTCATCGATCAGATCGAGGGTGAGTTCGAGCGAGCGAACCCGCACTCGATACGGATCCGCAAGAACGCGAACACAAACGAGATCCACGCGGTCGCAGCGAATCACATCGCGATCGCTCGTTGCGCGCCATGACACAGCTCTCGAAGCGAAAAGTGATCAAGAGAGACACTCACGGGTCAACTCTGCGACGCTGCGGACGTCGCTGCTCGCGCGATCGCGGTCGGAGTGAGCTGGTCGCTCTACGCGGAGGACGCCGCGCTCGTCGGCGGCGCGATTCGCAAGGACGTCCTGATGGCGCCGCCGCGGCCGGCGGCCCGGGTCACGATCGACCAGCATTGAAGAGGGCGGCCGATGTCGTGCTCTCCGACATCGGCTTGCGTGGAGTCGCGAAGGAGATCACATTCGCCGAATCAGTTGCAGCGCGAGAAGTGATCACGAAAAACGAAATCACGAAAAACACGATACGACGACTCAAGCGGTGACGGGCATCGACGAAGCGCCGGCTTTCCTGATCTCTTCAATGTTCGGCGCGAAGAGATTGTGCACGGGATAAAACTGGACCTTCGGTTGACCGGTAATGCCCGCCTTCTGCACGGCGGCGGTCAGCCGATCTTTCTGAAAACGCTCGAACGCCTGCTGCGAATCCCAAATATCCACTATGCGAGCGGAACCTCCTGTGAAACCCGCCACGTGAAAGACGGCACCGGCAGGGGGATTTTTGTCGAGGCCGAGATTCGACATCACGCGGTTGTACTGTTCCGGCGTCACGCCCGGCCATTCCATCAACATTACAGTCGCCATGGAATCCTCCTCTCCCTCGACGGACGATAGGTTCGTGTGTCGGAGCTGTCAACCGCGTCCGTTCTCAACGCGGCTGCGCGCCGCTCAGGTCGTGGTTGATGGCGTCGACCTGGTGGACTGCAGGACGCGGGCGAGCTCCAGCAGGCGGAGCGACGTGCAGCCGGACAAGATGTGATCGAAACTTCGGGTGCTTGAGCACGCCATCCTGCGTCACTAACGCGACGTTCATGTTGGAGCTCTCGCCGACGTGATCGTTCTCATCGACGAACACCCCGTTGTCGAAGCCGACTTCATTGGCCTCCATCTGCATCAGCACGTTCGGAAGGTAGTTGGTGCTTTTCGTGATGGCGTACAACGGCGGCTTGATCGGATAGGTCGTGGTCATCACGCGCAGACCGTCCGTGTACCATCGCTCCGGATACGAGAGGCCGGCGAACACCATCACGAAGAAACCGGGCTCCGAGGCGGCCGCTGGACTCAGCTCGAGGCTGCCCGATCCTGACGAAAGCCAATACCGGATCGCGCCGTCGCGAACCCTTAGGTGAACGGGAACGCCGCGAACGGGTGACCGCGATCTGCTCGCTCGTTCGAGCCGGAGGTGGCCGCTCGATGCGGAGGACGCTGAGGACACGCGTTCGACACGCTCACCCTGACCGATGGCGATCACCATGAGCGATGGCGCTCGCTCTGAGCCTGTCGAAAGGCGCGTCCTCCGTGTCCTCTGTGAGGGAGGCCGCAAACAGCTCTGAGCTCAGTCCTCGAGCTTCAGAATTCCGGCAGCGAACCAGGCGCCTGCCGCGTTGCGAATGAGAAGAACCGGGCTGGCACACACCGCCGGCGGCGTCGGACTGAGCGTATCGTCGATCCGGAAATCTCCGTTCGGCTCGAGCGCGACACCGGTCGATGGCGTGCTGAACTGTGTGAAGGGCGCCGTCGCCGAGCAAATCAGCGTGGCGAACACGCGCTGGTTGGCGTTGAACCCGATGTTGTTGCCGCCGCCGAGAAGCAGCCCCCGCCCGCGGACCTCGATGCGCCCATCGGTCTCGACGTCCGCGTTGAGTCCCGCGATGACCCAGATCTGGCCCGGAGGGTTGACACCACGCACGGTATTCCGGCTCACGGTCACGGTCCCATCGGCGTTCACGGCCACGTTCGACACCGGGATCACACCAATCCCGCCGTCGAATCTGACGAGAGAGTCGTCGCCCGCGCGAATCGGGGAGACGAGTCCGACGCACAGGAAGCACGTCAACGCCAGCGTCGCTTTCAACATCCTGCAGCTCCTTTCCTGAACAACGAACAATGGACAGCTTCGAGACAATCGGTCAGCGATTTTTTGCAGCGCGCCATTCTGTGCTCGTGGTCCGGCGGTGTCAATCCCGACGAACCGCAGCATCCGAAAGAGTCGAGGGAATCACGACGCCGATCGTAGTGATAGGATGCGACAAAGAGCCGGGGCTCATGAAGCTGAACGAATACGAGCAGGTCGCCTTCACCTACGAAAAGATCGAGTGGACCTGGCTCGACCCCAGAGTCGCCGCGGCCGATTCGTGGCTGCAGCGAGGCTGAGTGAACGCGATGCGCTCGTGGATGATTCTGACGGCCGCCGCAACGTTCCTCATCTGCTCCGCCGGAGCGCAGTCGCCGCTCACGAACAGGCGCGAGAGCGACTGGCCGATGTACCGACGAGATCTGGTCGGGAGCGGCTACTCGCCGCTGACGCAAATCGACACGAAGAACGTCGCGAAGCTGGCGCAGATGTGGACGTATCGCCTGCAGCCGGAGACGCCGTCTGCGGCGCCCGGTGGAAGGGGCGGCGCCGCGAGCCTCAATTCCGAGGCGACGCCGATTGTCGTCAACGGCGTCATGTATCTGCCTGCCGCGAACCGCGTCGTGGCGCTCGAGCCCGAGACGGGAAGAGAAATCTGGCAGCATCCCATCGCAGGCGCGGCGCCTTCGCGTCGCGGCGTCGCGTATTGGGCGGGCGGCGGCGACATCGCGCCGCGCATCCTCGTCTCTGCCGGACGCCGTTTGATCGCGCTCGACGCAGGCACGGGTGCCGCCGCCTCGCGCTTCGGCAACGACGGCGAAGTAGACATGGGAGTGCCGTACAACTCCGTGCCGCTCGTGTACAGGAACGTCGTCGTTGTCGGCGCGAACACGCCGCCGGGCGCCGTCGGCGGCGTCGGCAATCCCCGCGCGTTCGATGCGCGCACCGGCGCGAAGCTGTGGGAGTTCAGCTCGGTTCCACAGCCGGGCGCACCGGGTCACGACACATGGGAGGGCGAGAGCTGGAAAGATCGCCTCGGCGTCAACGCCTGGCCCTTCTACTTCACGCTCGACGAGCAGCGCGGCCTCGTGTACCTGCCGCTCGCGTCGCCGATCGGCGGTTTCTACGGCGGAGACCGGAAGGGCGCGAACCTGTTCGGGAATTCCGTGGTCGCCGTCGATATCCAGACGGGCGCCTATCGGTGGCATTTCCAGACCATCCATCACGATCTGTGGGATCACGATCCGCCGGCGCCTCCGGGACTGTTCGACGTCGTGCGCAACGGCCGTCCGGTTCCGGCGCTCGCGCTGACGACGAAGTCGGGCTACATGTACATCCTGAATCGCGAAACGGGACAGCCGATCTTCGGCGTCGATGAGCGTCGCGTTCCGGAAAGCGACGTGCCCGGCGAGCGCGCGTCTCCCACGCAGCCGATCCCGACCAAGCCGCCGCCGCTCGCGCGCGTCGGATACGAACCGGCCGATCTCGTCACCGCCGCGGACACGACGCCCGAGCACGCGAAAGCCTGCGCGGAGCTGGTCGAGAAAATCGGCGGTGTGCACAACGCAGGGCCGTTCACGCCGTGGCGGTACCGGACAGAAAGCGCCGCGCCGACCGTGACGCTCACGTTTCCCGGAGGGCTCGGCGGCGCAAACTGGGGCGGCACCGCGTTCGATCCGACGTCCGGATATCTCTTCGTTGCGACGCAGGACGTCGGCGCGCTCGGATGGATCGAGAAGAGGCGCGCGGACTCGCCGTTTCCGTACGACAAGATCGTCCCCGAGCGCTCAGGTCCCGGCCGCGGCAACTTCGACGTCCGCATCGAGGGCGCGAGTTGGCCGTGTCAGAAACCGCCGTGGGGGCGGCTGACGGCAATCAACGCATCGACGGGAAACTTCGCGTGGCAGGTGCCGCTCGGCATCACCGAGCAACTGCCGCCTGCCAAACAGCGTACCGGCCGCCCCGCACTGGCGGGACCCATCGTCACCGCCGGCGGCGTCGTGTTCATCGCGTCGGCCGATGACAACCGCTTCCGCGCGTTCGACGTGAAGAGCGGAAAGGAGCTGTGGGTGACGAAGCTTCCGCGGAGAGGAAACGCCGATCCGATCACCTACCAGGGAAGGAACCGCAAACAGTACGTGGCCGTCGTCGCCACCGACACGCTCGTCACGTACGCGCTGCCGTAATTCTCATCGACATATCGAGCTTCAGCGGCAAAAGGTTTCCGCTGCGCCGAAGTGTGCATCTTTCGTCGCGATCGTTGCACGCGCGTCGCTTCGAGTTCCTCCGCGATCGATTGTCGCTCACCGAACGTCGCGAGGCGCGGTGTACGTCCTGCCTGTATGCGACGTCTTGACAAATTGTGCGCGGTAGCCGCACAGCGTTGTGCGCGGTCGCCGCACAGCGCTCTTACTCATGCGCCATCGATCAGCTCACACTTCGGTTTCAGTTGAGATGCGCGCGATTTACGACGCGCGAATCTATTTTCCGATCGCGTAACGATTGCTGCCGATCGGTCCACTGCAGGAAATGCACGCATGACCGAAAGAGGTACATACACTGCTCACCGCATCGCATCCCGTGACGCGGGAGTTCAGTGGCTTCCGCGTTGCTCGTTGTCAGCCTCCTATGATGAAAGTAAAAGTCTCCGTCGTTTCGATCTTCACTGCTGCGCTGTTCGTCGGTTCGGCCGCTCGCGTTTCCGCTGCTCCACCACCGGCACCCGCACAGCTCGCACCGGCCGCCGGCGCGAGCGTGCAGGAACCTTTCACGATCTCGTGGTCATCGGTCAGCGATCCCAGCGGCATCGTCGCGTACAACTGGCAGGTCAGCTCCTCGTCGAGCTTTACGCCGGTCGTCCTTCAGAACTCCACCAATGGTCAGACCACCGCCGGCACCGTGAGCGGCCTCGCCAACGGCACGTACTTCTGGCGCGTGCAGGCGGTGAACGGCGCGTTCGAACAGGGCGCGTGGTCGGCCGCGCGAAGCTTCAGCGTGACGGGCGTGGGGCCCGGCGCGCCGGGGACGCCGTCGCTCGGACCGCCGAAGGGATATTCGACGTTCCATCCGTACGAGGTCATGACCTTCAACTGGACCGCCGCGGCGGGCGCTGTCACGTACGTGTTCCAGGCGGCGACCGATCCGAGTTTTCCGGTCGTCACGCGAATCCAGTTCGACAACATCCCGAACACAACTTACTCGTTCGCGATCGGCAACCCCGAAGGCAACTACTTCGCGCGTGTCCTCGCCGTGAACGCGAACGGCATCTTCAGCGCGCCGTCGAACGTCATCTCCTTCTCCGTTTTCTTCAACAACCCTGTGCCGCCGGCGCTGACTCGGTTGTCTCCGCCCGACGGCGTGACGCTCACGCTGCCGATCACCCTGACGTGGTCCGCTTCGCCGAATCCGCAGCCGAGCGGTTATGATCTGCAGATCGCTCGCGACAGCAACTTCCAGTCGATCGAAGACCTCGATAGTCAGCTCAACGATCCCACCCGCACCGTTCTCTCGCTCACGCCGGGACAGAAGTTCTGGCGCGTCCATTCGGTCCAGGGCGACGCGTCGCCGACGACGGCGGCCGTCACGCCGTGGTCGACGACAGGAACGTTCACCGTCAGCTCGGCGCCGCCGACGCCGGTGTCGGTCTCGTCCACGACGGATCCGCTGACGAGCGGCGACACGACATGGCTGCAGCTGCAGCTCACCGGCGCGCCGCCGACGCCGACCAGCATCGCCTTGACCAGCTCGAATTCGAGCGCGGCGCCGGTGCCCGCGTCGATCACGATGCCGGCCAACATCGCGTGGACGCAATTTCAAATGCAGGCCGGCCAGGTCGCGTCGGCGACGCCGGTCACGATCACCGCGACGCTCAATGGCAAGTCCGCGTCGGGGAACCTCACCGTCGCGCCGACGGCGTTGAAGTCGCTGTCGATTTCGCCGAGCACGATCAATGGCGGCGCGCAGGCGGGAGCGATCGTGATGTTGAGCGGCCAGGCGCCGGCGGGTGGCGCCAGCGTAACGCTCGCGAGCAACTCTGCCGCCGTGAGCCCTCCGCCGTCCGTATTCGTGAATCCCGGGAGCTTCTCGGTGTCGTTCCCGCTTCAAACCAACAGCGTCACGGCGAACACCAGCGCGGTCGTCACCGCAAGCTGGAACGGTACGAGCATGCAGGCGCCAGTCACGGTGACGCCGCAGCCCGCGCCCGCGTCGCTGACGCTCGATCCGACGTCAACAGTCGGCACCGGCGGCAGCTCGTTCGGCAGGGTCACCGTCGCGTCGGCGCAGCCGACCGACACGATCTTTCAGCTGACGAGCAGTCATCCGGCGATCGCTCAGGTGAACAACAGCGTCATGGTGCCGGCCGGCGCGATCGCGGGCGGCTTCAACGTGTTCACGACGCAGGTGACGACACAGACGGTCGTGACGATTTCGGTCACGGGCGGCGGCGTCACCAAGTCGGCGACGTTGACGGTCACTCCGGATGCCGCGCCGCCTCCTCCACCCGCAGCCACACTCTCGGCATTCAGCGTCAGCCCGAGCAGCGTGACAGCGGGCAACTCGTCGACAGGGACCGTCACGCTGTCGAGCGCCGCGCCGTCGGGCGGCGCGGTCGTCAACCTGACGAGCAACCTGCCGGCCGCAACGGTGCCGGCGAGCGTCACGGTCGCGGCCGGCGCGACGAGCGCCACGTTCCCGATCACGACGTCTCCCAGTTCGGGCACAACCACCGTGCAGCTCTCGGCCACGCTGGGGAGCACCACGCTCTTCAGTTCGCTAACCGTGAACCCGCCGTCATCGTCACCGCCACCACCACCGCCGTCATCGGGAACGGCGACGCTGACGGTGACGGCGAGCGGCCGCAGCGGCGAGCGGATCACGTCGACGCCGACGGGCATCAACGTCACGGTCGGCAGCAGCGGATCCGGCACGTTTCCGACCGGCGCGTCGATCACCCTCAAGGACGCGAACGGACGCGACGTCGTCTGGTCGGGCGCCTGTTCGAGCGGCGGGAACAAAACGAAAAGCTGCACGTTCACGCTGAACGCCAACGCGTCAGTGACCGCCAACGTGCAATGAGATCAGAGATGCTGTTGGGCTGAAATACAAACCGCGAAAACACGAAGATCACGGACGTCGCCTCGCGGTGTCAACGATCGGGCCGCGCGCGACACTTGACGGGAGGGCCAACTTCACGTCGGGCCCTCCCGCTTCGGCGGGCGGTGGACTACACCGGCGTGAACGTGACGTCGTGCATGTGAGCGTTGTCGTTGGACGACGTAATCGTGACGGCCTGTCGGTTCTTCAGCGAGAGCAGATTATTCGCGGAAACGCTGATCGTGTGATTGTGCGTCGATTGGCCCTGAATGTTCAGCGTCACTGCGTTCCCGGCCGTGATCATCGCACCGGTGATGACCACGGCGTGTGGTTGCGCATGGTTCGCCGCCACCACGCCATTGATATCGGCCGGCGGAGCCGTGGGCGTCGTCGGCGTCGAGTTGCTGCTGCCGCAGGCCGCGTCGGTGATGGTGATGACGCAGCCCGCAAGGATCGCCAATGCGGCTTCCAGCGTGAACTCGCGTCTCGAGAGCGCCGTACCCGATTCCATTTCCTTCAGATCGTGCGACATCGTGCCCCGCCCTCCTTGGCGTGAGAGCAGCTGTCACCTCGCTGCCGTCAGGCATCCCCCGATACCGCGCGGATTGTAGCCGCAGGGCGGACGGAAACTGAATCAGAAATTGATAAATCGTGAAGCGGGCTCAGCGGTCCGGAGCGATGGTGGGTCTGGCCTCGACGAACCGGTCGATGAGGTTCTCGATGAGGTCTTTCACCGAGAACGACTTGGAGAACGGCATGGGCCATTTGATGCGGAGCGACGTGACGGCGTCGTCGGTGCTCCGGCCGGCACCAACCGGCGCCAGCACGAGGATGACGACATCGCGATCGATCTTGACGCCACTGACCACGAGCTCGACGCCCGGGTCGTAAGCAGCCAGCGACACGATGGCGCGTCTCATACCGGAGAGCGGAGCTTCAACAATCACGCCACGGTCACGACCGACCGATTGCGTTCGACTTCACGCTTCGACAATACAGTTTCGGAATCGGCGAACTTGGACATGCCCCGGGGCGCCAGTGCTCGTCGGGCGAGGACGAACCGATAACAGGACGAAGTGGGAACAGATCAAGCAGCCGATTACTACGAAATCCTCCAAATCAGCTCGAACGCGGAGCCTGAAACCGTGCACCGCGTGTACCGGCTGCTGGCCCAGCGCTTTCACCCGGACAACAGCGAGACGGGAAACGACGCGCGATTTCGCGAGCTGACCGAGGCGTACGATGTCATCGCCGACCCCGCGCGGCGCGCGCAGTACGACGTCACCTACTCACGGCACCGGCAGGATCGCTGGCGTCTCGTGACGACCGGCGCGACCGCCGAGAACGACTTCGAGACCGAACGAATGTTGAGGTTGACCGTTCTCGAGGTGCTGTACACGCAACGCCGCACGGAGCCGGAAAATCCGGCGCTCACGCCGCTCGATCTCGAATCGCTCACGGGCACGCCGCGCGAGCATCTCGAGTTCACCATCTGGTATCTGATACAGAAGAAGCTGATCTCGAGGTCCGACAGCTCGATGCTGCTGATTACCGCTGACGGCGTCGAGCATCTGGAAGGCAATTACAAGGAAAACGTGCAGCGCCGCCGTCTCAACCCCCGACCGGCGTCAGTCTGAGCGTCTCGGGCACGCGCGCCTCGCGCGCGCTTCACCCCGCGCCGTGAACGGCCCGCCGCAGAATCTCGTTGCGCTCGCTGCGCGAGAGGCCCGGCAGCGCCGATTCAATCTGCGCGATCGCGGCGGCGACAGCCTTCCGCAATGCTCGCGTGATCGGGTCGCGGGTCAACTCCAGCACGTAGTGATGTCCGTCCCACGGCGGATCCTTCAACAACGGCACGCGCCAGACGAACCGGGGGTTGAGCCCGACGCTCACCCAGTCCTTGCCGGCCGCAACGGGCCGCTTCGGCGACGGACGCGCGCCCGAGACCGCGGCATCCAGGTCGCTGATCACGGCGAGCACGAAGAATTCCCTCAGCGCGTCGCCGCCTTCGAGCGACGCGAACGCCGGCACGCCGTGCAGCCGGCGCGCGATCGCGCCGTACGCGGCGCCGTTGATCAGGACGCGCGGCACGACGACCAATCGATGGAGCTCGATGCCCACGCGCGGCAGCCCTTCGGCGTAGGCGAACTCCTGGAGCCGGACCGGGTATGCGTCGGCCTCGCTCTGGATCGACACGACGACCGCGCGCTGGCGCGCCATCGCCGCGAGCTGTTTCCATAACCTGCGCTGCGCGCGCGTGTCGGCGAGCCATCGCAGGCGAAAACGGCCCGCCGCCGCCGCGATCGCCGCCTTCCCCCCCGGCGTTTCAGTCCAGGCGACGAACGGCGCGCGGCTGATCCATCCCGTGTAGCGCGCGCGTCCGCGCCGATAGCGCACCCATGGCCTCATGACTCGAACCGATCTGCAATGCGGGTGGCAAATACGTCATCGGCCACCGAAAAACCAGCGTCCCGGGCGCAAGTTGCCGTGACGTGGCGAGCACCTAGCGAACGGCATGCCGGGGCGGACCGTTCGATCGCGATGCGGGCGGGCGAAACTTTTACTCGCTCTGTCGTCCCGCGATGCGCGCAACCGGGCGCAATGGCGGGTCGCCGGCGGGTACGCGTCTTGCCCCTGCGTCTCAGGTTCCATGTTCGATCTGAGCCTGATGGATCACCTGCGCCTGACTTTCGGGTACGTCGTGTACCGGCAGAAGGCACATGCCGATCTCGCGCGCACACGGGCGCGCTGGAGCCGCGCGTCCAAGGGGGCGCAGGCGGTGCTGATGCTCGCCGTCGCCATCGCGTCGGTCGCGGTCGCCGCAGCCAGCGGATCGGCGCTCGCCACCGTCAGCGCCGTCTGCGGCGGGCTCGCGCTCGCCGTACTGCTCGTCCAGTTGACGTTCGACGACGACGCGGTCACGCAGGGACACGCCGTGTGCGCGGCGCGCTTGTGGGATATTCGCGAGCAGTACCGCGCGGTGCTGTCGGATCTCGCCGACGGCGCGATCGATTCGCCGACCGCGCGCCAGCGGCGCGACACGCTGATCGCCGAGCTCCACGACGTCCTCCGCCACGCACCGCCCGCCGGCGCGCATCCGTACGAAGCCGCGGCGGTCGACGAGCGCGCGCTCACCGACGAGCAGATCGACGTGTTCCTCCCCAAGTCGCTGCACAAAGTCGAGCGCCACGCGTAACCGGGGCGTCACAATCTTTACTTTGCGCCGACACTGTGCAACCCTTCGCGCCATCGGAGGGCCTCAAGGGATGCGACGCCTCAGCGCGATCGTCGTCGGCGGTCTCCTGCTCGGCGGCGGTCCTGCATTCACGCAGGGACCGGTTCCGGCGCCGGAAGCAATAGCCAAAGCGACCACGCCGGAAATTCCGTTCGACTCGGTGCCGAACTTCCTCACGATGCCGCCGGGCGTGTACATGGGCGAAGGGGTCGGCGTCGCAACCAACTCGAAAGGGCACGTGTTCGTGTACACGCGCAGCGGCGAGACGCGCCTGTTCGAATTCGATCGGAACGGCGCCTTCGTCAAGGAGTTTCTACACGTCGAACTCGAACGATCCGGAGAGCATGGACCACGGGGAGATCTACAAGGTCCGCCTGAACGGCCAGATCGTCGGCAAGTTCGGGAAGGCGGGCAAGATGCCGAAGGAATTCGGCATGGTCAACAGCATCGACTGCCGGACGGAAAACGATCTCTGGGTCGGGGAGATCTGGAACTGGCGTGCACAAAAAGTCACGGTGCGTCGGTGACGGGCCACCCCTTATAATCTCGGGCACCCCATTGGAGGAGCAGATGATCGAAGATACGACGGGTCGCCGTTCGTTCATTACCGGAGTGGGCGCCGCCGTGGCCGCAGGCGCGGTGGGCGCCGGCATCGCCGAAGCCCAGACCGCGCCGCCTGGCCGGTTCATGGCGTCGCGACACGCCGACGACGACTGGCTCGACAAGGTGCCGGGGAAACATCGCATCCTGGTCGATGCGGTGACGCCGAGGGGTGCGGGCGAAGCGGTGCTCTACGCGAACAATCTGTACGCGACGAACAAGAACGCGTATGCGCTCGACGACAAGGATCTCGCGATCGTGATCGTCATGCGCCACTTCGCGACGCCGTTCGCGTACAACGACGCATTCTGGGCGAAGTACGGCAAGCCGGTCGGCGGGATGATCGAGTTCAAGGATCCGAAGACGCAGCAGTCGCCGACCACGAATCTGTACAACTCGCCCGAGTACGGGCTGGCGCTGCCGAATCTCGGCAACACGATCGACGCAGTGACGAAGCGAGGCGCACACATCGTGATCTGCGATCTGGCGACCCACTTCATCTCGCAGCAGCTCGCAGGAACAAGCGGCAATGCGGATGCGATCTACAAGGAGCTGGCCGCGAGCGCACTGATCCCGGGCAGCCGGTTCGTGTCGGCCGGCGTCGTGGCCGTCACGCGCGCGCAGGAGCGCGGTTACTCGTTGATTTATGCTGGATGAGCACATCGGTTTTTTTCGGGAGGGTCGTATGAAAGCATTCATCGCCGGCGCAGCCCTCGTCCTGTTGATGATCCCGCTGACCGCTGCGAGCGCCAGCGCGCTGACGAAAGAAGAGAAAATCGCGCAGGCGCTGCTGCCGCTGCCGGAGGATCTGAAAGGCGGCGCGGCGATCATCGAGTACGACGAGAAGACCGGCGATCGCGTCGTGCTGCGCGCGGGCACGAACTTCGTCGAGTGCACGCCGAAGGACAAGGACGGGTTCGCCTGGTGTTACAACAAGGTCACCGCGCCGCGGCGCGACATGACCGCGAAGCTGCGCGCGCAGGGCAAGTCCGACAAGGAAGTCACCGAAGGGATCCAGGCGGCGATGAAGGATGGCCGGCTGAAGCCGCCGCCGTCGGGCACGATGTCGTACCGCTATTCGGACGATCCGGGGCGCATCAAGCTGCTCTGGGTCGTGTCGGTGCCGGGCGCCACGCCGGAATCGATCGGCGTGTCGACTGAGAGCCAGCGCGACGCCGCGCTGAAGGGCAACGGCAGACCGTGGCTCATGCTCCCCGGCACTCCCGGCGCCCACATCATGATTCCGATCAATCCGGGTCCGAACGCCGACACCAAGTAGCGCGAAGGCCTCAGCCGAGCGTATCCGCCGGCGCAGATTCAGCCGCGGCGCGCCGCATTTTTTGCGACGCGCCGCTTCACGCCTCCACGAATTCTCCAGCAACGCGTCGTTGTCGCATGCGGTCTTGTGTGATACACAACGCCGCATGAATCGCACCTATTTCTGCCTGACGCTTGCGACGCTGCTCGTAATCTCCACCACGGCTCCCGCGTTCGCGCAGCTCGACACCGGCACCATCGTCGGCACCGTCCGCGATCAGTCGTCGGCGGTCGTGCCCGGCGCCACCGTCACCGCGACGCAGGAATCCACCGGTACGGCCGTGACGACCGTGACGACCGACAAAGGGCAGTTCGTGTTTCCCACCCTGAAGGTCGGGAGCTATTCCATCGCCGCCGAGTTGTCCGGGTTCCGCAAGTCGGTCCAGACCGGCATCGCCCTGCACGTGCAGGAGCGAATCGAAGTGGACGTGCGGCTCGATCTCGGAAGCGTCAGCGAAGAAGTCGTCGTCAGCGGCAGGACCGAGCTGCTGCAGACGCAGACTGCCGACGTCGGCTACTCGGTCGATCGCCGGCAGGTCACCGATCTGCCGCTGCTCGGCCGCCGCTACTCCGAGCTCGCGTTTCTCACCACGGGCGTCGTCGCCGCGCCCGCGGGACTCACCGGCCGCGGCGAGGACGGCATGTTCAACGTCAACGGGAACCTGGCGACGTGGAACAACTTCATCCTCGACGGCGGCGACAACAACTCGGCGTCGACGAACCTGCAGGAGCGCAGCACGGAAGTCGTGCAGCCGCCCGTCGACGCGCTCGAGGAATTCCGCGTGCAGACCCGCACGTACTCGGCCGAATTCGGCAAGGCGGCCGGCGCGGTGATCAACGCCTCGATCAAACAGGGATCGAACGCGCTCAAAGGCAACCTCTTCGAATTCTTCCGCGACGATGCGTTCAACGCGAACACCTGGGAGAACAACCGCGCAGGACGGCCGAAAGGCTCGTTCGAGCAGCACATCGCAGGCGGCACGCTCGGCGGTCCCATCGTCAGGAGCCGGACGTTCTTCTTCGGGGACTACCAGGCGACGCGCACCGACAAGGCGCTCACGCAGCTCGCGACGGTGCCGACCGATCTGATGCGCCAGGGCAACCTGACCGAGTTCACCGGCACCATGATCGCGGGCAACCCCTTCGTCGCGGCCGGATGCGTCAACGCGGCCGCCAGGACGATCTCGGCGTCGTGCATCGATCCGGTGGCGGCGTCGCTGCTGAAGCTCTATCCGCGCGCGAACGTGCCGCAGGCGCTGGCGGCGTTCGGCGTCCCCGGCGGTTTCGTCAGCCCGAACTACATCTCCAACGGCATCCTGAAGAACGACGTCGATCAGTTCGATATCCGCGTCGATCAGAATCTGGCCGCGGCGAAGAGCCAGGTATTCGCGCGCTACAGCTTCATGGACGTGACGCGGCACGAGCCGCCGGTGCTCGACGATCCGATTGCGTCGGGCGACTTCTCCAGCGATACGTACAACCGCGGCCAGAGCGCGGTCGGCGGCTGGTCGAAGGTGTTCGGCGGCGCGGTATTCAGCGAGTTCCGCGGCGCGTGGAACCGCATGTCGTCGAGCTCGCTGCAGCCGTCGTTCGGCGTCGCAGCCAACGCGCAGTACGGCATCCGCGGCGTGCCCGACGATCCGCGCTACAGCGGCGGCCTCCCGCACATGAACATCTCGCGCCTGACGCGCCTCGGTGGCCCGTTCTTCCGTCCGCAGTATCAGACGTCGCAGGTATTCCAGTTCTCCGAGAACGTCACGTGGAACCGCAGCGCGCACACCTACAAGTTCGGCGTCGAGCGGCGGCGCGACAAGGTCGACTACATCGACCTCCGGGCGCTCAACGGCGTGCTCAACTTCACCGACGGCCGCTACACCGGATTCGGGTTCGGCGACTTCCTGATGGGACTCTCGAGCCAGCAGGGGCTCACGCTGTTCCGGGAAGCCGACCTCTACTCCGACGGATGGCAGTTCTACGGTCAGGATTCATGGCGGCTCGGATCGAACGTCACCGTGAACTACGGATTGCGCTACGAGTACTTCACGCCGATGCAGGACAAAGCGAACCTGATGACGAACATCGATCCGGCGACCGGCGCGATCGTGACGTCGACCTCGGCCGGCGACATCTACGCGCGCACGTTGATACATCCCGACCGGAACAACTTTGCGCCGCGGCTCGGCGTCGCATGGAATCCGTCGTCGAACGTTGTCGTCCGCGCCGGCTACGGCATCTTCTATCAGGAGTACGACCGGTACGGCAGCGAGAGCCAGCTCGCGCTGAACCCGCCGCAGCTCGTCGACGTCAGTCTGATCGCCAATTCCGGCGCCGACGCGCCGCCGATGATTCTGCGCAACGGGTTCGCGCCGGTGTCGCCGGCGAACATCGACAAGACGCGCGTGCAATGGCGCATCCAGGATCCGAATCAGAAGACGCCGTGGGTGCAGCAGTTCAGCCTCGGTCCCGAGTACCAGATCGGATCGAGCACGGTCGTCGGCCTCGAGTACGTCGGCAACCTGACGCGCAACGGGCGCAAGCTGCGCAATCTCAATCAGGGGATCGTCGTCGCGCCCGGCAGCGTGGTCTTTCCGTACGCGCAGTACGGCTTCGCGAACGCGTATCTCGAGCAGATTGCCACCGACGGGCAGGCGAACTATCACTCGGTGCAGGCGCGGGTGCAGCGGCGGCTGAGCGGCGGCCTCGCGTTCACGAGCTCGTTCACCTACGGCCGCGCGCTCGGCAACTTCCTCGATCACCTCAGCGCCGACGGCGGCGGCGAGAGCGGTAACTTCCCGAAGAACGTGTACGACCTGGCGGCCGATTACGGTCCGCTGTCCATCGACATCCGCAAGCGGTTCGTGACCAGCTTCATCTACGAGCTGCCGGTCGGTTCGGGACGGAAGCGGCAGCTCTCGGGCATCGCCGGGGCGCTGGCGAGCGACTGGAACGTCAACGGGATTCTGAGCATCAGCGACGGCCGTCCGTTCAGCATCACGTCGACCGACCGTGTCGGCACCGGACCCGGCCGCATCAGCCGGGCGAACTGCACCGGCGATCCGCTGCCGGGCGGCTTCGATCAGACGATCGATCACTGGTTCGACACCACCGCATTCGCGGAGCCGGCGGCGTTCACGTACGGCACCTGCTCGCCGAACTCGGTCGTCGGTCCCGGATCGAAGTCGTTGAACCTGTCGCTGTTCCGATCGATTCCGTTCAACGGCCGCCGCCTCGAGCTGCGCGTCGAGTCGTTCAACACGTTCAACTGGGTCAATTGGGGACGTCCCGGCCAGAGCGTGTCGAACGCGGCGACGTTCGGCCGGATTTCCTCGACGCAAGGCGATCCGCGCGAGCTGCAGTTCGCGGTGAAGATGTACTTTTGACTTCATGTCTTCTTCGTGTCTTCGTGTCTTCGTCGCAAGAGCCGCCGCTGAAACAGAACGTACGCCCCGACGCCCGCCGCGACGAATCCGAGGGCAAAGACGATCCCGTCGATCGGCGCCGAGACGAACACGTAGATCCACAGCGCGAGCGCGATGATCGCTGGGATCGGATAGAGCCACATCACGAACGGTTGCGGGATGTCCGTGCGATAGCGCCGCAGCAGAATCACCCCTGCGCACTGCCAGATGAACTGCGAGAGGATCTGCACGAGGATCAGCCAGTTCACGATCTGACCGAGCGAGAAGAAGCAGAACGGGACGGCGATCGCGCCCAGCGTGGCGAGCGACACGTGCGGAAAGTGTTTCGTCGGGTGCAGCCGCGCGAAGACGCGAAAGAACTGTCCCTCCCTTGCCGCCGCGAACGGGATCCGCGAGTAGCCGAGGATCACCGCATACAAAGATGACGCGGTCACGAACAGGATGAGCGCCGTCATCGCCATCGCGGCGGCGCGCCCGGCGGCCGGGTTCGCGAACGTCCGCTCGATGAACACCGAGGCGATGGCCCGCGACTGCTGCGCCTCGGTCCACGGGATGACGCCGACGATGACGGTACTCATCACAACGTAGAGCGCGACGACGATCAGGATCGACAGCACGATGGCGCGCGGCACGTTGCGCCGCGGATCGCGGATCTCCTCCGCGAGGTAGCAGACGTTGTTGTAGCCGCCGTAGTTGTACATCGCGAGCAGCGCCACGGCGCCGACGCGCGCGGCGAGCGCGCGATCGAGCACGAAGGCCGACGGTGGAAACCGGAACGCCTGCGCCGCTGAAAAATGGAACAGCCCGGCGGCGATGACCCAGCCGACGGTCGCCGCGACGACTGCCAGCATGATGACCGACAGCCGCCCGACGTCACGGATGTTCCGGTACAACAGCGCCGTCATGCCGATCGAAACCGCCGCCGCCACTGCGTTGTGGGTCGCCGCGCCCATCATCGTCCAGTAGAAGCGCAGGTAGTCCGCGAAGCCGACGGCGCCGCTCGCGATCGACAGCGGCGCGACGAGCATCACCTGGAAGATGACGAGAAATCCCATCAGCGGGCCGAGACCGAACGGCCGGTACGCCTCGCGCAGGTACACGTACGGTCCGCCGCTGCCGGGCAGCGCCGCGCCGAGCTGCGCGTAGACGAGGCCGTCGCACAACGCGAGCACGGCGCCGGCGAGCCATGCATAGAGGATGTGCGGCCCGCCCATCGACTGCAGCATGAACGGGATCGTCAGGAACGGCCCGATGCCGATCATGACGAGGATGTTCGCGGAGGTCGCCTGCAGCAGTCCGAGTCCGCGATCGAGGTGGGGCGATTCCGTCAGCGTGCGGTTTGCGGTTACCACGGCTGCAGCGCGGCGACCAGCTTTCGCGCGAGCGTGCGTTCTCCCACCAGCGGATTCCGCGCCAGCGCGTGCACGGCGTGTTCGTCGGATCGCGACGCCGCGGCACGGACCGTGAGCCGCTCGTACTCCTTCACGCGGACCAGCAGATCGTGGACGTCCGCAGGCGCGCGCCCGGCGGTGAGCGGATGCGCGCCGTTGGCGTTGACCACGCACGGCAGCTCGACGACGTCGGACTCCTCCAGATCGCGCAGGGCGCCGCGGTTGGGCACGTTGAGCGGAATGATCGCGTTCGAGTTGAAGGCGATCGCCCGGACCACGCTCAGCGCGATCTTGTCGTAGCCCGTGAGATCGGACCACGCGGCGCGCGCGATCGGCGCCGGCGCGCCGGACTCGATTTGCATGTAGCCGGCGTTGCGCGCCTCGAGGTAGCGCCGGTAGACCTGCTGCGGCCGGGCGCCGGCGGCGCCGAGCTCGTGAAAGAGCTGATCGTTCAGCTCCGCGATCGCGCGGCCGCGCGTCTGCCCCGCCTTCCGGATGTTCTCGAGCGCCGCGCGCGACGAGTAGTAATAGAACAGATATTCCGTCGGCAGCATGCGAAGCGACTGCAGCAGCGCGACGTCGAACAGCGGCGCGCGATAGACCCGCTCCAGCAGCTCCGGCTTCTGCCACAGGCGCGCGAGCTGCGGCTCGCCTTCGTAATAGACCTCGCGCAGCCAGCCGAGGTGGTTCAGCCCGAAGTAATCGAAAAAGCAGCGCGGCGATTCGATGCCGAGCGCGTGCGCTACGTCTTCGAACAGCTCGGTCGGCGTGTCGCAGATCCCAATCACGCGCGCCTTCGCCGCCGCCGTCATCGCCTGCGTCACGATGCCGACCGGGTTCGTGAAGGTGATCACCCAGGCGCGCGGCGCCTCGCGCTCGACGAGCCGAGCGTACTCCACCGCGTGCGGGCACGCGCGCATCGCCATCGCGAAGCCGCCGGGTCCAACGGTCTCCTGTCCGACGATGTCGTGCGCGATCGCAACCGACTCGTCGCGCGCGCGCGCCGCGATGCCGCCGACGCGGATGCTGAGGACCACGAACGCCGCCCCCGCCACGCACGCCCGCGCATCGCCGTACGGCCGCACGACCGGCGAGAACGACGCCGCGAGCGGCGCGATGACGCTCAGCCGCTGCTGATCGACGTCGAACAACCCGATCTCGTCGATCGGCAGATCCGACTGCGTCAATCCGTTGACGAGCAGCGGCGTGCGCACCCCCGCGCCGCCGATGACGGCAATTTTCATTTTCTTAAGTGCGCGGGGGGCCCAACATCTTCCTATCGCGGCGGGGCCCCGCCCCCGCCGCTGTTGTTCGGCGCATTCGCGCCTCGCAACGGCTCAAGGCTGTCGCGCCAGACGCGCTTCGCGGCGTAAACCGCTCGCGCGTGTTTAGAACAGAACGTCACCACACCCTCTCCGGCAGCCCGTCGATGCCGCCGGCGAATCGCGTCGACCGCGCGCCCACGCGATTCGCGAACCTCAACGCGCGCGGCAACGCGTCGCCGCGAAGAATCGAGACGAGGAAGCCGGCATTGAAGGCGTCGCCGGCGCCGGTGGTGTCGACGACCCGCGTGCGCGCCGCCGGCGCGCGCACATCGACGCCGCCGCCGACAACGCGGCTGCCGTCGGCGCCGAGCTTGATGACGACGGGCCGGGGAGAGCGCCGCCATCGATCGATGGCCGGCACCAGGCGCGACTGACGCGCGTACAGCACCGCTTCGTCGCGATTGAGAAACAGATAGTCGACGGCCGCTGCGAGCGGCCGCAGATGCGGATCGCGTGCGAGCGCCGGATTCCAGCCGAAATCCCACGACGTCGACGCTCCCCGGCGCCGCAGCGCTTCGACGACGCCAATCCAGGGTCGGCACGGCCGCGGGTAGAACGCGAAATGCAGATGGCGCGCGCGAAGGCGCGGCACGACGGTTCGAATGCGCCGCGACAGCCGCTCGTTCATCCCGTTGAACGTCACATAACGTCGATCCCGCCGCGTCGACAGCGCGACGGTGATGGCCGCCGCTTCGTCGCGGCGCCTGACGTTCTGCGCCGACACGCGCTCGCGCCGCAGGAGCTGCACCGCGTCGGCGCTGAGTCCGCTGACGACGGCGCAGCGGAGCCCGAGGCGCGCGGCGGCGACCGCAGTGATGACCGCGCCGCCGCCGACGGTGCGGACGAACGCGTTCGTCTTGAGCTCGTGCCCCGGCTGCGGCAGCGCGTCCAGATCGAAGAAGATGAAATCGTCGAAGGCCTCGCCGGCGGTCACGAGATCGAGCACACAGAGATTATGGAGGACACGAAGATGGATTAGCCACAGATGGATTAGCCACAGAGACACAGAGACGCAGAGATGCGTCGGTTCGGCGGCGTCGCGAAGCGACGCACGCGTCGGAGTCGGACGAATCGACGAAGCATTCGATGATCATTCAGGTTCGTCGATTCGTCCGATCCGACCGCGTCAGCCGAACCGGCGCATTTTCTCTGCGTGCTCAGCGTTCTCCGCGTTTGCTTTCGCGGGCGTCTCTGTGTCTCTGTGGCTGATCTTTCTCCGTGTCCTCGAGAAGCTCTGTGTCGTAGCATCTCACCCATGTCGGGCATTCTGCGACGCCTCGCGCTCCTGGTCGTCATCGCCGGATTCGCCGTCACGCTGCGCGGCGCCGACCCGCTTCCCGAGGATCGAGGCGCCGCCGGCACGTGGCAGAAGCTGCTGAAGCTGCGGACGATCGCGAGCGTCATGCACACCACCGCGCATCCGGACGACGAGCACGGAGGATTGCTCGCGATGCTGAGCCGCGGCGAGGGCGCGCGCGTCACGCTGTTGACGCTCAATCGCGGCGAGGCCGGCGACAACGCGATCGGATCGGAGCTGTTCGACGGCCTCGGGCTGATTCGCACCGAAGAACTGCTCCGCGCCGACCGGTACTACGGCGTCGATCAGCAGTACTTCACGACGGTCATCGACTACGGCTTCTCGAAGCGGCTCGAGGAAGCGCTCGTCAAGTGGGGACGCGAGAACGTGCTGCGCGACGTCGTGCGCATCATCCGCACGGAGCGGCCGCTCGTGTTGATCGCGCGCTTTCAGGGCAACGATCGCGACGGCCACGGCAACCACCAGACGGCCGGATTGATCACGCAGGAAGCCTATCGCATCGCCGGCGATCCGAGCGTGTTTCCGGAACAGGTTCGCGAGGGGCTGCGCGCGTGGCAGCCGCTGAAGCTGTACATGGGCGGCGTGCGCGAGAACGAGGATTGGACGATTCGCGTCGACCCCGCCGTTTACAGCCCGTGGCTCGGCGACTCGTACGCAAACTTCGCGCGCGCCGGGTTGAGCTTTCAGCGTTCACAGAACGGGGGCCGGAACGATCGTCAGCCCGGCCCGGCGTACGGCTACTACAAACGCCTGGCGTCACGGGTGAACGCGCCCGCGAAGGAAACGAGCTTCTTCGACGGCATCGAGACGAGCATCACCGGTCTGTTCGCGGCGCTCAACCACCCGGCGCCGCCGGCTGCGGCTGCGGCGCTTGGCGCCATCCAGCGCGAGGTCGACGCGGCGGCGCGTGCGTTCACGATGCAGGATCCGTCGGCAGTCGTCCCTGCGCTCGCGCGCGGATTGAAGGCGACGCGGGACGCGGCACGGCAGTTTTCGTCCGACGCAGATGCTGCGCAACTGCTGCGGATCAAGGAACAACAATTCGAAGACGCGATCGACACCGCGCTCGGCATCGATTTCACCGCCGTCGCGGAGCCCTCCGGCGCCGTGGAGCCAACCGGACGCGCGGCTGCGTTCGCGCCTCCGGCCACGATGGATCCGGTCGTCCGCGGACAGGCGTTCGACGTGCGATTGCGCTTCACCAACCGCGGATCGATCCCTGTCACGCTGCCCGGGTACCGCATCTCGGAATCGCTTGGCCGAATCGTCGGAGGCGTGGTCGGCGGCGCAGTCGGTCCCGGCGGCCCGGCAGCACTCCACCGCGATGAGCATGTCGGCCAAACGTTGAACGTCACCGTTCCCGACGGTGCGTCCTTCACGCGGCCCTATTTCACGCGCGCATCGGTCATGGAGAATCGCTACACGCTTCTCGACGAAAAGGCGCGTCACCGTCCGTGGTCTGATCCGCCGTTTGTGGCGGAGGCCGAATACCGCGTCGACGACGTTCCGGTCCGGATCAGCGTGCCGGTGATGCGCCGCGAAGCCCAGCTCCCGTACGGCTACGTGATGCGCGAGCTCGCGATCGTGCCGGCTCTCGCGGTGACGACGACGCCGCGCCAGGCGGTTGTGCCGCTGTCGATGGCGAGCAAGCGCGTCCGCCTGCAGGTCGAGTTGACCAACAACGATATCCGCGGCAGCAAGGGCGACCTCGCATTGAAGCTGCCGCCGGGATGGACATCCGAACCGGCGTCGATCGCCTTTTCGTTCACGCGGTCCGGCGAGAAATCGCGCCATCAGTTTGCGGTCACCGTTCCGGCGATCGAGAATCGCGACTACACGATCGAGGCCGTGGCGAAGACGAACGGAAAGGAATTCAAGGAAGGCTACGACGTCATCGAACACCGCGATCTCGAGACGCGGTATCTCTACCGCGACGCGGCGAGCCGCGTGCGCGGCATCGACGTGAAGATCGCGCCGGGCCTCAAGGTCGGCTACGTGATGGGCGTCGGCGACGATGTGCCGGCGGGCATCGCGCAGCTTGGCGTCCAGGTGCAGATGCTCAGCGCGCAGGATCTGGCGTCGGCGGACCTCGGTCAGTTCAACGCGATCATGACCGGCACGCGCGCGTACGCCGTACGCGACGATCTGAAGACCTACAATCGGCGGCTGCTCGAGTACGTAAAAAACGGCGGCAACCTGATCGTGCTGTACAACACGCCCGCTGAATTCGATCCGAACAGATTCGCGCCGTATCCGGCGCAGCTCCCGCCGAACGCCGAAGAAGTTTCGGAAGAAGATTCGCCGGTGGAGATCCTCGTGCCGGGCCGCCTCGAGTTCGCATCGCCGAACACGATCACGCACGCCGACTTCGACGGATGGGTCGAGCAGCGTGGATCGAAGTTCTTCAGCGAATGGGACAAGGCCTACACGGCGATGATCGAGACGCACGATCAGGGGCAGCCGCCGCAGAAAGGCGGATGGCTGACAGCGACGTACGGCAAGGGCCACTACACCTATTTCGCGTACGCGTTCCACCGGCAGCTTCCCTACGGGGTGCCGGGCGCCTACCGTCTGCTGGCGAACCTGCTCTCGCTCGGAACGCGTCGCTGAAGCGGCGCGCCGTCATCGCTGAACCCTCCGGAGCGCGTCCTACGGCAGCTGCTTGACGATCTTCATGAACTCGTCAGCCGGGAACGCGCGCAGCGTTTGCGATCGAACGTTCCCCTGCAGCGAAGCGCCCAGACTCGTGCGAACCGCCGTTTCATCGTCGGGCGCTTCGGAGATGACGACGATGTCGTACTGCCCCATCGTGTAATAGACCGCCTTGATTTCGCCGCCTGCGGACTTGGCCATCTGTTTGGCCGCTTCGACGCGCTGCGGCGACTGCTTGATGGTCTCGACGCCCTTCTGCGTCAGGTTGAGCAACGTCACGTACGTCGGCATCGGCGTTTCTCCTCAGGTTTTTGAGCCTTTCTTCCATTTCGCGACCAGCGCCTCGCGATCGAGCTTCGCTCCGCGGAGGTACACGTTTGCGATGCGCCGGCTGTTGCGGATGTCGTCGAGCGGATTCGCGTTCAGGACGATGAAGTCGGCGCGTTTGCCGGGTGCGAGCGATCCCATGTCGTTCAGGCCCATCAGATCGGCCGGCCGCGACGTAGCGGCGACGATCGCCTCCATCGGTGAAACGCCGAACTGCACCCAGCGCGCGATTTCGTGATGATCGGCCGATCCGAACGTGTAGCCGGGATGGATGCCGGCGTCGGTGCCCAGCACGAGGCGCGCGCCGTTGGAGACCATCTTCGAGACGTTGTTCGCCAATGTTTCTTCACGCGCGGCGAAGTTCGGCGATCGCGGCCCGCAGTTCGGCGCGAGCGGGCGCGGCTCCGTGGTCGCGCGAATCGCCTGGACGACGCTCGCCGGCAGCGTCTGATCGACGAATGGATCGTGGTCGCAGATCTCGGTTCGGTCACCGAGCCCGATGACCGTCGTCCAGTACGGTTTCTTCTCGCGGAGGAGCGCCAGGAACTCGTCGTCGAGCTTCTCGCCCTGCACGGTGTGCACGAGCACATCGACGCCGGCGCGCACCACGGCCTTCTGGTCCGGGAGCGTCGTCGCGTGCGCGTGCACCTTCATCTGGTGCCTGTGCGCTTCGTCGATGATCGCGGCGTAGACCTCCGGCGTCATCTTCGGATAGGTGCCGCGGCGATCGTCGACCCAGATCTTGACGCTCTTCAGATTCTTCGCCGCCATCTCCTGCACGGCCGCGCGCGCGGCTTCCGGCGTCGACACCTCGTAGACGGCGTGCAGCGCAGTCGTTCCTTTCAGCAGGACGGCATCGGGTCCGCCGCCGGGCGGCGCCATGCCGGGCATGAACAGGAATCGTGAGGCGGGCGGGAATTTGCCCGCTTCCTGATCGCGTTGAAACTGGATGGATGGATCGGTCGGACTGCTGCCGACCGACTGCGTCGCCGCGACGCCGTAGAACGCTTCGCGCTGGAGGTGATCGAGCACGTTCTGCGCCGTGTAGTTGTCGGCGCCCCAGCGTGTGTAGCCCTCATACCCGATGTGCACATGCACGTCGATCATCGCCGGCATCACGGTTCTGCCCGAGAGATCGACGTGGGCGGCGTTGGCCGGGACGCTCACGTCTCCCTTACGTCCGACCGCGGTGATGCGGCCGTCCTGCACGACGAGCGCGCCGGCTTCGATCGCCGCCGAGCCGTCGCCAACAATCAGCCGCGCGTTCTCATAGACGACGGCGCGAGCTGCCGATCGCGACTGGGAAGACACTGTCGAGCTCAACGCCACGGCAACAACAGCCACGCCCGCCAATCCATTTAGCCGTCTCACTGCAATCCTCCGCTCACAACTGCGTTCTTTCTAGGAGTCTGTGACGTTCCTCGGAGTCTGTGATGTTCTGGATACGCGCGAGCGGTTTACGCCGCGAGCGCGGCAGCGCATGGGGTTGGCCCTGCGCTGTGACGTTCTGTTCTAAATACGCGCGAGCGGTTTACGCCGCGAGCGCGGCAGCGCATGGGGGTTGGCCCTGCGCTGTGACGTTCTGTTCTAAATACGCGCGAGCGGTTTACGCCGCGAGCGCGTCAGCGCGTGGGGGTGGGGCCCCACGCGTTTAAAGATGGTGTATTCTGCGCCGCGCGCAGCATTCGCGCCAGAGGAGACCGTCATGAAAAAGCTGCTCGTGTTCGTAGCCGTGTGCGCGGCTCTCGGCTTCGCCACGTTCGAGGCCCAAACGCCAAGCCAGCAGCCGCCAGCCCCAACCGCCGACCCGTACGCCAACAACGCTGTGCCCGGCACGAGCACGTTCCCGCTCGCCGCGCCCGCCGGACGCGACAGCAACGCGCGGACGACCGCGCCGTCAGGCGCGGTCAACCAGGGCGCGTTCGATCCCGCCACGTGGAAGTACGGCACGGCGTTCAACCCGCCGGAGGGCTCGAAGATCTGGAATCCGGTGAAGCTGAAGATGATGCGCGGCGAAAAGGTCACCGGCGGCACGCTGTTCAGCGCCACCGATCCGGCGACCTACTGCGCGATGGCCAACGCCGGCTACGACTTCATCTGGACCGAGATGCAGCACAACGATCGCGACTGGGGCGCCGTGGCGCGCATGTGGCGAACGTGTCCGTACGCGAAAGCCGTCCCCGGCGTGCGCGTCGCCTACACCGACGAGCGCGAGATCCAGCATGCGCTCGACGCCGGCGCGCTCGTCATCGTCGTGCCGACGGTCGACAGCGTGCAGGAGGCCATCGAGGCGCGCAACTGGACCTACTTCCCGCCGCTCGGACGACGCAGCAACGGCGGCGGCCAGGCATTCGATCCGGCGATGTGGGGCGGCGTGCCCGGCGGGTACCGCAACACGATCAACGACAACGTCGTGCTGGTCGAGATGATCGAGACGCTCGAAGGGCTGAAGGACGCGGATCAGATCGCGAAAGTCCCCGGTGTCTCGGCGGTCTTCGCGGCGAGCGGCGATCTCGGGAACTTCTCCGGCTACCGCCAGGGAACGCCCGACTACGAGCGCGCGATCAACATCGTCCACGACGCGGCGATCAAGGCCGGCGTGCGGCTGTGCGGACCATTCGCGTGGCGCGACCGTCCGGACTTCACCTGCTTCCAGGCTGGCAGCGAAACGGCCGCGATTGCGCGCGGCGTCGCTGCGGAGCTCGGCCCGCTGGCGAACACACAGGGCAAGCCGGAGGTGGGACCGTTCGCCGCAGCGCCCGCGAGACGTCCCTGACTAGACGTTGGCGGATGCAAAGCTCGAGAACGACACAGCGCGATTGATCCAGCCGTGCAGGAACTTGACCTGCTTCGGCTCGCTCTGCACGATGCTCTGGTACATCGCGACGCGCGCCGCGACGAGCGCGTTGTTGACGAGCGCCGCCGGCAGTCCGTTCAGCGCTGACAGCGTCGCCGGATCGAGCGCGCCGGTCGCCGGCAGACCGATGGCGCGCTGCAGCCACCGCGTCGCGCGCATCTCGCCGCTGTTCACCGCGAAGTCGATGAGCTGCGCGCGCAGCGGCTCGTAGGCGATTGCCTTGAAGGCGCTGTTGACGATGTACTTCTGGCGGTAGAACTCCACTGCGTCGGCGCGCGCGATTGCCTGCATCTCGGCCGCCGTGCAGGGGCGATTGAGCTTCTTGTACTGGCCCCACGCGACCGCGGTGATGCCGAAGTTCGTCACGCCGCCGTGGTCGACGGGATCGTTCACGAACCCGCCCTCGCGTTCGAGAATGCCGTCGATCAGTTCGTCTTCCGTCATGCCCGTTTTCTCCCCGGCGATATGGTACGTCTCCTCACGCGCAAAAGGTCCGGATTAGACTTGGAGCACGTTGCAGCCGGCCCCGGGTGGCAGGGCTGAACCTGCGCTCCGCGAGCGGCGGTGCGTCAATGCAAGCGGCTTGCGGGATTCGGGGCGTCTGCCTTTAGAAACCCGACGGCACCTCTGTTGGTGACGTTCTGTTCTAAAAGAAATTGGTCCCGCGCGTCTGCGCCAGCTGACGCTTGATCTCCGCGACGGCGTTGTTGACGGTGATGTCGGCGAGCGCGCGGCCGATCTCCTTCGTCGACGGATGCGGATCGCCGGTGAGGCCGTTGTTGACGCGCGGCGGCGCGTTCGGATCCTGGCCGCGGCGGCCGCCGCCTCCGCCTCCACGCTGTGGTTGCTCGCCGCGCATCCGCGCGTCGTGCGACGCCTTCCACTGCTCCGGCGTCACGCCGGTCGGATCGAACGGCACCGTCTTGTAGGTCGGGCGCACGTACGCCCCGGGCGCCGGCTCGAAGAGCAGCATCTCGGACGTCTCCATCATGGCGCCATGCCCGCCGATCGGCAGCTTGTGCTCGTACAAGTACATGTCCACGTCCTCGTGCGTCTTGTTGTAGAAGTCGCTGACGTAGTACACGTGTACGCCTTTGGACGAGAGCCTCTTGTCCATCTCCTCGGCCGCTTCCTTGATCTGCTGCTGGCCGCCGCCGTGATCGCCCATCAGGAAGATGTCCTTGAATCCGTTCATCGCCATGCTTTCGATCTCGGCGACCTGGACGGCCTTGAACGCATCGGGCGGCATCTGGACACCGCCAGGCTGATTCGTGTCCTCGCGAAGCCCGGTTGCCTGCACGGCGATCGGCAGCACCGGCGCGACGAGCGTCTTGCCAAGCTTCTTCGCGATCTCGACCGCATGATGGCGCGCCATGACCGTGTGGCCGCCAAGGATGTCGTGCGGACCGCGCTCTTCGGTGCCGCCTGTCACGATCAGTACCGAGGTCATCCCTTCGTTGTGAATCTTCTCGGAGACTTCGGCGTGCGTCAGCATCTCGAGCTCGACGATATCCTTCACATTGACGGCGCGTGGCTGCGCAAACGCAATCGCCGACAGGAGCGCTGCGGCTGCGCCGATGGTCACAATCTTCTTCATACGGCCCTCCGACCGGCGGGGATTATAAATGACATTCGGTCCGGCGAAAGCCGGACGCTCCTGTGCGCGTGCTGTGGACCGCCGTCGGACTTATAGGGGCCATCGTCGCGTTGACGCTGTTGGTGCGCGCGATCGAGCCGTCGTTCGCGTTCTTCCCGCTCGCCGGTGAGACGACGACGCCCTCACAATTCGGCGTCAGGTACGAAGCCATCGCCATTCACACGCGGGATGGTGAACAGTTGCGCGCCTGGTGGCTGCACGCCGATGCGCCGAGGGCGGGAATCGTGTATTTCCACGGGAACGGCGGAAACCTGTCCGTGTGGGCGCCAATCGTCGCCAGTATCGCCGAGCGCGGATATTCGGTTCTCGCCATCGACTACCGCGGCTACGGCTCGAGCAGCGGCCGGCCGAGCGAGCGAGGCCTTTATCGCGACGTCGATGCCGCGCTCGAGCACGTCGCGCGTCACCACGACATACACGTACCGCTCGTGTACTGGGGACGATCGCTCGGAGCCACGATGGCGGCGTACGCGGCGACCGTCGCACGACCCGACGGACTGATTCTCGAATCCGGTTTTCCCGACGCGCGCGCGCTCGTCCGATCGTCGCCGCCGCTGGCGTTCCTCGCGTTGTTCTCGACCTATCGGTTTCCGACCGCCGCGCTCGTGAACCGCGCGGCATCGCCGGTCCTCGTCCTGCATGGCGATCGCGATTCCGTCATCCCGTTCGCGCTCGGACGAGCGCTCTTCGAACGCATCTCGGGACCCAAAGAGTTCGTCACTGTTCGCGGCGGCGATCACAACGACATTACCCCGCGCGACTCGTCCCGATACTGGGACGCCATCGACCGATTCATCGTTCGTGTAAACTCGGAAACGGCTCTTCCAAGGAGGACCGAGTGACTCGAACGACTCTTCTCGCGCTGGCCGCTGCCTGCGCGATTGCTCTTCCGGCGTCCGCGCAGACAGCCACCGTGACCGGCACGGTCATCGATCAGTCCAACCTCGCCGTGCCGGGCGCGACGGTCGCGCTCAGCGGATCGTCGGCGAACGCGACGACCACGTCGGGCGCGCGCGGCGAGTACACGTTTCGGAACGTTCCGAACGGCACGTACAAACTCACCGTGACGCTCGTCGGCTTCGCCAACGGCGCGCGCGACAACATCGTCGTCGGCGGACAGAACGTCGAGGTGCCGCCGATCACGCTGGCCATCGCGAGCCTCACCGACACCGTCGTCGTATCCGCGACGAAATCCGACACGAAGCTGATCGACGCGCCCGCGACGCTCAGCGTCATCCCGAGCAGCGTGCTGGAGAGCACGCCCGCACAGAACTACGGCGACCTGCTGCGCGCGGTGCCCGGCATCAACGTCATTCAGCTGTCGGCGCGCGACATCAACGTGACCAACCGTCAGGCCACGTCGACGCTGAGCAACTCGCAGCTGGTCCTGCTCGACGATCGCTCGATCTATCTCGATTTCTTCGGGCTGGTGCTGTGGGATTTCATGCCGACCAATCTGTCCGATGTGAAACAGATCGAGGTGATCCGCGGCCCGGCGTCCGCCGTGTGGGGCGCCAACGCGATGACCGGCGTCGTCAACGTCATCACGAAGTCGCCGCGCGAGGCGCCCGGCACCAGCGTGTCGATCACCGCCGGCGGGTTCAGCCGCGATGCCGGATCGACGGTCGGGAAAGGGATGGGATCGATTTTCGGCGCGAACGCGACGATTGCGCAGGCGCCCAACTCGATCTGGTCGTACCGGATCAGCGCCGGGTACTTCAATTCCGATCCGATGCCGCGGCCGACGGGACAGATTCCGCGCATCACGGATCCCCGCGATCCATCGGCGACGGTCGGCGGCGGGTTCTATCCGGCCGACACGGCCGGAGCGCCCGGCTCCGCGTTTCACAACGTCGGCACGAGCCAGCCGAAGTTCGACGCGCGCGTCGATCAGGAGATCGGCGAAGGACGCATCACCTACGGCGGCGGCATCGCCGGTTCGTCGGGCATCATCCACACAGGCGTCGGCCCCTTCGACATCCAGAAGGGGTCTTACATGGGCTACGCGAAGGTGAACTATCGGAAGCGCGGCATCAAGGTGAACGCGTTCACGAACATCACCAGCGCCGAGGCGCCGAATCTGCTGCTCGTCGATCCCGCGACCGCCAAGCCGCTCCAGCTCAATTTTTCGACGCAGACGTACGACATCGAGGCGGGCGACACGGTGCGCGCCGGCTCGAAGCAGGTGGTGACCTTCGGCGGCAACGTGCGGCGCAACAACTTCGACATCACGATTGCGCCCACAGCCGAGAACCGGACCGAGCTCGGCGCGTACGCGCAGGACGAAATCTTCCTCGATCCGGTCCGCCTCACGATTGGCGGCCGCGTCGACAAGTTCGGCAACCTCAGCGACCCGGTGTTCTCTCCGCGCGTCGCGGCGGTGTTCAAGCTGCTGCCCGACCACTCGCTGCGCGTCTCGTTCAACCGCGCGTTCCGATCGCCGTCGGTCATCAACAATTACCTCGATATCGCGATCGTCAACCCCACCGACCTGAGCGCGCTCGCGCCGCTCCTGCCGCCGGCGGGGCGGCCGCTGGTCGCGCAGCCGTTCCCGCTCGTCGTGCACGCCGTCGGCAGCAAGCTGCCGATCAACGGCCAGCCGCAGAAGGAGCTGACGGAGGAATCGGTGACGGCGTACGAAGTCGCCTACACCGGAACGATCCAGGGAAAGACGACCTTCGGCGCGGCGTTCTACGTGAACGACAACAACGACAGCATCAACTTCACGCAGCTGCCGAACAGCCGCGATCCGTACACGGCCGCCAATCCGCCGCCCGGGTGGCAGCTCGGCGGACCGATCCTCGCTCTGCTCGCGCAGGCCGGCATCTTCCTGCCGCGCACGGCGTTCACCTATCTCAATCTCGGTCCGACGCGGCAGAAAGGCCTGGAGCTGTCGGTCGATCATCGGGTGAAGCGGGGGCTCAACGTGTTCGCGAACTACTCGTGGCAGGGCAAGCCGATCGTGCTCGACGATCCGAATCCATTCCCGACCGCGGAGCTCGCGCTGCCGCCGACGAACCGGTTCAACATCGGCTTCAACGCCGACGGCGCGCGACTGCTCGGCGCCGCTTCGGTGAATTACTCGGACAAGGCGTTCTGGAGCGACGTCCTCTCCTCGCCGTTCCACGGCTTCACCGACGCGTACACGATGCTGAACGGCTCGTTCGGCGTGAAGTGGTCGGGCGGCAGGATCACGACGCTCGTCAAGGGGACGAATCTGACGAATGAGGACATTCAACAGCACGTGTTCGGCGATATCCTCAAACGATCGATCGTTGCAGAGGTGAGATTTGCGTATTGACGTCTCTCTCCGGCTTGTTCTCTTCGCCCTGGTCATCACATCTTCAGCCGGCGTCCGCGCGCAGTCGCGCGGCGCCGCGCCGCAGCCCGCGGATCTCGTCCTGCGCGGCGGCAAAATCGTCACCGTCGACGGGGGCCGACCGGTCGTCGAAGCGCTCGCGGTGTCAGGCGACACGATCGTCGCGGTCGGACCGAACCAGGAGATTCAGGCGTACGTCGGTCCGAACACGAGGGTGATCGATCTCAAAGGCGCGCTGGCGACGCCCGGTTTCATCGACGCGCACGTCCACTTCACCGGCGTCGGCGAAGCGGCGCGGAACCTGAAGCTCTCCACCGCCTCCGACTGGGACGACATCGTGCGCATGGTCGGCGACGCGGCGAAGCGCGCGAAGCCGGGCGAATGGATCCTCGGGCGCGGCTGGCATCAGGAAAAATGGTCGCACGTGCCGTCGCCGAACGTCGAAGGCTTCCCGCTGCACGAAGCGCTCAGCCGCGCGTCGCCGAACAACCCGGTGTGGCTCACGCACGCGAGCGGCCACGCCGGGTTCGCGAACGCGAAGGCGATGGAGGCGGCGGGCGTCACGAGGACGACCGAGGATCCGAAGGGCGGAAAGATCCTGAAAGACGGCCGTGGCAATCCCACGGGTCTGTTCAACGAGCGGGCCCAGTCGCTCATCGCCGACGCGCTGGCGCGCGATCGGGCCCGGCGAACGCCGGCCGAGGTCGAGGCCGACCTTCGGCGCGACATCGATCTCGCCGCGCAGGAAGCGCTGTCGAAAGGGCTGACGACCGTCAGCGACGCCGGCTCGCCGCCGTCGACGATCGAGGTGATGAAGAAGGTCGTCGACGAGCGCAAGCTGCCGCTTCGCGTGTGGATGATGCTGCGCGAGACGCCCGATCGCCTCGCGATCGACATGCCGAAGTACCGCACGGTCAACTACGGCGACAAACGCTTCACGGTTCGAGCCGTCAAGCGCGCGATCGACGGCGCGCTGGGATCGCGCGGCGCCTGGATGCTCCAGCCCTACAGCGATCTGACGTCCACGAGTGGGTTCAACACCGACTCGCTCGAGGACGTGACCCGCGCGGCGGAACTCGCGGTCATCAACGATTATCAGTTGTGCGTGCACGCGATTGGCGACCGCGGCAACCGCGAGGTGCTCGACATCTACGAGGAGACGTTCAAGCGACATCAGGACAAGGCAACCTCGAGCTCGAGCGGGCGCAACGCGCGAGTGAGCGCGGCCGGGCGCGGGTCCCCCGCCGCAGTGATAGACGGCAAGAACCTCCGCTGGCGCATCGAGCACGCGCAGCATCTGAACGCGGCGGATATTCCACGGTTCGCACAGCTCGGCGTCATCGCGTCGATGCAGGGGATTCACGCGACTTCCGACGCGCCGTTCGTGCTCGCGAGGCTCGGGCCGAAGCGAGCCGAAGAAGGTGCGTATGTCTGGCAGAAGCTGATGAAGGCAGGCGCGACAATCGCCAACGGGACAGATGCCCCGGTCGAGGACATCGATCCGATTCCGTCGTTCTACGCGTCGGTGTCGCGGAAGCTGAAGGACGGATCGGTGTTCTATCCGGACCAGCGCATGAGCCGCATGGAGGCGCTGCGCTCGTACACGATCGACGCGGCCTACGCGGGGTTCGACGAGAACATCAAGGGCTCGCTTCGGCCAGGCAAGCTGGCGGACATCACCGTCTTCTCGAAAGATCTGATGACGATTGCTGAGGACGACATTCCAACGGCGCAGGTCCTCTATACGATCGTCGGCGGCAAGGTGCAGTACAGCCGCTAGTCGTCAGCTGCGGCAACCGGCTTCCTGAAGGTGCCACCGCACCGCGGGCACTGCCGGATCCACAATCCGCCCCATGGCCAGCTACACATTCCGGTTGAATGGCCGTGAGGTCGCCGCCGATTCCTGGGATCCGGCGCAGCCGCTGCTCTACGTCCTGCGCGATCAGTTCGCGCTGCACGGCGCGAAATTCGGCTGCGGGCTCGGCCAGTGCGGCGCGTGCACCGTCCTCGTCCGACGGCGCTGCGGCGATTGCGAATGCGGTGTTCGATGCGACGGGCACTCGGCTGCGCAGCGTCCCGTTCACGCCCGAGCGCGTGAAGGCGGCGATGGCGGCGAGGCCCGCCCCACCACGAGCCTCCGGCCCGCAACACGCTATTCCAGCAGCAGCGGCTCGGCGCGCTCTTCGGGCGCCGGCGCCAGCCGGCGATCGCGCATGATGAGCCGCGCGCAGGCGTTCCATCGCAGCAGCGCATCGTCGTTGCCGGCGGGACGAAAGCTTTCGGCGCGCTCGTACCAGACCATCGCCTCGCGCAGCCACCCGTAGACGTGCGGGAAGACGGCGGGCGACGCGCGCCGCAGCCGCGCCTTGGCCCGGCGCTCCCAGATGATGCCGGTGTAGTACGCGCGCTCGTACTCGTCGCGCAGCCGCGCGGCAACCTGCACCGCTTCGTCGTGCGCCGTCAGCAGGTCGTCGTCGAACTGATCGGTCAGCGCGAGCAGCAGCATCGCGAGCACTTCCTGGTTGTCGGCGTCGACTTGTAACGCGTCGAGACAGATGCTCTCGGCCTCGCCAGGCTCGTTGAGGAGCCGGTAGCGCTCGGCCTTCGCCAGGGCGCGCGGCACCGATTCCGGCGAAAGCGTCTTGAGCTCGAATGTCATGAATGTCCTCCCTGCATTGCTGATTTTAGATTGCTGATTGCTGATTGGATTGCTGATTGATTGCGGATTGTTGCTGATTGATGCTGATTGATTGAGCCGATTGCAATCAACAATCAATCAGCAATCTGCAATCAACAATCTGCAATATTGGAAGCTCCTACCGGAACATCCGCAGCAACTTGACCACGGGATCGTAGAGCTGATCGATGACGCGTTCCTTCAGCGGAATGATGGCGTTGTCGGTGATCCCGATACCCTCCGGGCAGACCTTCGTACAGCATTTCGTGATGTTGCAGAAGCCGACGCCGTACGCATCCTTCAAATCGCGCGCGCGCTGCTCCACGTCGAGCGGATGCATCTCGAGCGCCGCCGCATAAATCATGTGTCGCGGCCCCACGAACTCGTCGAACAGCCGATGGTCGCGCAGCACGTGACAGACGTCCTGGCACAGAAAGCACTCGATGCACTTCCGGAATTCCTGGACGCGCTCGACGTCCGCCTGCGCCATGCGCCACGTGCCGTCCGGCGCGTCGGGAGGTCTCGGCTTGAACGGTTTGATCGACTTCTTCGCGCGGAAGTTGAACGAGACGTCGGTCACGAGATCCTTGATCGGCGGAAACGCCTTCATCGGCTCGATTGTGACTGGCTTGGCGAGATTCAGCTGGTTCAGGCGCGTCATGCACATCAGCCGCGGATGTCCGTTCACTTCCGCCGAGCACGAGCCGCATTTCCCCGCCTTGCAGTTCCAGCGCACCGCCAGGTCGTGCGCCTGGTGCGCCTGAATCTGGTGCACGGCGTCGAGCACGACCATCCCCTCGGTCACCTCGGTTGCGTAGTCGGTGAACGTGCCCTCGTGACCGTTGCCGCGCCAGATACGAAACGTCGCCGTTTGTCCCATCTATTTCATCTCCTCGACGACCTTCTTCAGCTCCTGAGGCATCGGCGGAATCGCAGCGCGCGAAACTTCCGTCGAGCCGTCGCGCGACTTCCGCGTGACGATGTTGAACGTGGCGAATGCCGGATCCTTGTCCGGATAGTCCTCGCGGAAATGGCCGCCGCGGCTTTCCTTCCGCTCGATCGCCGACAGCGTGATCGCCTCCGACACCGTCAACAGGTTGTGCAGATCCAGCGCGCTGTGCCAACCGGGGTTGTACTCGCGGTGTCCGCCGATGCCGACTCGGGCCGCACGCGCACGCAACGTTCGAAGGCAGTCGAGCGCCCGCTTCATCTCGCCTTCGTTTCTGACGATGCCGACGAGATCCTGCATCATGTCCTGGAGCGCGTACTGCACCTGATACGGTCCCTCGCCCGACGTGCCGCGCTCGAACGGTTCGAGTGCGCGCCGTGCCGCGGCATCCGCCTGCGAACCGTCGACGTCGGCCGCTTTCTGCCCGACGGCATACTTCGCGGCGAACTCGCCTGCGCGCTTGCCGAATACCAGCAGATCCGAGAGCGAGTTGCCGCCGAGACGGTTGGCGCCGTTGATGCCCGCCGCGCACTCGCCGGCCGCGAAGAGCCCGGACACGGTAGACATCTGCGTGTCGGCGTCGACCCGCACGCCGCCCATGATGTAGTGCGTCGTCGGACCGACTTCCATCGCCTCCTGCGTGATGTCGATGTCGGCAAGCTGCTTGAACTGGTGATACATGCTCGGCAGCTTCTTCTTGATGTGCTCGGCGGCGTGGGGAATCCGCGCCTTGATCCACGAGATGTCGAGGAACACGCCGCCGTGGGGACTGCCCCGTCCCTCTTTGATCTCGCGCACGATGCAGCGGCTGACGTGATCGCGCGTGAGGAGCTCGGGCGGGCGCCGCGCCGATTTGTCGCCCTGCGTGTACCGCCACCCTTCCTCTTCGTTGTCGGCCGTCTGCGGACGATAGTTCTCGGGGATGTCGTCGAACATGAAGCGGCGGCCCAGACTGTTCTTCAGCACGCCGCCTTCGCCGCGCACGCCTTCGGTAACGAGGATGCCGCGCACACTCGGCGGCCACACCATGCCGGTCGGATGGAACTGCACGAACTCCATGTCCATCAGATCGGCGCCGGCGTCGTACGCCAGCGTGTGCCCGTCGCCGGTGTACTCCCAGCTGTTGCTCGTGATCTTGTAGGCGCGGCCCACGCCTCCGGTTGCGAGGACCACCGCCTTCGCGCGAAAGAGCTTGAAGCGCCCGCGCTCACGCTCGTAGCCGAACGCGCCGGCGATCCGATCGCCGCTCTTGAGCAGCTGCACGATCGTGCATTCCATGTGGACGTCGATCCCCATGTGAATGCCGTGATCCTGAAGCGTCCGGATCATCTCGAGGCCGGTCCGATCGCCGACGTGCGCGAGACGCGGATATCGATGGCCGCCGAAGTTGCGCTGCAGGATGCGTCCGTCCGCCGTCCGATCGAACAGCGCGCCCCACGCTTCGAGCTCGCGCACGCGATCGGGCGCCTCCTTCGCGTGGAGCTCCGCCATCCGCCAGTTGTTGACGTACTGTCCGCCGCGCATCGTGTCGGCGAAATGGACTTGCCAGCTGTCGCGATCGTCGACGTTGGCCAGCGCCGCCGCGATGCCTCCCTCGGCCATCACGGTGTGCGCCTTGCCAAGCAGCGACTTGCACACGAGGCCGACCGAGACGCCCGACGCCGACGCTTCGATCGCGGCGCGAAGTCCCGCGCCGCCTGCTCCGATCACCAGCACGTCATGGACGTGCGTCTGATATTCCGGCATCACCAGATCCGAACGTCGGTCCACACGCCCATCGAGCAGAGCCGGACGTACAGATCGGCGAAGCCGACGGCGAACAGACTGGTCCACGCCCACCACATGTGCCGGCGATTGAGACAGCTGACGCATCGGTACGCACGGGCGCCAAGCGGCGCGCGCGAGATCTGATCGACGCACCCGCCGGCGACGTGCCGCATCGAGTGGCAGCCGAACAAGTACCCGCTGAGCAGCGTGACGTTGGCCGCGAGCACGATCGTGCCGACGCCGACGCCGAACTGCACGCGTCCGGTTGCCGGATCGGCGAACCACAGCGCTTCCCACGCGTCGACGACGAGAATCGCCAGGACCGCCATCGAGATGAACAGCATGTAGCGGTGGATGTTCTGCAGGATCAGCGGGAACGAGTTCTCGCCCCAGTACGTCGTGCGGTGCTCGCCGACGGTGCACGACGGCGGATCGCCCCAGAACGCCTTGTAGTAGGCGCCGCGGTAGTAGTAGCAGGTGAAGCGAAACAGCGCCGGAATCGGCAGGATGAGCAGCGCCGGCGTGAACGGCAGCCACGGCGGCAGCGCCGCAGGTTTCGGGCCGAACCAGTTGTGAGGCGAGGTGCCGAAGATTTCCGGCGAGTAGAACGGTGAGATATAAGGACCGTAAGTGTAGTGATCGCCCTGGAAGGCGGCCCACGTCGCATAGACGACGAAGGTCGAGAGACCGGCGAACACCAGCAGCGGCTGGACCCACCACAAGTCTCTTCGTGTCGTTTCGCCGAAACGCCGACGCGCGACGACCAGGGGTACGGCGGACTCGGACATGCAACGACCTCCTCGCTCCGCGCCGTGTCTTGCTCGATGTGGCGCCTAACATAGCAATCAGCGCTGGAAGATCGCAAATAGCGGCGTGCCGTCCGGCTCGGGAACGAGCTCGATTCGTCGGAGCCCGCGCGATTCCGCCAGCGCGAAGAGCGGCCGATCGTCGCGGCTCGCGAGCACGAGACTGCCGGCCGGCACCGCCGACGGGTCGAGCGTGCCCTCGGTGAAGTAAATCGTCCGCTGCAGCAGATCCTGGCGGCGTTGCTTGATCAAGTAGAACTGCCAATACGCGTCGAGATATGGAACGTGCCTCGTGCTTAGGTAAATCGCCGGCACGCGCTCGCGCGACGCGCGCGCGACGATCGACTCGAGGGCGCCGCGACGATTCCCGCTGAACCAGATCGCCGATCGGATGCGGTAGTCGCCGAAATAATCGAAGAGGACGAACGCAAAATGGAGCGGTACCAGCGCGAGCAGGACGATGGCCGCCGCGCGGTACACCCGCGCGCGCGCCGCCAGCAGCCGCTCGACGCCCCGAGTCGCGATCAGCACTCCGAACGGCAGCAGCTCGAGCTCGCGATCGATCGCGTACGGCTCCGGCACCACGAGACATGCGGCAAAGGGCGCCGACAGAAATCCGGCGAGCAAGATGAGATCGAGCGTCGTGCGCCGTCCGGTTGCGATCGCGACTATGCCGACCGGTACGAAGACGAGCAGCGGAGCGAGGAACACGCCGACGTGGCGCGTCGAGTTCATGACGTTCGTGTAGCCGCCGTACAGGAACAGATAGGCAGGATCGAAAAAGTACCAGTACATCGAAATGCGGCCCGTGACGCCTGAGAACGCCAGCAGCCGCCGCGCCTGCTCCAGCGCCGCCGCGAGTGACAGGCCTTTGAACCCCTGCAGATAGTCGATCGGCTGCGGCTGGCGGTATCGCTCGAGCGTTGCCGTCACGAACGCCGGATGCGTCGCGGCCCACACCGCGAGTAGGGTGAGCGGCCACGCGAAGCCGGCGATCGCCGTCACCCAGGGTCGCGTCGTCTTCTGCTCGCGCAGGATTGCCGCGAGCGTCATGGCGAGATAGAGCGGCATCATGATCAGCGACGCGATGTAGCTGTAGACGCCGAGGCCGAGCAGGCTGCTGGCCGTGAAGAGGATCCATGCGTCGCGCCGCTCGAAGTAGATCAGCAGACACAGCAGCCAGCCGAGCACGAACGGCACCGGATACAGGTAATCCATCGCCAGCCGGCTGTGGATGAAGTGCGCGGGCGTCAGCGCGAGGAGCGCCGCGGCCAGCAGCGCCGCGCGTGGCGCGGCGAACATCCGACGCGCGATGAAGTACGTGAGCACGACGTTGATCGCGCCGACGGCTGCCGACGGCAGTCGAACGGTCCAGTCCGTGAGCGGCAACACCTTCAGGAACGGCGCCATGCAATAGACGATGACCGGGTGGAACCAGACGTTTTGGCCGAGGAGGCTCATGTGGAAGTACAGCGGCAGGAAGCGGCCGTCAAGGTCGTGTGCAGTGGCGGCGATCGAATGCGCCTGGAGCGCGAACATCACCTCGTCCGGATCGAGGTAGACGGGGGCACCTCCCGCGCCGGCGGTGTAGAGGAGAAAGGCGCCGGCGGCGAGGAGCAGCAGGCGCCCGCGCTCGCCGGCGTTCACGACCGCGCGCGAAGCGCGGCGACGATCCGCTCCGGCGTGAACGGCACCTCGCGGATGCGCGCGCCGGTCGCGTCGAACACGGCGTTGCCGACGGCGGCGGCGACGATCGTGATCGCCGTTTCGCCGGCGCCCGATGCTTCGACGCCGTTGCGGTTGATTAGCACGCTTTCGACCTCGGGCACATCGAATCCGAGCGGCAGGCTGTGGTACGTGCGCCAGTCAATCGACGTGACCTTCCGCTCGTCCCACGTCACTTCTTCTCCGAGCGCGCGGCTCAGCCCCTGCAGCGCGCCTCCCTCGATCTGATTCTTCATGCCGTCGGGATTCGTGATCGGTCCGCAGTCCTGCGCTACGACGAGCTTCCTGACGCGGATCCGTCCGCTCGACTGGTCGACGTCGACGTCGGCGACCATCGCGACGTAGCCGTTGTCGCCTTCGTACGCAACGCAGGCGATGCCGCGACCGCTGCCGGTGCGCTGCGGCGACTGGCGCGGCTGCCACTTGGCTGCCTTCGCGGCCGCCTGGACGACCTCGCGCAGCCGCGGATCGCTGAGATGACGCACGCGGTACTCGACCGGATCGGCCTTCACGTGCGCGGCGATCTCGTCGAGGAAGCATTCGTGCGCGAACGTGTTCTGTAGACGGGCCGGCGACCGCAGCGGTCCGGTGAAGAACGGCGATGCGATCGTGTGGGTCACGACGCGCTCGCTCTTGATCGTGCCCGCGCCATTGCACGATCCGTCGATGCAGCCGGCGAGATACGACGGAACGGCGTTGCTGCCGTTCCTGAGCGGACCGCGCGGCGCGCCGGCCGCGCGCGGCGCCGGCGCCGCCGGCTCGAAGCCGACGAGCATCCCGGTAACGACGTTGCCGGGTTGATCGTACCCGGGACGTCCGCCGAGCGAAGGCGACCACGACTCGCAGTCCCACGCGGCGATCGTCCCGCTGCGATCGACGGCGGCGCGCTGATCGATCACGTACGCGAAGCCGTAGTTTTCCCATGCCATCTCGTCCTGGCGCGAGAGCTGGATGCGCACCGGCTTTCCGACCGCGTGCGACAGCAGCGCCGCGTCGTACGACACGGTGTCCGCCCCGTTGATGCCATAGCAGCCCGATCCGCGCACGTAGATGACGCGGACGTTGTCCGGCGGGATGCCGAGCACCGCCGCGACGCCGCTTCGCGTCGGATACGCCGACTGCGTCGGCGACCACACGGTCGCTTTGTTCCCTTGCACATCAGCCACCGCGCACGACGTCCCCATCGATCCATGCATCTGATACGGATGCAGATACGTCGCCTTCAACACCGACGAGGCGGCGGTCATCTTCTGATCCACGTCCTTCGAGTCGACAACAGCCGCGTCGCGCGCCGGCTGTTTGCGCAGGTGGTCGTAGAAATCGTGCTGCGCCGGCAGACCTGGGCCCGCGGTCCATACGACTTTCAGCTTGGCCGCCGCCTGGATCGCCTGCCACTGCTTCTCGCACACCACGCCGACGAAGTTCTTGCGGACGACCACTTTCACCAGTCCAGGCATGCCGCGGACCGAAGCCTCGTCGACGCTCGCGACCGCTGCGCCGACAGACGCCGGGCGGACGACGCGGCCGTGCAGCATTCCTGGAACGCGGACGTTGTGGACGAACTCGAACGTGCCTGTCGCCATCTCCGTCATGTCGACGCGCGGCACCGGCGTCCCCATCACCTTCCAGTCGGCGACCGCCTTGCGCGGGGCGTGCGCGTTCACGGTGACGTCGAACCGTTTGCCGCCAACGAGCTCGCCGTAGCTGACGCGTTTGCCGGTATCGCCTTTGACGCCGACAACACCGTCGCTCGCCGAAAGCCGATCGACCGGGACGCCGAGCCGTTGGGACGCGAGGCGCAGCAGCGCTTCACGAGCTGTCGCGGCGGCCTGCGCCAGGTTTCGCTCGTTGAAGTTGGTCGGCGTCGACTGGCTCCCGGACGTGGTTCCCTGGTCGGGACAGATCGACGTGTCGCACTGAATGAGCTTCACCCGCGAGACCGGCACCGACAACTCCTCGGCGACGAGCTGAATCTGCGCCGTGTACATGCCCTGGCCGAACTCGCACTTGCCGGTATACGCGGTGACGCCGCCGTCGGCGCCGACGGCGAGCCACGAATCGAGCTGCGTCGGATCGACGTGCGACCCGCGCGTGTCGAACGGGCCTTGCACGACGTCGGCGGCGTCGAGGATCGATGCGGCGCTGAAGCTCACGACGAGCGCGCCCGACATCTGCAGGAACGCACGGCGGTCGACGGCGGTGGGTATTTTCGTCGTCATGCCCGCTTCTCCTGATACTTCTTGATCGCCCGCAGCATGCGGACGTGCGTGAAGCAGCGGCACAACACGCTCCCAAGCCCCTGCTGGAGCTCCGCATCGGTGGCCTTGGGCTTCTGATCGAGAAACGCCTTCGCCGTCAGGATCACGCCGTTCAGGCAGAAGCCGCACTGCGCCGCCTGTTCGTCGATGAATGCCTGCTGCAAAGGATGCGGCTTCTCCGCCGTCCCCAGCCCTTCGAGGGTCGTGATCTCCGCGCCGGCGACCGTGCCGACCGGCGTCACGCACGAACGGACGGCGCGGCCGCGGACGATGACCGTGCACGCGCCGCACTGGCCGAGACCGCAGCCGAGCTTCGGCCCGCGGAGCCCGAGATCATCACTGAGCACGTACAGCAGTGGCGTCGTCGGATCGACGTCGAGGCGATGCGAACTTCCATTCACGTTCAATGCAATTTCACTCATTTGGCATCTCCCGCCCGTGAACGGACTCAGTATATATTTGCGCGCATGCAGATTGCGGATCGCCGACTCGTGGCGGCGGCTGCCGTGCTTGCGCTGGCGGCCGCGTGCACCAAGAACAACAACGCCAACACGCCGACGACGCCGTCGTGCACGGTGACAGCCGGCACGATCAGCGCATCGTCGTTCGCCGCCGCGGGCGGCACCGGCTCGGTGCCCGTGACGGCAGGCACCGGCTGCACGTGGACCGCGACCAGCAGCGCGACGTTCGTGACGATCACGAGCGGCGGGTCGGGCAGCGGCAACGGCACCGTGAGCTTCACGGTCGCGGCGAACACCGGCGCGTCGCGAACCGCCACGCTCACCATCAGCGGCACTTCGTTCACCGTTTCGCAGAGCGCCGCAGGACCGACGTCGGCAGGCAGCCTGACCGCGCCGACGGCGAACGCACCGATCGGTGGACAAACCGTGACCGACACGCGGCCGACGCTCGTCGTCAACAACGCGACCGCGAGCGGCACCGTCGGCACCGTCACCTATCGCTTCGAAATTTCTGACCTGCCGACCTTCCCCAACGATCCCGTGCGCACGTTCACCGTCGATGGCATCGCCGAAGGTGGCGGCACGACGAGCTGGCAGGTGAATCGGGACCTCGGTCCGGACGTGTTGTGGTACTGGCATGCGCGCGCGACCGATGGGACGACGACGGGCGCTTACTCGTCGACCGAGACGTTTCGCACCGTGGGACCGTGCAGCATCACCGTGTCGCCGACGAGTTTTTCGGTCGCCGGCGCCGGCGCGACGATCGTCGTCACGGTTGGCGCAGGAAGCACGTGCAACTGGACGGCGACGAGCAACGCGTCGTTCATCACGATCACGTCCGCGGCGTCCGGCACCGGCAGCGGAACGCTCTCGGCGTCGGTCGCGGCGAACACCGGCGCAGCGCGAACAGGTACGGTGACGATTGGCGGACAGACGGTCACCGTTAATCAGTCGGCCGGAGGCGGAGCCACGATTTCGGTTTCGTTCCGCATGCGCGATCCGGCGGTGAGCGGCGCGAGTCCGGCCACCGAGTGCCGAATCACGAGCAGCACCGGCAGCACGTGCGTTCTGGAATCGACGTCATTCCCGCTCGGCACGAACGGGCTCGTGAAGTTCGACTGGGCGGTACAGTTCACCGACGGCGACGTCAGGACGTTCAGCCAGAGCGGCGGCAACAGCGCGTTCTCGTTCACGTGGACCTGCGGCGGCCCGCAGAGCACGACCGAGGGCGCGTCGCAGCCATTGTCGGTCACGCTGACGGTCACCGATTCGAACGGGGCGACGGCATCGGCGTCCGCGGGCAGCGGCAATCAACCGCCGTTGTTCGTGCGCCTGTTCAAATGCTGACGTTTACAATCCTGGTCGGCCAATCCGACTCTTGAAATCGACCGGCGTCGCGCCCGCGGCGCCGGTGCCGAATCTCTCCTGAATCCGCAGACACGCATGGCACACCTCTTGACCTTGTGGTATGCGTGGGTTGGGTCGTTGTCTTCATCGTTATCGCAGCTCTCGCATTCAAGGCGTCGACGCCTGAAGAACGGCTGCGGCTGATTCGGGCGCTGCGCGGCCTTCTGCTGAACGCGCGGGCGGTCGCGGCGCGCAACCTCGAGGAGTGCCGGCCGTTTCACGACGCGCTGCGCGCGCGCGTGCGCTGGCCGATCGCGACGCTTGCGATCGTCGCGCTCAACGTGGCCGTGTTTCTCGCGATGGTCTTCGGCCGCGGCGCAATTTCCGACCCGGAGACGCTCGTCTCGTGGGGCGCGACATTTGGTCCGCGCACGACGAACGGCGAGTGGTGGCGCCTGCTGACGTCGATGTTCGTGCAGCCGGGATTGCTCGCGCTGCTCGTGAACGTCGCCGGCGTGACGCAGCTCGGTCTCGTGCTCGAGCGCGTCGTGGGCCGTCTCGCGCTGGTGTCGATGTATTTGACCGCGGGCATCTTTGCGTGTCTCGTCACCATCGTCGCGAATCCGGTGACAGTCAGCGCCGGCGCATCGGGCGCGATCTTCGGCCTTTACGGTCTGCTGATCGCCTGCTGCATCTGGGATCTCTTCCGGCCATCGCCGGTGCCGATCCCGCTCGTCGCGGTCAAGCGGATTCTTCCCGCCGCTGTGATCTTCGTTCTGTACAACGCGAACAACGACAACGTCGGCACCGCCGCCGAGTTCATCGCGTTCGTCATCGGCTTCGGATCGGGCCTCGTGCTGACCAGCGGCGCCGGCGACCGCCAGCCTGCGCCGCGGCTGCTCGGCGCGATGTCGGGCGGCGCGCTCGTCATCGCGATGGTCGCCGCCGTGCCGCTGCGCGGCATCGCCGACGTGCGTCCTGAAATCGCGCGCGTGATCGCGATCGAGGATCAGACGGCGCCCGTGTACCGCAGCGCCGAAACGCGCTACAGGAAGAACCAGATCAGCGCGTCAATGCTGGCCGACTTGATCGAGCTGAAGATCATGCCCGAGCTGCACCAGGCGGGCGCGCGGCTCGCCGCGATCACCGGCATCCCCAAAGATCATCAGGTCCTGATGGTCGACGCGCAGGAATACGTCAGGCTGCGCTATGAGAGCTGGCGCCTGCGGGCCGAAGGACTGCGGCGAACGGCGGCGCCGGTTCTGCGGCGATCGGATGGCGCGGGGCTCGCGGCCGAAGCCAACTGGCGAGACCGCGTCCAGTCGCAGTACCGAACGAATCAGATCATGCTGGGGCGTGCCGAAGGAACCGAACGCGCCTCTCTCGAAGTGCTCGACCGGATCAGACCGCTCAACCACAATTAGTTCGCGGCGGGGGCCCCACGTTTTTTTTTCGCGGCGGGGCCCCACCCCTGCCGCGCAGACGCGCTCGCACCGTAGTGCTCGCGCGTATTTAGAACGGAACGTCACCAATACGAGATTCACCCTCCACGCGCAGGGAGCAAAGTTGGCGACGTTCTGTTCTTAGTATCGCCGCTTCTCCTGGCGCACGATGTCGAACTTCGCGGTGTCGGCGACGGCCATTACCGCCATCACGCCCGCCTGGACCGGATCGGACACGACGAGATCGGCGGCGTCGGGCACGCTGCCGGCCATGTTGAGGGAGATGACGCGCAGCCCTTTCGCGCGCACTTCCTCGACGGCGTTCGTGATGTCGCCGCCCATCAGCGAACCGGCGAGCACGAGGAGGCGCACGCGCGGCAGCAGAACGACGGCGCGGACGGCGGCGGCGAGGTTTTGCTCCCCGACGAGCGGAATCGTATCAACCGAGATTCGTTCGCCGCGGATGTTGTGGCGGTCGGCCTCGCTGATCGCGCCCATCGCGACCTGACCGACCTGCGCGCCGCCGCCCATGATGATGATCCGCTTGCCGTAGATCTTCGCGAACGACGGCGTCGGCTCGACGCTCTTGATTCCGGCGACCGCCCGCATGTCGGCGACGACCGTCTCGATCGCGCGCTCGGTCGCGAACTCCAGATACACCTGCGGATCGCGATCCAGCGGACGGACGATGTCGACGTACGTGATGTTCGCATCGTGCGCCGCGAGGACCTTTGTCAAGCCATGCAGGATTCCCGGCTGGTCCGCCACCGTCGCCAGCACCGCGTGATCGGGCATACGCGCATGTAATCACATTTTCTTAACGCGTGGGGCCCACCCCCACGCGCTGACGCCCTCGCGCCGTAGCGCGAGGGCGTATCCAGAACAGAACGTCGCCGACAACTGTCCCTGCGGGGGACCGGACCAAGTACGGATCGGTGACGTTCTGTTCTTGATACGCGCGAGCGGTTTACGCCGCGAGCGCGTCTGCGCGGCGGGGGTGGGTCCCCGCCGCGTTAAGAAAACGTCGGTCCCCACACGTTCATCGAACAATCCGGCCGCAGTCGGGCATCGCTTTGCCGTAGAACGGATTCTGAACGGTGTCGCCCCGCTGCAGCCAATACTTCTGCGCCATCGGACAGAATGCGATGGTGACGCCGTCGCCGTAGCTCGAGCCAGACGTCTTGACGTAGTCGATGATCGCGTCGCTCAGCGTGCCGAACGCCGCACGCGCTGCCGGCAGATCGGTCGCGCGCACCAGAGCGCCGGCGGACATTCGAATCGGCTCGCCTGCCGATCCGAGATGACCCGCTTCGGTTGCGATCGCGCGCGCGTCGTCATGGATTCGTTCGGTCGCGTCCGCGTGCAGCGCCTGTTGAATCCGAAGGTACGCCTCGACGATCGCCGTCGGGTCCGCGGCCGTTTTGCTCGACGCGGTCGTCGCGGCACGCGGTTGCGGCGATGCCTCCTGGCCGGCGCGGCTCAGATAGTCGATGACTGCCGAGACATCGTCATCGTTCAATTTGAGGTTCGGCATCCGCGCCTCACGATACTCGGCGCGCAGCGCCACCGCGATCGGATCGCCGTCGGCGTTCATCTTGTCTGGCGCTGCAATGAAACGACGGAGCCAGTCGCGATCGCGGCGGCTGGTGACGCCCGCGAGATCCGGACCGATGCGAGCTTGCCCGCTTCCAATCGCATGGCAGGCGGAACAGTGATAGACGAACGTGTATTGACCCGTGTCGAACGTCCGCGCCGGCGCCTCCGCGTACGATTTCAGCGCGTCGCCCGGGGGAGTCTGCCAGCTGTTCATCCACTGGCCAATCGTCCTCGCGATGAACTTCGGGTTGTCGACGGCCGAGTTCCGCATCCATTGGCCCGTCGCCTGGTTCCCGACCAGCAAGTACGGGACATGCCCGTCTGGGTTCCTCGGATCAGGTCCCGTGTACAGCCCGAGCTTTCGGCCGATCAGCTCGATGTCGCCCTTCGCACCGGTTAGAAATAACCAGCCAGGCCCCGCGTGATACTTTTCGGCGTACTCCGCGAGGACGGCCGGCGTATCGTGATCGGGATCGATCGTGATCGAGTAAAAGAAGACGTCGCGACCCATGCGATCGCCGAGCAGTCGCTGCACTTGCGCCAGCCGCGCGGTCTCGAGCGGGCAGGCGTATTTGCAGGTCGTGTAGATCAGATCGATCGCGACGATCTTTCCTTTCACGAGGTCGTCGTAGAAGCGCACCGTCTTGCCCTGGTGCGTCGTCAACGTGACGTTCGGGAAGAAATCGGCGCCCCAGCGGGTGTCGCCGGCTGCGGCCGCAGCCGACGTGTACGGTGCATTCACTAATGAATTCAGCCACAAGGCCGCGGCCGCCGCGATCGTGGCTGCGATTTTCCATCGCATTGTCCGTCCTCCCGATCCGAGCCCGGCGCTTACGGAATGATCTCGAACGGATCTTCGAATTTCACGCCCTGCGGCGTCGGAATCGGCGTCGGCAGCGGCGCCAGGAACGCACCACCCGCGTCGTCGATCTCCCACCGGAGCAGCATGGCGTTGTCCTCGTGCGTCATGTTGTGACAGTGCTCCATGAACATTCCGCCCCAGTCGCGGAACTGCAGGGTGATGGTCACGCTGCCATCGGGATGCAGCCGGTACACGTCTTTGCGCCCTCGTTCCCACGCGGGCACGTTCGCCGCGCTGCCGTTACGCGCGAGGATCTGCCCCTCTTCGAAATGGATATGAATCGGGTGGTCCCATCCGCCGCCGTCGTTGATCAGGGTCCACACTTCGCGGGTGCCGAATCGCGGCGCGGCTGAAATCCGACCGTAATCCGCATCCAGCTTCTCTCCACCATTGGTCGAGATTCCCCAGGGCCCGCCGAACGCGGGAACAGCGGTGCGCTCCTGCTTCGCATCGTCTCCGAACACGAATGTGCGCGTTCGCGCGATGGGAATGGCGCTGAGGTCGGGATTTGGAATCAACGTGGCCGGAACCTGGCTGACGTCAGGCTGCGCAGGGTCGCGCACGACAATGAACTGGAGGAATTGTCCGACGCACGGATCGCTGGATTGACCGGAAAGCGCCTGGGCCATTGTCAGATCGGCTGACGGCCCCTTGCCGTCTTTGTGCTCGCACAGATTCACGAGGTAGAGCCTGTCTCCGATCGCGTACTTGGAGAAGTCGATCACGATGTCATACCGTTCGGCGATGCCCTGCTCGTCGAGCGCCAGCAGCGTCACCGGATTCGGCAGCAGATTGCCGTCGTTCGCGATCTGCACGATGGGCTGCGCGACGCCAGCCGCGTTGGCCAGCGCCACTTTGAAGAAGCGCGCCACGGCGGCGTTGAGGATCCGGAAGCGGTACTTGCGGCGCTCCACGTGGAAATACGGTTTGTACGCGAAGTTGACGGTCATGACGTCGCCGAGGAATCCGTCGAAGTTGAAGATATCGAAGAGCAGCTGACCGTTCTGGTCGAAGGCCTTGTCGGCGAGCATCAGGTTCACGTCGTAATCGAGGTTGCCCCAGCTCTTGCCGCTCACGTCTGCGCGGCCGCTCGGCAGCCGCAGATTCACGGGGCCGTGCGAGCCGTCCGGGAACAGCACGTCCTCGACGATGTCCTCGGCGCCGCGATCGAGCCCGCTGTAGATGTTGAACATCGCGGCGTTGCCCTTGTAGACGTTCTGCGACGTGAAGCTGAACATGTGATCGTGGAACCAGTGCGTGCTCATCGTCTCGCGCCAGTCGCCCGCCACGTTGTTCAGCGTGCCGTCGTCGGCAGGCGAACTGGCTCGCGGATCGGTGGCCGCGGTGTTTACCGAAAAGTGGCCTGCGAGCACGATCGGCCAGTGATAGTCGTAGAACTGGCCGGGGAAGAAATACGCGCCGGTGAAACCGTCGTTCTCGGCGCCGTGATGGCCGTTGTGCTGGTGCGTCGAAATCGTGTACCGCCCGAAGCCGCCGTTGGCGCGGACGTCGAACGGAAGCCCGTTACGGTGCCGGAAGAGCACCGGCTCGCCGTATCGCACCTGTATGAGCTTCGGCGGAAGCGTGCCATTGAACGTCCACACGGCGTTGCCGTTCTGAATGGGCATGCCGGGGTGGAACCGGACTGGTATCGGCTGGCCTGGATCGATGCCGGAGTTCTGGCTCGACGAAACCTGCGGATTGTAGGCGACGTTCGTTGTCCCCGGCGCCTGAGTGGTCTGGACGGCAATCGCCGGCGGGAACTCCGTGAAGCGCTGATGCGCCCACACGGCGCCCGGAGGGCGCCCTTCGACCGGGCCGGTCCCGCCGCCGAGCAGCGCATTCACCGGCTGCTTGGTCTGGTTGGACAGCGCGGTCGGCTGGGGATTCAGCACCGGCACCGGATTGCGGGGCAGCACGTCGAAGCGCGGCATCGGCTGCGTGAACGGCTGACATCCGAACAGCGGACTGCGCGGGATGCCACTGTCGTCCGCCGACGCGCTGGAGACGAACGGGTTCAGACCGCCGATCGGTACGAGCAAGCCGGCGCTCGTGATCAGTCCCATCTTGATCAGCTCGCGTCGCGTGACGCGACCCCACGAGAACTCCCGGACGATCTCTGCGCGGTTTCTCCTTGCATTCTCGGCAGCCCTCACTCGAGCCTTCGACGCTTTCGGCGACAGAAATATTTCAGCCATTACTCCCTGCTCCTTTCATTTCATGAAGGCGAGCCACACCGTCAGGCGATGGCACTGGCTCGATTGGGGCGGAAGGAAAATCAACACGTCCCTGCCACTAACGCGTGAGAAAACATCACGAGCTTCGACAGACGAAGCTCATGTCGACGAGGCGCACGCCGCGCAGCAGCGAGCGCGTTGCCGGACGACCGCGCGGGCGCGCGACGATCATCAACGGACCGATGCTGACCGGTCGTGGAAGCTATTTAGCGAACGCAGGCGAGAACCATCTGCGCCAACGATCGATCACGACATCCTCTTTGTCGTGATCACGACATCCTCTTTGTCGTGATGTACGTTGATTAACACGCGGCGGCATCAGCGAGCAAGGCAGCGGTCAAGAAACGCCGTGCATCGCGCGAGCGTAGCGAAAGCCGACGCGCATCCATGGCTCCGCCATCGGCGATGGCACACTGAAATGTATGCGCTTGTATTTTTCTATGACTGAGCTGATGCGATCGTAAACGAGTTCAACAATTCATCGCACGATCCGGCAGTCCGACATCGCTTTACCGTAAAACGGATTCTGAATCGTGTCGCCTCGCTGCAGCCAATATTTCTGCACCATCGGACAGAATGCCGCGGTGACGCCCTCGCCATAGCTCGACCCAGACGCCTCGACGTACGACATGATCGCGTCGCCGAGTGTCCCGAACGCCGCACGGGCCACTTTGAGATCGTCCGCACGCGTCAACGCGGCAGCCGATGTTCGAATTGGTTCGCCCACCGATGCGAGGTTTCTCGCTTCGGTTTCAATCACGCCTGCAGGCTCACGGATTCGTTCGGTCGCGTCAGCGTGCAGCGCCTGTTGAATCCGAAGGTACGCATCGACGATCGCGGTGAGCGCCTCGGCCGCCGGTCTACTCGAGGCCGTCGCCGCGACAGGCCCCGGCGGCGGCGCCTGCTGCGCAGCCCGGTTCTGTCCTTCCAGATAGTCGATGACCGCTGAAACATCCTCGTCGTTCAATTTGAGGTTCGGCATCCGCACCTGTCGATACTCCGCGCGCAGCGCCAGCGCGATCGGATCGCCGTCCGCGTTCATCTTATCGGGCGCCGTGATGAAACGACGCAGCCAGTCGCGATCGCGCCTGCCGGTGACGCCGGCGAGATCCGGACCCAGCCGCGTCGTCGCATTCCCGACGCCGTGGCAAGCGCCGCAGTGATAGGCGAATGTGTACTCGCCTTTGTTGAACGTCCGCACCGGCGCAGCCGCAGACGATTTCAACGCGTCGTTCGCCAGCGTGTGCCAGCTGTCCATCCACTCGCCGATCGTTCTCGCGATGAACTTCGGGTTGTCGGTCGCCGAGTTCCGCATCCATTGACCCGTCGCCTGATTGCCAACGAGCAGATAGGGAACATGGCCATCCGCGTTCGTGGGATCCGGACCCGCGTAAATTCCGAGCTTCCTGCCAACGAGCTCGATGTCCGCCTTCGCCCCCGTGAGGAACAGCCAGCCCGGACCGGCGCGGTACTTCTCCGCGTATTCCGCGAGCACCGCGGGCGTGTCGTGATCGGGATCGATCGTGATCGAGTAGAAGAACACGTCGCGCCCCATGCGATCGCCGAGCAGCCGCTGCACCTGCGCGAGGCGGGCCGTCTCGAGCGGGCACGCGTACTTGCACGTCGTGTAGATGAGATCCACGGCAACGATCTTCCCCTTGATGAGATCGTCGTAGAACCGAACCGATTTTCCCTGATGCGTTGTGAACGTCACGTTCGGGAAGAAATCGGCGCCCCAGCGCGAGTCGTCGGCCGCGGCCGCGGCCGACTCGAACGAAGCATTCACCAGACAACTCAGCCACAAGGCAGCGGCCGCCGCGATCGTGGCTGTGATCTTCCGTCGCATCGTCGGTCTCCTCATCCCTGCGCGCCGCTTACGGAAGAATCTCGAATGGATCTTCTTCGTACGTCACCCCCGTCACCTTCGCGATCGGCGTGGGAAGCGGTTTCAGGAACGCGCCGCCGGCGTCGTTGATCTCCCACCGCAGCAGCATGGAATTGTCTTCGTGCGTCGTGTTGTGGCAATGCTCCATGAACATGCCGCCCCAGTCGCGGAACTGCATCGTGATGGTCACGCTGCGCGCGGTGCGAAGAACGAAGGTGGCGAAACAGTTTTCAACGCGCACCGATGGGCCATGGCGCAAGGCACACACGCCACGTCACATGTGCGCGTTCAGTCGTCGTGTTTGAGGAGTACGTCGACGGGAATCCTTCAGTGCGTCAGGCCGTAGACGATGTAGTTGACGCCGAGCTTGTATGCTTCGTTCGTCTGATCGATCGGACGGAATCCCGTGCCGGACCACTCCCAGAACTGCGACACGTCGGTGTTGTAGTTGATGATCATCTGCAGCCGCTTGTTCGGATCGTTGTCCTCGTAGACGCCGCGGAAGATCGGCTTGCCGTAGTTGTACGCCTGCGGCACGATCTCGAGGTCGTCGATCTCGAAGAACGAATGGAAGATGGGATGCGTCGGCTGCATCTCGTAGAAGCGCAGGTTCGGCAGCACGCGCTTCATGTTCGCCTCGAACGGCTCCCACCCGGGGCTGCCGAAATCGCCGGGCTGCTTGAAGTCGTCGACGATGACGAAGCCGCCCTTCTCGATGTAACTGCGCAGCGCCGCGGCTTCGCGATCGGTGAGCGTCCACCAGCTCACCTCGATGATGTACGCGACCGGATACTTGAACAGCTCGGGATCGTCGAGCGTCAGCGTGTTGATCGTCTCGTCGTGCGCGCCGAGATAGCTGACCTCGTTCATGATTCGCATCAGGTTCTGCTCGGCGATCGGATAGCCGTGCGCCCACGACGGCAGCCCGCGCCACCAGTAGCCGCCCGGCGCCGTCTCGTACTTCACCCGCACGAAGGTGAAGCGTCCGTCGTATTGTGCGTTCGGTTCGATCTTGAAGGGGACCCAGCGGCCGCCGAATCCGCCGAAGCCGCGCTGCGCGTAGGCCGCCGCAGCGAGCGACAGCACGAGGGCGGCGGCGAGCATCGGCTTCACACGTACAGGATACCGTGTCGGGTCGCTCGCCTGAAAGGCTCGCGCTACATAAGAATGGTGTAGCGCGAGAGAGTGGTGTAGCGCGAGGCTTTCAGCCGAGCGGAACCGTCAGCGCCCGGCGGCCAGCTCCACATAGCCGTCGCTGATGGTGTCGTCCGGACTGGTGCCGAACAGCGCGAGCAGCTCGCTGATGACCGCCGCCTTGTCCTGCGCGTCGCGGCGCGACCAGGTGCGCGACTTCACCTCGACGAAGTACCCGTCGCTCGCCGGGTTCGTCAGCCGATCGAGGTGAACGTAGAACTCCACGCCGCGGTACGCGACGAGCCAGCGGCGGCGATCCTTCTCGACGACGTGTTCGGCGGCGGGCCGGAAGTACTCGCGGTAGAAGCGCGCCGAATGGGTGGCCGGCGCGAACCATCGCGAGCGGGAGAGGAACACGGCGCCGAACGCTTCCTCGCGCGTCCGGCCGGTGAGCGTCAGCCGCGTGCGCGCCGACGTCGCCTCGCCGACCGCGTCGAGGAACTCGTCCTCGCGGTAGCGAAGCCATCCCTGATCCGGATCCTCGAACGACCAGTACGTATCGAACTGGTGGTAATGGCTCGAGCGCACCACCGTGAGCTGTTTGCTCTTGATGACCGACAGCACCTGCGACTCGGACGGCACGCGCGCCTTCACCTGAACTTCGAAGCTCTCCTGCTCGACGGCGCCGCCGACCGCGACGAGCTTCTGCAGAACGTTCACCTCGCGGCTGCTGAGAAACGTGTCGATGCGCGCCGCCTCGCCGCGCGCCGCCGCGCGCAGCGCCGCTTCGTCGAGCGTCAGCAGCGCCCGATCCCGCATCAGCCACCGGCCGTTGCACATCACATCCACGACGTCGGTCGACTTCGCGGCGTACACGATCTGCGCGTAGACGGCGTTCGGATCGCGCGCGAACGCCGGCACGTTGTGCACCGGGCTCAGGTCGACGACGATGAGGTCGGCGCGCTTGCCCGCTTCGAGCGATCCGGTGAGGTGCTCCATGTGCATGGCGGCGGCGCCGAGCCGCGTCGCCATCGCGAGCGCGTCGCGCGCCGGCAGCGCCGTCGGATCGCCGCCGATCCCCTTGGCGAGCAGCGCCGCGAGGCGCATCTCCTCGAACATGTCCAGATCGTTGTTCGAGGCGGCGCCATCGGTGCCGATGCCCACGCTCAGGCCGAGCTCGAGCATCCGCGCGACCGGCGCGACGCCGGCCCCGAGCTTCAGATTGCTCGTCGGATTGTGCGCGACGCCCGCGTCGAAATTCTTCAGCGCGCGGATCTCGCCGTCGTCCACGTGCACGCAGTGGGCGGCGAGCACCTTTGCGCCGAACAGCCCCTGCTTCTTCACCCACGGCACGACGGGCATGCCGTGCACGCGCCGCGACGCCTCCACTTCGAGCGCCGTTTCCGACAGGTGGATGTGGAGCGGTACGTCGAATTCCGCGGCGAGCTCCGCGCACGACCGAAGGATGTCGGGCGTGCACGTGTAGGGCGCGTGCGGCGCCGGCGCCGGCACGACGAGCGGATGTCCGCGCCAGCGTTCGATGAAGTCGCGCGCGCGCGCGAGCGAGTCCTCGTAGCTCGTCGCATCGGGCGTCGGAAAGCGAAGCACGGTCTGGCCGCACAGCGCGCGCATCCCCGCCTCGGCGGTCGCTTCGGCGATCGCCTCCTCGAAGTAATACATGTCGGCGAAGCACGTCACGCCGGAGCGGATCATCTCGGCGCAGCCGAGCCGCGTGCCGAGCCGCACGAAGTCGGGGCTGACGAACTCGCGCTCGACCGGCATCATGTAGCCCATGAGCCACACGTCGAGGCGCAGATCGTCGGCCAACCCGCGCAGCAGCGTCATCGGCACGTGGGTATGGGCGTTGACGAGGCCGGGCATGACGACGCGGCCGCCGCAATCGATCGTGTCGGCGGCGGCGTACGTCTCAGCGCCCGGGCCGACCGCGGCGATCGAATCTCCGGCGATCGCGACCGCGCCGGATCGATGGATGGTGAACGATCGATCCAGCGTCAGCAGCGTTGCGTTGATGAGGAGCGTGTCGCAGCGCGGCGGCATGAGCACCATCATGCCGCACCGGCCGCCGGTTCGTCACGCGACGACGATCGTCAGCGTGGTGCCGCTCAGCCGCGTCGTGAACTGCCGCAGCGGAGACGGGGCGGGCCCCTGTGCGACGGCGCCGCTCGTCCTGAACTGCGATCCGTGGCAGGGGCACACGTAGCGGTCGTTCTGGAAACCGCTCACCGTGCATCCCTCGTGCGTGCAGACAGCGGTGAGCGCGACGAACGTGTCGACTGCGGAGTGGGAAACGAGGAAGTTGCCGCTCGACGTCTGGACGAGCGCCGCGCTGCCGACCGACGAGAGCGGCGAGCTGGCGTCGACGTTGAGGGTAATCGTACCGCTCGAGACGCTCGCGTTGACCGTCGAGAGCGAGGGGGCGGTGGTGTCGGCGCTCGTCGGACTTCCGCCACATCCTTGTAATAAAGATGCAATAGATACGAACGACGCAGCTTGGACGCAGAATTCCCCTTGGTGTACGTTGGCGGTCTGGGCTGAGGACAATCGATCGTGCTGCGCGCGCTTCGTTATCGTAACTATCGACTGTTTTTCGCCGGCCAGATTCTGTCGCTCGTCGGCACCTGGATCACCACGACCGCGACCAGCTGGCTCGTCTACCGCCTCACCGGCTCAGCGTGGCTGCTCGGCGTCGTCGGCTTCGCCGGTCAGTTCCCCGCCTTCCTGCTCGGTCCGTTCTCCGGCATCGTCGTCGATCGGTGGAACCGGCATCGGCTCCTCGTGCTGACGCAGACGTTCGCGATGCTGCAGTCGTTCGCGCTTGCCGCGCTGACGCTGTCGGGACGCGTGACGATCGAGGCGGTCGTCATGCTCAACATCGTGCAGGGGCTGGTGAACGCGTTCGACATGCCGGCGCGCCAGTCGTTCCTCATCCAGATGATCGAGAACAAGGAGGATCTGGCAAACGCCATCGCGCTGAACTCGTCGATGGTCAACGTGGCGCGGCTGATTGGACCGTCGATCGCCGGCGTCATCATCGCGGCAGCCGGCGAGGGTTGGTGCTTCGCCATCGACGGTGTGAGCTACGTCGCCGTCATCGTCGCCCTGCTGATGATGCGTATCGCGCGGGTCGCGCCCTCGTCCGGGCGCGGACGGGCGTTGCAGCAGTTCAAGGAAGGCTTCACCTACGCGTTCGGCTTCGCGCCGATTCGAGCGGTGATCCTGCTGCTCGCAATCGTCAGCCTCGTCGGGGTGCCGTACACCGTGCTGATGCCGATCTTCGCCGCGAGCGTTTTCCAGGGCGGTCCGCACACGCTCGGCCTCCTCATGACCGCGTCGGGCTGCGGAGCGCTGGCAGGAGCGCTGTGGCTCGCGGCGCGCAAGACGGTCGTCGGCCTCGGTCGCGTCATCCCGATCGCCACCGCGCTGTTCGGCGCCGGTCTAATCGCCTTCTCCTTCTCACGCGTGTTGTGGCTCGCCGTTCCGTCGCTCGTCGTCGCGGGCTTCGGTTTCATGGTGCAGATGGCGTCGAGCAACACGATTCTGCAGACGATCGTGGACGACGAGAAACGCGGACGCGTGATGAGCTTCTATATGATGGCGTTTCTTGGAACAGCGCCGTTCGGCAGCCTGATCGCCGGCTCGCTGTCGTCGCGCATCGGGGCGCCTCACACCCTGCTCATCGGCGGCATCTGCTGCATCGCGGGCGGCGCGTCGTTCGCGTCGGGCCTCCCGGCGATCCGGGCGGCCGTGCGCCCCATATATATAAGGATGGGGATCCTGCCGGAAGTGGCGGCAGGTCTCGGTAATGCCGCGGAGCTGTCGGTGCCGCCCGAGCGGCAATGAGGGCTGCCTACATTTCTTAATTCGCGTGGGGCCCCCACGCGCTGACGCGCGCGGGCCGTAGCCCGCGCGCGTATCTAGAACAGAACGTCGCAGCACGATGACCACGTGTGTTCAGGATTTTCGTGGGTTTCGTGTTTTCGTGGCTACTAATGGGTCAAGCCGTAGATGATGTAGTTGACTCCCAGCTTGTACGCTTCATTCGTCTGATCGATCGGACGCAGGCCCGTGCCCGACCATTCCCAGAACTGCGAGATGTCGGTGTTGTAGTTGATGATCATCTGCAGGCGCCTGGTCGGATCGTTGTCCTCGTACACGCCGCGGAAGATCGGCGTGCCGGCGACGTAGGCCTGGGGCACGATGTTCAGGTCGTCGATCTCGAAAAAGGAGTGATAGATCGGGTGTGACGCCGACATCTCGAAGAAACGCACGTCGGGCAGCACGCGCCGCATGTTCGCCTCGAAGACGTCCCACCCGCCGGAGCCGTCAAATCGTCCGAACCCGCCGCCGCGCACCTTGAAGTCGTCGACGATGACGAAGCCGCCCTTCCGCAAGTACGTTCGCAGGCCTTCGGCTTCGCGATCGCTCATGTCCCACCAGCCGACTTCGATGACGTAGGCGACCGGGTACTTGAAGAGCTCCGGATCGTCGAACGTGAGCTCGTTGATCTCCTCCATGTGCGGATTGAGGTAGCTCACCTCGTTCATGATCTTCATCAGGTTCTGCTCGGCGAGCGGATAGCCGTGCGACCAGGCCGGCCATCCGCCGTACCAGTTGCCGCCGGGCAGATGCGTATAGCGGATGCGCACGAACGTGAATCGCCCGTCGTACGCGGTATTGGGATAAATCTGAAACCGTCCGCGAAAACCGAAGCCGCGGAAGCCGAAATCCTGCGCGGCCGCCGTCGCCGCGACGAGTCCGGCGACCAGCGCGGCCGCCGTCAAACGCCTCATTCCGCGAGTATAATCCCGCCGCGGCAGCGCTAAGGGCTGCGCCCACGGTTGTGACAGCAGCCCGATGCACTTATGACATGCGCTGAGACGTTCTGTTCTGGATACGCGCGAGCGGTGTACGCCGCGAGCGCGTCTCCGCGTGACAGCCTTGAGCCGTTGCGAGGCGCAACGCGGGCCTTTAGGCCTGCCCAAGCGTTTGTTGAGGAGGGCCATTGTGAAGTCATATGTGAAATTGTCGGCCGCCATCGTTGTGCTCGCGGGCGCCGCGCTCGCAGCACAGAACGACGTCGCGCCGACCAATGATCTGCCGAACCCATATGGGAGCGTCGAGAACTATTTCAAGCTGCCCGAGGGACGCAAGTGGGGTTCGACGAGCGCGATCGAGATCGACAAGGACGGCAGGACGATCTGGGTCGCCGAGCGCTGCGCCGCAAATAGCTGTCTCGATCGCGCGACCGGAGAGATGTCGTCTTCCGATCCCGTGCTGCACTTTGACGCGTCGGGCAAATTGATCAAGAGCTTCGGCGCCGGCATGCTGATCTTTCCGCACGGCATCTTCGTCGACCGCGACGGGAACGTGTGGGTGACCGACGGTCAGGACAACGCGCCGGTACCGGCGCGCGGCGCCGGCGGCGGACGCGGACGCGAAGCGGGCGCCGGAGCCGCGCCGACCGCGCCTGCGCCGAGCGGACCGATCGGGCCGCGCCCCGGCGCGACGAAAGGCAATCAGGTGTACAAGTTCAGCCCCGACGGCAAAGTGCTCCTCACGCTCGGCAAACCGGGCGGCGCGGCGGCGCCCGACTACTTCTATCAGCCGAACGACGTGCTGGTGGCGCCCAACGGCGACATCTTCGTGTCCGAGGGTCACGGCGCGGGCAACAACCGCGTCCTGAAGTTCGACAAGGCCGGCAAGTTCATCAAGGAGTGGGGCAAGCTCGGCACCGCGCCCGGTGAATTCGATCAGCCGCACGCGCTCGCGATGGATTCGCGCGGACGCCTCTTCGTCGGCGATCGCAACAACAACCGCGTCCAGATCTTCGATCAGGACGGCAAGTTCATCGCCGAATGGAAGCAGTTCAGCCGTCCGAGCGGCGTCTTCATCGACAAGCAGGACAATATCTACGTCGCCGATTCCGAATCGGAGTCGGTCTCGCGCAACCACGATGGCTGGAGGCGCGGCCTGCGAATCGGCAGCGCGAAAGACGGCACCGTGAAGTACTTCATCCCCGATCCCGAAACGCGCAAGCGTCCCGATTTCAGCGGCACGAGCGCGGCCGAAGGCGTCGCCGCCGACGCGCAGGGCAATGTGTACGGCGCCGAGGTCGGGCCGCAGCGGGTGATGAAATACACGCGTCGATCCGGCACTCAGTAGTAGGAGCGGACCAACGTGTCCGGCCGCGGCGGACGTCTCGTCAGAGGCCGACACGTCTCGCCAGATGCCGACACGTCTCGCCAGGGGCCGACACATCGGTCGATCCCTACCTGTTCAATGTTGGGAGGGTGTAATCATGCGCCTGTTAGCGTGCGCGTTCATCGTCGCGGCCTTCGCTCAGTCGACCTCCGAGCCGATCAACGATCGCCCGAATCCGTATCAAGCGATCGAGAACTACTTCAAACTGCCCGCCGGTCGAACCTGGGGATCGACGAGCGCCGTCGACGTCGACAAGGACGGCCGATCGATCTGGGTCGGCGAACGATGCGGGGTGAACAGCTGCGCCGATCCGGCGGACGGTAAGATGTCGCCGCTCGATCCCGTGCTGAAGTTCGACGCCTCCGGCAAGCTCGTGAAGAGCTTCGGCGCCGGGATGATCGCGTTCGCCCACGGCATTCACGTCGACAAGGACGGCAACGTCTGGGTGACCGACGCGAACGACAACCGCCCGCGTCCCGCGCGCGGCGCAGCGCCCGGCGCGCCTGCGCCGCCGGCGCCCGCGAAGCTGGTCGGCCATCAGGTGATCAAGTTCAGCCCCGAGGGTAAGGTGCTGATGACGATTGGCAAGGCCGGCGTCGCCGGGAATCCGCCCGAGGCGCTCACCGAACCCAACGACGTCGTGACGGCGCCGAACGGCGACATCTTCGTCGCCGAAGGACACAGCGGGCAGAACGCGAACGCCGCGCCGGACACCGTCGCACGAATCTCGAAGTTCACGAAGGACGGCAAATTCATCAAGTCGTGGGGCAAGCTCGGCTCCGCGCCCGGCGAATTCCGTACGCCGCACAGCCTCGCGTTCGATTCGAGGGGTCGTCTGTTCGTCGCCGATCGCGGCAACGTGCGGCTGCAGATCTTCGATCAGGACGGGAAGTTCCTGCAGGAGACGAAGGCGTTCAGCCGCCTGAGCGGCATCTTCATCGACAAGAATGACACGCTGTACGGCGCCGACTCCGAGTCGAGCCCGACGTCGCACCCCGGCAACTGGAAGCGCGGCATCCGCATCGGCAGCGCAAAAGATCTGACGATCACGTATCTCATTCCCGATCCGAAGAACCCCGATCCTGCCAAGACGACCGCCGGCACGAGCGCCGCGGAAGGTGTCGCCGTCGACGCGGCCGGAAACGTCTACGGCGCCGAAGTGGGACCGAAGCAGGTGGTCAAATACGTGAAGAGGACGGGGACGCAGTAGCTTGCCGGTTGCTGGGGGCCCGAGGTTGCTGGTTGCTGGAGGCAACCAGCAACCAGTCTAGACCTCTGCGGTCAGCGCAGGCATCCGGCCGATCGACTGGAACAGGCCGAGGTTGTCGAATACCTCGTACTCTTCGATGATCTTGCCGTTGGCGAAACGCATGACCGAGATGCACGGCACGGTCACCGGCCGGCCGGTGCCGCTGATGCCCGCCAGCTCTCCGCGATGCGTGCCTTTTGCGGTGAACCGCAGCGCGACCTTGTCGCCTTCGGCGATGACGTCGTCGATCTGAAGGACCATATCGGGAAAGGCGTTCAGGTACATCGTCACCAACTGCCGCCACCCTTCAGGACCGCGGAACTGCATGCCGGGTCCCTGGTACACGTAGAACGGCGCGTGCAGGGCGGCTCCCTCATCCAGCTGCCGGCTGTTGATGCAGTCGACGACGCGGCGGCACAGAGCTTTGTTCTCACCGTTCATACGAGTCACCTCCATGGCGCTCATTTCCTTCTCATTTCCTGATAGAGGGATGCACGTAACCCGCCTTCAGCACATGATCCGACGGCCGAAAGCTCAGATAGTCCACATGATCGCCGATGTCGGTCCAGCCGTGCGGGACGCCCGCCGGAATGATGACGATATCGCCCGTCTTCACGACCTTTTTGACGACGTCGCTGCCCGCGATCATGCCGCCGCACGACGGTCCGTTCAGCTCCGTAGTCACCGACGCGTCCGGCGCCGTCTTTCGGCCGTTGACGATGTGACCGCCGGTCACGAGCGTGCCGCCGCCCGAGATGATCAGATAGCCTTCGGTCTGTGAATCGTGCGCGATGCCGCCGGGGGTCGCGCCGCTTGGCGGCGTGGTCGCCTGCTCGCCGCACGGCTCGCCCTGCTGGGCGCCACGGCCGCCGCCGGCTCCGGCCCCTGCCGCCCGTCCACCGCCGCCCGCCGCGCCGCCGCCAGCTGCGGCGCCGCCACCGGCTCCGGCGTTCGCGCCGCCGCCCGCGCCCGTCCCGCGTGCGCCGGTGGCCACGCGATGGATCACACCGACCGCGTAGTTCTCGCTGCCGATGTCGACAACCCTGATCGTGCGATCGACGCCCGGCTCGGCGTTCACTTTCTTCACTTCCTCGTCGGTGATGTAGGTGGCCGCCTTCGGCGACTGGGCGATCGCGACCGCCGGCGCAATCGCCAGCGCCATGCCCACGGCTTGCACGATGATCCTTCGCATGACTCCTCCTCCATGACCCAGAAACCGTCTCGGAGCGCTGCGCATTCAGCGCGGATGCGCAAGTTGGTCGCGTACTATAACGGAATGCCATTCAATCGGCGAGAGTTCCTCGCGGCATCCGGCGCAATATTCGGGGCGCGGGCCGTCAGTCCCGCGAACTGCGCGACGCAGGTCGGCCCCGCGATCTCGCAGCCCCCCCAGCCACAGATGCCCGGTCCGCCGGGCGACGCCGCGCCGGGACGCCTGCGCAAGCTTGGGCTCGGCGAGGGCGATCGCGACGGCCTGCTCTACGCGCCGGTCGGCTACAAGGCGGGCGAGCCGATGCCGCTGCTCGTCCTCCTGCACGGCGCCGGCAACACGTCGATGTCAGTGCAGTACGCGTTTCCTCACGCCGACGCGTTCGGGTTCATCGTCGTCGCCCCCGACTCGCGCGACGAGCGCACCTGGGATTCGATCCTCGGCATGTGGGGACCGGACCTCGAGTTCATCGGCGAGGCGATGAAGTACGCGAAGAGCAGGTGCTCGGTGAAGGACGATCACGTCGGCCTCGCCGGCTTCTCCGACGGCGCGTCGTACGCGCTGTCGATGGGCATCGGCAACGGCGACGTGTTCTCGCGCATCATGGCGATGTCGCCCGGCATCATGCAGCCGGCGGCGGTGCGCGGCAAGCCGAAGATCTTCATCTCGCACGGCGTCAACGATCAGGTCATGCCGATCGACATCACGAGCCGCAAGTTCGTGCCGCGGCTGAAGAATCTCGGCTACGACGTCACCTACCGCGAATACGAAGGACGCCATCAGCTGCCACCGCCGATCGCGCACGATGCGTTCGAGTGGTTCAGCAAGTGAGCGATGCCGCTGCGCCTCGGCGTTCTCGATCAGGCTCCGATTGCCGCAGGGTCGACCGGCGCCGGCGCGCTGAGGAACTCGATCGATCTCGCGCGGCTCGCCGACGAGCTGGGCTATCGCCGCTACTGGGTCGCCGAACATCACGGGACGCCGATGCTCGCCTGCGCGAGCCCGGAGGCGCTCATCGCGCCGATTGCGTGCGCGACGACGCGCATCCGCGTTGGCAGCGGCGGCGTGATGCTGCCGCATTACAGCCCGCTGAAGGTCGCGGAGACCTACAGCATGCTGAGCGGCATCTTTCCGGCGCGGATCGATCTGGGCGTCGGGCGAGCGCCCGGCAGCGATCCGCTCACCGCCTTCGCGCTCCAGCGCGATCGCCGTCAGGCGTCGCCTGACGATTTTCCGCAGCAGCTCGAGGAGCTCCTCGCGTACCTGCACGATGCGCTGCCGCCGCGGCATCAGTTCGCGCGGCTGTCGGCGCTGCCCGGCCGCCCCGAGCGCCCCGACGTCTGGCTGCTCGGATCATCGCCTCAGAGCGGCAGCTGGGCGGCGGAGCTCGGGCTGCCGTACGCCTTTGCCGATTTCATCAACCCGCACGGGGCCGAAATTGTCGAACGCTACCGGCGCGACTTCCGAACGCTCACGATCTCCACCACAGCGGACACGGAGGACATGGAGCAACAAACCGGGTCGAACCTCCGTGCTCCCCGCGTCGGCGTTGGAGAGTCTCGCCCGCGCGTCATCGTCGCAGGGTGGGCGCTGTGCGCCGACACCGACGAAGAAGCGGAGCGCCTCGGCGCGAGCGCGCGAATGGCGTTTGCGATGCTGCTCGGCGGCCAGCCGATTCCAGTGCCGCCCGTCGACGAAGCGCTTCGGTTTCTCGAGGAACACTGGGCGGCGGCCGAATCGCTCGTCCGTCGTCGCCGCTGGATCGTCGGATCGCCGCCGAAGGTGCGCGCGGGCCTCGAAGCGCTCGCGGAGGAATACGGCGCCGACGAGGTGATGATCGTCACGATCACCCACGATCACGATGCTCGCCGGCGATCGTACGAGTTGATCGCGCGCGCCTTTACTTAGTTCTCGCACGATGCGCATCGGACTTATCGTCACCGGCGGCGTCGACCGCTCCGGACGCGAACGCGTCACGCCTGCGCTGCTGTGGCTGATCGAACGCCTCGTGCGGCGTCACGACGTCCATGTCTTCGCGCTGCACTACCACCTCCACGCGTGCACGTACCCGCTCCTCGGCGCAACGGTCCATGACGTCGGCCGCGTCGATGGGCCGCCCGGCCTGCGGCGATGGCGGCTCGCCCGCCGCCTCGACCGCGCGATCGGGCGCGTCGGCGCGTTCGGCGTCGTGCATGCGTATCAAGGGATGCCGGCCATGGTGGCAGCCGCGGTCGCGGCGTCGCGGCACGTACCGCTGATCGTTACGCTCGACAGCGGCGAGCTCGTCGGCATCGCCGACATCGGCTACGGCCTGCAGCGCCGCTGGATCGATCGGCGCAGTCTGGCGCTCGCGATGGATCGCGCCGCGCGTGTGACGGTCTCGACCGAATTCATGGCGCGGCTGCCGGGGCTGAGCCGCCGCCGCGTCGACGTCGTGCCGATGGGCATCGACGAGACGCTGTTTCCGGCGGCGTGGCGCGGCGACGGTCCACCGTGGCGTCTGCTCCGCGTAGCCAGCATCAATCCGGTGAAGGATCACCCCACGCTGCTCCAGGCGATGCGGCGCGTCGTCGATCGGCTTCCCGAGGTTCATCTCGACATCGTCGGCGAAGACACGATGAACGGGACGATCCAGTCGCTCGCGCGTACGCTGGATCTCCTGCCGCATGTCGGTTTCCACGGATTTCTGCCGACCGATCGACTCGCGCCGTTCTACGCGCGCGCCCACCTCCACGTCGTCTCGTCGCGGCACGAGGCGGCGGCCGTCGCCGTGCTCGAAGCGGCGTGCGCCGGTCTCCCGACCGTCGGGACGCGCGTCGGGTACATCGCCGACTGGGAACCGGAACGGGCCGCAGCCGTGCCCGCGGGCGATCCGGGCGCGCTTGCCGACGCGATCGTCGCGCTGCTGCAGGATCCGGCGCGCCGTTCCCGTCTGGCGGCGAGCGCTCGATCGTGGACGCTGGATCACGATGCGGATTGGACGGCGCGCCGGTTCGAAGAACTCTACGAAACAGAACGCAGAGATCGCTGAGATCGCAGCCTAAACAGTTTCCCCGCGGTCGTTGCGATCTCTTCGTTCTTCGATTGCTCCACGGTTCGGCGCAGCGGCCACCAGATCGCCGCCTCGCCGATTGCGAGGCTGACGGCCGCGCCCGTCGCGCCCGCGAGCGGCATCAACAGCGCCGATGCGGCGATCTGAATCGCCAGAGCCGCGGCGCTCCACCGCACCACGATCGTTTCAGCGCCGGCTGCGTACAGGAAAATCTTCCTTCCGGAGTTCGTCACCGCCGGCAGGAGCGCGATGCCCATCCACATGAGCGCTGGTGCGCCCTTCGAGAACGCGTCTCCGTACACGAGGCGCAGCAGCGGGCCGGCGACCGCGACGTACGGAATCGCGACAGCGAGCGTTACGGCGACAAGCGCGCGGTTGAACGATCCGTACGTTCGATGCGCTTGGCGACGGTCGCGGCCGTACTCGCCCGACAGCACCGGCAGCGCGCCGGCGAACATCGCGCCCGGAGCAAGCCGGGCCACGGTGCCACAGCGCGACGCTGCGGCGAAAATGCCGACCTCTGCGGGCGTCGCCAGGTAGCCGAGCATCAGCGGGCCGACGCGCGCCTGCACGTTCGCGACGAGTCCGGACGCCGCGAACGGAATCGCGCGCCGAATCAACGCCGCGGTTTCGGACCACGACGGACGCCGAATCGGATCGCGAGCGCCGAAGGCCATCGCGTAAAGCACGAGACCCGATCCGATCTGTGCGAGTTGAACGATCGTCGCCAGCAGGACGAGCGGCGAGACGCCGGCGCCAGCCCGCGCCAGAACCGACGACGCGGCAAGCTGCGCCGCCGACCACGCCGTCTCGACGATCAGCACCGTCGGCACCCAGGCCGGCTGCGATCGGAACAACGCGCCGAAGCAGCCGTAGGCTGCGCCGGTTGCGCCGAGCAGCACGCCGAGGCGAATGCCGGCGATCGATTCCGGATCCGCGGCGATGCGCGGCGCGGCGGCGTACATCACCGCGCCCAGCGGCACGAGCAGCAACAGCCTCGACGCGAGCGCGCCGCCGAGCAGCCGGCCGTGGCACGCGTCGCTGCGCGCGCCGTCGCGCGGCAGCAGGACGCCGAAGCCGAGATCGGCGACGACCGTCAGCATCGACGCCCACGTCGTGCACAGGACCCAACGGCCGAACCGCTCCACGCCGAGCGTGCGGCCGATGACCAGCGAGAGCGCGAAGGCGATGGCGCCGCGCGCGAGATTGGAGCCGAGAAACGCGGCGCTGAGGCGTCCGATGCGCGCGAGCGGCCTCATCGAGCCGCGACCCCGGGTTCGACGATGGAACAGTCGTCGATTCGCCGCGCGAGCGCCGCGTCGGCGACCTTCGGCGCGCCATCGACGTGAATCGGACGTGAACGCGTGCGGCATCCGTTGAAGATGCCGGCCAATCCGGGATGCGCGAGAATCGGCCGGCCGCCGATCGTCACGAGCTCGACGTCGCGGCGCGCCGTCGCGACGAGCGCCTGTCCCGGTTCGGCTGCCACGCCCGGGATGACCAGCAAATCGGCCGGCGCGCCAACCGCCACGCGCCCGAGCTGCGGCTGCCGAATCGTCGCCGCCGCATCGACCGTCACCATCGCCAGGAGATGCGCGGGCGGCACGCTCGACGTCTCGTATGCGACGCAGAGCTCTTCGAGCAGATCGCGGGAGCCGGTCAGACGCGAATCGGTGCCGATGGCGACGTTCGTCTCCGTCCGCGACGGATCGATCGTCCGTCCGAACAGAAACATGTTCGACGCGGGACACCAGACGGCGCCGGCGCGAGCCGAGGCGACGCGCCGCCATCCCCCGGCGTCGATCCCCACGCCGTGGACGAGCACGGTATTCGGCGCAAGGCAGCCGAGCGATTCGAGGCGTTCGACCTCGCCGCTCGCGGCGGCGTCGACGCCTTCGGCGATGTGCACGAAGAACGGCGCCGATGCCGGCGTCGATCGAAATCGGCGCTGGACGTCGCCGCCTCGCTCGCCGCGCGCCCCGGCCGCCCGATCCTGCAGCAGGAACGAGTGCGCCCATCCGTACTTGCGCAGCACGCGCAGCGGCATGTCGCGGCGCAGCTCCGAATAGAACGGATTGTGGTGCGCGACCGTCGTCACTCCGCTCAGCACGTTCTTCAGCGCGCCCACGAACAGTCGATCGCTCAGCGGATGGCTGCCGGCCTTTCGGATCGCCGCGTCGTCGGCGAGCCGCGGACGCATGTCACCGATCCATTCGCTCGCATTGCCGTACCGGTCGCGAAACTTGATTCGCCCGTAATGATTCAGCTCGAGGTGGTCGTGCGCGTTGACGAGCCCCGGCAGCACGAACGATCCGCGGACATCGACGACGGCGTCGCCCGGGCGCGGCGGATCGCCAATCGCGAGCACCCGCGACGCGAACCGCACCGACTCCGCCGTCCCCTCCCCGGTGACGACGCGCGCGTTGGTCAGCGTGACCGCGGACGTCCAGATCACGGCTCTTTTATCGCGTGGAAGATCACCACGATCGGCGGGTTACCCCACCGCTTCCTGAACGCGCGAATCGACGGATCGTCGCCGGCGTTCAGCCGCGGTTCGCGGATCGCCTCGACGCGCAGACCCGCGCCGCCAAGAGCGCTGAGGTGCTGATCGATCGCGTGCGCCTCGAACGCGATGTCGTGCGTTGCGCCGTCGGCGGACCGAAACGTACGGCGCCAGCCGTGCTCGGTCCACGATGGATGAAAGTCCGAGTAGACCAGATGGCCGCCGAGCGCGAGCACGCGCGCCATCTCGCGCGCCCACGCGTGCAGATCGGCGACATCGCCCACCATCAGCGACGCGTTGATCACGTCGAAGGCGCCGCGGCGGAACGGCAGATGGACCGCGTCGCCGCAGATGCATCGCGGGCCTGAAAGGCCCGCGCCACAGTCGTTCAGACCCGCGCCACCACCGGTGAGGCCGGCCCCGCTGATGATCGTGTGGGGCGGCCGTTTCAGGGCCGCCTTCGATCGTGTCAACATCGCCCACGACCGATCGACGCCGACGACGGCTGCGCCCGTCGATGCGAGGATCGGCAGGTACCTGCCCGTTCCGGTACCGACGTCAAGGGCGCGGCGCGCGCGCAGACGCAGCAGCAGCGGCTCGACGATGGCCTGTTCGGCGTGCATCAGCGGGTTGTGCGCGAAAGCCGGATACGCGTCGGCCCACAAGTCGTACGCCGTGCGGGAACTGAGCGTCTCCATCAGAAACCTGTCGTCTCCGGCCGCTGGTACCGCAACAGCCGGTGCAGCGCCTGCAGCTCGTACGGCGCTGCGTACCACTGCAGCGCGTATCGCCAGCCGCCCGCCGCTTTCAACAGCAACCGTCTCAGTCCGGTGAGGCGCGGATCGGTGACGGTCGGATAGAACGCGTTCACGACGCGCTCGAAATTGCGGATGCGCCGGCGGACTTGGCGCTGCACCCACGGCAGGCCGTCGCCGCGCCGCATCGACAGCTGCTGCCATTCCAACGACGCCCACTGTTCCAGCGTGTCCGGAAATGCGAACCCGCGACGCTGCGCTTCCGAGTAGAGGCCGCCTTCGAGCGGCACGGGCGTATATGCGTAAAGGATGATTTCAGCCGCCGGATTGATCCGTTTGATGCGGCGGATGAACGCGAAGGTGCAGTCCATGTCCTTCTCGGGATCGGGCGGACATCCGAGCACGAATGAAAATTCCGGGACGATGCCGTATTCGCGCATGCGGCGCGCGAGCGCGAGCGCGAGCGCCGCCGATGCCCGGCCGCCTTTGTTCATCGCGGCGAGCGCCTCGTCCGACCCCGATTCGGCGCCCGAGAACACCATCTTCAGTCCCGAACGCGCCATCTTCGTCCACGTCGCGTCGCTGTACTGCATCAACACGTCGACTCGCCCGAGCGCCCACCACCGCAGACCGAGATTCGCGATCCGATCGCAGAACTCGGCGGTCCGCGCTTCGGAAATGAAGAAGTCCATGTCGTGCATCTGCACCGCGTCGATGTCGTAGATCGACATCAGGTGCCGCACGACGCGCTCCATCCGGGCGGGCGATTGCGCCAGCCACCGGCGGTTCGACATCGACACGACCGCACAGAAGCTGCACGCGAAGGGACAGCCGAATGAGGTGTTGTGTGCCGCCGTGCGCCGGCCGAGATAGTTCTTGTGGATGTACTGCTCCATCTCGACGCGGTGGTACGGCAGATCGGGCAGGTCGTCGAGCGGCGTCATCGCGCCGAGCGGGTTGTGGATGACGTGCGCGCCGGCCTTCCACGACAGACCGCTGACGCGGTCGAGTGACCCGCGCGTCCGCAGCGCGCCGATCAATTCAACGAGCGGCCGCTCGCCCTGGGAGCGGATGACGAAGTCCACGAGCGGCGATTGAAGCACCGTGTCGCTGTGCTGCGTCGGGACATAGCCACCCCACACGATCGGCACGTGCGGCAGCGCCGCCTTCACGCGCCGGCATACCGACACCGCCTGCGTGAGCTGCGGTCCCGGCATCACCGTGACGGCGAGCAGGGCGATCTCCGCGGGCGGAACGGCGGTCAAGCGCGCGATGATCTCCGCCGCCGGATGCGCGGTCAGGTTGCCGTCGACGAGACGCCACGGCTCCGATGTGCGCTCGAGGACCGCCGCGAGCGACATCAGCGACAGCGGCAGCGGCTGCTTTCCCGGACTCGTCGACAGCGGATTGAAGAGCACGATCATCGCGCGATCCACAAGCCGAACGCCGCCGGCGCCCTGCCGAGGCGCAGACGTGACAGACGTCTCTTCATCCGCCACGCGAGCGGACCGCGCGACGGAACATAGGCCGGCTGCATCTGCAGCGTTCGCGCCGCGGTTTCGAGCGACGGGAACGTGAGGTAGCCTGCACCGGCCGGGACGATGGTCGCGAGTCCGTACTCGAACTGGAACCGGCGCGCCTGCTGGGCCGTCATCGCCTGACCGTCTCCGTCGGAGTGAAACATGGGCGAATCCATCACTACCAGTGCGCCGCCCGGCGCGAGCATCTCGCGCGCGCGCCCCAGCGCATCGGCGACGTCGTGCGCGTAGTGCAGCGAGCCGTTGAAGACGACGACATCGAACTGGTGCGGCAGGAACGGCAGCGCGTTGAAGTCGGCCTGCACGATCGGGAACTGCGACGCGTAGTACCGCGCCGCCCCGAGTCCGTCGGCCTCGTCGTCCAGCACGTCGACGGCAACGGTGTGATGTCCGAGCTCGGCGAGTCGGTGCGACAGCCAGGCGCTGCCGGCACCCACGTCCAGGACATGCACCGACTGCGGCGCCTCGGCAAGGACGTGGCGCAGCAAGTGGTGGTACGTCTCGCGGCGGACGCGCCACTCGCCCGCCTGCGGGTGATCCTCGCCGACCGATGGCAGCGTGCAGTAGTACTCAGGCAACGCCTGACGATGGCCGTCGCCGGCGCGGACGACACGATACTGCGCGAGAAACGGCTCGAGGGCGGCGACGCGCGCCGGCGTCAGGAACCGCCACATGCCGTCGCGATACTCGAACTGGCGTCCGCACCGCGTGCACCAGCACGCTTCGCCTCGAGGACCGAGGTCGGCCGCGCATTCCGGGCAGGCAAACTTTGGCGTCCACATCTTCGTCGATCTGTCGGTTGCTGGCTCCTAGCCCCCAGCCCCCGTTTTTCTGAGCACAATCAGGAAGTGATCGCCGCACGAGCGCGCGCCGGGCCACCCGCCGATGCGATCCTCGATTCGCTGAAGCACCGCCACGAACGCCGGATGGCGATCGGCAAACGCGTGCATGTACGGAGGAGGCACGAACAGACCGAGCGTCCGCAGCTCGACGCGCGCGAACCCCGCCGCCTCGAAGATCCGGCTGATCGATGACGGCGAGTAATAGCGCATCCATACCGTGCGGCTCTCGAGCGGGACGGGAGTCGGCGCGAGTGAAAAGCGGACGCGCATGCGCGCCCAGTCGCGCCGCATGAAGTACAGCGCGAGCTCCCAGGGACAGACGCGCCCGATCACCGACGCGATCAACACGCCGCCCGGACGCAGCCGGCGGACGATGGCGCGCGCGGCTGCCTCGAGGTCGACGACGCAATTGAGCGGACCGAAATTCGAGCAGGCGGCATCGAACGTTGCCGGCGCGAGTCGATCGACCTCCTGAATGCCAAGGTGATGGATGTCCACCCGGTCCGCGACGCCAGCCTCGCGAACGCGGCGTCGCGCTTCCTCGGTCATCTCCAGCGACCAGTCAATTGCCGTGACGCGGTAGCCGCGAGCGGCGAAGAACTCCTCGTCGGTGCCCGGTCCGCACCCGAGATCGAGCAAGTGCGATCCAGGCGGCACACGGGCCTCGACCGTCCGCCAGAATCGCTCGCGCATGGCGCGCAGGATGCGGTTCTCGACGTTCGAGTCGTGATACGTCGCGGCGACGCCGCCGAACGCCCGCTGCGTGTCGATGTCCGCGTTCACGACTGCCACGGCGCATGTCTCCACGTTGTCTTCAGCGAACAGACACACTTCGCGCAGACCGGATCCGATCCGACGTCGAACGATTCCCTGAACGCACGCAGGTTCGTCGCCACGATCTTCTCGAGCGGCATCTCGCGCACGTTTCCGATCGCGTCATGGAAGAAGCACGGGCGCACGCCGCCGTTCGCTTCGACGACCACCGACACCCACGGGGCGTTGCACGACACCGGAGGGAACGGCTCCTCGCCGGCGAGCGCCGAATAGTACCGCGGCAGCCGCCGCAGCTTGTCGGGCGATTCGGCGATGAAGCCGGATGCGAAATCCCGGGCGTAGACCTGAATCGTCCGCTCGATCGCCGCTTCGAAATCGGCGATCTCCTCGCGGTCGAGCATCAGCGGCAGCGGATTGGGCGGTTCGTCGCGGCCGAAGGCCGTTGACGAGACGTCGGCCGGCAGAAACGAGATGCCGTCCAGCCCGAGACGGTGTGCGTGATCGATGAGGGCGCCGACCTGCCGGAAGTTCTCGCGCTGCAGCGTCGACCGCGCGGTGACCGGCAGGCGCGGCGCCAGCTGGCGCAGCCGCGCGACGCCGCGTTCGACGGTGCGCAGCGCGGCAACGCCGCGAATCCGCTGGTACAGCGGTTCGTCGGTCGCGTCGAGCGAGATGCAGACGCGCGCGAACTGTTCCACCACGCGTTCGGCGCTCCGCTCGAGCAGGATGCCGCTCGTCAGCAGATGCAGCGTGATGGCGCGCGCGCGAAACGACCGCGCAGCGTCGAAGACTTCCGGTCGCAGAAGCGGCTCGCCGCCCGAAAAGACGACGAGCTGCGTGCCCAGCGCCGACAGCGACGCGGCGACCGTGTCGATTTCCTCGAGCGTCAGGTCGCCGGCGCCCGTCTGTCGCCACCAGTCGCACGAGATGCAGCGGCTGTTGCAGCGGCTCGTCGGATAGAACACGGCGAGCGGCAGCACGAACGTGCGGTTGCTGATCTCGCCCAGTCGAACCAGCGTCGCTGTCGCGAGGGACGCCGGCGTCATCGCGGTTGCTCGCTTGGAATCGCCGCGGCCTGCGGCGAGAGGAGCGGAACGGTGACGATGGCCGGCAGCGGCGGCGTCATCCGCGCGAGGCGATCGACGCGCCGCTTCAGGAGCGGCAGCGCCAGACGATGGCGAATCAGCGCGAGCGCGGCCAGTCCGGCCGACGCGGGTCGCCCTCGCGATCCGCGTCGCGTGAACGCGCGCTTCAATCGGTCCGCCGCACGGTGCGCCCGGAATTCGGCGTGCACGAACGCGTGCAGCGCCCGATAGAAATCGGGAACGTAGGTCGCGCGATACATCATCGCGAGATCGTTGGAATCGATCCAGTTCTGTTTCTGTCCGAGCTGCGCCTGCACGCGCTGGTAGAACGTCGTCCCCGGAAGCGGGTAGGACACCGAGACGCCGATGTCGTCGGGACGGCAGTCGCGGACCATCTGCAGCGTCCGCTCGATGTCGTCGCGCGTCTCGCCGGGATAGCCGAACTGCAGGAAGAAGCAGACTTCGATGCCGACCGCCCGCAGCCGGCGCGACGCGCCGACGATCTGATCGACCCGCGTGCCCTTCTCCATCGCGTCGAGAATGCGCTGCGAGCCCGATTCGGCGCCAAGCCACACGGTGCGGCAATGCGACGCGCGCAACGCCTCGGCCGTATCGGCCGTCACCTGATCCGCGCGCAGCAGGCACTTGAACGGCATCGCCACCCCGCGCGCCTGCACCAGCTCCGCGAAGCGGTGAATCCATCCGGGTTTCAGGCCGAAGATGTCGTCCGCGAAGCAGAGATGATCGGGCACGTACGTGCGGTTGAGCCACGCCATCTCGTCGACGACATGCTCCGGCGACCGCGCGTTGTACCGCTGACCGTAAATCGGCTTCGCGCACCAGTTGCAGTGGTATGGACACCCGCGCGTCGTCACGACGTTCATCGAGAAGTAGCCGTGGCGCCGGCGCCACATCGCCCGGTATCGCGGCACCTCGACGAGATCCCATGCGGGAAACGGCAGCGCGTCGAGATCGCGAATGATGTCGCGCGACGACGACCGCCGCAGATGCCCGTTTTCGTCGCGGACGCAGACGCCGGCGATCGACTGCAGGCTGTCGGTCCGCTTCCCCGTGAGGACGTCGAGCGCTTCGACGAGTGTGACTTCGCCTTCGCCGGCAAGCACGGCGGAGGCGCCGCCGTCGAGGTACGTCGCTGGATGGTCGGTCGCGTCGGAGCCGGCGACGATGGTCGGGATGCCGCGCGCGCGGGCGGCCGTAATCATCGTGAGCGCGGCCTGCCGCATGCGCAGCAGGCACATCTTGCTCAAGTAGTTGAAGTTGTCTTCGTAGATCACGGCGAACCGCGGACGATGGCGGTCGAGCGCGTCGGCCCACTCCGCTTCCGAGGTCGCGAGCATCGCGTCGAAGAGCGCAACACGATATCCGCGCTCGCGCACGCACGCGGCCGCGTACAGCGATCCCAGCGGCGCATAGGGTTGCTGCGCCGCCCACAGCTTCGGATCGAACCGGAGGAAGTACGCCTGCCCGAAGAGCACGTCCACCGCAGGCGCCGCAGCGGGGCCGGTGGCGTCGGCGCGGGCAGGGGCGGACCGATGTGTCCGCCGCACGGCGACACGCGTGCGAGCGACCTCACGATAGATGTTGACCGTTTGCCGCGCCGCGCGCGTCCACGAAAACTGCGCCGCACGCGCGAGGCCGCGTGCCGACAATTCGGCCCGCCGCTGCGGATCGCGCGCCAACCGGACCATCGCTTCGCCAAAGCCGTCGGCGTCGATCCGATCGACCTTCTCGACGGCGTCGCCGCCCACTTCTGCAAGCGCGGCCGCGCGTCCCGTCACAACCGGCGCCCCGCATGCCATCGCTTCGATGACGGGCAGGCCGAACCCTTCGTACATCGATGGATACACGAAGATTTCTGCGAGGCTGTAGAGCGCCGGCAAGTCCTCGAACGGGACGTAGCCGGTGAACCGGATCGCGTCGGCAACCTTCGAGCGCCGGATGACATCCTCGAGCCCGCGCGAGAGCCAGCCGTATGGACCGACGCACACGAGCTGATGCGGCAGTTCGCCGGCGCGGCGGCGCGACGCAAACGCTTCCACGAGCTTCGGCAGGTTCTTCCGCGGCTCGATGGTCCCGACATAGAGAACGGTGCGGTCCGCGAGGCCGTATCGGCGCCGAACGCGATCGAGCTCCGCCGGATCAGTGACGCGGTGGAACGACGGTGCGGCGGCCTCGTGCACGACGTGCACCCGATCCGGATTCAACGCGTACAGCCGAACGATGTCGTGCTTTGCGCTCTCGGACACGGTGACGATGGCGTCAGCGCGCTTCGCGGCGAGATCGACGAGCGGCAAATTGAGCAGCACGCGCCGCAGCGGGTGATAACGGGGGTACATCCGCAGGCTCATGTCGTGAATCGTCACGACCGTCGGCGCCGGCGATGCGATCGGCACCATGCCGTTGGTGAAATGCGCGACATCGGCGTCGAGCGCGTGGAGCGCCGCCGGCGCACCGAGCTGCATCCACACCATGCGCGGCATCTGTCGTCCGGAAACAGCGACTCTGACCGTTGGCGGAAGCGGACTGGTCGTCTCGACATCGCGATTCGAGAGCACCACCACCTCGTCGTGCGACGCTTCGCGCGCAAGATGATGCAGCAGATGCTCGGTGTAGTACCCGACACCGGTCCGCCGCGGCCGCAGTGCGGTGCCGTCAAACGCGATACGCATGGACATGTAATCGCTGGTCGTTGGTCGTTCGTCCCTGGTCGTAGGTCGTCAAACGTCGGCGGGGCGTTGATCGCTGTTCGAGGCCCGAGAGTTGAGCGTTGACGTGGGCGAAGCCGAGCGTCATCGCGAACAGGACGTAGGTCGGCGCGAAGCTGAGGAACGAGTCGACGGCGCCGTGGACGGCGATCGCGAGGACGGCCGCGGCAATCGCCAGGCTCGCGGGGTTGGCGACCGCCGACCGCGTGACGCGCGCGATCGACCAGAGCAGCCAGGCGAACGCCAGCGCGCCGGCGATGCCGGCGCCGGCCAGCACTTCGAGGTACATGTTGTTGCTGTGAATGCGAGGATCGCCTGCCGCGAGGCCCGCATACGACGCATACGACAGCCGGAAGTTGTCCGGTCCGACACCAACCAGCGGACGGGCGGCCGCCATGCGCCAGGCTGCGCGCCACAGCTGAAAGCGGCGGGGCCGGACGGTCGGATGCGGCGGCGCAAACGTCGCCAGCGCCGTCAGCGGCCGATCGCCGGCAACGACGGCGCGCGACATGACCGGAACCGCGCCGGGCTCGGTCGTGAACCACAGCCGCCCTTCCTGCACCACGTCCCATACGAGACGGTATTGGCCCGGCTGGCCGGGCGCGCGCACGTGTGCCGCCATCGATACGCGTGAACCTGGCGACACCGGCGCGTCGAACGCCGTGCGGACGCCCTCGAAGGTGACGATGCGATCCGTTTTCGCATCGAGCCAGTGGTACGACACGTAGAACGGCGGATCGGCGTCGGAATCCCACACGATCCGCCCGGTATTGATCAGCGTCACCGGAATCGACGCCGCCTCGCCGTTCGCCATCGAGATGTCGGCGGGCGCGACGAAGGCGGCCCGGTACCACGATTCCTGTCCTTCGCTCGTGAAGCGCAGCCACAACGACTGGGTCGACCGCGAGGCGAACAGGAGCGCGCCGATGACCGCCGTCAACGCGGCGATTGCGACGACGCCGCGATCGCGGCCCCGCGCGTTGTAGCGCGACGCGCCGACGAGCGCCAGGCTGGCGGCCATCGTGATCAATCCTGTGCGCGTGAACGTCAGCGCGATCGCTTCGGCGATCAGCACGAGCGCCGCGAACACGGCCGCGGTCCGCCCGCGCCGTTCGGCGTCGAGCTCGATCAGCAGCAGGCCGAGTCCGAAGGCGAATACGATTTCCAGATACATCGACGCGATCGTCGGGTACTGCAGCGAGCCGCCCGCGCGAACCTGCGCGCCGACGGTGGCGAGCCCGGGCCGGAACGCCGTCAGCAGACGCAGGACGGGCGCAAGCTGGAGGTACTCGAGCCCTGCGAGGAGGCTCACAACGGCGCCGGTGACTACCACCGCCGCGAGAGCGATCCGCAGCCGCGCCTGCGTCGTGACGCCGGCGACCGTGAGAAGGAAGACGCCGAACGCCGCGGCGATGCGTCCCGTCATGTGCAGCGCGTTCGTGCGGGAGACCGACGACAGCAGCGACGCGACCGTCATTGCGGCCACGAGCGCGAGCCACGGAGCGGTGAAGCGCGTGCGCCACGCGGGCCGGGAGGTCGATGCGATCAGCGCGAGCGCCCACACGCCGAACGACAGCAGCAAGGCCGCTTCAAGGGTGCTGATCGACTGCGACGGCAGACGAAGCAGAGGACGCGTCGCCTCGAACGGCGTCACGAACGACAACAGCACGACGCCCGCGAAGGCGGCATTGGCTCCCACTGCGGGCGTGGCTTCCCCAACCATGTGTGCGGATACGCATGCAGCGGTTCCAAGAAGCTTGCCACGCGTGCGATGAGGCACGCCTGCTGCATACATCGCGAATCGTCACGGCAAATTCGCGCTTTCGAGAGATTGGCTTACGGTGGACGAAAGCTCATTTCGTAACCCGAAACTGAGGGACGCGCGCCTCGTCGCCTACAAGGCGTTCGCCGATGCCGCAGGTAAAGGATCCGTTTTCCTCGTCACGGTCGTCGCGGCGCGCCGGCTGTCGCCCGAGGCGTTCGGTATCTTCTCGCTCGCCTCGACGCTCGGGTGGATCCTCGCCGTCGCGGCCGACTGCGGCATCCAGTTGCACGTCGCGCGCGCAGTCGCACGCACGCCCGCGCGCGCGTCCGGCATTCTTTCGGCGTGGCTGCGCGTTCGTCTGTGGACGACCGCCGCGGCGATTGCGGTTGTCATGCTCGGCCTTATTGCGACGCAGGCGACGCTCGCGTTCGCGCTGCCGCTGCTGCTGTTCGCGATCGTGTACGGCGGCAGCGGGTTGATCGAGTTCCTGCACTATTTCTATCGCGGCCTGTCGCGCAGCGACGTCGAATCGACACTCACGCTGTGGCAGCGCTCCGCCACGCTCGTCTTCGGCATCGTCGCACTGCTGTGGCGGCCGGACGTCGCCGTGCTCGCGCTCGCCATGCTCCTTCCGGTCGCGACGACGCTGCTCGTCAGCGTTTCGATCGCGACACGTCTTGCCAATCCGCAATCCGCGCTGCGCGGGCGCCAGTACGCGATCGATGGCGAGAGCTTCGTGAAAGAGGTGCTCCCGATCGGCGCCGGCATCGTGCTGTCGGCGCTGTATTTTCGAATCGACGTTTTTCTGGTGCAGTGGTGGAACGGCACTGAAGCGGTCGCGCTGTACAACGCCGTGTTCAGGATCGTCGAGGCGCTGCGGCTCTTTCCGGCGGCGGTGCTGGCGGTGGCGCTGCCGGCGCTCTGTACGGCGACCGACCTGCGTCCCGTGACGCGCGTCGCGACGGGCGTGCTGCTGTTCGCGTCCGCGGCTGCAGCCGTCCTATGGCTTACGGCCGATCGGACGATTCCGCTGCTCTACGGCGAGAGGTACGCCGACGCGGTTCCCGCCTTCCGGATCCTGCTGCTCTCGTTTCCGCTGCTGTCGCTGAACTACGCGCTCACGCATCAGCTGATCGGTTGGAACGGTCAGCGCGCCTACGCGGCAATCTGCGGCGTCGCGCTCGTCATCAACATCGTGCTGAACGCCCGGCTGCTGCCGTCGATGTCGATCGACGGCGCCGCGTGGGCGACGCTGGGCACGGAGGTGTTTCTGACGTGCGGTTGTGTGCTCGCGCTTGCGACCCGCGGCGCCCGATCGATGGCGGCGACGGCGGGGCTGCCGGTATGACGCGGCACGAGCTCGCCATCGCGCGCACGGTCATCTACGCGGGGCTGTTCGATTACCCGGTCACGCTCGATCAGCTGCACCAGTCGCTGATCGAGTCGGACCTCACGCCGTCGGAGATCCTCTCTCTGTACGAACGCAGCGACGCCCTCCGGCAGATCGTCGACTGGCGCGACGGATTCTTCTTTCCGTCGGGCAGGGCCGGACTCATCGCCGAACGGCGGCGGCGCGAGGCGCGGAGCCGCGCGTTTCTGGAGCGGCACCGTTTCGCGCTCCGTCTCGTCTCGGCAATTCCGTTCACGCGGCTCGTGGCGCTGTCGGGCAGCGTCGCGCACATGAATCTCGAACCCGAGGGCGACCTCGATTTGTTCATCATCACGCGGGGCGCGCGCGTATGGACCGTGACGCTCGCCGTCCTGCTCTTGACGAAGTTTTTCGGCTGCCGCCGCGTCATCTGCGCGAACTTCGTGATTGCCGATTCGCACCTCACGCTCGACCAGGAGGATCTGTTCACCGCGAACCAGGTCATTCATCTCAAGCCACTCGTCGGCGCCGATGCGCTGGCCGAATTCGCGGCAGCCAACCCGTTCGTGAAGCGGTTCTATCCAAACGCACTTTGCACGGACCGGTCCTGGTCGCCCTTCGGCGCCACGTTGCCGCTCGATCCCTGCTCGGCTGAGGACCGCGCTGCGCGCGTTCGGCCGCTGCGACCCACGACGGTCGATCGTCTGAAATCGGCGCTCGAGATCTTCCTCGCGCCGCCATCTCCGCTCATCGAAGCGGCCTGCCGCTCGCTCTACGGCTGGCATCTGCGGCGCCGCGCTGCGTCGTGGCGCTCGCCGGAACAGGTGTCGCTGCAGAGCGACTACCTGAAGCTGCATACGAAGAGTCATCGTCATTTCATCCTCGACCGCTTCGATCGCGCCGTCGCCGACGCGATGCGGGAGGTCGAACAGGTCTTGCATGACACGCCGGCGCGGATCCGTTCTGCTGGTCGACGATGAGGACAAGCTGCGCAAGTCGCTCGGACGAGCGCTGCGCGGCGACGGCCACGAAGTAGTCGATGCCGAGGACGCGCGGCTCGCGCTGCACCTCCTGGGCGAGCGTGTGTTCGACGTGCTGCTCGTCGACAACATGATGCCCGGCATGACCGGTCTCGATCTGATCCGGGAGATCGTCGCGACGCATGAAACCGGCGCGCCCGGCGTCGTCGATCCTCAGCCGCAAATCGTCATGATGACCGCATACGCGACCGTGGAAAGCGCCATCGAAGCCATGAAGCTCGGCGCCATCGATTATCTCCAGAAGCCGTTCGAGATCGACGAGCTGCTCGTGACCATCCGCCGCGCCCTCGATCATCAGAGGCTGCGCACCGACTACAGCTACCTCCGCAGCGAACGCGACGAGCAATTCGATCACTACGGCATCGTCGGCTGCAGCCACGCGATGCAGGGCGTGATCGCGCGCATCGAGCTGGTGGCCCGAACGAAGTCGACGATTCTGATCACGGGGGAGACCGGCACCGGCAAGGAGCTCGTCGCACGCGCCATCCACGATCGCAGCGCGCAGCGGGAGATGCCGCTGGTCAAGGTGAACTGCGCCGCAATTCCCGAGACGGTGCTCGAGTCGGAGCTCTTCGGCCACGTGCGCGGCGCGTTCACCGACGCCATCGCCACGAAGAAGGGCAAGTTCGCGCTCGCCGACGGCGGCACGATTCTGCTCGACGAGATCGGCGTCATGACGCCGGCGCTGCAATCGAAGCTGCTCCGCGTGCTGCAGGAGCGCGAGTTCGAGCCGGTCGGCGCCGAGCGGCCCGAGTCGGTCGACGTCCGTGTGATCGCGGCCACGAACCGCGACCTGCGGCAGATGGTCGCCGACGGACGATTTCAGAGCGATCTGTTCTACCGCCTCAACGTGATCCCGATCGACATCCCGCCGTTGCGGGAGCGGCGCGACGACGTCGAGCCGCTCGTGCATCATTTCGTGCAAAAGCACGCGCAGCGCACGGGGCGCAGCGTCACCGGCATCGATCCCGCCGCGCTCGCGGCGCTCAGGCTGTATGACTGGCCGGGCAACGTGCGCGAGCTGGAGAACGCGGTCGAACGCGCGGTCGTGCTGTCGACCGGACCGATTGTCACCGCCGCGGCGATGCCGATGGCCGCGGCGCCGATACCGCGTTCGATTGGACTGCCGTCGCTCATGCTGCGCCGTAACCTCGAATGGGTGGAGCGCGATACGATTCGCCTGGCCCTGGATCGAGCGGGCGGCGTCCGGAAGGACGCGGCGGCGCTGATGGGCATCAGCCAGCGCGCGCTCTCCCACTATCTCCGGAAGCACGCGATTGACTAACGTCGTCGCCGCCGCTGTCGCGCTGAGCCTGCTGAATGCGTCGTGGCGGCTCGAGCACGATCGCGAGTCGACGGCCGCGTTCGACGGACGGACGTTTCGATACACGCTCGGGCCGGGCGCACCGCGCGCGCAATTCGCGGCGCTGGTCGCGCCGATCGAGGGCGGACTCGCGTCCTACTCGCGCGTCACGTTCACGGCGTCGGCGGATCGTCCGATGCGCGTGAACGTCGATCTGCGGCCTGCCGGCGCGAACAATCCTCCGCGATGGCGGCGGTCGGTGTACTTGGATGGCACGCCGCGCACCGTGACGATTCGGTTCGACGAGATGAACCCGGTGCCGCGAACCAATACGGGAACTCCGCCGCTCGACACGATCGGCGCGTTGATGTTCACCGTCGACACCAACAACACGCGTCCAGCCACGAGCGGCGCGATCACCTTCACGTCGATCGCGCTCGAACGCTAATCCACTCTCGGTGCGCAATCGTCTCGGCGATCGCCCGCATTCCGGCATCCGATTCGTGCTCACGGCGCTCCGGCGCGGCGTGTCGCGGCGCTGTCCTCACTGCGGAATCGGACCGCTGTTCTCCGGCTGGGCGCACCACGTCGAGCGATGTCCGTCGTGCGGTCTCGTCTACGAACGCAACCCGGGCGACACGTGGTTGTTCACCATCGCCGGCGACCGGCTCCCGGTCGCCGTCGCCATCGTTCTCGTCTATTTCGGATTCGCGCGATCGCATCGGGCGATGGGCCTGGCCGTGTTCATCGCGATGATCGCGCTGCTGGTGTGGACATCGCCGAACCGCTGGGGCGTCGGCATCGCGCTGCACTACCTGTCGCGAGTGTTCTGGCCCGATCCCGCGGACCCGGTGCCGGAGGATCGGTGAATCGGGGGGCAGATCTCAACGAATGATTCGCAGCGCTGTAGGCGCGGTCGGCGGCGCGGCGGGACCGACGATCTTGAGCAGCCGGCCGCCGGAGTGGCTGACGATGTACAGCTCGCCGTCGGCGTCCACCGCGAACGAACTGATGTTGCCGAGCACGTCGCTTCCGCCGAGCTCGGCGGTGTGTTCGGTGACATCCGAAGCGCGCGCCTCGCCGCTCGACGGATCGATCGTCAGCGCAAGCGACCACACGCGCGCGGCGACATAGTCGGCGAAAAAGTAACGCCCCTGGAACGACCGGGCGAGCGCCGTGCCCCGGTACACGTAGCCGCCGGTGATCGACTGGCCCACAGAGTGGTCGTACTCGTGAATCGGCTCTATGAGCGGCAAATACGCCGGGGCCGTGGTGGTCACTTCGTCGTGCAATCCTTCGCGGTTCCGCCAGCCGTAATTGCGCGCGCCACGCGCCGGCGGCTGGTAGTCCACCTCCTCGTACCGGTTCTGACCGACGTCGGCGATCAGCAGCGCGCCCGTTCCGCCGTGCGTCGGATCGTCGAAGTTGTAGCGCCACGGATTGCGCAGGCCGAACGCCCAGATCTCCGGACGCGCCGGCACGGGGTTTCCGCCGAGATATGGATTGTCCGGAGGAACCTGATATCCGATCGGATGCGAATCGGGCACGTTCACGTCGATCCTGAGCATCTTGCCGAGCAGCTCGCTGCCGGTTTGCGCGCGGTTGCCGGGATCGTCTGCGGCGCCGCCGTCACCCAGCCCCACGTACAGATATCCGTCGGGGCCAAAGGCGAGGTGACCGCCGTTGTGATTCGAAAACGGCTGGTCGATCCATGCCGGACCGGCGGCTCCGTTCCAGCGCAAATCAAAACGCGTCGACACGTCGGCGGTCAACGAATCGGCCGCGCGGCGGAAGCGCGCTACCACCGTGTCGCCGGATCGATTCGTGAAGTTCACGAAGAAGCGCCGACTCGTGTCCGGCACGAACGCCAGGCCGAGCAGCCCCTGCTCGCCGCCTGAGACGATCGACGCGCTGACGTCGAGGAACTCGGGCGACACGATGACGCCGTTCCGTACGGCGCGGATGATGCCGTTCTGCTGCACGACGAACCACACGCTTCGGTCCGTCGGGTCCTGCACCGCCGCGACCGGCAGCGTGAATCCCGACGCTTCCACGCGCGTCCGCAACTGCGCGTCGACGGTCGCGACGGCAACGCAGGCGGCACACAGCGCGATCGAAATCGTCCGCGATGCTCGTGTCGTGTCCTTGCCTTCAGCCAACATCTCGACGCGAGTATGCTACTGGATGTGTCGCGTCGCTGGATCCTCATCCTGTGCGCGTCCTCGATCGCGTGCAACAGGACGCCTCCCGCGCCCGATGTTCCGTCGACCGGCGTCGAGCAGATCACCGGCCGCGAAAGCATCGGCTGGGATCAGCGCGCGATCGATCCTGTCGAGCTGGCCAGCTTCCGCTACGCGGTCTACGTCGACGGCAATCGTTCCGAATTGAGCGGCGCCTCGTGCGCGTCGACTTCGTCCAGCGGCGGCTACGGCTGCAGCGCGCGCCTGCCCCCGCTTTCCGCCGGACGCCACGCGATTCAACTCGCCGCGTTCATCGTCGCCGGATCGATCGTCGAGAGCGCACGATCGGGCACGCTCGAGGTCAACGTGTCCGCCGCGAGTTCTCCCTCGTCTGTCGGCGGCGCGGCGCCCGAGCGCGTTCAGTGGCGGACCGATCCCGTCGTCACGTCCGACGGAGTCGAGATGAGGATCGAAGCCGTTGCGCGAAATCTCGAGCGGCCCACAGGTCTTGCGTTCATGCCCGACGGCCGCATCGTCGTCGCCGAGCAGCAGGGCTCGATACGGGTCGCGGGCATCGACGGCGTCGTGTCGGACGGATCACGAATCGAAGATGTCAACGTTCGCGGTGGTGGACTGCTCGCCGTCGCGCTCGATCCGCAGTTTGCCGTGAACCATTTCGCGTACATCGTGTACACGGCGCGGCCCCGCGGCGATTCCGCCGTCATTCGCCTGGCGCGCGTCCGCGAAGCGGCCGGCACGTTCGCGGATCGCGTCGTGCTGTATGACCAGCCGCTCGACGCCGCCGATGCCACAGCGGCGTTGTCGATCGGACCCGATGGAAGGCTGTACGTCGCGGCGGGCGGTGACGTACTGCGGCTGAATCGCGACGGCACGACGCCGGACGGTCAGCCTGGCTACACGCCGGTCTATTCGTCGGGATACCACGCCGCGCGCGGCTTGGCCTGGCAGCCCGAATCGGGATTGTTATGGGTACTCGATTCCGCCGGTTCGGCGATCGCGCGCGTGATGCCGGCCGGTCGTCCGCAGACGGCGCGTGCGCTGCCCCGGTCGACGCCGCCCTCGTCTATCGCGTTTGGAACTGATGCGATGGCCGCCTTCAGGAACGACCTCATCATCGGATCGGACGAGGGACGTCACCTGCTGCGCGTGCGCTTCGATCCGCGCGCGCCGACGACGGTCGCCGGCACCGAGCGGCTGCTGCAGGACGCAGTCGGCGGCATCCGCGTCGTCGCCGCCGGACCAGACGGCGCGCTCTATTTCGCGACGGCAGATGCCGTTGGCCGCCTGGCGGCCGTTACGGCTTCTCGTAGGTGAAGCCGCGTTCCTGCACGAGACCAATCATCATCGTGTGTGCCGGCACGAGCCTGACGCCCGGACTGAGACCGGCGAGCGGCGGCGACGGCGGCCGATCCGCGCTCTGCGCCGCGGGCAGCGCGGTGAGGCCGGTTACTGCGGTGACGGTAGTCAAAAACGCGCGACGGTCGCAACCCATGCGCACATAGTAATAGAATTCCCTCGTGCGATTCGTCCTGACCGCGTCGCTCGCCGTCGTTGTCGCCGCGTCCGCCTGCGCGCGGGCGAAAGAGCGCCAACCTGCGCTCATCTCGGAAAAAACGACGATGGTTACGGCCTGGCAGGTGCCGCAGAATCCGCTGAACGATCCGACGCTGGTGGACGCTCGGCTCGCCGATCAGATCAAGTGGGGATTTCGAATCTTCACCGACACGCCGCACGAGGCGCCGCGGTTCACCGGCGGCAAGGTCTCGTGCAGCAACTGTCATCTCAACGCCGGCCAGCGCGAGCGGGCGCTTCCCGTCGTCGGCGTCGCCGGGATGTTTCCCGAATACAACGGCCGCGCTGCCCGCCTGATCAGCCTCAACGACCGCATCGTCGACTGCTTCCTGCGCAGCGAGAATGCGACAGGCCGCCTTGGCCCGACTGAAGCCTCGGCCTCCTCACTCGTGATGGAGCGCGAGGCTTTCGGCCGTCGCTCGCCCGACGACGTCGCGAAGGCGGCTGGCGAGCGTCAGCTCGAGCTGCCGACGCCCACCTCGAAAGAAGTGCTCGCGGTGGCGGCGTATCTCGCGTGGCTGTCGAAGGGCCACGCCGTCGGCCAGAACCCGCCGTGGCGCGGCAGGAACGCGATTGCCGCGAATCATCTTGTTCCGATCGACAAGCTCGATCGATCGCGCGGCGAAGCGATCTACCGTGAGCGATGCACGTCGTGTCATGGCCAGGACGGCCAGGGCGTTCAGATCGGAGACAAGAAAGCCGGCCCGTTGTGGGGCGCCGATTCGTGGAACGACGGCGCCGGCGCGTCACGCGTGTACACGCTCGCCGGAATCATCCGCTACGCGATGCCCTATCTGGATCCCGGAAGCCTCACGGACGAAGACGCACAGCACGTCGCGGCGTTCATCACTTCGCAGCCGCGACCGGCGTACCCCTTCAAGGATCGCGATTATCCAGGCGGGAAAGTTCCAGTCGACGCGGTGTACTACTTCGCGTCGGAGCGCTGACATACCGCTCGGCTAAAGCCTTGCGCTGTTCGTCGCTCGCGCGACATCTATCTGCGTGCACGGGTTTGTTCGACGGTCTCGAGCCAACACGATGGCGCCAAGCACGAGGCTGTCGGCAGCGGAGAGCTGACTGACGTTCAGGACGATGTAATTGCACCCCTCGCGCAGCAGGACGGACGCGATCGGTGAGCGCATGAGGCTGCGCCCGATCGCGGCCCATCATCGCGCGCACGCCGACGACGACGGGCGGATTCGGATCGCTCATGATGGGATCGACAGCATTATACTGGGCCTTCATGCGTCCGATTGGATTGGCGTTGATCGCGCTGCTGGTCGCGACGGCCGACGCCGCGCCGCAGCGGCGCGGCCGCTTCAACTACTACGGCGCCATCGGCCCGAATCCCTCCTATGACGGCGCGTTCATGTTCTGCCGGATCGCGTTCAACAATGCATCGAACGGCGACGGCGGCGGGTGGTTCGTCGACTATCCGCGCGCCGATACGAACCTGAGTTTCCGATTCTCCGAGCTCACGGCCGCGACCGTCAGCCGCGACATCGCCGGCAATTTCAATCACGCCGTCTATCGGCTGACCGACGCGGAGATCGATCACTGTCCGTTCATCATGATGACCGAACCGGGCGGCACGTACTTCAGCCCCGAAGAAGCGCAGCACCTGCGCAGCTATCTGGAGCACGGCGGCTTCTTATGGGCCGACGATTTCTGGGGTGAGTACGCGTGGGCTCACTGGGAGAACGAGATCCGCAAGGCGTTGCCGTCGGCGGAGTTCCCGCTGATGGACGTTCCGCTGGACCATCCGATCTTTCACGTGTTGTACGACGTACGCGAGGTGCCGCAGATTCCGTCAATCGGCTTCTGGTTCGGCACCGGCGGCCGCACGTCCGAGCGTGGCGCCGACAGCGCAGTGGTCCATGCGCGCGCGATCACCGATCGCGAAGGCCACATGCTGGTTTTCATGACGCACAACACCGACTTCGGGGACGCGTTCGAGCGCGAAGGCGAGAATCGCGCGTACTTCGATCAGTTCGCCGCCCCTGGATATGCGGTCGGTGTCAACGTCCTGTTGTACGCCCTGACGCACTAGCGGCGTACTCTCTGCTGCCGCCCGTGCGCGCGTTTGTCGCGACGAACGATCCATCTTCCTTCGCGCTCAACTTGATCCAATAGCTCGTCGTCTCGTCGAGATTCGCGATGCGATCGTCGGCGAAATTCTGCGCCCCTTCGTTGCGCGACCGATGGAGCTGCCACACGTCCTCGATGCCCTGCACGCGGCGCAGCGCCGCGAACATGTCGGACGCGCCGCCCTTCGTGGCGCCGTTGTTGACGACGGCCACGCGGGGCGGCGAGGCGCCGAAGACGGCGGGATCGGCCGCATCGAGGCCGCCATGATGCGGCAGCAAGTAGACGTCGGCCTGCCCGAGGCGATCGCCCGGGCAGAACAGCGCATACAGCGGCGGACCCGTGAGGTCGCCGAGATCGATGAACCGGAAGCGGCCGAATTGCAGCACGATGCCGGTCGAGCGCGGGTTCTCGTGCGGCTCCTGCGGCGGCCGCGGCGCGCCGCACGACGCGTTCGCGCGTCCCGCGCCGTCGAGCGCGCTGGTGAGCGTCGCGCGCGCCGAGCTCACGACCGTTGCCACCAGACCAGTGAGTGGAAGCCGATCGCCCGGCTTCGGCTCGATGTGGCGCGCTCTGGCGCGGACGGCCGCATATCGCTGGAACGCGTCGAGCGTTCCGCGCGACGTCTGCTCCGCTTCAGCGGGCACCGTGCCGTGATCGATGAACGTGCGGATCGGCACGAGCGCGGCGAGCTCGGGCGCCCCGCCGTCATGGTCCGCGTGGAAATGCGTGATCAGAAGAAAGTCGATCCGCTTCAACGCGGCATCGCGAACGGCAGCCGCGATGCGGTTCGCGTCGCGCGCCTGACGCGCGTCACCGGGCTGCGACTGGAATGCGCCCTCGTGTCCGGGAAATCCGGTATCGACGAGCAGCGACTGACCCGAGGGCGTCACGATGAGCGTCGACTGCCCGCCTTCGACGTCGATGAAGTAGATGTCGAGCGTCCGCGCGGCTCGCGCAGCGAAGCCTTCGCCGAGATGAGGCGACCCCAGTGTCGCCGCCGTGAAGACCAGTGCAACGGCGAGTCGAAACGTCATCTTCACCTGCTCGCGGGGACCCCCGCTCGCGTCGCGCTGCGGGCGCTCGAAGACTCGCTGTCCTCGCGCGAGCCTCTGGCGCGCGCATGCATCCTACCAGATGGTAAAACCCGACATATACTGCGCCGATGCGGCTTCTCTTCGTGATTCTCTCGGGCACGATTCTGGTCGCCGGCGCGGTCAGCGAAGCGCCACGCGCGCTCGATCCTGCGCTGCTGCACGATCTGCGCTGGCGCAGCATCGGACCCGCGAACACCGGAGGCCGCATCGACGATTTCGCGGTTGCGCGGACGCCAGGGGCGCCCGACGCGATCTACGTCGCCTCGGCGGGCGGCGGCGTGTTCAAGAGCACAAATCAGGGCACAACGTGGACGCCAATCTTCGATGGCGTTGACGCGATGATGTCGATCGGCGACGTCGCCGTCGCGCCGTCCAACGGCAGCATCGTGTGGGCCGGCACCGGTGAGGCGAACAATCGGCAGAGCTCCTCGTGGGGCGACGGCGTCTACAAGTCGCTCGACGCGGGTCGCACCTGGCGATCCGCGGGCCTCAAAGAAACGCGTCACATCGGGCGCATCGTCATTCATCCGAGCAACCCCGATATCGTGTACGTTGCCGCCGTCGGCCATCTGTGGGGTTCGAACGCCGAGCGCGGCGTATTCAAGACGATCGACGGCGGCAAGACCTGGAACAAGGTGCTGTTCGTCGACGAGAACACCGGCGCGACCGATCTCGCCATGGATCCACAGAACCCCGAGATCCTGTTCGCCGCGACCTATCAGCGCCAGCGCAAAGCCTGGGGATTCAACGGCGGCGGAGCGGGCAGCGGCGTCTACCGCACCGTCGACGGCGGCGCGACGTGGACGGCGCTGGCGGCGGGGCTCCCGAAGGGCGAGAAGGGACGCATCGGCCTCGACATCTTCCGCGGCGACGGACGGCTGGTCTACGCGGTCGTCGAAGCCGCCGGCCGCGAGAACGGCGTCTACCGCAGCGTGAATCGCGGCGACACGTGGGACCAGCTGTCGACGGTGAATCCGCGTCCGATGTACTACAGCCAGATTCGGATCGATCCGAAGGATCGCAACCGCATCTACCTCCTCGGATCGAACCGCGGATTCTACGTCTCGGACGACGGTGGACGAGACTTTCGCGACGTGTTCAGCGCGATCCACTCCGAAGATCACGCGCTCTGGATCGATCCTGACGATCCGAATCATTTGATCGTCGGCGGCGACGGCGGCGTCTCGATCTCGTGGGACCGCGGGCAGACGTGGCTCTTCCGCGACAACCTGCCGGTCGGCCAGTTCTACGAGATCAGCGCCGACCTGGAGGACCCGTACACGATCTGCGGCGGACTGCAGGACAACGGGCACTGGTGCGTGCCGAGCGCGACGCGCCACCGCAACGGCATTTCGAATCGCGACGCGTTCAACATCGGCAGCGGCGACGGATTCTACGCGCGCATCGATCCCACCGACGCGCGCACCGTCATCGTCGAATCGCAGGAAGGACGCGCCAACCGTGTGAATCTGATCACCCTCGAGCGCCAGGCCATCCAGCCGGTCGGCGTCGATCTTTTGACGGGGTCCGACACCCGTCCGACAGCGGTCCGACACGTGTCGGACCCCCTCCGGTGGAATTGGAACACGCCCATTGTCATGTCGGCGTTCGATCCGAAGGTGCTGTACACCGGATCGAACGTCGTGTTCCGGTCGGCGGATCGCGGCGTGACCTGGAAGGCGATCAGCCCCGATCTGACGGCACACGTCGACCGCGACACGCTGCAGATGATGGGCGCGACGGTCGGCGATCGTGCACTGTCGCGACACGACGGGCAGACGTCTTTCTCCACGCTGACCACGATCGGCGAATCGCCCCTCGACGCGAAGCTGCTCTATGCCGGCAGCGACGACGGTCAGCTGTCGGTGACGCGCGACGGCGGGCAGAAGTGGACGAACATCACCGCTCGCGTGCCCGGACTGCCGGCGAACACGTACGTGAGCAGCGTCCTCCCCTCGCGACACGTCGCCGCGCGCGTGTACGCGACGTTCGACGGCCACACCAACGATGACTATCACGCGTATGTATTCATGAGCGACGATTACGGTCAGACGTGGCGCTCGATCGCCGCAGGCGTGCCGGATACGTCGGTGCACAAACTGCGCGAGCATCCGCGAAACGCGCGTCTCCTGTTCGTCGGCCACGAGCGCGGCGTCAGCGTGTCGATCGACGGCGGTGCGAGCTGGACATCGCTCAACCTGAACATGCCGAACGTGCCGGTCGACGATCTGTTGATCCACCCGCGCGAGAACGATCTCATCGTCGGGACGCACGGACGCAGCATTTGGATCCTCGATAACATCTCCGCGCTCGAGGCGCTCTCGACGGAGCCTATGACGACCGATGCCTTTCTCGTTCCTCCAGCGCGCGCGCGCCTGCTGTCCATCTACAACCCGCAGGCGTGGTTCGGCGGCGGCCAGTTCTTCGCGCCGAATCCGAGCTTCGGCGCGCTGCTCGACTATTACGTGCGCGATGGCGTAAACGCCCCGGCGCAGATTTCGATCGCCGACGCCGGCGGCTCGACGGTTCGGACGTTCAAGGGTCCGGCGCGCCGCGGCATCAATCGCGTGACGTGGGATCTGCGGCTGGAGCCGCCGGTCCCGGCTGCCGAACAGCCGGCGGCGGCTCGATTCGCTGGCCCGCCGCCCGGTCCAACGGTTCTGCCCGGCAAGTACAACGTGAGCGTCATGCTGCCGTCCGGCCGTACGCTTACCGGCCAACTCGTCGTCGAGCTGGATCCGAGGCTGCACGTCGCCGACGCAGACCGGCGGGTCCGCCAGACGTCGCTGCTGAAGCTGTACGAGTTGGAAAAGGCGACTGCCGCCGCACGAGACGCAGCCCGCGGCGCCCTCGATCGCGCGGCGCTGGCGCGCAGCGCGAGCGAAGGTTCGGCGCTGACGCGCCTGCAGAGCGATCTGACGACGATGCTGAATACGGCGGCGAACCTGACACGCGCCATCGACGGCTATTCGGGGGCGCCGACGGCGGATCAACGCCGCCAGATCGAGTGGACCTTCGACGATGCGACGAAGACGATCGGAGAGCTGAACCGCGTGCTCAACGCCGACAGCCGTCCGCCAATCGTGCTGCCGCGGCGTCCCTGACGAATCGCTGCGAGACATTGAGCGCATCGGTTCGGCGCGCCGAAGTCGAGCTGGATGACTCCGGCCGGCACCAGTCTTGGATCCTTCCGTGGCATGCGTTCTGCGGGATCATTGGTATCCGCCCCGGTATCCGCCGCGATGGTCGCCGTCGTTCTGGCCGGCGGGCAGTCCGCGTCATCGGCGCAGACGGCGAACAGCACGAACACGAAGCACGATTTCAGCGCGGCGATCTTCTCCACATACGAGCCGCTCGTGCTGCGGCTGGAAGCGCCGCTCGACGACCTTTTCGCGCACGGTCAGCAGGACAACTATTCCGTGCGCGGCGCGCTCACCTACCAGGATCGTGGGCGCGAAGTACACGTTCCAGCCGTGAAGGTCAGCGTTCGCGGCAACTCGAGCCGCAACGCGTCCGAGTGCACGTTTCCGAAGCTGAAGCTGGAGTGGCCGTCGGCGTCGCTGAAGATCGGCACTCATTGCGGCGAATCGACCGACGGCTCGGTGACCGCGAAGTTCGGACGGCTGCCGAACGAGCACTCGCCGCGACGGGAAGCTTTTGTATACCAGCTCCTCGACGTGCTGCAGGTGCTGTCGCTGAAGGCGCGGCCGGCGCGGATCACCTACGTCTCCTCCGGCCGGGAGCCGCTCGTCCGAAACGCGATGGTGCTGGAGGACACGTCCGACGCGCTGAGCCGGCTCGGCGCGCAGAAGGAGATTGCGCCCGAACAATTCACGTCCGCGCGCGATGCGTTCGCGCCGGCCGATAGCGCGACGCTCGCGTTCGCCGAAGCGATGATCGGCAACTTCGACTGGTGCCTGCGTTTCTTTCCGCGAGACACCTACCGGTGCGACGCGCGGCGGCCGCTCTGGAACGTGCTGGCGTTCGCGTGGCCGGACGGACGCGTGCGGCCGTTGATCTACGACTTCGACGTCTCCGGCATGGTCGCCGGCCATCACCGCTGGTTCGGCGACATCTTCAACGAGGCATTCCTGCCGTCAGCGTCGCCTGCGCGGCTCGAGGTCATCAGCCAGCTGCAGCGCACGCGGACGTTGTTCGGCCGCGCCGATCTCGACCGAGCGCGGCGGCATTTCACGCAGAAAAAAGCCGACGCGTATCGACTGCTCGATGAGAGCGACCTCGATTCAGCCGGGCGTGGGACGATCAAGGAATATCTCGACACGTTTTTCGAAGCAATCGGATCCGACGACGCGTTCTATCGACCGGTCGTCACGGCGCCGAACGCGGTCGCGTACGCCGACGCGAGTCGCAGGTCAGCGGTGTGCCCGGCGCGTGGTCCGATACCCGCCGGCACGCCGGTCAGTGATCCGGTACAAACGAGCGGCGACATGATCCAGGTGCGCCTGCTCGACGCGTTATGGCACTGGGCGCCGCCGGTCAAGTGTCCGGACATCCGCAAGACCCCGGTGTGGATCGACAAGGCGGCGGTCACTCGGGATTATCCGTAACGCTCGTCCGGGTTCGAGGTTCTGGGGTCCGGGTTCTTGGTTCTGGGTTCGGGGTTCTGGGGCGACGAGCACGATTGAGACGGCCGTAGAGATCACGATCGGCGACTATTTGACCATTCTGCGGCCGCCGCCGTGTGGTTGGTTTTCAAGCGAGAGTCGGATCCGGAGAGACCCGCACGATCATCTTCCCGAAGTTGCGACTCTCGAACAGGCCAATCAGCGCCCGCGGCGCCGCATCGAGGCCGTCGATGACGTCCTCTCGATACTTGATTCGGCGATCGCGGACGAGCGGCGCCACTTCCTGGATGAACGCCGGCATCCGGTCGCCGTGATCGCTGACGATGAACCCTTTGATCATCGCGCGGTTGACCAGCAGCGATCGCAGGCTCGGCCCGCCACGGTCCTCGGTGTCGTTGTACTCCGAAATCCTCCCGCAGAGCGGAATGCGCGCGCCGCGGTTGAGCACTCGAAGCACTGCAGCCAACACCGCACCACCGACATTTTCGAAATCGATGTCGATTCGATTCGGACACGCCGCCTGGAGAGCGGGCACGAGATCGTCGGTCTTGTAATTGACGCATGCGTCGAACCCGAGCTCCTCTACGACGTAGCGGCACTTCTCCGCCGACCCGGCGATGCCGACGGCGCGGCAGCCGCGCGCCTTTGCGAGCTGGCCAACGACCGAGCCGACCGCGCCCGATGCCGCCGACACGACGACGGTTTCGCCGGCCCTGGGCTGACCGATGTCGATCAAGCCGACGAACGCGGTCATGCCGGGCATGCCAAGCACGCCGAGTGCGGTCGACACCGGCGCCGCGCGCGGATCGAGCTTCCGGAGATCCTTTCCGTTCGACACGGCGTATTGCTGCCAGCCGTCGTAACCGGCGACGATGTCGCCGGCGCGAAACGCCGGATTGCGCGACTCGACGACCTCACTCACCGTGTGGCCGCACATGACGTCGCCGAGATTCACCGGCGCCGCGTACGAGTCCGCGTCGCTCATGCGTCCACGCATGTATGGATCGACCGACAGATAGATCGTCCGTCGCAGCACGTCGCCGTCCGCAACCGGCAGAAGCGGAACGTCGACGGCGCCGAAATTCGCCGCAGTCGGCATTCCGACGGGACGGCTCTTCAACAGAATCCGGCGATTCTTTCCGTTCATGACGGCCCATCCTATCTCGTTCGACGTCGGGCTCCGCAAGGGCCGCCAGGCAGCAGCAACGCAGGCCCGCCTACGCTTCGCAATCGCGCAGCCGCAAAAACAAAAGGCGCTCGGGTGTGAGTCACTCGAGCGCCTTGGTCGTGGGTCCGGTGCTTAGGGATTAGGGCGTCGGGATTAGTGGACCGGTCCAGCCCACACCGCCTGACGGAGACGCCACTCGTCGTCGAGGATCGTCCAGAGCGCCTGATCGACGTATTCTCCGTTCTTACGGAACGATTTCCGCAGGACGGCTTCCGGTGTCGCGCCGAGCTTGCGAAGCGCGCCGTTGCCGCGGCCGTTGCGGATCGCCGCGCGCGCCTCGAGGCGATGCACGCCGATCGTTTCGAATGAGAACTCCAGCACCAGCTCCGCCGCTTCATGGAACAATCCAGTGCCCCAGTACGCGGATCCGAGCGCAAAACCCCATTCCGCCGTGCCAAAACCCGGTTCGAGCTGGCGCACCTGGAAGAGGCCGATCGCCGTGTCGTCGTCGGACAGCGTGACCGCGAAGCAGACGTAGGCACCGGCGACGCGTTGCCGCAGCGTCCAGTCGATGAAGCGCTCGAAGCCGTCGACGGTGCTCGGAGGCGGCGAGATGAACCGCGAAACCTCTTCGCTGTTCAGCATCGCGAACAGCGACATCGCGTCCGACCTGCGCAGCTCGCGCATCACGACGCGCGTTCCGCAGAGAAACGGCAGCCGCTGCTGCCAATCGGTCGAAACGACCGGAGTGGTCGCTTGAATCGCGATCGCGTCGAGCTCCGGCTGATAAGGCATCTTTTCCATTAGAAGCCTCCGCCAGTGGTGGACGTCGGCAGCGGTGCCGTCGGATCTGATGTCGGTGGCGGCGGCGCTGTCGTTGGCGGCGGCGCTGTTGTCGGCGGCGGTGCTGTCGTCGGCGGCGGCGCTGTCGTCGTGGTCGTGGGCGGTGTGGTTGTGGACGATGTCGTCGTTGCCGGCGCCGTAGCCGGCGGCGTCGTTGTCACCGGAACGACCGCCGGCGATGTCATCGACGCAATTGCGTCGAACACTTGTGCGTCGGACAGGTAACCGAGCAGCCAGGCCCAGTCCACTAGTTGAATGTTGCCTACCGCACCCGTGCCCCAGACGATGTTGCCGTCCGTGATGGTTCCCCAGACGATGTTGCCGTCGGCGGCCGTGCCCCAGACAATATTCCCATCGGTCTGGTCGGTACCCCAGACGATGTTGCTGTCGTCGATGGTCGTGCCCCAGACGATGTTCTGGTCCGCAATATCAGTGCCCCAGACGATATTGCCGTCAGCGCAGGAGGTGGCGTCGCATGCCGCCGACCAAAGGATGCTGGCGCCCGCTTCGGCCGTGCCCCACACGATGTTCTGAGCATCGGCCGTGCCCCACACGATGTTCGCGCAGTCGCCGCCGCCGCAGTCCGTACCCCACACGATGTTCTCATCACCTGCGGCCGTGCCCCAGACGATGTTGCTGCACGCGGCGTCTCCGCATGACGTGCCCCACACGATGTTCTGGTCGGTAGCCGTGCCCCAGACGATGTTGCTGCATCCCTGATCGCTGCACGCGGTGCCCCAGACGATGTTCTGGTTGGCATCGGTTTTCGCGACGCCCCAGTTGACTCCGAGGCCGAAAGCGTTGGCCGTCGGCAGCGGTACGCCGCCGCCCAGCATGTGGTTGCCCCAGATGATGTGCTTGTTCCACATCGCCTCGGTGGGAATCGTCTCGCCGCTTTGGCCGGTTGCGTAGAACTTCGCGAGCCGCACTGCGCCCAGCGTGTTCAGGAACCCAGCGCCCTGTACGAGCGGGCTGTAGCCGGGACGAGTCTCCGCCGTGTACTGCAGGATCGCTTTCACCAGGTTCGGTGTCAGCGCGGGGTTGGCCTGCATCATCAGCGCGACGGTGCCGGTGACGACCGGCGCCGACATGCTCGTGCCGGTCAGCACGAGATACGGCATCGTGGCCATCGCTTCGCTGCCGGGTACCAGGAACTGCGTCTTCGTCGTGTAGTAGTTGCTCAGCGGATCGGCCAGCGAAATGGTGCCGACGCCCGGCGCGACGAGGTCGGGCTTCGCCGTCCAGTCCTTGAACGTCGGTCCGTGCGAGCTGAAATTCGCAACCGTGTCGTCGGCGCGTCCGACGGTGCCGTTGGTGCTCGACGCGCCAACCGTGAGCACCCACGGCGCGTTGCCTGGCGCGGTGATGCCGCCGTATTGCGGCAAGCCCGCCGCATTCTTGCCGAGGTTGCCCGCCGCGGTAACGACCACTACGCCGCTATCGACGACGCGCTTTGCCGCGAGCGTGAGGGGATCGGTCCAGAACGACTCGTGGACGCCCGCGGCGATCGAGACATTCACGACGCGGATCTTGTATTGGTCGTGGTGCGCGACAATCCAGTCGAATGCTGCGATCACGTTGCTGATCGTGCCGGCGCCGTTCGCGTCGAGCACTTTGAGCGAGACAAGGCTGGCGTCGGGAGCGATGCCCGCTTTCTGACCATCAGAGTCGCGACCGTTGCCCGCGACGATGCCCGCGACGTGCGTGCCGTGCCCGTCGTCGTCGTACGGTGTCGTCCGGCCGTTGACGAAATCGACGAACGCCGAGACGCGCTGATCGCCGAATGGATACAGATCGGTCGAGCGGTTCGTCAGATCGTCGTGCCACTCGGTGATGCCGGAATCGATGAGCGCGACGCCGACGCCGGCGCCCGTCAGACCGAGTCCCTTGTTCACCGGCCGCGCGCCGACGGTCATCGCGGTGCGGTAGTTGGCCCTGGCGATCGGACGATCGAAATCGATCCTGAGTATCGACGGATCGGCGACGAGCTTCGAGAGGATGGAATTCGGGACGGTAAGAGTTCGACCGTTGATGATCGCGAGGTTACCGTGTTCTTGTTTTGCGTACGCCCTGAGTTCGGTTGGAAGCTGCGCGCCGGGCTGAAGTGTGACGATAACGCTCGACGTTTCAGTCGGCTGCAGCGCGGCTCGCGCGGTGAGCTCGCGATCGAGCTTGCCGCGACGAGCTTGAGAGTTTGGTTGACCGGCGGTACCTCGCTGCGCGGATGCCTGATGCCGTCCCTCCGCCAATGCGCCCGGCACGAAGCCGAGCAACATGGCGACGAGAAGCCAACCGGTGCGCTTCGGTCCCCACACGGCCTTACGTCTGCTGGGCACACACGTAAAGCGGATCATGGCGTGATACTGCTGAGCAAGGTAGCGGCCAGATCCACCGAGCCCCGAAGAATTTCCATAAACCGTTCCACCGACTCGACTTCTAACCGACGGCGGCGACGTACGTCAACGAACGTGCCCTGCACAAATGTGCTATCTCACGTCTGTAGATTACACGATTACCGATAAGACATTGGAGAAGAGAAGTTTATATCAGATTGCCCAGCTTGATAACAATACTGATCTGTGAAAAACCGCGAAGCACCCTGAATCCTCGTGAAGACGCCGATTCGGCGATAATCGCCGCTTGATTCATTGACAGGTGCTGGAGATGAGGATCCTCCGTTCCGTTTCGATAGCGTTCGTGCTCGTGGTTCAGCTCGCCTCGCAGTCCGCTTATCAGGAACGCGATTTCCTGACGCGGGTCCGCCGCCTCACCGTCGAAGGGCGGCGCGCGGGCGAAGGCTACTGGTCTCCTGACGGCAGACGGCTAGTATTTCAGAGTGAGCGCGAACCGGGCAACCCGTTTTATCAAATTTACGTGCTCGATTTAATGTCGGGCGATACGAAACGCATTTCCCCTGGAATCGGCAAGACGACATGCGCCTTCTTCCGGCCCGGCACCGACGAGATTGAGTTCGCCTCGACCCATGCCGATCCGAAATCGAAGCAGTATCAGGAAGACGAGCTCGCGTTCCGGGCATCAGGCAAGGAGCGCCGCTACGCATGGGATTACGACCCCGAGATGGACATCTACGCATACAGCGAGAAGACTGGCGCGCTCAAACGCCTGACCGAGGCGCGAGGGTACGATGCCGAAGGCAGCTACTCGCCTGACGGTCAGTGGATCGTCTTCACCTCGATGCGCGACGCCTACAACCGTCAGCTGTCGGAGAAAGAAAAGAAACAGCTCGACACCGATCCGAGCTACTTCGCCGAAATCTACATCATGCGCGCCGATGGATCGGGGCAACGTCGGCTGACGACCGTTGCCGGCTACGACGGAGGTCCTTTTTTCACGCCCGACGGCAAGCAGATCGTGTGGCGGCGCTTCGACGAATCGGGTCTGATCGCCAACGTCTGGATGATGAACCCGGACGGATCCAATCAGCGGCAAATCACCGATTTCGGATCGATGAGCTGGGCGCCCTACATGCATCCGTCGGGGCAATACATCATCTTCGCGTCGAACAAGCTCGGCTTCGAGAACTTCGAGCTGTTCATCGTCGATCCGGAGGGAAAGAAAGAGCCGGTGCGCGTCACGTACTCTGATGGATTCGATGGCCTGCCGGTGCCGTCGCCCGACGGCAAGACGCTCGCGTGGACGTCGAGCCGGTCCGGCGGTTCGGCCGGTCAATTGTTCCTCGCGCAGTGGAATCACGAGAAGGCAGTCGAAGCGCTGCGGAACGCGCCGCCGAAGAAACCGAGCAACAAATCATGACGACGACAACCGACGGAACGCAGAGAGCGCAGAGAGCGCAGGGAAGATTAAACTCTGTGTTCTCTGCCATCTCTGCGTTTCTGATCTCCCCGTTTCTGATCTCGGCGTTTTCGATCTGCGCACCGAGCGCTGCCCCACAGTCGAAAACGAAGACGTACGTCCAGACGCTCGCCTCCGAGCGTCTCGAAGGACGGCTCGCTGGATCGAATGGAGAGCGTCTCGCGGCGGAGTTCATCGCCGGCGAACTGAAGAGGATCGGCGCGCAGCCGCTGCCCGGACAGCGCGACTACCGTCTGCCGTTCGAGTTCACGGCAGGAACGAAGGACGGCGGATCGCGGGTGATGATCGGCCAAGAAACGTTTTCGACGGAAACCGACGTACGCGCGCTTTCGTTCTCCGACAACGGGGACGTGACTGGCGAGCTGGTGTTTGCCGGCTACGGCATCGTCGTCCCCGGCAGCCAGGACTTCGGCTACGACAGCTACGCGACGCTCGACGTCAAGGACAAGGTCGTCCTGGTCCTCCGCTACTTCCCGGAAGACGCCGAGCAGAAGACGAAAGCGATTCTGGCGCGTTACGCTGACCTGCGCTACAAGGCGATGGCGGCGCGCCAGCGCGGCGCGAAGGCCGTGCTCGTCGTCACGGGACCGCGGTCACCGAACGCCGGCGAGACGATTCCAATGAGCTTCGACACGGCGCTCGCCGGATCCGGGATCGTGGCCGCGAGCATCAGCGGTGCGGTCGCCAAAGGCATTTTCGACGCGATCCCCGGCAAGACACTGCAGGACGCGCAGCAGGCACTCGATTCGGCCAATCCCCATGTCGCCGGCTTCGCGATCCCGAACGTGACCGTCACCGTGCATGCGATGGTTCAGCGGGAAAAGAAGACGGGAAACAACGTCGCCGCGTATCTGCCGTCGACGACAGATGTGGCCGGCGTCGCCAAGCCATGGATCGCACTCGGCGCGCATTACGATCACCTCGGCCACGGCGAGGCCGGCAACACGCTCGCAGCCAAGGAAGACGCGTCGAAGATCCATTTCGGCGCCGACGACAACGCGTCGGGATCGGCGGCGGTGCTCGCGGCGGCGGCGACGCTCGCGACCCAGCCGCGTCATCGCAACGTCCTCGTCGCGTTCTGGTCGGGCGAAGAGCTCGGGCTGATCGGATCCGGCGCGTTCGCAGCGAAGCCGCCGATTCCTCTCGATGCGATTGCCGCGTACCTGAACTTCGACATGGTCGGTCGCATGCAGGACAACAAGCTGACGATCCAGGCGACCGGCACCAGCCCGGCATGGGCCAAAGTGATCGAGCAGTCGAACATCGCCGCCGGCTTCGACCTGCTGCTCCAGCCCGATCCGTATCAGCCGACCGATGTCGCGACGTTCAATTCGTCGGGCGTGCCGAGCCTGACGTTCTTCACCGGGACGCACGCCGACTACCACAAGCCGAGCGACACGGCCGACAAGATCGACTACGAGGATCTGGATCGCATCGTCGATTTCGCGACGGCGATTGCGAAGCGGATTGGCGACCTGGCCGACGCGCCGCAGTTCACCAAGGTCGAGCAACAGACGCAGCCGGGCGCCGGCCGCGCCGGCGTACGCGTCTTCACCGGAACCATCCCCGACTACTCCACCGAGGTGAAAGGGCTGCTCCTGAGCGGCGTCATCGGCGGCGGTCCCGCCGAGCAGGCGGGGTTGCAGAAAGGTGACGTGATCGTCGAGATTGCCGGCCAGACCATCGCAAATATTTACGATTACACGTACGCGCTCGACGTGCTGAAGATCGGTCAGCCCGCGAAAGTCGTGTACATCCGCAACGGTCAGCGCCGCGAAACGACGCTGACCCCAGCAGCACGGAAGTAAAGCGGCCCGAGCCTTGAAAGCGAAACGGTCTGAGGGAGGTCACATGCCTCGACTGTTTCGCGCTTCCGCCGTCGCCGCGCTCGCCTGCATGACCCTGTCACCTGCTTCATTCGCCCAGACCAACGGACAGCCCGAACGATTCACGGCCATGGCCGTCAACATGGATCGGGGCGCAGCAGGCACGGTCGAAATCGTCATCAACCGATGGTCGACGGACGCGGAGCGCGATCGGCTCCTGTCGACGCTGATGGACAAGGGACCTGAAAAGCTGCTCGACGTGCTGCAGGACATGCCGCGCGCCGGCTACTTCCGCACCCCCGACAGCATTGGCTGGGACGTGCATTACGCGCGGCGCGCCCCGATGCCGGACGGCGGCGAACGAGTGGTCCTCGCGACCGATCGGCGCATCGGCTTCTGGGAAGCGAGCAACCGGCCGCGATCGATTGACTATCCTTTCACCGTCATCGAGCTCCACCTCAATGCCGACGGCGAGGGCGAAGGGACGATGTCGCTGGCAACGAAAATCACGGCCGACAAGGAAAACAAGATGGTGGTGCTCGAGAACTACGGGACGACGCCGGTGATGCTGAAGAGCGTCAGGCGCGAGCGCGCCAGCCGTTAACGTCCGATCGCGCAGCCCTAAAGGGCTGCGCTACACAGCCGCTCGGTAGCGCAGGTCTGCAGGCCTGCCGTCCTGCCGTGCCCGGCAGCGCATCGGATAGCAGCACACCCGAATCGCCGATGATGCTCCGAAGCCGATCTCGTCGTTCGTCGAGGCGGCGCGCCGCCTCCGCGACCGCGATGAACTGCGTGGTGATGTCTTTCAGGTTGCGCGACGCGAGCGAAACCGATCGGCCGTTCTTGACGATCTGCGCGCGGTACCCATCCCACTTCACCTCGTAAGACCACTCAGAGGCGTCCGGCAGCTCGGCGGCCGGCACGGCCATCATGGGCGCACAGCGCGCAGTGGCACTGCTGGATTTTATTGTGACGCTGCTGGAGGTACACAGCGCGCATCGACACGGTCGTGTCTTGCCACGATTTCGTGTTTTTTCGTGACCAATTCGTCGCGCTGCGAAGGCTCCGCCGGTTGTTCCGTCAGCGCCGATTGAGTGACGTCAGGATCGCGTCGAGCTGGCGCCGAAGCTGTACGAGTTGTTCCCTATCGACCGCGATCGTTCTCGCGGACGTTGAACCCGTTGTGCCGACCGGTCCTGATGAGGATCCCGAAAGCAGTCGATCGAGCATCTGCTGCATCTCGACGATCTGCGTTCGAACATCGTCATCGGTTGTCGGCGTCGTAGTCGCGCGCGGTGACGGCGGCGTGCTGCTCGCCTGGTTGCCGGTGGGCCGCTCGGTCGGAGCTGCCGTCGCGGCGGGGCGTCCAAGCGCGGCGAGAAACGCCTGCGCTTCCGGCGGCGCCGAGATGCTGCGGCTTGCGAGAATCGTTCGCGGCGATGCCTCGGCGCCGTACGCGTCGCGGTTCGCGTCCTCGTCCGGGCGCAGAACGCCGCCCGACAGGTTGATGCCGGCGAACAGTCCCTTCGCGCGGGAGTACGAAAGGATTTCCGCCGTCAGCTGCGCGTCGGTGCCGACGCTGCCGGCGCGGCCAATCGGACCGGCGGCAACCGACGCGTCCGCTCCGAGGTTCACTTTATTGTTCAGCAGCTTTTGGACGCCCTGCTCGTTCATGATGAGGAGCACGAGATCCACCTGCTCGGCGCCGGCCTGAAACCCCCAGCTGCCTTTTGCGATCTGCATCATCACCGGAGCGCTCCAGCTTTCTCCGGCTCGGCAGCTCATCGCGCCTTTGCCGAACTCGCCGCCGAAGATGAGGGCCGCCTTTTTCAGATCAGGGATGACGACCATACATCGCGCGCGGTCCCAGTACTCCTGAGGTATGTCGCTTCGAACTTCCTGCACGACGCGGGCGGCGGTGCGCAGCCGCTCGGCATCGTTCGGCCTGAGCGCGGCGTCAGCGGGCGCGGCAATGGCCAGCGCGGTCAGCGCCGCCATACCGAAGTTCTTCATAATTCACCTCAACCTCTCCTTGTCGTGCAACGTGTCTGCCACGGCTTGCGAGGATTGGTCGAGTTCGCCGTTATACGCAGCGAGCTGATGGTGCAGCGACCAGATGCGCCCGATTTGTTCGAGTGCCAGCATCTGGCCCTGTCCGATCTGCGTACTGGCGACGGCGCGACGCCGCCGTTCAGGACGTCTTCGTCCGTGTCCTGTCCTGGCCGGAATCGGACGTTATCGATCGACGGGCCGCGACGTCGCGTGGCTCTTCACGATCCTCCGGCGGTTGCTGGTCGACCGTCATCGCGCGGCAACACGGCAGCCGTTGTCTTAGGATCACACCGGTCGCTTAGCCGCGTCTGCGCCGGAATATGATCGGCGCATGCCGCCCCGAAAGAAGCCCGTCCGCCGGAAGAAAGTCGCGCCGGCGTCAGTGGGACTGACGGCCGCGCAGACGAGGAATGCCAGCGGCGCCGAGGTCGACCGCCTCGCCAGTCAGATTGAAGACGATGGCGGCGCCGTGCTCGGTCGGTACAACGATCCATTCGGCGGGAAGCCTGTCGTGCTGGCGGCGCTGCCGGTCGAGAAGGTCGAGCCGACGCCGTACCAGCGCGATCCGTCGGATGCGCACGTCAAGCGGTTGATGGGTGTCATCGAGACGATCGGCCGCTTCCTCGATCCGATCGTCGCCATCCGCGACGACGGCCAGTACCTGACGCCAAACGGCAACCATCGTCTACAGGCGCTGAAGAAGCTCGGCGTCCGCACGATCACCGCGCTCGTCGTGCCCGATCCTCAGGTCGCCTTCAAGATTCTCGCGCTCAACACCGAGAAGGCGCACAACCTGCGCGAGAAGTCGCTCGAGACGATCCGCATGGCGCGCGCGCTCGCCAAGATGTCCGACGACGCGGAGAAGAGCTACGCGTTCGAGTTCGAGCAGCCGTCGTTCCTGACGCTCGGCGTGTGCTACGAAGACCGGCCGCGGTTGAGCGGCGGCGCGTACCAGTCGATCCTCCGGCGCGTCGACGAGTTCCTCGACGAGCCGGTGGCGAAGGCGCTGAAAGAGCGCGAGCGGCGCGGCAGGAAGATTTTGAAGCTCGATGACGCCGTCAGCGCCGCCGTCGAGAAGCTGAAGGCGAGAGGACTGACGAGCCCGTATCTGAAGCCGTTCGTCGTGTCGCGCGTGAACTACACGCGGTTCTCGAAGGCGACCTCGTTCGACTTCGACGAGGCGCTCGATAAAATCATCGCCAGCGCACAGAAGTTCAACGTCGATCGCGTGAAACAGCAAGACGTGGTCAGGGCCGGCGGCGGCGGCGCACCAGAAGAAGAATGAAGTGGACGTAAGATGATGGAGCGCGAGGCTTCAGCCGAGCGTCCAGGAGTATCCATGTTGAAGCGTTTCATCCCGTTTCTCATCGTCGCCGCTGTTGCTGTTCCCGCTCGCGCGCAGGGACGGGGCGGCCAGCCGCCGCAGGCGCCGCCTGCCGCCGGCGAGAGCGCCGGCCCGCGCGAGGAGTTTGCGGGCGCGGCCGAGGAGAAAATCTCACAGACCTCCCACACGATTCGCGTCGACGGACGCGAGATCAAGTACACCGCGACCGCGGGCACGCTGCCGATTCGCCTCGACAACGGGCAGGTCGTCGCGCGGATGTTCTTCGTCGCGTACACGAAAGACGGAGAAGACGCGAAGACGCGACCGGTATCGTTTCTCTACAACGGCGGTCCTGGCGCCGCCACGATCTGGCTGCACATGGGATCGTTCGCGCCGAAGCACGTCCGGATGGCCGACGAGGGGTTTCAGCCGGCGCCGCCTTACACGCTGGAGGACAACGAGAACTCGCTGGTCGACGTCAGCGATCTCGTGTTCGTCGACGCGATTTCCACCGGCTACAGCCGCACGACGCCGGGCAACAGCTCGCAGCAGTTCCACGGACAGTCGGGCGACCTGCGCGCGTTCGGTGAGTTCATCAACGTCTACCTCAAGACCTACAACCGCTGGCCGTCGCCGAAGTATCTGATCGGCGAGAGCTACGGCACCATCCGATCGGCGGGCCTCGCCCAGGAGATCCAGGATCGCCACGGCATCGAGCTGAACGGCATCGTGCTCGTCTCGTCGCTCCTCACGTATCAGACGCTGTCGCCGGCGCCCGACAACGACGTGGCGTACGCGTCGCTCATCGAGACGTTCGCAGCCGACGCGTGGTACCACAAGAAGCTGCCGGCCGACCTGCAGGGACAGAGCCTGAAGCAGGTCGTCGATCAGGCGCGCATCTTTGCGTTCGGCGACTACATGGCCGCGCTGACGAAGGGCAACACGTTGAGCGACGCCGAGCGGACGTCGATGGCGCAGAGACTCGCGCGCGTCACGGGGCTGCCGCAGCAGTTCATCCTGAACGCGAACCTGCGCGTCACCGCCGACAGGTTCCGCAAGGAGCTGCTGCGCGACAAACGGCTGACGATCGGCCGCCTCGACGGCCGGTTCACCTCGATCGACGCCGACGCCGCCGGCGAGCGGCAGGAGTACGACATCTCGAACAGCGCGCTGCAGGGTCCGTACACGTCGATGTTCCAGGAATACGTGAAGAACGATCTGAAGTGGGAAACGGATCTTCACTACCCGACGTCGGGCAACGTGAGGCCGTGGACCTACGATCAGAACCGCTACATGGACATGACCGAGCCGCTGCGCTCCGCGATGACGCACAACCCGTTTCTGAAGGTGTTCGTCGCGATCGGCTACTACGACATGGCGACGATTATGGGTGGCGCCGAATTCAACTTCACGCACCTCGCGTACGACAAGCAGGTCACCGACCGCGTGTCGCACGGCTACTACGAAGCCGGCCACATGATTTACATCCGGCCGTCGGCGCACAAGGCGCTGAAGAACGACGTCGCGAAGTTCATCCAGGGGACCCGCGCGCAGGGCGCGTCCCGCACGACCTCACAGCCGTGATCTCGCGGCGCGCGTTTCTGCGTGACCTCTCGGCCGCGTCCGTTGCCATGGCGGCAGCTGTCCGCGCCGACGCGGGGGCGGCCGAAGGCGCGAGCGAAAGCGGCCTGCGCGTCGACGCTCGAAAGCTGCGGTCGCGGATCGAGACGTTGAGCACGTTCGGCCGGCCGGCCGGCGGGTCGTTCGCCGTCGAGTTCTCGCGCACGATGCAGGCAGCGTCGGCGACCGCCGCCACGGAAGTGCAGGGCGCGATCGAACGCGCCGCCCGCGCGCTGAATCTGCAGTCGATGCGCCTGCCGAGCGGCGCCGGCCACGACGCGCAGATGATGGCGCTCATCGGGCCGATGGGGATGATCTTCGTCCCCAACGTCGGTGGCGTCAGCCACTCGCCGAAGGAGCTGACGTCGTGGGACGACTGCGCGCGCGGCGCCGACGTCCTGGCGCGGACGGTGCTCGAGATGGACAACGTTCACTCGTGAGGGGTGCCATGCGAAAGGCGATCGCCATCAGCGTCATCGCAATTTGCGCCTGCGCGTTCGTCGCGACCGAGCCGGTCGTGAAGGCGCCGGGACGAGGCTCCCTTGTCATCGTCGGCGGCGGGCGCGTGGGACGCGAGATCCTCAGTCGCTTCTTCGAGCTCGCCGGCGGCACGGACGCGCTCCTCGTCGTCATCCCGACGGCCGGCGGCGCCGAGACCTACGGACCCGACTACTCCGGCCTGAAGATGTTCCGCGATTTCGGCGTGACGAACATCACCGTGCTCCACACGACCGATCGCAAGGTCGCCGATTCCGAGGCGTTCGTGAAACCGATCGCCAATGCGCGCGCCGTGTGGTTCCCCGGCGGACGCCAGTGGCATCTCGTCGATTCGTATCTGCACACGCGGACCGAGCACGAAATCGAGAAGGTGCTCGAGCGCGGCGGCGTGGTCGGCGGATCGTCGGCCGGCGCGTCGATCCTTGCGTCGTACCTCGTGCGCGGCGCGCGCGAGGGCAACAAGATCATGATGGCGCCGGGCTACGAGGAAGGGTTCGGCCTGATCAAAGGCGTCGCAATCGATCAGCACATGCTGACGCGCAACCGCCAGGACGATATCGAGGAAGTTGTCGCGAAGCACCCCGAGCTGCTCGGCATCTCAATCGACGAGAGCACCGCCATCGTCGTCACCGGGCAGCAATTCGAAGTCGTCGGCGCGAGCAAGGTCGCGATCCACGACGGCCGATCCGATCCGAAGGCGGAAGAGCGGAACGGCAAGAAGTATTTCTTCATGGGGCCCGGCGAGAAGTACGACCTGACCAAACTCGAACGAGAGAAGCGGCCGCGAACGACCGAGCAGTAGCAGCGGCTCCTATCTTCCGATCTTCTGCCTCACCGCCGACGTATTTCATGGCTTAGCCCTCAGCCGCTAGCAACCAGCAACCAGCAACCAGCGACTATCCCCTCGCCGCCGCTTCCTTCACGCGGTAATACGCAATCATGTCGAGCGGCTTCGGCGGCTGCGCACCGAGCTGCCGCAGCATCGTCGTAATCTGACCGCGATGGTAGCTCGCGTGGTTGACGACGTGCTGCACCATCTGCCAGATAGGCGATGCGCCCGTGTGTCCGCTGAGCAGCTTGAAGGGGATGACGCGTTCGACGTCCGCCTCGTCGAGCCCGTCGACGAACGCGCGCATCTTCCGCTCGTGATCGATCCATGCCTCGCGCAGCGCCGCGAGATCCGGGAACCGATCCGACGGCAGCAGCGCGGTCGGCGACTCGCCGTGCCAGCGCTGGTACCAGGCCCACTCGGCCGCGTAGATATGGGTCGCGGTGTCGCGGATCGATTTGAAGCTGCTGCCGAGATCGCGGTTGTACTCGTTCGCCGTGAGCGGCTCGATTGCGTCGAGCAACCGATCGCGAGCCCAGTAGTGATAGTCGATCATGGTTTTCAGGTCTTGGAGATTCACGGGATAACCCTCGCTCGGACGATCCGATCCAATCGCGGGAATTCGCGATCCAGATACGCGTTGCCGCCGTCGAACAGCGGTTGCTGCTTCCCCGCGCGGATGCCGCCGCCGGAATTCTCGCCGTACTCGCTGTTCAGCGCGTCGGCGACTTCCATCCCCGAAACGACGCGGCCGAACGGCGCGAACCCCTGTGCGTCCTGCGTGGACGACAGATCGTTCAAGGCGATGTAGACCTGCGTCGTCCTCCCGTTCGGAACCGCGAAGGCGAACGCGACGGTGCCGCGCACGTTCGATTCCTTCCGCGGATCGTCGGGGATCGCCTTCCCGCGCCACTGTTTGGCGACCGCAGGATCGCCATTGATCCCGAACTGCGCCCACCGGCCGGCGACGACGCGGAAGAACCGATTGTCGTCGTAGTAGCCGCTCGCGACCAGCTCGTAGAAACGATCCGCGCCCTGCGGCGCCCACTCGCGGTTGACCTCGATCACGATCTGTCCCTTGGTCGTGTCCAGCTGCACGCGATAAACGTGTAGCGCGAGGCTTTCAGCCGAGCGTCCGCGACGGGCCGATTGGGATCGCTCGCCTAAAAGGCTCGCGCTACAGACGAAGACGAGCAGCCAGCGCACCGGGCACATTCTACGACCGGTCGCGATCGCGATAGAGGGCTTTGAGCGACTGCTGCGTCTGCCTCCATCGGCGCTTCGCGTTCGCGGCCGCCGCCTTGTCGCGCTTGCGTTCTTCGAATGCCGCCTCGCGCAGCAAACGGCGGTAATGCTCGAGGCGATCGCGATCGAGACGGCCGCTGTCTGCCGCCGCGAGCACCGCGCATCCCGGTTCCGTTTCGTGCCCGCAGTCGGCGAAGCGGCAGTCGCGCGCGAGCGTGCGATGTCGTCGAACGCGCCGTCAACCGATCCGGACTGTGTCCACGGCACGAGCTCGCGCATCCCGGGCGTGTCGATCAGCAGCGCGCCCGACGGAAGCTCGACGAGATGACGCGCGGTCGTCGTATGCCGCCCTCTCCCGTCGCTTTCGCGGATCGCGCCGACCTTGCGGACGTCGTGGCCGATGAGCCGATTGACGATTGTCGACTTGCCGACACCGGACGACCCAAGGAGCGCAATCGTTTCCGCCCGTCGCAGGTAGGGCGACAGCGCGTCCTCGACCGTCGCGCGCGCCGCGAGGCCCAGCGCGCTGACGGCGACAACGTCGACCAACGGCAGCCGCGAACGCAAGTCGTCGCATGCGCGCTCCGGATCCTCGGTCAGGTCGGCCTTGTTGAGCACAACGACCGGCACCGCGCCCGCGTCCCACACGGTAGTGAGGTAGCGCTCGAGACGGCGCGGATTGAGATCGCGCGTCGCGGCGGTCACCAGAAAGATCGTGTCGACGTTCGCGGCCATCACCTGCTGTTCGATCGCCGCGCCCGCGGCAGCCCGCGCGATCGTGCTTCGCCGTTCGAGCCGCCGGTGGACGATTGCATCTCGCACACCGACCCAATCGCCGACGGCCGGGAAGTCGGCCGGCGACCGCGCCTGATGTCGAACCCGTCCGCTGATCTCCACGCAACCTTCGTATTCGCCCGCGACTCGGCAGGCTCCGCGCTGCTCTTCGACGACGCGCGACCATTGAAGCGCCGACGGGACGCGTTCGTCGCCGTCCCGAACCTGTTGCTCGAAAAACGAATTCCATCCCAGACGTTCGAGTGAAGACACGTCAGATCTCCTTCTTCGAAAAAGCTTGGCTCGCTCGCCTGAAAGGCTCGCGCTATAGAGGCGGACGAGCAGTTGTTCGTCGAATGCGAGAGGAAGGTCCGCGTGCGGAGGTCAGGCGCCCCTAGAGGATCGCCCGATGAACGCGAAGGCGGACCTGTCCCGTGCAAGATCAGCACGTGCGCTCATGTCGACAGGCCCTCCTTTGTCGATGCGTATCCTACCAGAAACGCAGAGAACCCTGAGAATGGAGAGCAATTCAAATCTCAGCGGACTCTGCGAGGTCTGCGTGCAGTTCGTTTTACCGGATTACAATACGCGGATGATTTCCAATTCTGAGGTCCGCGCAGAAACGATCGGCAGCCTGCTGCGTCCGCCGTACCTCGCGAGCGCGCGAGGACAGCTCGAGCGAGGCGAGTTGACGCCAGCTGCGTTCAAGAAGATCGAGGACCGCGCCGTCGACGAGGCCGTCGCGCTGCAGGAGACCGCGGGTCTCGACGTCGTCACTGACGGAGAACAGCGCCGTTATGCGTTCTTCGGCCATCTCGTCGAAGCGCTCGAAGGCTTCGACAAGTTCGGCGGATGGGCCATCCCGTTCCGCGACGAATCAGGCGCCACCATCACGCAGAAGCGGCCCGTCGTCGTCGACAAGCTGCGCTGGCGCCATCAGATGGGCGTCGAGGAATTCACGTATCTGCGCGGCCGGACGGCGAAGCGCGTCAAGGTGACGCTGCTCAGCGCGCAGCAGGCGGCCGCGTACTACGACCCGGACAAGTCGCGCGCCGCCTACGCGACCCGCGACGCGTATCTCGCGGACATCGTCGACTTCACGCGTCGGGAGATCGAGGAACTGCGCCGTCTGGGATGCGACTACGTTCAGATCGACGCGCCGCAGTATGCCGCGCTCCTGGACGAATCGATCCGCGAAGGCTACCGGCAGCGCGGCAGCGATCCCGACCGGCTCATCGACGCGTGCATCGAGCTCGATAACGCCATCGTCGATGGACACTCTGGCATGACGTTCGGCGTGCACATCTGCCGCGGCAACAACCAGAGCATGTTCTACGCGTCGGGCGGATACGATCGCATCGCGGAGCAGGTGTTCCGCCGCTCGCGCTTTCACCGGTTTCTTCTCGAGTACGACGACGCCCGATCGGGAACGTTCGAGCCGCTGCGCTACGTGCCCGACGATCGCGTCGTGGTGCTCGGCCTCGTGAGCACGAAGAAGTCGCGGCTCGAGACGGTCGACGAGCTGCGGCAGCGGATCGCGGAAGCCTCACGGATCGTGCCGATCGACAGGCTCGCCGTCAGCCCGCAGTGCGGCTTTGCTTCGACCGAAGCCGGCAATCGCATCTCGCCGGAGGATCAGCGGCGCAAGCTGGAAGTCGTCGCCGCTGCGGCGCGCGCGACGTGGGCGCCGGCGGTGACAGGATCGTAGAGACGCGAGAGAGCGCGCTCTATCACCGCTTCGTTGCGAACAGCGGCTGACCGAAATCGTCGGTCAGGCGCAGCAGATACTGGTTGTTCTCCTGACAGATGTATTCGGCGAGCTCGCCGTTCGCGCGCCACGGAATGTTCCATCCCACGGTCCACGGCTTCGTGTAGGCGCCCGGATCTTCGATCGTCGCCTCGTAGTGGAGCAGGTTTTTGTTCCGCCGCGTAAACCTCTCGACGACGTGCAGCATGTCGGTGTGCGGGTGCCCGGAGTAGTCGAGCCACGTGCCTTCGTTGAACCCGACGACATCGACGACGAGCGTGTCGCCTTCCCACCGGCCGACGGAATGTCCGAGATACGTCGGATTCAACGAATCGCCTGAGGGATGCGGGCGGGCGTCCATATAGATTTCGCGCCAGATGTGCGTCGCCCCCTCGAACGTCATGATGATGCGCTTCTGCTCCGGCAGCTGGATGATTTCCATCGGATACGGCGTCGCCATCAGACGAGGACCGCCCGGCGGCAGACAGTAGCCTTCCGGGTCGTACTTGGATTCATTCGCGACGTTGTAGTCGTACACCGCACGCGACCACGGCATGAACGGCACCTGCGGCTCGAACCTGGAGCCGTCGCGTTTCAGATCGTGCCCGACGAGGCCGACTACGCCGCCCGAGCGCGGCAGATCGCTTATCGCGTCGGTGTTGTCGATCCGCAGCGCCATGTTGCGGATCCACGGTACGCCCCAAATACCCTTTTCACCGGCGACGCGGCCGAGATTCGGCGTGCCGTTGGCAAGCCTTGGCATCGGGTCCGCCGGCGCCGGCGCGCCGCGCTGCGCGAACAGCGCCGGCGTCAGGACGATCATCAGCACCGCGATCGATCGGATTCGCATCGCGCCCTCCTAAACGTTCTTGCCGGTCGCAATCAGGTCGCGTGGCCGTTCGCCGTGCACGACGACGGACCGACCATGTAGTTCGCGAGCGCCGTCCTGTCGAGGCCCGGAAAGCCCTCGTTCAACGATTGAAAAAAGACGTACTCGTCCGGCATCATAGCGCATGGCGCGAGCGCTTGCGACGAATCGCCGAGCGTCGTTCCACCCTCGACGGCGCGCCGCTGGATGAGCGCTCCGAACCACGCGTCGTGCGCGTTGATGTCGAACGCGAACAGACCCTCGACACCGGCCGATCGCAGCCCCCGGCGATCGTCGATGCCGCCTCGCCGAATCCGATTAAACCGATCCTCACGACCGCCTCACGGGATCGTCCGCCTGACGGCTGGCGCTACGGGTGTCGGTGTAGCGTCCGGCTTCAGCCGGACGTCAGCCGCGTCGAGCACCGACAATCTGTCGTCGTCGACCTGTCCGCACCACTTGCCGACGACGATTGTCGCGACGCCGTTGCCGATCAGGTTCGTCACGGCCATCGCCTCGCCCATGAAGCGGTGGATGCCGAGAATCAGCGCGACGCCGGCAACTGGAAGGTAGCCCGTCGCGGACAGCGTGCCCGCAAGCGCGATGAGCGCGGCGCCGGCAACGCCCGCGGCCCCCTTTGACGTAATCAGCAGCAGCATCAGCAGCGTCAGCTGCCGCATGAGGCCGAGCGGAGTTCCGGTGGCCTGCGCGATGAATACCGTCGCCATCACGAGGTAAATGGCGGTGCCGTCGAGATTGAACGAGTAGCCGGCCGGAACGACGACGCCGACGATCGATCGATCGACGCCGAGCGCCTCGAGCTTTTCCATCAGCCGCGGCAGCACCGATTCGGACGACGATGTGCCGTAGACGATGAAGATTTCTTCCCGGACATACTTGATGAACGGCCAGATGCCGAAGCCGTGCCACCTCGCGATGGCGCCGAGGACGATGGCAACGAACGCCGCGCATGTCAGGTAGAAGCACGCCATCAAACCGGCAAGCTGCGCCAGCGCACCAACGCCGAAGCCGCCGATCGTAAACGCCATCGCTCCGAATGCGCCGACCGGCGCTGCTTTCATGATCAGGTCGATGACCCCGAACAAGATCTTCGACATCTTCTCGACGAAGTCGATGACGGTGGCCGCTGCGCCGCCTCCGGCGCGGAGCGCGAAGCCGACCAGCACCGAGATCAGCAGCACCTGGAGGATGTCGCCTCTGGCGAACGCGTCGACCACGCTCGTGGGAATGATGTCGAGCACGAAACCGGTGACGCTCTGCGCTCGGCCCGCCGTCACGTACTGCGCCACCACCTGCGCGTCGAGCGACGCCGGATCGACATTCATGCCGCCGCCCGGCCGCGCCATGTTGACGACAATCAGGCCGATCATCAGCGCGAGCGTCGTCACGATCTCGAAGTAGATCAGGGCGAGGACGCCGGCCTTGCCCACCGTCCTGCCGCCCGCGCCGCCCGCGATGCCGACGACGACGGTGCAGAAGATAATCGGCGCGACGATCATGCGCACGAGCTTGACGAACGCGTCGCCGAGCGGCTTCATCGCGACGCCGGCCGCTGGCCACAAGTACCCGACGAGAGCACCGAGGGCCGTGGCGATCAGTACCTGACGGTAGAGCGATTGCGGATTGCGGATTTGGGATTGCGGATTGGATGTCATTGAACTCCTGGAATCCGAAACCGCCAATCCGCAATGTCTTACCGCCCAGCCGGTTGCGGAGCGATCGACCGGACGGGGCGGACGATCAGGCGGCGCGGCACGTGGTTTCGCACCGACGCGAGCGCCGCGAAGACGACCGTCATCGTGCCCGCGATGAAGAGGAACATCAGCGAGGGTCCGCCCCTGTCGAGCGCCCACGCGCCGGCGTACGGCGATACGACGCCGCCGATGCGGCCGACTGCCACGGCGGTGCCGATGCCGGTTGCCCGAATGCCGGTTGGATACACGTGCGCCGCGAGCGCATACATCGTTGTCTGCACGGCGTTGATGAGACCGCCGGTCCACGCCAGCATCGCGAGGACGGCGGCCGCCGACTGCACTCCGATCGAGACGCTCGCCAGGAGCGCCGCGCCGGCAATCGCGCCGGCCGCCATCGCGAGCATCGTGATGCGCGATCCGAACCGGCCGATGAGCACGGCGCCGCCAATCGCGCCGATGACGCCGCCGAAGTTGAACGCGGTGAGGCCGTAGCTCGCGACGCCGACGCCGAAGCCGGCTGTCGTCAGCAGCGACGGCACCCAGTTCGTGCCGACGTACACCGACAGCAGACAGAAGAAGAACGACGCGCACAACGCGAGCGTGTCGCGGCGGAATTCGGGCACGAAAAGCGATCGCGCCGACACATGAGCGATCGGCTTCTCCCGCGCGTCGACGAACACGACATCATCGGGCACGCCGTGACCGAGGCGGCGCAGCAGCACGACGAGCTCGCGCCATCGCTGCCGCTGGCGAGCAAGGTACCGTGGCGACTCGGGCAACACGTTGAGAAGCAGCGCCGCGAGCAGGAGCGGCACGATGCCGCCGACGAGGAAGAGCGCGCGCCATCCGTAGTGCGGCAAAATCTGAGCGCCGGTCATGCCCGCCAGCGTGCCGCCAAGCGGGATGCAGACGATCGTCAGCGTCACCGCAAACGGCCTGTGGCGCAGCGGCACGTACTCCGATGACAGTGCTGCGGCGTTCGGCATCGCGCCGCCGAGCCCGAGGCCGGCGAAAAAGCGCAGCGCTGTCAGCGTCGTCACGCCGCCGGCGAACGAGACCAGCAGCGTCAGCGCGCCGAAAGAGACGACGCTGCCGAGCAGCGCGACGCGGCGGCCGACGCGATCGCCGATGTAGCCTCCGATCGCGCCGCCGATCATCATGCCGAACAAGCCGCTCGACAGCACGAAGGCGAAGGCGGAGCGCTGCAGGTGCCATTCGCGCATCATCGCTGGAACCGCGGCTGCGAGCAGCTGATTGTCGAGGCCGTCGAGGATGATCGTGAGGGCGGTGGCCGCGACCAGCAGCTTCTGATAGCCGGTCCACTGACCTTCGTCGAGGATGACGCCGACGTCCGCGGTCTTCATGCCGTCCCCTGATGCGGAGCAGCCCGCGCGGGGCCGCCTAGGCCCGCGCGTTCGCCGTCCGATGTGACATCGAGAAGATCACATGCAGTGACATGAGAGCCTGCAGCGGGTGCGCGCCGGCCTCGACGAGCGGTCCGACGTGCTCGCTGACGAGTCCGCCCTTGCCGACACTGATCAACTCCTGGGCCGCTTCGCGCTGCCGCGCGTTCAGCCCGTACTCCTTCGCAACGGAGTCGAGGTTCTTGATCACGCGATCGCGCAGCTCCGCGCTGTGCCGCACTTCGAACAAGAGGCGATTGAGCCCGTACGCTTCCGCCGGCGGATGCTTGTAGAACTGATAACCCTGATTGCGGAACTTGAAGCCGCCGTACTGCTCCACTGCTTGAGTGGCAGACACCGTTTTCGCGCGACCGGGAAGGAATCGCATCAGGCCGAGGCCGTGGTGCCACGTCGGGATGTAGTCGATCAGCTCCCCTTCCTGCCGGCCGATCGCGCCGAACATGGTGGCCCAATTGAGCATCTCGGTGTTGCCGACCTCGTCGAGCTGCGTCCCGGTCATGTTCAGCAGCGCGTCGGTCCTGCCCATTTCGAACTGCGACAGCAGCCACCGATCGAAATCGAATTCGGGCGACAGGTATTTCGTCGTGCCCGGGAAATGCGACATGCCGCCGCTCGCGATGACGGCGACGCGCTCCCTGCGTCCCTTGACGATGTCGGCGATGGCCTGTCCGAGCGCGGCGCAGCGCTTCGGCGTGGGCAGCGGCGGAACGTAGACGTTGGTGAAGAACGGGACGACCGGGATCTTGCGGTTGCCGATCACGTACTCGAACGGCACCGCGAACGCATGCCCGAGCTCGGCGTCCTCTGAATACGCGATGTCGAAGTTCTTCTCGACGACGAGCTTGTTGAGCAGGTCTTCGGCCATCTCGCGATGGACCGGGAGGTCGTATTCCTTGCCGGCGAACTTCGCGATTGCGCGGCTGCCCGCGATGATCGCGAAGGTCGGGATACACGTCACGGAAAACGTTTCGACGTGATCGCTGCCGAAGAAGAGGATGACGTCGGGATTGGTTTCGTCGAGAACCTTTCCCAGCTCGCGCATGCCGGCGCCTGCCTGATCGAGCTGTTCCGGTTTCTCGTCCGGCGGCCGCGTGAACATGTACGGCGTATGACACGTGCCGACGGCCGCTACGATTTCACCCATAGAACATCTCCTCGAGCCAGCAACCAGCCCCGGCCCCAGCCCCCAGCAACCAGCCCCCTAGCCCCCAGCCCCCTCTTCGTCGATTTCGTCTACGTACCGAACGCCAAGCTCGGCCAGCCGGGCGCGAAATCCATAAAAGTCTAGCCCGAGTTCACCTCGCCGGAGCCGCTCGCGCGTCTTCTGTTCCTTGGCGACGCGATCCGCGCCCAGCCGCGCCACGTCGGCCGCCGATGCTCTCGGAACGATGACGACGCCGTCGGCATCGCCGACGATCACGTCGCCGGGACGCACGAGCGCGCCGGCGCACACCACCGGCACGTTCACCGAGCCGGGCGTCGCCTTCACGGTGCCCTGCGCGCTGATCGCTTTCGCCCACACCGGAAAGATCATCGCGGTGAGGTCGGCCACGTCGCGGACGCCGGCGTCGATCACGAGGCCAACGACGCCGCGCGCCCGGGCCGAAACCGCGAGCAGCTCGCCGAACATGCCGTCGGTCGATTCCGAGGTCGTCGTCACGACGAGCACGTCACCGTTCTCGCACAGTTCCAGCGCCGCATGGATCATCAGGTTGTCGCCGGGCTGACACGCGACGGTGACGGCGCTGCCGGCTGCTCGGGCTGCCGCGTAGATCGGCCGCAGATACGGACGCATCAGCCCGGTGCGTCCCTGCGCTTCGTGGACGGTCGCGACGCCGAGATCGCCGAGCGCGTGGATGGCGTCGCCATCGGCGCGCTTGATGTGCCTGACGATTGTAGGCGTCATGATTCGCTCGGCTGAAAGCCTCGCGCTACGTTCATCGTACGGTGCGCACGCGCATCACCGTAGCGCGAGCCTTTCAGGCGAGCGTTGATCCTCGGATACACCTTTCGTGCGTTGCCTTCGAAGATCTTCTCTTTGTCCGCATCGTTCACGGAGCGCGCCTGGTCGATGTAGCGCTTCGTGTCGTCGAAGTAATGCCCCGTCTCGGGATCGATGCTCCGGATGGCGCCGACCGTCTCCGATCCGAACAGGATGTTGTCGATCGGCACGATCTTCAGCAGCAGGTCGATGCCGGCCTGGTGATAGACGCACGTGTCGAAGAACACGTTGTTCCGAATCAGCTCGCCGAGCGGCGGCCGATTCAGGTCCTGCGCGAGCCCCCGGTAGCGGCCCCAGTGGTACGGCACGGCGCCGCCGCCGTGCGGGATGATGAAGCGCAGCGCCGGAAAATCCTTGAACAGATCGGCCGTGAGGAACTGCATGAACGCCGTCGTGTCGGCGTTGAGGTAGTGCGCACCGGTGTGGTGAAAATTCGGATTGCACGACGAGCTGACGTGCACCATCGCCGGCACATCGAGCTCCACCATCTTTTCGTACAGCGGGTACCAGTAGCGATCCGTCAGCGGCGGCGCCGTCCAGTGGCCGCCGGACGGATCGGGATTCAGATTGCAACCGACGAAACCGAGCTCGTTGACGCACCGCTCGAGCTCGTCGATGCAGTTGTCCGGCGGCACCCCCGGCGACTGGGGAAGCTGGCAGACGCCGATGAAGTTGTCGGAATACAACCCGCAGACGCGATGAATCAGATCGTTGCACTGCTGCGACCAGTGCAGGCTCGTGGTCGCGTCGCCGATGTGATGCCCCATGCCCGCCGCGCGCGGTGAAAAGATCGTGACGTCGGTGCCGCGTTCGCGCTGGAACTTGAGCTGCGCCCCTTCGAGGCTCGCGCGAATCTCGTCGTCCGGGATGTCGACGATGCCTTTGGTCCGCGGCTGCGACCGATTCTCGAGCGCCGCGATCTGCGCATCTCTGTACGCCTGCAGCGCCTTCGGCGCCGTCGTGTAGTGACCGTGACAGTCGATGACCATACGTAAACCTGCGTCGGGCAGGTCAGGTGGACCCTACCTGATCCCCTGCCCTACATGACCACTTGACTTACCCGACGTGCCTGACCCGTCTGACCGACCCGACCTTCCTGCATCACCCGATCGATCCGATCGAGCAGCGCCATCGTTGGCAGACAGCTTTGCGCGCTCGATTCGGGTTCACGCCCTTCGCGGATCGCGCTCGCGAACTCGACGTCCTGGCGATCGAAGGCTGGTGTGCCATCGAGCGGCACGTCCTTGCCTTCGCTGTCGGTCATGGCATCGCGATACACCTTATAGGTCTCTTCTTCGCCGATGTACCGATAGAAGCCGCCGAACGGCCCTTTGTTGTTGAACGACATCGCCATCGAGAACAGCGGACCTTTCCTCGACTTCATGGCGACGGTGAGGTCCATCGGGATGCCGAGCGAGGGATGCTCCGGGCCCTGCTGGCCCCAGACCTCGAAGTTCGCCTCGTCGAGAATCCAATACGCGAGATCGATGGAGTGACAGCCGTGGTGCCACAGCAGGCTGTCGACCCACGATCGCGGCTGCCCGTGCATGTTCAGATTCGTGCGGCGGAAGAAATACGTCTCGACCACCATGTGGTGCAGATGGAATGTACCCTCGCGAATGCGTTTTCGGATCTCGCGATGCGGCGACGAAAACCGCCGCGTGTGCGTGACCATGCAGATGCGTCCCGATCGTTTCGCCGCGTCGACGATGCGCTCGGCGTCCCGCAGGTTGAGGCTCATCGGAATCTCGACCTGCACGTGCTTGCCTTTGGCCAACGCCATCACCGTCTGGTCGGCATGCTGATCGCTCGGCGTCGTCAGGATGACCGCCTCGACGCCCGGACGATCGATGCAGCGTTGGAGATCGGTCGAATGAAAGGGAATCTTCCACTGCTCGGCAAATTTGCTGCCGCTCTCTTCCGTTCGGCTCGCGACCGCCACGATTTCCACGCCGGCGATTTTCTGCAGCGCCTTCACGTGGATTTCGCCCATCGCTCCCGTGCCAGCGAGACAAATCTTCATCGTCTCCCCCATCAACCAGCCCCCAGCCCCCAGCAACGAGCAACCAGCCCCCAGCAACTACTCTCCGATCAACCTGGCCGGATTCGCGACTGCCATCGTCCGCACGTCGGCAGCCGAAAAACCGGCGTCGAGCAGCTTCTGGGCGAACATCGCGAACCCTTCGGCAACCGGAGGGTTGATTGTCTGTCCGAGATCCGTGGAGATCACCGTTCGCTGGACCCCGGTCCGTCGGATGTTGGCGAAGATGTGCTCCCATGTCGTCTTCGCGGTGTATGCGGTCGTGAAGCAGTGCTCGATGAGCGCCCCCATGTCGGCGAGCGCCTTCTGTTCGTCACCAGTCAGGTTCTGCGACGGGAATTCGGCGTGGGTCACCAGCACGTTCCTGACGCCCATTGGCCCCGCCGCGCCGACGAGCGCGAAGATCTCGCGGCGCCCGAGGTGACCCGTCGCCAGGATCATGTCGTGCTTCGCGATTCGCTCGAGACAGCGCCGTGCGGGCTCGACCAGTTCGCCCGCCTCGTCGATCACCGACAATGGCGGAGGCGAAATGCCTTCGGCCGCGAGCTCGCGCTGAATCGTCGCCCAGAACGGCAGCTTCGCGCTGCCGCCGTCGAGCCGCCCCGCCGTTTCGTTCTCTGCGTCGACGGTCGGCATCCATACGATCTTGCAGCCGCTCCTGCCGGCGAGCTCGACGGCGACGGGATTCAAACCGCCGACGCTGTGATTCAACGTGACGGCGCCGAAGATTCGACTGCCCGGCACCGCTTTGGTGACCACCTGCGCGCGCTCCCCGGTCTGGACGTAATGCGACTTGAGGACGAATCCTTTGAGGCCGCGCGCGAGAAACTCCTTCGCGCAGTCGATGTCGTCGATGCGCCGGGCGATCACGTCGGGACCGATGTGCACCTGCAGATCGTACGCGCCCTCGAGCGCGCGCCATGCCTGATCGGAAATCGCAATCGTCTCGTGCGCGGCCGTCTCTCCCGCCATCGATTCCTCGCGGATCGCGATTCTACTCTGCGAGCACGACCGCGCGCCGCGCCATCGTGAGCGCTCAGGTTGTGCACGCGCGCGACCGCGCCGCGCGGGCGGCTATTGTACTGATATCCCAGATCGCCGCGCACCGTGTGGCATAATGCGCCGCGAAAAAGGAGCCTATGTCGGCGTCCAGACACGTTTCTTTGCTGATGACGTCCGGGTTGGCGCCGCTCGTTTCGATCGGATTGACGGCGTCGATCGTCGCGGGGGCGGCCACCCTGGTGGCAGGCGGATCGACGTCGTCGCGGATCGCGGCGCAGTCAGATCGCCAGACGTTCGTCGACGAGCTCGTCGTCGCGAACCGCATCCTCGCGAACGAATCGGTTCTCGACGGATACGGGCACGTCAGCCTGCGGAATCCCGGCAACGCAAGTCATTATTTTCTTTCGCGCTCCAGGGCGCCCGCGTTGATCACGTCGGCCGACATCCTCGAGTACGACCTCGACAGCGTGCCGGTGGAGAAAGGCATGGCCGGCGGCTACATCGAGCGGTTCATTCACGGCGAAATCTATAGAGCCCGTCCCGACGTTAAGTCGATCGTTCATTGCCACTGCCCGGACGTCATTCCGTTCTCGACGACGCCGGTTCCGATGAGGCCGCTGTATCACATGGCTTTCTTCGTCGGGGCGGGCGTGCCGGTGTTCGAAATTCGAGACGCGGCCGAATCGAGCGACATGCTCATCCGGACGCCGGCGCTCGGCAAGTCGCTGGCGCGCACGCTGGCGAACAAATCCGCGATATTGATGCGCGGGCACGGCGCGGTCGTCGCCGCGCCGTCGCTGCACCTCGCCGTGGGCGAGGCGTACTACCTCAATCTGAACGCGCGGCTTCAACTGCAGGCGATGCAGCTTGCCGGCGACAAGGTCGTCTACCTCAATCCAGCCGAAGCTGAGAAAGCGACACAGGACTACGAACGTTCCTGGGACGCGTGGAAAGCGCGACTGCCGCGATAGTTCTCGTCCCTTAATGTCCTTGGTGTCCTTTGTGTTGAATCGGCGCCCGCTGAAGATTCGGCGGGCGGCTTCCTCACCGCGCGAGCGGATCGGGCCGCATCTGGAACTTGACGATCTTTCCCTTCGTGCCTTTTCCGCCTTCGATGTGCCAGACGAAGTGCGTGCCGTAGTTCGCGTACAGCGCGCGGCCTTTCCACCCGCCGTTCGGATCGTCGATGCGCCCGTCCATCCCTCGTGAATAGAAACCGAGTGGATACGGCACGCGCAGCGTGATCCACTCGTGCGTGCGTGAGGTCAGGGCCAGCAGCGCGTCGGAATTCGAACCGGTGGCGAACGGCGTGTCGGCGCCGAAGCCCGAGATGTCGTGCTGGTCGACCCAGTTGTAGTAGTGGAAGTCTGCCGGGATGTCGGTGCCGCGCAGCTTCGGACCGATCGTCTGATAGAGCGTCCACCCTTCACGGCACTGGCTGCCGTCGGTTTTCGCCGGGCCGTTCAGGTCGTTGCATTTGCGGACGTCGAAGCTCGCCAGGTGACTGCTGGCCGCGAGCGCCGTCCAGACGACGCCGTGGCTGTCGATGTCGATGCCGCGGGGATCGAATCCGGGCTCGGGAACTCTGAAGACCTGCGTCATGCAGCTCGCGGGCGCGTTGTTGCCGCGCTGCAGCCGAATCAGGAAGCCGGGATATCGCTCGCTGACGCCCCACACCGAGTCGTCGACGGGACTCGGAATCACCGAATACATGCTGTAGCTGACCAGCGTGTCGAGCTTGGGATCGAAGCCGCCATCGCCCTGCCCTGAGCTTGTCGCCCCTCGACCCTGGCCGCGTTGTCCCCCGCGCCCGTCTGGCGCGCCGGCAGGCGTGTCACCCTGGTACGTAACCGAATCGCGTCCGCGCGCAGCCGGCATGTTCCACGGCCTGGTGATCTTCCCGTCGCCGTTGGTGTCCACGACCTGTCCGCACCACCCCACGGCTTTCTGCTCGTCGTGCGTCTGCTCGTAGACCCTCGTGTCGATCCATCCGAAGATCGGCCCGACGAGCTCGTTGAAGTACACCGTCTCGTCCGCATCGTTGTCGAACTGCAGGTGATGCGTGCTGTAGCAGGTGTCGACGAGCGTGAATTGATTCGTTTTCGGATCGTAGAACGACGCCTGGCGCGCGCTGCTGTGCAGCGGGAACCATTCCGCGAATTTGTTCGAAGGATCGCTGCACCACGCAGGATCCTGATTGCCGCGGATCTTCGACGTCATCCACACGCGGCCTTTGCTGTCGAACATCGGATTGTGCGGGTCCGCGGGATCGTACGGCGGATTGCCCCATAGATGTTCCTCGCCCCAATGGAGCGACGGCCGGTTCGGCTTCGGGAAGCGCGACGGGACTTTTTCCTTCGGCTCGCGCGTCGGGATCTCGAGCGTGAACGTGCTGTTCTCGTTCGGATCGAGCACGACGAGCTGACCGTGTCCGGCCGACACGGCGTAGATGCGGCCGTTCGCGTTCAACGTCGGGTGATTCTTGTCGGTCGAAATTTCATCGTGCATGAACGAGTGATCGTCGCCGACGTCCCACAGCGTGACGACGAGATTGCGCTCCACGCCGCCGGGCCGCGGCGGCGCCGGCGGAACGTCGCCCCTGGCGATGCGCTCGGTCCAGTCCGCGTACGTTTTCAGCGAACGATCCTTCCCCTGCGTGTTGAGCACCGCGTACATGGAATTGCCGCGCACGCCCGTGCCGAGGCGCCATTCCCACGCCTCGGCGTGCGTCCTGAGATCCGGCTTTGCAGCCAGCACGTGATCGACCGATCGCGTCTCGGCGTTCCCGAGCTGGTGGCAGAAGTTGCAATCCGACTTCAACGAGTTGATCCAGTGGTTCTGGGTCGCCATCGTCGGACCGAGGCCGTTGGCGCCCGTGCCGGGAAACTCGTTCGCGGCCGGCGGCTCGAGCAGCGACAGCCAGTAATTGCCCGGATAGATCCTGGCGGCTTCCTGAGGCGACGCGGCCGGCGCCGCCTTCAGCGTGACGGGATTCGCGCCGGGCTTCATCTGGATCGGCGCCGAATCGACGAGCCCGTACCCTCGGACCCAGACGCTGTAGTTCGCCGGCGGCAGCTCCGGCAGAAGGAAACGGCCGCGATCGTCGGTGACGACGATCTTGATGAAGTTCGTCGGCAGATCCTTCGTCTCGGCAATCACCCAAACGCCGGCCTCGGGTCGCTGCGCGCCCTGCACCGTTCCGGTGATGAAGCCTTGCGGGTGTGTTCGCGCGGCCTGCTGCGCCTGCGCGCCGGCGGCGCGATCGAACGCCGCGACCGCGAGCAGAGCCAGCGTGATCGAGCATAACGCGCCGGACGTCATCGACTGAACCGCGCGGCTCATCGCTGTGGTCCTCCGCGGCCGGCAGGTTCCATGTTGCCGAGAAGGAACTTGCGGCCGTCGGCGAACATGAGCGATCGCCCGACGGCCTTGTTGGTGCCATCCTTCGCCTGATAGCCGTCGACGACGATCTCCATGCCGGGCAGGATGGCGTTCTTCGTGAACCCGAGCCTCATCAGCTGGTTCGGGCTTCCTCCCTCGACCATCCAATTCACCACGGCCCGGTCCACGCCTTTGACGTCGATGTGGATCCACGAGTGCGGATTCACCCACTCCATGACCGTCACCGTTCCGCGGAGGTTGATCGGCTTGTCGATGTCGAACTCCGCGGCGAACGCATGATGCGCGCGCAACGGAACCGCAATGGCGATCACCGCGGCGAGCGCGAATCCGACACAAAGCATGTGCTTCATGGAACAGGCTCCTACTTCGGATTCTTCTTGTCCTTGGTTTCCAGGGCGCGCGCGCCTTTGAGATTGTTCGCAAAGCCGTAGTTGGCCTCGTGGCACGCATATTCGAAGATCGGCCCTTTGTCGCGCGCCAGCGGCATCTCCGCCGACCACGGTTTGGTCCACGTGCCGGGGTCGTCGACGGTGAACTCGTAGCGGACCGTCTTCTCGTCGACGCGCGTGAAGCGCTCGACCACGTGCAGATTCTCGCGCGACCCTCTGAAGTTCGTCTTGTCGGTGAAGTTCGTCGTGTCGACGACCAGCGTGTCCCCCTCCCATCGTCCGCGCGAATCGCCAAGCCACTTGCGGATGTTCGGCGCCGCGTGCGGACGTCCGTCGAGCGGAATGATCCGCGCGTCGTGGATCATCTCCTGCATGATGACGACGTAGGCCGGCGTCTGCACGATCTGCAGATAGTTGTTGTAACCCGCCGGCAGCATCGGCGGTCCCTCGTTCGCCCAAATGATGCATCGTTCCTGGATGGTTCGGTTCTCCGGGCCGTCGAACTCGTGGCCTTTCGCGAGCGCCGCGCGCTGGGCATTGCGCTGCTGCGCCTCGGGTGTGAGCGGCGGCACGCGCCCTTCCGGGCCGATGATCATCGACGTTCGCAGGCTGAAGGCGATCTGCGACTGCGTCCGGTCGAGGCCGAATTGCGTGAACTCGTAATGCGCTTCTGTCCCGCTGCGCTCGGCGATCGGCGCCGGCACGAGCGCGCGCTTCTGGACCTCGGCTGCCTCCTGCTCGGTGTAGAACTCCTTCGCGCCGAGCTCCTTCGGCCGCTCCAGCGGCGTGATCGAGGAGTTGGTGTAGATGCCTTGCAGGTCGGGATGACCGTCCGGCGTCCGCGGCGGCGTCCACGTCTGCGCCGACGCGAAGGACGAACCGGCAAAGGCGATCGCGAGCAGACTGATTTTCAGCGTCATAGATCCATGATCTCCAGCACCGTGCGGAGACTGTCGAGCGGATCGCGGCCCGGTGTTGGCCGCCACTCGTGCGCGCGAATCTTCGCGGCGACGCCGCCTTCCATGAGCGTCACGCCCTTGTCCTCGGCGTGCGCCTTGACGCGGTTGAGCAGCGCCGCGCAGCGATCCTTCCCTTCAACTCCGGCAAGAAAATCGCGTCGTCGCATGAATGACTCACTGCCGAAGCGCGTAGACGAACAGCGCGCTGCCGGCGGCAATCGCGACGTGCTGCCTGCCGTTCACCGCGTACGACATCGGCCCCGCCGACACCTGACCGCCGATGTTGCCCTTCCAGAGCAGTTCGCCCGTCCGCGCGTCGAGGGCGAAGAAATATCCCTCGCGGCCGCCGGCGAAGACCAGATCCGATGCCGTTGACAGGACGCCGCTGTCGGTGACGTCGCTCATCTTGAACTGCCATCTCAGCTCGCCGCTCTTCGCGTCGAACGCCTGAATCGCGCCCCATCCTTCCTGTGGCGTGCGCGTGTTGACGTTGCCAGGTCCGGTCCGCAGCGGCGGCACGGGCATCGTCGGAAAGCGTCCGGTGTACTGGTTGCCCGCCTTGTACTCCGCCGGTCCCTTCGTGTAGGTCGAAGACGTGTCCATCCACGTCGGGATATAGAAGAAGCCGGTTCGGGGACTGTACGAAGGCGAATACCAGTTGGTCGCGCCCTGATTGTTCGGATAGACGAGCGTCCCTTCGGGCGTCGCGTTGAGCACGCGCTTCGGCATGCCCTTGTCGTCGATACCCTCGGCCCAGTTCACGCGCACGAACGGCTTCCCGCGCAGGAACTCGCCGCTCGCGCGATCGAGCGCGTACCAGAACCCATTTCGATTCGCCCACAGCATGACCTTGCGCGGGCGTCCCTGCCACTGGATGTCGGCGAGCACCGGCACCTGCGTCGAGTCGTAGTCGAACTCGTCGTGCGGCGTGAACTGATAGTGCCACTTCAACTGACCGGTATCGGCGTTCAACGCGACGACCGAGTCCGTGTACAAATTGTCGCCGGGCCGCGGATCGGCGTTCCAGTCGGGACCAGGATTGCCGGTGCCGAAGTAGACGAGGTTCAGATCGGGGTCATAGGAACCAGTCACCCAGATGGACCCGCCGCCATGCTCCCATGCATCGCTGTTCGGCGGCCACGTCTCGTGTCCAACCTCGCCGGGACCGGGAACGGTGTTGAAGCGCCAGACTTCCTTTCCGGTCTTCGCGTCGAACGCGGCGATGAAGCCGCGGATGCCGTACTCGCCTCCGGCCGGCCCGACGAGGACTTTGTCCTTGATCACGAGCGGCGCCACGGTGAGCGAGTACCCGAGCTCCGGCTTCGACAGCGCGACGTCCCACACCGGCCTGCCGACTTTCGCGTCGATCGCGATCAGGTGGCCGTCGATCGTGCCCATGAACAGCGTGTCGCCGAGGATCGCGAGCCCGCGATTGATCCGGCCGCAGCACACGCGCGCGAGCGGCGACAGCCGCGGCGAGTACATCCAGAACATGCGTCCGGTCGCGGCGTCGAGCGCGACGACGTGGTTCGGTGCGAGCACGGTGTACATCACGCCGTCGACGACGAGCGGCGTCGCTTCGAACTTCTCGACCGGTTCCGCGGGACCACGCGTCTGAAAGACCCATTGCAGCTCGAGGTTCTTCACATTCGACGGCGTGATCTGCGTCAGCAGGCTGTGGCGATGGCTGAACAGGCTGCCCGAATACGTCAGCCAGTTCTGCGGCTCGCGATCCGCGTGCAGGATGCGATCGAACGTCACCTGCTGCGCCTGCGCCGCAACCGTGGCAAGCAGCGCGAGGATCGCGGGGCCAGAGCCCCGCGCCACACCGCCGAAGCCCCGCGCCACTCGACGACCGAGGGTCATGGCCGGAATCCTTTCAGCGAAACGAGATACGCGACCACGTCATCGAGCTCGCCGGCACTGAGCTTGTCGCGATACGACGGCATCGGCGAGCTTTTCACGAACGTGAACTCCTTCAGATCCGATTTCGAGAGCGACACGAGCCGCTCGTTCGAGTCGAGCAGCTGCACGGTAAAGGTATCGTGATTGAGAAGGCGGCCGCTGATCTTCGCGCCGCTCTTCGTGACCGCGTCGACGAAACGATTCCCCGGCCGAACGAGGGCATCCGGATCGACGAGCTTCTGGCGCAGCTCGCTCGCGGGGCGAACGGTGCCGACGTCGCTGAGATCGGGGGCAAGGCGCGGTCCCTCGCCGTTCACGCGGTGGCACGACCCGCACTGCCCTTTCCCGTCGTAAAGAGACTTGCCCTTCGCCGCATCGCCGCGCGCGACGCTCACGCCTTCACGGCCCGGCCCCGACGCAGGCGCCGCCGTCCGCAGGTACGCGACGATGGCGCCCGCCTGCGCGTCCGAGAAGCTGCTCGGCGGCATCGTCGTGCCCGGGATGCCGGACTGGATGATGCGCATGATCTCGGTGTCGTTCGTTGCGCGCCGGAACTGGCCGCGGTGAAGCTCGATGCCCGGCACCATGTCGCCGTTCGGTCCATGACAGCCGGCGCAGCTCGATTGATACAGGCGCGCGCCGTGTTCGATGTCGGCCTGCGTGTAACTGTGCTCCTGCGGCGCCGCGAGGGCGGCGGCGAGGAGGAGCAACGCCAGTGCTCTTGTCATGGCGCTATCCGCGCGGATTGTAATGTAGTCTTAGCTCGCTATGAAGCTTCGAACGCTCGGATCAGGCGGCCTCACAGTGTCCGCGCTGGGTCTCGGCTGCATGGGCATGTCGCAAAGCTACGGCGCGCTCGACGACGACGAATCCATCCGAACGCTTCATCGGGCGCTCGACCTCGGCGTGACGCTGATCGATACGGCCGACGCGTACGGCAAGGGCGCCAACGAGGCGCTCGTCGGCCGCGGCATACGCGACCGCCGACAGGGCGTTGTCCTCGCGAGCAAGTTCGGCCTGGTGCCGCCGCCCGGCGGCGGCCCCGCGACCGACGTCGACGGCAGACCCGAGCGGGTCAAGGGCTGCTGCGAAGCGAGCCTGCGCCGCCTCGGCGTCGACGTCATCGACCTTTATTACCTCCACCGCGTCGATCCGAACGTGCCGATCGAAGACACCGTCGGCGCGATGGCGCAGCTGGTGCGCGAAGGCAAGGTGAGGTTCCTGGGACTCTCGGAAGCCGGCCCGGCGACGCTCCATCGCGCGCATCGAACGCATCCGATTGCCGCGCTGCAGAGTGAGTACTCGCTGTGGACGCGCGAGCCCGAACAGACGGTGCTCCCGACGTGCCGCGAGCTGGGGATCGGATTCGTGCCGTTCTCGCCGCTCGGCCGCGGCTTCTTCGCGTCGGCGATGACGAGCGCGGACACGCTCGCGACGAACGACGTCCGCCGCAAGCTGCCGCGATTCGAAGTCGAGAACCTTCAGCGCAATCGCGATCTCTTCAATCGACTCGAGAAGCTGGCGCGCGCGAAGCGGTGCTCTACCGCGCAGCTCGCGCTGGCGTGGCTGCTCGCGAAAGGCGACGACATCGTGCCGATTCCGGGAACGAAGCGGCGGAAATACCTGGAGGAGAACGTGGCGGCGGCGACGCTCGATCTGACGCGTGACGAAGTCGCCGCGTTGGACGAAGCGTTTCCGATCGGCGCCGCTTCGGGCACCCGATATCCGCCGGAAAGCATGCGCCTGCTCGAAACCGAACGACGCGCGGCCGCGCAGGGCTGACATGCGCGTGCATCTCGACTACGGAACCGGCGGTCTCGAGGTGCAGCTGCCCGACGAGCGCGTCACGATCATCGAGCCGGTTTTCAGACCGCCGATTGCCGATCCGCACGCCGCATTGATTCAGGCGCTGCGCGCGCCAGTCGAACGGCCTCCGCTCGGCGAGCTCATTCGCCCGGGACAGACGGTCGCCATTTCGATTTGCGACATCACCCGCGCGCAGCCACGCCACGCGATGCTGTGCGCACTGTTCGAGGAGATGCCGCAGGTACGCGCCGAAGACGTGACGATCCTGATCGCCACCGGGACGCATCGAGTCAACACTGCGGGCGAGCTCGAGGCGATGGTTGGCGCCGACATCCTGCGACGCTACCGCGTCATCAATCATGACAGCCGCGACTCATCGTGCCTCGCGCATGCGGGTACAACCACGACCGGCGTGTCCGTGTACCTGAATCGCGAGTGGCTGAACGCCGACGTACGCATCACGACCGGCTTCGTGGAACCGCATTTCTTCGCCGGCTTCAGCGGCGGGCCGAAGATGGTAGCGCCCGGCCTCGCGGGCCTCGAAACCGTGCTCGTGCTGCACGACGCTCGCCGTATCGCTCATCCCAACGCGACCTGGGGCATCACCGAGGGCAATCCGATCCACGACGACGTGCGCGAGATCGCGCGGATGACCGGCGTCAACTTCGCCGTCGACGTCACGCTGAATCGCGATCAGGCGATCACGGCGGTGTTCGCCGGCGATCTCTTCGCCGAACATCGCCTCGCCTGCGAGCGCGCGAGGCGCGACGCCATGCGCGCGGTCGACGCGGCATTCGATGTCGTGCTGACGACCAACTCGGGCTATCCGCTCGACCAGAATCTCTACCAGGCGGTGAAAGGCATGTCGGCGGCGGCGAAGGTGGTGAGGGCTGGAGGAACGATCGTCTGCGCCGCCGAGTGCCGCGATGGATTGCCGGCGCACGGTTCGTACGGCCACGTGCTCGCGTCGCAGCCTACCCCCGCAGCGCTGCTCGACATGATCACCGCGCCCGGCTACTCCGTCCCGGATCAGTGGCAGGTGCAGATTCAGGCGCAGATCCAACTGAAGGCGCACGTGAAGATCAAGACCGGCGGTCTCGACTGCGCCGCGGTTCGCGCCGCCCACTTCGAGCCGATCGAGGACGTCGCCGCTGCGGTCAGCGAAGCGATGCGTGCGGCAGGCTCACATGCGACGTTGTGTGTTCTGCCACATGGTCCGCAGACCATTCCGTACGTGCGCGCCTGAAAAACCTCAACCACAGAGACACTGAGAACACGGAGACGATCGGAAACGCAGCGCGCGCAGAACGTGAACGCCGATCGGTTCGGCGGCGGCGCGAAGCGCCGCCGAACCGAGGCGTCTCAGTGTTCTCCGTGTCTCAGTGGTTGATTTCTTCTGCGCGCGCTCTACTACTGCCGTTCCGCCGTCGACTCCGGCAGTGCAAAGGCGGTCAGCGTCGTGCCCGACGGCAGCAGCACGTACTGACGTCCGTCGAGCATGTAGGTGATCGCGCCGGCGTACAGCGGCGATCCCGTCTGGTAGTGCCACAGATTCTTCCCGGTGCGCGAGTCGAAGGCCATGAAGTTGCCTGACGATCCCGCGAACACGAGACCCGACGCGGTCGAGAGAACGCCGGCCCACGATTGCGCGGCGTACGGGAATTCCCAGCGGCGCGCGCCGGTTGTCACGTCGATCGCGCGCAGCGCAGCGTGGTGCCCTTCGGTGATGCGCTGAACGGCGCCGCCGCGATAGGCGAGGCCCGGCTCGTAGTCGTCCTTCCACGTGTAGAAGACGCCGCAGGAGTCTCTCGCCGTCACGAACAGAAGATTGAGCGACGGATCGAACGACGGCGACATCCAGTTGGTCCCGCCGCTCTGATCGGGACAGATCCGCGTGCCGACTTCGCTCGGCATGTTGCCGGGCAGGAGCTGCGGGCGGCCGTCGGCGCCGATCGTCTTCGCCCAGCTCGTCGTGATGAACGGCGTCGCGCGCAGCAATTGTCCGGTCGCGCGATCGAGCACGTAGAAGAAGCCGTTGCGGTTCGCGAACATCACGACCTTGCGCGGCTGACCGGCGAGCGTCAGATCGCCGAGCACCGGCACCTGCGTCGAGTCCCAGTCCCACACGTCGTGCGGCGTGAACTGATAATGCCATCGCAGCTTGCCCGTGTCGGCGTCGAGCGCGACGATCGACGCGGTGTACAGGTTGTCGCCTTCGCGCTCGTTGCCGTAGTAGTCGGGACCGGCGTTTCCAGTGCCCCAGTACACGAGATTCAGCTCTGGATCGTACGAGCCGGTCGTCCACGTCGACCCGCCGCCGTGCTCCCACGCCTTCGCGTCCAGACCTCGCCAGGTGCGATGGCCGGGATCGTCAGGTCCGGCCGTCGTGTAGAACCGCCAGACGCGTTTGCCTGACTGCGCTTCGTACGCATCGACGAAACCACGCACCCCGTACTCGGCGCCGGCCATGCCGGCGATGACCTTGTCCTTGACGACGAGCGGCGCGGTCGTGCCGCTGTAACCGTTCTTGTAGTTCTCCATCACGGCGTCCCAGAGAATCGCGCCGCTCTTCGTGCTGATCGCGACGACATGCGCGTCGAGCGTCGTCTTGAACAATCGATCGCCGAGGATGCCGAAGCCGCGATTGACTCTGCCGCAACAGGCGATGACGCCGCTCACGACGTCGCGACGGTAGCGCCAGATCTGCCGGCCGCTCCGCGCATCGATCGCCCATCCGGTGTCCTCCGGACCCGTGACGTAGATGACGCCGTCCAGCGCGAGCGGCGCCGCTTCGAACTTGCCGGGCGTGTCGGTCTGAAAGACCCACTGCGCGGTGAGGCGGTTGACGTTCTGTGGCGTGATCTGCGTGAGCGGACTGTGGCGCTGGCTGGCGTAATTCCCGGCGTACGTCAGCCAGCGCGTGGGATCGTCCAGTCCGTTGCGAAGATCCTGAAACGTGACTTGAGGCGCCGTCTGCTGCGCGAAGAGCGTCGCAGTGGCGCCGAGGACGAACGCGACCGTCAGTCGCATGATGACGTGCTCCCTGAATTCGTGGCCGACAGTGCTCCCTCCGGCGGACACGAGGTCCGCCGCTACGAGCCTCGTAACGTGTGCAGATACGCGAGCAGATCGTCGAGGTCGCCGTCGCTCAGGCGATCCGCGCCGAACGCCGGCATCACCGACTGCTGTTCGTCGACGATGTCGGCGAGGTTCGCTTTCAGATATCCCTGCAGCCGCTGCCGCATGTCCATGATCTGGATCGAGAACTCGTCTTCGTTCTTCCGGACGCCGCGAATCCGCTGGCCGTCGCGCGTGACGAGCGTGACCGGCTCATAGCCCGGCCGGGTGTACGCCGCGTCGCCGCGAACCTTCTTCGCGAGCGCCGTGCGAGTCCGTCCCGATCCAATCCTCGACAGATCCGGGCCGAGCTGCCCGCCCTGCGCGCCGACCATGTGGCAGGTCGAACAGTTGGTGCGGAAGAGGCGCTCGCCGTTCTGCGCGTTGCCGGCGGGCGGCGCCACAGGCACGCCGCCGCCGAGCGATCGCACGTACGCGAGGATCTGCCAGATGTCGCGATCGGGCGCGCGCAGCGGATCGGCAGCCGGCATCTCGGTGCCGGGCACGCCGCGTCGCACGACGGTGAAGATGCGATCGTCGGTCCAGCCCGATGCCCAGAGGCCCGTCAGATCGGGACCGAGATATCCGCGCGCGTCGGGGCCATGGCAGCCGGCGCAGCGATTACGGAACATCGCGCCGCCGTTCTGAATCGCGTCCCGATTTCCTTCGAGCGGGTTCATGGTCGGGCGGGCTGCGGCGCCCGCGGCCGGTGGATTCTGTCCGCCCGCGCGGGCCCCGACAAGAAGTTCGCTGAGCAGGACAAGCGTCGCGACCGCTGCGACTGACCTCATGGCCGACGCAATAATAGCCGACGACTCACAGGGCGCGTTCTCCGTCGCTCAGAAATTGAACGTCAGATTCACACGCACGAATCGTGGTCCGAGGATCGTCGTTGGGTTGCGCCACGTCCCGCCGTTCGCCGCCGTGTAGTCGTACTGCGTCTCGTAGACGGTGCCGTAATTCGTGTTGAACAGATTCTGCAGGTCGATGCCGACGTCGGCGCGGCGGCCCCCGACGAACCTCACGACTTTCGCGAACCGCATGTCGACCTGATTCCGCCGGCCGTCGCCGTACGTGCGCAACGTGTTGTCGAGCAGCGGGACGAGCGTCGTGCCGTTGGCGAGCCCGCCAGGCGGCAGGCGGCCGAGAAGGCTCTGCACGACGGTGTTCGGCACGTTCCAGTTCGCGGCCGTTGGACTGTTCGCCGGTGCCGTCGGCTGAATACCGATGAAAATCGTCGGGTTGGTCGCCGAGAAGATGACCGGCGGCTGCGACCTGATGGTGGCGCTCACCTGCACGCCGATCTTCGGGACCATGTAGAACGCCGAGCCGCGGATCGTGGTTTCGATGGGATCGACTTCGCGGCAGAAGCGCGGGTCCGGGCTGTCGACTTTCAGAATCGTCGCACAGGTGTCGTTGATCGCACGCCCGGTCGTCGTGCCGCCCTGCAATGTAAGGCTGCCCTTGAGACGCGCGTTCACCGTGACGTCAACGCCGTGCCAGTAGTTGGTGCGCGCCGGACCGTAATCGGTTTCGAACGTCACGTAGTTGTCCGCCGGCCGCGCCGCCGCCGCCGCGGTTAACGTGTACATCGTGATCGGGTAGGCGCCGCCGCCCGGAAGCCGCGAGTCCTTCGGTGCGTTGATCACCCACGCCTGATAATCCGACGGGCTGACCGCGAGGTTGTCCGTGACCGTGAAGTTGTTCCACCAACGCCGGTTGTAGCCGACTTCGAGCGACACGCGCGGGGCCAGCTCCTGCTGAAGGTTGACGCCCCACTGTGAGTCGGACGGACGGACGCCCCAGCCGTGGAGAAGCGCCGGATTCACGCGCGTCGACGTACCCGGCTGGCCGAAGTTGAGCGAGTTGCCGGTCAGCGCGCCGCACGTGTCGCCGCCGGCCACCACTTGCGCCGCGGGATTGAGGATGTCGCAATCGACGATGAAGTTGCCGTTCGTATCGGTCCAGCTGCGGTTGATCGCGGTCGTGTTGTAGCCGACGATGCGATTCGCGGGGTTGTTCTGCGTGTAGATGGTGTCGTTCGTCGCCGGCCCCAGGTACCTGCCGATGTTGAACTTCACTGCCGTCTTGCCGTTGCCGAAGACGTCGTACGCGATGCCGAAGCGGGGCGAGATGTCGTTGTAGGCGCTCACGCCGTCGGTCCGCGCGAGAGCGACCGGCTGCGGGTTGAAGCGCGATGTCAGCGTCGTGCCGTTGTGTTCGGATGGACTGAAGCTCGACGCGTGATCGTAGCGAACTGCCGCCTGGATCGTCAGCTGTCTGCGCGTCCACGTGTCCTGCACGAAGAAGGCGGCGACCTGCGTCCGATCAGCCGTCTGAAATTGTGGTAACCGGTACGTGAACTGGTTCGGCACGTGGTTGTTGAATCGGTAGGCGAGCTGGGAGATGTTGGTGTCGAACTCGGAATCGGCGACCAGATAGGAGCCCTGGTAGCCGATCTTCATGTTGTGCGTGCCCGAGACGTACGATGCCGAGGCGCGCCATTGGTTCGGGTTGCCGAAGTTATTGAGGTACGTCGGAAGCCCGCGATACGTAAAGTTCGCGGGGTGACCGTCGATCGCCAACTGCTCTGTCACCGGGATCAAGTCGAGGATGCCGTCCGGCGGCACCTGGCCCGGCCCGCCGGCGTGGCGGTAGGCGAAGCGCGAGTAGCCGGCTTCGAGCAGCCATCTGGGCGAGAGCGTCGACGTCCACGTCGCCTGCGTGACCCAGTACGGGAAATCGAAGTATCCCGTGTTCGCCTCGGGAGACTGGGTCGTCGATCCGAGCGCAATCCAGTTGGCGCCGCGCGTGCGGCATCCGTCGCCGGTGGGCGTCAGCGTCGATCCCTCGCAGCGATACTGGTTTTCCTGGGAGAACGTCACGCGATTCTTCGGCGTGACCTGTGCCGTGCCGCGCGCCGCCCAGATCTTGCGCCCCTGCACGAGGCGCGGCTCGACACTGTCGTCGCGCTTGTAGTCCCAGTGCGCCGGATCGCCCGCGAACTGATTGACGCCGATGCCAGAAACGCCGGACGTCGTGTCGTAGCCGCGATAGGTGGCGAAGAACCACAGCCGGTCCTGTCTGATCGGTCCGCCGAACGACGCGCTCGCGTCGTACGCGCTTTTGATGCCGGGACCGCGCGTGATGCCCTGGGCGCGCAGCGTGTCGTCGATGTTGTCGCCGCGTGACCAGTCGCCGGCGGTGTTGAAGAACGCCTGGCCGGAGAACCTGTTGCCGCCCGACTTGGGAACGATGTTCATCGTCGGCCCACCGGTCTCGTTCTCGCCCAGCCCGCCGGACACCAGCATCACGACTTCTTCCGCGTTGTTCGTATCGTAGGTGAGCGACGACACGCCGCCGCCGTTGAACGCCGCCGCCACGGTCATGCCGTTGATGGCCATGCGGCCTTCGTTGGTCCGGCCGCCGTGCGCGCTGAAGAAGGTCATCGTCGGCGTCGCGGCGAGACCGTTGTTGTCGACCGTCACACCGGGCATCGCGTTCAGCAGCGAACCGTACGCGCGCGTCGCAGGCAGCGCCGAGATCGCGTCTGCGCCGATGACCGTTTCGCGGCGCGTGTTCTGCACGTCGACGACGGGCGAGTCGCCGGTCACCGTGACCGTTTCTTCGAGGGCGCCGACTTTCAATTCGACGGGAATGGTGAGCGTCGCCGAGCCGGTCAGCTCGATGCCCTCGCGCTTGACGGTGGAGAATCCGGGCAGCGTGAACGTCAGCGTGTACGTTCCGGGCCTGAGATCGACGATGCGGTACAGGCCGGCGCTGTCGGTGATCGAAGAACGGGATTTCTCGATGAGGACGTCGCTTGCGGCTTCGACGGTGACGCCGGGCAGGACTGCGCCGGATGGATCTTTGACAGTGCCGGTGATCGAGCCTTGCGCGAACACCGTCGAGGGCACGAAAAGAACCGCTGTGAGCAGGAGAATTCGCTTGACGTCTCCACCCATCGTCGACCCTCCTTGGCCGTTACGGTCGCATTACTGATATCTCACATCGAAGACCTCCGGAGCTTTTAAACGAGCCGCAGGCGCAAGTCAAGGAGGGAACTGGCCGAGATCGGTCAGTCCCGGCGATTGATTCCACGAAATCGGATCGCCGGTCAGCAGCCGAATGTTCGCTCCGTCGAACTACTTCGCCGCCGGCTTGCCGAACCGCGCCGCGTCGATCGGAACGTTCGTCTTCACTTCGTTCAGCTTCGCGGTGTACCGACCGTCGAGCCAGGTGAACTTGTACTCGAACGGAAACTTGATGCCACCGACGTCGCGGTAGTCGCCGTAGTCGATTTGAGTCGGCATGCGTCCGATCGGCGAGGGACCGTAGCGCACCATCCGCGTGAGAAGACCAGTCGCGGGATCGAAGTACAGGGTTGCGAGAAAACCTCTGGGGCCGCTTCCCTGAACGGCGAGGAAATCGCGGTCGCCGATGCTCCGCATCGCGCCGCCGCGCCAGTTGCCGAGGGCCTGTTTGATCTGTGCCGGAAAGCACAACTGCGCTTCCAGCCGCGCCCCGTCCAACTCGCTGCCGACCAGCTCGTACTCGCCGAGCAGGCCGCGCGGCGTCCTGATCCAGCCGGTGCGACCGTCGAACGACCATGTGCTGAAGCCGCGTTCGGGATGGTCCTTGTACGTGATCAGCGTGGTTCGTTGATTCGGAGCTTTCGCGAAGATGGCGAACTCGGCGGTGCCTCCCAGTTCGCCGTACCCGACGGCCGTTCCCGTCGCCACGAAGCTGGAAAGGCTGCCGAGCCGCTGTGCGCCGCCCATGGCCTGGATGTATTTGTCGAGAATCTGGTCCGCCGACGGCACGCCGTTCTCCGATCGGATGGTGTCGTCGCTCTCGGTATTCGGGGCGTCGTACCAGGAATCGAGCGAGATCGTCGTAGCGGGCGTGATGCGGCCGTGGTGGCACGTCCAGCACGTCACGCGCTGAACGCCGTTGAAGTTGCTGCGGTTGATCCCGGCCACCATCTCCACCATCCGTCGCGCGGTGATTTTTCGCGGCGTATCGGTGACGAAATCGGCTTTGTCGGTGCCGGCGTTCGGATGACAGTCGGCGCAGTCGAGGCCGAGGTTCGCCGAGATGAGACCCATGCTCGCGATGAAATCGTCGACGCTCAGCTCCTTGAGTGTGCTGGTCGTGACGTTCTTGAACGCCTCGCCCGCCTTCTTTCCGCCGGGCGCCGGCTGGCCCTGCACGGCGGCCCGCCCCACCCACGCGAACCCGATCAGCCACGCGAACAGGAATGCTGCGACGGCGAGCGTCCACCGCTGATTCTTCATGTGTCCTCCGAAGGGTTTCGAATCCTAGCTTGATATGGCAGTTCATTTCCAGCCGGTATAGAGTTAGCGGCGACGAATGCGACGGACACTTTGATTCCGTGATCGTCGCGACGATCAACGCAGAGATCGCTGAGACCGCAGAGATCCTCGAGATCGAGTTCTCTGCGGGCTCTGCGTGCAATGTCGTGACGGTCGTGTGAACACGACACACGTCACGAAGGAGGATGTTCAATGCCATTGCTCTGTCGGACCGCCGTACTGCTTGCGCTCGTGGGCGTCGCGCTGCCGGCGACCGCGCAGTTCGGACATCCGTTGAAGGGCACGTGGAGCGGCGACTGGGGCGCGACGAAAGACAAGCGCACCCACGTCGTCCTCGAATTGAACTGGGACGGCAAGACGATCACCGGAACGATCAATCCCGGACCGAACGGCGTACCGCTGCAGAAAGCGACGCTCGACGCCGACACCTGGGCCGTTCATCTCGAAGGGGACGGCAAGGACGCGTCAGGCAAGACGGTGCGTTACGCGATCGACGGGAAGCTCGAAAACATCGGGGCGTATCAGCGGGTGCTGAGCGGGACGTGGACCGAGGGGGGTACGAAAGGGGACTTCAAGGTCGTACGAAACTGAATTATTGCTTCTTGCCGAAGATTGGCTGCCCGAAATCGTCGGTGAGCCGCTGTAAGTACTTGTTGTTCTCCTGGCAGATGTACTCGGTCAGCTCGCCGTTCGCGTTCCAGGGAATGTCCCACCGAATCGTAAACGGCTTCGTGTACGCGCCCGCATCGTCGACCAGCGCTTCATAGTGCAGCGTGCGCTTCGTCGGGCGCGAGAAGCGCTCGACGACGTGCAGCTGGTCGGTGTGCGGGTGGCCGAAGTAATCGAGCCACGTCTGCTCGTTGAAGCCGACCACGTCGACGACCAGCGCATCGCCGTCCCAGTGTCCGACCGAGTGACCGAGGTAGGTGGGATTCAGATCGTCGCCCTTGGGATGCGGTCGGCCGTCCATGTAGATCTCGCGCCAGATGTGCGTCGCGCCTTCGAAGACCATGAAGATGCGCTTCTGCTCCGGCAGCTGGATGATCTCCATCGGATACGGCGTCGCCATCAACCGCGGCCCGCCGGGCGGCAGGCAGTAGCCTTCGGGGTCGTACTTCGAGTTGTTCGAGGAGTTGTAGTTGTAGATTCCGACGGCCCACGGCAGGAACGGCACCTGCGGCTCCGACTTTGCGCCGCCTCTCGCGCCGCCGAACGTGCCTTCACCGCCGCCGAGCGCGGCGTCGCCGCGTCCACGCCCTCCGCCGGGACCGCGGCCGCGCATCGTCGCGGCGCGCCGTTCGAACGCGGTCGTGCCGTCGGCCTCGACGATGCGCTCACCCATGTTGGTGATGTACGGAACGTTCCAGACGCCTTTCTCTCCGGCGACGCGGCCCAGATTGGGCGTGCCGTCGGCGAGGCGCGGCGTCGGTTCAGGCGGGCCCGCGGAGCCGCCGCGCCCTCGTTCCTGCGCGCCGGCTCCGATGAATGCGGTGAAAAAGATCGCAGCAAGCGCGCTCAGCAGCGCGCCGCGCAGCAGGTTCCGCACAGCGACCTCCTGCGCGTCAGCGCTGCTGCTGCTGCGTGGGATTGTCCTGGCTCGATGCGGCGAACAACCGCTTGCCGGTTGCCGTCAGGATGACGACGCGCGCGTTGCCGACGTGCGAGCCGTCCTTCGCCTGGCTGCCCTCGACCGATACCTGGTCGCCAACCTTGAGCGTGTTGCGGGTCCAGCCCTGGCGCATCAGGCCGTTGGGGCTCCCCATCTCCATGCCCCAGTTCACGACCTTGTCCCCTTCGGTGACGTCCAGATAGAAGTAGGTGTGCGGGTTCATCCACTCAATCTTGGTGACGACACCCTTGAGGTTCACCGCTCTGTTCGCGTCGAATTCCGCCGCGAACGAGTGATGCGCGATCGCCGTTCCGGTGGCGAGGAAGAACCCGATGGCGGCCGCAATCCCCGCGAACTTCGTCCTCATGCGCAACCTCCACTCATTCCACAAGACCGACACCCCTCGTTCGGGCCTTGGCGGATATTCTCGGCGTGTGATTCTGAAATGTCAATTGCCGCTATCATGCTGCGTCCACCGCCGGCATCAGGTTTTCCTGGAGGAATGCGATGCGCGTCCTGGCTTTTCTCGTCGCGCTGGCGTCGGCTGCAGCAGCTCAGGAAGCCAGGCCCGTTCCGCGCCTGCCCGACGGCAGGCCCGATCTGAACGGCGTCTGGGTCGGACCGTACGTGCCCGACATGAGTCGGACCGGACGCAACCAGCGCGGCACGAGTGACCTGCCGTTCACGCCGCCCGGCCGCAAAGACTGGGAGAGCTACGATGCCGCCAACGGCGACTACACCGGCAGCTGCATGCCGTTCGGGCTCAGCCGATCGATCAACGCGCCGTATCCGATCCAGATTGTCCAGACGAACAAGTATTTCGTGCTGCTGTTCGAGGTGAACAACTGGTTCCATCCGGTGTTCATCGACGGTCGCGATCATCCTCCGGACCTCGAGCCGAGCTGGTTCGGTCACTCGACCGGCAAATGGGACGGCGACACGCTGGTCATCGAGACGATCGGCGTGCACGACTGGACGCGGCTCGACACGGTCGGCCATCCGCATTCCGAGAAGCTGCGCCTCGTCACCACATATCGTCGGACTGATTTCGATCACCTGACCTTCACGGTGACGGTCGACGATCCCGAGACGTACACGAAGCCGTGGACGAACGAGCGCACGTTCACCCGCAGCAACGGGGAGCTGATCGAGTACTCGTGCGAAGAAAACAACAAGGATCTCCGCGAGGGGCACATCAAGTTCTGGACGCCGCCGCCGCCGAAGAAAAACCCTGACTGAGGATGACGAGCCGATGCGCACCTACACACTGACGGTCGTTCTCGCCGGCGCGCTCGGCGCGACTGCCTGCGGCCAGCAGCCGCCGCCGTACAAGCCGGTGGCCGACGTCAAAGGGCTGATGCAGGGCATTGTCGATCCGGCGTCCGACGTGGTGTGGGAGTCGGTCGCCACGATTTTCACGAAAGACGGCGTCGAGGAACGACAGCCGAGAACCAAGGAAGAATGGGACAACGTCCGCAACCACGCGATGATGCTCACCGAGGCGGGCAACCTGCTGATGATGCCACCGCGCGCGAAGGATGGCGGCGAATGGATGAAGCGGTCACAGGAGCTGATCGACTCCGCGTCGGCCGCGCTGCGCGCCGCCGAGGCGAAGAACGTCGACGAGCTGTACCGGATCGGCGGCGTGATCGACGAAGCCTGCGAGAACTGCCACAAGAAGTACTGGCCGAATTATTAGAGCATTTCGCCGCGCGGTATCACGTGAGTCGCGCCTGGGTCGAGGCGTCGAAGCAGCGACGACGAGACCGGCTCGATTGCGCGGAAGCAGACGAAATGTCGAGGCCGAATGCTGACTACGCCTTCAGGGTTGAGATCGCGTGCGAGCCGCCCTCGCTCCGCCGCACCGTTCGACGGTCCGAACAACACACGACGCCAGCAGCTTCGTTTCAATCGCTTGTCCACGTACGCGGCCGCAGGATTGCGGCCGCGTCTGGAGGCTGGCGTCGTGTGTTGTGTGCTATCGCGGGTTGACGGACGGCTCAAGGTGCGCCAGAGCGAGGGCGGCCCACACGCTCGTGCAACGTTTCCGACTAACGACGCCTCGGCGACGACGAGCGGCGGGGAGCGGCGGGGCGTAGCGCGCCTTCGAGCCGTCCGTCGACACATGATGGGTCACAACACGCGCCGTCAGCCACCTCACGCGACCGCAGTCCTGCGGTCGGCGTTCCGATTCGTGAACCGCGCAATCCTGGGATTTTCAATTTCACTTCCATCGCAGTGTTCACGAATCACGACGCATTACACGCTCTCGCCTGCTCACCGCGCGACCATTCGGGCTGAGGTGCTGACGGCGGCGTCGCATATAGAAGATTTGCCGCCAACTGTTCGTGAGGCGATGCGTACGCTGTTCAAGGAACGCGCACTCAGCCTCGCTAATCCGGGCGAGTCATTTCAAGCAAACCCCTGGCAGATGGTGCTGGCGCCACACGCTCCGTCACGCCGGTTGATCAACGCTGCATGCGGCCCGGACCATTGTCTGGTTCATTACGAGGAAGGCCGCTTTCAGCACTCGTTTCGAGTTCTCGTGTTCGGCTTGAACCGGCACGATGCGCAGCTTGAATGGGCTGGAACATCGTCCCGCGCGCTGGCCGACGTCGAGGCGATCAAGACCTTCACGTTGCGACAATAACCTTCCTCGCCGCCGAACACCCACGCGTCACATCCACGCGGCGAGTCATTCGCGCGGGCGCAGTTCCACTGGCGTGCCGTGTGGAGTGTGGCGATAGGCGTCAGCCCATGCCTCCTTGCGCTCGAGCATCGCCGCCGGATCGGTCAGCCCTTTCGCCGCGACGAGGCGTTCGAGCGTCGCGAGCCAGCGATCGTAATAACGTGAGCCATCGTCCGGCTCGCCGCGATCCGCCGCGGCTTTCAGGTCGTGGGCGAGCGCCGATGTCCATTCCTTCCATGTGAAGTAGCCCGCCTCCGAGAGTTTGACGGCAAGCGCGAACGCCTGCGCCTGCCACGGCTCGGCGAATACCGGTCCGCCTTCGTCGCGCGGAATGCGCGGCAGCGTCGCGAGCCGTTCAGCGTCGATCTTCGGATCAGGCGCGGTCAAGGTAGTCGTCCCACATGTCGATGTGCACGCAGTCGCGCGGCGGGGCGTCGGGCCCCCAGAGCTCGCGCGCGGCGAACCGCACCGAGTACACGTGCTGCGGCTTCTCGCCCGAGAACTCGGCGTTGGTGTCGGGAAACACGAAGACGCCGTGGTCGCGCACGATGACGCCGCTCTTGCCACGCGCGTAGCGAGGCAGCCGTGTATGGCCCGCCGGGTTGATGTCGCGTGCGCGCACGCGCTGGCCGACTTTGAATCGCGGCGCGACCGCGGCCTCGCGCCGCGCTGAGTTTCGGCGCGCGACCATGTCGGGAACCATCGCCGCCGTCACGCGCGGCTCCGCCTTCGGAGATCCCGCCGCGGCATGTCCAGTGTCGAGCTCTTCGCGCGTGACAATCGCGTTCGCCACGAGCTGATTCGCGAGCCGCGCGTACCAGCGCTCGTAGTACGTCATGCGCAGGTAATCGGCCGGGGGCAACAGCTCGAGGAGATGACGCGAGTTGTCCAGATTCTGGCGTCCGCCGCCGGCGCGCACAACGCGAGTCATCGCGTACACACGGCCTTCCCACGGCTCGTGGAACACCGGCTCGTTCCGTTCGTGGCGGATCGGCCCCATGCCGTGCATGCCGCCCATGTCGTGGACGCCGTTCATGGCGCGGCTCCGGATTTCGCGGCGGTCACCTTCGCGACGCCGACCATCGAGTCGCGCGTCACCAGCCCGGCGAGCTCCTGTTCGCTCATGTGCTGAGTGCCCGCCGGCCGCTCGGGCAGCACCATGTAGCGGAGCTCGGCGGTGCTGTCCCACACGTGGATCTCGGTCTCCTCCGACAGCTCGAGTCCGAACTCGCGGAGGACGCCGCGCGGATCGATCACGGCGCGCGACCGATACGGCGCCGATTTGTACCAGACCGGCGGCAGTCCGAGCACGGGCCAGGGATAGCACGAGCAGAGCGTGCAGACGATCAGGTTATGAACCTTCGGCGTGTTTTCCAGAACGATCATGTCCTCGCCCTGACCACCCGAGTACCCGAGCTCGGCGATCGCGGCGGTGGCGTCGGTGAGCAGCCGCTTCTTGTACGCCGGATCGACCCACGCGCGGGCGACTACGCGCGCGCCGTTGCGCGGGCCGATCTTCGTCTCGTAGGCATCGACGATGGCGTCGAGCGCGGCGCGATCGACGAGCCCTTTTTCGACGAGCAGCGACTCGATCGCCTTCACGCGCAGCGCGAGGTCGGAGGGCACGGCCTGATGATCGTGATCGTGCTGATCTGATCCCGTCGTCGTCTTCCGTCTTTCTTCCATGTTATTTGCTGCTCTTCAACTGCTCCAGCTGTCGCTTCGCCTGCTGATTGTTCGGATCGAGCTGCACCGCCTTCTCGAGATTCTTGATCGCGCTGTCCTTGTCGTTCTTCCTCGTGTAGGCCTGCCCCATCGCGGCATAGGTCGGCGCCGAGTTCGGATAGAACTCCGTGTTCAGTTGCAGGAACGCCAGCGCATCGTCCGGTTTGTTCGCCGCACTCAGCTGATTGCCGAGGGCGACGAGCGCCGGCTCGCTGAAGTCGTAGCTCTGTGCGCCGTAATACTGTTTGCGCAGCGCGCGATACTGCTCGATCGCCGCCGCCACGCCGCTCTTCGCCGCGGTGTCGGTGAGCACGTCGGGCAGCAGCTTCGGAATCGCGACGCCGCGATGGCACGTCGCGCACCGCATGCGCGCGACCTCGGCCGCGGGCTTACTGGTGACCTCCGGCAGTTTCGCCGTGATCTCGCGCGCCATCAGGATCATCTTGCGCGCCACGATCTTCGTCGGCTTCGCGTCCGACGCGAAGTTGAATTGCGGCGCCTGTCCCTCGTGGCAATAGCCGCATCCGCCCGAGGCCTGCACGCCGAGCGCCTGCACGAAACCCTGCATCGTGGTGACGATCTCCGGACGCGGTGTGTCCTTCGGGTAGACCTGCAGGTTCGTCATCGGCGGCGCCTGCGGCTGCTGCTGCGCCGGCGGTTGCTGGGCGAGGGCACCCGACGCACACACGAGAAACAGGCTGGACGCGACTACTCCGGACAACACGCGTGTCATGCTCGGGCTCCTTTTCTTATTTCGCGTGGGAATCCACCCCCACGCGCTGGCGTCGCTTACGCTCCGGATCTTGTTCGCGGCGCTGCCGCTTGGATTACGGGCGTTCACCGATGATGCGCGCCAGCAGCGGGATGTCTTTCGCCGCAGGCGAGACCGGCAGCGACTTGATGTACGCGAACAGGTCCGCGAGCTGCGCGTCCGAGAGGATCTTCTCCGTATACGGCGGCATCTGCCGCGGGTTGTGCACGTAGGCGGTGAACCGCTCCACGGTCATCTGCATCGGCACGAGACGCGCGCCCGCGCCGCCGTGTCCGTCGTATCCGTGGCACGCGTAGCAGCTGTACCTCGCGTACAGCTCCTTGCCGTTCTGTACGTTCCCAGCAGGCGCCGTTGGTGTTTGCGCCGCAAGGACCGGCATCAGCAACACAAACGGGGAGGAAACCACGAAAGCACGAAATCGCATCTTCGTCTCCCTCCGTAGCGCGAGGCTTTCAGCCGAGCGTAACTTTCGCCGTTGTTCACGTGCGCCGTACGCCTCCCGCTCGCCTGAAAGGCTCGCGCTACACGGAAAGGCTCGCGCTACACGGAAAGGCTGGCGCTACACGGAAAGGCTCGCGCTACACGAATGGATCCATTGTCATCTCGGTTGGGTGATGACATCGAGCAACGCCGGCTCACCTCGCTTTACCCGATCGAGCGCGCGCGTAATCGCCGGGGCGAGCGCCTTTGGATCGGCAATCGGTCCTTCACCGAACATGCCGTACGCCTGCGCCATCTTCGCGTAGTCGATGTTCGGGTCGCGCAGCGTCGTGCCGATGTGCGCGCGATCGCCGCCGCGGTTGCGTTGACTCGCCATCTGCTGGATGAACATCACTTCCTGGTGGTACGCGCGGTTGTTGTGCATCACCGTGAGCAGCGGGATTTTGTGGTGGCAAGCCGTCCACAGCACGCCAGGCGCGTAGTTCAGATCGCCGTCGGTCTGAATGTTGACCGACAGGCGTCCGTGCTTCCGGTTCGCGAGCGCCGCACCGACCGCCGCCGGCGCGCCGTATCCCATCGCGCCCGCGCCTTGTCCGCCGATGTACTGGTAGTGCTTGTCGAAGTTCCACAGCCGGCCGGGCCACCCGCTGACGAACCCCTGCCACGACACGAGCGACCAGTCTTCGCGTTCGATCTGCGCCCACAGTTCCGCTGACAGCCTCGCCAGGCTGATCGGGCTCGATTCCCATCCGTACGCGGCAGCTTCCGCGGCCGCGACGCGAGCCTGGTGATGCGCGTCGGCAATCGTTTTTCCACGCTCCTGCAGCGCGCGCTTGCGATCGGCCGTCAGCTGACGCTTGACTTCCTCGACGAGCGCCGGCAGCGTCGCCTCGGCATCGGCCGCGATGATCAGGTCGGCGTCCGGCAGGTGCTGAAAGTCCTGGAGATTGCTCTTGATGTAGAGCTCCAGCGACGAGATGTTGATCGTCTTCGCATTTGCCGCGCGCGCGCCGCCGGCGAAGCCGGGTCCGCCGCCGCCCTGCACTTCGAGGTTCAGAATCACGTCGCCGGCACCGCTTCCGTTTCCGGCCAGCGGATGGCGCGACGGAAAATTCACGCGATCGCCGCCGCCGTTGACCGGCGCCTGCAGCAGCTCGGCGAGCTCGACGAGCAGCGCGATCCCGTTCGGCGTGCGCGCGGCGCGTCCCGCGTTGATGCGCGGATTCTCCGCCGCGACCAGCAGACGCGCCGCCTCGCGCACGGCGCCCGGCTCGCCCGCCGGCGGCGACGGCATCGTCAGGCGCGGGATGCCCGGACGCGCGTCGCCCATCGCGCGCAGCTGAACATCGTGATCGATGACGAGGAGCACCGGCTCCATCGGCGGCGTCATCGCGATCTTGTACGCGCGCACCGCCGACTCGGCGAACGCCGTCAGTGACGCCGGTTCATCGTCCCACTTGACGTAGTCGCGGACGATGAGCGCCATGTCCTGCGCGCTGTGGTACGAATTGACGCCGTTGGCGCGCGTGCCCGCGTCGCGCCAGTTGCCGGCGATGACGACCACGGGCACGCGATCCGCGTACGCGTTGTAGATCGCCATCGACGCGTGCTGCAGGCCGATGTTGCCGTGCACGACCGCGAGCATCGGCTTCCCTTCGATCTTCGCGTAGCCGTGAGCCATCGCGACCGACGACTCTTCGTGGCAGCACGTCAGCAGCTCGGGGAGCTTGTTGTCGCCGTAGTTGATGATCGATTCGTGAAGGCCTTCGAAGCTCGAGCCCGGATTGGCGGCGACGTACTCGAAGCCGAGCGTCTTGATCACGTCGACCATGAAGTCCGAGCCGGGCCGTTCCACGATGCGCGACGCGGCGCGGCGCGGCGGTGGTTCGGTGTCGGCCGCCAACTGAGCGTTGGGCGGCGCGGCCGGGCTCGTGCGAGGCGTGCCCGCTTCCTGCGGCTGGGCCGAGATCGACGCCGACTTCGCGACCAGAGCGGCCGCGCTCGCAGCTGCGCCTTTCAGAAATCGACGACGACCGAGGGGATTCTCTCTCGCGTTCGCCATGGCGTCAGCCCTCCAACGTTCGCGCGCGAAGTCTACCGCGATTTCTCCTTTTTGGGCCCGCCGATCCGGTTACAATTCGCGACATCAGATATGGCAGTTCAAGGGGTTATCATGAACGACGACAGGGCAAAGGGCAGAGGGCAAAGGGCACCTCTCAAAACCGTGCCCTTTGCCTTTTGCCCTCTGCCCTCGCTGTGTTCTTCCGAGATCGCGTGCCGATGTTGAAGACACTCGTGATCGCCGCGTGCGTGGCGGCCGTTCCGTTCGCGGTCGCGGCTACCGGGCAATCAGCCGCGCCGGCACCGCAGGCCGCGCCACAACCGTCCGCGACGCCGCCCGCCGCCTCCGTCTCGCCGCAGCGCGCGCTCATCAATCAGTACTGCGTCGGCTGTCATAGCCAACGCGCCAAGACCGCCGGACAGGAAGCCGCGCGCAAGCTGATGCTCGACGACGTCGACATCAATCACGTCGCCGAGCATGCCGACATCTGGGAGACCGTCGTCCGCAAGCTGCGGGCCGGCATGATGCCGCCGGCTGGCGTGCGCCGGCCCGACAAGGCGGCCTACGCCGCGTTCATCGGCTGGCTCGAGAACGAGCTCGATCGCAACGCGCCGCCGTACATGCCGGCGCCCGGGCTCCATCGTCTGAACCGCACTGAGTACGCGAACGTGGTCCGCGACCTCCTCGATCTCGATATCGATCCGGCGCAGTACCTGCCCTCCGACGACTCGACGTTCGGCTTCGACAACATCGCCGGCGCGCTCGGCATCTCGTCAACGCTCGTCGAAGCGTACGTGTCGGCCGCTGGAAAGATCAGCCGTCTCGCGATCGGCGAGCCGACCGCGCCGACGCTCGTCGTCTACCGCACACCGGAAGACACGTCGCAGGATTACCACATCGAGGGACTTCCCTTCGGCACGCGCGGCGGCATGCTCGTCAAGCACGTGTTTCCGTCCGACGGCGAGTATTCAGTGACCGTGACGCCAATCTTCGGCGACAACATGTCGCCGACAGGTTTCGGCTCGGTGCCGTGCGAAAAGCTTGAAGTGCTGCTCGACGGCGAGCGCCTGCAGCTGCTCGACTGGCAGGGCGGCCGCCGGTTCGGCGCGACCAACGCGAACTGTGACGGCCAATCCGCCGCCCGTGGCCGCGGCGCCGCCGGACCGCCCGGCGGCGGCCAGCAGGGACCGGAAGCATTCTTCGGCGGCCGCGGCGGCACGCCCATGCGCGTCCGCTTCAAGACGACGGCGGGCGAGCATCAGGTCGGCGCGACGTTCCTCGCGACGAACTTTGCGCCGCTGCTCGATCTCGATCGCCACTTCATGCGCGACACGCTGCAGACGGGACCAACACCCGGCTTCACCTTCTTCCCGCATGTCGGCACGGTGCGCATCGAAGGACCGTTCAACGCGACGGCGCCGACCGATTCGCCGAGCCGGCGCAAAGTGTTCGTGTGCCGCCCCGCGAATGCCGCGGACCCTTCGACAGGCTCAGGGTCGTCCCGAGCAGCGCCGAGGGACGACGAAGCGGCGTGCGCGCGCAAGATCGTGACGACCCTCGCCACGCACGCGTACCGGCGGCCGGCAACGAGCGCAGACGTGCAGTCGCTGATGGAGTTCTACCAGAACGGTCGCAAGCAGCGCGATTTCGATCGCGGCGTCGAGCTGGTGCTGGCCAGGATTCTCGCCGATCCGAAATTCATCTATCGGATCGAATCCGAGCCGTCGAACGTGAAGCCCGGACAGAGCTATCGGCTCAGCGATCTCGACCTCGCGTCGCGGCTGTCATTCTTCCTCTGGAGCACGATTCCAGATGACGAACTGCTCGACGTCGCGGCTCAAGGGCGGCTCAAGGATCCCGTTGTCCTGGAGCGTCAGGTCCGGCGCATGTTGAGGGATCCGCGGGCCGAAGCGCTCGCGATCAATTTCGGCGGACAGTGGCTGAACCTTCGCGGCATGCAGGCCGCCGGGCCGCTGCCGTTGATCTATCCCGACTTCGACGATCCGCTGCGCCAGTCGATGCGGCGCGAGGTCGAGCTCCTTGTCGATTCCATCATCCGTGAAGATCGCAGCGTCGTCGACTTGCTGACGGCCGACTACACATTCGTCAACGAGCGGCTCGCGAAACACTACGGGATCCCGAACGTCTACGGCAGCCAGTTCCGTCGCGTCACGCTCGGTCCCGACATGGATGCGCGTCGCGGGCTGCTCGGCAAAGGGGCGTTCCTGGTGACCACGTCGAAGCCGGAACGGACGTCGCCGGTGACGCGGGGCAAGTGGATCATGACCAATATCCTCGGCATGAGCCCGCCGCCGCCGCCGCCCGACGTGCCGCCGCTGCCGGCGAAGATGCCCGACGCGCGCGGCAACGCGAAGGAGCCGACGATGCGGCAGAAGATGCTGCAGCATCGCGTCCGCGCCGACTGCATCCAGTGCCACGCGCTGATGGACCCGATTGGCTTCGCGCTCGAGAACTTCGACGGCGTCGGCCTGTGGCGCACCGATGAAGACGGAACGCCGGTCGACGCCTCGGCGAAAGTTTTCGACGGCACGGCAATCGATGGCCCCGCCGCCCTGCGCAAGTGGCTGCTCGAATATGCCGATCAGTTCGTCGAGGTCGTGGCCGAGAAGCTGCTGACGTACGCGCTCGGACGCGGCGTCGAGTATCAGGACATGCCGCTCGTGCGATCGATCGCCCGAGATGCGAAACGAAGCGACAATCGTTTCTCCGCGCTCGTCCTCGGCGTCGTCAACAGCACGCCGTTCCAGGTGAACATGAAGGTTCAGGAACGGCCGGTGCCGAGTCACACCGTCGCCGCGGAAAGGTCCGGCGGCAAGGGAGCCCGATAGCGATATGTTCATCGCGAAAAAACACATCCGGCGCCGGACGTTTCTGAAGAGCGCGGGTTGCACGCTGGCGCTTCCGCTTCTCGACGCGATGATTCCCGCGAGCTCCGCGCTTGCCGAGACCGCGGCGGCACCGAGGCCGCGCTTCATGGGAATCTTCTTTCCGCACGGCATGGCGCCCGGCTACTGGGTGCCGGAGACCGTAGGCGCGCTCCCCGACAAGCTTCCGTACATCCTCGAAGGGCTCGGCAAGGTGCGCGAGCACACCACGGTGCTCAGCGGCTTGTGGTCCAAGTCTGCGGAGCCGCCTGAAGGGACGACCGGATCGGATCACTGGGTCGCTGCGGCGTACCTCACGGCGATCAAGCCTCGCAAGACCGCCGGATCCGACGCGACGGTCGGAAGCGCGACGATCGACCAAACGATCGCGGCGAAGATCGGGACCGACACCCTGCTGCCCTCGCTGCAGCTCGCGGTCGAAGATCCGAACTCGAGCTCGAGCAACTGCGGCGAAGGCTACAGCTGCTCGTACACGAACTCTATTTCGTGGATCGCGCTGCCGACCAAACCCGGTGAGGTTCAGCGTACCAGCCCGCTGCCGATGGAGCTGAATTCTCAGGTCGTCTTCGAGCGGCTGTTCGGCTCGGGATCGACGCCCGAGGTGCGCGCCGCGCGCATGCGCGAGAACCGCAGCATCCTCGACTCGGTGCTCGCGGAGCTCGCGAACCTGACGAAAGAGCTCGGCGCGTCGGATCGCCGCACCGTCACCCAGTACACCGACGAGATTCGCGAGATCGAGCGGCGCATTCAGTTGGCGGCGAAAGCGTCGGCGACGATCCCTGAAATCGATCTGCCGCCGGGAATTCCTGACTCGTTCGACGAACACATCAAGCTCCAGTTCGATCTGGTCGCGCTCGCCTTCCGCGCCGACATCACGCGGGTCGCGACGCTGCTCGGCGCCCGCGATCTCACCGCGCGCGCGTACGTGTTCCCGAAGAGCGAGCTGTTCCCCAACGGCGGCGTCAGCCCCGGCTTCCACGGCGCCTCGCATCACCAGGAAGATCCGGTGCAGGTGAAGCGCTACGCCGACATCAACCGGTATCACGTCTCGACGCTCGCGTATTTCGCCGAAAAGCTGAAGTCGATTCCAGACGGCGACGGCACGCTGCTCGATCGCTCGCTCGTCATGTACGGCACGAACATGGGGAATTCGAATCAGCATCAGCACTTCGACGTGCCGCACATCTTCGTCGGCGGCGCGAACGGACAGCTGAAAGGCAACCGCCACATCGCCTGCGAGCGGAAGACCGTGCCCACCGGGAACGTGCTGCTCAGCGTCCTCGATCTGTTCGGCATTCATCAGGACGTTCAGGGCGACAGCACCGGCAGGCTCGCACAGCTCGCGTAGGTGGGACGATGGACATGGCAGGTCTGAAGGCGTGCGCTACGACGATGATGATTCTTGTCGCCTCGATCGCTTCCGGCGCGACGAAGAGTCCCGTCGCCGATGCGGTCATGAACGGCGACAAGACCGCGCTGCGCACCCTGCTGCAACAGAAAGCCGACGTGAACGCGCCGCAGGTCGACGGCGCGACGGCGCTGCACTGGGCCGTGTATCGCGGCGACGTCGACGCGGTGAATCAGCTCGTCCGCGCAGGCGCGACGATCGACGCCGCGAATCGCGAAGGCATCACGCCGCTCGCGATGGCCTCGTTGTACGGGCAGGCCGCGATCATCGAGGCGCTGCTCGACGCAGGCGGCAACGCAAAGCAGGTGACCGCCAACGGCGAAACGCTGGTGATGTTCGCGGCGCGGAACGGCAACCCGGCGGCGATCAAGCTGCTCGCAGGAGCGGGCGTCGACGTCAACGCGAAGGAACGCCTGCGCGGCACGACGGCGCTGATGTGGGCCGTCGAACAGCGCCACGCGCCGGCGGTCAAGATGCTCGTCGAGCTCGGCGCGGATGTGGGCGCGCGCAGCGGTCCTGCGGGTCTGCCGCGCAACTACATGGCGCCGCGCGTCGATACCACGGCTGTCGAAGCGGCTGCCCGCCGACACGCTGCGGCTGCCGCGGCCGGACGCACGTACAACGAGCAGCTGGAATGGGAGGCGGCCCACGGCGTGAAGATTTCCCTGGGATTCCGCGGCACGCTCAATGCCGACGGCACTCCCGCTCGGGTCGACAACGCACGCCGTCCATTCGGGCAGCCGGCGGCGCCGGCACCCGCACCAGCCGCGGCCCCGCCGCCTGATGATGCCGCAGACGATGCGGACGTCATCGTCGCGGGACTCGTCGGCGCAGGCGGCGGCGGTCTGACGCCGCTGATTTTCGCGGCCCGTGAAGGCGACCTCGAGTCGGCAAAGTACCTCATCGCGGGCGGCGCCGACGTGAACCAGACGTCCGAGTACGGCTGGACGCCGTTGCTCACGGCGACGAACAACCGGCACTACAAGCTTGGCGCGTATCTCATCGAACACGGCGCCGACGCGAACCTCGCGAACAAGGGTGGTTGGACGCCGCTGTACCTCGCCACCGACAACCGCAACATCGAGGGCGGCGACTATCCGGTTCCGAAGCCGGACATGGACCATCTCGAGTTCATCACGGTGCTCCTCGATCACGGCGCCGACCCGGACCGCCGCGCCCGGGACAACACGCTGACGCGCACCATCTTCACCATGCAGTGGTTCTACGAGAACGGCGCGACGCCGTTCATCCGCGCCGCGCAGTCGAGCGACGTCGAGCTGATGCAGCTGCTGCTCGATTACGGCGCCGATCCGTTCATCGCCACTGAAAACGGCGACACGGCGCTCACCGCGTCTGCGGGCATCGGATGGGTCGAAGGCGTCACCTACGAGCGATCGCCAGGAGACAACGTCGACGCCGTGCGCATGATGCTCGATCTCGGCCTCGATCCGAACGCCTCGAACAAGGAAGGGCGAACCGCGCTGATGGGCGCCGCGCTCAAAGGGCGCAACGAAGTGGTGCAGATGCTCGTCGACCGCGGCGCGAAGCTGGACACCCGCGACGGCGGCAGCCGCGACACCGACAACAGCGTGTCGGCCATCGCCGGCCACCGATGGCAGGCGATCGATTACGCGGACGGCCTCGTCCGCGTCGGCGTCCAGTCGGCGATTACACGCCCCGAGACGGCCTCGCTGATCCGCAAGATGATGACGGATCGCGGCCTCGAAGTCCCGCCGGCCAATCGCGTCATGGAATCGATCTGCGTCGTCTCGATCTGCCAGGAACGGGTCTGGAAGTAATCGCTCCCGCGACCGGCGCGGCGCAATCCGATCCATCGAGGTAGACGTCCGCCGGTTCTGCCGGAAGCGGCGCGTCAAGCCAGTATCCGAGGCATCGTGATTGTCGAGATCACCATCGGGATCGATGGCGGCATCACCGATGCGCATGTGGTACGCAGCATCCCGTTGCTCGATGCAGCGGCGCTCCAGTGCGCGCGCCAGTGGCGTTATCAGCCGGTGTCAATGATCGAACGCCCGCCCCGACGCCTTGAGCGAGCCGCAGCGGCGGCGAGACCGCGTGCGGGCAACCCTCGCTCTGGCGCACCGTTCGACCGTCCGAACAACACACGACGCCAGCAGCGTCATTTCAATGGCTTGCCCACGTACGCGGCCGCAGGCTTGCGGCCGCGTCTGGAGGCTGGCGTCGTGTGTTGTGGGCGATCGTGGGTTGACGGACGGCTCAAGGTGCGCCAGATCGAGGGCGGCCTGCACGCTCGGACCACCTCTCCGAGTACAGCCACCTCGGCGACGCCGAGCGTCGTGGAGCGGCGGCGCGTCGCGCGCCTTCGAGCCGTCGGTCGACACACGATCGGTCACAACACGCGCCGTCAGCCACCTCACGCGACCGCAATTGCGGTCGCGTACGTGCGTACGCGTTGAAGATGAAGATAATGATGCTGACGGCGCGTGTTGTTCCGACGGCGCGCGGCGCGCCAAGCGCCGTCGCTCCACGACGCGGCTCGGATCGCTGCACTATGCACCTCAACGCAAGTGCCCTCTGGCGCCCTCCGGGATTAGGGCCGGATTAGGGCACAAGCGTCGGAATCCCGAAGGTCCCGAGCAGACATACGATCAGACATGCGGCGATTGCGCGGACACCGCAGTGTCGTACTCGACTGTCGGAGCGGCTCAGGGTCACGCAGTGTGTTGTTACGAATTCGGATTGTTCGAAACCGAAGATCGCCTTTGCGCGGATGGCGATTGGCGGGCTCGGCGAGAGCGCTGATGGCACACGTCTCGCACCGCTCAGAATCCAACTTACGCCCATTGCGGCAGATGGAGCATCTGAGCGCCCCGATGATTACGCTTTTCGCGTTCCTTGTACGAATTCGGGAATTCAGCATTCTCTCGACGTCGGTCGTCATCGCGCTCTCGCTCGTGTGCGTCCCCACGATTGCCCTGAGTTTGCGGAGCGAGTTTCGGCGCAATCGGTAGTCTTGAACCGACTCCGAGCGCGAGGGGATGCCTAGCGGGTCCGGCCGCACCCGAACGCCTGCCAGTCACTCCGTCGATCGACGATCGATCGCAGGCGCATACCGCAGCGCCTCGCCCACCGAGTCTCTATCCAATAGCTAGCGCCAATCTGCCGCATCAAGCCAAGCGAGTCCGAGCTGACGTCCACATCTCGACGATCCGGTCGTTGACGATGACGAAGATGTCCGTGCCGGCGACGGTCACGGCGCGTCTGGTCGCCGGGATTCCTTTGAAGTCGCGTTGGTGCGTGCCGCGGGCGGTCCAGCGCGCCCCGCCCTTATCCCCTTCGGCGACGAGATCGTCGACGGTGTAGGTCAGATCCGGGAAGCTGTTTCGGAATTCAATCAACATCTGCATGGCGTCCTGAATGCCACCCGTGCCACCGGCAGCATCGGATGGTGAACCACCAGCCCGCGATCGATGATCTGCCTGTCCGCCGCCTGGCTTTGCTGGTTGAACACCTTCTCGAAGAATCGATGAACGATCGTCTTTCGCGCCAAATCCGGAATCCTAAATCCGCAACCCTCAACCCGCAATCACGCATTGCCTCATTGCTCTGGTTGACAAGCAGCGAGGTGCAGGCATAAACATCGCTCGTCTCGTCCGCACGAGGAAGGGGGACAGCGAATGCGAACTGCGTTTGTCGTCGCGCTTCTGATCGCCGCACCCGTCACTGCCGCCTTCGCCCAATTCGACTCCGGCCAAATCTCAGGCTTCGTTCGCGACGCGCAGCAGGGCGCGCTGCCCGGCGCAACCGTCACCGTCGTGAACGAAGCGACGGGCAACAAGCGAAGCACCGTGACCAATTCGAATGGCTTCTACGTGTTGCCGGACATGCCGGTCGGCAGCTACGCAGTCACGGTCGAACTGTCAGGCTTCAAGAAATTCATGAGGACCGGCATTCGGCTCACCGCGACGAGTCAAATCGCCGTCGACGCGGAGCTCGAGCTCGGCAGCCTCGAGGAAACGATCACCGTGACCGCCGGCGCCAGTCTGGTTCAGACGACGACGGCGCAGGTCGCGCGCACGATCGAGACGCGCCAGATTCAGGAGCTCACGCTGAACGGGCGCAACCCGATCTACCTCGCGTCGCTGAAGCCTGGCGTGCGCGGCGGCACCATCGGCACGTTCGATCCCGACAGTGTGTCGAACGGCAGCTTCAGCATCAACGGCTCGCGCGCCGACGAATACCTCGTGACGATTGACGGCGCCGTCGCGACGCGGACGCGCTCCTCGGGATCGATGCTCGGCGCGCAGGACGTCGACACGGTCGAAGAGGTGCAGGTCCTCACCGCAAATTACCGGGCGGAGTACGGCCGCTCCTCGGCGGGTCAGATTCGGTTCGTCACCAAGAGCGGCACGCAGCAGTTCCACGGCGACGGCCTCGAGAACTACCGCAACGCCGCGCTCGACGCGAACCAGTGGCAGCGGAATCGC
>QHWB01000094.1 GCA_003222395.1 Acidobacteriota bacterium
ATACTGCCTACGGTGCGCAGTCGTTTGAAATGATCGGTCAGCTCATCGTAGGTATCGAGGCGGCACCAATCCTCATGCTGCGCCCGTGTGAACTTCGGATAGACGTGACAGTAGGCGAGGCACGGAGACACGCGGCTGAGGAGCTGCTGCAGGATCCTTGTCCGTCGTACCGCCCAGTGCAGCGGGAAGAACACGTCGACAAGCGCATCGGTGATGCGTTTGGCGCGGGCAGCGGGGAGTCGTTTGAGGACCTGCCGATACAGTGGTCCGAGCTTGGTGAGTCTGGACAACGTCCACGCATAGTGGTCGATGACGAGCAACCCACCGGGTGCGACCATGCGCCACAGAGCGGCGATGCTGGCCTCGGGGGACGGTGTGTGCTGCAGCACACCAAGGCACAGGACCACATCGAATGTCCTGGCGGGGAATGGCAGTTCGCGGAGATCCGCCTGGGCGACGACGTAATTGCTGGCGTCACCGATGTTACGTCGATTGGCGTCCACAGCGCTGCTGAGGTCGATGGCGTGCACCAGCGCACCGGCCTGCACCAACAATTCTGTGAAACGGCCTGCGCCGCAGCCCGCTTCGAGCACGCGGAGGCCCGCGAGCTGCTCGAGCGGCATGCCGAGGCACCGCTCGAGCCGAGCACGCGACAGAGTGCCGCCGATGCGACTGTCGAGCTGAGTCTGGGAGTGCAGGTTCCACTGCAGTCCGAAGGCGGACGCATAGCCTTCCGAGCCCACGAAGCGCGGAATCGCGCGCACGACGGGCACACTCTCGCCGGCGGCCGACAGGAGCGTGTCTCCATCCCGCCACAGCGGTGCGCCGGTGCGCGGAGACACAAAGCCGACCAGAGAATGCGAGGCGCGCGCGACGGGCGTGGGTTGGTGTGTGGTCACAGGGGTGTCCGTATGCAGAACCCGTACGGTAAGGAGCGGACCGCTAAACAATGGTCGATGCGGGGGTTACCGCTACGGCGCGATAGGTCTCGAGCGCCGTTTGTGGCACCGGTGATACATAAGCGCGCGCCTCGCGCCGCGCGCTCGCGACCGCATACGCGAACGCGAACCACAACAGTTTTGACGCCATCCAGTTGCCGCTCATGTTCGATGTGAGCACGGTGACACACAGGGCGAGCGGAAGAATTCCCTCCGGGCCGGCGCGCGCCCGCCAGCCCGCGCGCAGACAGAGCCACATGCCGAAGCAAAACAGCAACGCGCCCACGATTCCGGTGGCAGTCAATGTTTCGAACACGATATTGTGCGTGTCGCGGCGCGGTCGATTGAAGAAGCGATTCCCTTCGCGCAGCGAGAGCTCGTACTGGTTGTTGAGCGGACCCCATCCGAGAATCGGCTTCTCGAGAAACATTTGACCGACGAGTGGATAGAGATCTTCGCGACCCGCCATCGCTCCCGAACGCGCCGTATCGCTCAGCCGGTTGCGCATCACGGGTGTCTGGTACGCAAACACGGCGACGAGCGCGAGGCTCAGGACTGCGACCGCACCGCTGCGCGCGCGCGCCCACAGGCTCTCCCGCCGTGCGAGGAAAAGCGTGATGACGCCTGCTGCCAGGGCGAGCAGGCCGCCCCGGGACCCGGTTTCGATCGTGGCGTAGGCGATGAGCGCGCACGCCGGAAGTACGAGCAGACGCGGTCGCAGCAGGTGGTGGACGCGGGCGTAACCAATCCCGAGCAGCGCGATGATTCCGCCAGCGAGGATCATCGCGGCATTGTTCTCATTCTGACCGAACGCAGTGAGGCGCTCGCCCCCCGTCCAGACGGCAGTGACCGTGCGACCTACGCCCACCAGCGGCAAAATCGCTCGCAGCAGACACGCGCCGCCGAACACGAGGAGAGAGGTTCCCGCCAACCGTTCGTCCTCGAGCAGGTTTGTCGCAGCCCACAGGATGAGGACGTTTTCCAGCAGCAGCAGGAAAACGTGCAGCACTTCGCTGGCGTCGTTGAGGAAATTGAGACTCGTGGCGAGTGCGAACACGCACAGATAGGCGAGGAAAGGCCAGATGACGGCAGGAATGCGCGCGTAGCAGCGTTTGGGATGCCACAGGGTGGCCGCAAGAAAAATCGCGCCCGCCAGGGTCGGAATTTCGACAGGAAGCGACTGGCGGTTGGGGATTTCGAACGGGATCGCGACCAGAGTGGCGTACAGTGCAAGTCGCACCGCCAGGTCGGGGCGTTGATCAGCCACCGCGCACTCCCTGCCAGATTTGCCGCATCCGTGCGATGACGTCTCTCCGATCACTGTCGCCCAGGCCCATGCCGAGCGTGGCCAGCAGCAGCAACGCGAAGCTCACGACAACCAGGCCGATCCAGGCGATCCAACCCGGCACGAGCAAACGCTCACCCAACGCGGTGGCGCTTCCAAGTACGAGTACGCTCGCGACCACGGGGCGCATGAGTGATCGCCATGGCAGGTCAAGCGCTCGGCCGAGCGAGGCGTGGACGAGTGCCGGGTAGGCGATGCTCTGGACGGCGCGTCCCGCGACCAGGCCGAGACAAACTCCCGCCATGCCGAGCGAAGGCGCGAGCGCGATGCCGACGCCGAGAACCAGAAGGGCCGCCACAGCACTGACGATGACGCGGGCACGCGGCTGCAGCGCCGCGTCGAGCACAAAGGCATCGCTTCGCACCAGCGCCGTTTGGACGGTCACGAGGACAATCAATAGGTTCACCCACCATCCGGCGTATAGCTGCGGCCCGACCCACAGCGCGATAAACGACCGGTTGCAAAGTAGGATCGTCGCGCCCACCGCGGTCGCAAACAACCAAGTGAGCGCGAGCAACTCGCGTCGCAGTTGAGCCGCGCGCTCGAACTGGCGCTCACCGAGCACGCCCCCCAACCCGGGCATGGCCGAGCTTACCGCGCGAAAGTGCAAGCCAATGAGTAACCAAGGTACCCGCGTAATTCCAGATGCTTAAACCGAAAAAGGACCGTATCTCGGTGACAGTGGGTCGGGCGATGCCAAACCACGAGACGTACCTTTTCGCCACATACCAAAACATTAAACCCGTCAGAGCCGACAACACGACCTGCACGCCGGCGACACCGATCAGCCCCAGTCCCAGGTAGATGGCCCCGACGGTGAGCGCGCCACCTACCACGCTCAGTCCCGCCTGCAGCCCCATCCGCTTGTAGCCGAGATTCATACCGCGCAGCACCGATTCAGGCACGGTGGCCAGTCCCGTGATCAGGAAGGTGCCGACGAGGAGCACCGCAGCCACACGCACAGTCGGCCGCAGTTCAGCGGTCACCTTGGTAACGATGGGAGCGAGCCAGACCAGCAGGACGCCGACCGCGACGACGAGAGGGAAAAAGAAAGTCCATACAATGAGTGCGCTGCCCACAGCACGCCGATGGCCCGCCGGATCCTTGAGCCCCTGACGCGTTGCGATGACGAGACGCAACGCTTCCATGGGTCGCGCGTCGCTGGCCGACATGTATCCAATGAGCCGTGCGAGCATCTCCCAGACGCCGTATAACGAGCGGCCCAGACCGGCGACGAGGATCGGCGTGACGACGAATGTGACGATCAGCTTGGCGCCGTAGTCGAGTAGCGCCTGGAGGGCGTTGAGCGAGGCCCGGCGTGTGAGCGCGGGCGTGTGCGAGCCACTCGCGGGAACCGGAAACGACGGAGCCCCCGTCGCGGATGCGGCCTCAGTGCGCACGGACGCGTTGTCCCAGCGTGGTGAGCAACCGCTCGTCTAATCGCTCCGGGTCGCCACCGGCATCGAGACGCAACACCGGCGGCCCACCGGCAGCCTTCAGGTCGATGAGTACACGCTCGGTCGCGTCTCGGTAGGCGGCCGCGAAGGCGGACACCTCATCGGGATTCCGATCCTTCATCAGATGTGGCTTGGCGCGCTCGCGAATGCGAGTGGCGAGAACCGCATCGGGCGCGTCCAGAATGACGACGGCGTCAAGACTCCGGGCCCAGCGGCGCAACGTGCGCCCCCACCACCACCCCGGTGGGCGACGCCGGAAATACGCGTCCCCCATCACCTGGAGAAAACTGAGCGTGTAGAGCGGACCTTCGTCGAGCACCACCAAGCGCGTGCCGTTCCACCGAGGCGCCCGCAGGTAGTCGTGTAGCGCATCGAGCCGAGCGAGGTGCTTCACTTCATCCCAGAGCCAGGCTCCGGTGGCGCCAAACAGCGCGAGTACCGCGGGCAGATGGCGCAGGATGCTGCGCGCCAGGGACCCAACCGGCACACACCAGATCGTGCCGCGCATGGCTTGGCCGCTCGCCTCGAGCTGTTGCGCAAGCATAGTCTTGCCCGCCCCTGCGGGACCCACCAGCTCGATCACCGCCGGCCGCCCGTGCAGGTTTAGATCTCCGCCCAGACGAGCGCCTTGAGGTTGGCCACGACTTCAGCCAGCGGCCGAGAGGCGTCCACGAGATGTGCGCCCGTGCCGCTCCAATCAGTTTCCCAAATGATCCGTGAGCGGGCGCGGACGTACTCCGGCGGTTCGTCGGTCTTGCGCTGCACCGCCAGCTCGGGATCAACGAGCAGAACGATGATCGCGTCAGGAGGCGTGATATGCCGGTAGTACCACTGCTCCACGCGCATCAGCCAGCGCGAGAACATCGTATCGCGCCCGTGGCCGATGAGGCGCGCGATCTCCGGGCCGACCAGCAGGCGGTTCTGCGGCACCGGATACCGTTCGCAGAGAGCGATGCCGCCGGCCACGGCGAAGCGACGCATTTTCGCGAACAGGTGGTAGCGATCGCGGGCCGTGCACACGAGGCGCAGCAGCTCGAATACGTCGGGCGTGCCCTCTGGAGGGCTGCTCCCGCGCAGCGCACGGCGCAGCTTGAGGAGTCCGCCGGCGATCAACGTTATCAGCGAGCGCGGCGGTCTCCCCAAATGCGCCGTCCGCACATCGAACTCGGTCCCGAGCCAACTCGCCAGCTCGGCG
>QHWB01000095.1:0-2506 GCA_003222395.1 Acidobacteriota bacterium
GAAGGCGCCGCCGCGCGCGAGCGCTTCGAGGTCGCGGTGCGTCGCGGCGATGACGCGGACGTCGACGGCGCGCTCCGCCGTCTCGCCGACGCGGCGCACGCGGCCGTCCTCGATCACGCGCAGCAATCGCGACTGCAGGGCCAGGTCCATGTCGCCGATCTCGTCGAGCAACAGCGTGCCGCCGTTGGCCTGCTCGAAGAGGCCCGCCTTCGCGCTCTTCGCGTCGGTGAAGGCGCCGCGGGCGTGGCCGAAGAGCTCATCCTCGATGAGATGCGTCGGGATGGCCGCGCAGTTGATCTTCACGAGCGGGCCGGCGCGGCGGCGGCTGAGGCGGTGCAGCGCCGCGGCGACGAGCTCCTTGCCGCTGCCGCTCTCGCCGCGGACGAGCACGCGCGCGTCGGTCTCCGCGACCTTCGCGATCGTGGCCAGGAGAGCGCGCGTCGGCGCGGAGTCCCCCAGGATTCGCTGCTCGCGGGCGCGGAGGTCGTCGACCTGGCGCCGCAGCGCGGCGTGCTCGAGGCAGTTCTGCACGGTCTTGAGCAGCCGCTCGCGGCTGACCGGCTTGTCGAGGAAATCGTGCACGCCGAGGCGCATCGCCTCGACGGTCTCCCCCATCGACGCCTCGCCGGAGATGATCACGGTCGGCGGGCGGCCGGCGCCGAGCGCGCCGAGGAGATCGATGCCGCTCATGGCCGGCAGGCGGACGTCGACGAGGAGCATGTCGGGCCGCGGGTTGCCGTCGCGCAGCCAGCGGAAGGCCTCCTCCCCGCTGGCGAAGCGGACGACGCCGTGGCCCGCCTCGCGCAGGCGAAGCACGAGGTTCGCGGCGATCTTCTCGTCGTCCTCGACGCAGGCGATGAGGGTCATGCGGCGACCAGTTTAGTGCCCGACATAGCTGACGCTGACGTGCAAGAGGCCGAAGCGGTTTCGATACACGACGCCGAGCTCCGCTTCGGCGCCGCTGCGCGAGCTCGCTTCCCGCCCGCTTATCCGGTCGAGGTGATAGCCGAGGCCGGCTTCGACACGCCAGCGGCTCTGGCCGCTCTCGCCGAGCTCGCGATTGAAATCATGCGCGACGCCGGCAAGGAAGTCGCCCAGGCTCAGCCGCGCGGCGGGAAACGCGACGCCGTTCGAGGTGCCGGTGAGGCGGTTCGTCGACGCCGCGAAGCGCCCCCACGCCGTCGAGGCCTGCCCCAGCGGCCAATACTTCGCCGCGTTCGCACTCAGCACGAAATCGCGTCGGCTCTGCCTGCCCGGGACCACGTGCGGCGGCTTCAGCCGTTGCGCGCGAAGTAGGGATCGTCCGCCGTCTGAAGCAGCCACGCCACGCCGTAGTCGGTGACGCGCGCGAACGAACGCAGCGGATCGGCGATGCCGCTGACGGAGCGCTCCAGGCGCTCGGTGGTGCGCGCAACGGTCGCTTCGATCGACTGGGTGCGCGTCAGCGGGATGCCGAGGAGCGCGGAGGGATTGACGTCGTGGCGGCCGTTCGTGCGGAAGATCGTCCCGACCGCGACGCTGCCGTACGCGCTCGTGCCGAAGAGGCCCCAGGCGTTGTATGCGAGCTCCGCGTCGCGCCTGGTGCTGGCGACGAGGGACTCGTTGCTGTCGTTGACGACGGCGTCAAGCATCCCATGCCGGCCGGGAAAAAAGCGATAGCCGGCGCTGCCGGCGACCCTCGCCTCACCGCCACGACCGCCGCCACCGCCGCGCTGCCGCGCGAGGGCAGACGTGTCGAAAGTCCAGTTGAAGTTCGCCATCTCCTCGATGTTGATGCGCAGCACGCGCGCGTCGGGCGTGCTGCCGGGCTTGAGGTCGGCGCTGGCGAAGAGGACGAACGGCAGGCGGCGGACGCGGTTGAGGGCCTGTTGGAGCTGCTCGTCGCTGTACGTCTTGCCGGCGTCGATGCGCATCTCCGCGAGGACGATGGCGGGCGAGATCTGCTTCGCGGCGTTGACGTCGATGCGCTCGATGAGGAACGACTTCGCGGACGCGGCGGCGGCGATGAGGGCGAGGGCGAAGGTGAGGATCGTTTTCATGGCCTTGGGAGATCGCAACGGCGCTGCCGTTTCCCCGCGACGAAGAATCAATGAGTTGCGAGTGCGCTGGCAGGAGGAGGTGTCTGCGAGGACATACAGAGCTGTATGGGGAATGAGTCGCGCCGCCGCCTAGCCGGCCGGCGGGACGCCGGCGCGACGGAGCGTGATCCGGAAAGTGCTGCCCGCGGGCGACGTCGACAGCAGCGCGAGGTCGCCGCCGTGGTCGAGCAGGATCTTGCGCGAGATGGCCAGGCCGAGGCCCATGCCGTGGCCGATTTTCCGCGTCGTCACGTACGGCTCGAAGATGCGGGCCTGGATCGATGGCGGCACGCCGCCGCCTGTGTCGGCGACGTCGAGGAAAACGCGGTCGCCGGCCCGGCCGACCGAGAACGTCACGGTGCCGCGGCCCTCCGTCGCGTGCGCGCTGTTGGTGCAGTGGTTCACCAGCACCTGGCGCAGCACATCGC
>QHWB01000095.1:2605-3920 GCA_003222395.1 Acidobacteriota bacterium
CACGCTGTCGATCGCGCGCTGCACTTCCTCCGACGGCGCGCTGAGCGACGCCAGGCGGTCGATCTCCATCCGCGCCGCGGTGAGCGGCGTCTTGATCTCGTGCGCGTGCCGCCGCGACGCCTCCTGCCACGCCGTCAGCCGGGCGAGCTGCTCGGCGCGCCGGCGCTCCTCGTTGCGCCGCTGCCGCACAGTCCAGAGAAATGTGGCGGTGAAGAGGAGCGCGGCGAAAAGCCCGGCCAGGACCATCTCGAAGCGGCGCAGCACGCGCTCGCGGTTCATGGCCACGACGTCGATGCGGTTCATCAGCCGCCGCGTCTCTTCGAAGCGTTGCCGGTAGCGCGCCTCGTTGGCCGGATCGAGGTTGCGCAGTGCTTTCTGATCGAGGAGGGAGTGCTCGATGACGTCGCGCACGTCCGGCCGCAATACGACGTCGAGCCAGAGGCCGGCGATCTGGTGCACGGCGGCGTAGAAGATGAATGTCGCGGCGATGACGATGAGCGCGACGGCGACGAGGGTCTTCATCGCCGCGCCTCGAGCGACCAGCGGTAGGAGACGATCGGCCGCGCGCTGAGCGTCGTGCCGATGAGCGCGTCGACGACGCTCTTGGAGTCGATCGATGGGTCGCGCGTGCCGCCCGACTTCGACAGCCACTGCCGCGCGTCGCTCTCGTCGGCGGCGGAGAACGGGAGGACGACGAGCTCGAGGTCGAGCGCGGCGCGGTCGCCGGCCAAGCGCGCGATCTCGACCGGCGTCCGCCACCACGCCTCGAGCTGCGCGGCGTTCGCGATCTGCTGCTGCGCCACGCGGCCCGCGGCATCGACGCGCTTGACGCGGTAGACCTCGTCCCAGAGGTCGTAGCGGATCTCGATGCGCGCGTTGCTGTCTTTCGTTTTGACGATGAACGTCGTCGTGAGCGCCGACTCCAGACGCGCGCGGACTTCTTTCTGTTTGAGGATCGACGGCGGGAGCGCTACGAGGACGCGGTCGCCGGCGACGGTGAGGGTCGGGCGGTCGGGCGGCGCGGCCGCGAGGAGCAGCGCGAGGAGTGCGCTCACCATGCGTAGCCCAGGCCGAGGCGCACGAGGCCCCAGGCGTTGCGATGCACCCACGCGGCGTTGAGCTGCAGCGAGCTGTCGCGCCGGAACGGCGTCGCGTCGCGCTGGTGCGAGACGGCGCGCAGGGAGAGCTCGGCACGGTCCTGCACGTCGGCGTCGTTCGGGTCGTGCAGCGCGCGCGACAGCCGCAGCATCGCCGAGCCGTAGCCGGCGTTGCGCTTGATATTCGAGCCGCCGCGAGTGATGACGCGGATCAACCC
>QHWB01000096.1 GCA_003222395.1 Acidobacteriota bacterium
TGATGCCATCGGCTGCTCGACGCGCCGAGCGTCGACTGAGAATGGTGCGCATCGAATGCGAGCCGAGGATAAGCGCGGTAAACCAAACAATTGCCTCGAGGTCGTGGACAAAAGCCAGGAGGAGGCCGACAGCAAGATGTGACGCGTGCGCAGGAATGAACTGCGGAAGTACAGCGACGTAGAAGGCGCCGATCTTGGGATTCAGGAGATTGGTCATCAATCCCCTCAGCCAGGATCGAAGCGCTCCCGAAGGAACTGCCGCTCGTTGCGTGATTGTGGAAGCGAGGTCACTTTTTCGTAACGCGCCAAGCAGCAAGCGCGCACCGAGCCAGATCATGTAGACCGTTCCGGCGATCCGGAGTGCCGTGTACGCCACGGTTGATGCAGTGAGGAGAGCCGACACGCCCACGGCTGCCCCTGCACCCCAGATCAGCGCACCCGTGTTGATTCCTAACGCAGTTGCGAATGCTTGCTTTCGCCCGTGCACGATCGCTGCGCGCAATACCATCGCCGTGTCAAGCCCTGGGATGATCGTGACGAGAGCCGCGACGAGGGCGAATGACAGGACAGCGGTAGTTAACGACACCGCTCGATTTTTTACCGCATGCTGTCGCAGTCTCGCTGCGAAGCGGCGGCCAAAGCCAGCGGCAGCCTGCGATTGTGTCGCCGAAGCCGCTTCTTGGCCTCGCACAGCACTGCGGAGATGCATGGAGCCGCTCATCGAGGTAATTCCGTAGGCTGACTTGAAGTGGACGCCGAAAGGTTCTTGCGCGATCTCCCGGCGCTCTTTCGTGGCTTCCCGCATGGCGAGGAGCCGCTCGACCCGCGCTTTGCCGAGGTCCTCGAAATAGTCCCGGGGCTGGCCCGGGCCAACAATCTCGCGCTGCTCAACCTCGTCGCTAAATGCCTAGGCCCGGGTGAGACCTATGTAGAGGTCGGAGCCTTCCGAGGCACGAGCTTGATCGGCGCGATGCTCGACAACGAGGCGGTTGATTTCGTTGCGATCGACGACTTCTCGCGCGGTGACGGCAGCCGCGAGCAGCTCGAGCGAAACCTCGCCCGCTTCGGGCTCGCCGGGCGCGCCACGATCCTGGAAGGCGATGCATTCGAGTTGCTGCGGAGCGACGCACTCGTGGATCGCCGCGTCGGCGCGTACTACTACGACGCCGGTCACACGTACGAAGAGCACTGCGATGGGCTCGTGCTCGCCGAGCCGTACCTCGTCGACGGCGCCCTCGTCATCGTCGACGACACCGACTGGGATTTCGTCGATGCGGCCGTCCGCGACTATCTCGACTCGCGCCCGAACGTGAGGTCGGTGCTGAAGGTCGGCGGCAAGGACACCGGCCAACCGTGGTGGTGGGAGGGGGTTCAGGTTCTCGAGTGGCGCGCGGGCGCGGCGTGATCAGCGGACGGATCCGCACCGGGGATCCGACGCCCGCGTGGACGCCCTTGTTCGCCCCTCTGGCTGCGCTCGTGACCCGCGACGGGCGGAATCCTCTCGCACGGCTGTCGTTGCTCGGGAGTACCGGCTGCCGGCTGTGGTCGGCGCGGCGAACGCGCTTCACGCGATTCCAGACGGCGCCAGGGTGCGCGTCGACGGGTCCTCGGGATCTGTTGTCCTCATTCGCGAACGCGCCGGAGCGCGTCGAGATAGCGAGCGGCAGAGCGCGCAACCTTGACCTTGGCGTCGGCCGCGACGACGCGGTCCCACCAGGCGCCGTAGATGCGATCGAACTCGAGCGTCGCGACGACGGCCGCGATCCGCTCGACCTCCGCCCCCGGCAGCGGGACGAGGTTCGGATAGCTCCACATGAAGCTGACCCAGTCGCGGTCGCTGACGACCTGCACGATGTCGCCGCTCAGGAGCGCGCCGCGGCCTGCTGCGCCGGCGCGCCAGAGGCACACCGTGCCGCCTGGGAAGTGGCCGCCAAGCCGGACGAGCTCGAGGTTCTCGGAGATCCTGCACCGGTCGCCGGACCAGAGCTCGATGCGGGCGCTCGAGCGGGTGATCCACTCGCGATCGCGCTCATGGAGCAACACGCGCGCTTCGAAGCGCGCGGCCCACTCGACCATGCCGGTGTAGTAGTGCGGGTGCGAGATGGCGATCGTGCCGATCCCGCCCGCGGCCTCGATGGCGGCGTCGATCGCGTCGTCGACAAGCGGGATGCAGTCCCAGAGCAGGTGCTCGACGAGAAGCGCTCGTTGCCCGATGGCGAAGCTCGGCTCGATGCCAATCCCGACGAGTCCCGGCTCCACCTCCTCTATCCGCGCGCGGTGGCGTGCGCGCAACTCGGCGAGCGTCGTCCACTGCTGGCCTTCGTGACCGATGTATTGGCGTTCGTCGCTGCAGATCGGGCACGCCTCGGGCGCCGCCGCAGCCGGCGGGAACTGCGCACCGCAGGTGACGCAGAAGTGGGTGTTCGCCTTGACCAAGCCGCCTACGCCTCGGTCGGGAGCGCCTTGTTCGAACGGGAGGCTGCACCAAGGCTTACATGGCGTCGCCAACTTTGGCTACGACGATCTGTCACCCCATCCTCAGGCCGGGCGACACCTCTCCGACACTCTGCCAGCCCCGTGGAAGGCGTGGCTTCGACCAGTCGGCGTGCGGGCTAACCGCGCCATCGGGCGTCACGATCAGATCGAGCTTCTCGTCGACCATGTCGAAGCAGACGCCGTTCCAGCCCAGCGTCCGCTCGAAGTTGACGTACCAGTAGTCGAACGTGCCGTCGAGCCAGAAAAGCCAGATGGAGTGACGCGAGCCCGGACGCTCGAGGGCGAGGGCATCACGGCTCGACCGGCGCTCGGCAAGCACGGGCTCCCGCACGGGAATCCGGACCTCAGCGCCGGCGGCGTCGACGGGATACATCGAGGGTGAGCCCTTCGGCATCCACAGCGCGGTGACGTCACCGTCGGCGCCGACGACGCGGGCTCCAATCGCGCGCCAGACACGGCCGTACCAGATGTCGCGGAGCGCTGTTTCCGTCCCGATTAGCGCCATCGGCGGTGACGCTACCTGTGGGGGCCGCGCAAACCGACCACCCGCGGCTGCCTAGGCTCGGGCGCGAGCGATAATCGCAGGCGATGGGCAAGGTCTTCGAGGAGATCGACGCCAAGCTCGCGGCGTGGATCGGCAGCCAGCGGATGTTCTTCGTCGCCACTGCCCCGAGCGGCGGCGATGGTCACGTCAACGTCTCGCCCAAGGGGCCGATCGAGAGCTTGCGCATCTTCGGCCCGAAGCAGGTCGGCTACCTCGACCTGCTCGGCAGTGGCGCGGAGACGGTCGCGCACCTGCGCGAGAACGGACGGATCGTGATCATGCTGTGCGCGTTCGAGGGCCCACCGCGGATCGTGCGCTTGCACGGCCGCGGTGAGGTCGTCCAGATTGGCGAGCCTGGGTACGCCGAGCTGGAAGCGCAGCTCGACCTCGACCGGGTGCCGGCGGCGGCCGAGGCCGCGCGGGCGGTCGTCGTCGTCGACATCGAGCGCATCGCCGACTCCTGCGGCTACGGAGTCCCGCTCATGCGCTATGAAGGCGAGCGACCCCAACAGCTGGCCTGGATCGCAAGCAAGCTGCGCCACGGTGGCGACGACGCGCTAATGGATTACGTCGCCGACCGCAACGGGAGCAGCATCGACGGGCTGCCGGCGTTCCCGCCAGAAACGCTGCCGCGGTCGGGTCGGGATCAGAAAAAGGTGGCGAGGTGACGGCCGTCGCGCCTTCCGCGCCAGCCTCGCTGCTGCTCGTGCACGGCGCGGGCAGCGGGCCATGGGTGTTTGAAGATTGGCCCGAGAGCTTTCCGAGCCTGCGCGTGGAAGCTGTCGACTTGCAAGACGGCCTCGATATTGGACGGGCGTCGATGGCCGACTACGCCGAGCGCGTCGTCGTCGCCTCTCGCGCTTTGCCCCAGCCGGTCTCGCTCTGCGGTTGGAGCATGGGCGGTCTCGTCGTCCTCCAGGCGGCCGCGCGCGTGGGGCCGCAGAGCGTGATCCTGATCGAGTCGAGCCCGCCCGGCGAGGTCCAGGGCTTCGACCCGGATGCCGAGATCGCGGCGGGGGAGTTCGATCCCGAGATTGTCTACGGGTCGTTCCCGCCCGGTATGCCCGCGCGATCGGAGTCATCGCCGGCGCGCGGCGAGCGCAAGCGCGGGATCTCGGTGCCGAGTTTGCCGTGCCCGTCGCTCGTCATCTACGGCGACGACTTTCGCGAAGCACGCGGCGCCGCGATCGCCGGTCTTTACGGCTCCCAGGAGCGCGACTCCCCCGGCCTCGGCCACTGGGACCTCGTGCTCGACCCGCGCGTACGCGAGGCAGTCGCGGCCTTCCTCGGCGTCTTTCGGCCGGTCAGCGCGACGTACCCCCGCTCCTAGTTGCCGGCGTACGCTGCACTACGCGATGCACAAACTCGCGGTGCAAACGGAGCGCAAGACGCAACTGCTTGACATCACCGCCGAGGTAGGTCAAGCGGTGAAGGGCGCGGCGGGCGGGGCAGCGGTGGTGTTCGTGCCGCACACTACCGCCGGCATCGTGCTGCAAGCGAGTGGCGAGGGTGCAACGGCGGTGGCCGCCGATCTCGAGGCGGCGCTCGAGCAGCTCGTCGACGAGGCCTGGAGCTGGCAGCACACCACTGAGGGCGACCGCAACCCATGGGCACACGTCCGCTCCGCGCTGACCGCGTCCTCCATCACTATTCCGCTCGAGGACGGCGAGCTCGCCCTCGGCGACCTGCAGACGATCTTCCTCTGCGAGTTCGAGGGCCCACGTGAACGGAAGATTTACGTGACCGTGATCTGACCGAGACGCACCACCGCGGACGCCGATCACTTCTGCCCGTTTCTGCGCCTCGCCGATTTGCTACCGGTTGCCACTGGTTGCAACCACGGGCTCCAGAAAGGCTCAATTCTGTGTTGCCGACGTCGGCTACGCAGTCTTAGGCTGGCCCCGGCTCGGGCGAAGGAACTGCGGAAAACTACGTATAGAGGCGGCGCGCTTTCCCTGATGTGCATCGCGCGGGTGGCTGGCAAGGTAAGTGCCGCTT
>QHWB01000074.1 GCA_003222395.1 Acidobacteriota bacterium
CGTCCCGAGTACAAACTCGAAGGCACGCCGCTCGCCATCCGAGGCACGCTGTACACGACGGCCGGCACGCGGCGATCGGTGATCGCGCTCGACGGGAAGACCGGCGAGTTGATGTGGACGCACAGTTATCGCGAAGGCAACCGCGCCGCGATCGCGCCGCGGCAGCTCAGAGCGGATCGCCGATGACCTACAAAGGTCCGGACGGCCGCCAGTACATCGTCGTCGCCGTCAGCGGCGGCAACTACTCGGGCGAGTACATCTCGTTCGCGTTGCCGTCAACCGGCGATCGACCAACGGCGGGAAAGTAACGCTCGGCTGAAAGCCTCGCTACATAAAGCCTTGCGCTACATATGCTCATGGTAGGGCGAGCCTTTCAGGCGAGCCTGGATCCCGATCGCCTCCCATTCGGTCCTGACCGGGTGGGAGGCTTTCCGACAATGAGAACTCACAATCGTTTACCGTGACGGGGTCTGGGCGCATCGATGTGGATCCGGCGCGCATCTACGGCATCATCGCGGGCATCGTGCCGAAGCAGCAGGAACTGAAGAAACCGGCAATGGTCGTTGATCGTTGGTCCGGACAGCCGTCAGAGAAGGAGGCAGGCGATGGCGACAACGGGAACCGTCTCGGTCGAAGATCAGCAGAGACTCATCATCGAGCAATTGGCCGCCTGGTCGGCTCATGACATCGATCGGCTGCTGCGGCTGTTTGCTGCCGATTTCGTCTACGAAGATGTGACGATGGGAGCGGTGAACCGCACCACGGCGGAACTGCGCGCGTTCGGAGAAGGATTCCTGTCCGGTTTTCCCGACGTGACCTTCGAAGTGCGATCCAGCTTCGCCAACGGCGCGAACGGCGGCGCCGAGTGGGTCATGCGAGGCACGCATGCGGGCGATCTGCCGGGGATGCCAGCCACCGGCAAGCGCGTGGAGGTACGCGGCGCGTCTGTTTTTGAATTCGCCGGCGACAAGATTCGACGCGTCTCGGACTACTGGGATATGGCGACGTTCCTCAAGCAGCTGGGCTTCATGCCGTCAGCGTGACGTCAGCGAACGACCCGGATGCGATGCGCCTCGCTGTCCGACACGTACAACGTGCCGTTCGAGTAGAGCACGCCATGCGGGCGTGACAGGCGGCACGCGAGCGGATCGGATTCCGGACCGTCTCCGCGCTGGCCCGTGCCCAACACGGTCGTGATCGTTCCCGTCTTCAGATCGATGCGGCGGACGACATGATTCTCGGTATCGGCGGCGTAGAGGCTTCCGTCGCTCGCGTACGTCAGACCCTTCGGCCCTCCGAGCTTCGCGCGGACGGCCGGTCCGCCGTCGCCGCTGTAGCCCTGCTCGCCGGTGCCGGCGATGTGGTGCAGCGTCTTCGTCGCGCGATCGATTCGGTAGATCGCGTTGCCTTCGCGCAGCGCGAGAAACAGATCGCCGTTCGGCGCGAAGGCGATCGTCCGCGGTCCGTTGAGCGGCGTGCCGGCGAGCGGCGCGCCGTCCGGCGTCGGCTTCGCTTCGCCTGTTCCCGCATGGGTTGTGATCGTGCCGGTCTCCAGATCCAGCCGTCGAATGCGATGGTTGCCGATGTCGCAGATCAGCAGGCTGCCATCGCGATCGATCGCGACGCTGTGCGGCTGACGGAGTTGCGCCTTCGCGCCGGGACCGCCGTCGCCCGCGAAGCCGGCCACGCCTGTGCCGGCGACCGTCGAAATGATGCCGCTCGCGTGGTCGATCTTGCGGATGACGTGATTGTCGCGCTCCGCGACGTAGATGTTGCCGGCCGGGTCGAACTGAATCTCGTGCGGCATGTTGAGCGCCGCGTCGACGGCCGGCCCGCCGTCGCCGCGATACCCGCGCTCGCCGCTGCCGGCGATCGTCGTCAGCTTCTTCGTCTTCAGGTCGAGGCGCCGGATCCGCTGGTTGTCGAGATCGCAGAAATACAGCGCGCCGTCGGGACCGATGGCCATGCCGTACGGGTTGTTGACCTGGAGATCCGAGTACCCGCGCGTGCCGGTGCCGATGAGCGTCGAGACGAGCGCCGCCAGCAGGAAGCGGATCATCGCGCCTGGCTGCTCGTCGTCTTCGCCGCGGCGGTGCCGCGCAGAAGCTGGTCGAGCTCGTACACGCGCCCGTTCACGATCACCCGCTTCACCTTGTGCAGGTTCGCGACGTCAGCCAGCGGATCGCCGTCGATCATGATGAGGTCCGCGAGCTTGCCGGCCTCGATCGTGCCCGCGTCGAGATTCAGCGCCTTCGCCGGATTCACCGTCGCTGCCTTGAGCGCGTCGTAGGTCGACATTCCCGCCATCCCGTACGACATCAGCTCGCCGTGGAGGTTGATCGCGTTCGGGGTATCGGTGCCGGCAACGATGAGGGCGCCGGCGCGCATCGCGTCGAGAACCATCTTGCCGCTGCCGGCGGTCGGATCGACCTGAGCGGCGAATGCGTTCACCTGTCGCGAGGCGAGCTGCTCCTGAATCCACTGCGGATACAGCTTGAAGCGTGGATCGTTCAGCAGCTCCGGCTCGCGCTCGAGGAGGCGGCGTGTGCCAGCCGGTGAGATCATCGGACAGAAAGTGCGGCCGCTCTTCCCGAACAGTTGAATGACGTCTTCGTACGACCGCTGCAGCGTCGCGATCTTCGGCGAGTAACCGCGGCGGCTGGTCGCGCCTGTGTGCTCCGTATTGTCGACGCCGACGAACGCCGCCGGATAGATCTCGTGCGTCGCGACCGGGATGCCGATGCTGTGGGCGAACTCGGTCATCCGCTTCTGCTGCAGATCGGGCAGGCGTACGTAGCTCTTGAGGAGGTCGTACTGCAGCGCTTTCGCGCGCTGGAGCTCCATCTCCAGCTGACCGACAGTCGACACCGCGATGCCCATCTTGTAGTACACGCGTCCCCACTCCGTGAGATAACCAGTGCCGTAGACGCGCGGCCCCGGCCGGACGCCCGCTTCGCCCGCCTCGCGATCCTCGACGTACTCGTACGGAGTGTTGCCCGGGCTGCGCACCGTCGTGATGCCGAACGCGAGCCAGGCGCGACCCTGCGATTCGCCGTAGTCCTTCTGCAGATGCGAGTGGAACTCGACGAGCCCCGGCATCACCGACAGAGTCGACGCATCGATCACCTGGCCGCCGGCGTGATTCGCGTCCGCATGCGGAACGACCGAGGCGATCTTGTTTCCTTCGATCGTGATGTCGACGTTCGTCCGAACCTCGGCGCTTTTCATGTCGACGAGCCGGCCCGCATGAACGACAACATGGGTCGCCGGAACATCCGGCGTGTACTTCAAATCGAGCGGCACCGTGCGCGTTTCGCCCGACTCGATGTCGATGATCCGCAGCTTGTCGAGCGATTGATACAGGATGTGTCGCGAATCGCCCGCCCAGCTCGGCGCGTGCGCGCTCTCGCTCGTGATGTGGCGCGGCGGACCGAGCGGCTCGCCCGACACGGCGACCGGCCAGACGGCGAGAACGCCTTCGTAGATTGCCGCCATCTTCGTCCCGTCCGGCGACCACACCGGTCCGCACCCTCCGCGCGAGTCGATCGAGAGTGTTGGGATCGGGGCGTACCACTTGTCCTGCGACCCGGGCGGCGCGGGCCTTTCAGGCCCGCGATCGGCGTCGGCCCCGCGATCGCGCCCCTCAAAGGGCCGCGCCACATCTAAGAGCCGCGCTACGTCGATGGTCAACACCTGATTCGTGCCTTCGCGGAATCTCCGCGTGAACGGTGCCACTTCGGCGAGCGCGATCCGCTTTCCGTCGGGCGACCACGTCGGTGTGCCCGGCTGCGCGAGCGTGTCGTGCACCTTCGTCACAGCGCCGCTCGCGACATCGAGCACCGACATGTTCGCGACGCGCCACATGCCGTTCACGTCGAAGAACGCGATGCGCTTCCCGTCGGGCGACCACGTGGCCCCCTGCGGCTGCGTGGTCAGATGCGTCACCTGTCGGCTCCGCCCCGTTTTCATGTCGCGGATCCAGAGCTGCAGATGCTCGCTCTCCTTGTCGGACGAATAGACCAGCTGCGATCCGTCGGGCGACCACGCGGGATCGGTGTCCAGCGCCGCGTCCTTCGTGACGTCGACGGGCTTGCCGCCGACCGGCATCACGTAGATGTCGCCGACAGCGGCAAAGGCGATCTGTCTGCCGTCGGGCGAGATCACCGGCCGCACGATGCCGAGCGCCGGCTTCGGAGTTGTCGAGGTGAAGTCGCGCTTCCTGCGGACGTACGTTCCCGCCACGCGCGTCACCTGCATCGTCGCCGAGAACTCGATCGTCTGCGCGGCGCCGCCGCCGATCGAACGCTTGCGAATCTTGCCGTCGGAGACGTAGTAGAACTCGCTGGCTGACGACCCGGGAATGAATGACGGCCTGAACGCAAAGGCGTTCTCGGCGCCGGTCAGCGGATTGCCATCGACTTCGAGCCGGCTCTCGCGCGGCAGCGCGGCGTTGTACACGATCTGGCCGGCGGGACCCCACGACGGCGAATCGACACGACCTCGCGACGTCGAAACTTTCCGCTCCGCACCGGTCGCGACGTTCACCGCCCACACCGACGCGCCGTCCTCGCGGGTCGACGCGAACGCGATCTCCTTGTCGTCCGGCGACCAGCTCGGCATGTAGTCGTCCGCCGGATTCTTCGTCAGCTGCCGCAGCTCACCGCTGCGGACGTCGAGGATCCAGATGTTGTAGTCGCTCCCCAGCGCGTCGCCGCGGTCCGACGAGAACGCGATCCGCGTCCCGTCGTGCGACCAGATCGGCTCGCGATCGTCGTACGGTCCCCACGTCAGCTTCCGCTGATTCGACCCGTCCGGCGCCACGGACCAGATGTCGTATCCGCCGTCTCGATACGCAAAGAACGTGATCGTTCTGCCGTCGGGCGACCACGTCGGCTGCCGCGCGTCGTTGAAGAGGTCTGTGATCCGCTTCGCTGCGCCGCCACTCGACGGCAGCGTCCAGATGCTTCCCTGCATGTCGATGGCGAGCATCCGGCCGTCAGGCGAGACGGCGACCGACATCGAGGTTCCTTCATGCACCGTCACGTCGATGAACGGAGAAGAGGCCGGCGCGGCGCCGAGCGCAGCCACCAGAGCGAGACTCGCAGCGAGAACGACCGCCCGCGACATAGGATCCTCCGGTCGGCATTCTATACCGCCGATTTCAGAAGGGCTGATTGTAGGAGGTTCGCTTCAGCGCCGTGATCAGGCTGCTGACGTCGAGGTCAGAGGCCGGCATCACGCCAACCTCTGACCCCGACCTCTGACTAGAACCCGATTCGAAACGCGAACTGCGCTTGCCGCGGGACGTACGCGTTGCCGGTGTTCTGCTGCGGCTGGCCGAACACCGCGGTCGTCGCCGCGGCTGTCGCGCTGAGCGACGTGTTGTAGCTGCCGTAGTTATGGTGGTTGAAGAGATTGTAGACCTCGCCGATGAGCGAGATCTTCGTGCTGCCGACGATCTTGAAGTCCTTCGTCAGCCGCAGATCCACTTTGTGCAGCGGCAGCCCTTCGAGCGCGTTGCGCGGGATCACGGTGCCCGACGCAATCGTGGCCGGACCGTTGAAGCGCGACGCGATGTCGATGACGTCGCCATTGGCGAGCGTCGCCGTGGCGGGGATGGTAATCGTATTGGTCGCCGATCCATTCGCGGCGAGGTTCAGGCGGTTCGTTCCCGGTTTTCCGTACACCGCGGCGGCGATGCTCGCGGCGAACCGATTGCCGGATCCGTAGAAGTACGACACGCTCGCCGACACGCCGAACGGCAGCCGATAGAGCGTCCACAACCGCGCCGTATTCCGCTGGAAGTCGGTGGACGTCGCGTATTCGCCGTCGAGGTAGTCGAACTGGTTGTTCTGGCCCGGCGCCGTGTACCCGATGTTGCCGTCGTCGCGCATCGAGAACATCAGCGCGTAGGTGACCCCCGCCTGGAAGTTGTTCTTGAACCGGCGATTCAGCGCCATCGACAACAGCGTCTGATCGCGGTGGCCCGTGCTGACGAAGTACGCGATCTGCGTGTACGCCGGGTTCGGACGATTCGGCACGCCGTTCACCGCGGCGGGATTGACGTTGTAGCCGGTCGCCGGGTTGAAAAAGAGGTTTGGATCGATCGTGCGAGTGTCGTGGTACTCGTTGAAATGCGTCAGGTCGGCTTCGAAGCCGGTCACCTGATTGAGCTGCTTCTGAAATCCGATGCTGCTCTGCCACGTGTACGGATTCCGATAGTCGGGGCTGATGATCCGCGGCGACTGCGGCGGCGCCACCGACTTCGCCTGATCGAACGTCGTCACGCCGCAGGATGGATTGGTGATGAAGAGCGAGCCGTCGGCGCAGCGGCCGCTCGCCGGCGGCAGGAACGCCGCGGTGACCATCTGACTGTAGATCTGCGGGCTGAACGTCATGTTCGACACCGGCGTCGTGAAGTACAGACCGCTGCCGCCGCGGATCACCAGGTCGTTCTGCCCTCCCACGTTGTAGGTGAAGCCGGCGCGCGGCGCGACGTTCCGGTTGTCGCGAATGCCGTCCTTGTAGCCGAAATCGCTCCCGGTCATGCCGGGGTTGCTCGCGGCCGCGACGGCCGCATTGTTGTTGATGAGGATCGTGTTCGTGACGACGTCGGGTGGCGACGCGACGCCCCAGTCGTCGTCCCAACGTAAGCCGTAGTTGATCGTCAGCTGATTGTTCACGCGCCAGTTGTCGCCGAGCCAGATCGCCCACGTCGGCCGCGGGATGTTGATGCCCCAGCTGCCGGGATGGAAATTCTGATCGAATTCGCGGACCGTCGAGCTCGGAATGGCCGCGATGTTCCACGCCGCGGTGTTGTCCCACGCGCTCGCCGGGAAAATCGCATTGAGGCTGGCTGGATTCGAGTTGAAGATCATCCGGCCGACCTGCTGGATGTACCACGTCCCCGTGTTCTTCACGTAGATGACCTCGCCGCCGATTTTCAAGTCGTGGCTCGTGCGATGCCAGTGCAGGTCGTAGCGCGACTCGAAGTTGTTCTGGTAGAAAAGCTGCGGGTAGTTGTACGGCTTGCCGACAGTGAGGCCGACGAAATCGTACTCGACCGTGCCCTGACCCGGCTCGGGGTTGTTGGTCCACGCAAAGTTGTTGTAGCCCGCGCGGACTTCCTGCACCTTGTCGTCGCTGACCACCTTGTTCCAGATGCCGACGATGTTGGTCGCGTTCTTCGTCTGCACCGACGCGTTGGAGGGATGCCCGCCGGCCCCGAGCACGAACGGGTTGTCCCAATCCCATCGCGATCCGCGGAACGTCAGCCGGTCCTTCGCCGATAGCTGACTGTCGACGCGCGCCAGCAGGCTCTTCTGGTTGTTCTTGTACGGAATCTCGAACGTCTGACCGGCGAGAATCGACGGCGAGGTGACGAGCGTCCCCGGCTCGCGCTCGTACTCGTACGACGCGAAGAAATGCAGCTTGTCCTTCACGATCGGTCCGCCGAGCGATCCGCCGATCTGCTGATTCTGGTACGGCAGCACTTTGTTCGCGACCGGGTCCGGAGCGTTCCATTTGTCGTCGCGGAAGAATCCGTAGAAGCTGCCCGCGGGTTTGTTCGTCCCCGAGCGCGAGATCGCCTGCACCTCGATGCCGGTCGAGCGCCCCTGCGTGATGTCGAACATGTTCGTCACGATCTGGAATTCCGCGATCGATTCGCGGCTGAACTTCGGCTGCCCGAAGCCGGAGCCGGCAACCTTCTGGGTAATCTGCTGTCCGTCGAGATTCAGCTGGAAGTCATCGTCGCGGCTCACACCGGGCGTATTGGTCACGTCGTTCGCCGTGATGCCCTTCACGAGCTTCGACAACTCCATCCAGTTGCGGCCCTGCAGCGGCAGCTCCTCCATCTGACGCCGGTCGACGTTTCCGCTGACCTGCGACGATGCAGTGTCGACGAGCGGCGATTCGCCGGCGACGGTCACCGTTTCGTTGACCTGCGCAAGCTTCAACGTGAAGGGGATCGTCGCGTGCTGACCGACGAGGAGCTCGACGCGCTCCAGTACCACCGTCGAAAAGCCCGTCAGCTCCGCTTGAATGCGGTACGTGCCTGGCGGCACGGTAGGCAGACGATATTCGCCTTTCTCCGTCGTGACCGCGCTGAATTGCTGGCCGGTCGAAATTTCAGAGGCAGTCACGGTGGCGCCCGGCAGGACCGCCCTGGTCTCATCGGCGACCGTACCGATGATCGATGCTTCCTGAGCGAAAAGCGACGACGAACCGGTGAGGACGATCCAGACGGCCAGGAGCAGAGCCCGGTGTGGTCGCACAATGCCCTCCTTGCGTGTATGTGAAGCAGACGATAGGCGAGACCCCAGGGGCAATCAAGCGACAAAACGGTCCGCGGAAGGCAGACGGCCGCGGACTACGGACAGTTGGATTCAAAACTGGTTGCTGGTTGCTGGTCTGGCGGCTGCTCGATGGTCGAAGGTGGTTGCTGGAGGCTTGCCCGCTTACTCGGGCTCCGGAACGAGCTCACCAGCGCCCGGTTTCCAGCGTCCAGCCTCCATCGGGCCAGTGACCAGCAGCTGCATCCTGCGCCCAGCATCCAGCAACCGCAAAGATCAGTAGCCGTTCTACCCCCGCTGAAGGTAGAATGCCTACCATGAATCGCGATCGCACGGAGCTGCTGCAGGGGACGCTCGACATGCTGATCCTGCGGACGCTCCTCCTCGGAGCGGCGCACGGCCACGAGATCGCCAGACACATTCAGCGCACCACCGACGACGTGCTGAAGCCCGAACACGGATCGCTCTATCCGGCGTTGCATCGGCTCGAACGCAAAGGGCTCGTCGTGTCGAAGTGGGACGCGCACCGCGAGCACAACCGCGAGTGCAAGTACTACCGTCTGACGCCGGCCGGGCGTAAGCAGCTGACCGCCTCGCAATCGAAATGGAAACGGCTGCAGGAAGCCATCGCGCGCGTGATGAGCGCCGCAGCCAGAGCCGACGTCTAGCGCGAGCCTTTCAGCCGTGCGTCCGCGTAGCGCGAGGCGTTCAGCCGAGCGTTGATGGGAGCGCAAGGCTTTCGCCGAGCGGGAGCAAACATGAGCAACGACGATCTCGATCGTGAACTGCGCGCGCATCTCGAGTTCGAAGCCGAAGAGCAGCGCGAACGCGGGCTCAGCCCCGAGGACGCGGCGTTCGCCGCGCGGCGCGCCCTCGGCAACCGGACGCGGGTCACCGAAGACGTCCGCGCCCTGTCGCCCTGGGCCACGGTCGACGATTTCGCGCAGGATCTTCGCTACGGCGGCCGGATGCTGCGCAAGCATCCGGGCTTCGCGGTCATAGCCGCCCTCACGCTCGCGCTCGGCGTCGGCGCCACCACCGCGATCTTCTCGATCGTCGACGCGGTGCTCCTGCGCCCGCTGCCGTACGCCGACGTCGATCGGCTCGCGATGGTGTGGGAGAACGTCAACCTCCCGGCTTACAAGAACGCCCGGAACACGCCGTCACCCGGCAACTTCCGCGACTGGCGCGACCGCAACTCGACGTTCGTCGATCTCGCCGCGATTCGCGGCGGCAACTGGAGTCTCACCGGACACGGCGAGCCGATTCGCGTCGAAGGCGAGAACGTCTCCGCGTCGCTGTTCCGACTCCTGCAGGTCGAGCCGCTCCTCGGGCGAGTGTTCATCACCGACGAAGAGCGTGCGGGCGGCGGGCACGTCGTGCTGCTCGGCCACGCGCTCTGGACCGATCGGTTTGCGTCCAATCCCGCCATCGTCGGACAGACGATTCATCTCAACGACGAGCCGTACACCGTCGTCGGCGTCCTCCCGCGCGGATTTCATTTCCCGGACCCGACCGATCAGGTCTATCTGCCGCTCGGGCTGACGCCGCAGCAGCTCGCGAATCACGGCAGCCATTTCCTGCGCGTCCTCGGACGGCTGAAGCCCGGCGTCACGCTCGCGCAGGCACAGGGCGATCTCGACGCCGTCGCGCGCCAGCTCACAAAAGAGCTTCCGCAGTCGAACACCGGCGTCGGCGTCACGATCGTCGGGCTTCCGGAACAGGTGGTCGGCGACGTGCGCGTGCCGCTGCTGATCATGCTCGGCGTCGTCGCGTTCCTGCTGTTGATGGTGTGCGCGAACATCGGCAACCTGCTGCTGGCGCGCGCGTCGGCGCGCGAGCGCGAATTCGCCGTCCGCGCCGCGCTCGGCGCGAGCCGCGTGCGGCTGCTGCGCCAGATGCTGGCAGAAAGCGTGCTGCTCTCCGCGATCAGCGGCGTCGCCGGTCTCGCGCTCGCCTACCTCGGCGTCGAAGCGCTGCGCGCGCTCGCCCCCTCGACGCTCCCGCGGATCGACGACATCAAGGTGAACGGCGTCGTCGCTGCGTTCGACGTCGCCATCGCGCTCGCCGCGGGCATTCTGTGCGGCCTCGTGCCGGCGATGCAGGCACGGCGCTCCGACTTCCGCGATGCGCTGAAAGACGACGCGCGCGCGTCGAGCGCCGGCGGCCGCATGCGCGCACGGAACGTCCTGATCGTCGCCGAAACCGCGCTCGGAGTCGTCGTGCTCGTCGGCGCCGGTCTGCTGCTGCGCACCTTCGTTCACCTCACGCAGCTGCCGGTCGGGTTCCAGTCGGATCGCCTGCTGACGTTCAGGGTCGCATTGCCGCCGGGGCGCTACGCGACCGAGCCGCAGCGCACGGCCTTCTACGCGGCGCTTTCGGAGCGGCTGCAGGCGACGGCCGGCGTCACGTCGGCGTCGGCCATCAGCTTCCTTCCGCTGTCGCTGCGCGGCCGCACGACTGCCGTGTCGGCCGAAGGGGACGCCCCCGCGGAGCTGCCGGGTCAGGCGCGGTTCGTCGATTTCCGATCGGTCGCGCCCGGCTATTTCCGCACGATGTCGATTCCGATCCGCGCGGGGCGCGACGTCGCGTGGAGCGACACGCCCGCGTCGCGGCCGGCCATCGTCGTCAGCGAGACGCTCGCGAGGACGTTCTGGCCGAATCAGGATCCGCTCGGCAAATGGATCAAGCTCGGACGGCCGCAGGACAAGGTGCCGATGCTGACTGTCGTCGGCGTGGTCGGCGACGTACGCCAGCTCGATCTCGTCCGCACGCCGCGGCCGGCCGTCTATTTCCCCGCCGCGCAGGATCACGGCACCGGCGACACGCTGGCGGACTGGGTCGTGCGGACGTTGGACGAACCGATGTCGCTCGCCGCGCAGGCGCGCGCCGCGGTGTGGGCGATCGACGCGACGTTGCCCATCACGCGCATGCAAACGATGGAGCGCCTGCGGTCGGCCATCACCGCGACGCAGCAGTTCAATCTGCTGCTCGTCGGCATCTTTGCGGTGCTCGCTCTCGTGCTCGCGGCGATCGGTCTCTACGGCGTCACTTCGTACAGCGTCGACCAGCGGACGCGCGAGCTCGGCATCCGCGTGGCGCTCGGGGCGCAGCGCCGGGAAGTGCTGCGGCTCGTGCTTTCACAGGGCGCGCGGCTCGCTGTCGCGGGCCTCGCGGGCGGCACGGTCGCCGCGCTCGCGCTGACGCGCTTCATGGCGACGCTGCTCTTCGGAGTCGGCGCGCGCGATCCGCTGACGTTCGCCGCCGTCGGCCTCCTGCTGCTCGTCGTGTCGCTCGTGGCGTCGTTCATCCCGGCGCATCGCGCGACCCGCGTCGACCCGGTGATCGCTCTACGCAGCACCTAGAGAATCGCTTTGCGATATGCTGAGGACTCCCCGGGATCCCGCATGTCGCTTTCATCCTTTCATCCGATCACCGCGCGCTGGTTCTCCGAGACGTTCGGGCGTCCGACGACGGCGCAAGAGCGCGGCTGGGCGGCAATCCGTCGGCGTCAACACACGCTGATCGCCGCGCCAACAGGTTCGGGCAAGACGCTCGCCGCGTTTCTGACCGTGCTCGACGACCTGGTCCAGGACGGACTTCGCGCGCCGCTGCCCGACGAAGTGCGCGTGCTATACGTCTCGCCGCTGAAGGCTCTGAGCGCCGACATCCACAAGAACCTCGCCGAGCCGCGGCGCGGCATCCGGCGCGTCGCGGAGGCGATGGCGCTCGAGCCGCCGCGGATCACAGCCGCCGTCCGCACCGGCGACACGACGCAGTCCGAGCGGGCGGCGATGCTGCGAACGCCACCGCACGTCCTCGTCACCACGCCGGAGTCGCTGTACTTGCTGCTGACCGCCGAGCGCAGCCGCGCGATGCTGCGCACCGTGCGGACCGTCATCGTCGACGAAATCCACGCCGTCATCGGCACCCGCCGCGGCGCGCACCTCGCGCTGTCGCTCGAACGGCTGCAGCACGTCGCCGAGGCGCCGGTCGTGCGCATCGGGCTATCGGCGACACAGAAGCCGATCGAAGAAGTCGCGAACTTTCTCGTCGGCTCGAGTCCGGGTCGACGTCCCGAGATCTCAATCATCGACCACGGCCATCGGCGCCAGCTGGATATTGCGCTGGAGGTCCCGCGCTCTTCGCTCGAAGCGGTCATGTCGCACGAAGTGTGGGAGGAGTATTACGACCGCCTGACGGAATTGATCGGCGGGCACCGTACCACGCTCGTCTTCGTCAACACGCGGCGGATGGCCGAACGCCTCGCGCGGCACCTCAGCGATCGGCTCGGCGAATCAGCGGTCACCGCGCATCACGGCAGTCTCTCGAAGGACAAGCGTCTCGACGCGGAGTCGCGGCTGAAAGCGGGACAGCTCCGCGCGCTCGTCGCCACCGCCTCGCTGGAGCTCGGCATCGACATCGGATCGGTCGACCTCGTCTGCCAGATCGGATCGCCGCACCGGATCTCGACGTTCCTGCAGCGCGTCGGCCGCTCGGGACACACCATCGCCGGCCTGCCGAAGGGGCGTCTGTTCCCCGTGTCGCGCGACGACCTGATCGAGTGCGCCGCCCTGCTCCGATCGGTCGGTCGGGGAGAGCTCGACGCGATCGTGTCTTACGACACGACGCTCGACGTGCTCGCACAGCAGATCGTGGCGGAGGCGGCGTGCCGCGATTGTTCGGAGGACGAACTGTTCGCGCTCGTCCGGGGAGCCTGGCCGTATCGAGCGATCGAGCGATCGCAATTCGACGCCGTCGTCGCGATGGTGTCGGAAGGGTTCGCGACGAAGCGAGGGCACCGTGCCGCGCTCGTACATCGCGACGAAGTCAATCAGCGAGTGCGCGGCCGGCGCGGATCGCGGCTGCTTGCGTTGTCGTCGGGCGGCGCCATCCCCGAAGTGGCCGACTACCGCGTCGTTCTCGATCCCGAAGATACGTTCATCGGCACGGTCAACGAGGACTTCGCGATCGAGAGCATCGCCGGCGACGTGTTTCAGCTCGGCAACGCGTCGTGGCGAATCCTGCAGGTCGGAGCGGGCGTCGTCCGCGTCGCCGACGCGAAAGGGGCGCCGCCGACCATCCCGTTCTGGCTCGGCGAGGCGCCGGCGCGCAGCGACGAGCTCTCGCGCGCGGTCAGCGACCTCCGCGCGGACGTGGATGCGGTCCTCGACGGCGTGGGTCGAGGAAGCTCGACCCCCACGACCGTTGCCGTACGGGCGGAGCTTGCTCCGCCCGGTGCGGAGACCGCTCCCGTCATCGATTGGTTTGAATCCGAAACGGGCGTGTCGCGCGCGGCCGCCGAGCAGGCGGTCGCCTATCTCGCCGACGCACGCCGCGCGCTCGGCGTCCTGCCGACGCAGCAGACGCTCGTTCTCGAGCGGTTCTTCGACGAATCGGGCGGCATGCAGCTCGTGCTGCACGCGCCGTTCGGCAGCCGCGTCAACAAGGCGTGGGGGCTCGCGCTGCGCAAGCGATTCTGCCGTCAGTTCAACTTCGAGCTGCAGGCGGCGGCAACCGAAGACTCGCTGCTCCTGTCGCTCGGCCCCCAGCATTCGTTCCCGCTCGCCGACGTGTTCCGCTACCTTCATTCGGCCACGGCGCGCGATGCCCTGGTGCAGGCGTTTCTCGACGCGCCGGTGTTTCAGACGCGGTGGCGTTGGAACACGACTATCTCGCTCGCCGTTCCGCGCAACCGCAACGGAAAGAAGGTGCCGGCGCAACTGCAGCGGATGCTCGCCGACGACCTCATGGCCGCCGTGTTTCCCGATGCCGCGGCGTGTCTCGATAACATTCCGGGCGACCGCCAGATCCCCGATCATCCGCTCGTCAGCCAGACGGTGCGCGATTGCCTCGAGGAGGCGATGGACTTCGACGGGCTCGCTGGCGTGCTCGACCGCATTCACGGAGGCGACATCCGCTGCATCGCCCGCGACACCCCCGAGCCGTCAGCGCTGTCGCACGAAATTCTCAACGCGCGGCCGTATGCCTTTCTCGATGATGCGCCGCTCGAGGAGAGGCGGACGATGGCCGTCCATGCGCGGCGCGCGACCGAGCCTTCCGTGGCCGGCGATCTCGGTGCGCTCGATCCTGCAGCGATCGAACGCGTTCGCGAGGAGCAGCGTCCGGATCCGCGCGACGCCGACGAGCTGCACGACGTCCTGCTGACGGCAGGATTCCTGACGGCAGACGAATCGCGAACCATCGCGCCGCGGCTTTTCGAGATGCTCGCTGCGGCCGGACGCGCCGCGGTGGCGCGGCCCTTTCAGGGCCGCGATCGCGGGCCTGAAAGGCCCGCGCCACACATTTGTATCTCGGCCGAACGGCTGCCAGAGCTCCGAGCGGTTCATCCTGATCTCGTCATCGATCCGCCGATCGAACCGCCGCCAGGCCGTGCAGCTCGCGCGTGGACGAAAGAAGACGCGCTCCTCGAGCTCGTGCGCGGTCGATTGACGATCACCGGACCGACGACGGCGCGTGCGATCGCCGAATCTGTCGGCGTCGAAGACTCGGATATCGATGCGGCGCTGCTGACGCTCGAATCGCAGGGCGTCGTGCTGCGCGGACATTTCTCGGCGCCGAACGAATTCTGCGATCGCCGTCTGCTCGCGCGCATCCATCGCTATACGCTCAACCGCCTGCGCGCCGAGATCGAGCCGGTCAGTCCGGCCGACTTCATGCGGTTCCTGTTTGCCTGGCAGCACGTCGATCCCTCGGCGCGTCTGGCGGGCACCGATGGCTTGCGAAGCGTCATCGAACAACTCGACGGCTACGAGCTGGCCGCCGACGCATGGGAGCGATGGGTCCTTCGATCGCGCATCGACGGGTACGAGCCGGCGATGCTCGACACGCTTTGCCTGACGGGAGAAGTCGGCTGGGCGCGGCTCTCGGCGATGGACGGAGCGGTCACCGAAATGGGCGGGACGACGCCAATCGCGCTCTTCCTGCGCAATCACCTCACAGACAACCGTAGGGGCGCAGATTGCTCCACGCGGAGCGCGGTCACGACAACTGCGAGCGCCCGAGATTCAAGGGCCGAGCAGGCTCGGCCCCTGCCGGTTGGCGAACCAATCGAGCGCGCGATGGGCGAAACGGCCCGGCGCGTGCTCGATCATCTTTGCCAGCGGGGCGCCTCGTTCGCGCACGAGCTCGTCGCGGCGTGCGGTGTGACGGCGGATCAAATCGGCGTGGCGCTCGGCGAGCTCGTGTCCGCAGGGCTCGTCGCATCCGATGGGTTCGGCGGCGTGCGATCGATGATCCGCGCGGCCGGCGGCCCGAAACCGGCGCGTGACGGGCGCGCGCTCGTCGCCGGCCGCTGGTTCGCCCTGCCGCGTCCGGCAGCCCCCGACGATGAGGCGGTCGCGACACAGGCGCGTATTCTGCTGCGCAGGTACGGCATCGTGTTCCGCCGGTTGCTCGCACGCGAGCCGGCGGCGTTCAGCTGGCGCGAGCTTGTCGGGGTTTATCGTCGACTGGAGGCGCGAGGCGAGATCCGCGGCGGACGATTCGCCTCGGGCATGTCAGGCGAACAGTTCGCTCTTCCGGACGCTGTGGAACGCATGCGCGAAATCCGTCGTACGGCGCGCGACGGGCGTCTGATCACGATCAGCGGCTGCGATCCCCTCAACCTCACCGGCCTGGTCGACAGCGGCGAGCGCGTTCGCGCGCTTGGAGCGAATCGACTGGCGTACCGCGACGGCGTCGCGGTCGCGGCGATGGAAGGCGATTATCTGCGTCCCCTGTGCGGGTTCTCCGCTGATGAGGCGTCGCGCGTCGCGACCGCGCTCGCCGGCCGTCCGATGCCTGCCGTGCTCAGCGGTTTCATCGGCCGATGAATCGCAGCGTGCGAGAGTAAAATCGGAAGCATGCGGCTTCAGTACGTCGTCGCGATTATCGCTCTCTTGGCCACACCGATCCTCGCGGCGCAGAAGACAAGCGACAAGAAGGCGCCGCCACCGCCGAACCCGATCTCCATAAGCGGCTGCGTCGCGCGCAGCGGCGCGGCGGACAATCAGTTCACGCTGTCGGACAACAAGGATGGATCGACGTACCGCCTCACCGGCACCGACGTGCACGACTTCGTCGGCCAGCGCGTACAGATCGCCGGCCGCGTTGTCGGCTCAAAGAAGGTTCAAGTGGAGTTTGGATTGAAGCCGTCGCCGAATGTCGCGGCTCAGGCCGGCGCGATCGATCCGAGTCAGGCGGCGACCGCAACCGCAGGAGGTCTGGCGCCGACCGGAAACGTCCAGCTCCCCGAGTTCAGGGTGAGGACCGTTCGTCCGCTCGGCGCCGTGTGTCCCTAGTTATTCGGGTGAGACCGAAGCCCGCCCGCAATCGTCGCAGCGAAGGTAGACAACGGGAAGTGCCTCTGACCGGCCGATGATTTTGGCTGCCGGCGCGCCGCAGCGCGGACACACGAGACCCGTAGAGCGTTTGGCCATCGGATATTTCTCCTTACAGTCGGTTAGACGCCCGACATTCCACGGAAGTTACGCGGAATCTCCATCCTACACGGGCGGCAGTCGGATTTCGACCTCAGCTGTAAGACCGCGAGGTGAGCCGTTTGGTCTGTGACGTTTCGTGACGAAGACCGACCCTGGGGCCGGACGGTTACCTGAACAGCTTTCCTGTACTTCACTGGGATCCCGTTGAGCACCGCCGGCCGATACCGCCACGCCTTCGCTGTCGCCAACGCGAGCGCATCGTACGTGGGGCTCACCGATTTGCGCATCATCGCGGTCTCGACCTGGCCGTTCTCGTCGATGATGATCTCGATCATCCCGACTTTGCCGACGACGACCTGACCTGGATACGCCGGCAGTTCCTGCACGATCACGACCGGCGGCAGCACGTTCGGATCGGCGGCGCTGTAGATATTCGGAATCGCGGGCGGCGGAAGCGGCACGGCCGCCGGAGCAGGCGGCGGCGCATCGGCCTTGAAGCGCTCGGCCGGCAGCGGCGGCGGCTCGGCTGCATTCACAGCAAGATCGCGGAACCCGATCGCGAGCGTTTTGAGATCCGAGAGCGGCGGCTGATTGGCGGCGGCCACGGCGTCCGGATCGTTCATCATGTCGAGCACCTGTCTGAAGGCCTGCGACGCCGCCATGAAATTTTTCCGATCGTAGGTCGCTTTTGCTTCCGTGTATTTCTGCTGAATGATGCCGGGCAGCATGCGGCGTCGAACGTCGGCAAATGCGGCGCGCACGCGCGGCGACACGTCGCTGTCGGCGGGATGGAAGTTCGGCTCGCCGGCGATGACCGCTTCGATGGCGCGATCGGCTTCAGCGGTGCGCCCCAGCGCCAGCAGGCAGAACGCGCGGTACTGCTCGATGGCGCGCACGTCGTCCTGCGATCGGTTCGTTTCCGGCAGCCGGTTCAGGACGGCAAGCGCATCTTCGTACGCCGCCGACGCGTAGAGATCGCGGGCGGAGCTCAGCGAGTCCTGCGCCGCGGCGAACGCGGGAACCAGGATGAGGAGCCCGACGACCAGAAATCTCATTGCTTCTTCCTTAGATCGACGCTCACGCGCGCCGGCGCCTTCAGCGTCACAGTCACGGCTTGCCGTTGTTCGCCGAGCTCGGGATTGCGGAAGACGATCTCGTGCGGGCCAATCGGCAGCGTCAGGTTGCCGATCGGCGTCTCGCCCATGCGCTGACCTTCGACCCAGACCTCGGCCCACGGCATCGCGTTGACCGCGATCGATCCGGTCGGCCAGTTCATGGTGATCGGCGCGATCTTTCCGGGCGGCACCTGCACGGTGCGGACGACGCGGTAGCCGAGCGTCTCGTTGACGATCTCGATCTCGTGGCGGCCGGCCGAAACCATGATGCGGTCGCTCAGCGTCGTGCCGAGCATCTTCTTGTTCTCGAACAGCTGCAGCTCCACCGGCGCCTGAACGCTCACCCAGCCGGAAATCGGCGCGCCCTCGGCCGGCGCGATCGGCACGACGAGCGATGCGGTCTGGCCCGCCTCGATGGTCACCGTCTGCTTGACGGTAGCGATGTCGCTTTCGAGCACGATCGCGTGCTCGCCCGGCGTGAGCGCATCGATGAGCAGCGGCGCCTTCCCTTTCACGGCGCCGTCGATCGTCACCTGCGCGCCTGCGGGTTCGGTCCGAATCTGCAGCTGGCCGAACGCGGCAACGCTTCTCGGCAGCTCGACGTACTGCGAAATCTGCTGTCCCGCCGCGATGGTGATCGGCATCGTTCGCGGCTCGCCGCTGTCGGTGCGGAGCTCCACGCTGTGCGGACCGGGATTGAGCGCGAGCGTCAACGGCGTCACGCCGCGCGACTGACCGTCCACGAACAGCTGCGCGCCGACCGGGTTCGTCGACACGCTGAACGTGCCGGTCGCGGAGACGGTCGCTGGCGCGAAGAGGAACTTTCGGGCGGCGAATCCGCCGAGCGCGAGCACGACGATGGCGGCCGCCGCGATTGCCGCCATCGGCAGCGAGCGGCGAGGCGCTTCGATCTCGAGTTCGAGCTCGTCGATGACCGGCGGCTCGTGAGCGCCAAACCGGAATTCGTGCCGCGGCTCCGGCTTCGGCTCCAGCCTCGGCTCGGGCCTCGACTCGTGTTTCGGGTCGTGCTTCAGGTCGTGTTTCGGTTCGTGTTTCAGTTCGAGCTTCGGCTCGTGCTTCGGATCCGGTCTGAGCTCGACCTTCGGCTCCGGCCTGACGTGCTGCGCCGGTTCGAACTTGTCATCCGTCTTTGGTTCCTGTCTGGGCTGCGGCCTGGGTTCAATTCTCGCTTCGAGCCTCGGTTCCGGCCTTGGTTCGAGCTTCGGCGCGGCCACGAACGGCGCCGGCATCGGCGGCGGCGCGGCATGTGGCTGCACCGACGCGATCGGTTCGTCCTCGGTCGTCTGGATTTCAGACGTGTCGATTTCCGCGACTTCCTCTTCGTCGCCCGACAACACTTTTTCGAGGTCGTTGCGCGCCTCGAGCGCAGACGCGAAGCTGTTGCGCGGATCGAGCTGCAGCGCGCGTGCGATCCAGGCGCGGAGGCCCGGCGGCATCGGCTCGAGCTCGCCCGTCGACGAGTTCGCCCACGCGGACGACAGCACGTCGGCAATCTGCGTCGGATACTCTTCATCGGTCAGCAGCCGTCCGAGGATCAGCGACAGCGACACGATGCCGACCTGCGTCACGTCGGTCCGCTGATCGAAGCGCGGCATCGATCCCGTCGGCGACGGCGGCATCGCGATGCGCAGCTCGCTCCAGTACCGATCGCGCGAGTAGTGCAGCTGCTCGATCGCGGCGCCGAGCACGTGCTCGACGATGATGACGCGCGCGTTGGGCGTGATGACGATCCGCTCGGCGCCGATCGCGCCGTGCGCGATGTCGCGCGCCGTCTCGTGCAGTACGGAAACTGCGGAGACCAGCTGGCGAATCAGGTGGACTGCCGCGTTGATGTCGATCGTCGGCCGATCCGCCTTCGCGAGCAGCGTCGACAGCCGCACGCCGCGGATGGACTCGGAGACGACGGCAAGCGTCGACGCGGCATCGTTCAGCCGATCGACGCTGCGCACGCGCGCGTAGTAGGTGTGGCGGAATCCGGCGAGACGGCTCGCGCGCTCGCGCAGCGCGAACTCGAACGACGGAATCGCGGTCAGCTCGGCTCGCAGGCACAGGCGTTCGAGCGTTTCGGTTCCCGTCGCATCGGTGACGCGGCGCCGCTCGCCGAGACCGTCCTGGAAGACGACCGACGCCGTAGACGTACCTGTCGCGAGCGCAGGATCCATGGGATGCCTCGCCCGGGCAAAAGGCGAGAACCGTGCCGTCGGTGCCGGAGTTGTGATCTGGCCGGAAGTCGTTGAGGGATCGCGCTTTTCGCAGCGAATGCAATCGTGTGCGCCCTATGCGCGATTACAGAGCGGACCCTCGCACGGCGATTTCCGTCAGCGCATGGCCCCAACGCCGGCGAGTTCGGCCGGTCTGAGCCACGTGGTATGAATGTGGCTCGTCCGCGCGCCGGAACAGCAGCGTCGATGGTCCGTAGGTATCGGTCTCCTCGCCGCTGCGCGTTTCGGTCACCGATCCCCGGAGCACGAGCACGAAGCGTGCGGATGGACGTGACGGTGAATCCGCCGCCCTGCCTCGTATTCGACCTCCGCAAGCAGCAGTCCGCCGACCCTGCGCCAGCGCAGAATCTCGCCGTGCGTGAAGTTCTTCAGCGGACCCAACATTCCGGCCGCAATATTATCGTGAGATGGCGCCCCTCTGCTCGTTCTGCGGCAACCGGAGGCTCGATCAGTTGATCAGAGCCGGCGCGCGCGACTACTGGATCTGCTGGCGCTGCGTCGCGCGGCCGGTCGCAGAAGACGTGGTACAGGCGGGCATGCCATGCACCTTCTGCGAACACCCGATCGACGGCGACTCTCGCTCTATCGTCATCGCGCGCCGTGGCGCTGTTCTCTGCAACGAATGCCTGCGCGTTTGCTTTCAGATCATCAAGGAGGAACGCGCACGCCGTGGCAAGTCGCCGGCCTGAAGCCCGCAATCCCGAATCCCAAATCCCGAATCCCGAATCACTGCGGCGTCGCAGCCCGCTCCGCCGGCGCGTGCATCTCGTACTCCTTCGGCGGCTCCGCGCCGAGAAGGTGCCGAACGAAATAATCCCACCGGCGGCGGACCATGTACGGCTCGTTGCCGAAGCCGTGGCCGCGATTGGGCAGCATCAGCAGATCGAAGTCCTTGTTCGCCTTGATCAGCTCGTTCACGACGAGCAGCGTGTTGTCGGGCGGAACGTTGTTGTCCGTCGTCCCGTGCGCGAGCAGCAGCTTGCCTTTCAGATTCTTCGCAACGAGCTGATTCGCCTGATTGTCGTAATTGGTCGTCCCGTCAGCGTGCGTCCTCAACAGTCCCTGCCACTTCTCCGCCCAATCGTCCTCGTAGTTCCGGTTGTCGTGGTTGCCCGCTTCCGAGATGCCGACCTTGAAGAAATCCGGATAGCGGAACATCGCGTCCGCCGTCGCGTAGCCGCCGCCTGAATGGCCGTAGATGCCGGCGCGATCGATGTCGATCCACGGATAGCGGCGCGCGAGCTCCTTCATCGCCGCGACCTGATCGGGCAGCGTGTTGTCGCCCATGTTGGCGTAGTACGCGTCGTGAAATTTCTTGGAGCGCCATGGCGTTCCCATCCCGTCGATCTCGACGACGACGAATCCGAGCTCGGCGAGCGCCTGCGCGTCGCCGCGCGCCGGCGAAAACGAACGGCCGCCGACGCTGCCGGTCTGCGGACCCGGATAGATATGGTTGACGATTGGATACTTCCGTCCGGGATCGAGATCGTGCGGCGTGTACAGCAGGCCGTACAGATCGGTCGCGCCGTCGCGCGCCTTGACGGTGATCGGCTGCGGCGGGCGCCAGCCCGTGACGGTCAGACGCGAGATGTCCGCCTTTTCGATCGAGGCGATATCTCTGCCGTCTGCGTCGCGAAGCACCGCGACCGGCGGAACGTCCGGCTTCGAATACACGTCGACGAAGTACTTTCCCGACGGCGCGGGCGACACCTCGTGATCGGCGTCCTCCGGCGTGAGGAGCTTGAGATTCCTGCCGTCCATCCCGATCCGATAGAAATGCCGGAAGTACGGATCGCGGCCGCTCTCTCTGCCGACGCCGACGAAGTACAGTGTGCGGTTCGCCTCGTCTACGTGAAGCAGCTGCGTCACGTTGCCTTCTCCGGTCGTGATCTGGCGCTTCTCGCGTCCGGTTTGCAGATCGTGCAGATAGAGATGGCCCCAGTTGTCGCGCTCGGAGAACCAGATCACTTCGTTCGATCGCGGCAGGTACCGCCAGTTGATCCGGCCGTTGCCCGATTCGTAAAACGTCTCGGCTTTTTCCTCCATCACCTCGCGGACGAGTCCCGTCGCCGTATCGGCCACGCGCAGCTGCTCGCGCTTGTGGTCCCGCGCCGTCGACACGAACGCCACCGTCGAACCGTCCGGACTCCACTGCACGTCGCCCCAGACCTCGTCGCACGCGATGTCGTCGCACAGCGACGATCGATGCTGATCGGACGGCATCTGCAGGCGCGTCACCTTGCGCGTCTCTACGTCGATGACGACCCGCTGAATCATCGTGATCGTCGAATCGCCGGGCAGCGGGTACTTCCACGCCTGCAGCACCGGATGCCCGACCTTCGTCTCGATCAGGTACATCTCGCCGACGCCGCGCTGATCCTGCTGATACGTGGCGATCTTCTTCGAGTCGGGCGACCACGACACGATTGGGCGATCGCTGTGCGTCCATCCCGCGTTGTCGGTCGCGTAGCCGAAGTCTTTCACGCCGTCGAACGTCAGCTGCGTTTCCTTGTCGGTCGCCACGTCGCGAATCCACAGATTCCAGTCACGGATGAAGACCGTTTGCTTCCCGTCCGGTGACGGCACGTCGCGCCGTGGAGCACGGCCGCGGCGCCTGGCTGCCTCGGCGTTGCGCTCGGTGCATTCGGCGAGCTCGCATGTCGATCGCGCGCCGGTCGCGGGATCGACGACGAAGAAGGCCGTGCCGTTTTCCGTCGTCGTCCGGTACCAGAAGCGGTCGTCGGGCAGCCATGTCGGCCGCACGCCACTGTGCAGGACGAGCGGCGTGACGTTGTAATTCATGAACCGTTCGGCGCGCGCGTAATCGGCGGTGGTCAGCGCGCGCGGCGGCTCGGGGCGTTGCGCCGCGACAACCACAGTCGTGACGATCAGCAGCGGACTGCCGAGCGCGAGTCGACCCGTAAAAGTCATGTCAGGATGATACACGCACTCGTGGCACTCGCATTGCTTCGTCGCACTCGATGCCTCGCATACTCGTCGCAGTCTGTCTCGTGACGGGGACAGCCTTCCCCTCGTTCGCGCAGACGACGTCGGCATAGAACGACGGTAACAACCGAATCTTCGGAGTCCTCCCGAACTACACGACAGTGGAGAAAGAGGACGAAGCGCCGCGAGTCACGACGAAGCAGACGTTTCGGATGGCCGCGCTCGGCTCGTTCGATCCGTTCGTGTATCCGTTCGTCGCGCTCACGACCGAAGCGGCGCAGCTCGAACATCAGGAGGCTTCGTGGGGCGGCGGGCCGAAGGCGTACGCCAAGAGGTATGCAACGGCGTTCGGCGACAACGCGATCGGAAATTTCATGACGACGGCCATCGTGCCGGCGCTCTTCAAACAGGACCCGCGCTATTTCGAGCTCGGCGAGGGAAGCGTCGCACGGCGGCTCGCGTACGCCGCAAGTCGCGCGGCCGTCACGCGCGCGCGCGACGGCCGACGCGAGTTCAACATCTCGGAAATCGGAGGCAACGCCGTCGGCGCCGGCGTGTCGAACCTGTATCACCCCGTCGACGATCGGACCCTGGCCGGCACGCTCGAACGGTGGGGCTCGCAGGTGTTGTGGGACACGGTGTCGAACGAGCTGAAGGAGTTCTGGCCCGACATCCGGCATCGCCTGCATCACGGGCACGACAGTTAGGCGTCCCCTTCCGACGACAGCGTGAGGGCACCGTCCGCGTCGTGATGCTGATTTCCTTAGAAAAACGGCCCAGGCGCTTGGCAGCAACCTTGCCGTATCGCTGGGTATGACTCGCACATCCTTGATAACTGTTCCGCTCGCCCTCGTCGGGGCACTGACGATCGGTTCGCCTTTCGCATCGGCCGATCAGGAGCGCCAGCACCGCCGCGGCGAAGCGTTGCCGCGCGCCGAGGCGCAGCCGCAGGGCGACTCGCAGTCGCGCGGCGATGCGCAGCGGCGCACTGAATCGCAGCCGCGACGCGAGATCCAGCCGCAACGCGAGACCCAATCGCAACGCGAGACCCGGCCGCAACGCGAGGCCCGGCCGCAAGGCGAGGCCCGGCCGCGCGCCGAAGCGGCGCCGGCACCCGCGCCGCGCGTCGACAACAACGTCCAGCGTCGCGAGGCGCCGCGCGCCGAAACCTTCGCGCCACGCGCCGTGCCGCGGATCGAGCCTCGCCGCATCGAGCCGCGCGACGACAACCGATACCGCTACGACGGCCGATACCGCGACACGAATCGATATCGCTATGATGGCCGGTCGTACGTGTACACGCGTCCGCGCTACTTCGGCTACAACATCTACCGGCCGTACGTGTTCCGTCCGCAGTATCGACTCGGCCTCGGCGTGTTCATCGGCTATCCGGTTCCGTACTCGTACTCCTACGCGTACCCGGTCCCGGTGTATGGCTACCGCGCGCCGGTCGCGCCGGTGTTCATCGGACCCGGATCGACCGCGTATGGCGGCATCGCGCTGGACATCTGGCCTGACGACGCGGCGGTCTACGTCGATGGCGCCTACGCGGGAATCGTTCGCGACTTCGACGGCACAAGGCAGCCGCTGACGCTCGTCGCCGGCACGCACCAACTCGAGATCACAGGGCCGGCAGGCTACGCGCCGCTCGTCTTCGACGTCACGGTGCAGCCCGGACAGGTGATTCCGTATCAGGGGGATCTGCAGCCGTACTGAAATCCAATGAAGCAATCAGGCAATCCAATGAAGCAATCAGGCAATCCAATGAAGCAATCAGCAATCCAATGAAGCAATCAGCAATCCAATGAAGCAATCAGCAATCTGCAATCAGCAATGAAGAAGAAGCCGGCCGCGCGGGGATGAGACGCGGCCGGCTGCGCGGCGTAACGCGAGAGGAACGCGTTTACTGCACGCGCGAGAGTTGCCCGCGGGCGAATCCGCCGGGGTTCAAAGTCGAGTGCAGGTTGAAGTAGTACTGGCTCGGGTTGTTCAGGATGTCCTGAACGACCGCGACGTCGGGCGACGCGTTGCTCAGCGTCAGCGTGCCCGTTCCGGTCGCCAGCGGCGTTGCCGTGACGTTCGCGCTGATCACGACGCCGCCCGCCACGCCCGCCGGCGCCTTGTGAATGTGGCCCAGCGTCACCGTGGTGCCGGCCGGAAATCCCGTCAGGTTCGCGACGAAGGTGACGGTCGCAGCGGTAACGTTGCCGCCGCTCGTCGTCGTGTCGAAGGTAATGGTCGCGGTGCCGGTACCAGACGACTCCGCATTGGTGATCGGCGGCACCTCGTTCGACGGCAGCAGGGTCGCAGTAAACGTCGGCTTCGTGGGCGTAGATGGCGATGTCGAGCTGCCGCAGCCCGCAGCGATGAACGCGAGCGCGATAAGTGCCGTAGCCAGTCGTTTCATGGTCAGCTGCCTCCTCCTACGACCTCAGATCGATGGAACCTGCGCGTATTATTTTGGAATTCGATGAGGACAGATCGATTGCCCCGTCGAGTCACGGTGCCCTGCACTTCAGCAAGGTCGGGACCAGTCGCTAACTTGTTGAAACGATTACGTGAAGCCGCGTGGATGCGTTACTCGGAACGTAAGCCTTTACGAAGCCCGTCGAGAGACCACCTTACCGCCGACCATCGTCAGAGACGGGCGCATCCGCTCGACGTCCTTGTCCGGCACGGTCAGGATGTCTTCCGGCACAACGACGAGGTCGGCCAGCTTGCCCGGCTCGATCGATCCCTTGAGCGTTTCCTCGAACGTCAAGTACGCGTTGTTGATCGTTTCGACCTGCAGCGCCGCCTTCCTGCTGATCTTCTGATCGGCCCCCATCACGCCGCCGCTGATCGTGCCGCGCGACACGAAATGGTAGACGACCCAAAAAGGCGGATACGGCACGACTGGTGAATCGGTGCCGCCGGCGACGACAAATCCACGATCGATGTAGTCGCGCATCGGCGTCACGCGGTGGGCGCGCGGCGCGCCCCAGTACTTCACGAGGCTCGGGCCCGCGAGATACAGGTGATTCTGAGCGGAAATGACGAGATCCAACGCTTTCATGCGCGGGAACTGATCGGGCTCGACGATGAACCCGTGCTCGATGGTCCAGCGTTTGCCGCGGATCGATTGCTCGGCGCTGGCCGATTCGTATGCGGCGAGCACTTCGTCGATTGCCGCGTCGCCGACCGCGTGCGTGGCAACGCGCCATCCTTCGCGATTCAGCTCCTTGACGACGTCGGTGAACGGCGCCTGCTTCATCGTGTTCACGCCACGGAACGTGCCGCCCTCACCCCACGGCTCCGCGTAGGGTTCGCGCATCCACCCGCCCTCGAACCCGCCGTCGACGCCGAGCTTCATGCCGCCGACGCGGAGCCACTCATCGCCTTCGTCGGGCTTCACGCCCGATGCGGCGATCGCCCGGCGCATCGACGCGGCGCTGTCGGCGTTGAAGCGCATCAGCTGATTGACGCGGATGGTGAGGACGCCGCGGCGCGCCATCTCCTGCAGCAACCGGTACTGCTCGACCGACGCGCCGGGATACCGGATGCTGGTCAGTCCCGCCTCGTTCAACTTGCGGTGCTGCGCCTGCAGCGCCTCGATGGTCAGCTTCGGCGCCGCCGGCAAGGTGACGAGCGCCTTCGCGCGATCGATCAGCTCACCGTTCAGTTCACCGTGCTCGTCGCGCGTGATGCGTCCGCCGGCCGGCTGCGGCGTATCCTTTTTTATATTCCACTTCGCCAGCGCCGCCGAATTGAGAACGTACTCATGTCCGCCGCGGACGACCACGACCGGATTGTTCGGCGAGACGCTGTCCAGATCGTGGCGATACGGCAGTCGCTGTTCCTCGAGCTGCGCTTCGTGCCAGTCGCTGTTCGTCACGATGACCTCGCCCGCAGCGCTCTGCTGCACGCGAGCTTTGATCGCCGTGAGCACATCAGGGATCGATCGCGCGCGCGACAGATCGACGCCCGGTCCGCCGCCGGCGTCGTGCAGGTGACCGTCTGCCAGCCCCGGAATCACCGTCTGGCCGTGCAGATCGATCGTCGTCGTGTTCGGCCCCGCGAGCGTCCTGATGTCGGCGTCCGTGCCGACGGCGGTGAAGCGGCCATCCTTGATCGCGATCGCCTGCGCGATCGAAAAGCGCGCGTCGACCGTAATCACGTGGCCATTGACGAGAATCGTGTCGGGCGGCGCCGCCTGCGCGTGCAACAAGCTGGCGGCGACAAAGAACAACAGGTAGCGCGAGGCTTTTAGCCGAGCGTTCGGCTCGCCTGAAACGCTCGCCCTATCGGTGGTTCCAATCATCGCGCGTCCGTATCATACCCGTGCCGCCCGTTCGGGTGATCCAACGCCGCTGTCGTTCTGTCACCATCGCGTCATGACATCCGATCTCCTTACCTCATTCTCGAACGCGCTCGCCGACGCCGTCGCCGCCGCTGCGCCGTCGGTCGTTCAGGTGCAGGGCCGTCGCCGTCCGGCCAGCGGACTCGTGTACGCTGACGATGTGGTGCTGACGATGGTCCGCTCGCTCGGCCGTGAAGACGGGTTGCGCGTGCGGCGCGACGACGGTCAGGCGCTCGACGCCGAGCTCGCCGGCTGGGATCCGACCACCAGCCTCGCGGTGCTGCGCGTCGCCGGCCTCGGCGTCAAACCGATCGCGACCGCGCCTTCGTCGGCCCGCGTCGGGCACGTCGCGCTCGCCGTCGCCCGCTCGTGGAGCAACGTCGTCACCGCCAGCGCCGGAATCGTGTCGGTCATCGGCGGACCGCTGCCGACGGGCCGCCGCCGCGCGATCGATCAGGTGATTCGCACCACGGCACCGATGCACGACGGCTTTGCCGGCGGCGCGTTCGTCGATACGTCAGGCGCGCTGCTCGGCGTCGCCACCGCGGCCGCAATCCGCGGACTGGCCGTCGTCATCCCGGCGCCCATCGCGTGGAAAACGGCGGCGACGGTGCTCGAGCACGGTCAGTTGAAGCGCGGCTATCTCGGCGTGGCGGGACAGCCGGTGCGGCTGCCGGACAACCAGCTCGCTGACGGCCGGGAGGAAGCGCTGCTCGTCGTCGGCGTAACGAGCGGAAGCCCGGCAGCGGCGGCTGGCGTACTGGTCGGCGACGTGATCGTGGCGCTCGACGGACAGGCGGTCCAATCGCCTGAAGATTTGCTCGATCTGCTGCTTGGAGACCGCGTCGGCCGTCAGGTGACGCTGCGCGTACTGCGCGCCGGCAAGGCAACCGAGTTACGCGTGACCGTCGGCGAGCGTCCAACCAACTGAATGCGTGTGATTCTCGTCGGAGGGCCCGCGGATCGCGATCGGCTGCGCGCGCAGATGAACGGCTCGATGACCGTCGTCGCAGAGTTTCCGACCATCGCGGCGGCCCGACGATCCGACCTCGACGTCGACGCGATGCTGATCGCAGCGGACACCGTCCACGCCGAGGCTCTCGACGACGACGATTCGCTCGACGAGCCGTTGACGCCGCGCGAGATTCAGGTGCTGGAGCTGCTCGCGGAGGGATTGCCGAACAAGACCATCGCCGCGCGGCTCGGCATCAGCGACCAGACGGTGAAGTTCCACGTCGCGTCGATCTCCGGCAAGCTCGGCGCAGCCAACCGCACGGACGCCGTCCGCCGCGCGGTCAGACGCGGGCTCATCTCGCTGTAGCGCGAGCCTTTCAGGCGAGCGCCGAGCCGCGGTGCGTTCAGGGCTGCGTTTCGACGGGCACCACGGTCAACTGCCGCCGCTGACCCTTTCGCAGCACCGTGAAGGTCGTCGGTGCGCCGATGCGATCTTCCGTGAGATGACGGTGGAGATCGTCCACGGCAGCCACCACTTCGTCGGCGCACGCCAGAATCACGTCGCCGTCCCGCAGCCCGGCTGTCGCGGCCGGGCTTTCCTTTTCCACGGACACCACGAGCACGCCCGACGAAACGGCGAGCTGATGCGCGCGCGCGAGCGCGCGCGGGATCGGCACGTTCTGTCCGGCGATGCCGACGTAGCTGCGGCGGATGCGGCCGTCGCGAATGAGGCGCGATGCGACGAAGCGCGCCGTGTTGCTCGCAATCGCGAAGCACAGTCCCTGCGCCGGAAGGATGGTCGCCGTGTTGATGCCGATCACCTCGCCGCGCGTCGTCACGAGCGGTCCGCCCGAGTTGCCCGGATTCAGCGCGGCGTCGGTCTGGATGATGTCGTCCATCAGGCGTCCCGACTGCGCGCGCAGCGATCGGCCGAGCGCGCTGACCACGCCGGCGGTCACTGAATGGTGGAAGCCGTACGGGTTGCCGATCGCGATCGCGACCTGGCCGACGCGGACGGCGCGCGAATCGGCGAGCGTCGCGAACGGAAATGGCGCGCGATCGGCGCCGACGCGGATGACCGCCAGATCGGTGTGCGCGTCGCGACCGACCAGGTCGGCCTGCATCGATCGGCCGTCCGGAAACATGACGTCGAGCCGGCCGCCGCGCGCGACGACGTGGCTGTTCGTCAGGATGAAGCCGTCGGGCGTGAAGATGACGCCCGATCCGCCTCCGCGCTCGACGTCCACTTTGACGACCGCCCGGCCGACGACGTCGACGGCGTGCGTCACCGCCCGCGAGTAGGCGTCGAGCAGCTCTTCATCATTTGTCTGATCGTTCGGTTGAGGGATCACAGATCGATCGTAAGCAGTTGCATACGGGCCGGAGATCACCCAAACGGGTGATCTCACCTCACCCACGCCAACCCGTCGGGGCCGGCGCCGGCTGAAATCCGCTTCGTCACCTGCCACGTCTTCAGATCGATCATCGCCACGTTGTCGTCGCCGTTGACGGCGACGAAGGCGTGAGCGCCGGGCGGCGGGATGAGAATGCCTTCGGGCTGTCTGCCTAGCGGCATCCGTCTGATCTCTTTGCGCGCCGACGCGTCGACGACGACGAGATCGCCGGCCTCCAGATCGGAGATGAGCGCGAACTTGCCGTCGGGCGTCAGCTTGATCCGATTGGAGCGCTTCGTGCCGACGTTGATCGTCTGCGTCACCTTCCCGCTGGCCACGTCGATGATCGAGACGCCGCCGTCCTGCGAATGCGCGCTCCACACTTCCCTGCCGTTCGGCGAGAGCTCGATGCCCTCAGGCCCCTTGCCGACCGCAATCGGTGTCTGCGTCCACTTGCCGTCGGCCCCCTGCTGAATTTTCGAGACGCTGTCCGATCCGATGTTCGACGTGAAGATCGTCTTGAGATCCTTCGTCACCAGCACCATATGCGTCGTCGACTGACCGGTTTCGAACTGCCAGTCGATCCTGTCAGCCGCCGGATCGTAGCGCGCGATCGATTTGCTCCCTTCAGCGGTGAAGTACAGCTTGCCGCCGGCGAAATCGAGCCCGTGCGGGCGGCTGAGCGGCGCGATGTCGACTCGCCGCAGCTCTTTCTGCGCGGCGACGTCGACCATCGAAATCGTGTGGCCCGGCGCCGGGCCGGTGCCGTAGTTGCTGGCGAACGCGTACTTGCCGTCGGAAGAGGTCACGAGCTCGTGTGGTCCTTGTCCCACCGGCACGCGGCCGAGGATCGTTCCGGATTCAGGATCGACGATCGCAAGCGTCCCCTCCTCTTTGTTCAGGACGAGAAGCTTCGGAGACGATTGCTGCGCGGACGCGAGCGCGGCGGCCATGAATATGGCGACGAGGCCGGAGACACATGATGTTTTCATGATGTTCACACCCTACGCGATTTCGACGGAAGATGCGCGCCGTGCCCTCACGCAAGAATCGGCCGTTTCGGTCGCCGTCAACACGAACGGCAACCCGGCGTGAGCGGCCGCTTCGATTAAGTCGAGATTGCTCCCGCCGCCGGGCACGCCGAACAGCGTGGCGACACCCGCGTCGTGCAATGAGCGAATGATCGCATCAGCAACCGAGGGCATGAACGCGGAGACCGCCGATCATAGAAACAGACAGTAGCGTCCGGCTTCAGCCGGACGAGACAGAGCTGCGAGTATCATCATCCGCGTGGCGACCGCCGATCTCCATCGCGATCTGCGCAGCGCCGTACGCGATCTGTGCAAAGCCTTTCCCGACAGCTACTGGCGCGACCTCGACCGCGTGCGGGCGTATCCCGACGCCTTCGTCGGCGCGCTCACCGAGGGCGGCTACCTCGCCGCGCTGATCCCGGAGGAGTACGGCGGACACGGCCTCGGCATCGCCGAAGCGTCGGTCATTCTCGAAGAGATCAATCGCAGCGGCGGCAACGCCGGCGCGTGCCACGCGCAGATGTACACGATGGGGACGCTGCTGCGCCATGGATCTGAGGCGCAGAAGCGCGCGTTCCTGCCGAAGATTGCGAGCGGCGAGCTGCGGCTGCAGGCGTTTGGCGTCACAGAGCCGACGACGGGCTCCGATACGACGCAGCTGAAGACGACGGCGACGCGCAAGGACGGCGTCTACATCGTCCGCGGACAGAAGGTGTGGATCTCCCGGGCCGAACACTCCGATCTGCTGCTGCTCGTCGCGAGAACAACGCCGGTGGACGACGTCAAGAAGCGCACCGACGGCTTGTCGATCCTGCTCATCGATCTGCGCAGTGCGGTCGGCCGCGGCCTGACGATCCGTCCGATTAGAACGATGATGAATCACGCGACGACCGAGTTGTTCTTCGACGACCTCGAGGTGCCGACCGATGCGCTGGTCGGCGAGGAGGGACAAGGATTCCGATACCTGCTCGACGGCCTCAACGCCGAGCGGATCCTGATCGCCGCCGAGTGCGTCGGCGACGGACGTTGGTTCGTCGACCGGGCGACGAAGTACGCGAAGGAGCGCGTCGTGTTCAATCGGCCGATCGGACAGAACCAGGGCGTGCAGTTTCCGATCGCGCGGGCGCACGTGAACGTCGAGGCGGCGGACCTGATGCGCGTTCGGGCGGCGGAGCTGTTCGATCGCGGCGAGCCGTGCGGCGCCGAAGCCAACATGGCGAAGCTGCTGGCGGCCGACGCGTCGTGGGAAGCCGCCAACGTCGCCGTCCAGACGCACGGCGGCTTTGGGTTCGCGGAGGACTACGACATCGAGCGCAAATTCCGCGAGACGCGCCTGTATCAGGTCGCGCCGATTTCGACGAACCTGATCCTCGCCTACATCGCTGAACACGTACTCGCGTTGCCCAGATCGTATTAGAGAAAAAAATTGTCGGTGTGGAATGTAAGCCTGCGACGTTCGGTTCTAGATACACGCGAGGGCTACGGCCCGAGCGTGTCAGCGCGTGACAGCCTTGAGCCGTTGCGAGGCGCGAACGCGCCGAGCAACCGCGCCGGGGGTGGGGCCCCGGCGCGAGTGGAAGATGGTGGGGCCCCACGCGAATAAGAAGACGTTGGCTGCCCACCAACACAGCCAATAATGCTTCCTCTTGAACACATCACCGTCGTCGCCGTTGAGCAGGCGGTCGCGGCGCCGTTCGCCACGCGCCATCTCGCCGACCTCGGGGCGCGCGTCATCAAGATCGAGCGGCCCGACGGCGGCGACTTCGCACGCGGCTACGATGCAGCGGTCAACGGCCTGTCGTCGCATTTCGTCTGGCTGAATCGCACGAAGGAATCGCTGACGCTCGATCTCAAACGGCCCGAAGCGTCAACGGTCATGTCGCGGCTGCTGGATCGCGCGGACGTGTTCGTCCAGAACCTCGCGCCCGGTGCGGCGTCGCGGCTCGGCATGGCCGCCGCCGATCTGCACGCGCGATATCCTCGACTGATCGTCTGCGACATCTCCGGATACGGATCGTCGGGTCCGTACGCCAACGAGAAGGCGTACGACCTGCTCGTCCAGAGCGAAGTCGGGCTGGTGTCGATCACCGGCAGCGAAGCGGAGCCGGCGAAAGCGGGCGTCTCGGTCGCCGATATCGCGGCGGGAATGTACACGTACTCCGGCATCCTCGCCGCGCTCGTCGCGCGCGCGCGGAGCGGACGGGGCACGATCGTCGAAGTTTCGCTGTTCGACGCGCTGTCGGAGTGGATGGGATTCGCCGCGTACTACACCGCCTACAGCGGATCGCCGCCGCCGCGGACCGGCGCCCATCACGCCTCGATCGCGCCATACGGGCCATTTCGCACACGTGACGGCGACACCGTCGTCCTCGCCGTGCAGAACGCGCGCGAGTGGATGCGATTCTGCGCGGAGGTGCTCGGACGGTCCGAGCTGGCCGGCGATGACCGGTTCCGCACGAACCCGCTGCGCGTCGCCAATCGCAGCGCGCTGCACCTCGCTATCGAGTCGGCGCTCGGATCGCTCCCCACGTCCGACGTCGTCGCCCGGCTGAAGGCGGCGCGCATCGCCCACGCGCGCGTGAACTCGGTGGCACAGTATCTCGACCATCCGCAGCTCGGCGAACGCGACGTGTGGCGAGAGATCGCTTCGCCGGCGGGCGTTCTGCGCGCGATGATTCCGCCGGTCCGCATGGCCGGCGTCGCGCCGGCGGTCGGGCCGGTGCCGGCGCTCGGCCAGCACACCGACGCGATCCTCCGCGAGCTCGGCGTGAACGGCGACACGATTGCCCGCTGGCGGCGGGAGGGAGTCATCTGAATGGCGAGCAAACAGGGATGGACGGGCCGCGTGTTCGAGGATTTTCATGTCGGCGACGTCTACGAGCATCCGCTGGGCCGCACGCTGCTCGCCGCTGACAACGTGTGGTTCACCTGCCTGACGCTGAACACGAATCCGATCCACCTGGATGCCGTCTATGCGGCCGAGACCGAATTCAAGCGGCCGCTCATGAACTCGTGCTTCACGCTCGCGCTCGTCACCGGTCAGTCGGTGATCGATCTCACGCAGAACGCCGTCGCGAACCTTGGATGGGACGAAGTGCGGCTGCCGCATCCCGTGTTCGAGGGCGACACGATTTATTCGCGGAGTGAGGTGCTCGACACGCGCGAGTCGAAGTCGCGGCCGAAGGCGGGCATCGTTCGGGTGAAGACGACCGGCGTGAACCAGAACGGCACGCCGGTCATCGAGTTCAAGCGGACGTTCATGGTCTGGAAGAAGGGGCATGTTCCGGCGCGGCGCACGTGAAGCTCGCCGCCTCGTCGATGCTTCCCGCTTCCTTGTACTTCGCGACCTGCGGATACGGACAGAGCGGCCGCGTTCGTACCACTTTCCCGTCGACGATGCGCGACGCGATGATGGTCGAGGGCGCAGTGCCTTTTTCGACCCACTCGACGAGCGGCGTGAACGCGTCGAACGTGCTCGGTCCGACGCCGCCGCCGCAGTGGAACATGCCGGGCACCATGAAGAGCCGGTAGAAGTCGGCTGTGGGCGCCCCCACCCGCTGCATCACGCTCTCGTAATAGCGAATGCCCATGAGCGGGTTCAGCGCAGGATCGGCCCAGCCGTAGTAGCTGACGATCTTGCCGCCGCGCGCCTTGAACCGCGACAGATCGGGATCGGTCGCGTCGAGCGCGCTTCGCGCCGATTGCACCTTGTCCAGATCGGCGTTGACGTCGAACGTCTTCCAGTCGTAGCTCGCGTTCGGGCGGCCGAACGCCATGTTCCTGAAGAACGTCTCGCCGAACGCCACTTGAATCGGCTGCGGCGCCTGGCTCGACACGAACCACGGCGTCCAGCCGGCTTCAGCACCGACTGGCCATCCCGGAAAGAACGTCTCGCCGTTGCGCGTGACGCCGCGATAGATCGCGGCGAGAGCATCCAGCTGGCCGGCTGTGAAACAGCTCTCGCCGTCCGCCTCGGCGGCGCAGCGCGGCAGGTCGGCCGCCGGATCGAAATGGCATCGACGCGGATCGTCGATGAGGCCGTCCTTCAATCCATCAGCGGCGTCGCATTTCGCATAGACCGCCTCGGACAGCGTCTTCAGCTTGGACGCGGGAATCGGCGACGCGGCGAGCGCGCGTTGTCCGGCCGCGTAGCTGATCATCGTTCCAGAGAAATCGAGGACCGGCGCGCCGACGACGATGCCGTCGAAATCGTCGGGAAACCGCTGCGCAGAGATCAATCCTTGCCGCCCGCCGGTCGAGCAGCCGTCGAAATACGAATGCCGCGGCGCGACGTCGTAGTACGACTGAAGAATCCGTCTGGCCGTCAGCGCGGTGACGTGCACCGCGCGAAACGCGTAGTCGACGAACTTCTGCGGATCGGCAGCAAAGGTTCCAAGAGGTTCGCGCGCGCCGTCGTGACCGGTGTTGGTCTGGGCCGTCGCGAAGCCGCGCGACAGCGCGCGCTTCATCGTCGTCACGCGCGCGGGCGCGTCGAGCGCCTCGCCCGCATAGCCGCCGTTGCCGAACATGTAGAGCCGGCCGTTCCACGCCGACGGCAGCGCCACTTCGAACCGGATCTCCGGAGCGATCAGGCCGGCCACGCGGCAGTGGACCGGCGCATCGCCGCTCGCCGGAACAGCCGTGGCCGACACGATCGAAAACTCGTAGCCGGTGAGCGCGATCAACGCGGCGCACCCGGTTCGCGGAGCAATGGGCGCCGCGTCGCCAAGGACGGAGCTCTTCCAGTCCCTGAACTGCGACCCGTTCTGCGCGCTCGCCGGTGCGATCAGCAGCGCGATGACGGCTCCGACGTATGTCAGTCGTGCGCGCAGTCTCGTCGGCGACATACACACCTCTCTCAGATCTTCTGGACGGGCAGCGCCTGCAGCGAATCGATCAGCGATCGGACGCGCTGAGCATGGTCGATCGCGCGGAGCGCCGCAAGCCCTTCGCGCGCGCGCGCTTCGGGAAGCGCCCGAAGCGCGCACGCGGTGAATTTCTCCGCCAGCTCGTCGTCGTGCGCCGGACGGTCGGGGTAGCCGCGCGCGCCGTTGGCCGACGCCGTCAGGACGCGGCCGTCAGCCAGTCGGACCGTGACGCGCGCCTGCGTGAGCGGCGCCGCCGAACGGTCGAGCGTCGCGTCGAGGTGCATCCGAACGCGCGGCATCAGCCGAACGATGCGGTCGTCTCGCAGTCGATCGTCGTCGAAGGAGTCGAGGCCGACGCGCCCGTCGACGATGGCCGCGGCCGCGCAGAACGGCATGCTGAACTTCCCTTCGAGCGCCGTTGAAGGGCGATCGTGCACGAGGACCGTCGGCGTGATCGCGTCGACGCCGATCTCGATCGTCTCGACGTCGCCGGCGGTGAACCGGTGGCGCCGCTGCAAATCGAGCAGCGTGTCGAGCGCGGGATGCGTCGCCGCACACGACGGGTACAGCTTCACGGTGATGCCGGTGTCGAGAATTTCCCACCGCGATCCGAGATCGGACTGGGCGTCGAGCGAGGGCGACGCGCTGTCCATCGCGGCCAGAAATCCCTGCGGCCCGTCGAGCGCAGACGCGCTCGCCGTCATGCCGCTTGCGGCGAGCCGCGCCGCGACGACGCCGTTGCGAGCGGCGAGCCCTGCGTGCAGCGGCTTCACCATCGAGCCGAAGTTCTCCTTCAGTCCCGAGGCCTCGGACGCGGCAATCGCGAGCGCGTGTCCTGTCTGCACGATCTGAAGGCCCAGGAGACGCGACGCCGCGCCAGCCGCGCCGAGCGTTCCGAGCGTCGAGGTGCAGTGCCATCCGCGCTGATAGTGCCGCGGGTTCATCGCGCGCCCCAAGCGCGCCTCGACTTCGAATCCGACAATGTAGGCCTCGAGCAGCGCGCGGCCCGATGCGTCGACGAGCTCGGCCGCCGCGAGGCCGGCGGAGACGAGCGGCGCGCTCGGGTGCGCGAGCGAGACGAAGCACATGTCGTCGAAGTCGTGCGCGTGCGCCGCGGTGCCATTCGCCAGCGCCGCCGCCGAGGCGCTCGCGCAGAGGTCCGTGCCGAGAATCCGGCACCGGCGGCCGCTTGCCTTTGCGACGGCGGCGCCCTCTTCGGCGGCGACGACCTGCTGGACGATCCGCGCGGCCGGTTCGGATGCGCCGGCGAGCATCACGCCGATCGTGTCGAGGACGGCGCTCGCCGCGACGGCGCGCGCCGCCTGCGGCGGCATCGCGTCGATGACGAAGCGTGCAAGGCTCAGCATCCGGCGTTCCCGATCGCCGCCATGAAGCGCTGCTTGATTGCGATGTAATCGAGCGGCGGCTTCGCCGTCGGCGCCGATTCGGCGACCTTTACCACGATCATCAGCGGACTTCGTGCCGTTCGAAGGCCTTCGCGCCGGCCGTCTGGATGACGCCGGCAACCGCATCGGCGGATTCGACGGTCACGTGCGGAACGGCAATCGCGTCGAAGATCGATCGGACCGCGTCCCATCGGCTCCTGCGCCCGATTCCATTCGCCTTCATCTCCCCGCATGCTGACGACGATCAGCACCGGAATCCGGTACGGCAGGAGCAGCGACGTGATCGCGTTCAGCGAGTTGCCGAGGCCGCTCGACTGCAGCATGACGGTCGGCTTCCGGCCGCCGAGATAGAGTCCCGCGGCGATGCCGAAGGCCTCCTCCTCGCGCATCGCCAGGATCAGCCGCACGTCGCGAAATCGAGCTTCGAAGTCGCGCAGCACGTGCGACAGAGGATTATCCGGCACGTAGACGACGTCACGGCTTCCCGCCGCGTGGACGCCGCTGCACACGCCTTCTGCCCACGCATGCATTCAGTCGCCGAGGATCCGCGCCGATCGCAGCCACAGCCCGCCATCGACGACGAGCGTGACACCATTAATAAAGGATGCGGCGTCGGAGCACAGGAACAGCGTCGCGTTGGACACATCGTCGATCGTGCCGAGCCGGCCGAGCGGACACTGTCGCACGGCGCCCTCGCGCGACGCATCGTCAACCAGACGGCGAACGCCTTCAGTCCCTTCGATTGGTCCCGGAGCGATGCCGTTCACGCGGATCCCATGCGGGCCCCACTCGCACGCCAGGACCCGCGTCAACGAGTCGATGCCCGCCTTCGCCGCGGCGGCGTGCGACTGCCCCATCGTGCCGAGGTACGGAAGCGTCGCGCTGATGTTGATCACGCTGCCGCCCCGCGCCTTCAGATGCGGCAGCGCAGCGCGCGAGACGTTGAACGTGCCCTTCAAATCGATGTCGACGACGGTGCCGAATCCGTTCGGCGAGAGGTTTTCCGCGAGGCAGATGAAATTGCCGGCGGCGCCGTTGACCAGGATGTCGAGGCGTCCGAGCTCGCCTACCACTGCTGCGATCGCGTCGTCGACCGCGACCGGATCGCGGACGTCGGCCGCCTTCGCGACCGCGCGTGCGCCGCACGCGCGGATCTCGTCGGCCGTCGGCTCGAGATGCTCGATCTTCCGGCTCGTGATGGCGACGTCGCACCCGTGCCGCGCGAAGGCGAGCGCGATGCCGCGGCAGATGCCGGTGCCGCCGCCCGTGACGAGCGCGGCGCGTCCCTTGAGGAGATCCGTCGTGAACACGGGGACATCATATGTGCGGCTATCAGCTTTCAGCTATCAGCTTTCAGCTATCAGCTTTCAGCCCGCTATCGGTGCTCTCGCCCCACGCTTGACCGCCACGTGCACTATCAGTATTAGTACACCAGTCCGTTCAGCGTCACATGGCGGCCTGGACGGCCAATGCACGACGAGGTCGTCTTCGCCGTCACGAAAGCGGTGGTGACGCGTCAACTGAAGCCGGGCGATCGCTTCCCGTCGATTCGGACGCTCAGCCAGGAGCTGAAGATCAATCCGAACACGGCGCAGAGGATCGTGAGCACGCTCGTCGAGCGCGGGATCCTCGAGGTCCAGCCAGGAATCGGCACAATCGTCGGCACCTTGCGTCCGGCGCCTGCGCCCGTGCGCCGCGCTGCGCTCCACGACGACATCGAGCGCGTGGTCGTCGAGGCCAGGCGGGTCGGACTCGATGTGGACGATCTCGTCGAGCTGATTCGACGCGAATGGAAATGACCGACTCCCATGGCTGACGCTGTTCACGCGTCCCATCTTACGTGCCGCTTCGGGCGAACCAACGCCGTCTCGGACCTGTCGTTCAGCATCCCCGAGGGCAGCCTGTTTGCGCTGCTCGGCCCGAATGGCGCCGGCAAGACGACCACGATTCGGATGTTGATGAACATCATCCGTCCCACGCACGGCGAAGCGACCGTGCTCGGCGTCGATACGCGGCGGCTCGGCGTATCGGAATTTCGATCCATCGGCCACGTGTCGGAGAACCAGAGCCTGCCGGCATGGATGACCGTCGCGCAGCTGCTCGCCTTCTGCCGGCCGCTGTATCCGACCTGGGACGAGCCGTTGTGCCGAAAGCTCGTCGATGAATTCGATCTGGCGATGGACACGAAGATCTCGCGCTTATCGCGCGGCATGCGCGTGAAAGCGGCGCTCGTCTCGTCGCTCGCCTATCGGCCGCGTCTCCTCGTTCTCGACGAGCCCTTCAGCGGACTCGATCCCGTCGTGCGCGACGATCTCGTGCGCGGCGTGCTCGAGCTCGCGGGCGAGGAGCGGTGGAGTGTCCTGATCTCTTCACACGACCTCGACGAAGTCGAGCGACTCGTCGATGCCGTCGGATTCATCGACGCGGGACGGCTCGTGCTGATGGAACCACTGGCGGATCTTCACGCGCGGTTTCGACGCATCGAGGTGACGATGAGCGATCCGGCGCGTGAGCCCTCGACGGCGCCGCCACACTGGACGGGACTGCAGACGTCAGGACGACTGGTGCGGTTCGTGGACACGCGCTACGCCGCGACACAGTCGCAACGACAGATCGCGTCGCTGTTTCCCGGCGCCTCGGTCGAGGCGCATCCCATGACGCTGCGGGAAATATTCGTTGCGGTTGCGCGCGCGAACCGCGAGGCGCGGCGATGACCGGAGTGGGTCACATCGCGGCAAAAGATCTCCGGCGGCTTCGATGGGTCATCGTCGGATGGCTGGCGATCCTCGCCGCCCGGACGCTGATTGCCACGGCCGGAGCCGACGTCGCGCTCGCGGGTTTCGGCCCGCAGGTCGGAATCAACGAGGTGTCGCAGTTGATTTCGATTGTCGATGTCGTCCTCCTGGCGCTGTTGATCTCGAGCCTCGTTCACGACGACCCGCTCGTCGGACGCGAGGCGTTCTGGATCACGCGTCCGATCGCGCCGGGCAGCCTGATGACCGCGAAGCTTGCCTTCGCGGCGATCTTCTTTCTCGTCGTCCCGTTGACAGGCAGCGTGATCGTTGCCGCGTCATTCGGTATGCGAGCCGGGGAGATCGTGAAGACCATCCCCGTGTTCGTGCTCAAGCAACTCATCCTCGTCACACTGCTGATGGCACTTGCGGTCATCACACCGTCGCTGGCGCGCTACGTGCTCGCGATTGCCGGCGCCATCTCGGCGCTCGTGATCTTCACGGCGTCCGCGGTGCTCGTCGCGCTGCTCTGGACGACGGACATCGCCGAGAACGGCGAGGGTCCGCTCCCCGATCCGACGCCCGGCGTCGTCGCCGGTACGCTGATGGTGGTCGTCGCCGTCGCGGTGATCGTGTATCAGTATCGACGGCGGCGTGTGGGACGCGCGCTGGCGGTCGCTGGAATGGGCGCAATCGTCGTGTTCGTGGTTCCCGACCTCTGGACGTGGTCGCTCGTCAACGCACCAACGCCGGAAATGGCCGCGGCTCCGCCGGACACGCCAGACCTCAGCGTGTCGCTGGACGGCGCGAATCCTCGCGTGACCGACGGATTTGCGCTGCGCCGCCGGATGCCGGCGCGAAAATACATCGCCGCACACGCGATCGTTGCGGGCGTCCCTTCCGAGTTCATCGTTCGGACGGTCGTTCCACGATCGCGACTGGAGCTGCCCGGCGGCGCCGTCGTGCAGACCACCAGCCGCTCGAGCGCGACGCTGTCCATGAACATGGGTGGATCGACGACCGGACGGATCGCGAGCGTTGAAGCCGCGCTCGGAGGCGTTCGGCTGCTCCCTCGGAACGACGCCGCCGAAGCCGCATCGTCGCAGCAATGGCCGACCGTGCTCAAAGTGGATGAGGGCGATTTCGCGCGCTATCGCCGCGATGCGGGCCGGCTCACCGCAGATGTCGATCTCCTGTTCGAGCGCGCGACCGTGCGTGGCACGCTGCCGATCGCCGATCACGCGACGCTGGAGATCGGCACTATGCACGTGAGCGTCGTTCGTGTCATCCGCCGCCCGACGGGATGCATGGTGCTGCTCCGACGGTCGTACGTCGAATCGCTGTTCACGCCGCGGCGGTACCGCGACATCATCTATGTCCTGCGCAACACGTCGCGAGCGGAAGCCGTGAGCGGCGACGCGGTGCCGCTGTTCGAGGAAGGGTTCAGTACGGGCGGATGGGTCCTGACGTCACCGCACGTGGGCGGACGCGGGTTCGTGCTCGAACAGTACGAGCTTCAGTTTCCTTCGCACCGTCTACCGGACGCGCCGCCGGTCGATCTCGACCAGTCGTGGCTCGCCGGCGCCGAGCTCGTGATACTCGAAACAATTCCCGCCGGACGCATCAGCCGCACCGTAAGACTCGATGGATTTCGAATGGCCCGCTGATACCGAGCGGACTGCTGCTCCGTGAAGTCGACGTCGCGGGCTCAGCGATCCAACCGGACGGACGACGGGCTCTAGTAGTAGACTCGCGCCGATGAGGTCATCGAGGCGATTCATGCCGCGTCGTCTTTTCACCGCCGCCGTGCTTGCGAGCGCCGTCGCCGTCGTCGCGGCGCAGCAGCCGCTCGATCCGCAGACGCTCGGACCGAAGCTCGGCGAGCGGCTCGTCGACTTCAGCCTGCCCGATCAACAAGGCGTCACGAGATCGCTCAGGTCGCTCGTCGGACCCAAGGGCGTGGTGCTCGTGTTCTTCCGCTCGGCCGACTGGTGACCGTACTGCAAGACGCAGCTCGTCGAGCTGCAGGGACGATTGCCCCAGTTGCGCCGCGAAGGTCTCGGCCTCGTCGCAGTCAGCTACGATCCGGTCGCGGTGCTGGCCGATTTCTCGGCGCGGCGCGGCATCACGTTCCCGCTCCTGTCGGACCAGGGCTCGGTCGTCATCAGGCAGTACGGACTCCTCAACACGACCGTGGCTGAGAGCAGCGCGACGTACGGAATTCCCTATCCAGGCACGTTCATCGCCGACGCGAACGCCGTCGTCACATCGCGGTTCTTCGAAGCGGCGTACCAGGAACGGAACACGATGACGAGCGTGCTCGTGAAACGCGGGGCGAAGGTCGACGTCGCGGGCACGAAAATCAACGCGCCTCATCTGACGCTGACGACGTACCTCACCGACGGCGTCGCCGCCCCGGGCACGCATTTCTCGGCGGTCATCGACGCCGCGCCGGCGTCGCGCGTGCACGTGTATGCGCCAGGCGTCGCCGGCTACAAGCCGATCGCGATCACCGTGCAGCCGCAGGCCGGGCTGGTGGTTCGCGGCTCGCAGTTTCCGAGGGCGGGCGACTACTTCTTCAAACCACTGAACGAACACGTTCCCGTGTACCAGAAACCGTTCCGGATCGTGCAGGATCTGGAGATCGACCCGTCGCAGGAGGCCGCCGCCGCATTGACGGGGCGGAGCGAGATGACGATTTCGGCGACGCTCGACTATCAGGCGTGCGACGACAACGTGTGCTTCACGCCGCAGTCAGTGCCGCTCACCTGGACGATCGGCCTGCGCGCGCTCGACCGCGAACGTGTTCGCGGGCAACGGCCTTGATGCCGGCGATCGAGAAGTCGGCGACGTGCTGCGCGATGTCGTCGATCTGGCCGGGCGTCAGCGTGGCCGGCATGCCGAGCCGCTGCGCGATCGGATTCGGCAGGTACGCAATCGACTGCGTCTGAATGCTCCCCACGCAGCGCAGCACGCGTGGATCCCCCGAATCGCAGCCGATCAGGTCGGCGACCAATCCCGACAGGTAATCGATCCGCGGCCGGACGCCCTGCTCGATCAACGCGTCGAGCGCGGGCGTCGGATCGTTCAGCTCACGCGTGATCAGGCGGTGGACGGTGTCGCTGCCGTTCGACAGCAGCCGGTGGATGAAGATCGAGATGGAGCGCCGCAGCTGTTCTTCGGCCCGGTGACCGGCGCCCGTCTGCGTCGCGGCTTCGTTCGTCGCGCGCACGCGATCGATGGCCGACTGAAGCACCTGGCGGTACAGCCCGAGCTTGTCCCCGAAGTGGTAGTTCACTGCCGCCACGTTCGCGCGCGCCGCGCGGCAGATCTCGCGCACCGTGACCTCCTTGAAGCCGCGATCGGCGAACAGCCGTTCGGCCGCTTTCAGCAGCCGCGCGCGCGAGGAATCGTTCATAGCGTGCGTTTGAAGAGCATCGTCGCCAGCGTCATCGCGACGAATGAGAACACGAGCAGGAATCCCAAATCGTAGGTAATCGCCTCGAAACCGGTATTCTTGAGCAGCAGGTTCTTGAACGCGTGGACGGCGTACGTGAACGGATCGATGACGGCGATCACCTGCATCCATCCGGGAAACCCCTGCTGGGGATAGACAGCGCCGCTCGGAAAGTACAGCAGCGTGTTGAGGACGCCGAACGTCGCGCGCGGCGTCAGCGGATCGCTGACGCGCACCATCATCAGGAACATCAGGCTGATGAGCGCGAACGCCGTCACGACGATGACGACGAAGAGGCGCAGCAGCCGCAGCGGATCGAACGGGTTCGGGATGCCGGCGATGACCGAGCCGATGATCGTCAGGAACGTGCCGGCCAGCACCGCCTTGATCGTGCCCGACACGTTGAATCCCGCGATCAGCTCGAATTTCGAGATCGGCGTCACCAGATAGCCTTCGTGGAGCCCGCGCGCCTTGTCGTCGATGAAGATGATGCCGCCGCCGATCATCACCATCATGAAGATCGACATCACGACCGATCGTCGCGGCGAGCGAGGCCGAGACGAAGTTGTCGGTGTTGTCCTCGATCAGCGCGACGCGGGGCTCGTTCTTCGCGAGGACACGGCGCGAGAACTCCGGCGGAATCGTCAGCACGCCGTTCACGCGGCCGTTTCTCAAATCGGCAAGCGCCTGGCCCTGATCGCCGTAGTCGAAGACGTCGACCGTTCGCGCGCCGGACGCGACGGCCGACACGAGCTCGCGCACCTTCACCGCCGGCACGCCGCGGTCCTGATCGACGATCGCCAGCTTCAGGTGCTTGACGTTGCCGCCGAACGCGTAGCCGAGCACCACGAGCTGCACGATCGGAAAGACCATCGAGACGATGATCAGCACCGGACTGCGCCGGAAGCGCCGCAGCTCGCGCTCGATGATGGCCCACATGCGTCCCATTACTGCCTCCGCACCATGAAGCCCTGCGATTCCTTCGGACTGACTTCCTGCAGCGCGTCGCGCAGGCCGCGCCCCGTGTAGTGGACGAACACGTCGTCGAGCGTCGTGCTCTGGACCGACAGCGATTGAACCGTCACGGTCTTCCGCGCGGCCATGTCCATGAGCGCCAGCATCGTCGCCGGCCCGTTCTGCGACGAAATCCGGAATACGTGATCCTCGGCCGTCACGCTCTCCGCGTCCGGCAGCGCCTGGAGCTGCTGCATCCAGCCGGCCGGCGTGTCGCCGAAGCTCACCTCGATGACGTTCTTGCCCGGAATCGACGTCTTCAGCTTCATCGGCGAGTCGAGCGCCTTCAGCTCGCCGTGATCGACGATGGCGATGCGATCGCAGAGCTTGTCGGCTTCGTCCATGTAATGCGTCGTGATGAGGATCGTCAGGTCGCGCCGCGACTTGATCTTCTGGAGCATCTCCCAGACGGCGACGCGCGACACCGGATCGAGCCCGGTCGTCGGCTCGTCGAGGAAAAAGATGCGCGGCTCGTGCACCAGCCCGCGCGCGATCTCGACGCGCCGGCGCATGCCGCCCGACAGGTTCTTGACCGGCGCTTCGCGCCACTTCGTCAGCTCGACCGCGTCGAGCAGCTCCGCCATCAGTTGCTCGCGCTTCTGCCGCGGCACGCCGTACAGCTTGGCGAAGATGATCAGGTTCTCTTCGACGCTCAGCTCGAGATCGGTCGTCATCGCCTGCGGGATGACGCCGATCGACCGCCGCACGCCGTTCGCCTGCTTCACGATGTCGTAGCCGTTGACGATGGCCGAACCGGACGTCGGCGGCAGCAGCGTGACGAGCATGCGAATGAGCGTCGACTTCCCCGCGCCGTTCGGGCCGAGCAGACCGAAGATTTCGCCGTCCTCCACGGCGAAGCTGATGCCGTTGACGGCGGTGAAGTCGCCGAACTTCTTGACGAGGCTGTCGACTTCGATCGAGTTCACTTATTCGTTGCCCTTTTCCGTTTTCAGAGCGGCAACAACACATACGCAGTCATTCCAACGGCGAGGCGGCGATCGCGGTTGTCGACGCGAAGGCGGACCTCGAACGTCTTGATGTCGCGCTTGGTGCGGCTCACGTCGCGCTGCGTCGCGAACGACGCGTCGACGCCGCGATAGAACACCGTCCCGTCGCGCTCTTCGCCCGACGGCAGACGCACGCGCATCTTGTCGCCGACGCGCACGCGATCGACGTACGTTTCCTCCACGTCGGCCCGCACCCAGAGATCGTCAGGGTTGATCAGCGTCACAACGGGTTGCCCCGGCGTCACGATCTCGCCGGGACGAACGGCGCGCACGTCGACGATGCCGTCGATCGGCGCGTGAATCTCGGTGTAGCGCAGGCGCACGTCGGCCTTCGTCTTCTGTGCGGCGGCGGCCGCCTCCATGTGCTCGCTCGCCTGCAGCTGACTGCGACGCATCGCGATCTGTTCGGCGTTCGACCGCGCGAGCGCGACGGTCGCGCGCTGCGCGTCAACCTGTTTCAAGAGCGAATCGACCTTCGCCTGCGCCGTCGTGAACGCGGTCCTCGCCTGATCGAGCTCCTGCGCCGAAGCGACGTGCTGCTGCGCGAGATCCTGCGTGCGCGTGAACGTGAGGCGGGCGGCCTCGAAGTCCGACGAGGCGGCCTTGACCTGCGCCTCGAGCGACTGCAGCGCCGACTCCGCCTGGCGGATCTGATCCGTGGTCTGGCGCTCCTGGAACCGCAGCGCCGCTTCCGATTCGCGGACTTGCGACGCGAGCCCGGCGGCATTGGATCGGTAGTACGCCGTGTCGGCCTGCAGCTCGTCGGGACGGATGACGGCGACCAGCTGGTCCTTCGTCACGGCATCCCCTTCCTTCACGAGCAGCTCGCCGATCTGGCCGGCGATCTGCGGGCTGACGATGACGTCGTTGGTCGTGACGATGCCGGTGAGCATCAGCGAGGTCGGACGCGAGCGGGCGTAGGCGTACCAGCCGGCGCCGGCGGCGAGGAGGAGCACCAGCGGCAGAGCGAGTTTCTTCATCGACGATCTCAAACACGTGTGTAAAACACGCGTTTGACCAATGTCAATCGAAAGGTCGACACCTTTCACGGAAACGACGGACGATCGCGGGGATCTTGCCGACCCTCGCGATCGTCGCGGCCGTCGTCTCGGAGATGTGTCGCTAGAAGCGCACGCCGACGCCGGCGCCGGCGCGACTCGTATTGATCGCGGTGTCGTCGAAGATGCGCCCGTAACGGTACTGGAAGTCGACGATCAGTTTCTGCCAGACGGACCACACTGCGCCGGCGCCCACCGACAGCATCGGCTTCGTCGCGGTTCCCGAGAGATCCGATCCGAGCGTCACGTATTGCGACAGGGTGCCCGTGGCATCCGCGCCGCCCAGTTGAAACGTGACGTCCTTCTTGACGCGCGCGACCCCGCCGCCGGCAAGCACGTACGGTTGGACGCGCGCGGATCCGGAGAAGAGGTAGCGCAGGCCGGCGACGCCGAACGATACCGGCTCCTTGACGGCGTACGAGACGGCCGCCGGCTGCAGCGCGCCAAGCGCGAGCGCGATCTCGGTCGCGCCGGCGCTGATGTCGCTCGTCGCGGCGTCGCGGATCATGCCGCCCTCGACGAACAGCTGCAGGCCGTCGGCGAGCGTGGCGCCCAGCTCGGCGCCAAACGACTGGCTGGTGACGTTGCCGAACGCCGACTGCGCGACCGCTTCCACGTAGCCCTTGCTCGACGTGTTCGCCGTCGACGCCGGCAGCTGCGCGTCGGCGGCGCCTGCGAGCGCCATCCACGCAACGATCAACGCGACTGCAGTCTTCAGCTTCCCGAACGTCATTCAACCCTCAGCACGACGTCCCAGATCGCGTTGGTGACGATCTTGTCGCGCGCGGCGATGTACACGTACTTCAAGCCGAGCACCGCCTTCTCCGGCGGCGGATACCACTGCGCTGCGGTCGGATAGCCATTCGAGTTCATCCAGGCGATCGCGCTGTCGGGATCGAAACCGCGGTCGAACAAATCGAAGAACCGCAGCATTTCGATATCCGGACTCTGGAAGAACACGTTGGTCGGGAGGTAGTGCAGCGTCTGGATCTGCCAGCCGACGCCCCGCGTGGGATCGTTGCCCATCGTGGCGTGTCCGGTGTTGCCGGGCGGCTGCGTGCCTGGCCACAGCTCGATGCCGAGCTGCGAGGCGATCTGACTCGCCGCCGACGGCTGAATCGTCGTGAAGCTCTGCGCGGCGCTCGGCGCGCTCGTCACGCCGTTCGACGCGTCGATCGCGAACGCGCGCCAGAAAAACGTCGCGCCGATCGCGAGGTTGCTCGCGGGCGTGAAGCCGGTCTCGTTCACGCCTTCGACGTTGGTCCCGGTGGCGACGATCGTCGTGAAGGCGCTCGTCGTCGCAATTTCGAAGCGGTACGTGATCGCACCCGCCGGCCCCTGTCTCACCGCGTTCCTCACCCGCAGCACCGGACGCGGAGGCGTCTGCGCGCCGGTCAACGGACCGATCGGCACCGGCGCCTGCACGATGACCTCGGGTCCGATCGTCAGCCGCCGCGCTGCGCTGAACGGACCCACCGTGCCGCCGCCCTCCGCGCGCGCGTGCCAGAAGTAATCGGCCCCGGCGCCAATCCGATCGATCGCCAAGCTCGTCTGTCCATTGGATCCCTGCGGCACGCCACTCTTGGTAAAGGCCTTGTTCGCGAACGCCGCATCGGTTGCAACCTCGAAGGTATAGGTCGCGGTGGCGTTCTGGGTGACGACCGCGTTGCGCACGACGAGCGTCAGCGGTTGATCCGCATTGCGGACGACCGCGCCGGCCGCCGGCGTCAGCATCTGCGGGGCGGTCACCGACGCGGTGGCGTCGCTCTGGCTCGTGGAACCGCCGGATGACGGCTGTACCGGATTGTTGCTGGTCGAGCAGGCAACGACGCAGGACAGGACCGCGGCACAACCGATGGGTCCGAGTCTTCCAATCATGAGCGTCCGAGTCTTCATATGGCTTCTTTAGGTTTCTTCAAAAGATAATCGGGTCGTTTCCAGCGTAGCCCTCACGGCCCTCTGTCTCGCGAATCTTCTTATCGGCTGGTATCTGGGATATCGGTCAATCGAATCGTACCTTGTCTTCTGGCTGCTCGCCGCTCTGGCCGGAGCGGCCGCGTGGAACCTGACCGTCCGCCTCTTTGCGCCGACCGATCCGGCGGAGGCCGGCAGTCGGGCCGGCGTCATCTCCTTCGCGATCGTCGCCGGTTGCGGTCTCGTGCTTGGTGCCGCAGGACGGCTGACGGCGCTCTGGTACGTCGTCGCGGAGACCGGCCTGTATTGCGTGTCGCTCCTGTTGCCCCGACCGCGCACGCCGTTGGCGCCCGAGCGCGCGCCGGTCTGGCCTGTTGTGGCTGTTGGGATTGGCGGAGCGCTGCTGGCGTTTGCCGTCGGCTTCGCGGCGACGCATTCGCCGCTCACATTGTACGACAGCATCAGCTATCACTTGTTCTTTTCGGCGCGCTGGGTGCAGGATCGCGCTCTCTCGATCATCCCCACACCATTCAGCGATGAGGCTCAGGCGTATGCCCCCGCCAACGGCGAGATCGCGTTCGCGTGGCTCATGCTGCCGTTCCATGGCGATTTGATCGCGCGCATGGGTCAGTTTCCGTTCGGGCTGCTGGCGGCGCTGGCGCTGTACGCCCTCGCGCGCCGGCTTGGCGCCGCGCCGTCTCACGCCGTCTACCCGCCGGTGTTCTTCCTGCTCTCACGGCCGGTCCTGGAGCAGATTGTCGGCGCGAACGTCGACCTCATCTGCGCGGCGATGTTCCTGACGTCGCTGTACCTCGGCATGATTGCGGTCGACCGGAACGATCGCCGCGAGTGGGTACTCTGGGGCGTCAGCCTGGGACTCTACTGGGGCAGCAAGTACGTCGCGCTCGTCTACACGCCGGTGTTTCTCCTGCTCGCCGTCGCACGCGGATTCCGGCGCCGGACCGTGTGGGCGCTGCCGGGCATCGCCGCATTTGCGCTGCCCTGGTATCTGCGAAACTGGACGGTTGCCGGCAGTCCGATTTATCCGGCAAGCGTCGCGGTCGGCGGCATCACGCTCGCGCGCGGCGCGTTCGGCCGCGGCGCGATGCTCAATACGGTCTTTCACACGACCGACATCGGTCTTTTTCCCGCAATGGCCGCGCACGCATTCGGGCCGGCGCTGTTACTGTTCTGGCTGCCGCTCGCGGTCGTGGGTTGGATCGCGATGGCGCGGCGCGGCTGGTGGCCCCACGGATTTTTCGTCGCGACTCCTCTTCTGATGGTCCCGCTGTACTGGTTTGGATTCCCGGTGAACATCGATTCGCGTTTTCTGATGCCGGCAATCGCGCCGGCGCTGCTGCCGCTCGCGTTCACGTTTCGCAATCGCCCGGCGTGGGACCGGTGCATTCATGCGCTCTATGCCGCCGGCATGCTGTGGACGATCGTCGGCGTCCAGAAGGAGTTGCCTGCCACGCTTCCGTGGTTCATGGGCGGATGGCTGTCACTCAGCGGCCTCATCGAGCGCCCGTTCCTGCTCTGGTTCTTCGCCCTGGCCATTCTGCTGGCTGCCACATGGTGGTTCGCGCGTGGTTCGCGTCGGGGGATCGGCGGAGTCGCCGTCGTCACCGCGGCTGCGGCGACGCTCCTCGCAATCGTCGGCGGTCCGTACCTGAACACGACGCCCACGTACATCCGCGGCACGTTCGCCGAGGGGTGGAAGTGGATCGATGCGCACGTGGCGCGGTCGACCATCGCGTATACCGGCAACAATCTTCCCTATCCGCTCGTCGGCGGCCGTCTGACCAACCGCGTCGTGTATGTGAACATCGACGGACGTCCGCGCTGGCGCTTTCACGACTACGACCGCGCCTACCGCTCGGGGCGATTCAATCCCACGCCGCCGCTGCTCGCGACGGCCTCCGGCGAGCTGATGCCGATCGCCGGGCATGACGCGCTGCGCCCGCGCTACGAACGGATGCAGGGCATTCGCGAGGCGTGGATCTTCAATCTGGAGGCGCTCGGCGTACGGTACGTGTTCATCTCCGCGCTGTCGGCCTACGAGATCGACTACGTCTGGCACGACGAACGCGGCTTCCCGATCGAGGAATCGTGGGCGAGCTCCGATCCGCGGTTTCAGGTCGTGTACGAAAACCCTCAAGTGCGCATCTATGCGATCGCCGTCGCGGAAAAGGCGCGCGCGTGACCAACGCTCATTCTCTTTCCGTCATCGTGCCGGCGTACAACGAGGCGGACAACATCCTCGGCACGCTCGAGAGCGTCACGACCGCGCTCGCGCCGCTGCCGATCGATTACGAGATTCTCGTGGTCGACGACGGAAGCTCGGACGGGACCGGCGACGTCGTTCGCGCGAACGTCGACCGGTTCCCGCGCGTCACGCTGCTCGTCAACCCTCGCAACCTGGGATTCGGATCGACGTACCGGCGCGGAGTGGATGCGGCCACGCGCGAGCATCTCGTCATGGTGCACGGCGACAACGCATGGAGCGCCGACACGCTGCGCGCGCTGTTCACGCGCGTCGGCGACGCGGACATCATCATCGGGTTCACGCGGAACATGTGGCGCTCGCGTCCGCTCGGGCGCACCGTGATCTCCAAAGCCTTCACGCTGCTCGTCAACATCATCACCGGCCGCCGCCTGAAGTACTACAATGGCCTGCAGCTCCATCGCGCCGACGTCCTGAAAGGGCTGGCGATTCAGTCGAGCGGATACGGGTTTCAAGCCGAGGTCCTCGTCAAAGCGCTGCGCCGGACGCGGACGTTCGTCGAGGTGCCGATGGACCTCACCGAGCGCGCGCGCGGCGAGAGCAAGGCGTTTCGAGTGAAGAACGCCGTCGACGTGCTCCGGACGATCGGCCTGCTGTGCGACATCGAATGGGGACTCGCGAAGGAATGACGACTTTTTCGCGCCGCTATCTCGACGACACCGCCCGGATCGCCGCCGCGCTCGACGCGGACGCCATCGAGCGCCTCGCCGCGGCGCTGGCGCTCGTCCGGTCGCGCGGCGGCCGGTTGTTCCTGCTCGGCGTCGGCGGCGGCGCCGCGCACGCGTCGCACGCCGTCAACGATTTTCGTAAGCTCGCGGGGTTCGAAGCCTACGCGCCGACCGACAACGTGTCGGAGGTGACGGCGCGCACGAACGACGAAGGCTGGGACACGGTGTTCGCCGCGTGGCTGCTCGAAAGCCGTCTGCGCCGCGAGGACGCCGTGTTCGTGTTCTCGGTCGGCGGCGGCAGCGCCGAGCGCCACATCAGCGAGAATCTGGTGAAGGCGCTCGAGCTCGCACGAAGCGTCGGCTGCTCGATCCTCGGGATCGTCGGCCGCGACGGCGGGTACGCCGCGCGGGTCGCCGACGCGTGCGTCATCGTACCGACGGTGAATGCCGCAGCGGTCACGCCGCACACCGAGGAGTTTCAGGCCGTCATCTGGCACCTGCTGGTCTCTCATCCGGCGCTGCAAACGGCGCCCGCCAAGTGGGAGTCGATGACGCCGTGGCCGGCCGGAGAGAAGCCCGGAGAAGCCGGGCCGCCGGCAATCTTTCTCGATCGCGACGGCGTCCTGAACGCGGCTGTTGTCCGCAACCGCAAACCGTTTCCGCCCTCGACTGTCGACGAGCTCCGCGTGCTGCCCGACGTCAAGGACGCGCTCGCGCGCCTGAAAGCGGCCGGTTATCGCCTCGTCGTCGTGACCAATCAACCCGACGTCGCGCGCGGCGCGCAGACGCGCGACGGAGTGGAGGCGATCAATTCCGCTCTGGGCGCGCAGCTGCCGATCGACGAGTTCCGCGTGTGTTATCACGACGACCGAGACGGGTGTACGTGCAGGAAGCCGAAGCCGGGTCTGCTGCTGCGCGAGCCGCGTCACGACCTTGCCAGAAGCGCGATCGTCGGCGACCGCGGGAAGGACGTCGAGGCGGGCGTGCAGGCCGGCGTCGGTGCGACGGTGTTCATCGATCGCGGATACGGTGAACCGCTTCACACGAAACCGGATGCCGCGGTGCATTCGCTCAGCGAGGCAGTGGATTGGATTCTGTCCGGACGCCGTCAAGGACGTGCCGATCGGCGCGAGGGCAGCGCGCGCGGCTCGAGCGAGCGCGAAGGCGCGAGCGAGGCGAGCGGGGGTGGGATCCCGCGCAAGTAGAACAAAAAGAAAATGACTTTAAATCTCCGCGTGCAGCTGTTCGCCGACGGCGCCAGCCTCGACGACATGATTGCGATGTCCCGCCGGCCGTACATTCGCGGGTTCACCACGAACCCGACGCTCATGCGCCAGGCGGGCGTGCGCGACTACGCGACCTTCGCGCGCGACGCGCTCGCGGCCATTCCCGATCGGCCGATCTCGTTCGAAGTGCTTTCCGACGCCTTCGGGGAGATGGAATCCCAGGCTCGCGAAATCGCGTCCTGGGGCGCGAGCGTGTTCGTGAAGGTTCCGATCACCAATACGCTGGCGCAGCCGTCGTACGGCCTGATCCACCGGCTGTCGCACAGCGGTGTGCGCGTCAACGTCACGGCGGTCATGACGCTCGACCAGGTCGCGCGTGCCGTCGACGCGCTCGCCGGCGGCGCGCCGTCGAACATCTCCGTCTTCGCGGGTCGCATCGCCGATACGGGGCGCGATCCGGTGCCGGTGATGGCGGAGGCGGTCGACATCGCGGCGGCCCAGCCGCAGGTGAAACTGATCTGGGCGAGCCCGCGCGAGCTGCTGAACATCTTCCAGGCGGATCAGATCGGCTGTCCCATCATCACGGTGACCACCGGCATCCTGAACAAGCTCGACTGCGTCGGAAAGGACCTCGACGCGTTCTCGCTCGAGACGGTCAAGATGTTCCACGGCGATGCGATGAAGGCGGGATTCACGTTGAAGCGCCAGGCGCAATTGACATGATTGGGACCGTCGACCGCGTCTCGCCGCGCGACAAGATCGTGACCATCGACGACCTGCCCCGCATCCGCGAGCGGCTGCGCGGCAAGCACATCGTCCACTGTCACGGCGCCTTCGATCTCGTGCACATCGGGCACCTTACGCATTTCGAGGAAGCACGATCGCTCGGCGATCTGCTCGTGGTCACGATCACCGCCGATCGCCACATCACGAAGAAGCGTTCGATCACGTTCTCCGAGGACGACCGCGCGCGTCAGGTCGCGGCGCTCGAGCTCGTCGACTACGTCGCGATCGTCCACGAGCCGACGGCGCTGTCGGCGATCGAGGCGCTGCAGCCGGATGTCTACGTGAAGGGTCCCGAGTACGCCGATCTGACGCTCGACAGAAGCCGCAGCATCTACCACGAGATGCGCGCGCTCGAACGCTATGGCGGACGGATGCACTTCACGTCCGGCGAGACGTTCTCGTCGACCAAGCTCTCGCACTTCCTGCTCGCGGCGCCCGAGGCGGCGCAGCGCAATCCGCTGCTGCAGAACGATCGGGTGCTGTTCAAGGACGTGTCGTCGCTCGGTTTCAGGCTCGAAGAGCTGAAGCTGTTCCTCGCCAAAGCCGCGCCGCTGCGCGTCTGCGTCGTCGGCGAAAGCATCGTCGACCAGTGGGTCGACGTGGCGCTGACCAATCTCTCGACGCAGTCGCGATGCGTCGCGGGCGCCGAGGTGGATCGCGTCGAGCAGGTCGGCGGCGTCGGCATCATCGCCCAGCATCTGGCCGGATTCGTCCGCGAGGTGCACTGCGTCACGAACGGCCTGAGCGCGAAGCTGCCGTCGAACGTGCACGTGACCAACCTCACGGCCGGAACGGTGGTGGAGACGCGCTTCGTCGATCGAGAAACCGGACGGCCGGTATTCAAGACGAAGCGCCGCACGCTCCCGGACGCGAGTCACGACGTGGCCGCGTCGTTCGACGATTACGACGTCGTGCTGATCGCCGACTTCGGGCACGGATTGCTCGACGCGACGGCGGTGAACCGGCGCATCGCCGAGCGGAATCGCGCGTATGTCGGCGCGATGGCGCAGGTCAACTCGAGCAACTACGGCTACAACCTGCCGCTGAAATACGTCGGGGCCGACTACTACAGTCTGAACCGCACGGAAGCCGAATTGTGCCTGCACGAGCGCGGTTTGTCCCTTCCCGAGCTGATGGCGCGGGCGGCGCGTCTGCTCGAATGCGGCGCCGTCTCGGTCACCGACGGCGGTCATGGCGCGATGGTCACCGTGAACGGCGACCGGTTCGAGATGCCTTCTCTCAGCGTCAGCGTCGTCGACAGCATCGGCTGCGGCGACGCCTACTTCGCGCTGAGTACCCTGGCGGCGTCGGTCGGCCTGCCCGCGAGGCTCGTGGCGCTCACCGGCAGCATCGGCGCCGCCGCGATGACCCAGCGGCGCTGCAACGAGACCGCGATCACCGAACAGGAATTCCTGACCATCGGGAAGATCGTCATCTGATGCCGATTCTCGTCACGGGCGGTTGCGGCTACGTCGGCACGCACCTCACCCAAGCGCTGCTCGCGCGCACGGATCACGCCGTCACCGTCGTCGATACGACATGGTTCGGCAATTACCTCCAGCCGCATCCGCGGCTCACCGTTTGCGTGGGAGATATCCGCGCGATGGACGGCTTCGACCTGTCGCGCTACGACACGATCTTTCACCTCGCAGGCATCGCCAACGATCCATCGGCCGAGCTCAATCCCCGCGCATCGTGGGAGGTCAACGTGCTGGCGACGATGCGGCTCGCCGATCGCGCCGCGCGCCAGGGCGTCCGCCAATTCGTGTTTCCGTCCTCCGGCGCCGTGTACGGCGTTCGATCGGAGCCGCGCATCACCGAGGACCTCGATCCGATGCCGATCTCCGATTACAACAAGACGAAAATGGTCGCCGAGCGGGTGATTCTGAGCTACAGCGACGCGATGACGACCACGATCTTCAGGCCCGCGACCGTGTGCGGATACTCGCGCCGCATGCGTCTCGATCTCGCCGTCAACGGCCTGACGATGCAGGCGCTGACCAGAAAGCGGATCACCGTGTTCGGCGGGAGCCAGGTGCGGCCGAACATTCACATCGACGACCTCGTGGATTTGTATCTCTTCGCGCTCGAACGCCGGCTGGCTGGTGTCTACAACGCCGCCTTCGAGAACCTCACGGTACTGGAAATCGCGAAGCTCGTCGCGACACATATCGACGCCGGCATCGACGTGCAGGCGTCGACGTCCGACCCGCGGTCGTACCGGCTGTGTTCCGATCGCCTGCGCGCGACCGGCTTCAGGCCCGCGAAGAACGTATCGATCGCGATCGGCGAGCTGGCCGCGGCGTACCGCGATGGACGTCTGACCGACGAACCGAACTGGCACACGGTGAGCTGGATGAAGGCGCGTAACCTTGGGTGATTGGGTGTGAACAATCGGAACGTGCTGATCCTTGGCGGCGGCGTGGCCGGATCGTCGATGGCGTACTACCTGACGGAGAAGGGCTACGACGTCACGATCCTCGAGAAGAACAGCAAGGTCGGCGGCCTCGCGCGAACGTGCTTCTACGGCGGCCATCCGTACGAGTTCGGACCGCACATCTGGTTCTGGCCCGGCGGCAAAGAGGCGCCCATCAACGACACGGTCGTTCGCCTGACGAACGACGAGCTCTATTACATCGAGCGGCGTCTCTTCACGTACGTCGAGCCCGACAACCGGAAGTACCGGTATCCAGTGCACTACCGCGACGTCGCGCTGATGCCCGAGCGCGAGCAGATCGAGCGCGAGCTGCGTGAGAACCGCGACCAGCAGTTGAAATTGATCGAGTCGCAGCTGCCCGAGATCGGGAACTGCAAGTTCGCCGAGTACTTCACCGCCGCCATCGGCCCGACGCTCTACAACAAGTTCATGGCGAACTACACGTGGAAGATGTGGAACATCCCGGGCGACGAGCTCGAGACCTCGATGGTGTGGGCCGACCGGTTCCAGAGCGAGAAGGCGGCGCCGACGACGCAGAAGGTCACCGGCTACGATCCGCTGAAGTTCGACGATCACACGCTCGGCAAGGGGATCCGGTTTCAGGTCTACCCGAAGCACGGATGGAACGCGGTCTGGGATGCGATGGTGACGCGGTCGACGGTCGTGCGCGACAGCGTCGTCGGCATCGAGGACGAATACCGGAAGCCGTACGTGCTGACCGGCAGCGGCGAAAAATATTTCTTCGCCGACTATCACACGGTGTTCTGCTCGATCGATATCGACCGGCTGTGGGGCGAAGATGCCCTCCCCTACACCGGACGAATGATGATTCCGCTGCTGATTCCCGGTCTCGCGCATGCGTTCCCCGAAGGCGCGGAATCGCTCCACTACTCGTCGTGCGAGTTCCAGACGCGCGTCACCGAGATGAAGGTGATCACGCGGCACGACAGCCCCGATACGCTGATCCTCATCGAAGTGCCCGTCCTGCCGGGCGCGGCGAAATGTTTTCCGTCCAACACGCTCGAGTACGCCCTCGAACACAACCTGTTCGCGGAAAAGGCGTATCCGCAGCAGTCGGCGCAGGCGTTCGACACCTACGAGGCCTACGTCGAACGCGGCAGGAAGATCCCGAACCTGCGGTACGTCGGCCGTCACGCGGAATTCAAGTATTGGGGGATGGCCGAAACGGTCAATTCAGCCTATGAAAAAAGCCTCGCGTTCCCACAGGTCTAATACAGGACCTGCTGTGACGTTCTGTTCTGAGTACGCGCGAGCGGTTTACGCCGCGAGCGCGTCAGCGCGTGGGGGTGGGGCCCCACGCGAATAAGAATTGTGAAGCCGTACCAAATCCTCCCCTCGACAACGTCTCACAAGCACGAGCCGCTGGTCCCGACGCTCGAAGTCTTCTCCCGCCTCGGCCTGTGCGATCTCGACTTGAATCTCAATCATCTGATCGAACGCGGCGTCGAGGTCGAGGAGGTGCGGCGCGCGCTCGCGTCGAACGCCCAGCGAGTCTGGATCGTGTCCGGCGGCTGGTGCGATTTCTTCGATCCGCCGCCGAAGATCGACGAAACCTTCGGGTCCGTGGGCCGGCAGGTCGCGATGGCGCGCGCGTTCGGCGTCAGCGTCCTGCGCCTGTTCTTCGGCAGGCTGCCGCTTCACGAGTACTGCCGGGAAGCGCGCGAGACCATCGTCGCGAACATCCGCCGGCTGGCCGACCAGTACCCGCAGATCCAGTTCAACTTCGAGAATCACGGGGGCGCCTCGTCGCGCCCCGACGTATGCCGCGACGTGCTCGAGCGCGTCGGTCGGGCCAACGCGCGGCTGACGTTCGACCCGATCAACTTCGAGCACGCGGGTGTCGGCTGCAGCGACGCGTTGCGCGAGGTCCAGGCGCTCGTCGCGCACGTCCATCTGAAAGGGTATCGGCAGGGAGGGTTCTGCGAGTTCGGCGAAGGCGACGTCGATCTGACGCCCGTCCTGCGCGCGCTCATCGCGGATGGCTACAAAGGCGCGTTTACCGTCGAATACGAAGGCGCATTCGATCGCACGTTACGGCTCTTTCAGGGCGTTCGCCGCGCCAAGGCGACGATCGACGAGCTGCTCGCCCCTCTGCGCTGACCACCGCATCCGGTCCAATCCGAGCCGAATGGTGCGACCGTTGACGCGCGCGGCAGGGCCCTGCACGCTCGGTCTCGTCCCCGTAGAGCAGATTTCATCCGGGCAAAAGTATACTTGACACGTTTTGCTGCGGGACCTCCCCCCTCGCGGGCGCTGGTACATCATCGCTGTCGTCGCGCTGGGTGCGCTCCTTTTCGTCACGCTCGTCCCCCGCGCGACGCTGACGCCCGTTCTGTCGTTCGCGTTTCTCGCGCTGCTCTCGGTTCTCACCGCCGCGTTCAAGGTGCAGTTCCCGATCACCGGCGGCTCGAACATGTCGGTGTCGTACGTGGTCGACATCGCGTCGATCCTCCTGTGGGGGCCGCACGCCGCGATGATCGTCGGCGCCGCGAGCGGCTGGAGCCAGTCGACGCTGAACGCGCGAAAGCGCAACCCGCCATTCCGGACGCTCTTCAACATGGCGATGCTCGTCATCACCGTCGAAGCGGCGGGCCAGGTCTTCCGGGCGCTCGGCGGCAGCGTCGACGCGCGGCTGGTGGCCATGGCCGTGCCGCTGATGGCGATGGCCTTCTCGTATTTTCTCGTCAACACGATCCCGCTCGCGCTCGCGATCGCGCTCACGACGAACCAGAACGCGTGGCGGATCTGGAGAACGGATTTTCTGCCGAACGCGCCGAGCTATCTGGTCGGCGCCGCAACGGCGGCGATCGTGATCAAGGTCGCCGAGACCTCGGGCTACGCGCTGACGCTGCTATTGGCCCTGCCGGTCGCGCTTCTGGCGCTCAATCTGTATCGCGCGCGCGGCGAGATCGAAGCACGCCAGGGCGCGATTCTCGAGGCCGCGCAGGACGCCATCATCACGATGGATCACCAGTTGAACATCCGCGAGTTCAATCCCGCCGCGGAGCAGCTGTTCGGGTACGCGCGGCTCGACATCCTCGGCCGGCACATCCAGATGCTGATGCCGCAAGCGGACCGCGCGCAGTACCTGAACGCGCTGGGCGAGTACCTGACGAGCGGACGCGGACCGCTGGCGGGCCGTCAGCTCGAGATGCACGGATTGAAGGCGGACGGCAGCGAGTTCCCGATGGAGTTGACGGTCGCGCGTCTCGGCACCGATTCGCGCACGATACTCACGGCCTTCGCGCGCGACATCACCGAGCGCCGCGCTCTCGAGGAACAGCTGCGCCAGTCGCAGAAGCTCGAAGCGATCGGGCGGCTGGCCGGCGGCCTCGCGCACGACTTCAACAACATCCTCATGAGCATCATGGGCGCCGCCGACCTGCTGCTCTTGCAGCTCAAACGCGACGATCCGGCGTGCGACGAGGCGAACGAGATCAGACAATCGGTCGAGCGCGGCGCCGGCCTCACCCGCCAGCTGCTCGCCTTCGGCCGGCGTCAGGCGACGAGGCCGCGCCTGTTCGCGCTCGATGCGACCGTCGCCGGCATGGAGACGATGCTGCGCCGGCTGATCGGTCCTGAGATCGATTTTCGAATCGTCCGCCCGGCCGAGCCCGTCATGGTGTTCGCCGATTCGGGCCATATCGAGCAGGTGCTCCTGAACCTCGTCGTGAACTCCCGAGACGCGATGCCGGAAGGGGGCCATCTCACGGTGACGGTCGACGAAGTCGAGATCGATCTGGCGGCGGCGCTCGCGTTCGCCGAGGGAAAGCCGGGACGGTACGCGCGACTGAGCGTCGCCGACACCGGATGCGGCATGGACGAGCACACGCGCGGGAAACTCTTCGAACCGTTCTTCACGACGAAGGAACAGGGAAAAGGGACGGGGCTCGGACTGTCGATCGTGTACGGAATCGTGAAGCAGAGCGGCGGCTACATCACCGTCGCGAGCGAGCCTGACCGCGGCTCGACGTTCCTCATCTACCTGCCGGTTGCGCCGGTTCGCGTGCCGGCGCCCGCGACGGTGTGCCACTAAGTGCGATCGGTTCGGCTGCGCGCGCGTCGGCGCGATCGTCCGGCCAGATCGTCGACCATCCGGCGTTCGGCGTCCGGCCGTGCGCGCAGATAACAATCGAACGCGTCGGTGATGATCCGCCACTGCGGACGCGACGTGACGAGACTGAGCGCGTGAAGCTTGGCCTTGACCTCGCCCGGCAGGCGGATGCTCAACTGCGGATAATCTTTCACTCTCTCGCCCGCGCGTGCGCCCGCTGGCGGGCGGCCGATTCGTCGGCGTGACTTCACGAGTTTCGCAGCCATGAAATGATCGAATTGCTGTGTTTGTGCTACCAACAAACTAGTTTGTATAATCCGCGCGGGCGGCTCGCCCCCGATGGCTAAGAGAAAGGCCAAAGCGAAAAGAGTGCGCGCGACGACTGCTTCAAGACGCTCCCGGACGAAACCCGGACCCGGCCGACCTCCCGTACACAACGAAACGTGGTCAAAAGTGTCGGTCGTGCTCTTCGATCGGCAGATTCATCATCTCGATCGTGTCGGCTCCGGCATCCGCAGCATGAGCGGAAAATCGCTGAACCGCGCCGAGATCATTCGCGCGTTGATCGACGGCCTCATCGACAGCGGGATGGACATCACGACGTCAGCAACGGAAGCCGACCTGCGCGCGCGCGTCGCGCGCCGCCTCGGCACGCCGTACCGCTGACCCGGCGGATTGTACCCGAACCTGCGAATTCGTTCCGCCCCTTTTTGCACACTACACAGGTTTTGTTGTGAGCGGCGGCAGCCGGCGATCATCCGTTTTCTGCCCGAACGCGAACGCCAGCTTCACCTGCTCGGCCGCCACGCGGGCCCGGCGCGGATCCGACGCGTCGGCGCCTCATCCCCTGCGACTCCGCTGCGCATGGCGGCATCCGCAGATATCGCGCGTCGCAGGTTGCTTCATCGCGCGCCAGTATACGGGGCTGCACGCGCGCGAGCGGCCGCGCCACGGCGGATGTTACACTCGAATATATGGGACGCCATGCAAGCCGTGAAAGCAACGCGACGCTCGATCACCTCGGCGATTTCACGACGACGCGCCGCGTGCTGCCAATCTCGGGACTGGCCGCGGCCATCGGTGTCTTTGCCGCCCTGGTCGCCGCGGCGCTCCTCAAGCTGATCGGTCTCTTTACGAATCTTTTCTTTTTCCAGCGCGTCGACACCGCCCTCGTCTCGCCCGCCGGACATCATCTCGGAGTGTTCGTCGTCCTCGTCCCCGTCGCCGGCGCGCTCGTCATCGGCGTGATGGCGCGCTACGGATCCGAGCGCATCCGCGGCCACGGCATCCCCGAAGCGATCGAGGCGATTCTCATCAACGGCAGCCGCGTCGAGCCGAAAGTGGCGCTGCTCAAGCCGCTCTCGTCCGCGATCTCGATCGGATCGGGCGGACCGTTCGGCGCCGAGGGGCCGATCATCATGACCGGCGGGGCCTTCGGGTCGCTCATCGCGCAGTTCTTTCACCTGACGAGCGCGGAGCGCAAGACGCTGCTCGTCGCGGGCGCCGCCGCCGGCATGTCGGCCACGTTCGCGGCGCCGGTCGCCTCGGTGATGCTCGCCGTCGAACTGCTGCTGTTCGAGTGGAAGCCGCGCAGCCTCATTCCAGTGGCGCTGGCCAGCGTCACCGCCGCGGCCGTGCGCCGCCACATCCTCGGCCTCGGACCGATCTTCCCCGTGCCGGTCCACCCGACGTTCATCGGCGCCGGCGGCCTCCTCGGCTGCGTCATCGTCGGCGCGCTCGCCGGCGCGCTGTCAGCGCTGCTGACCGGCGCTGTGTACGCGTCCGAAGACGCCTTCTCGCATCTGCCCATTCACTGGATGTGGTGGCCGGCGATCGGCGGCCTGACGATCGGCATCGGCGGATTCTTTTTTCCGCAGGCGCTCGGCGTCGGCTACGACGTCATCGGCGGGTTGCTGCAGGGCGACATGCCGACGCGCATCATCGTCGGCGTCCTCGTGGTGAAGTCGGCAATCTGGGCCATCTCGCTTGGATCCGGTACATCAGGCGGCGTGCTCGCACCGCTGCTGATGATCGGCGGCGCGCTCGGCGGGCTCGAAGCGCGCCTGCTTCCGTGGGAAGGCGCCGGCTTCTGGCCGCTCGTCAGCATGGGCGCGATTCTGGGCGGCACGATGCGATCGCCGCTGACCGGCGTCGTCTTCGTTCTCGAATTGACGCACGACGTCAACGTCATGCTGCCGCTCCTGCTCGCCGTCACCATCGCGCACGGCTTTACCGTGCTCGCGCTGCGGCGATCGATTCTCACGGAGAAAGTGGCGCGGCGCGGATTTCATCTGAGCCGGGAGTACGCCATCGATCCGCTCGAAATCATCTTCGCGCGCGAGGTCGTGCGCACATCTTTCGTCGCCCTCGCCGCCGACGCCTCGTCCGATGTCGTCGCCGCCGCGCTCGGCGGCGGGAAGACCGAGCGGCAACGGCAGCGGCTGTTTCCCGTCGTCGACGCCGGCCGACGCCTGGTCGGCGTCGTCACGCGCAGCGGACTGCGCCAATGGTTGAACGCGGCCGACGGGACGCCCCGGCACCTGCGCGACGTGATCGAACATCAACCGGTCGTCGCATACGAGGACGAGCCGCTGCGCGTCATCGTGTTTCGCATGGCGGAAACGGGTCTCACTCGGCTGCCGGTCATCGCGCGCCGCGACGGGACGCTGGTGGGCATGCTGGCGCTGACCGATCTGCTGATCGCGCGCGCGCGCATTCTCGAGGCCGAACAACGGCGCGAACGTGTGCTCGGCGGCCGGCTGCGACTGTTCGACATGTTCGGGCGCGGGCGCGCCGCCTGACGCGTCGGACATCCAGCGCACGCGCGTCCGCGGTTTGAGCTGAGGAGGCCCGCCCATGATTTGATATGGTTGTGGTCAGGAGGAACCCGTGACCGATCAGGAACGCCAGAAAGCAGAAGAATTGATCAGCCGCCTCGAACTGACGGTGGGTCAGATTTTTCCGCGCGACGCCGGCAACTCGTCGCTGATCGCGACGATGATTCAAGCCCTGAACGGCCTGCGCAGTCTCCTCGGCCTCGTGCGTCCCCATTAAAGGAACTCGAGCATTCTCGACATCATTGGGCCGTCGCAGTGGCCGCCGATTCGTGATCGGTGATGTGGAAACCAACGGTAAGCAGCAAGGTGAGCAGGAGGATCGCGGCCGCTGAGATGTAGGGAGTCGATTCACTGAATCGCTCGAGCGAGCTGTTCCCCCATATCGGACCGACGGTACGGCCAAGACTTTCCACTGCGCTCGCGGCGCCCTGCACGCGTCCCTGCTCGTCGCCGCGCGCCACGAGGCTGACGAGGCTCGACACCGTCGGGTGGCCGAAACCGATGCCGAAGGCGAGCGGCACGAGCGCGAGCGCGAAGGCCGCGACCGAATGCGCGAGCGTGGCCGACACGAGTCCGACGGCGCCGCAGACGAGGCCCAGGATGAAGGTCGGTTTGTCGCCGATCGCGCGCACGATCGGCCGGATGAAGCCGCCCTGGATGATCGCGCCGAGGATTCCGAAACCCGCGAAGAAGTAGCCGGTCCGCGAGACGTCGAAGCCGAACCGGCGGGCCGCGAACAGCGCGAAGGTGGTCTGAAAGACCGCGAACGCGAACCAGTACGTGAAATCGATCAGCAGCACCCGCCGCACAAGCGGCCGGTGCAGCAGCGCCGGCAGATACCGGAAGGGATTGCCCGTTCCGGCGTGTGCGCGGTGGACGGTCTCCGGCAGCCACGCCCAGGCCATGACCGTCGCGACGAGCGTGACGGCGGCGGCGGCCCAGATAGGCGCTGTGTAGCTGATCTTCGCCAGCACGCCGCTGAGCGCGGGCCCCAGGATGAAACCGAGGCCGAATGCCGCGCCGATCAGTCCGTACGCGCGCGCGCGATCCTTCGGCTCGGTCACGTCGGCCACATACGCGCGCGCCGTCGAGATGTTGCCGCCCGACAGCCCGTCGACGATGCGCGCCGCGAACAGCATCGCCACGCTGTGCGCGACGGCGAGCATCACGAAGCTGATCACGGTGCCGAGGAGACTGAAGACGAGCACCGGCCGTCGTCCGTGGTGATCCGAGATATCGCCGAGCGCGGGCGCCGCCGCGAGCTGGCACAGGGAAAAGACGGCGAAGAGCAGACCGATGACGGTTGGTGAGGCGCCGAACGTCTCGGCGTAGAACGGCAGCAGCGGAATGATGATTCCGAAGCCGACGAGGTTCACGAAGATCGTAAGGAAGATGATGAGAAGCGGGCGCGTCACGAGGTGGGGAATATTGTAGCGAAATCCTTTTCTCTGCGAGCTCCGCGGTTGTTCGATGGGCTAAATATGCGCCGTCATCTCGTGCATGCGGCGGCCGTGCTCGAGCGTCATGAGCACGATGTCGGCGGTCACCGGCGCGCGTCGAAACGCGTCCTCGCCAACCGCGTCCGCGATCGCGTTCAGAACGGAGCCGTATCCGGCGCCAACCGGCGGCTCGCCGACGCCGCGGGCGCCAACCGGCGTTTCCGGATCTGCGAGGCCGACGACGGCCGTGTGCATCGTCGACGGGATGTCGAGAATCGTCAGCGGGCGGTTGTGATGGAAGCGCTTCGCCAGCGGCACGCCGTACTGCTGATCGTAGACCCAGCGCTGCGTCAGCGCGTGGCCGACGCCAAGGTTGACGCCGCCCAGAATCTGTCCGTGCAGGCTGCGCGGGTTGACGGCAATGCCGACGTCGGCGACCGCGAGGTAATCGATCAGCTTCGTTTGGCCGGTCTCGACGTCGACTTCCACCTCCGCGAATCCGACGACGAACGACCAGGTGTCGCCGTCATGCGGGTAGTTATCCTTGGCGACGCCCATCAGCCCGAGACCGGTCAGCAACCCCGCCGAGCGCCTGGTGAAGGGATGAATATCGTCCGGCAGCTCGTGACCATCGTACTTTCCGCCGAGCTCGATGGCGCGGCTCGCCGCCTGCGCGAACGTCAACCCGCGTGAAGAACTGCCGCGGTGGTACACCCGCTCGTTCGCGACGTCGTAGTCGGTCGGCGAGCCGCCCAGATCCTTCGCCGCGATCTCCTGCAGCTTGCGGCGCGCATCGCTCGCCCCCGCCATGTTCGCACGCGTCATCGCGTGCGTCGTCTGGCTGCCGACCGACATGCAGCTCCACGGCAGTCCCTTGCCGGTGTTGCCCCAGTTGACGACCACCTTGTCCCACGGCATGGCGAGCACCTCGCCGGCGACCCGTGCGAGATCGATCGTCGAATGCGTGCCAAGGTTGCCGACACCCGACTGAACGTAGAGCTTGCCGTCGGGCCGGATCGTCATGAGCCCGTCGTATCCGATCGACCCGGCTCCGTGCGGTCCGACCGCCACACCAAGGCCGCGCACCTTGGAGCCGACGCGCTTCCCGGCGCGTGCTTTCCGCTCGTCCCACTTGAACAGCTCGACGCCGCGGTCGAATGCCTGCTTCACGAACGCGCTCGTCACATGTCCGCGCTGTCCGTTGGATCGCGGCGCGCCGTACGGCGCCTTGCCTTCGGGCGAGTTGATGCGGCGGATCGCAACCTGATCGAGCCCGAGCTTCCTGGCCGCCTTCGTGACAATCGGCTCCATGATCGCGTTGGCCTGCATTGGACCGGGCGAGCGCTGCTGCGAGCGGGGCGGTGTATTGGTGATGACCGCGACGCCGCGCCACCGCATCCCGATCGGCTGCCAGATGAGCGAGGCCGCGTTTCCCGCGGACCGGTGATCGCCCATCGGTCCGTACGGTCCGTTGTCTTCGACGATGAACAGATCGAGCGCGGTGATGCGGCCGTCTTTCCGGAACGCGACGCGCGCGCGGCCGGTCATGCCGGTTCGCGCGCGGCCGATGTAGTGCTCTTCCTCCCGGCTGATGCGCATCATGACCGGCGCACCAGTCTTCTTCGCGAGCACCGCCGGGATGACCATTGAAATCGCGCCGGCGCCCTTGCTGCCGAATCCGCCGCCGCAGTACTCGCTGATGAGCACGATGTCTTTGGCATCGATGCCGAGCCACGACGCCAGCGGATCGACGGTGCGAACGACGCTCTGCGTCGAGCCGTGCAGATACAGCTTGCCGTTCTGCCAGTACGCCATCGCCGACCGCGATTCCATCGGCTGATGGCCGGTGGATTGGACGACGAACGTTTCGTCGACGACGAGAGCGGCATCCCTGAATCCCGCATCGAGATCGCCGTACGACCATTCCTCAGGCGCTTTGCCGATCGGCAGAGCGCCTTCAGGCGCGTCCGCGAAATCCTGATCGGTCCATTTCAGGGTCTGCAGCTTCGGGCGCGGAGGCGATCCGCCGGCCGCTGGCGCCCCGCCCTCCGCTGGAAACCACACGTTGCCTTCGAGCCGGCCGTTCGCTCCGTTCGGACGGAGGCTCTCCATCGGATCGATGACGAACGGCAGCGGTTCGAGGTCGAGCGTGATGCGTTCGATCGCTTCGGCGGCGGTCGCCTCGTCGACTGCGGCAACGGCGAGAATCGGCTCGCCTTGATAGAGTGGCTCGCTGGTCAGCGCGCGCTCCGCGCCTCGCAGGTCGGGCAAATCATCGGCGGTCGCGATCGCCTTGACGCCGGGCAGAGCGAGCGCGGCGCGCGTATCGATGTGGCGCACGCGCGCATGCGGCATCGGACTCAGAAGCAGCTTGGCGAACAGCATGCCGTCGGCGCGATAGTCTTCGGCGTACTTCGCGCGGCCGGTGACCTTCGCGACGAGATCGGGCGTCGTGTAGTTCTGGCCGATCAACTTCCGGTCGGACATGCAACCTCTTCTTAGTACGACCAACGACTGCGATGCGATTATCGCTTATCGCGCGACGAAGGCACGATAGTTCTCCGCGGTGATCCGCACGGTCACGACGCGGCCGGGCTCACCGAGCGGCCGGCCGGGCGCACCGTTCACCGAGAAAGCCAGCGCCGCCGCATCGCCGGCACGCAGCGTCACTTCGTGCTGTGCCTTGACGGTCGCACGATCGCCGGCGTCCATCAGCCGGTGGACGCGCCCAACGCCGTCGGCGGTCGCTTCGACCCAGCATGGCCCGGTAGCGCTGAGATCGATGCTCAGCTCAGGCGATTCGAGCGCAACTGGACGAGGCGCCGCCTCGAAGCCGGCGGTCGCCACTGCCACGTCGGCGCGCGGCAGCGAGGGGCGCACCGGCGCGGCATCATTTGTACGGTGGACGCCGAGGTAGGCGGCGGACGCGATCACGATCAACGCAATCGCCGCAAGTTGACCGAGATCCGTGGAGTGCGAGGCCGTATCGATCGGCTCCGGATCTTCATCCGCGCTGTCGAGTGCCGCGGCCGGGGCAAGCGGATCGAACTGCGCCCTGAACCGCTTCACGAGGTCCTCGGGATCGAGATCGACTTCGCGCGCGTACATGCGCAGGAAGCCGCGGATGAACACGCCGCCGGGCACGCGCTGCAGATCGTCGGCTTCGATGGCGCGAACGATCCGCGGGCTGATCTTGGTCAGGGCCGATACCTGCTCGACTGTCAGGCCGCGTGCGATGCGCGCGTCGCGAAGTTCTTCGCCGATGCTCATGCTCATGAGGCGCACCTTCCACGCCCTAATGTAGACCTCATCACCGGGTCGTAAAAGCTCAACCGCTCGCACTATACTTCGCGCCATGACAATTCTGTCGCGCGCGATCACAGTTGTGCTGGTTGCGTGTTCTTCCTTTGTCGGGAATGTCCAACTCCAGCCGGACCAGGCGCCGATCAGCGGACGGCCGGAACCGGTCGTCGACAACGGCGAGTTCATGGATCTGTTTCTGAAATCCACGTACGCCGAGCTCCAGGAAGCGATGGTCAAGCCGCCGGCCGATCGCAAGGCGTGGGCGAACATCTATCAGAAGGCGATCCGCCTCGCGGAAATGCAGAACCTGCTGTTCTTCCGCAACCGTGACGAGGTGAAGGATCCACGCTGGGGCGCCGCGACGGCGGAGACACGTCAGGCCGCCGCCGATCTCGCCAACGCGGCGCTGTTCGGTCTGCGGAACGTGCAGAAGGCGGACTACGAAGGCGTGCGCAAGAAGTACGTCACGCTCGCGCAGACGTGCAACGTGTGCCACAAGACGTTCGCGCGCGATGCGCCGACGATTAAACCGTAATTGCTGGTTGCTGGTTGCTGGAGATTAGTTCTTCTTTGACAGCGTCGCCGCTTCGGCGTCCACGTCTTTTTCCCACGCTTCAATCAGCGGCTTGAGCTTCGCGACGATGTCGGGATGCGCGGCGGCACGGTCGTCGCGCTCGCCGGGATCCTGCGCGACGTCGAACAACATCTGGAGGCCGCCGTCGAGCAACAGTTTCCAGTTGCCTCTTCTGACCGCACGCTGCTGACGATCTTTCATCGCGATGCGCCAGAACAACGTGCGCTCCACGCGGACCGTGCGTCCCGCCAGCAGCGGCAGCAGGTCGATCCCTTCGAGCTTCGCGTTCCGAATGTCGGCGCCCGCGGCTGTCAGAATCGTCGCCGTGAGGTCCATTGTCATCGCGACTTGATTCGATGTCGCGGCCGGCGGCAGAACGCCCGGCCACCGCAGGATCGCCGGCACGCGGATGCCGCCTTCCCATAGCGTGTCCTTGCGGTGAAAGTACGGCGCGTTGCGCGACAGCCATTCGCCGCCGTTGTCGCTGATGAAGATGACGAGCGTATTTTGGGCGAGCTGCCGCCGATCGATCGCGTCGAGAATCCGGCCGACGCCTTCGTCGGCGTCCTCGACGATGTCGACGTAGTCCTTTCGCGACGGCGGATCGGGATCCGCGGCCTGCTGGAACATCGAATTGTTCCGGCGCACTGCCACAGACGGGTGATGAGGCGATTGAAACGGCCAGTGGGGCCAGCCGTACGCCACCTCGAGGAAGAACGGATCGCGGCCATGATCGGTGATGAATCGCACGGCGCGATTGGTGACCTCGTGCTCGAAGTAGCCGTCGAGCGTGACGGCGTGGTCGTTCTCCCATAGATCGGGCTCGCCGTCGCCGCGGACGTGCGTGTACCAATCGATGTAGCCGGCCAGGTAGCCCCAGAAATAGTCGAACCCGTGGCGGTTCGGGTGGTACTCCGGCTTGAATCCGAGGTGCCATTTGCCGACGAGCGCGGTCGCGTATCCGGCGTTCTTGAGGAGCTGCGGCAGAGAACGGCCGGTCACTGGAAGGCCTTGCTCGAGCCCGGCGCCGGCATTCGTGTCGAGCGGACGTTCGAGCAGCACGCGCTGCTGATAGCGGCCGGTGATGAGCGCCGCGCGCGTCGGCGTGCACACCGGCGCGTTCGCGTAGTAGTCGGTGAGGCGCACGCCGTCGTGCGCCAGCGTATCGAGATTCGGCGTCTTGATGTCCGGCGCGCCGTAGCTGCCGAGATCGCCGTAGCCGAGATCGTCGGCGACGATCAGGACGACGTTCGGCCGCGGCGGCGCCGTGGTCTGGCCGAGCGCCATCGCGAGCGCCGCGGCGATCAGTGACTGCTTCATGAACCCGCGCGGATTATACGCGGACGATTCAGCGGCCCGTCACCCGAAACATGAAGGCAAGCACGGCAGCGAATGCGGCCACCTGGCCGACCCAGAACAGAAAGCCCCACTTCAACATGTCGACGCGGCCTTCGTGCATCTCGCGTACGACGGCTACGCGCAGCGAGGCGAGTTCTTCCGCCAGACGACGCTCGAACCGCTCGACAGCGATACTCAGCACCCGTTCACTCCATTCCGTTCGGTCCGATTCGACCAGTTCGACGAGACCAAGCGACGCTTCATGGCCGAGCCGCTCGCGCAGCGCCGCAGACACGCGATGAGATCCCATATGACGCTTCCCATACTGTGCGGGGCCCGACCTCCTCGACGACGATGCCATCGTCGTCCCGAAGCTGTCAATGGCCGGTCGGCATTCTGTGCAATCATCGACTGCCGATGCCAACGCGTTCACCACAGATGCAGCTTGCGTGGCTCTCGCTCGCGATGTTTCTGGGCATGACGTTGTGGTTCTCCGCGACGGCGGCCAACGCCGCGATCGTCGCGGAATTTCGCCTGACGGCCGCGGAGACCGCCTGGCTGACGATGGCCGTACAGGGCGGGTTCGTGATCGGCACGCTCGTCTCGGCACTGCTCAACCTGCCCGACGTGCTGAACCCGCGGCGTCTGTTCTGGATCGGCTGCGTGGCCGGCGCGATCGCGAACGCGTGGCTGGCGGCGGCGGGGAGCGTCGCCGTGCTCGTGGCGCTCCGCCTCGTGACGGGCGCCGCGCTTGCGCTGGTGTATCCGCCCGGCATGAAAGTCGCCGCCGGCTGGTTCGAAAAGCGACGCGGCGCCGCGCTCGGCGTGCTGATCGGCGCGCTCACCGTCGGCTCGGCGTTCCCGCATCTGCTCGCGGCGGCGGCGGCGGCGATTCCCTGGCGCGTGTTGATGCTCTTCGCGTCCGCGCTCGCGGTCTGCGGCGGCGGCATCGTCATCGCCCTGGTCGGCGACGGACCGTACGTTGCGAGCAGCGCACCGTTCGACCCCGCGGCGATCGCCCGCGTCTTCGCCGATCGCGGCACGCGGCTGGCGACGCTCGGCTACCTGGGACACATGTGGGAGCTCTATGCGATGTGGACCTGGATTGCGGCGTTTGCCGCCGCGACGTCCACGCCGCGCCGCGGGTCGGCGATCGCGTTCCTCACCATCGCGAGCGGCGCCATTGGATCGGCCGCCGCCGGTTCGATCGCCGATCGCGTCGGCAAGGCGCGGATTGCGCGCTCGGCGATGCTTGTGAGCGCGGCATGCTGCGTCGCGTCGGCGTTCATGTTTCACGCGCCGATCGTCGCGCTCGCGCTGTTCGCCATGGTCTGGGGCGTCGCGATCGTCGCCGACTCGGCGCAGTTGTCCGCGCTCGTGGCGCAATACAGCCCGCGAGACCACGTCGGCACCGCGTTGACGGTCCAGACGTGCGCCGGATTCCTCCTGACGATGGCGTCAATCCGGCTGCTGCCGGCAGCCGCGGAGGTGGTCGGCTGGCAATGGGTGTTTCTGACGCTGGCGCCCGGTCCGTTGCTCGGGGCGTACGCCCTGCGCGATCTGGCGAAAAGCGCTGGTTTGCCGCGAAAGGCGGGTGTGTAACGGCCTCACCCTCCTCATCGCGGCGCCGTCCCTGCTGGTTCGCGTCGAGCGCGAGCGTGCAGCTGTGGAAAGGCCTCGGCGCCTCAATCCGCGGACCGCGCAGCTCGGGTTCCGATTCACGTTCTGAGGAGCGTCCTGAGTCGCGTGTCGCGCTCCGCGTGTCCTTAGCGCCGCGTCAATTCGTGCGCGGCGTCCTCGACCGCCGCCGTCACCTTCAGGAAGGCACGTACGTCGGCTGGCGACACGCGCTTGCCGACCTCCCGCTCCAGCGCGACGAGATGCGCGTGGACCTGACGCGCCACGGTGCGCCCTTTCGCGGTCGGCGTGATGACGAACGTGCGGCGGTCGCCGGACCCGACCTCGCGGGTCACGAGGCCGCGCTCGACGAGGCGATCGAGGATGCTCGTCAGCGTCGAGCGCTGGTGCGCGAGGCCGCGGTGCAGATCGCTGATCGTCGCCGGCGCCGAGCCGGCGAGCTGCGCGAGGATGTGCGACTCGCCCTGCGACAGCCCGTGCTCGCGAAGCGCGGCGAGATAGAGCCCGATCCGGTGCGTCGCGCGATGGATGTGGGGAACCAGTTGTAGCGGCATGGTAGAAACTTCAGTTGCAGCTGTCGCCTTCGTCATCGAGCGGCCTCAGGTCCGGCTCGAGCCATCCGAGACGAGCGGCATCGCTGGACAGCCGCTCCGAAGAGTAGTACGAGAGCGGCAGCTCCTCGTCCATCAGCCGCGCGATCATCCGCATCCAGAACAGCGTGACCGTGTGGTGATACTTCTCGGGGACTCCGGCGGCGCCGGCCTTCGCCTTCAGCGTCGACTCCATGCGCGCCGCCGCCTCGTCGAACGACGGCGACGCGCGCAGGTATTCGAGCGCCAGGGCGAGATGCGCACCGTGGTCGAACGCCTGCGGCATGTTAATACGATAACGTACTATTCTAAACCGGACAACATCTTTGCCGATTTTCGACCGCCCGCCTACTCCGTGTGCCTGCCGGCTCTCGGTCCCTTGTTG
>QHWB01000054.1:0-6978 GCA_003222395.1 Acidobacteriota bacterium
CCTGATCACCGGCTGCCCACGCGGCAGCGGCGATATCTGCCTGCATGAAGCCGGTGGGCTTGCGTGCCGCGAGCTGTTGCAATTCGTCGAACGCCTCTTGCGGTCGACCAAGCCTCTGTTTGGCGAGTGCAATTCGCCTCGCGAACCAGACATGATTGTCGTGGTGGAGCTGACCACATTCAGACACAGCACGCATAGCTGTCTCAAGGCATGGTTGCCATCGACCGAGACGAGCCAGCGAGCCAGTGCGAATTCCGTAATATTGCTCGCGCAAGGATGCAAATTCCTGCTCTCGGTCTCCATCTCCTTGGCGCTTGCCGGGGTCCGTGGCAAGTCGAGTAACATCCAGTTTGTCCAGCCATTCAAGCGCACGCACGTCGGCCGCATTGCTGGCGTAGAGCTTCGCAACGCGGAGCACCGTTTTCGCAAAGGGGCTGGTCGGATCGTAGGCGTGCTCGCCGCCACTCAATCTGATGATCGCGTGGGCGGCTTTCAGCACCTCCGGTTCCGGCGCGGTTGCAGTTCGTATGCAAAGGTCGTACACGGCCCACGCGTAAACCGACCGACCGGGAGGAAACTTAGAATCCAAGACGTAAAGAGCGCGCGCGACCTCGAGCGCTTCGGCAGCACGACGACTCTTGCGAAGAGAGTGGGCGTATCCCCATCCGGTCCAAAGATCTCCATCAGGCCACAACGCCGCGTACTCAGCGGCTGCTTCCTCGAAACGACCCGCCTTTCGCAGTTGGTCAGCTTTCGCTCGGGCTTTCTGGTTGTTCACTGATCCAGTGTGGCGGACGCTTGTCGGCATTGACGTCTTCACCTTCGAGTACTTGGGCCGTCGTTCGGAAGTTCAGCTTGGCGATCTCACCTAGGGAGAGGCGCCCTTCGGCAGCGGAATCTGAGTTCGTGCAGACCATCGCTCGAGCCACTGCAGAAACCCATCTCGGGCGAGTACGGAGGCCGCCGCAACGGCGATGTCTTCCTCGGCCCTATGCCGCTGATGAATGGGCATTCCGAACTTTCGTGTACGTTGCTCGATGTAGTGCTTGTCGGCGAACTGGTCGACAACAACAAACTTTGCATCGACTCGCTTGCCCGCGCGCGTAGTCAGAAGATTATCAATCGACTTGGCGTGGCCCCACGCGAGCAGTGAATTAAGGTTCTTTCCCTCCCGGCGCATTTGCTCATAAAGCTCGTTGAACTTCCTTGGATTGATCGCGGTTACTGCGTGGCGCACGTCTGGCAATCGGCGGATCTCGTCCGCGAGCTCTCTGACTCGCTTATCCGAGAGCGTCTTGCTGTCTCGAACCCCGAGCTGCCGAAGCGTTGCGCCAGTATCTCGATCCACAAACACGGCGGCGCTGACTAGTGGACCAAGGTAATCACCTTTACCGGCTTCGTCAGTGCCTATGTGCGGCTCGATCTCATCTTCTTTCGATTGCGGTGTCGCTTTGGGCGCCGCAGGGGATTGGCGTCGCGAGGGTAATCCTCCGATCGGCTGAAGGATTTGCTCCGCGGCCGAACGAGCTTCTTCCCACGCAGGAGCATTCCCCTGAAGCACACACTTTCCAGAGGTGTACAAGACGATGGTAGCTCTGCTGCGCCCACGAGAAAGCCGCATTCGCCAACGTTCGTAAGCGCCAGCTGGGTCAGAGGCGCCCCCCAGGTCCTGCAGAGCCAACCGATATGGCTCCTGAAATTGGGGAGTTGGTAATTGAAACGTCTCGGTCTCTCGCGGCTCTGATTCTGCAGGCATCCGTTCGATTATCAGCCGATCCGCCGAAACGCGAGCAGTCCCTGGCGCGCCGTCAGTGCGGACGCGACCGTTCGAATGAACCCAGAGGCTCGCCATACCCTGTGCGTTGGCAACAACGAAACGGAACCCACTCGGCTCTGTCACTTCCTTCGCGATTGCCAGCCCGTAGTCTGGGATTGAGGCCCGAACAAGCCGAATCAGTCCGGAGTAGCCAACTTGGACTGAAGATGCCGATTGCCGCAGAACTCCAACCACCTCGGCGACGTTCCCGACAGGCAGGACGGCGAGATCGGAGCCCGCCGCGGCGCGGGCTTCCTCAAGGTTGTCCTTCGGAACAAGTAGGCGCCGAACGCCAATACGTCTAGCGGCTTCGATCTTCTTCGTTATACCGGCAACACCGGTCACACGGCCGCCCAAGTCAATACGACCAGTCGACGCCGTGAGCGCGTGCCGCGGAACGAGACTTCGAACCACGAGACCCGCGATATAGAGCGGAAGCCCGATCGACTCGCCGGCGTATGAAGCTGGCCATTCGATTTTGGCTTGCCAGCCTTGTCCCGGTAAGGCCGCCTGAAGAGCAATCCCGGCCTGCTCGCGGATATCGTTGTCGGCCTCCGACCAAAGAACTGTCTCGCCAGCTGCTCTCGGAATAACCTGAATGCCTAGCGCCCACCCTTCTGCGGCAGAGTGATCCACAAAGAGACCCCACCCGTCGTACTGCTCGCGATCCGCCAGATCCTCGATGGCCAGTTGGAGCATGGCGCTCGCTTCTGCCGGCAAGTGTTCCCAACCCAGCGTCTGAAGGAAAGCCCGCGCGGCTTCGGCTCGGTCTTGGTGTGCCAGTCGTGCCTGGCGAATCCGATTAACATCGAACCCCTGAAGTGCCGCCACTTCGTCGCCGAGAATGTCGAACACCGCCTGCGGCTCATTATCTGGGTTTCCCAGCTCATCGATCTGATTTTCGCGGGCAAGCAGTGCATTCAGCTGCGTTCGACGTTCGTCGATCCGCGTCTGAAACCGCGCGGTGCCTTGCGTTTCAAGAATATGCAATGCCCGGGCGAAAGGAACGACACTCGTCGGCGGCGCCGTAAGGGCGCGCGCGGCAATCTGTCCCAACAGAGCCTCGTTGCGCGATGCCGCAACGCACCAATCCCGAACGAGTTGATCAAGTTCCCGCGCTTCAGGCTTCATCGGACAACCTCAACTCCAAGCGACTGACTTCCTGCGGAAATATCTCCATGTCCTTGCTGATCACAATTTCTCGATCGACTGTGGGATGGAACGGTTGCGATGTAACTGGTGCTTTCAATCGATCGGACCAAGCAGCTATCCACGCGATCGGACCAAGACCGAGCTGCTCTTCTATGACCTCCTCGACGACAAAAAGCAGCACGTCTTCCATGTAACGGTGCTCGATCCTCCCGCGAAGTCGGCCTCTCTCCGGAAGCTCGATGGCCCATTGTCTCGCCGTCTGCTCGACGGCCGTTGACGCCGCCAAACTCAACTGGGCCGCAGCCTTTCCCGACCCAAACGAAGTTCGCTGCATTGGAAACGCCAGGATGCGAGCAGAGCGTGTGCTTGTCTGGTCGTCCAGAAGTCGCGCGTATTTTTGCCCTAGCAGTCGGACAGCACGATGAAGCTCCTGTGGAATGCTGGCGCGAGGATCATCCGGTCCATCGATTGGTGAACCAAAGCGATCGTGAGGAGCATGGCCAGCAACGACATCGCGAATCAGCGCCTGACCTGGATCTGTTAAACGTCCAAACCGCGTGTCGAGATCACGGACTTCGGCAATCATCTGATTCCGAAGGAGCACGGTCCAGGGAACCTCGGTGTCAGTGTCCCTGCGAAGCAGGACGACATCAAGCGATGTCGCGTCCTCTACATTCGTCGACAGCGGCACCACCTCACACCACAAACGTCCATGTTCCTGCCACACATCTGACACGACTAGCACTACGATCCGGAATCCGATACTAATTTGTGCTTCGGGTGACTCTGAAGACGTCCACCAGATATCTCCGAAAGCCGGAGCAGCATCTCTGGTTTCAGTCCAGCGTGGCCACGACTCGACAAACGGAGCACGTGACAAACGAGGACGCTTCTCGCGCCGCAGTTCCTCAACAAGCAGTTGACATGGGCGGCACTTCGGAAGGTGCGTAGTGAACTCGTCTGAAACCGCACCTTCCAAGTACTCAATCCAATCGATCGGAAGGGGGCAATTCATCATCGGCCACCATGCTGAATTAACAGCGATTCCACAGTTTGTAAAATGGCACGCGCGTCATCTTCTGACTCTGAGCATTCGCATACCATTTCGAATGTGCGATAGACGACGTTGCGAACTAGCTGGACGTTATACCCGCACAGCTCCGCAGTCTCAGAAAGAGAGCCACCCGAGCGAAAGTAGCTGTTCACGATTGCCGCCTCTTCAACGTCTAGCCGCGACACGACGCTGCGCGCGCTGACGTTTATCAAAGCCTCGTTGGCGGGTCCGCGCGTCAGGCTCCGAAAACTCTCGTCAAGCTCCGTGTGTTCTTCGATTGGCAGTGAGAATCGGAACCGCATCACCTCAATAATCGTGCTCAACGTCACGGTTCCCCCGGCTCGTCGAAGGAGATGATGGATGAACTCACGAAGCTGTGGGTCGCGAAGTATCGGTGACAGCTTCTGCGAAAAAGGCCCGTACCGTACTACTTCGAGATCGTTGTCGCTCAGCTCAGAAGCGATCTGAGCGAGCTCGCCGACTGAGAGCGATGATGGTGTCGGTGACTCACTCGCGGTCGCCGTCCAGCGTTCATCCGCGCCTAGCGACGACGAGCTGATGGAGCGGAACATGGGATCATTGCGAAGTATCGTCCGAACTCTCTTGTACAGATTCGAAGCGATCGAGCGCCGGCGTTTGTTCGTCAGATGCTGACGGAGCGAAGTCGTCAACGCTGCACGAAGCTGCTGCAGTGTCATCGCCGAGGACAACATCGCCAGCAAGTCTGCTCGGCCCCACAGCCGCTCGGTAATCCAGTCGCTGAGAACGTCTTCACACGTGGATTGATCCCATGCGCCGTACGGTGAGTACTCTGATGGAGGATACTGTCGAACCGTCGGCCACACGATTTTTCCCAAGAGCTCGTGAAGGCTTGGCCCAATGCCAAGCTGCCGGTACTCTTCGCGCAGCGTTTCCAGGGCGTCCATCAACAGGCCACCAGTTTCTTCAAAACCGATCTCTTGCTCGCGCAAATCGCGGCCCTAATGTCGTCGTGACGCGTCGAGTCAAGCCGCCCTTTATAGCGGCCGACAGCGACCAACGTCGTCACGCCGAGGTCTCCGCTCCACCAGAAACTGAAATACCCGCGCTTGTCCAGGCCTGCGTCCCCGGGCTCGAGGACGATCTCCGGCCGTGAGCCTTTGTTGGTCGAACCCGCGACGTAATGAGCACGAGCCGGCAGAGCTGACCCGGCGGCGCTCTCCAGGGCGACTACTAGGCAGAAGCGACCTTTTCCACCCGGATATCCGTTCACGTCTTCGGGAACCCACCACACGTCGCCGACTTGCACGTTCACAGGCGCCTTGGTCGGAGCGGTTAGCGGTTCGGGCGGTAATGGCACTCAGTCGTTCGCTCTCTAGCAGCGGAAGTTGATCGGGTGGACCGGCATCTGCGCGCGGTTCATTCTGAAAGCGGACTCGTGTCTATAGAACCGCGATTCGCAGCATCGCCCGCAAGAACCGGAAGCCGCACCTTAGGGCAGTCGCCCTCACGCGATGCCCTTCGCGTCGGCCGCCGAATCGCTGTTCCACCAAATCAGATGCGGGAGGTCCCGCCTCCGAGAGGGTGTTTGAGATGGAACAGCGGCATGTTTTCGTGAATCGCAAGAAGGTGGAGTTCGAGCAGTCGCAAGTCACTGGCGCGGAGCTGCTCACTCGCGCGGGTTTCGCTGGCAGTGAATGGGATCTCCTGCAGCTGCAGGGCGAAGCCGATCCAACCGGCGGGACGGTGTTGCTGGCGACGCAGCCCATCGCGCTGAAGAACGGTCTGCATTTTCGTGTGATCCCGGGCAATCGTACATTCGGTGCGCTCTGATGGCCGCTGTGGACACACTTCGCGCGCACGCCGAGGAGTTCACCGGGATAACCGGAATTGCGACAGAAGTTGTTGAAGGGGGTTCACAGCTCTTTCTGATGCTGAAAGGCGTTCGACCGCCGGCGGGATTGTTCGCGCTGGCGGTTACCGAGATGTTGTTCATCACAGACAAGATGTATCCGATGTCCGCGATGGACATGTTCTGGACCGACGTCGGCCTCACGCGTGCCGACGGCCGCATTCCGCAAGGCGCCAGCGCAATCGAAACCTACCAAGGCCGTCAATGGCGCCGATTCAGCTGGCATCGCAACGGTGTGTGGAATCCGACTCGGAACGGGGTACTCGATCACTTCGCCTTCGTTGAGGCCGGATGGGCTACGGAGGCACGATCATGATTCGCCTACTTTTTACCGAATCCGCCTTCGGCCAACTTTCGGCACATCTCGCCGCCAGTGCTCCTCTCGAGGAAGGAGCTTTCTGTGTTATTCACGAAGGCCGAGGACACTCCGGCCGCCGGTTGCTCGTTGACACCGTTTTGCTGCCGCCCGCCGGCGCCTGGGAGGTTCAGCAGGAGGACCTCCTCCGTCCCTCCGCCCAGTGGGTGTCGGCCGCGGTAAGTCAGGCGGTCCGCTGCCGTGCGGGGCTACTATTCGTCCATTCCCACCCGAACCCTGGGCATCCTTGTGGGTTCAGTCCAACTGATCGAGACGCCCTCCACGATCTGGGTCGCACACTCGCCCCGATCCTCGACGGTCCGTTCGCCGCCCTTGTGGCGCACCCCGAGGCCTCGGCCGGAGCGATATGGGGAGATGGTGGTCTGACAGCCATCGACCGCATCTGGTCTGTCGGTCGCACCGTTCGATGGCTGAGCCCAGTCGTGCCTGCGGCACCCGCCGAATTGGACGACCGGCAGCGCGACGCGCTCGGCGCAATACACGACCAGTTGCGCACAGTCGATGTGGCAGTTGTGGGGTGTGGAGGCCTAGGGTCGCCCGTCGCCGAACAGTTGGTCCGGATTGGAACCAGGTCGGTGATTCTGAACGATCTTGACCGACTCGATACGCCGTCGAACGTTCGGCGCGTGTTCGGTGCTGTAGCAGCCGATTTGGACGCTGCAGTCGCCCCGCCGAAGGTTGATGTCGTT
>QHWB01000054.1:7031-93663 GCA_003222395.1 Acidobacteriota bacterium
TGCGGTACTAAACGATCTTGCGAGCGCGTACCTGCTGCCCGTGATCGATGTCGGCGTGCGGGTCGGCACACGCGGTGACCGCGTGCTCAGCGGACTGCTCGCGGAGGTGAGGATATTGACTGCCGCGACGCCGTGCCTCTGGTGTCGCAAGACGATCAGCGCCGATGCCATCCGGGTCGAAAACCTACCGGCAGCCGAACGCGAACGACTGCGGCGGGAAGGATACGTTGTCGGCGGCACCGACACACCCGCCGCAAGCGTCGTTGCATTGACGGTTTTAGGAGCGGGATTGGCGACTTGCGCACTGATCGGCCTGTTTGCTGAAGATGCCGCGGTGGCGCCGGCGGGATATTGGGTGGACGGTCTGTTGGGCGACGCTCGCGAAACAGCCACGAGTGCGCCCAGGGCAGATTGCTGGTGTCGCAGCCGCATTGCATTCGGGGACGCTGCCGCTCCTCCGTTCATCGCGTAGCCGTTCCGGTGAGGCGGTGGCGTTGCTCACACGCCGAGCGGACAGGCCTGGACCTTTGCGTCGGACATCTCACGGCCGACCCGGCCCCGATCTCATTGAGCTCTAGCTTTGACGTCCGATGGCGTTGAGCGTTCGAGGCTTGCCAATAAGGTCGTCGACGTGACTCTCGTTGCCCTTCAGAAACTGTTTCGCACTACGCACGACCTCCGACAGGAAATGATTCTTCACTGATATCTGTTTGCGGAATTCCCGCGCCGAGAAGGTGGTGACACTAACCTCTCGTCCGAGCCGCCTCTCGGCTTTTCTTAGTACGGGAGCGAGGTCCGCGAGGCCCACGTCGCCCACTACCAGGACGTCGCTGTCGCTGATCGCATGTTCCTGGCCACGGGCCACCGAGCACCACGCCGGCGGTCTTTTCGATCAGTCCATGCAGCTCGGGGAACCACGGCGATCGATTATCGGCCTTGAGTATGCCAGTGGCCCTTCCCGACGCGTCTGGAGAATCCCGCGCTGAACAAGCGCCCTAAGTTCGCCCTAAGTTCCCTCTGCAGGCTCGACGGAGTCCTCCTGAGAAACCGCGCCAACTCGGACAAGTCCCACCACTTGTCAGGCTGCAACAGCGTAGCTGAGAGCACCTCCAGCCGGACGGCAGGAAATAACGCGGCAAGGCTTACGCATTACGCGTAAATTATTCGCAAAATGCATAAGTAATCCACCCGGGTGTCGTTAGACTGCTCTCGTGACCCGCAGCCGACAGGTCGCCGCGCCGACAAGAATCGGCGAGCGTCCGATAGCAAAGCATCGGGCTAGGGGAATCGCGCGGGTACGCCGACGCCTCGTGCCGCGAATTCCAGGAAACGCCCACGGCGGATTTTGGAGCGGTCGCGTCCCGGGAGGTCAGGATTCCCTAAACGTGACAAGAGACGCGGAGTGCGCTGTACGATGTGTGGATGGACGGCCCTATCATGTCGAGAAGCTCAGGCAACGTCTTCGCGGAGTTGGGTATCACCGAGCCGGATGTTGAACTCGCAAAGGCGGATCTGGCGATACGGATCCATCGACTCGCCGAGCAACGACGGCTAACAACAAAGGAAGCGGCTGCGCTCCTAAAAGTACCGGAGTCGGATCTGACGGGACTCTTCCAGGGAAGACTCGCGACCTGTTCGCTCGACCAGCTCCTGCGGATGTTGACATGGCTTGGCGACGACGTCGAGATTCTTATCAGACCACGGCTTCAGCGGACGAAGCGAGGCGCCCTCCGGGTACTCGAGGCCGCAGCCGTTGAGAAGCCAGACGATTTCGCGCCCGTCCGCAGCGGACGGGGCAAGCGACGATTGATACCAACCGCGCCGTCTGCCGGTCAGCCCGACGCTTCGAACGAGGACGCGACGAGCAGCCGCCTGGCGTCGACGGACACGCCGAGGGACGACAGGCAACTCCTCGACAAGCATGCGGTCGAGAAGATGACGTCGCTCGACATCACGACGATCTACCGCAAGATGAGCGGCGGTACGTTCCCGCAACCCGTAAGGGTCGGCCGGCGTCGCGTTGCTTGGCGAGCGTCGGACATCATTCGATGGCAGCAGGACCTCGAGGTCGGAACGGAGACCGCGAGGTGGCGAGCAATGAGGTCGCGTGAAGAGGGCCCGCCATCAGGAGGAAAAGCGCGTCGAGGCCGCAGATGAAGCCAAACGGAGGCTTCTCCGCGCGGCACAATCCAGGACAGCACGCACTGCAACCAGGTGCGCCGCTTTCTAGTGAGCTCCCGCGTCACACTTCCCGGCGGCGTGTCGTCGCTTATCTTAGCGGAGGGTGACCAGCCGACCGATGAACGTGTCCGTCGGCAGCGCTACCAAAGGCTCCTAATTCACCCATTGATTGTCTTCCCCACGACAAAGCGCAGCTCCAAGGAACGGACTGGCACCCTGCCTTCACATCTCGCCTCGAAGCATTTCATCAACACGACGCGCAGTCCAGCAGGTCACAACCCCTCTGCATGCAGCGACTCCAGCGAAACGACTTCCATTCCGATGTTGCGGAGGTGCGCCACAAACAAAGGTTCGTCAACAACGAATATGCCTCTGGCTGTCCACCCGTCTGGATCGTCCTCGTTGAAGTGGCGCAGGATGGCTGGCAGATTCTGGCGGATCCAGATGAGGCGCTTGCCATGGCGCGTAACGGTCTTTCCCTCAGAGTTATCGGCTCCGCGCATTAGGCCCTCAAGCTGGTTCGCCAACTCCTGGGGCGTCCGTGCAAGTGCGAGGTCCTTGCACTCAATTGCTGTAAGGAGTTTTGCTGCTCGGTCGATGGCGAGCACGTCGATGTCGCCACGCTCCAATGGCATTCGTACCTCGCCGAAATCGCTGATTCGGACTCGAACGATTCGGCCTGGGCGCTCGATCAACTTAGCGACCTCGTCGGTGAATTGATCGCCGCGAACATCGTTCATCTCCGAAATCGCTGTGCGCATTTCCGGCGAGCTCGCGACCAGGCGACCTTGAGCACAGATCATCCCTAGGTATCCTGTCGCATGGAACAAGTGCCGAAATCCCCACATCAACCGCTCGTCGCCGTTATGACGGATCTGCAGGAACGGTCGCCGCAAATACGAGAGCGCTCGCCCAAACTTCCACGGATAGACATCCCTGAGCTTAAAGGACGCTCCGGGAACCAAGAAATCTCGACGCGGCACCATCGTGAGTTGATCGATGATGCGTGCGACTTTTTCCGTTGGCCAAGAGAGCGTCGTGGCGATCTGATCCACCAATTCCGCTCGAGCCATGAGGCCGACCGAATGTCTGGACAAACGCGGTATGTCGACCGCCGCGATCATGACGTCGAAGAATTCTGCGAGCGTGGCGCCAAACTCGGCCGTCGACGCTTCGGCGAATCGTTCGAGCACACCCGTTGGACCATCGCCAGCACCCCGACGCCAATGACGTGGGAACTCTCGCAGAGATCGTCTCGCCACATCTGACGTGTACGCCGACATGTAAGCCTTCAGGCCTTCACTGAAGGCATCTCGCTCGATGCCCAACCGGCCTGAACCAAGAATCGAAAGGTGCGTGTCTGCGAGACCGAAATGCAGAAGGTCGCTGCTGAAGCCGAAATTTGTGATGTGATGGGAAATCGCCAAGAGCCTGTCATACGTCGCGTCCGAAAGGACGCTCTCGCCATGCGGGGGCTGCGCTGCCACGAATTCGATCAGAAAGCGGCTCGCGAGGGCGGTTCTGCTACGTTCAGGAATCTCCTCCGCAATATCCCGTGCTACCTCCGGTACGTCTCGATAACACGCCAATCGCGTCGGAACGGTCAGGGAACGGTAGGCCGTCTGTTGGATCAACGATTCGTGGCGCCGAACAAGTGTCTCGAGCGCTCCGGCAGGGTCCAGGCGAGCGACTTCCTCACGCAGCAGCTCATAGAAGAAGGCGACGCTTTCATTTAGCACCGCTCGGCGGTCCTGGATAGCGTCGATTGGTCCTATGGGTCTCGCTTTGACCGTTCTGAGATGTTCACCGAGATCGTCGAGGAGACCGTCAACATCTCGATTCTGAAGTAGACCCTCTGCACGCAGATCTGCGTCGTCCAGATCCGGCGCTCGATCGATTTGCAGGAAGAACATCTGCTTCTTGGGTCCCAACGGAGCGAACTCGTCGACGAGCTGCGCCACTGCTGCCGCTTCGAGATTGACTGCACTGGGCGTCTGACCTACCACCGATAGAATCGCGGAAAGCACGCCGCGTTCACCGGCATTGTCAGCGCGCAGGAACAGCGGAACCGCCGTCGGATTAAATCGAACGGTGACGGTACTCCCCTCGACCGCTGCATCGAATGGCTGCTCTCCCGAATTGTGCTGAGCGGCGTTCAAGACGTTGGATCCGATTTCGATGTTGACGGACAGCGCCACTTGCGGCGCGCCGACGGCGAAGTATCGATTCAGTCCTGGGGTGACCTGCCACATCCAGTAGGCCACACCCTGAACGACGTCATAGCAGAGCGAGCGCAAAGCGCGGGTGTCGGCGGCTTCGTACTGGGGCCCGAGAATCCAAATCGGAACTGTCGCGCCATCGACGAAGCAGGCTACGCGATCAGCGGCCCGGTCAAGATCTCCGTAGACCGGCACATCCGCATACAACATCTTGACGACGAAACTGGCATCGCTTCCTTGCTCATTGCGCTCCCAGTGAGGGTCGTAGCGGGATGCGACGTACTCTCTGGCACCCAAGCCAGTGCCGACTTCGACCATCAGTCCATCGGGGAGCTTTTCATCGCCAATGTAAAAGCTATGTTTGCGGCTGCGGTACAACTCGTACTCGTCAAGAAAGCTAGTCGCCTGAATGTGCGTCGTGTTCGAAAGGCGCGTGCGATCCTGCATGTACTTCCAGAGTGCGAGCGGCTGTCCGCCTTCGACGTATCCGAACGTTTCGAACTCGGCAGCACGGAGAACCAGAGTCTGGGGCAGGTCGCCTTCGAGCCGCACGAAGTGCTCCCGACCCGCTCCCTGCACGACGACGAGCGTTGCCAGGTCGTTGATTCCGTGCTGTTGCGCCCGAGATGCGCCTTCAGCCGCACGCTTTGAGATAGTGGCGCCCAGTTCGTCGAGCGGCCATCGATCAAATATGACTTCTGGGCGATAGTTCGAAAACGGGTCAGTTAACAAGATGACCTGCGCCCACTTGTCGAGATCAAACTGGTACAGCGCCGCCCGTGAGTTCGGGATCTCGTCGAAGCTGGAGATCTTCGAAACTCTGTCCATTCCCAATTTCCGAGTCGAATCTGCAGTCGCCGCCCATACCGCTGCGCAGTACCGTTCACCGATGTCTTCAATGGCTCCTGCGACTGACGCTGTTGACAGGATGCTGTGCCGCGCGGCTTCCAGCAACAGGCCAGGAAGCGCAACGACGTAGGCCTCGCCGTCGCGGACAATTGGTTTCGCGAGCAGAGCGCCCGTATGTTGATCGTAGGACGGCTGGACTGATCCAAACTCGACGGTCAAGGACGCCAACGCCGCCGATCCACCGACATCCGAAAGAAGCTGATCGAGCTCTCCTCGATCAAAGAGCACACAGCGCTGCAACCGACCCAATTCTCGCGTGGCGGGCACAATCGTGTGGCGACCTCGGTACTCAGCTCGTGTCCAACGACTCAATCCCGCTCGCCGGGCGAGTTCCGAGCTGAGACGAAGGACCGCGGCGATTGTGCGGTGGACTTCGATAAGACACTCGGAGTGTGGATGAAGTTCTGGTGCGATGTCGACGGCGCGGGTCAGCTGGTGGAACGTGAATAGGGCGTCATCGCTGATGCCAGGAAATACGACGCATGGCTGCCCCCGCCATACCAAAGGCGCGGTAAAGTGCCACTCGGGAGGATCTTCACGACGAACGATGGCGAAGTCAGCCAGGGGCTCGGTGTTCGTCAGCCGCTGCAGCGTACCTCCGGTGGCCTTTTTGCCGGTGCGCTGCACCTGGTGAGTGGCAATGGCGTGCGCGAGTACTTCCAGTCGAACCGTGCTGCTAAGGTTGCCCGGAATGAGTTGAAGAGCCGCGACCGATACGAGCAAGTCCAACGCGTCGAACGGACGCACGGCCGCGGTGATTTTGCGAAACAACTCGTCGTTCATTCAGCTCCACCGCCGTTCCCGCCTTTCCGACCGGACCAGCATCAGCGGGGCTCACAGGGGTCCCTTCTGTAGGCGGCCTCAACGTATCGAAGCAGGCTAACCGATGTTGTCACCGTCGGCAGTCCTTATCGTCGATCGAAGCGACGCGTTTGCTCCCGGACCAGTCCCGTCCTCGGATGCACGTACAAACCGACAATGGGCGAACCCGAGAGGCGAAATCTTCGGTTGTTGCTGTACGCCCGACCATCCGGCCCGATGTAGCAGTGGGTCTCGATTTCCCACATCACGTGATCCCAGATGTGCGAACCGGACACGCTGCGCCGATCGAGCTTCTGCGAGAGCTCGCCGTGCACCTTGTTCCACGGCCTGCCGATGCAGGAGCGCAGATACCGCTTCAGCGGGTTGATCAGGTCGGAGAATTCCTTCGCATTCCAGCCGTACTGACGGCCGCGGCTGATCGGCAGCCGCATCGGCTCGTCGTAGTCGGCGTCTGGATCGTAGCGGCGGATTGGGCGTCCGGTTGTTTTCTTGCTCTTCTCGGCGTGACCGCGTCGTGGACGCTCGGTCACAACCTTGGCCATGTCGCCACGCATGCGTAAACTACCTCCAGGCCAGCCGACCAGAATAGCAGAAACGCACTCTGCGCAATCGCCAATTCTTAGCGTTCGCCGCGGTGATCGCATGTACGCTTAACCGATGTCAGCCGCGTCGCCGCTGGCCGCCGCACAGCGTCTGTTGCTCTCGAATCAGACGACCCTCACATATCGACAGACTGTCGTTCCAGCGTGTCGCCACTGCAACAGCGAGCGGCTGGCGCCACTTGAGCGCCGTATTCAGGACAACACGGCGTCCGCACGCGACTACTTTCTTTGGGCGCTGAAGATTACGACCGGTCTGAGCTACCGAGACTCGACCCTGCCTCTCGACCGCAGTGATCCGGCTGCGGGCACCGTCGTGCCGCCGGATTCGTTTGTCGAGACAGCAGCGCTGCTCAAGCACGGGCTGCTCAGCCTGGATCGTCCAGGTTTCAGATTTTCGCCTGATCCATTTGGTTCGGTGATGTTTCTTCCGGCGGAGAGCAACGATTTCGCGCTGGTCGACGTGCCGCGGCCGTACCGGGCGCTCGCCATCGCATTGCCCGGCCGCGGTCACTTGGTGGTTTTGGCAGGCGACAGGGGCGTGCTCGCGACAATCTATGAGCGGCTCGGAAGCGCCAAGGCGCTCGAGCAGCTAGCGCCCGTGGCAGGTGCTCAGAGCCAACTCACCGGCATCATATTCGGGATGTTGATCTTGAGAAGCCATCTTGCGATCCCGCGTGGAATACGCCTTGAGCGCGACGGAATGATTTCCGACCCCATACCGCGTCGAATCCCGACGATCTCGCAGGATCGCGTGCTGTACCGCGACATCGCGGCGACGCTGCATATTGATGACGACGCCGCGGACCTCGCCTACGATCGATATGCAGAGATGTTCAGCGGCGGCGCGCACATGCGATGGCGCTAAATATGATTAGGAGAACCGCGCTTGCGCCGGGCTGAAGGTCACAATTGGCCAGCGGTTCAGCGCCGACCCGGGTGTGACCTATATGTGACCTACAGATTGGAGAAGTGGTCGGGGCGACTGGATTCGAACGCCGCGACCGGCTCCCTGTGCTGAAGGAGGGGGCCGCGCCGCCGACGTCCGCCAGACCGAAGCTGCTGCGGGTGGTTACCCGGGGAACCTTGAAAAGTGGTCGGGGTGACTGGATTCGAACCAGCGACCCCTGCGCCTAATGCGAAAAAGCTACCCCTTTCGGCGCCATGGAACTTTTCTCTCTACCTGGAACGAGGTGTGCCTTAAGTGTGCCTGTAGCCCAAGCGGTGAATCGTGACGCTTTCAGCTATAGCTGCATTTTATTGGTCGGGGCGGCCGGATTCGAACCGGCGGCCCCCTGCGCCCAAGGCAGGTGCGCTACCAGGCTGCGCTACGCCCCGACTCTAGAGATCCTCAATTTTACTGCGGTTTCCCGCAGTTCGCCCATTCGCGTACTTCGCTTTCTTGGCGAAAATTGTCCCAGAACTGTCCCGAAACCCAATTCACTGTCCCAGAACTCCCGATTCATCATCCGACTTGTCCCAAAACGCCCGCCGATTCGTTGGCCACACGATTGAGCTTCTGCAGCGCCTCGCGCTTCATCTGCAATTTCATCTGCGAGTACTTCTTGAAGACCTTCGCATCGCCCTGGCGGAGGAGGTGCGTGACCCACTCGTCGGCCACGCCGCCGGCGCTCAGGCGCGTCGCGTAGGTCGAGCGCAGATCGTAGAGGCGCGTGTTGAGGACATCAAGCACGAGGTCGATCGTCGCGTCGAGAGAGGCGAGTTCATCGCGTGCAACAGCAACCAGGAATGCCGGGCCGATCGTTCACGACGCCAGCGATGATCGAACTTGAACGAGAGACCGATCGACCAGATGCGTGCCGGCCAGGGGCAATATGCGGAGTTGTGACCGACAGCACCCGCGAGGCGATCGCGCGCGAGCATGAGCACCTGAATGAGAGGCAGAGCGCGGCCGTCCGGGAGATTCTGGCGAATTGCGATCAAGTCATGGTGCTCGAAGGCACCGCCGGCGCCGGAAGACGACGGCGCTCGCGGCGGTTCGCGACGCGGCCGAACGTGAGGGCTACCAAGTCGAGGGCTTCGCGCCGACCTCCCGTGCCACCCACAAGCTGGCCGAGGTCGGCATCGAGTCGAATACGTTGCAGCGGCAGCAAGACGCTCGGCATCGAGGCTGGCGACTACGCCCGTGTCGAGCACACCGACGCGAAGAGGAACCAGGTGACGGTCAGAACGGACGACGAGCGTACGGTGAACTACGACCCCCGACGCCTGCAGGGCGTCACGATCTATCGCGAAACGGAGTGGGCCTGATCCGATTCAGTGGACGGTTTCGCTGATCGATCAGTACGACCCTCGTGATCGCACCGAGCTCCACCAGCTGCGACCAGTCGCGATCATTACGCGCGAGCCGCGAGGCTTCGAGCGCCAACGCGGCGCCCGCGGCTCCCGAGCAGACGGTCGTCGGCAGGCGTTGAAAACCCGGCCGATCACCGAATCCACTGCCGGGGATGCCCAAGTCATCGTCGATGGTCTCCACGCGGGCAGAAGCCCAATTCGCGCGCGACGTCGACCAGCGCATACTGGCGTCGCCGCCGACTCTCGCAGTGACCCGGACGTGGCCGGGCGTCGATTGGCGCACGTACACGAGGGCGGTCCGTTCCAGATGGTCAGCGGTGATCTTCGCGCGCATCGTCCCGCTCCTCATCATGGTCGGCGGCCACCGCGCTGGCGAGCAGCAGATCGGCGAGCGTCCTCACCAACTCCTGTGCGATCTGCGCCGGCAGAACGACCGTCGATACCTCGCGCTCGAACGGCATGGGCGTTGTCTCGGCTGTCGACGTCGCATCGTGCTCCTCCTGAGGAAGATCGATGACGCGATCGTGCGCCGAGCGTGTGGCGTTCACCAATAACGCCAGCTCACTGAGCGCTTCGACAGAGACAACGACAGGACCGACCGACAGGGCGGCACACGCCATGCGGTCGGTCATCCACACCGGAATCGCAGCCGTCCGCAGATCGTGCTCGCAGAGCCAGACCTCCCGGCCATGACGCGCGCTGCGCTGGACGAGAATCGTCTGGCCATGCAGCGGATGCCAGGGATAGTGAACTGTGACTTGCTCAGTGTGGTGGGCAGAATCTGACTGGCGCGAAGGATTCCCTTCGGCGGCTTCGCCGTCCTTGACACCGCCTGCGCGCCGCGACACCGCCTGCGCGCCGCTGGATCAGCTTTTAGCGACGGCCTTCAATGCGACGCCTTCAGAGCGACTTCTGCATAGAGCCCCTCGATGGTCACCATTCCGTTCACCCACAATGCGCCGGTCGCCCCATCGCGGATTCTCCGTGGCCACTGGCAGGATCATCGCGAAAGTCTCGGCTAATAATGGGTGGACGACCGGCTCGTCGCCCATACGTCCAGCGTCGTGCCACGAGACGTCGATGCTAACGAAGGAGCATCGCCGGCGTGATGATGGACGCCGTCCAATTGACGCGCGGCAGCAGTCGACTGGCGGCCGAGAGGAATGCGCGGTCGGCGGTCGTGAGCGCCGGTCGCGCGATCTGGCGCCACAAGATGCCGAGCTGATGGCGGAGCACCACGACCTCGAGTTCTTCGAACTGGGCTGACCGAAACGCAGCATCAAGAGCTGCAGAACGCGTTCGTGTCCCTGCTAAAAAACTCGGTCGGCGTTCATTTTGTTGCCGCTCACGAGAAAGCGCGTAAATCTGGGCCGACGAATGGTGGCACGCTGAAACGAGCGGCGTTAGGTCGCAGAGCGTCTCGCTTTCTGCGCGAGTTCGGCTTCGCGTTTTCGATACGACTCGCCGTCGATGGTCAGGATCTCGGCGTGATGAGTAAGGCGGTCGATCAGCGCGACGGCACACGACGCATTCGGGAAGATCGTGCTCCATTCCATGAAGGCTCAGTTCGTCGTCAGCACAATCGATTTCTGCTCATAGCGGCGGCTCACGACCTGAAACAGGAGGTCGGCCGCATGGGCGTCGTACGAGAGATACCCGATCTCGTCAATGCAGAGGAGTGACGGCCGGGCATAGACGCGGAGGCGCCGCTCGAGCGCGCGCGCCGTCTCTTGGGCCGTGAGATCGAGGACGAGATCCGAGGCGGTGATGAACCGTGCGGAGTGGCCGGCGAGGACGGCCTGATGGAGGAGATTCTTCGCGACCATCGTCTTCTCGAGGCCTTGAGCGGCCACGAGGATCGCGTTCTCGCGCTTGGTGACGAAGTCGAGGGTCAAGACGCGTTCCACGCTGGGGCGATGGATCTGCTTGGGCCAGGTCCACTCGAAATCGGCCATGGCCTTGAAGCGACCGATGCGGGCCTCTTTTAATCGCCGTTCCACACGCTGCCGCGCCCGGGCGTCGAGTTCGGCGCGCACGACGGTCTCGAGCAAGACCGCCGGACTCCAGCGCTTCTGGGTGGCGCGGGCGATGAGGTCATTCAGATCCGCGGCGGTCTGCGAGAGTCCCAATTGGCGGAGGTGATCACTCAGGGTCGTCGGGATCGGGTCGAGCGAGGTCATCGTAGGACTCCAAGGGATGCGGGGTGACGTCGAGATCGCGGACGCCGGGCCGGTCGGGCAAGGCGAGCGGGATCGGGGGTTTCTGGCCGCGTTGTCGGCGACGGTTCGAGGATGTGCGTGATGGCACTCGCGCCAAGCCCCGCGCGAGCGCGTCGGCGACGGCGGCGGTCAATTCCTGCGGGCCGTAGTCGTCGAGGAGCGCGAGCAAGCGGGCGGTGTGCACGCGCAGCGATTCCCCGCGCGCCGCCAGGTGCTCGAGCAGCGTGGCGATCAGCGGGACGGCGACGCGGAGGCGATCGCGCCCGCTCGACGGATTGGCTTGGCGCGTGACCGCGAGCAAGCCTTCGAGGTGCGCCAGATCTCCAATCGTCTGCCCCGTGTCGTAGCTCCGCGCGTGCCGCGCGATCTCCTCCGCACCGGCGACGAGGCGCACGGTCGTCGCGCTCGCGAGCAGCGTGAGCGGCCGGCGGACATGCGTGTGCGGAATCGAATAGCTATTCCGGTCGAAGTGGACGTACGGGGTCTTGCCGGAGACGACGGCGCGCAACACCTCGGTGTCGAAGGGATGCGCGGGCAGCGGGAGGAGGCGCGGCTGCTCCTGCGCGAAGACCTGCGCGACGGTCTGATCGCGTTGCTCGGGATGGGGACGCTGATGCGCAATCTCCTCGCGCCAGCGACGAAACTGCGCGTTCAGATCATCGACATCCGCAAACGTCCGCGCGGCAAAGAACGCGTCGCGGAGGTACTGAATTTGTCGCTCTCGAGCGTCTGATCCAGCGTGAAGAGCGCCGACAGCGCACGTGAGTAGGAGAGGACCATCACGAAGCCCGAGAGCGGCCGCGTGCCGTGGCCGATCCGGATCATCCCAAAGGCGCCCCAGTCAATTTGGGCTTCTTCCGCTGGTAACGTCGTCAAGCGCCGATACAGCGTCGGCGTGACGCTCGGCCGCAGCGTGTGGACGACGCGCCGCAATTGGACGACGGAGCCGGGATAGCCGCGCGCGCGGACCATCTCAAACAGCCGGGTCGCACGGAGCCGCGGATATTGCGCGAGGGTGTCTCGCACGAACGGCAGATACCGGTCGAGCTGCGTCGGGCGGCACAGACCGCGCGGCAAGGCGCGGGTGTCGTGCGCGATCGCCGCGCGCACCGTGTCATGGTGGACGCCGAGGGCGGCGGCGATGGTGCCGACCTTCCAGTGCTCGCCGAAATACAGGCGGCGAATCTCGGCGTGCTGCTCGGGTGTGATCATGGCGGGCCTCCGGGGACACGCGACGGATTCGCCAGGGCGGTGGAAGGAGCCACGCGCTTTCGGGGCCGCAGACCATACAGCGCAACGCGCCCGCCAGGGGCGCAGTCGGCGATCGATCCGTCGCCGTGTCCGCGAGCAGTGTGACCGGCGGTGCCGCGGGGCCGGAAGTTTGATCCCTCACGCGGGCGCGATACGCGCGTTGGTGATCACGATGATCGAGGCGGCCTTCCGGGCTGCGCCGATGCCGGCGGCGCGCGGCGCCGACCGAGTCGTGACGGGCGGCCATCCGACACGCCGACGAGCAATACGCGTGGCCCCGATCACACCACGCGCAGATCGCGAAGAGGCGGTTGCAGCGCCGGCAGATTTTCTGGCGAAGCGGCGCGTCCACGTCGGAGCAGCGGCACACTCCAACTGGACACGCAGCGAAACCGTGACACAAGAGACAGCGACCGGTCTCGGTCCGTCGGAGCATCGAGGCGGTCACCGAGGGTCTGGAGGGGCAAAGCTCCAGGCCCTCACCTCGCCGTGGCGTCAGCTTACGCGGCTCGCGCCGTTCGCCACAATTCGCACCGAATAGAGCGAAGGGGCCGTGGACGCTGACGCAGCCGTGGACGCACAGAACGCGTCCACCGCTGTGTGGAAATCCCGCTGCAGAACGCGAGATTCCCACGAGCGCCCACAGCCGTTCTCTTTTCTTCAGAAGAACAACGACGAAGAACAACTACAACGACCCGGGGTCCAGATAGATTTACGCGGTTTCAGATGAGCGCCAACATTGTGGTCCGATTCCTATGATGGCGATCTGCGCGAAACGCTCACGCTGCAGGACAACTTCGCGCGCACGATCGCTGAACAGATCCGGATCAATCTCAACGCGCAGGAACGGGCGACGCTGACGCACGGGAAAGTCGTGGATCCTCGCGCGTACGAGGCGTACCTGAAGGGACGGTATTTCTGGAACAAGCGAACCGGTGACGACTTTGAAAAGGCGGTCGAGTATTTCAACCAGGCGATCCAGCGCGATCCACACTACGCGCAGGCGTACAGTGGCTTGGCCGACACGTCCGCCTTGTCGGGCGATTGGGAGTATGGAGATCGTGTGTTTCTGTCGTTGATAGACGAGGGCAGCCACCGGACGTCCTGCCAGATATTCGAGGCGTCCACCGACGAGTGGAAACCCGATCGACGCGAGATCGGTCGCCGGGGATCGATGATGTCGCACGGCGCCGGAGTATTGCACTTCGTCCAGATCAGCGACACTCACATCGGGTTCGATAAGCCCGCGAACACCGATGTCACGGCGACACTGCGCGCCGCGATCGCGAATATCAAAGCCGATCCGGAACCGCCGGCATTCGTGCTCCACACGGGCGATCTGACGCACTGTCGAAGGCTGCTGAATTCGACACGGTGCAGCAGGTCCTTTCCGACCTGTCGATGCCTGTGTTCTATGTGCCCGGCGAGCACGACGTACTCGAGGACGACGGCAAGAGCTACCTGCAGCGATTCGGCAAGGGGACCAGCGGCGCCGGCTGGCATAGCTTCGACCACGGCGGCGTCCACTTCGTCGGCCTGGTGAACGTCGTCGATCTGAAGGCAGGCGGGCTCGGGACGCTCGGCAACGAGCAGTTCGAATGGCTCGAGAAGGACGTGAAGCGGCTGAAGAGCAGCACGCCGATCGTCGTGTTCGCGCACATCCCGCTCTCGTCCGTGTATCCGGAATGGGGATGGGGCACGGACGACAGTGCGCGCGCGTTGTCGTATCTGAAGCGCTTCGGATCCGTGTCGGTGCTCAACGGCCACATCCACCAGGTGATGCAGAAGGTGGAAGGGCATGTCACGTTCCACCGCGATGTCGACGGCGTTTCCGCAACCGGCGCCCGGCTCGGCGCCGTCGCCGGGGCCGATGAAAGTGCCCGACGATCGCCTGCGCAAGGTCCTCGGCCTGTCGCGCGTGTCGTTCCACGACGTCAACCACCCGATCGCCATCACCGATGTACCGCTCGAGGCTGAAATGACTGCCGCGGACGCTCACGACGTTGTCGTCGATAACTTCGGCTTCGCGCGCGATGGCGTCGATGCCGGTGGGACGACGATCACCTGGACCAACCGCGACGACGTGCCGCACAACGTCGTCAGCCTCGAGCAGAAGTTCAAGTCGCCGGTGCTCGACACGGATCAGCAGTTCTCGCACCGCTTCGACGCGCCCGGCACTTACAAGTACTTCTGCTCGATTCATCCGAGGATGGCCGGGCAGATCGTGGTCGGGTGAGTCGATGCGGGTACAGCCTCTCTCCCGGATTCGGGGAGAATGACATTGAGCCGTTGATGCCGACGATGCTGATCGTGAGCGCGCCCGCCGGAGCGGCACAGATCGTAGTCCGGCACAACGTCGACGGGGTGACTCACCGTGAGGTTGATTCGTGGCGCGCCGACGCGAACAGAATGTTTCTGCGACGCGCATCGCCGTTATTGCACGTCGTGTTGCAAAACGAATCACGTCGCGTGCTCCAGCTCTTCCGGGCGCGGGTCTCGTGGAGTCGCGTCGAACACCAACGCGCTTCACTCGATGCGCATCCGTGGTGTTCGACCGAACACGCCGCAAATCGTCTCCAGAAAATTTCCGTGAAAGCGATTCGCCTTTTCGATTGATCGGTCCGAGCGTCGGCTGTTGAATGTGCGCCGCGTTCGCATCATCCGACACCGCAGTCATCACGCGACGCTCGATCACGACCACGTCAACCATCAAGGAGGATCGTCATGAAGCGTGCACGCGGTGTCATGGTGTTGCTGGCGGGCGCGACCGCCGCCTGGGTGATGGCGGCGTCGTACGCAGTCCACGGGCAGACGGGTGCCACGCCGGCGCCGACCGGATTCGACAACCTGACCAACGGGTTCCTCACGCAGGCGGACTTCGACGCCGCGCGCGCGACGTTCGAAGAACGAGACACGATCCCGGACGGCCTCGGCCCGGTGTACAACGCGCAATCCTGCGCCGAGTGCCACCAGAATCCGATCACCGGCGCCATCAGCCAGGTTAGCGAGCTGCGCGCCGGTCACCGCGACGGCGTCGGCAACTTCGTCGACGCACCGGGTGGCTCGCTGATCAACGATCGCGCGATCGACGCGTCGATCCAGGAGCGCGTGCCGGGCGCCGAAAACGTCCGCACCTTCCGCCTGTCGACCAACGCGCTCGGCGACGGCTTCGTCGAGGCGATCAACTCCAACACGCTCGTCGCCATCGCGAACAGCCAGCCCGGACAGAGCGGCGGCCGCATCGCGGGACAGGTCATTCAGGTGCCGGTGAGCGAAGCGCCCGGCGCCGTCCGCGTCGGACGCTTCGGCTGGAAGAATCAGCACGCGAGTCTGCTCTCGTTCTCGGCCGACGCGTACCTGAACGAGATCGGCGTCACGAGCCGTCTGCAGCCGACGGAAAACACGTCGCTCGGGAGCTCCGTCGCCGAGTTCGACAGGGTCCCCGATCCTGAAGACGCTGGCAACGACATTGACGTGTTCGCCAATTTCCTGCGCTCGACCAAGGCGCCGCCGCGCGACGCCGCGCTCGCCGGTACCGCGGACGCCGTTGCAGGATCGAATCTGTTCAATTCGATCGGCTGCAGCATCTGTCACGTGCCGAACATCACGACCGCGGCCGTCGGCACGTCGATCAACGGCGGCGCGTTAATCGTGCCCGCCGCGCTCGGCAACAAGATCATTCACCCGTACAGCGACTTCCTGCTGCACGACGTCGGCAGCGGCGACGGCATCGTCCAGAACGGCGGCCAGTCGACCGCCAATAAGCTGCGCACGCAGCCGCTCTGGGGCGTGCGGACGCACAGCCGCCGCATGCACGACGGCGAGTCGCTGACGTTCACCGACGCGATTCTGCGCCACGGAGGCGAAGCGACGTTCGTGACCAACAACTTCCGCGCGCTGAGCGGGAATCAGCAGAACCAGATCGTCACGTTCCTGAAGTCTCTCTGACACGGATGAACCGGAGATCGGTGAGATCGCAGAGAAAAACACTCTGCAGGCTCGCCGGTCTCTGCGTTCAACGCTGAACGTGACCGGCAGGGAGAACATCGGCAGACATTTGTCAGCCAGCGTGCAGACGTGCACGGCCGTGCGTCGCAACTGCAAGCGTGAACGGCCGGCAGGTCCCTTGCACCACACCTTGTTTCCGTGCAGGAACTCTTCGTCCGAACGCTGTCGCAGGGGCTTCAGGCCTTCATGCCCGTCGCCGTGTACCTTTCGTACGCGCGCAGCAGCGGCCGCCGCGATCGCGTCGCCCCGGTGCGACTGGGTCTCGTCGCCGCCCTGCCGCTGACGTTCCTGGCCGGCTCTCTTTTTCAGTCGTCCGCGCGCCAGTCGCAGTGGGAAGCGGTCTTGGCGGCGTCCGCGCTCATCGCCGCATGGCAGGCCGCGCGTTTGACGGGCGCGATCCTCGCCGCCGCCGCAGTGCTCGTCGTCGTGCGCCAGACGATGGAAATCGACGTCGTGCTGCGGGCGGCGTTCACGCTCGGATCGCGCGATGCGATCGTCTCGTCCGTCGGCGCCGCTGCGACCGCCGCCTTCGCCGCGTTCGCATGGGGACGCGCTGTCGAGCGCCTGCCGGCGGCCGGTCGGCGGCGTGCAATTGCCGCCTGTGCATCGCTCTTCGTGGTCCAGGCGTCGATCTACACGTTGCACGAACTCGCGGAAGCTCGTCTGCTGCCATGGAGCGAGACGCTGCACGCCGCGAGCGAGCCGTACGGACCGGAAGGTCTTTACGGACGTGGACTGAGCGTCGCGCTGGTCGTCGTGCCGTTCGCGTTTGCCGCCATCGGGCCGATTCGCATCCGGCGGCGCGTCGTGGCGGCGGTCGCCCTTGCGTCAGCCGCGGTTCTCTTCGCCGCCGTTGCCCAGAGAGTTGCCGCGAGATCGCCGGGCGCCACGCCGCACCCGCCGGCGGTGCCGGCGATCGCCGCGTCGCCGCACCTGCTGTTTCGGCACACCGGCCTCGATGCGAGCTACAGCGCGATGAGCCTCGCGCCGCTGGAACGCCCGTCCGCACGCGTCGCCACGTCGCTCGAATGCGATCGCGTCTCGTTCGGCGACGGCCGCGGCATCTGCCTGCAGTCGGACCGCGGCGTGTTCACGACCTACCGCGCCGTCATCTTCGATCGCAACTTCGCGAAGATCGGTACGTTGAAGCTCGAAGGCAGTCCGAGCCGCACGCGGGTGTCGCCGGACGGCCGCGTCGGCGCCGTCACCGTATTCCTCGCCGGTCACGGCTACAACGCGACGGGATTCTCCACCAGGACGAGCCTCATCGACATGTCGACCGGCGAGGAGCTGGGAGACCTCGAGCAGTTCACGGCATGGCGCGACGGCGCGCGGTACACTGCGCGCGACATCAATCTCTGGGGAGTGACGTTCGGGCAGAACAGCAACGTCTTCTTTGCGACGCTCGGCAGCCAGAACAAGAACTATCTCGTCAGGGGCGATCTTGGACTTCGCAAGCTCACGTTCGTCCACAACGACGTCGAGTGCCCATCGCTCTCGCCCGACGAGAAGTCGATCGTCTTCAAGCGTCGTGTGGCGCCGCGGCCCGATGCCTGGCGTCTCTACGTCCTCGACGTGAAGAGCATGAGCGATCGGCCGCTCGACGCCGAATCGCGGTACGTCGACGATCAGGTCGAATGGCTCGACAACGACCACGTCCTCTACGCCATCCAGCGGCCTTCATCGGCGGCATCCGACGTCTGGGTCGCGCCGACCGACGGCAGCGGGCCGTCGCGTCTGTTCCTTTCCGAGGCCAGCTCGCCAATCGTCGTCCGCTGACAGACTCGCTCGCGCTGAGCGCCTGCGGCCCGAGCGAGGCGGCGGAGCGAACCGCCGCGAAGGCGGGCGTCGCCGAGTGAGAGCGAGCGGGGGCCCCGCAAGCATAAGAAAGGAGTCGGTTTCGATTCCGAGGCGTGCACTGAAGCGCTCATCCTTACGAGGATGAGCCACAACCCGACGATTACATGCCGGACAGGATCCTCCCGCGGCCGCATCGCGCTCGCGATCGGCGGCTTTCTCCTCTCATGACGGGCCTCGGCGCTGCCGCGGCCGCGTATGTTTTCCACGATCGCGTCGCGCAGCTATCGGTTGGTAGGCTATCAACCAGCAACCAGCAGCCGACAACCAGCAAGACTCTCGTGAAGCTCCGCCGTCCGCTGACGGAGCCAGGCACGCGCTGTTCACCTTCAATCGCGACGCCGATGACGTCGAAGCAGCTGACCGGCGTGCTTCACCATTTGCATTCGCGCTCCAGGGACGTGGATCAGCTGATCTCGCTGCTGCGGTTCCATGACGCGGTCGAGTTCGAGCCCGAACTACGTCGTGCACGCGGATTCCAGGCCGAAGCCACGCCAACCGATCCGCAGTTCGGCACTCCCTGGGCATGCCGGCCATTCACGCGCCGTCGGCGTGGGACGTCACGCGCGGATCGCGCGCGAACGTCGGGGCGTCATCGATAACCGGCATCGACTACACACACGCGGATCTCGCCGCGAACGTCTGGAAGGCGGCCACTGCGTTCACGGTGACGATCGGCGGCGCGGCGATCACATGCGCTGCGGGCTCGCTCGATCACGGCACGCACGTCTTCGGGACGATTGCGGCCGTCGGCAACAACGGCGCCGACAAAGTGAAGGCCGCATCGCTTGACAATCTGCAACGACCTGCAACTACGTCGTGACTGCGGTGAATGGCAGCGGCGAGGGCGCGTGGCCGCACAAGGCGGGCGCTGCGGCGAGATGAATTCGGCGCGGTAAGGCCGAGGTCGTTACATCGGCCGTATCGCAAACGTTCGAGAGACGAGCGACAGCAGTTCAGACGCGCTGATAGGCGCAACAGCACAGGCGGCGCCGAACGATCTGGCTTCAGCCTGAAGTACAGGATCGTTGGCGTCGGCGGTGACAATGGCGGCCATTTCGGGATGATCGAACCGCCCGCGCAAGACGAGTTGCAGTCCGTTGAAGAGGCCCAGACGCTCTGCCGCGATGAGCAGATCGGGCGGCTGCGCGGCCAGCCGTTCGCGTGCGGCCTCGAACGTCGTCGCAGTCGTGACGGCGTAGCCTGCCCCTGCCAGCGGTTTCGCGAGCCGCGCCACAGCCGTCGGTCGTTGATCGACGATCAGGATCGAGTACGCCACGCCGACACCACAGTAACTCCACGGCCAACGCAGCGTTTTTCTGACGCGGCACTAATCTGAACAATGCAAACCGCATACGATCCCAAACCAGTCGAGCGGGTGCTCGGCAGCAGCTTCTCCAGCCAGACGACTGTGTTCAGGTGTGTTCCTGTATTGTGTCGCCGTTCGTCAATTCCAACAGCTGGGTCAGCGAGAACGGCTTCATCAGGTAATGCGCGCCACAGCGCGCCGCCTCGTCGCGGAGCGTCGCGTCATCGAACGCCGACATCACGACGGCAATCGTTTCCGGACTCTGCGCTCGGGCCAGGATGACGAGCTGCAGCCCGTTGAAGGCGCCGAGCCGCAAGTCGGTCAACAGCACATCGGGCGGCGACGTCGTCAGCTGATGCTTCCCCTGTTCGAAGGTTTCGCAGGGGACGACGGCGTAGCCGGCGCGTGTGAGCCAGTGCGTCATCAGCCGCAGCACAGCCTCATCGTCGTCGACAACGAGCGCTCTCTTGCCGATAGGTACTGTGCTCATCGCGACAATATCGCTATGCGGATGCAATCGTATTGCCGTCACTTGCCGTCCCTCAGCGCCCAGGCCCTACGTGCCCGGCACCGGAAGAATTTCACAGATCGCCAGGTTGAATCTATCGCTCGTCGGTGCCGTGTCGTTGATCGTCACGTTCGTGCCAGCCAGCGGCGTCGGTGCGTTCTGACGCTGGACCCAGTACGTGTCGCCGACTGGCGGCATGTACTGGTGCACGAGCGTCTGGTTCGCGCCGACGATTCGAGCAATCGCATTGTCGTAGTCGTTGCCCGCGCCCATCACCCAGGAGTTGTTGCGCGTCGTGGCGAGCGACGCGGATGGCGCGCCTGAGATCGAGTTCGAGGTCGCGATCGCGCCGATCGCGCCCGAACCGTTCGTGCCTGACGTATCCACGCCCGAGAAGCTCATGACGGTCAGCATCGAATCGACCGACTGCGAGAGCGTCGCGGTCACGGTGACGTTCGTGAGCGTCGAGGGGGCGAAGGCGCGCCACACCTCGGACGTTCCCGACTGGATGTTGCTGCGCACGACGAGCTGCCACGTCAGCCCGGCGCCGGTGACGTTGGTTACCGTCGTGTTCGCGCCCGACAGATAGTCGGCCACGACGAACGCCAGCACCAGCTCGTTCGCCGATGTCGTCGAGAACGCGGGCGACGCCACCGTCGTGGCCGATGTCGGCTGATCCCTCGAAACGTTCGCGTCGATCTTGATCCCGCTCGGCGGCGGCGCAGTCGCGATCGTGAAATTGACGCCGGTCACGTTGGCGCCGCTCGCGGTCACCGACTGACTCGCCGGCGTGAACACGAAGCCGCTCTTCGACGGCGTCACCGTGTATGTGCCGTTGTTCAACCCGGTGAACGTGAAGTTGCCCGACGCGTCGGCCGTCGTCGTTCCCGATCCAGCGCCGCTGAGCGTCAACGTCGTGGCGCTGCCATTGGCTGACGGGCTGACCGTTCCGGACACGCTCCAGGTCGGCAGCGCGGCCGCCGTGAAATTCACCGCGCCGACGTTCGCGCCGTTCACCACGACGGTCTGACTCGTCGGGCTGAACGAGAAGCCGCTCTTCGACGGCGTTACGGTGTACGTCCCGTTGGGCCGTCCTGTGAACGTGAAGTTGCCTGACGCATCGGCCGTCGCCGTACCGGTGCCGGCGCCGCTGAGCGTCAACGTGGTGTTTGCGCCGCTGGCTGACGGACTGACCGTCCCGGAGATGTTCCACGTTGGCACCGGCGCGGCGGTGAAGTTGACGGCGGTCACGTTCGCGCCGCTCACCGTCACGGACTGACTCGCCGGGCTGAAGGTGAAGCCGGTCTTCGACGGCGTCACCGTGTAAGTGCCGTTCGCCAATCCGGTGAACGTGAAGTTGCCGGCCGCGTCTGCGGTAACCGTTCCCGTTGCCGCGCCGCTCAGCGCCAGCGTCGTGCCGACGCCGCTCGCCGCCGGTGTGACCGCTCCCGAGACCGTCCACGTCGGCGTCCCTGGCGGCAGGATTTCGCAGATCGTCAGGTTGTAGCGATCGGCGGTCGGCGCGGTGTCGTTGATCGTGACCGTCGTGCCGCTGGCGGCGACCGGGCTCGTGGTGCGCTGCACCCAGGCGGTGATGACGTTCGTTGCCGCATACTGGTGCACCATCGTCTGATTGGCGCCCAGCGTGCGGGCCGGTCCCGCATCCCAGTCCAGACCGACGCCGAACACGAACGAGTTGGCGCGCGTCGACACCAGCGAGGCCGTCGGCGCGCCGGTCGCGGCGCTGCCGGAGCCGGTGGCGCCAACGGCGCCCGAACCGTTCGTGCCGGTCGTGTCGACGCCGGCAAAGCTGACGACGGTCAGCGACGCCGCGGCGCCCTGCGTGAGCGTCGCCGTCACCGACGCGCCACTCAGCGTCGACGCGCTGAACGCGCGCCAGATCTCGCTGTCGCCGCGCTGCGTGTTCGTGCGCCTCACGAGCGTCCACGTCAGTCCGCCGCCTGTGACGCCGCTCACGGTATTGCCCGCCGTCCGGTCGTCGGCACCGACGAAGGCGACCAGCAGCTCGCTGGCGCCGTTGGTCGAGAAGGTCGGCGAGGTGATCGTCGTCGTGGTCGTCGATTTGTCGGTGAACACGTTGACGTCGAGCGTCGGGGCGCCGTTGCCGATGGTCACGGTGACGTTCGCCGACGTCGCGACGTTGCCGGCGGCGTCGCGGGCGCGCGCCGCGAGCGTGTGTGCGCCGTTGGCCGTGGTCATCGAATTCCACGACATCGTGAACGGCGAAGTGAGCACCTCGGCGCCCAGCGCGGCGCCGTCGAGCAGGAACTGCACACCGGCCACGCCGTTGTTGTCCGATGCGTTCGCCGACACGGTGACGCCAGTGCCCGACACGATGGCGTTGTTGACGGGCGCCGTCATCGACACCGTCGGCGGCGTGACGTCGGGGTTGTTCACGGTCACCGTCACCGGCGCGGATGTCGTCGTATTGGCCGACGGATCGCGGACGACCGCCGTCAGCGTGTGGCTGCCGTTGCCGATCGTGGTCGAGTTCCAGTTGATCGTGTACGGCGCGGCCGTATCTTCTGCGCCCAGATTGGCGCCATCCAGCTTGAACTGCACGCCGACGACGCTGACGTTGTCGGCAGCCGTGGCGGAAACCGCAACGGTGCCGTTCACGGTCACGCCGCCGGCCGGCGCCGTGATTGAGACGGTCGGCGGCGTCGTGTCGACAGGGCCGAGCACCACGTCGACCCACGTGTTCTCCGACTCGAAGCTCTGAGTCGGGAACGCCGTCGCGCCGTAGATGAAGACACCGTTGGGGCCGTCGACGCCGCTGCGGAGCGCATGCAGCGGTCCCATGTCGGTGCCCGATCGGCCGAAGTAGAAGTCGTCGACCGAGTAGTGTCCGGCGTTCGTGTGATAGGACGCGACGTAGGTCGTGTTCGCGACAATCGAGATCGGCGTCGCGAAGCTCGCCTGCTGCCATCCCGACGCGGTCTCGTTCGAGAACGTCAGGCTGCCGAGCAGCGTGCCGTCGCTCGCCCAGAGATGTCCCGTGTGCGTCCCGGTGTTGGCCGGCGCCTTGTAGAAGCGGATCCCGGTGATCTGTCCGTTGACGTCCGATCGGAACTTCACGCCTTCCTCGATGGCGTTCGCGTCGGCCGAATCAATGTCCCACGGCCCGAAGGCGTCGTCCCAGATGCTGCACGGACAGTTGACCGGCCCGACCGTCACCGTCGTCTGTGTGACCGGTTGCTCGAGGTTGCCGGTATCGTCGACGGCGCGGCTGAGGATGTTTGCGGTGCCGGTCGCGTTGGGCCGCCAGCTATACGACCAGTTGCTCGTGCCGCTCGCCGGATGCCACGTCGCCCCACCGTCCACCGACGCCTCGACGCCGCCGACCACGCCGCCGCCGCCATCGGCCGCCGTACCTGTGATCGCGACGCGCGTGCCGGCCGCAATGACCGCGCCGGCCGCTGGCGAGGCGATCGCTGATGTCGGCGCCGTCGAATCGCTGCTCGGCAAAGCGGGGAACAGTCCTGCCTGCCTCGTCTGCGGCTGAACGCCCATGTCGCCGAGCAGATTCATCGTCGCCTGCTGAACGATCGGATCGGCGGTGCTCGACCCGGTGTCCGGGCCGATGTCGTGGTTCGGGTCGAGACCCCACGCCCACTGCACGGTGCCCGCGCCAAACACGAGCGCGCCGCTGGCGTGTCGGTACAGCGTCATGTGGTGCGTCACCGTCGCCGAGTGATACGTGTTGCCGAAGTCGACCAGGTGATTGTCGGTAATCGGCACGCTCGTCGAAGACAGCTGCATCGAGCCGGCAGGACGGAATCCGTTGTCGATGTCCTCGTCCCACTCGTAACCGAGCGTCTGATCCGCGAGTGTCGCCGTTTGTCCCGGCTGCAGCTGCGCGACCGCCGTATTACGCCAGAACCGCAGGCTCGCGTACGTGGACGGCACTGTAATGGCGGCCGAACCGCGGTTGATCGTGAAGAGCTGACCGCTCAGCGCGTTCTCAGGCTTGCCGCCATCGGCGGGCGGACTGAGCCGCAGATCGCGCCAGGTGCCGGTCCACGTGGGCGGATCGGCCGAATCGATCGCGCTGCCCGCAATCGTTTCCTTGTAGCAGACGAGCGTCCGGAACGGCGTGCCCGATCCGTCGATGCTCGTTTCCCACCGCGTCTTCCAGAAAATTTCGTTGCCGCTGAAGAACGCGAGGTGGACGCCGGCTGCCCGCGCGGCTTCGACGCTTGCGCGCTGCTCGGCGGACCAGTACTCGTCGTGGCCGACGGAGAGGAGCGCCCTGTGGTTCCTGATCAACGCGCCGCTGCGCGCCGTGTCGATACCGGTGAAATAGGTGACGTCGTAGCCGTTGGCCTCGAGCCACCGCAGCATCGGATATTCGGTCGAGAAGAGCCAGTCGGAGGGACCGAAGCCGCCGGTCTGTCCGCGCGTGCTGAACGGACGGTTGTAGCTCACCTTGAACGCGCGCTGCGGGCTGCCCAGGTACAGGCTGAAGCCGCCGTACTGGTTGTACGCCTGCCACGTCGTGTCGGACGTCTGGAACAACACGTCCGACGTGCTCGCGTCGTCGCGGACGATGAACACGATGTGGCTGGAGCCGCCGGTGTCGGAGCGGACCGATTTCGCGACGTAAATCCCCGACACCGCGGTGGCGGGAACGGCCCACGACGCCGTCTCGCTCCAGTTCCCGCAGTCGACGAGAAACGTCGTGTTGTTGGTGAGACAGGCCGGCTGGCTCTGGCCCGACACGGTCGGGATTGTCGCCACTTTGCGCGCGCCGAGGCCTGCGTAGTAGCCGAGTCGATAGACGTCGATGCGGAACGTGGCCGCCGTCGTGTTGATCTTGAAATGGACGGTTCCGCCGCGGTTCACGCTGATGTCGGTCGCGAATCCCTGAATGCTCGCGTCGCCGGCGCCGGTGATGTCCCACTCGGACGATGGATTGCCGGGCAGATTGTTCTCGCACACGACGGCATTCGATCCGCACGACTGCGCGTGCGGATCGGGCCCCGTGCCGATCGCGATCCCGGCGGCAACCAGAAAGAGGAGGACGAGTCGTTTCAGCATGATTTCTTTCGCCGTACCTGGTTCGAGAGGAACACGAACCCCACACCAAGGGCGAAGAGGCTGCCCGGCTCCGAGATGAGATCGAAGAGAAGTTTCATAGGAGTGCGCGTCGACTCAGCAAGAAAAACGCCATAAGGGATGTTGTCGGAACCATTCGCAATTCGCGCGCTGGCCGGAACGACGCGCGTCCGAAGACGCACGCCGGGCCGACTTTTGTCGCGGGTCGCAGAATTAGACACGCACGCCGCCGACTGTTTTCGTGCACGACTGAATTCGGGCGAACCGAGACCTTAGTCCACTGCGAAGCAGACCTTTTCGAGCTCACGCCGTTCATCGCCGCCCAATGTTCGAGAAAGACGCGTTGGCGAACTCTTTGCTCAACGCTGCGGCGGCGTTCATCGACACATGACCAATCGACATTCACAACTGGCGGCAGACGTTTGCGAGATCGTCGGCGAACAACGTGAGTATCGCGAGCTGCTCGTGCGCCTCACGGCGCGCGACCTGCTCCTGCGCTACAAGCAGACCGTGATGGGCGTCGGCTGGGCGATGTTCATGCCGCTCGTCAACACCGCCGTCTTCTCCCTGATCTTCATGCGCGTGGCGCCGATCGACGCGGGCCTCCCGTATCCGGTGTTCGCGTACTGCGGGCTCCTCGCCTGGAACTTCTTCGCGGCGTCGCAGCGCTTCGCCGTCGTGTCGCTCACGAGCAACACGAACCTGGTCACGAAGGTGTACTGCCCGCGGGAGATGTTCCCGTTCTCCGCCATCGCCGTGTCGCTCGTCGACTTCGCGGTCGGGTCGCTGGTGCTGGCCGGGCTGATGGCCTATTACCGCATCGGGGTCGGCTGGCCGCTCCTCCTGCTGCCGGTCGTCGTCGTCGTCCACGTCGCGTTCACCACGGCGGTCGCGCTGCTGCTGGCGATGGCGAACCTGTTCTACCGCGACGTGAAGTACCTCTTCGAGATCGTCCTGACCGTCTGGATGTTCGCCTCGTCGGTCGTGTACCCGATCGACCGCGTCGGCGGCCGTCTCGGCGCGCTCCTCATGCTGAACCCGATGACTCCGATCATCGACGCGTACCGCGCGACGCTGCTGCGCCAGGAACTGCCCGCAGCGGCGCCGTTCGCGTACGCCGCCGTCGTCGCCATGGCGATGCTGGCCGTCGCGTGGGTGTCGTTCCATCGAGCCGAGTTCCAGTTCGCGGAGAACATCTGACATGGAACGCGCCCCGATCGTCTTCGAATCCGTCTGGAAGAAGTTCCGCCGCGGCGAGCGTCACGACAGCCTGCGCGATCTGATCCCGTCGATCGTCCGCCGCGTGTCGGGCCGCGCCGTACGCGACGAGCTCGTCGACCAGGAGTTCTGGGCGGTGCGCGACGTGTCGTTTTCGGTCGGCGCGGGCGAGGCGCTCGGCATCATCGGGCCGAACGGCGCCGGCAAATCGACCATCCTCAAGCTCCTGACCCGGATCCTCAAGCCGACGCGCGGCCGATGCGAGGTGCGCGGCCGCGCCGGCGCGCTCATCGAGGTGGCCGCCGGGTTCCATCCCGATCTCACCGGGCGCGAGAACGTGTTCCTGCAGGGCGCGCTGATGGGGATGAAGCAGGCCGAGATCGGCCGCAAGTTCGACGAGATCGTCGAGTTCGCCGGCGTCTCGGAGTTCATCGACACGCCCGTGAAGCGCTACTCGTCGGGGATGAACGCGCGCCTCGGCTTCGCGATCGCCGCGCATCTCGACCCCGACGTGCTGATCATCGACGAGGTGCTGAGCGTGGGCGACGCGCGCTTCCAGGAGCGCTGCCTCGAGCGCATGCGCGAGCTGCGCAGGCGCGGCACGCCGCTCGTGTTCGTGTCGCACAATCTGCTGGCGGTGCTCGAGCTCTGCACGCGGGCGCTCTTGATCGAGCGCGGGCGCGTCCGCTTCGACGGCACGCCGGCGGCGACGATTCAGGAATATCGCAGCGCGAGACCGTCGGGCGACGAGCCGTCCCACGACGGCGACGCGCGCATCACCGGCGTCCAGCTCCTCGATCAGCGCGGCCGTCCCGCGCACGCGATCGAAACGGACGGCTGGCTGACGGTCCGCATTCACTACGAGACATCGCGGCCGATCGATCGGCCGCACTTCGGCGTCGATGTCGTGCGCGGCGACGGCGTCCACTGCTACGGCACCAACACGCGCATCGATCGACTCGAGATCGCGGAGATCGACGGCGCCGGCCACGTCGACCTCGTCATCCCGCGCCTGTGCCTGCTGCCCGGCTGCTATTCGCTGTCGGTCGCCATCCAGGACACGCACGGCGTCCGGCCGCACGACGTGCAGTACCAGGCGTACCCGTTTGCCGTGACCTCAGAACGCCGCGATCTCGGTCTCGTGTACCTGGAGCACCGGTGGCAGCTCAATCAGTTGTCGGTCGGCCAGTCCTCGGTCGTCAATCTCAACGGAGTCGCAACTCGATGATCGCGCCCGACGTCACGCTCGGCGACAACGTCGTCATCCATCATCCGCAGCTCGTGAACCTGTATGGCTGCCGCATCGGCGAAGCGTCGCGCATCGGCGCGTTCGTCGAGATCCAGCGCGGCGTGATCGTCGGCCGGCGCTGCAAGATCTCCAGCCACAGCTTCATCTGCGACGGGGTGACGATCGAGGACGGCGTCTTCGTCGGCCACGGCGTCATGTTCACCAACGATCGCTTTCCGCGGGCGCTGACGCCCGACGGCCGGCTGCAGACCGACGCCGACTGGGAGCTGGTGCCGACGCGCGTCGGCCGCGGCGCCTCGATCGGCAGCAACGCCACCATTCTTCCCGGCGTGACCATCGGCGAAGGCGCCCTGGTCGGCGCCGGCGCCGTCGTCACACGCGACGTGCCGCCTTACGCGGTCGTCGCCGGAGTACCCGCGCGCGTTGTCGGCAGCGCGAGCGGCGCAGCACAGCAAAGGAGTTGAGCGGTGATTCGACTGGGAGTCGTCGGATACGGGTATTGGGGACCGAACATCGTGCGCAATTTCGCCGAGGTCCCCGGGTGTCAGGTCGTCGCCGTCTGCGACATGCGGCCGGAGCGGCTGGCCGCGGTCCGCAGCCGGTTCCCCGCAGTGAAGACGTTCGCCGACCCGAACGAGCTCGTCAGCGACCGCCGCATCGACGCGGTCGCGATCGTCACGCCGGTGTCGACGCACTACGACCTCACGATGCAGGCGCTGAAGGCGGGCAAGCACGTGCTCGTCGAGAAGCCGCTCGCGTCGACGTCGGAGGAGGCGGCGCGGCTGGTCGACGAGGCGGACCGGCGCGGCGTGGTGCTGAGCGTCGACCACACGTTCGTCTACACCGGCGCGGTCCGCAAGATTCGCGAGCTGATCGCGACGGAGGTCGGCGACATCTATTACTACGACTCCGTTCGCGTGAACCTCGGGCTGATTCAGCACGACGTCAGCGTGCTGTGGGATCTCGCGGTGCACGACCTCGCGATCATGGACCACGTTCTCCCGCTGCAGCCGTGCGCCGTGTCGGCGACCGGCATGAGCCACCTGGCCGGCAAGCCGGAGAACATCGCGTTCCTGACGCTCTTCTTCGACAACCACCTCATCGCGCACCTGCACGTGAACTGGCTCGCGCCGGTCAAGGTGCGGCGCACGCTGATTGGCGGCAGCCGCAAGATGATCGTCTACGACGATCTCGAGCCGAGCGAGAAGGTCAAGGTCTACGACAAGGGCGTCACGATCAACGGCCAGGCCAACAACGGCGACGTGACCGCCAACCAGCGCTATCGCATGCTCGTCGACTACCGGTCCGGCGACATGTTCGCGCCGCAGCTCGATATCACCGAGGCGCTGACGACCGAAGCCAGACATTTCATTTCCTGCGTCGAAGGCGGGCGGCCGACGCTGACCGACGGCCACGCCGGCCTTCGCGTGGTGCGGATCCTCGAAGCGGCGACGCGGTCCATCGCCGCGCGCGGCCGCATCGTCGAGCTCGACGCCATGGGGTGTGCCGCATGATTCCGTTTCTCGATCTTCGCGCGCAGTACTCGTCGATCAAAGACGAGATTCAGCAGGCAGTCACGGGTGTCTTCGAGTCGGGCCAGTTCGTCCTCGGCGAGGACGTGGCCGCGTTCGAGTCGGAGTTCGCGCGCTACGTCGGCGCCGCACACGGCATCGCCGTCAATACCGGCACGAGCGCGCTGCATCTGGCGCTGCTCGCCGCGGGCGTCGGTCCCGGCGACGAAGTCATCACGGTGCCGTTCACGTTCGTCGCGACCGTCGCGGCCATCTGCTACACCGGCGCACGACCCGTGTTCGTCGACGTCGATCCGCGGTCGTTCACGCTCGACGTCGCGCAGCTCGAAGCGGCGATCACGCCGAAGACGAAGGCGATTCTTCCGGTCCACATCTACGGACAGCCCGCCGATATGGATCCGATTCTCGCCATCGCGCGCGAGCGCAATCTGATCGTCATCGAAGACGCGTGCCAGGCGCACGGCGCGGAGTACCGCGGCCGCCGCGTCGGCAGCATCGGCGACCTCGCGTGTTTCAGCTTCTATCCGGGCAAGAACCTTGGCGCCTGCGGCGAAGGCGGCCTCGTCACGACGAGCAACGCCCGCTACGCCGAGACGATCCGCATGCTGCGCGACTGGGGTCAGGCGAAGAAGTACCACCACGTGCTGCGGGGCTACAACTACCGGATGGAGGGGCTGCAGGGCGCGATTCTCCGCGTCAAGCTGCGCCACCTCGAGGCGTGGACGGCGCTGCGCCGCAGCCGCGCCGCGGAGTACGCCGTGTTCCTGAAGGCCGCCGACGTCGTCGCGCCGCCCGAGATGTCGTACGCGCGCCACGTGTACCACGTCTACGCCGTGCGCACGACCGATCGCACCCAACTGCAGCGGACGCTGCAGTCCTACGGCGTGCAGACCGGCATCCATTACCCGATTCCGGTGCACCTGCAGGAGGCCTATCGCGACCTCGGTTACACCGCCGGCACGTTTCCGGAGTCGGAGCGCGCGGCAAACGAGGTGCTCTCGCTGCCGATGTATCCCGAGCTGTCGAACAGCCAGATCGAAATCGTCGCGGCCGCTGTGAAAAGCGGAGAGCGTGTCGAGAGAGTCGCGGCGAGGGCCTCATAGTGGACGTGCTCGTCGCAGCCCCCGCTCGTCGCTCGCCGGTCCGATCGGTCGTCGAGTCGGCCCTCCGGATCCGCGCGTTCGAGCGCGCGCTGCTCGATTTGTTCAAGGGGGGCCACTTGTCGGGCACGGTGCACACGTGCATCGGCCAGGAGCTGTGCGCGGCCGCGCTGCATCCACACCTGCGGCCGGGCGTCGATGCGTTCTTCGCGACGCACCGCGGACACGGGCACTATCTCGCCTACGGCGGCAGCGACGACGCGCTCCTCTCCGAGCTGATGGGGCGCGAGGGCGCGCTCTGCCTGGGGCGGGGCGGCACACAAAACCTGCGGTACCGGCGCTTCTTCTCGGCCGGCATTCAGGGCGGCAGCACCCCCGTTGCGACGGGCTACGCCTGGGCGCTCAAGCGCCGCGGCGAACGGGCGGTCGTCGTCGCGCAAATCGGCGACGGCACGATGGGCGAAGGCACCGTGTACGAAGCGTTCACGTTTGCCGTGCTCCTCGGCGCGCCCGTTTTGTTCCTCCTCGAGTGGAACGGTTGGGCGCAGTCGACCGACGTCCGCACCACGACACCGGGTCATGTTCTCGCGCGGGCGGCCGCGTTCGGCCTTCCGACGCATCGCATGAGCGACGACGATCCCGCGGCGCTGTCCGCTCATCTCGGCGAAGTCGTGGAACGCGTCCGGCGCGGCGGACCGTTCCTGCAGATCATCGACACGCGCCGCCTGATGGCGCACAGCAAAGGGGATGACGACCGTCCGAAGGACCTGGTCGACGCGCTGTGGCGGACCGATCCGCTCGCGCGGCTCGCGGCCGAAGACGACGATTTGCGCGCGCTGCTGGAGGACGCGGAAGCCGAGACCGCGCGCGCCGCGACGGCAATCTTCGCGCGCCCGATGTTGCGCCACGGCGACGTGTCGCCGCTGCCGCCGTCCACCGTCGTGCGGCGCAGTCTGGAGCTGCACGCGGACCGCGGCCAGATGTCGTGGGGCCGGGGCGCAGAGGAACTGAATCGCGCGCTGCACGCGCTGATGCGCGACGATCCGCGGGTGATCCTCCTCGGGGAGGATCTGTTGGATCCGTACGGCGGCGCCTTCAAGGTCAGTCGCGGCCTCTCGACCAGCTTTCCCGATCAGGTCTTCTCGACGCCCATCGCTGAAGCCGCCATCGCAGGCGTCGCCAACGGCATGGCGCTCGCGGGACTCCGCCCGATCGCCGAGATCATGTTCGCCGACTTCGTGACGCTCGCGACCGATCAGCTCGTGAACTTCGCGGCGAAGTTCCACTACATGTACGCCGGCGAGGTGACGTGTCCCGTCACCGTGCGTCTCGCGTCGGGCGGCGGCAGAGGGTACGGACCGACTCACAGCCAGAGCCTCGAGCGGCTGTTCTGCGGCATCCCCGGCCTGCGCGTCGTCGCGCTCTCGCAGCGGCACGATGTCGCGCGCCTGTTGACCGACGTCGTCGCGACCGACGAGAGCCCTGTCGTCTTCGTCGAGCAGAAGGCGCTCTACGGTCAGAAGCTCGCGTCGACGCCGCCGATCGACGCCGAAATCGTGCCGGCCGAACGCGCGAACGGCGACTATCCGCCGCTCTGCTACGCGCCGGTTCGCAACGGCGCCGCCGACGTGACGGTCGTCACCTACGGCGGGACGACCGCGCTCGCCGAGAAAGCGATGGAGACGCTCGTCGAAGAACAGGAGCTGCGCTTCGATTACGTCATCCTCACGCAGCTCTGGCCGCTCGACGTCGCCGAGATCGCGGCATCGGTCCGCCGCACCGGTCGACTGGTCGTCGTCGAGGAGAGCGTGACGGCCTTCGGTGTCGCCGCCGCCGTCATCGCGGCGGTCGCGCAGCAGATGTCGAGCGCGTTCAAGGCGCGCGCCGTCGGATCGCGCCACGTGCCGATTCCGAGCGCCAGGCATCTCGAGGACGAGGTGCTTCCAACCGTTGACGAGGTGGTCCGTGCTGTCGCCGACATGCTGTAACGTTTCGACCGGAGACGTTATGACAGCACCGACGCCGTATCGCATCGTGTCAGCGCCGCGCATGGGCACCAACGACGACGTGGTTCGCGTGCTCAGATGGCTCGTGGACGACGGACAGCGGGTCGAGCCGGCCACGCTCGTCCTCATCGTCGAGACGACGAAGGCGAGTGTCGAGGTCGAAGCCGAAAGCGCCGGCTACCTGTTCCGGCTCGTCGAGCCGGACACGGAGGTCCCGGTCGGCGCGCCGGTGGCCGTCGTATCGGACACGCCGTCGCGTCCCGCTCTCGAGACGGAGCCGTCCCGCGGGGCAGGGGACCGTCTTAAGACCGTCCCCTACCAACCCGGGTCGCAGCTGGTGACGCGAAGCGCACGCGTGCTGATCGAGCAGCACGGGCTGTCGCTCGAACCGTTCGCCGCGTTGAGCGTCGTCAGGGCATCAGACGTCGAGGACTACCTCGCGACGCAGGCGGTTGCCGCCGCGCCTTCACCGCTTCGCGCGCCGTCGCCTGAAGACGAAGCGAAGTGGGCCGCGATGCTCGCGTCGCCGATCTACCGCGACGTGCAGGAAATGCTGTCGCTGCTTCGGGCGCGCATGCAGGGCAAGTTCGATCGCCACGTGCCGATCGGCACGCTGCTCGGCGATCGCTGGCAGCTGGCGAAAGAGCACGGTTTCGGGGAAGGGACGTCGGTCTACGACGAATGCCTCATCAAGGGCACCGTGCGCGTCGGCAACCACTGCTGGATCGGACCGTACACGATCCTCGATGGCCAGAACGCGCCGCTCGTCATCGGCGACTGGGTCGACATCGGATCGGGCACGCAGCTCTACACGCACGACTCGATCGAGCGGGCGCTCACCGGCGGCCGCGCGCCGCTGGCGACGGGGCCGATCACGATCGGCAACTACTGCTTCATCGCGCCGATGGTGGCGATCGGCCCGGGTACCACGATCGGCGAGCACTCGTTCGTGGCGGCCGGCAGCTACGTGCAGGGACGATTCAAGCCATACAGCTATATCGCGGGCAACCCGGCCCGTAAGGTCGGGACCGTGGAGATCGACGGCGACCGCGCGCGGATTCGGCGCAGCTGACAGGAGACGGCATGGACCTGAAGCGGATTCTCATCACGGGCGGTGCGGGATTCATCGGATCGCACATCGCCGACCGGCTCGCGTCGGAAGGGGTCGGAGAAATCATCGTGCTCGACAACTTCGTGCGTGGACGCCGCGAGAATCTCGCCGCCGCCCGGACGCGGGCGCGCGTGACGATCGTCGAGGGCGACATCCGCGATCGGCAGCTCGTCGCCGAGACGATGCGCGGCGTGGACGTCGTGTTCCACCAGGCGGCGATCCGCATCACGCACTGCGCCGAGGATCCGCGTCTCGCCCTCGAAGTGCTGGTCGACGGCACGTTCAACGTGCTCGAGGCGGCGGTGGATGCCGGCGTGCGCAAGGTCGTCGCGGCGTCGAGCGCTTCGGTGTACGGAGCGGCGGACGACTTTCCGACGGCCGAGTCGCACCATCACTACGGCAACCGCACGATTTACGGCGCGGCGAAGTCGTTCAACGAAGGGCTGCTGCGCAGCTTCAACGAGATGTACGGCTTGAACTACGTCGCCCTGCGCTATTTCAACGCGTACGGGCCGCGGATGGACATCTTCGGCGCGTACACCGAAGTCTTCATCCGCTGGATGAACAACATCGCGGAAGGCCGCCCGCCCGTCATCTTCGGCGACGGCAGTCAGACGATGGACTTCGTCCATGTGAAGGACATCGCGCGGGCGAACGTGCTCGCCGCGAAGGCGGCGGTCGGCGACCGCGCGTTCAACATCGGCAGCGGTACGGAAACGTCGCTGAAGGAGCTGGCGGCGAAGCTGCTCGAGGCGATGGACTCTCCGCTCGCGCCGCAGCACGCCGAGGCGCGCAAGGTGAACCCGGTGCCGCGGCGGCTCGCCGACATCGCGGCCGCGCGGGAGATGATCGGCTACGAGCCCACGACGAGCCTCGAGGACGGGCTGCGGCAGCTCGTCGCCTGGTGGCAGGAAGAACAGCTGGCGAAGGCATCATGACCGCGCCCCCATCCGGCGTCGTGACGCGCATTCCGATCACCGCGCCGCTCATCGGCGACCAGGAGATCGCGGCCGTCGCCGTTCCGCTGCGCAGCGGATGGCTCACACAGGGTCCAGAGGTCGCGGCGTTCGAGCGTGAGTTCGCCGAGTACGTCGGCGCGCCGCACGCGTGCGCGGTGTCGAACTGCACCACGGCGCTGCACCTCGCGCTGCTCGCGCTCGGCGTCGGCCCGGGCGACGAAGTCGTCACGGTCAGCCACTCGTTCATCGCGACCGCCAACGCCGTGCGCTACTGCGGGGCGACGCCCGTGTTCGTCGACATCGATCCCGCCACCTTCAACATCGCCGTCGCGGCGATCGAGCCGGCGATCACGACGCGAACCCGCGCGATCCTGTGCGTGCACCAGCTCGGGATGCCGTGCGACATGACGGCGATCGTGGCTATCGCCCGGCGCTACGGTTTGTGGGTCGTCGAGGACGCGGCGTGCGCCATCGGCAGCGAGCTCCTCGTCGACGGCGCGTGGGAACGCGTCGGACGGCCTCACGGCGACATCGCCTGCTTCTCGTTTCACCCGCGAAAGGTCATCACCACCGGAGACGGCGGCATGATCACGACGGCGCGCGCCGAGTGGGACGCCCATTTCCGGCTCTGGCGGCAGCACGGGATGAGCGTGCCCGACACCATCCGCCACGGCGCGTCCGAGGTCGTGTTCGAGACCTACGAAACGCTCGGCTACAACTATCGCCTGACCGATCTGCAGGCGGCGGTCGGACGCGTGCAGCTGCAGCGGCTGCCCGAAATCCTCGAGAAGCGCCGCGCCGCCGCCGCGCGCTACGGCGCGCTCCTCGGCGACGTCTCGGGGCTGCGCCTGCCGCGGGAGCCGGCCTGGGCGCGCACGAACTGGCAAAGCTACTGCGTCGGTCTGCCCGACGCGTCCGATCAGCGATCGGTGATGCAGGCGCTTCTCAATCAGGGGATTGCGTCGAAGCGCGGCGTCATGTGCACGCATCGCTCGCCGGCGTATCTCACCATGGTGTGGCGCAGCCGCGACGACCTGCGCGAGAGCGAGCGCGCGGAAGATCGGTCGATCATGCTGCCGCTGTACCCGACGCTGAAAGAAGAAGATCAGCAGCGCGTTGCGGCGGCGCTGCGAGGAGCATGCGCCTGATGCCCCGCGTCACCTTCATCGTTCCCTGTTACCGGCTCGCGCATCTGCTGGCCGACTGCGTCAACTCCATCCTGTCGCAGACGTTCGAGGACCTCGAGGTCCTCATCATGGACGACTGCTCGCCGGACGATACGCCGCGGGTCGCCGCAGCGTTCACCGATCCGCGCGTGCGCTACGTCCGCAACGAGCCGAACCTCGGACACCTGCAGAATTACAACAAGGGCTTGTCGCTCGCGCGCGGCGAGTATCTGTGGCTGATCTCCGCCGACGATCGGCTGCGCCGCCCCTATGTCGTCGAGCGCTTCGTGAAGCGGATGGACGCGCGCCGCGACGCCGGCTACATCTTCTGTCCCGTCATGAAGTTCGAGGGCGATCGCGAGACCGAGGTGTACGGCTCCCGGGGGAACACCGACACCGTGTTCGAGGGGCACGACTTCCTGCGCGTCCTCGTCGAGGGGAACTCGGTGCCTGCGCCGTCCGGCATGGTCCGGCGCTCCTGCTACGAGCAGATCTCGATGTTCCCGCTCGATCTGCCGTTCGCGGCCGACTGGTTTCTGTGGTCGGCGTTCGCGCTTCACATGAACGTCGTCTACCTGGCCGAGCCGATGGTGTCGTACCGCGTCCACACGGGCAACATGACGCTCGACTTCAAACGGCGCACCGACGCGCTCGTCCGCGACGAGATTGCGGTCATGTGGCGGATGAAGGCGCTCGCCGAATCGGTCCGCGCTCCGGCGGTCGCGCGCCGATATCGGCGCGCCATCGCCTGGTATTACGCCACGCACGTCGCGTTCAAGATCTCGCGCGACTGGCGCCTCGGCATGTCGCTCGAGGACTTCGATCGATCGCTGGCCGAACAGTGCCCGAGCGAGCGCGAGCGCGCCTTCATGCGCTCCGTCACCTACGGCTTCGTCGCGGACCAGTATTACCAGGCCGACGATGCGGGGCGCGCGAGACAGTGGTATCGGGCGGCGCTCGAGCAGCGGCCGCGCGACATCAAGATGCGCCTGAAGCTGCTGCGCAGCACCCGCGTCGCCGCGATGGTGGGCGTATGACCGCGATGTGGGACGCGTCGGCCCGCGAACCGGTCGGCGTCGGCGTCCTCTATGTCGCCAATTCCGAGAAGATCGGCGGAGGCAACCGCGTCCTGATGGACATCGCCTCCGGGCTGAACCGCGACCGCTTCGTGCCGCACATCGTCACCCCCGGCCCTGGACCGCTCGCGGCGTGGGCCGTGGAACAGGGCATCGACGTGTGCTCGATTCCCGACGGCGACTGGTCGGGCCGCGGCGGGCTCGTGCGCCGCGCGGCGACGCTGGCGTGGACGGCGCGCAGGCGTCGCATCGGCGTCCTCCATGCGATGGCGCCGATGTGTTATCGCGCCGTCGGCCTCGCCGGCCGCCTGCTCGGTCTGCCGCGCGTCTGCCATCTCGGCTTTCCGCCTTCGCCGGGCGAGCTCGCCTGGAGCTTTCAGTTCGCGCCCGAGGCCGTCGTGGCCTGCTACGAAGGACAGGCGCGCGAGGTCTTCTCCGACGTCCGCGCGGTGCGGCCCGACTGCCGCGTCGTTGCGATCCCGAACGGGATCGACACGCGCGTCTACCGGCCGGCGCCGGTCAACTGGGACACGCATCAACAGCTTCGCCGGTCGGCCAGCCACGTCGTGCTGATCACGGGACATGTGAGCGACGTCAAGGGCTACCCGACGTTCCTTCGCGCCGCCGCGCGCATCGCACGGGAGCTGCCCGACTGTCTGTTCCTCGCTCTGGGCGGTGAGACGACCGGGCCTGGACCGCTTGCGCGATTCAAGTCATTGGCCGGCGAGCTCGGCATTCGCGATCGCGTGTCCTTCCTCGGATTCCGATCCGACGTCGCCGACGTCCTCCGCGCGGCCGACATCGTCGTGCTGCCGTCGCTCGACGAAGGACTGCCGCTGGCAGTGCTCGAAGCGATGGCGTGCGCGAAACCCGTGGTTGCAACACCGGTCGGCGGCGTGCCGGAGGCGGTTGTCGACGAAGTGACCGGGATCCTCGTTCCGCCATCCGATTCGGAATCGCTCGCGGCGGCGATGCTGCGGCTCCTCCAGGATCGCGACCTGGCGCGCCGGATGGGGAATGCCGGCATGCGCCGGGCCCAGGAGTACTTCTCGGTGAGGCGGCTCGTGACGGAGGTCGAGGCGCTTTACGAGCAGGCGATGACGGGGCCGGTCGCCCACAGGCGCTCGATGCTTGCGCACGCCGTCACGCCGACCATGCGCCAGTCGTAGCAGTCGCGCGCCAGCGCGCGCGCGCGGGCGGCGCGTTCGGCGCCGGCCGCCGGATCGCGCAGCGCCGCAATCAGCGCCTCCGCAAACCCGGCGCGATCCGCGACCACGAGATGCTCGCGGTCGACCACACGCAGCCCTTCACATCCGACAGCGGTGCTGACGACCGGCAGTCCGGCCGCGAAGGCTTCCAGAATCTTCAGACGCGTGCCGCCTCCGGTTTCGAGCGGTACGGCGAGCACCGACGCCTCGAGCAGATGCGGCGGCATCGACGGCACCATGCCGAGCACGTCGACGCCGTCTCCATCCGCAAGCGCCTGCACGGCGCTCGTCATGTCGCGGCCGATGATTCGCAGCCGCGCGTCCGGAACGACCGATCGAAGACGCGGCATCACCTCGCGCGCGAGAAAAGTCACCGCGGCGGCATTGGGCGCCCACGACATCGGTCCGACGTACAAGAGCGTCGGCGCCGCGTGCGGGCGTCCCGTGGGCAAATCGGCGTACGCCGCGCAGTCGACGCCGTTGGGCGCGAGCGTCACGGCGCGGGCCCCGAGCCCGCGATACACGCGCGCCTCCTCGTCGGAGACGGCGAGGACGGCGTCGCAGCCGCGCGCCGCGTCGCGCTCGCGGCGCCGCAGCAGCCGCGCCTCGTGGCGCAGATACATGCGCGCCAGCTTCGACGTCTGTTCGTCGGCGGCGCGCCCGGCGATCGTCGAATACACGTTGTGGAGATCGAGGATCGCGCGCAGACGGGGCAGCAACCGTCGATACGCGTACGAATCGAGGTGATCGAGGTAGAGGAGATCCGTCGCGCGGAGCTGTGACTGTCTGACGAGCTCGGCCGCGACCGCCGGCCAGTAGTGCCGCCGGTACATCACATACGGCTGTCGCGCGGCTGCGGCCGCCGCGGCCCGGACCGCTTCGCGCGTCGCCGTGCGCGGCCCGACGACGACCGGCGTCACGTCGATTCCGCGATCGCGAAGCGCCGCGACGGCATCGGCGCGATCGGCGTCGGCGGCGGCGATGAGGCGCACGCGAAAATGCGCCGACAGACCGCGGAGCATGTGAAACGTCCGCAGATGGCCGCCGGTGTTCAGCGGCCATGGCAGCTGGCTCGTGACGGCAAGAATCGAGCGCTTCATGCTAGACCGCCTTCACCAACCGTGCGTACAGCTCGCAATACCGCAACCGAAACCGATCGACGTCGAAATGACGGACAGCCAGCATGCGCGCGCCGACAGCCATGTTGGCGTAATTGCGGAGCACCGCATCCAGCGCGGCGCCGGCTGCGTCGATGTCGCGCGAGAAGGAGGCGCCGGCGCCGCTGCGCGCGATGAGCGGCGCGAGCCCGCAGGTCGCTGCGACGAGCGCGGGCCGGCCGCACGCCACGCCCTCGACGATCGAGTTCGGGCACGATTTCCCGAACCCGTCCTCATAGCAGATGACTGTCGCATCGGCCGAGCGATAGATATCGGGCATCGACCGCCCGTTCTTCGTTTCGACCACGATGTTGTCGGGCGGCGAGAGGCGCGCGAGCGCGCGGTTCGCCGCACGCTGACTGCCCCAGTCGCGCCACAGCAGCACGATGTCGACCTCGGGCCGGGCCCGTGCGAGCTCGACGAGAAACGGAATGCCGCGCCGCGAGAACTCCGCCGGATCGGCCGGCGTGCTCGCAAAGAGCAACCGAAACCGTCCGTCCGTCGGGACGAGGATCTCAGGCTCGGGACAGAAGTGCTGCAGGTTGACGCCCGGGTACACAACGGCCACGCGATCGGCGGGAACGCCGGCCTCGATCAGCGCGCCGGCGAGCGGCTCGGTTTCGGCGGCGAACATCGAAACTTTCTGCGCGAGCTTCGAATCAAGCGCGCCGCCCGGCAGCGCGACCGTGAACACGACGGGCCGCCGGCCGACCGCGCGCAGCAGATGCCATTCGTCGATCGCGCCGAACACGTGCGTCACGTCGCCGCGCGGCTCGACGGCGGCCGCCACGGCGCGCAGCGCCGCCCACCGCGCGCTCGACAGCCGGACGACGCGGTCCCGCACGGAGACCGCGGATCGCTGACCGGACGAAAACGACACGACCGGCGCACGACCGCCGTACAGATCGCGCAGCGCCTGCACTTCGTTCGACAGCGCTTCGCTTCCCGGCTGCCACACGCCGGTCCAATAGGTCACCTGCGGCGGCATGTCACAATCCATTCGAGCGGGGCTCCGCCGCCAAACCGATCGACGAGCTCGATGGCGAGCCGTGCCATCTGCCGCGAACGCGGCGCGACGAGCGTCTGGATGCGCGCGAGGGCGGGGTAGCGGCGTTGAACGCCTTCGAGCGAGACGAGCTCGAGCTCCGATTCGGCGAGCTCCATCTCCAGGACGTCCGGCCGCATCAGCGCGTCGTAATGCTGGTACTCGCCGGGCGCGTACGCGCGCAGCGGCGCCGACACGATCTCGTTGATCGCGTCGAACACCAGCGTGCCGCCGGGCCGCAGCACCTTCGCGATCTGGCGATAGAGAAGCGTCCGTTCGGTCGATCTGAAATGACGAATCAACCGGAACACGTACACGAGATCGAAGGCGTTGGCGAACGGCAGGCTGAACGCGTCGCCCTGCAGCGTGCGCCACCGGAGCGACGTCCGCGCCAGGCGGCGACGGGCTTCGGAGAGCATCTGCGCGCTCGCTTCGACGAGAACCGGCATCATCACGAAGCCGTCGATTCCCTTCGACACGTCGACCGTCAGCCGTCCCGGGCCGGGCGCAATCTCGAGCACGCGGCTTGGCCTTTTCTCGCCGATCAGACGGCGGATGGCGGCGACCTGACGCGCGTGGAGCAGCGCGCCGAGCGGTTCGCGGAACCGGGTATCGACGTATTCGCGCGCGACGGTCTCGTCGCGGTACGCCTGCCGAATGGCGTCGTGCCCCTTGATCATGCGTGAACCAGGACCGGCGCCGGCGCCGCAGGGTGTGGCTGAGACTGCAATTTGTGCCATCGTTCGAGCATCCATATCGCCCAGAGTGCGTAGGAGTGATTCCTCGCGCCCGCTTTGTGTTCGTCGAACATCCGCCGAACGGCGCCGACATCCATCAGGCCGCCGACGGCGGACCCGGCGCCGAACACGTCGTCGCAAAATTGCGCCGCGTGCGCGCTCGCGATCCAGCGGCCGATCGGCGCGGTGAACCCGTGCTTCGGCATCGAGAGCAGCGGCGCCGGCAGGCGCCGCCGCGCGAGACGCCGGAGCGGCACCTTCGACGTGTCGAGCGAAAATTTCCGCCGCGCGGGAATCCGGAACGCGAGCTCGACGACGCGGCGATCGAGCAGCGGACAGCGGACCTCGAGCCCGTGCTGCATCGTCATCCGATCGACCTTCACCAGCACGTCGTTCGGGAGGTAGACCTTGAGATCCGCGTACTCCGCGCGTTGAACGGGATCGGTGGAGGGGCACCGGCGATAGGGCGCCGTCACCGATTCGTAGAGCGCCGTGTCGCGGACGTCGCCTTCGAGGCCGAGCAGCGCGCGCGCCGACGCGGGCTTCAGGAAACAGAGATCCGCGTAGTACGCGGCCGCCGCGTCGCCCGCCAGGTTTTCGAGCACCGTGCCGAGGCGCAGCGGTCGCGGGAGCCGCGCCGATCGCGGCCATCGCCTGCCGAGCCACCCGGTCGCCGCCTGCAGCCCCGCCCCGTGAACCATCGGCCGCACGCGCGCTTCGACGGCGTGCGGACCGTAGCGGAAGTCGTAGCCGCCGAACGATTCGTCGCCGCCGTCACCGCTCAACGCGACCGTGACGTGCCGGCGGGCCATCGCGGAGAGGTAGTACGTCGGAATGGCGGAGGCGTCGGCGAAGGGTTCGTCGAACGCGCGCACGATCGGATCGAGCACTTCGTCGAGCCTCGGCTCGAGCACCGCCGATTCGTGGCGCGTTCGGTAGGCGCGCGCCGTCAGCGCGGCGCTCGCCAGCTCGTTGTGCGCCGCATCGCTGAAGCCGACGCTCACCGTCTGCAGCCGATCGCCGAGCGTGTCGGCCATGAACGACACGACGAGCCCCGAGTCGATGCCACCCGACAGAAATGCACCGAGCGGCACCTCGCTCTCCAACCGCTCACGCACCGCCTTGCCGATCGCCGATTCGAGCTGCCGGTCCAGCACGTCGTCGGAAAGGCCGACGGTGTCGAACTCTTCGATGTCCCAGTACTTGCGGATCTCCACGCGGCCGCCGGCGGCGCGCAGCCAGTGTCCCGGCTCCAGCTTTCGCACGTGCCGGTAAATCGTGTCGGGCGCGACGACGTAGCCGAGCGACAGGTAGCTCTCGAGCGCCGACGTGTCGATGGCGCCGTCCCACGCCGGGCTCGCCGCGATCGCCTTGATCTCGCTGGCGAAGTGCAGCGCGCCGTCGAGGATCGCCCAGAAGAGCGGCTTCTTCCCGAGGCGGTCGCGCGCGACGAACAGCTCACGCCGCCGGACGTCGTAGATGGCGAACGCGAACATGCCTTCGAGCCGGTCGACGCAGCCGGCGCCGTACTGCTCGTACGCATGCACGATGACTTCGGTGTCGCTCGCGGTGCGGAACGAGTGGCCGCGCGCCGACAGATCGGCGCGCAGCGCGTGATGGTTGTAGATTTCGCCGTTGAACACGATCCACAACGAGCGATCCTCGTTCGGAATCGGCTGGTCGCCCCCTGCGCGATCGATGATCGCGAGGCGCGCGTGACCGAGCGCCGCGGCGACGTCGTCGAACGAGTGCTGTCCGTCCGGACCACGGTGACGGAGCGTCGCCGTCATCGGCCCGATCGCCGCGCGAATCGCCGGATTCAGCTCGCCGTCGGTTGCGACCGCGCCGCAGATTCCACACATGTCTTCAGCCAGCCAATCGGTCGTACACGACCGCGTAACGCTCCACCATGTTGTCGAGCGCGAACCGCACCTCGACGCTGCGCCGCGCCGCGGAGCCCAGCCCGCGCCGGTATTCGCCCGACCAGCTGAGCGCGAGCAGCGCGTCGGCAAGCCGTGCGGGATATCGCGCCGGCACCAGCACGCCGGTCGCGCCGTTCTCGATGACCTCCGACGTGCCGCCCACTCTGGTCGCGACGACCGGCAGACCGGCCGCCATCGCTTCGAGAATCGTCAGCGACACCCCTTCGGAGACGGAGCTGTTCGCGTACACGTCGAACGCCGGCAGGATGCGGCGCGCGTCGGCGCGCGCGCCCAGAAAGCGGACCGCGCCGTCGACGCCGACGTCGTGCGCGAACGATTCGAGCATTTCGCGCTCCCCGCCATCACCCACGACGACGAGCATCGAGCGAGGCGACTGAGCGCGGACGGTCGCGAACGCTTCGATGAGCGAAGTGAGGTTCTTCACCGGATCCAGCCGGGCGATCGTCCCGATCACGAACGCGTCTTCGGGAATCCACAGCTTGCGCCGCGCGCTCCGCCGATCGGCCGGCGTCGGCACCGCGCCCGGCTCGACGCCGTTGTGAATGATGGCGATCCGCTGTCGCGGAAACCCCTCCGCGACCATCGACTCGCGCAGCGCGCGCGAGACGGAATGAAGCGATCCCGGCAACCGCCCGAGGAGCGGATTCACGAATCGCCGCTTGAGCGACGGCGGACCGTCCGACAGCCGGCCGTGCTCGGTGAACACGAGCTTCAGCTGCGGCCGGAGCAGCGCGGCGATGCTTCCGTACACGAACGGCGAGTACTGATGGCAGTGAATGATGTCGGCGCCGACCCGTTCGGCGACCTTCGCGATCCGGTAGCCGAGCGACGGCCGGAACCCCGACCGGCGGTGAAACGCGACGACTTCGATGCCCTTGTCCGCGAGATCGCGCGCCAGCGCTCCAGGGGTGTCGAGGCAGCAGACGGCCATTTCGAAACGCCGTTGCAGACGCGTGCAGATGTCCACGACGAGCCGTTCGGTGCCGCCGGTATCGAGGCTCAACACGACTTGAACGACGCGCGGCAGCTTCATGCCGGTTTCCTCGACGCTGAACCGCCTTCGCCAAGGCGGTTGTCAAGAAGGGCCGCGCGACCGCGTGCGTAAACGGGACGCGTCGACCAGAAGTCTTCCAGCGGGGCCGCTACGACCGGCGCAGGCGCCGGTTGCCGCTTCGCTTCGGCGCAGAGGTCGGCCGACACGCGATCGAGCGCGGCGAGGATGGCGAACGTCAGCCACGTGACGTCGTTCAGCGCCATCCCGAGGAAGCTGCCTCCGACGAGGAACCCTGTCATCGATGCCATCAGCGCCGTGGCCGTCGTCGACATCATTCGCGCCGATGCGGGCGACAAATCCGCTGTCCACGATCGGCGGCGAACGCGAAGCGCGATGAGGAACGCGCACGCGAACTGGCCGAGCCAAATCGCGAGGCCTGGATACCCCAGCTCGGCGAGCACCTGAAAGTGACTGCTGTGCACCGCGCGGCCGTGGCCGAAGCGACCGTTCGAGAAGTCGTAGTCGTCGTACGCGTACTCGTAGTTGCGAAGACCGACACCGAGCGGCTGCGCGTCGGCCATCGCCTTCGCGACCTGCCAGAAATGGAAGCGGCTGACCGCCGATCCTTCGTCCTGCTCGTAGCTGTTCAGCGTGTTGAGCCGGTCGGCGTAGCCGTCGGGCATCGGCACGAACACGAGGCCGAGGACGGCGAGCGCCGACACGCCGAGCGCCAGGCGCACCCGCTTCTGGTGGAATGCGATGTACACGAGCGTCGCCGCGGCGAGCCCGAGGAATCCGCCGCGCGAGAACGTGCTGACGACCGTGAACGCGCACAGCGGGACGGCGAGGCGGAAGGCGCGGCGTCCCCAGAGCAGCAGCTTCGGCCGATTCTCCGGCACGACGAGATCGAGGTTGTCGCCCGCTGCCACGAGCAGCGGCATGATCATGACGGTGCCGCACGCGTAGCCGTTGTTGTCGACGAACGCGCCCGACAAGCCGTCGAAGAACCGAACGCCGCCGCCGAGCATCGACGCGAGTCCCGCTTTGGCCGCGTGGAAGCCGAACGAGCCCGACATGACGGCGATCACCGTCGCCAGCCGCCGCGGTGTGTTGATGAGCGTCACGGCGAGCAGACACACCACGAGCAGACGGGCGTAGAAGTCGACCCACGACCAGCCGACGTCCGCGTTCACCGCGTTGACCTGCGCGACGATGCTCGATGCGAGAAACAGCAGGCTGCCGACGCTCAGCGGATGCGTGACGTTGGGCATCACGCCCGTCAGCAACGACGGTACGACGAGGACGATGCCCACGAGCAGCGATGGTTTCAGCGCCGAGATGTCGAGCCACATCCAGTCGAGCGGGCGGAAGAACGCGAACCAGAGATAGAGCAGCAGCGCGACGAAGCGGTACTTCAGCGACAGCAGCATCCCGGGCACGAAGATCGACAGGACGATGAGGGTTCTCAGCATCGATGGATCGCGCTCATGCGCCGCCGCCGATGCGGCGCTGCAGATCGGAAACGCGCGCCGCGGCATGCTGCCAGCTGAAACACTGTTGCGCGCGCACGCGTCCCGCCAGGCCCATCCGCCGGCGTCGCTCATCCGACGTCGCGAGCGCGGCGATCGCGTCGGCGACCGCCTCGACGCTGGCGCCGTCGACGAGCAGCCCGGTGACGTCGCGCTCGACGGCTTCGGGAACCCCGCCGCTGTCGCCGCCGATGACCGGCCTGCCGCTCGCCGCGGCCTCGAGGAACACGATGCCGAACCCCTCGATGTCGCCGTCGTCGACGCGATTGGGTAGCAGGAACACGTCGCACGCGGCGTAGAACGCGGGTAAATCGGCGTCGGCGACGATGCCGGCAAAGAAGACGCGGCCTTCGAGGTGATGCTCGCCGACGAGGCGCTCGAGCCGCCGGCGCTCGTCGCCGTCGCCTGCAATCACGTACCGCACGTTCGGGCATCGCGACCGCAGCGCCGCCACCGCCTGGATCGCGACATCGTGCCCTTTGCGCCGCTGCAGGCGGCCGACCGACAGCAGCAGCACGTCGCTCGCGTCGGCCGCGTAGCGCCGCCGCACGGCCGAACCGTCCACACGGGGATGAAACCGATCGGCGTCGACCGCCGGGTGGACGATGTGAATTTTGGTCTCGGGGACGCCGAGCGCGGTGAGCATGCCGGCGGTGTTGCGGCTGTTGGCGAGCGCCGCCGTCGACCGGCGGTACACCACTTTCGTCAGCCAGGTCAGCTCGCGCGACGTGAGCGCGCTCGCCAGATCTTCGCCGTGCGCCCAGCACACATAGCCGGGTCCGCCGAGCGACTGCGCCATCATCGCGGCGACGCCCTCCGGCAGGGCGCGAGCACAGTGGACGAACCCCTGTCGTCGTGGCAGCTGACGGCGAAGCTGCGCCGCCAGCCGGAGATGTCCGGCGAGGCCGCGCGGATCGATGACACCCCACCGGCTCGTCGCCGGCGGAGTGACGATGGTGACGTCAGCGTCGTGGAGGCGCGAGTAGATGCCGTGAAACAGCACCGCGCTGCCGCCGACCGCCGGCGGGTACAACTCGGTGAGCAACACGACGCGGCCGCCCCGCTTGCGCACGACGCGCGCGAGCGGCGACGGTCGATCGTCGACGATTGAGATGGCTTCTGCAGTTGTCGGCACGTTGTGTGCTGCTCGGATTGAGCAAAGAAGCGGCCACATCGCGTTGCGTCGCCATTCCTGATCTTTCGTGGCGCCGACGGTCAGGTCGGCGGCGGTTGTCTGCCGGAGAGATGACTAAAGTCGGAAATCCCATTCGCGTCCTCGAGCTGCGAAGCGTGCGCGGCACGGGCGGCGGGCCCGAGAAGACGATTCTCGCGGGCGCCGCGCGCATGAATCCCGCGCGCGCCGCGGCCACGGTCTGCTACCTGCGCGACGAGCGCGATCCCGTCTTCGCCATCGACAGCCGCGCGGCCGACCTGGGCGTCGAGTACGTCGAGGTCCGCGAGCGGCACTCGTTCGATCCGTCCGTCTGGCGGCCGCTCGTCGACATCGTCCGTGCGCGCGCGATCGACATCGTTCACGCGCACGATTACAAGACGGACTTCATCGCGCTTGCGCTCGCCCGCGCGACCGGCGCGATTGCGCTGTCGACCGTGCACGGCTGGATTCACGACTCGTGGCGCGAGCGGCGCATCTACTCACCCGCGGATCGCTGGCTGCTGCGCTGGTATCCGCGCGTGATCGCCGTCTCGGACGTGATTCGTACGACCCTCGTCTCCTCCGGCGTGAAGGCCGAGCGCATCACGACGCTCTTGAACGGCATCGATCCGCTCCACTTCTGGCGCAATCCGGCGCACGTGGCCGACGCGCGGCGCGAGCTGGGGCTCGAGCCGGGACAGCTGGCGATCGGCGCGGTCGGGCGCCTGGAGCCGGTGAAGCGGTTCGACGTTCTGCTCGAAGCCGTGGCGCGGCTGCAGCAGCAGGCGCCGTCGCCCAGGCTGTTCATCGTCGGCGACGGCTCGCTTCGAGCGCCGCTCGGCGCGCTGGCCGCACAGCTCGGCGTCGACGCGTCATTCCTCGGTCATCGCGTCGACATCGTGCGGCTCCATCACGCGTTCGACGTGTTCGTCCAGAGCTCCGATTCGGAAGGGACGCCGAACGCCGTACTCGAGGCGATGGCGCTCGAGACGCCGATCGTCGCCACCGATGCCGGCGGCACGCGAGGCATCGTCACCGACGACCTGCACGGGCTGATCGTGCCGCGCGGCGATGCCGCGGCGCTGGCCGCGGCCATCGGGCGGACCTCCGTCGATCGCGACGCTGCTCTCGCTCGCGCGAAGTGCGCGCGCGGACGCGTCGAACGCGAGCTGTCGTTCGACGAGCGCACGCGCCGCCTCGAGGGCGTGTACGAGGAACTGGCGGCGGCCAGACGCGATCGCAGCGCGCCAACGGTCGATTTCTCCGTCCGAGCGGACAACACTCTTCGCGCAAACACGAAACGCAATTGACCGGATCGCAATCCGATAGGACATTGACGCTCCCGAGCGGGCACCGTGATTGTGTCGTCGCCGATGCGATGGATCCGGCTGCGCCTGCGGATCATCGGATCTCGCCGACGACCGTTGCACACGCTCGCGCTTCCCGCCATCGTGTCCGGGCTCGTGAGACGAATCGCGCCGCGGCCGGATCTCCGCGCGCGGCTGTTCGTCCCGGGCCGCACTTACGAAACTGCCCCCTGACGGCATAATCCTGATGTATGGCGCGCCCGGTCGCCACGATCCGTCGCCTCACAGATTGGTGTCCGGGCGACGAATCTGCACGTCGATTCGCGCGGGGTGACGCCTCTGACGTCCCGCTGCACGCCTCTGCGCACCGGCCTTGTTCGCCCCGAGCACTGCTGCTGATCGCGACGACCACGCTGGTCGTTGGAAGCGCTTTTGCGCTTTCAGCGGGCATGTTCATTCGCTATCGATTCGCTGTGACGACGGCGCTCCTCGTGTCGACGTCCGCATCGTGGTCGCCGTACAGCGGGCACGTTCGCGCGGCCACCGCGGTTCCGTCGCTGCCGCCGCCGAGCGGCGCCGTCGTCACCGTGTCGACCGAGCCGCAACTCCAGTCGGCGATACGTCAGCTCGCGTCGAACACGACGATTCTGATCGCCCCGGGCACGTATCAGCTGACCGGCACGCTGTACATCAACGGCGCCTACACGAACGTCGCCATCCGCGGCAGCGCCGACGATCGCGACTCGGTCGTGCTGAGAGGACCGGGGATGAACGTCGCCGCGTACGGCGAGGCGCCGTACGGCATCTGGACCGGCGGCAACGTACAGGGGATCACGATAGCGAATCTCACGATTCGCGACTTCTACTACCACCCGATCATCTTCAATGCCGGCACGCAGCGTCCGCGCGTGTACAACGTGCACCTGATCGACGCCGGGCAGCAGTTCGTCAAGAGCAATCCCGACGGCGCCGGCGGCGGCGTCAACGACGGTGTCGTCGAGTACTCCGTGATCGAGTACACGACGACCGCCAGGGATTCGTACGTCAACGGCGTCGACGTCCACACGGGCGCCAACTGGATCGTCCGCGACAACGTCTTCCGAAACCTCGTCGCGCCGCCCGGCGGCCTCGCCGGCCCCGCGCTGCTGATGTGGAATCATTCGAGCAACACCATCGCCGAGCGGAACCTGTTCATCAACTGTTCGCGCGGCATCTCGTACGGGCTTGAGGTCGCCGGCTTCGATCACTCGGGCGGCATCATCCGCAACAACATGATCTTTCGCGGCGCCGGGCAGCCGGGCGACGTCGGCATCATGGTCGCCGATTCTCCGAACACTCAGGTTCTGAACAACACCGTGTTCCTCAGCGGCACCTACGGGACTCCCATCGAGTACCGCTTCGCCGGAACGCAGAACGTCGTCATCGGCAACAACCTGCTCGACGGCGCGATCTGGGCGCGCGACGGCGCCACGGGCGTCGAGGCTGGGAATCTCGCCGGGGCCCAGGCATCGATGTTCGTCAACGCCGCGGCCGGCGACCTTCATCTCGTGGCATCGGCCACGAGCGCCATCGATCGCGGCCTCAACTCGCCGGCGGTCACCTCGGATTTCGACGGTCAGGTCCGGCCGCAGGGCAGCGCGTACGACATCGGCGCCGACGAATTCGGCGCGACGGCGACGGCGTATCGGATCGGCGGCCGCGTCGCCGACGCCAGCGGCGCCGCGGTGGCGTCGGCGACGGTCAGCCTCAGTGGATCTCAGTCGCAGTCGATGACGAGCGACGCGACGGGTTCGTACGCGTTTTCATCGCTCGCGGCGGGCGGCACGTATACGGTGACGCCGTCGAAAAGTGGATACACGTTCACGCCGACCGACGCGTTCTTCAGCGGCCTCGGCGCAAATCAGACCGCCAACTTCACGGCCGTGCCGACCGCGCCGGCCACGCCGCCCGGCGCCGCGCTGGCGATCGACGTCGTGGCGTCGGGCGATCAGACGAACGCATCCGGCCGTACGCTCAAGACCAGCACGTTCTCGACGGCCGGCGGATCGGAACTGTTGCTGGCGTTCGTCACCGCCGACGACTCGCCGGCGGGCGGCACGGTGGTGTCGTCGATCGCGGGCGGCGGCCTGACGTGGCAGCTGGTGCGGCGGACGAACGCGCAGGTCGGCACGGCTGAAATCTGGCGCGCGTTCGCCGCGTCGCGCCTCAGCAACGTGTCGGTCACCGCGACGATCTCGTCGGCGCAGGCGGGATCGATTACGGTGGTGACGTTCACCGGCGCCGACCCATCGGGGACCAACGGCTCCGGCGCGATCGGCGCCACCGGATCGGGCAACGCGAAGGCTGGCGCGCCGACCGCTTCGCTGACGACCACGCGCAACAACTCGTGGGTGTTCGGCGTCGGCAACGACTGGGATCATCCGGCTTCGAGAACGCTCGGGCCAAATCAGGCGATGGTCCACGAGTACATGCCGTCGGTCGGCGATACGTACTGGGCGCAGCGGATGACGAGCGTGACGGCGACGAGCGGTACGCGCGTGACGATCAACGACACGGCGCCGAGCGGCGATCGCTACAACCTCACCATCTGCGAGGTGCTCCCGGCGCCGGGCGCAACGAGTCCGACGCCGACGCCGACGCCGATGCCGACGCCCGTGCCGCCGACCGTCACCGTCACTTCTCCGGCATCAGGCACGACCTACACGTCGCCGGCGTCGATGACGGTCGCCGCGAGCGCAACCGCCAACGGCGGCGCGACGATCGCGAAGGTCGATTTCTTCGCCGGCACGAGCGCGATCGGCTCCGATACAACAGCGCCGTATTCAATCGCGTGGTCGGGCGTCGCGGCGGGCACCTATTCGCTGACGGCCGTCGTGACCGACAACCTCGGTGCCACCACGCGTTCGGCCCCGGTCACCGTTACCGTCAACGCTCCGGCGCCGGCTCCGCCGCCGCCGCCACCGGGGACGACGCCGTCGACGGCGCCGCTCGTGCAACAGGCGAGCCTTCAGTACCTCGGGTCGTTCGCCGTGCCGGGCACGACGCTTGGCAGCACGTACGGATTCAATGCCGCCGGAACCGGCGGCCTTGGGACGTACGCGATGGCCTTCAACCCGGCGCGCAAATCGATCTTTCTCGGCGGTCATCCGTACGAGCAGCGCGTCGCCGAACTGGCAATTCCGGCGTCGCTGACCGACACGCCGACGGCGACGGCGCTGCAGAACCTGATCGATCCGCTCGAGGGGAAGCTCGACTCGATCAACCCGACCGATCCGAACTCGAAAGTGATCGGATCGGCGCTCGTCTACAACAATCAGCTGTTCATCGGCGCGTTCTCGTACTACGACGGCGCCGCGACGCAAACGCGATCCGAGTTCTCGAGGCCGCTGGATCTCTCGAGCCAGGGAAAGGTCGTCGGTCCCGTGAAGATTGGCGATCGGTATCCCGGCTGGGTCGACAAATACGCCGCGCTCATCCCGCCCGAGTGGCAGGCGGCCTTCGGTGGTCCTGCGCTCGCGGGAGGCACGCTCGGCGCGATCAACTCGCTGCAATCGTGGGGACCGTCGGCGACGGTCTTCGATCCGGCGCAGGTCAACGGCATCACGACCGTCGCGGGCGCCACGCTTCTCGGCTATCCCTACGGCACGCCGCTGGCTGACACGGCGACGGGGAACCAGTACCTGTCCCAGGCCGACTTCATCACCGGAATGGTCTTTCCGGCCGGGACGCGCAGCGTGTTGTTCTTCGGCCGCCACGGCCTCGGAAGCTATTGCTACGGCACCGGCGGCACCGCCGGCGACTGCTACGATCCGGACGACGGATCGAAGGGCATTCACTCGTATCCATATCGATCGCAGGTCTGGGCGTACGATGCGAGCGATCTGGTGGCCGTCAAGGCGGGCCAGAAGCAGTCGTACCAGGTGATGCCCTATGCGGTGTGGCAGCTCGACGCGTCGTTCCAGGACGTTCAGGGCGTCGCGTACGATTCGGCCGCTCAACGTCTTTACGTGTCGCAGGTCTACGCGGACAACACCAAGCCGTTGATCCGCGTGTATCAGATCGTCGTTCCATAGCGGTCAGCTGTCAGCTATCAGCTGTCAGCTGTCAGCTGTCAGCTGTGAGTTGTTACCGATGTCCTCGGCCGTTCACTGTCAGCTATCAGCTATCAGCTGTCAGCTGTCAGCTGTCAGCTACTGGAGCGTTTTCGCTGAATCAGTACCGAGATGAATTGACCACGAAAAACACGAAATCGCGAAACACACGAAAGTGTTGAATGTGTTTTCGTGCTTTTCGGAGTTTTCGTGGCAGGACTCGACAATCCCGCGGAAGTAGCTGATAGCTGATAGCTGATAGCCGAAAGCTGATAGCCAAAAAGAAGACTTTTGTCTGCGGCGCGCGGTCCCGTTGCGCACGTCACGGCGTCGCCGGCGCGTTTTGCCGGTGGCGCCGCACAGCTCACCTGGCGAGCTCCTTGCTCGATCGCCCGCCGATCGATGTTCTCTTCGAAGCTCCGTAAGATGTGGCGGGAAGCCACGGTGCTGGCGGTGACGGCGCTCGCCTGCGCGTCGACGCTCGCGGCCGTGAAGCTCCGGCACTCGCGCCTCATCACCGAATCGGCGGCTTCGTTGTTCGCGGCGCCGAAGGCGATGCACCTTCCACCGCCAGCCGCGACGTCGCCCGGCGAAGGACCGCTCGTTCACCCGAGCAATCTGGTGTACGAGGGCGCATTCCGTCTGCCCGCCGGTACCGTCAACGAAACGAGCTTTGCGTACGGCGGTACGGCGCTCGCGTTCAATCCCGCCCGTCAGTCGCTCTTCATCGTCGGCCACGACTGGCAGCAGCGCGTCGCCGAGATCGCGATTCCCGACATCCGTTCGTCGTCGTCGTTGCGCGCGCTCGCAACGGCACGCGTGATCCAGCCGTTTGCCGACGCGACCGAAGGCGCGATGGGCAAGGTCGGGCCGAACACGGTGAAGATCGGCGGGCTGCTGCTGTTTCGCGATCGGCTTTATCTGTCGGCGTATCTCTATTACGACGGCACCGGCAGTCAGCTCCTCTCACATTTCATTACTTCGCCAGATCTGAGCGTGCAGGGCGACGTGCGCGGACCTTATCGGGTCGGCACGCTCGGCGCTGGATTCGTGTCGGGTTATTTCGGCGCCGTCCCGGCGCGCTGGCAGGAGTCGCTCGGCGGCCCGGTGCTGAATGGCAACTGCTGTCTTGGTGTGATCAGCCGCACGTCGTATGGACCAGCGCTGTTCGCGATCGACCCGCAGAAGATTGGCGGATCCGAGCCCGCGGCCGCGACGCCGCTCGTCTATTACCCGTCGAAGCACCCGCTCGCGCCCGGCGACACGGAGAGTCCGTTGTTCAATCTGACCTCCGAGGTCAAAGGTGTGATCTTCCATGAAGGCACGCGCAGCGTGCTGTTCTTCGGGCGCCACGGGCTTGGAAAGTACTGCTACGGCCCCGGGACGGCCGACCAGAAGATGGCCGGACAGCCGGCCGACGGCGGCGTCGATCGCTGGTGCTTCGATCCCGCGAGTGAATCAAAAGGGACACACGCGTATCCGTACAGCTATTACGTGTGGGCGTACGACGCGAACGAGCTCGCGGCTGTCAAGGCCGGACGCATGCCGCCGTGGGAGGTCAAGCCGTACGACGCGTGGCAGATCACGCTGCCGTTTTCATCGAGCGGCAGCGCCGTGCTCAACGGCGCGGCTTACGACCCGGCGACCGGACGCATCTTCGTGTCGCAGGCGTTCGGCGACGGCGAGCTGCCCGTGATCCAAGTTCTCGTCATTCGCGTGCCGTGAGAACTTAGTCAGCCCTCCAGCTGACTTTTTGTCGCGGCTCTGCGCCCCTTACGCCATTTGTTGGCATTCAGGCGTCGAAGTGCCGGGAATTGATCTTGCGATATAGCGGGCGATCCATTTCGGCCCATAACGTTTCGGAAACAGGAAGGTGTACCACGTGACTTCGAGACGAAGACTTGCCCTGGCGACAGGTTTACTTGCGGTTTGTGTCGCCGGGCTCGCGCCGCAGGCGAAAGGGGAAGGCTCGAGGCGCTGGAATCAGGCGCCGGTCGTCGCAATCACCACGCCGGTGATCGGCGCCATCCTCAGACCGATGGTGCCGCTCACCATCAAGGCTACTGCAACGGACCCGGACGGCAGCGTCACTAGAGTCAGATTCTACGTCGACGGAGTATCTATCGGCCGCGACGAGACAGCTCCGTACGAGCAGGTCTGGTTGTTTCCGCAGCTCGGCACGCACGTTCTGACAGCCGTCGCCAAGGACGACAGGGACGCGACGACGATGTCGGCGCCGGTGACGGTCAAGGTCGCGAACAATACGCCGCCCGCCGTCAGCATGACCTCTCCGGCAGATGGCAGTTCGTACACCGCCGATCCTGCGTCGATCGTGTTGACTGCGAATGCGACGGACGATCGTGCTGTGGCGAAGGTCGAATTCTTTGCGGACGCGATCTCGGTTGGAGTCAAGTCCGCTCCCGATGTCGCGCTCGGATCGTCGTACAGCATGGCGTGGAGCGCGCCGGTTGGTGCGCATACTCTGTACGCGATCGCGACCGACGACGCAGGTGCGACGACGACGTCGGCTGCGGTGGGCATCACGGTGAACGCACCGCCGCCACCGCCACCGCCGCCCCCGCCACCCGGCGATCCGACGACGGCGCCGCTGGTTCAGCAGAGCAACCTCGTGCTCGAAGGCGCGTTTCGCGTTCCGGATGGCGTCTTCGGCAACCCGAACCTGAACGTCTTCCAGGCGGCGAGAGCCAGCTTCAGCTTCGGCGGCACGTCGCTCGCGTACAACGCGGCGAACAACTCGCTCTTCATCGTGGGGCACGACCAGGCACAACTCGTCGCAGAAATCGACATTCCGCCGGCGTTCGTGCCTTCCTCGACGATCGCGGGCCTGAACATTGCGAGCTTCCGCCAGACGTTTTCCGACGTCACCGATTTGAAGATGGAAAGCGTGAATCCCGATCCGGTTGGCAATCCGACGGCAACGCCGAAGATCGGTGGGTTGCTGCCGTACGAGAACAAGCTCTACGCGTCCGATTACTTGTATTACGACGGCACGGGCAGTCAGCGGCTATCCCACTTCGTCTCCGATCAGAATCTCGCACTGACGGGCGACGCGCAGGGTCCCTTCCAGGTGCAGAGAGCCGACTGCGATCCCTTGTTGAATACGAACTGCCTCGGCGCCGGATTCTTCGACGGCTATTTCGGCATGGTGCCGCTCGAATGGCAATCGGCCTTCGGCGGTCCGGTGCTCAACGGCAACTGCTGTCTCGGCGTCATCAGCCGCACGTCGTATGGACCGTCGCTCTTTACGAACGACCCGGCGCTTCTCGGGTCGACGATACCGCTTCCTGCGAAGCCGCTCGTCTACTATCCGACGGCGCACCCGCTGCTCGAGCCGGGCTTGACGCCGTGCCTCACAACTGCGTGCGCGTCGATCGTCGACGGTTGGAGTCTGACCAGCACGCTGTTCAACGGCACGACCGAGATCAGAGGCGTCGTCTTCCCGCAAGGGACGCGAAGCGTGCTGTTCTTCGGCCGCCACGGCGGCGCAGGCGATTCGCCCGCCATTCCGGGCGGCGGAAGATTCTGCTACGGCCCGGGAACCGCGGACCCGGCGCTGGTGGGACAGCTCGATCCGGCAGATCCGCTTCAGATCGATCGGTTCTGCTATGACCGGGAGGACCTTTCAAAGGGCGTTCACGGCTATCCCTACAAGTACTACGTGTGGGCGTACGACGCGAATGACCTCGCGAAGGTGTCGAAGGGCCAGGCCGACCCGTGGAGCGTCAGGCCCTACAACGTCTGGTCGCTGAATCTCCCGTTCTCGACAACGGGCATCACGCGGCTTGGCGGAGCGGCCTACGATGCGGCGAATGGCCGCATCTACGTCGCGCAGTACCAAACTGACGGCGGTGCCTCGGGCACGAGCAGCCTGCCGCTGATTTACGTCTACAAGCTGCAGCTCCCATGACCCGTCCGGCTGCACACGAAACGATCAAAGCTCTCGCAAGGGGCGCGGCGACCATCGTCGCCGCGCCGTCTTTGATCTCGTATCGCGTGCGCGCGGCGATCATCGGCCGCGACCGCGCGCTCGAAGGATCGACGCAGGCACTTGCCTGGATTCCCGGCCTCATCGGTCAGTACGTGCGGCGCGCGTTCCTGATGCGCGTCCTCGCGCGATGCCATCACACCGCGGTCGTCGAGTTCGGCACCATCTTCTCGCAATCCGGCGCGCGGCTCGACGAGAACGCCTACGTCGGCCCCCGCTGCCATCTCGGCCTCGTTCACATCGAGCGCGACGCGCTGCTCGCGGGCGGCGTGCACGTGCCGAGCGGCGGGCGCACGCACGGCATCGACGACGTCGGGGTCGCAATCCGCGATCAGCCGGGGTCGCCTGAGCGGGTGCGCATCGGCGCGGGCGCGTGGATTGGCAGCGCGGCCATCGTCATGGCCGACGTCGGCCGCGATTCGGTCGTCGGCGCCGGCGCTGTCGTCACGCGATCGGTGCCCGACCGTGTCGTCGTCGCGGGCGTGCCGGCGCGGGTGGTGAAGCGTCGCGACGCGTCGATGGCGCTCGCAAGCATCGGATGAGAGTCCTTTTCCTGACGCATCGGCTGCCGTTCGCGCCGAACCGCGGCGATCGGATCCGCGCGTACCACATCGCGCGCCACCTCGCGCGCCATCATGAAATCGATCTGCTATCGCTGATGCACGACCAGGAAGAAGAGTCGCGCACGGCGGACCTCCGGTTCATCTTCTCGCGCGTGGAAGTCGCGCGCGTGCCGCGCGCGAGCAATCTGGCGCGGGCGGTGGCTGCGCTGCCGACGTCGCGGCCGCTGACACACGTGCTGCTCGACGCACCAGGGCTGCGACGCCGGCTCGCCGCGCTCGTGGCGGAGCGGATGCCCGACGTCGTGCTCGCGTACTGCTCGGGCATGGCGCGCCTGATGTTCGACGAGTCGCTTCGAGGCGTTCCGGCGATTGTCGACTTCGTCGACGTCGACTCGGAGAAGTGGCGCGATCTGGCGCGCGTGACGGCGCCGCCGCGGCGGTGGATCTACGGCCGCGAACAGCGCGTCCTCGCCGGCTTCGAAGCGGCGGCGGCGATGCACGCGCACGCGTCGATCGTCGTGAACGACCGCGAGGCGGCGAGCCTGCGCGCCATCGCGCCGCGGGCCCGGGTCCACGTCGTGCCGAACGGCGTCGATCTCTCCACGTTCCGCCGCGATGCCGAGCCCGCCACCGGCGCGACCGTCATCTTCTGCGGCGTGATGAACTACGCGCCGAACGAGCAGGGCGCGCTGTGGCTCGCCGAGTCGGTGTGGCCGATCGTCCGCTCCCGGCGCCCCGACGCGCGGCTGCTCCTGGTGGGCGCCAGTCCCACGGCGCGGCTGCGGTCGCGCGCGGCGCTGGATCGATCGATTTCGGTGACCGGTACCGTGCCCGACGTGCGGCCGTACCTCCGCCAGTCGGCGGTGGCCGCGGCGCCGCTCATGACGGCGCGCGGCATCCAGAACAAGGTGCTCGAGGCGATCGCGTCCGGGCTGCCGACCGTGGTCACGCCCGCCGTGTCGTCCGGGTTGCCGATGGAAGCCGCGGCCGCCTGCCGAGTCGCCGCCGAGCCGGCGCCGTTCGCCGCGGCGATTCTGGATCTGTTGAACCTCGCACCCGCCGAACGGCGCGCCGTCGCGATGCGCGCGAACCTTTCCGCGCTCACCTGGTCGGAACGCCTCGCGCCGCTCGTGGAGATGGTCGAAGAAGCCGCCGCTCCGCGCATCGCGCGCACCGCGTAGGTCCACGGTCATCGGTACAAGCCGATCGGCAACAATCCTTGATTTGTATCTTGGTGATGTTCGTGATTCAGCCGCTCGAGGAGTGCTGACAGCGCCGCTGGCAAAATCGTGTAAGACGATCTCCGATTTCGGATAATCCGTTATCGGAATAAGCCGATACGCCAGCCGGACCGATATGGTGATCGGCTGAGATATCCTCGTGATCCTGTCGCTCATGGTCGATTCCACGATCGCATCCACGCGCATACGGGCCGTTTGACATTCGCGGCGCTTCGATCATGGCTGAGCACACACCAACGAACGCCGAGACCTGGAATCTCCCCGACAATATCGGCGCAGCGGAGCGACGCGCAGCGAGCGCTCCATCGGCAGCCCATCGGCCTGGCGGGAATTATGCTTCAGGGCTGAAGATTCGAGTGGACGCGTCACTCATAGAGCAGATCATGTCGCAGGTTGGTATCGGTACGACAGTAACGGTGAAGAAGTGGACAGCAGGCTTGACCTGTTCGAGTGGGGTGTGAGGTGTCAACCCGCGCCGGGAGAGCGCGACTCGGGGCGACCGTCCACTGATTCAACGTTGTCGCGACGGCGCGCTGGTGGCCGCCCGTGGATGGGATTGGACATGGCGAGCAGGCTGCCGCGGCGGCCTCGACTCACATGCCGATGCCGGTACCCGAATCGCTATCGCATTCCTTCTGGCGCGAACCCATGTCGACCCGGTTGATTCTGGCCGATGACCATCTCCTCGTTCGCGAGGGGTGCAGATCGCTGCTGGAGCGCGGCGGCATGGATGTCGTCGGCGAGGCGTCCGATGGTTACGAGGCTGTCCGCCTCGCGCAGCGGCTTCAACCCGACGTGGCCGTTCTCGACGTGTCGATGCCGCTGCTGAACGGTCTCGATACCGCCAGGCAGGTTCGACAGGTGTCGCCTCGAACAAAAATCATCCTGCTCACCATTCACGACGAGCCGCAGTACGTCCTGGAGGCGCTTCACGTCGGGATTCGGGGATACGTGCTGAAAAGGCAGTCGGCTGCGGATCTGACCGCGGCCATCCGCGAGGTACTCGGCGGAGCGCTCTATCTGAGCCCAGGCGTATCGCGCGCGGTCGTCGAGGCGTACTTGCACAAGAGCAGCGATCCCACCGATCCACTGACAGCGCGCGAGCGGCAGGTCCTTCAGCTCGTCGCGGAGGGCAAGGGCACGAAAGAAGTCGCCGCGCTGCTGGGGATCAGCGTCAAGACAGCTGAGTCTCATCGTACACGCATCATGCAGAAGCTCGAGATCCACCAGACCGCCGGGCTCGTCCGCTACGCAATCCGACGCGGCCTGGTTCAGGCCTGACGTCGTTACCGCACCTCCTTCCTCAAGGATTTCCCCTTCACGGATTGCGGGATTGACCCGATTGTTTCGGCGCTGACGATGGGCGCACATTACGCGACGCGCTCAACCTGCTCGCATTGACGTTCATCTGAGAGCAACGAGGAGGGACCAATGACCCCGCACGGCGCCCGCGCAATCCGAGAACGAATCTTCTTGCCACTTGTTTTGTTAGCCGTGGCGATCGTCGCCGCCGCAATCCTTCGCGCGCAGGTCCCTCCCCCCGACCCGCCCAAGCCGCTGGCCTCGCTCAAGACCGTTCCCGTCCCGGAACCCGCGGATCTCGCGCGGTTCGTCGCCGACAAGGCGTCCGCGATCCAGTTGGGGAAGGCGATGTTCTGGGACATGCAGGCTGGGAGCGACGGCGTCCAGGCATGCGCGTCGTGTCACTTCCACGCCGGCGCCGACAACCGCCGAAAGAATCAGCTCAGCCCCGGCTTGCTCGCCAACGACACGACGTTTCAGATCGGGGGACCCAACTACACGCTGCGGCCTCGAGACTTTCCTTTCACGAAGCACCAGGATGAGAACGGCCCGTCACCGATCGTGTCGGACGCGAACGATGTCGCCTCGTCGCAGGGCGTGTTCAACACGTCATTTGTCGGCGTCACACCGGGCCAGGCTGCCGATGTCTGCAATGGCGATCCCGATCCGGTGTTTCAAGTCCATCAGATCAACACCCGACGAGTCGAGCCGCGCAACACGCCGAGCATGGTCAATGCGGTATTCAACTTCGACAACTTCTGGGACGGGCGTGCGGATCACATCTTCAACGGTGTCAGCCCGTTCGGCGACCTCGATCCGACGGCCTTCGTGTGGCAGATCGATGCGAACGGAAATCTCGAGCGACAGCGCGTTTCCATCGAGCCCGGTAGTCTGGCATCGCAGTCCGTGGGACCGCCGCTCTCGAAATTCGAGATGTCGTGCGACGGACGCGTCTTTCCGAAGCTTGGCAGGAAGCTTCTGTCTCTGCGTCCGCTCGCAAAGCAGTTTGTCGACCCAACCGACAGCGTGCTGGGCGCTCTGGCAAGCGGTTCGGGAACCCCGGGATCGCGAGGTCTGACCACGTCCTATCCTGCAATGATCAAGGCGGCATTCCAGCCGCAATGGTGGCGCAGCGCGAGCATGGTCACCATCGGCGGTGAGCAGTTCACCCAGATGGAAGCCAACTTCTCTTTGTTCTGGGGGCTGGCGGTCCAGCTCTACGAAGCCACGCTGGTGGCCGACGACTCGCATGTCGACCGCTTTCTTGACGGCGATGCGGCCGCCCTTTCGGCTCTGGAGAAGCAGGGCATGGACCTGTTTACAGGGACGGGCCGATGCATCAACTGCCACGGCGGCGCGGAGCTCACGAACGCCAGCGTCCGCAACACGGGCAATGAGCGCCTCGAACGTATGGTCATGGGTGACGGCGGGTGCGCCATCTATGACAACGGGTTCTACAACATCGGCGTGCGGCCCACGGCCGACGACATCGCTCGCGGCGGCACCGACCCGTTCGGGAACCCGCTGTCCGACACGCGGCGCGCGATGACGAATCCGCCGCTGTTCGTCGATCCAAATCTGAACCCGCCGCTCGGTGCCGTTGTCGAGTGCGACCATCGCGCCAATGTCGACGGCACGTTCAAAACGCCCGCGCTGCGGAACGTCGAGCTGACGGGCCCCTACTTCCACAGCGGCGGAAAGGGGACTCTGATGCAGGTCGTGCAGTTCTACAATCGAGGCGGCGACTTTGCGAATCTGAATATCGATAACCTCGATCCCAATATCCAGCCACTTGGACTAACGCCGGCGCAGATGGCCTCGCTCGTTGCCTTCCTGCAGGCGCTCACCGACGAACGCACGCGGCAGGAGCAGGCACCATTTGATCATCCGCAGCTCTTCAGGCCCAACGGGTGCATCGGCGACGACGAAGAGGTGCGGGAGGAGCGTACGGACACCGCGGGCACTGGTCACTGCGTCGATGACATCGAGCAGGTCCCTGCGGTTGGCGCGGGCGGCAGGCCGTCGGCAGGCATCGTCGCGCTCCAGCCGTTCCTGACGATCTCAAAAATGACGGGGGGCGGGAAGCTTGGGACCGGTAATCAGAGCGCGCATTTCGGGTTCAAGTTCTCCTTGGACGATGATGAGGCTCCGCCGCGCGGGAAGCTGCGGTACGAGGATCAGGGCCAGCGGCTCAAGATTCAGACCGACACCATCACCAGACACGAGTCGACGGAGACCTGCGTGCGCACCTGGGGACCGGCACAGGTCAACGGCGACTTCGGGTTTTCGTTCACCGCCAAAGGCTGTGACCACAAGCAGCCCGGCGTTGATCGAGATTACTTCGAGATCACCGTGTGGAACAGCGCGGGCGCGCCGGTCTACGCCAAAGCCGGTTTCCTGACGGGCGGCAACCTTCAGGCGCATATCAGGTAGGTGGGAGGAACGAACATGACATCCATCTCCGTGAAAGCCGCGAGCGTCGCAGCGGGCGTGGTCGTTCTGGCCTTCCTCGTGCTGCCGTCGCGCGACACGACTCTCGCACAGTCATCGAACAGCGTCGGCGGGCAGGCCTACGGCGCGTTCGTCCAGACGTCCCTTGGTTCGCTCGCCGAGTCTCCGGTTGCCACGCTCGATCCCACGGCGGGCATCGCCGATGCGTCAGCGGCCAGCATCGGCGTTCCCGGCGTTGTGGCGGCCACGTCGCTTGGCTCGATCACGACCGGCGTCGTCGGCGAGAACGCCGCCAGCGCGCAGAGCAGCTCGACGCTGCAGACCGTCAACATTCTCGATGGGCTGATCACGGCAGATGCTGTCGCGGGCCTGGCAAGCAGCGCGAGCAACGGGGTCGCGGCAACCAGCAACGGCGCCGGCTCGCAGTTCGTGAACCTTCTGGTGAACGGCATCGCGGTCGGAGATTCGCCGGAGCCGAATCGGCAGATCGCTCTTCCCGGCGTGGGGACGGTAACGCTCAACGAACAGACGCTGCGCGGAGACGGGCAGACCGCGTCAGGGCTCACGGTGAACATGATTCACGTGACGCTCACCAATGCGCTGACCGGCGCGAAGACAGGCGAGATCATCGTCGGCTCCGCGCGAAGTGATGCGGCGTTCATCCGGTGAGCCTCGGACTATTCGAAACCGTTACGCCCGAGCGCGACGGCCCGAGGGCGTCGGCGCGCGGGGGTGGCCCCACGCGAACAAGAAAATGACTCAGCCGAACATGTAGAAGTAGAAGATGACAGCTGTGATTGCGACGAAAGACATCGTCGCGGCGATGGCACGCGCGCGATCCAGCGCGCGCGTTCTCTGCGGGACGAAATGCATGGGAACGCCGAAATCGGCGGCGCTCGGCCGCGGACCCTCCGGCGCCGTCGCCGAGGCCGGACATCCGGCGTGCATCAGCCCGTTGGTCAGCATCAGCACCACCGGGCGCGTCAACGTTCGCGTCGGCAGGCTCGAGAGCTTCGACACCGACGCGTGGAAGAAGAACTCGGCGCGTTCGAGGAACCGATCGCGCGCCCGGCCGGAGGCATGCTTGGCCGCGAACGCGAACACGTCGCTCTTGCGCATGTCCTGGGCCGCCCACGTTTCCGTCGGGTACTCGAGGATCTCCGGCCGATCCAGATACGGGTATTCGTGATCGACCATCCAGTCGGCGTACTGCAGCAGGCTGGTGCGGGCGTACTGATACATCGCGTCGAGCGACTGCAGCTCGATCTTGTAATCGAGGTATTTCCCGAGCGCCTGCAGGAACACCGTGTAGAACCACCGGCGTTCGGCATCGAGCAGGTTGCGTTCGCCGATGTCGTCGCGCGGGTGGATGCACCGCCGGATCAACTGCTCGGCCTTGAGTAGAAACTTCGCGTCGCCCGTGGCCCGGTGGCCCGTCAGCAGCGCCACGATCGAATTTGCCGCCCCTCGTCCCGGTCCGTGATACAGCGGCGACCCGGTCATGCTGGCGAGACCCGTATCGCCGCGATCCAGCCACCGGAAGATCGACCGGCGGCCGTCGTCCATGTCGACGACCCACTGCGCGAGCCCGACGGCCGTCTCCCGCGACTGCGCGTCGCCGGTCAGAAAGTAGTGGAGCAGCAGTCCCGCCGGGTAGTTGTGTTCCGCCGACGGCCCGCCTCCTCCCACGTCGGGACGCTCCGGATACGAGCGGTGCGTCGACGTTCCCGCGTCGACGTAATGGTACGTGTGCCAGAACAGCGCGTGGTTGTACGCGCTCTTGTCGCCGTCGGTGTGGTACACGTCGATGTCGACGACGTGCGACGCCAGCTCGCTCATCAGCGTCCACCACCGCGGGTCTCCGGATCGCAGAAACCGCCAGCCGAATCCGGCGATGGCGTCGTATTGATTGTTGTAATGCGAGACGAGCGGTGCGCGTTCAGTCTGGAAGACGGCCTCGTGATCCGCGTAGAGATCGCCGAAATCGCGCCAGCCGTATTCGTCGACGACATCGCGCTTGCGCGCGAAGGTGTCGTCGCCGTCGACGGCAGATTCGCCCAGCGCGACGTACGCGCGATCGCGATCCGCGGCGGCCGGAACCAGGTACGGCACGGCGCCCGACGCGCAATACCATGACGGTTCGGCGCGCGCGACGAGCGGTGTGCGGCACCAGTCCAGTGGTGCGCTGGTGACGCCGTCGCGATTGAACGCGACATAAAGCGTATGGGTTTTCTGTTCACCGCCCTGAATTTCGTGCGGATCGGCGTGCTGGCGCGGAAACAGGCGAAGCGCGACTTCGCCGTGCGTCGCCTCGATGCCCTTCGGAAAGTTCTGCCAGAAATGCGGCATGACGATGGCAATCGTCTGCAGTTGGTTCGACAGCGAAACGACGGGGCACGCCCGCCGGCCGTGGCGCTCGAAGCTGCCGGCTCGCACGCGATAGCCGTCGCCGCCAGGTCCGCTGCCGCTCGAATGTTGGTACAGCTCGAACGGCGCCTCGCAGATCGCGTGGGCCGTTCCGTGCTCGGCGGAGCACCGAACCGACGAGACACCGTCGCCGCCGGCGGATGCCAGGCGAAGCGACACGTCGCGAAGGAAGATCGATCCGCCGCTGCCGAGCGTCCAGTAGCCGCCGGGGTGCGCCGCCGGCTGCGGATTCCGAACGGTCAGGACGATCCGAACCGTCGCAGATCCGGCGAAGAAATGACACCGGGCGATGACGTCGAGCCGCGTCCGCGTCCCTTCGTCGCCGAGCGAGCCGCTGCAGCGGACAACGGCGCGCAGAGGTCCGTCTTCTTCGACGTCCGCCGATTCGACCGTCGGCGCAATCGTGCGGCCGGATGCATCTTCGACGAGGAGACCGGTCCGCGTCGGGTCGATTGCGGGGCGTCCGTCGATCAGGACGGCGGGGAACGGGAACGCCGCGCCCCGCGCGAACGAAAAGTCCGCGGCGCCGGTGTCGACGGTCAGTCGATCCTCACTGGCCGAGATCACGATCCGCGGACCGGAGATCTTCGTTCGGGTCGCCGTTCCGACGAGGACCTCGTATTCGGTCCGCACCCGGTCGTCGACATCTGCCTGAAAATCGAGCAGCGCCCAGCGAATCGACCCGTCGGGCCAGCGGTCGAGGACGCGCGTCTGCAGCCGGCGTGCGCGTCCGTACTGATCGAGCAACTGCAGCGACTCGGCGTCGACGCACGATCCTTGCGGGAACGGCAGACCGGTGGTGACCGGCTCGCCGACGCGCCGCGACGCGCCACTCTCGGCCGAAGCCGGCGCGAGGAGGATGGCGATCCGCGTCGACACCTCTCGCGACGACGTCGCGGTGTGACGCTCCGCAACCGCGTTCGTCATGGGATCGAGCGGACGATCGATGGGCCGAGCCATGTGGCGACCGGTACGGGCAGCCGCTTCCACATCGCAATCGCCGCCTTGAACTTTGGATTGCTCGGGCTCTGATTGGGCATGCCACCGCGCAGCAAGCGGTACTCCCAGGCGACCGGCGACGGCTCCGCGCCCCATTGGCGCTTGAATTGAAACGGTCCGTCGCCAGGCGTCGAGCGGCCAAAGTCGAAAATGGTTCGGCCGTCGGCAATCGCGTGCTGCATCGCATGCCAGTAGAGGAGCACGTTCGCGCAGAGGGGCCGTGCCGATCGAAGCGCTGACGCGCTCGGCATCTCGAACGTATCGCGATACGCGAAGCCGAGCCCGCCCGCCAGCGCGACGTCGCCCTGCCGAACGACGAACATGCGCGCGTTCGACGGGAACTCGTCGACGATGGCTTCGAAATACCGGCGTCCGTACACGGGGGTGCCGAGATCGCGCATGTTGCGGGCGAAGACGCTGTAGAACTCGTCGATCAGCTCGCGTCCACCGGTCGCGGCCGTCAGCCCGCTCTTCTGAGCTTTCTTGATCTGATTGCGAACCTTGCGATCGAGCTGCTCCCACGCGGCGCCTTCGTTCCCGGCCAGCTTCAGCAGCATCGTCACCTTGTGGCTCTTCGCGGGGAGGTGGTCGAACCGACGCGTGCGATGTCGGAGCTCGACGTGCGACGCGCGATGCCCGGCCGCGACGGCCGCGGCGTGCTCGAGCAGCGCCTGCGCGGCTTCGGCGTCGTCGGCCAGGATGCCACCGTAGTTGAGCGACGGCAGCGACACCAGCGATCGGCCGAACATCCAGCTCTTCACCATCACCGTCGGCAGCACGCCGGCAATCTCGCCGTCGCGTCTGGCTGCGAGGTACACGGCTCCGTGCTCGAACGCGCGCTCCAGCACACGACGCCAGCGCCACAGGTGGCAGCTCGTGGCGCCGGGATGCCGGTCGACAAACGCGTCCCACTCACGCTCGGTTACGTTCGTTGAAACGATCACGAATCACCAGTAATAGGGAAGCGCCAGCGCCGCCGACGGCGCGTCGCAGGGATCTGCGGCTGCGAACACCGATAGCAGCGGGCCGAATTGAAAATCGCGCAGCAGCGAGCGCAGGCGCGCTTCCGTTCGGTCGAGATTGCGATAGTGGCGGAAGCGGCTGATGAGAGGCGCCTCGAGCCGCGGCTGCGCGGGATCGATTTCCCACGGGTGCAGATAGAAGATGGCGGGGCGCCGCTCGACGCGGTTCAGCCGGGCGATGCCCCAGCGCGTCCACGCGTACGGCAGGATGCGGAAGTACCCGCCGCCGGCGACCGGCAGATTCATCGGGCCGCACCGCACCGTCGACGCCGGCGCTTCCCAGAGCGCGCCGCTCTCCCGTTCGATTCGGTACGGATGCCGCGCCGAGACGGGAATGCCGTATCGATCGTGGTGAACCGGGAAAATGCTCGCGTCGTACCGGAAGCCTTCCTCGATCAGCACGTCGAGCGCCCACAGCGACCGCGGCGTAATCGAGTAGCTGGGCGCGCGGTAGCCGAACACCTGCGTTCCGGCTGCGGCCTCGAGCAGCGCTTTCGCGCGGCGCACATCTTCCCGAAACTGCCGCGGCGTCTGGTCGTACACGAGCCGGTGACCGAACCCATGCGACGCGATCTCGTGGCCGCGCTCGGCGATCTGCCGCACGAGATGCGGCCACCGCTCGGCCACCCATCCGAGGACGAAGAATGTCCCCTGAATCCTGGTCTCGTCGAAGATCGCGAGCAGCTTCTCGGTGTTCGCGCACACGCGCGTTTCGAGCCGATCCCACCGCGACCGCGGCACGACGCCGTCGAACACGCTGACGTGGAAGTAATCTTCCACGTCGATCGTCATCGCGTTGACGATCCGATCCACTTCACGCCCCTCGCCGGAGGATGACCGTCTTCACCGTCTCGAGCATGATCATGAGGTCCATCGTGATCGACATGTGCTTGATGTAGAAGAGGTCGTACTGCAGCTTCTCGAGTGCGTCTTCGACGCTCGCGCCGTACGTGTACCGCACCTGCGCCCAGCCGGTCAGGCCCGGCTTGACGATGTGGCGCTGCGCGTAAAACCGAATCTGCTGCGAGAGGGCGCCGACGAACTCCGGCCGCTCCGGCCTCGGGCCGACGAGGCTCATGTGGCCGCAGAGAATGTTCCAGAACTGCGGCAGCTCGTCGAGGCGCGTGCGGCGCAGGATGCGTCCGAGCGGCGTGATGCGCGCGTCGCCTTTGGCCGCCCACACGGCGCCGCTCGCCGCCTCGGCGTCCTGGCACATCGAGCGAAACTTGTGCACGTGGAACAGCTGGCCGTTCTGGCCGACGCGCCGCTGACGGTAGAAGACCGGCCCGCGCGACGTGAGCCGAATCGCGATCGCGATGGCGACGAGCACCGGCGTCAGCACGAGCAGCGCCGCGGCGGCGATCGCGACGTCGACCGCGCGCTTCACGATGGCGTGGCGGCGCGTCTTGCGGAAGCCGTCCGCGAAGATCAGCCAGCTCGGACGGAGATTCTCGACCGCGATCTTACCGGTATATTCCTCGTACACCGACGCGAGATGATCGAAGGTGACGCCGTCGAGCTTCATCTGCAGCAGCGTCTCCATCGGCAGCTTCCCGCGCGCATCCGCGAGGCTGACGACGACGCGGTCGACCGACCGGGCACGGACGATGGCGGGGATGTCGTCGAACGAGCCGATGACGTCGGTCGCCGGTTCCGCGTCGACGAAGCCGACGATCGTCACGCCCACTTCCTCGCGGCTCTGCAGCTCGCGCGCGAAGTTGCGCGCCGTCGCGCTCGTGCCGACGATGAGAAAACGCTGGCGCGGCGCCACGCGTCTGGTGAGCCAGACGAACGTAATCCGCCAGCCGATCGCGAGCGCCACCGCGATGACCGCCGTAATCTGCACGACGCCGCTGCCGATGATGAGGCCCGGAAACCAGAAATAGAGCGCGCCCATCATGATCGAGCTGATGCCGACGGCTTTGAGGATCCGCGCGAAGAGCTCACGGCGATCCGACGTCATGCCGAACTCGTACAAGTCGGCGTAGTACAGGCACACCTGGCACATGAACGCGATCAGCAGGCTTTTGAGCGCGAGGTTCGGCGTCATGAGGAAGGGGCCCGGCTGGGAGCCGTACATCAGGTACGCAATCAGCGCGACCGCCGCGGTGATGAACAGGCTCTCGCACGCGATGAGCGCGAGCGAGCGGCGGTTCACGGCCTGAATGAAGACGTTCACCATCATCGCTCTCCGTAGTAGCCGTACGTGTAGCCGCCGGCCACGTGCCGCCGATCGACGCGGTTCAGCACGACGCCGATGATTTTTGCGCGCCCCAGCGTGTCGACCGCGCGGGTGATCAGCTTGTAGGGCGTCTTGCCCGCGCCGATGACGAGAATGGCCGCATCGGCCATCGCGGCCAGCAGGTTCGCATCGGGCATCAGCACGATCGGCGGCGTGTCGATGATCACCCAGTCGAACGTCGCGGCCGCTTCGCCGACGAGGCGGCGCATGCGGTTCGACGTGAGGCCGCTCATCGGATCCGAATCGGGCCGTCCGGCGAGCATCAGGCTGAGATACGGCGTCGCCTGCACGAGCGGGAGGCGGCGCTCGATTTCGGCCGTGAGGCACTCGCTGAGACCGCCAGCGTTCTTGAGCTGAAAGACGCGATGCACGCTCGGCCGGCGCAGGTCGGCGTCGATCAGCAGCACGCGGCGGTGATACGACTCGCTCAGCGTCAGCGCGAGGTTCGTCGACGTCAGCGTTTTGCCGTCGCCCGACACGGCGCTCGAGACCATGACCACCTTCAGATCGCGCTCGACCTGCGCGTGATGCAGCGTTGCCGCGAGCTTGCGGTACTGCTCCACCGTGGAGAAGTCGAGCCCGTCCGTCGTGACGAGCCGTTCCGCCACGACGCCGTCAGGGGTCACTCGTGCCGGCGCCGCATCCGGCGCCGGCGCCGTAATTGCGGCCAGCGCTTGTTCGACGCGCTTGGCTTTCGCGCTATCCGGGGGCCTCTGCCCTGCGGATGTCCGATCCGGGGGTCGCTGCCCCCCGGTTGCGCAGTCCCGGGATCCCTGCCCCCCGGACACGGTCGGCGGCGCCGCCGGTTCGTCGTTCAACGTCTCCGCGCGCCACAGCGCGGCTTCCAGTCGGCTCATGCCCTCACTCGATCGGAAAAACGAAGACGAACGGATCGCCGGCGGCGCCGCCCCGGAGGGGAGTTCCGGAACGGCGGACAGCCGGCGATCCGCCTGGCCGCAGATCGAAACCGCGGCACACTTCGATCGGTCATCAATGCGCCATCACTTTCCAAACGACTACCGCCGTGCCGATCACCATGACCGACGCCGCGGCAGCCACCGCAGCCCAGCGCCTGCGCTTCTGGCGCCGGTCGTCGACGCTCGTGACGAGCAGCGGAATGACCGCCAGCACCGGCAGATTGAGCGTGCTCAACACATCGTCGTCAGTACGCAGCGTGGTGTCGCGATACTCGAGCAGCGCGACGAGACCGAGGCCGAGCGCGAGACCGGCGATCGCACCCATCAGGTTCATGCGCATGCGGTTCGGACTGAACGGCTGCTCGGGGACCCGCGCGGGATCGAGAATGCGGAACTGCTCGCCGGCCTGTCGCCGTTCGAGGTTCGCCGCAATCTTCGAGTCCTCGCGCTTGGCCAGCAGACCGGTGTAGAGCTGCTGCAGCGTCGTGTAATCCCGCGTCAGCTCGATCAGCTCGGACTCGCGCTTGGGCGCCGCCTCGACGCGCGCCTGATAGGTGGCGATCACGCCGCGAAGCCGCCGCTCTTCCGCTTCCTTGTAAGCGATCTGTCGATCGATGTTCTGCATTTCGTTCTGCAGGTTGCGGATGCGTGCGGCCGTGGCGGGGGGGCGCGCTGGACGGATTTCAGGTTGGGGCGCTGGCGCCGCGGCCGAAGGTGCCGCAGGCGCCGCTTTCGCCTCGAGCTCGCGCAGCTGCCGCTTCGCGCGGACGACGTCCGGGTGCTCCGAGGTCAGACGTGCCTGCAGGTCGCGAAGCGTCCGTCGCGCGGTCTCCAGCTCCCCTTCCTCTTGAGATGTCTGCGCCTCGACGGGCGACGTCTCCGCGCCGGCAGACCGCTCGTCGGCGGCGCTCGCGTCGGCAATCGAGCGCTCGAGCACGATGCGGCGATCGCGGTCGCGATCGATCGATTCGAGGATCGCCTGCACCTGCAGCTGCGTGTTCTGAATCACCTGCAGGTTCGACTGCACCTGCGTGGGCAGCTCGCCCGTATACTGCTGCCGGTATTCCTGGACCTTCTTCTCGTGCTCGGCCAGCCGCCGCCGCGCATCCTCGAGCTGGCTCTCCAGGAACTGATTGGTTCCGTCGGCGAGCACCTCGCGGTCGCGGCGATTCTCCTCGATGAAGAGCGACGCGAGCCGATTGGTCACCTCCATCGCGGCCTTCGGATCGCCGGAGACGTACGTGACTTTGAACGCGTCGCCCTTCACCGTCTCGACTTCGATGTCGCGGCGCATGATCTCGACGACGTTCTCCATCGGCGCGGTCCGGCGATCGCTCGCGTACAGGTCGAAGTCGAGGATGATCCGCTCGAGGCGCGTGCGGCTGAGGATCTGCTGTCCGATCGACTGAAGGCGATCCTCGATTCGGCTGGTGACCGTCGATCGCACGTAGCTTTCCGGAATCCGCTGCGGCACGACGAGGATGACCGTCTCGGATCGATAGAGATTCGGCGTGCGCTTCGCCACAATCGCCGTCGCCGTCGAGACGAGCACGAACGGGATGATGATGAGCCAGATGCGCCGCCTCGCGATGTCGAGGAAGTCTTCCGGCGTGTACTTCTTCCCAGGAACCACGCGCTATCCTTTCGATTGCAGGAGCGGACGCCAGGTAAGACCCGCTCGCACGCCGTTCCGCCTCGTCTGGGCGGCGAAGCCCGGCGCGAAGACGACGTCGGGATCGAACCGGTGCCCGTAATAAAAATACTGACCGTCGAGCGATACGCGGCGGGTGAGCGTCAGATGGATGCCGACGCCGCCGGTGATCGCGCTGAACATGTTGCCGCTCGCGGCGCCGACGCTGCCGCTCGACAGCCCGATCGACGTCGACATCGAGGTGCGCCGGCCGAGGCCGCCGCCGACGGTGCCGGTGATCGTGTTCATGATGACCGGCTGAGAAAATCCTTCGAGCGCCTGCACCGACCGGTTGCCGGCCAGACGCGCGCTCCACGTGCGGCCGAACTGCCGCGTCAGCGCGGCGGCGCCTGTGAGCGTCACGGCGACGCGCTGGCGGTCGGGCATCACGGCCGATCCGGAGCTGAAATTGAACGTGGTGCGGCGCGAGAACGAGAGCGCGCGGCTGTAGTCGAGCCCGAGGTCGATGTTGTGCACGCGGATCGCTCCGCCGGGGGCGGCGGCCGATTCGGCGAACCGATAGCCATACCCTGTTCGCGCCGACAGGTATCGCGACAACCGTTGCGAGAAGGAGAAGCCGACGTTCTGCGACATCAGATCGAAATCCGACTGGGCGAACGTCGTGCGATGGAGATCGTAGGTGAACGCGAGCGACGACCGGCGGCCGATGCCGCGGCGCATGTCGACCGTGGTCGCCGATCCGTACGCGGCGAGACGCGCGTTGGCGAAATCGGCGTGCGACTGCGACGTTTCGGCGAGCGTCGACGCCGGCTCGGCGCCGACGAAGCCGAACTGATAGAACGGCGAGTAGCTCGCGCTCTGGGTCGCGTGAAACTGCGATCGAGCGCCGTTCATCGAGATGTCGACCGTCCCCTGCTGGCGCGTCGTCGTCACGCCGCCGCTGAGCGGTTCGTAGCGGACGACCGAGCGGCCGCTGACGCCGAGCGTGAGCTTGCCCGCGCGCCGCTCGTAGGCGAGCTGCGCGTCGGCGTCGGTCTGCCAGCCGGCGATCGTGCGTCCGTCGCCGAACAGATCGGAATTGTCGGCGGCCGCGGCCGACACGTTCACGGTCATCCCGACCGTCTGCGACGGCGCGGGCGGCGGCTGGCGAGCGGGCGTCTGCGCCGCGGCCTCGCCGGCCGCGGCGAATACGAGAAGAATTGTCAGCGCGCGCACGGCTACGGCACGACGACGGTGTCGCCGGGCTCCAGATCGATGTTCTGCTCGAGATTCTTGCCGGCGAGCACTTCGTGGTAATTGAACGGCCGCGCGACCTTGCGCCCCGCCTTGTCGGTCCGCATGATCAGAATCCGCTTGCCGTCGGTGTACTCCTTCAACCCGCCGGCGAGCGAAATGAGCTGCACGACGGAGGTCGGGCCGTTGATTGGATAAGGACCCGGCTTCTCGATCTGACCGGTGATGAACACTTTCCGGCTGTTGATTTGCTTGACGACGACGGTGACGCTCGGATCTTCGACGAAGCGCCGCGCCGCGTCCTTGATGGAATCGCGCAGCTGGCTCGGCGTGAGGCCGCCGGCCTGAACGTCGTTGACGAGCGGCAGCGAGATCTTGCCGTCCGGCCGCACGACGACGTCCTGCGACATGTCCTTGTCGCGCCAGAACACCACCGAGAGCACGTCGTCCGGACCGATGACGTACTGCGAGTCCTGCGCGAGGCCAATCGTCTCGCGTCCGAGCAGCAGCGCCGCGACGGCGGCGAGAACCAGGCTGCGTCGCATCATGACGCCTGCCGCGACGCCGATCCGTCCCGGTACTCCCTGAACGGCAGCTGGCATTCGTGCTTGCGGAGGAAGTTCAGGAACTTCTTGTAGTCGCTCGACTCCATGTTGAAGAGCTGCGCGACGATCTTGTAGTTCCCGCGCGCGTGCTGCAGCCCTTTGTCGACGAGATCGCGGATATTCGATCGCGTGATCTCGCGCTGCATGTAGAGCGGGTAGACCGCTGTCCAGAACGACTCCCGATCCTCGACGAGGCGCTTGTACAGATCGTCGGCGATCGTCCGGCGCCGCTCGCGGCGCGGCCGCTGCGACGCGTCGTGGCGGTGCCGGATTTCGTGCGGCAGATCGTCGGGCGTCGCGGTCTGTTTGCGGCAGGTGACGACGAGCCGCTCGATGACGTTCTCGAGCTCGCGCACGTTGCCCGGCCAGCGGTACTCGAGCAGCGCGTCCATCGACGCGGCGTCGATCGATTCGACGACGTAGTCGCCGCGCCCGGCGAACAACTTCAGCGAGTGCGCCACCATCGCGGGGATGTCTCCCTTTCGATCGCGCAGCGGCGGCACGACGAGATGGATGACGTTCAGGCGGTAGAACAAATCCTCGCGGAACTGGCCGAGGCCAATCAGCTCGCGCAAGTCGCGGTTCGTGGCGGCGACGACGCGGACGTTCACGCGGCCGACCGAGGCATCCGATCCGACCTTCTGCAGCTCGCCGGTTTCGAGGAACCGCAGCAGCAGTCCCTGCATCCGCAGCGTCATCTCGCCGATTTCGTCGAGGAAGACGGTGCCGGAGTCGGCGAGCTCCAGTTTCCCGGGCTTGTCGCGATAGGCGCCGGTAAAACTGCCTTTGACATGTCCGAACAGCTCCGATTCGAGGAGCGTTTCGGGCAGGCCAGCGCAGTTGACGGGCACGAAGAGTCGGTGGGCGCGGCTGCTCTGCGAGTGGACCGCGCGCGCGACCAGCTCCTTTCCGACGCCGCTTTCGCCGGTAATGAGCACCTTGGCGTCGGATCGCGCGACGCGATGGATCTCTTCGACGAGCGCCAGGATTTGCGGACTGGCTCCAATCAACTCCGCCGACACGTTCCGAGTCATCCCGAACTCCTCGACGGCCAGTCACGAAAACCGCCCCGGCGCCGGCCGCCGTCCGGGGGTTCGCAGTTTTTTGAAGTGCGCTCAGCGTTTGTGCAAGGAAGTCGCCACCAGCGCGAGTTTTCGTCTGCCTCCGAAACATGCGGAAATACAGGCACGTACGGGTGTACGAGATCACTCGTGTCGTCCCGTGGAGCCGGACGGCGGTTCCGAAGGCCGGACACCGAAGACAAAAGTCTGCCTGGTCGCGTACTCGGGCGATTAAGACGCGAATCGTCGCGTGCGCGCGCGCCGGAATGCCCGGAAAGCTACCTGTTGTCAGCCTGTCCGAGCGCGTGCCGGAAGGCGCCGTGCGGATTGGTGCCACGCAGGTCGGGACACCCGAACGCGATGCGGCAATTTGGAGGCGGGCCGGTTAATTACACGTTTTGGAGCTGGGGAGCGCGCGCGGTGCGGAACCGCTGGAATGGCACCTGGCAATCGTGTTTGCGGAGAAAGTTCAGGAGACGCTTGTAGTCGCCTTCGTTCATATTGAAGAGCTCGACCAGCACTTTGTAGCTGCCGCCCGTCTGCTGCAGCCCCCTGCACAGCACCGCGCGCACGTCCTGGCGCGTCAGGTCGCGCGCCATGAACGGCGCGTGGACGACATCCCAGAACGACTCGCCTCCGGTGACCATCCGATCGAACAGCGCGTCGGCGGCCGAGTACGGCGGCGCCGCCGCGGCCGTCGCGGGCCGGACCTGCACCGGCGCCCGCTGCATCTCCAGCGGCAAATCGGTCGTGACGATGAGGCCCCCCTGACTGCGGATGACCAGCCGCTCGGCGACGTTCTTGAGCTCGCGCACGTTGCCCGGCCACGCGTAGGCGACGAGCGCCGCGAGGGCATCGGGCGAGAGCTCCGGCGGCACGGTGCGGTGGCGCTCGGCGTAGCTGCGAAGGAAGTACTGCAGGAAGACCGGGATGTCCTCCCGCCGTTGGCGCAGCGGGGGAATCGTGATGTGGATGACGTTGAGGCGATAGTAGAGATCCTCGCGGAAGTCCTTCGACGCGATCCGCTCGAGGAGGTTGCGATTCGTCGCGGCGATTACGCGGACGTCGACGCGCAACTGAACGCGGTCGGATCCGACGCGCTGAATCTCGCCGTTCTCGAGGAAGCGCAGCAGCAGCGCCTGCATGCGGAGGCTCATCTCGCCGATCTCATCCAGGAAGATCGTGCCGTTGTTCGCCACTTCGAGCAGCCCGAGGCGATCGCGGTATGCGCCGGTAAAGCTCCCTTTCACATGTCCGAAGAGCGCTGACTCGAGCAGCGAGTCGGGTATGCCCGCACAGTTGATGGTGACGAGCGGGGTGTGCGCGCGGCGGCTCCGCTGGTGCACGAGGCGCGCGATGACTTCCTTGCCGACGCCGCTCTCGCCGGTGATGAGCACTTTCGCATCGGAGCGCGCGGCATACTCGATTTCCGACTCGATGGCTCGAATCGCGGTGCCGAGGCCGACGAGCGACTCGCCGCGCTCAGATGCGTCGCGGATCATTGCCTTGAACATGGGCGAGGCGATAACCGGCGATGGTGGCGGCGACGGCCGGCCGCGGGTCGAGCCGGTTGGCGGGCTCGGTCCGCACGACGCGGCCGCGGCAGATCACTGTGGCATCGTCGCCGCCGCCGACTTCCGACGGGAGCGCGAGCAGCATTTCGACCGGCGTGAGGAGCGGCATCGGCTGGCTCGTCCGGAAGAGCACCCCGGAGCGGCTGATGTTCTCCGTGTACCCTTCGCGCCACTGCATATCCCCGGCGGGGCGGTATCTCATCGGGATCTGAATCGCAAATCGAGCGGCCCGTTGGAACAAGGCGGACGTGGCATCACCCTTCATCGGCTCCAAGTCACTTCAAGTCTCTTTCAAGACGTTTGCCGTGTCGATGCGAGCGACAAAAAGCGACGCGGAGACCGCAAGCCGTGCGGACGCGGGCTCGATCATCGATGGAGAGTCAGCGGGATGTGGCGAGCGGGTCGATGGCGATCTGCGGCTGAGCAGACGAAGGGACGATTGTTAGGATCGCTTCTTCCGTTTGTGCCAGCGCGCGCGCGCGGCGAGGGTCGCGATTGCGGCTCGTTCTTGAGGGGAGAGCTTTTCGGCGCGCGCCCGGCCGCCCTTGAGTCCGCCGAGACGACCCAGCGCGGCCGCATGAGGATTCTTCCGCGGATGCATGACCGCTAGGGTATCCGAAACGGCCCGTTCGTGCCATCTCAGCACAGGCCGTATTTCACAAATTACTCACAGTAGCCACCGCAACGTCAGAGAGTGCGCAGCGTGCGACTCACTTTCAAAATGCTTGAGCGCTTACGCACCCTGCATCACCGTGCACGCACGGGTACGTCCGTTGCTGACACTGGCGACAGTCCGGCTCACTTACGAGCACATTTTTACGACGGAAATGTCGAGGGGAATAGTCATGAGGCGCGTACTGGTTTTACTCATCACACTTGCTGCCGGCCTGATCCTGCCGGCAGCTACATCCGGGCAAACAGTTGAGCAGTCCACAGTTCAGCAGCCGGTAGTTCAGCAGCGGACCGCACACCTCATCGAATTCAACGTTCCCGCTAAGATTGACGCGAGCCCCGGCGCGATGGTCGTCGACACACGAGGTGAGGACAACAACAGAATCTGGTACGTGACGCGGCTCGGCACACAGCGCGTAATCCGAGTCGAGCCGGCGAAATCGTTCATGAAGGATGCGGCGCGGTGGACGTCGTGGGAGCTGGCGCAGGATTCGTTCACAACCGGCGGTACGAAGAAAATCCGCGCCTCGCACGATCGGCGTTTCGTCTTCGTTCGTACTGCAATGTCTCTGCAGCGGATCGACACTCAGAACTGCATGCCGGCCACTGCGCTAACGCCTGCAACCTGTGAACGAATCGAATGGCAAGACCAGATCCCCCCTAACGTGTCGGACCTCGCCGTCGACGATTTCAATGACGTCTTCAACACCGGTACCGTCGGCGACTCGATTTCGCCCGATCTCTCACAGAGCTATGTTCAGATGTTGCCGCCCGGGCCTGTCCCGGCCAACGGTGCGACCGGAACAGCCGTCGTCACGCGATGGACCGTCGGCGGGGGAGCGGGATTTTGCGCCGACCTGGGTCGAACGACGACGAGCTTTCCATGCCTTTCGGGCATTGATACTTGGCCCGGCAGTCGCAACCTGGTCTACCTTTCGCAGCCGGAAGGCTGTGTCGACGGTCGAGGCGCGATCGCTGAATTGAACACTTCGACGAATACGCTCCGACAATGGTGTTTCACGACTCTGCCTGCAGATGAGAACGGCCCTGTTCTGCAGCCGCGGCAGCTCAAGATCCACCCGTCGGATTTAGTGTGGGTCGTGACCGGAAGCGGTCACTTGGTAAGCCTCAACCCCCGCACGAATGAGATGACAAAGCACGCGATACCCGCCGGTGCCGCCGCCGACCCATTTGGCGTCGCGCCCGACGACGACGTGATCGGGTATACCGACGCAGAAGTGGCGAATCCAAGAGTCGCGATGTTGTTGCCGCGTCGGATTACCGTAATCGTTACCCCTCTAAAAATGCAGGTCCCGCGAAATGACGTGACGGTAACCGTCCTTGGCGAACGCGCGAACGTCGACTCGGGAACTGTTCCCCCGGTGGCTGTTGTCGTACCAGCCACGGTCACGTCGAAAGCTGATGGCGTGTTCGTCGAAGCGCTCGTCGGGGCGAACGGGGGCCACGATTCGGAATCGCCGCTCGGAATCACTCCGGTAAAGTGGAGAGGACAGGGGGCGTTCTTCTATGCTGTCGGTCTGGCTGGCGACGGCTCCGATCGCGTTGGATTCGCACGGCTGCCGAATCCCCAGAAACTCAAGCACCCACGCGACGATGACGACACCGACGATGGTTGCTGTTCGCCGATCCAGCCAGTCGGCTGGCACAACTCGGATATCGGTGACGGCGACGACGATGGTCAGGACGACGCAATCGACACGCCGACAGCGAACGAGAAAGCGACGATCGGCGATCCCACACCGCTCAATCCGGGTCAGTCGGTCGATTATCCAGTGACCGCTTCGTCGACGACGCTCGCGCTGCTCGCACTGGCGGCCGCCGACAACCCCCTCGGGCAGATCACCGTGGAGATTTACAACGCGCTGGGCGCGCTCGTCGCGGGATCCGTCACGGCGCCTGGTGCAGCGAGCTCGACGCTTATGCTGCCGGCGCCTGGTTCGTACACGGTTCGCGTCAAGAATTGGGGCGCCTTTGCGATCTCGCAGACGCCGACGATTGTTGTCAAAGAGCCGTGGGTTCCATAACGTCGGTTATCGTTCTACTATGAACTCCAGCGCGCGATAGCGGCCCGCCGCGCAATCTCCCGCCGCCGTCGCGCGCTGAGTTTCCGCGCACGTGCCCTTCCGCCTTTCAGTCCGCCGAGTCGTCCCAACGCCATCGCGTGTGGATTCTTCCGTTGCCTCATGCCGATTCAAAGGGCAACGGGCCTGCCAGACAAAAACATATGAAAAGTCGAGGGTTTCGAGCGATCGGCGATTTCTTTCGGCAGCAATGATGTGCTTGAGCGTGTAAGAAGTGCTCGAACAGCGCGCGACGGCGTGTTCGAGCTGTGTAATTTCTACTTCGATACGACTATGGTGACGTTGTCGGACGGGCTGTTGCGTCTGTAGTAATAGCCGACCATGAATCCGATCGTGAAACTCTTCGATTTGGCAGCTCCCAGAGTCACTGGCCAATTGAACGACGCTTCACCGATTGTCGGATCCGACTCAGACGCGACTACCGGAACCGTCCCGATGATCATGTTCGTCGAACGGTCGACGAACGACACCTGCGCGTTGCGAATTGCACCGGGATACGAATCACGCGCAGGGTCGCCGTCGACGGCCGTGATGTCTTTCACCGTCACCGTCAGCGGCACCGTTGCGTTCGCACCAAGCGTGAATGCAGTCGGACCCGTGTACATCACGCGCGCGTCCTCGGCCTGAATGATGATCGCCTTGCTCTGATTGACGACCGAGATGTTCGGATCGGTGAACGTGGCCGTGACGACATGAAAGTCTGGTTTCATCTGCCGCGTTGGTACGGGCGATTCAACCATCGGGCCTGTCCAAGTCGCCTGATAAACGTTTCCGGTCCATATGAACGGGGCGTCCGCCATCACCTGCAACCCGACCTTGAAGGTCACCTTCGCCGGCGCCGGTCCGCCCGCGACGGCAGGCGTGAACGTGGCGCGAAACGTTTCAATGTCGCTGTACTGCGGCGTCAGAACCGACAGGGATAGTGCCGCAGTGCCGGTCGCCTTGTTGACGGTCAATGTCAGCGACTCTGAGTTGCTGGGCGCGAACGGCCGATCTGGAACGAACAGCGCGGTGATCGAATGCGTTCCGGCGCCGAGGCTCGCGATCGAGAGTGACGCCATGCCATTCTGGAGTGCCGCCGAACCAAGCGGAACGCTGCCGTCCCAGAATTGAACGGCACCGCCGGGCGTTCGGCTCGCTGCTGAAACGCTGGCCGTGAGGGCGACGGTTTGTCCGTACGTACACGTTGCGATATTCGACGAGAGCGTCGTCGATGTCGCAAATCGCACAGTGAGCGAGACAGTGGCGAGCTCGGAGTCTGCAGCCCCGTCGTTCACTTTGAACGTAAAGCTGTCGGGCCCTGCGTAGTCCGTTGCGGGGATATACGACACGGATGGCGGCGTGCCGGTCAGCGTGCCATGTGCAGGTCCGTCGACAACTGCGAACGTGAGCACATCGTTGTTCGCGTCACTTCCGCTCAAGAGGATCGGCGTTGCGGCATTCGGCGTCCCGAAAACCACGTGATCCTGCGCGACGGGTCGCACGTCGCTGATGAAGCGACCCATCGCCGCAGATGCGGGCGGTACGGTGACCACCGCGACGGTCCGATCGATCGGCGACACGATCGAGACGTAGTCGGCGCCGCAGTTCGCGACGTATACAAGAGCGGTCGCTGTCGTCGCACCGACGCCGCATGCCGCCGCTCCGACATCGATCGCAGGACCCACAGGTGCGCCCGACGCCGTGTCGATCGTCAGAAGCGAATGACCTTCGTCGCTCGTCGCATAGACGTTCCGACCGTCAGGACTGACAGCGACACCGCGCGCGCCCTTGAAGGGAATCGTGGCCAGCGCGCTCATGTTCGCGACGTCGATCGGCATGATACCGTCGCTGGTCGCGACGTATACACGGATGCCGTTCGGATCGATTGCGATGCCACGCGGCGCGGCGCCCAAGGCAATTTCGGTGACGCTGATGCCCGTGGGCAGATCGAGGATGGACATCGAAGCGCTGTCGTGGTTGCCGACGTAGGCACGAACACCCGAGGAATCGATCGCGATTCCGAGTGGGCGCTGTCCAACCCGAATAGCCGGTTGGATCACGGCCTTCGACGTGGCATCGATGATCGATATCGTGTTGTCCTCTGTGTTGACAACGTAGACGCGCGTCCCGTCAGGGCTGATGGCTATGCCGTCCCCATTGCCACCGAGGTTGCCGACGGGCACTGTAGCGACGACCGTGCGTGTCGCCGCATCGATCACCGATACGCTGTTGTCGAGCGCGTTCAGCACATACACGCTGGTGCCTACCGGATTTGTCGCGACACCTGATGGGGCGCGGCCGACGGCCACGGTGCCCACAACGGCATTGGTCGCCAGATCGATCACGGTCACGACATTGGCGTTAGAGCTGGGAATGTACGCGAACGGCGCCGCAATGACCGGAGTCGTCAGGGTAATCGTGAATGCGACTGCGGCTGCGGCGCGAAGACAGCGGCACACACAAGGACGCAGGATCATATAGATCGTCCCGATCCGGAAAATCGATTGAGGGGAGGTGCGATCGAGTATTAGCGCCGATCGAGCGATCGTCAAGGTGAGCAGTGGCGCGAGGGACTCGAGCGCGAGCCCCTCGCTCTGCTGTATGGCGCTTACTTCGTGACCGTGATGCTGACGTTGTCCGACGTCAGATTGCGCGCGTAGTAGTTCGTGACCACGAACCCGATCGAGAAGGTCTTCGACGTAGCGGTGCCCAGATTTACGGCCCAGTTGAATGTCGCCGTGCCTACCGTCGTATCTGCGCCTGACGACACGTTGACAGTGCCGAGAATCGTGTTCGTGCCCCGATCGAAGAACTGGACCTGCGCGTTGCGGATATCGCCGGCAGTCGCGTCAGACGCCGGATCCCCGACCATTGCGGTGATGTCCTTCACGGTCAGGTTGAGAGTGACCGTTCCGGTTGCGGCGCCAAGTGCGAAGCTTGTCGGGCCACCATAGGCGACGCGCGCGTCTTCTGCTCTGATCGTAATCAACTTCGCCGGGTTCGTCATGGAGAAGTTCGGGTCAGTAAACGCCGCCGTCACGGTACGAGATCCTGGCTTCATCTGACCGGTCGGCGCCGTGCCGAACGGTGACGGCTCAATCATCTGTCCCGTCCACGTATAGACATAGTTGCCGCCGCTCGGTGTAGGCGTCACATCCGGCAGTACCTGCGTGCCAACCTTGAAGTTGATCTTCGCCGGGGCAGGTCCGCCTGCCTTCGACGGTGTGAACGTTGCGGTGAACGTGTCCAAATCGCTGTACTGCGGCGTCAGCGCCGACACGGTCATCGTCGCGGTTCCAGTGGCCTGTGCAACCGTCTGCGTTGTCGCCACCGATGGGCCGCTGCCGAAGAAGTTCGAATCGCCGCTGTAGGTCGCCGTAATCAGTCGTGAGCCGGCGTTCACGCCGGTAACGGTCACGCTGGCTTGTCCGGTTGCATTGATCACCGCAGTGCCGCCGGGAATCGGAACGCCATTGTCGTTGAACGTGATCGTGCCGGTCGGAATCCCACCGCTCGGCGACACGGCCAGCACGCTCGCCGTGAACGTAACTGCATCGCCATACGTTGTCGACGCGTTCGACGAGGTCGGCGCCGTCACCGTCGCCTGCCCCTTGGTGATGGTGAAGCTCGCTGTCTTGAAGGTGATCTGATAGTTCCCGAGCACGCCCGCCGGGCTCAACGTTGCGCTAATCACGTACGGACTTCCCGCGACGGTCTCACCTGCAGTGCGACTATACGTTGCGGTTACGGCGTCACTCGCCAGGAACCCGCTTGGCGTTCCAGTCAACACCGGATCGCTAGCTCCATACACCTTGGTCGCCGACGCCGGCGTCACCGAAGCCGCGGCCTTGTTGATCGTGAACGCGGCCGTGTTGTAGGTGATCGTGTAGTTCGTCAGCACCGCCGCCGGACTCAGTACGGCACTGATCGTGTACGGACCGCCGGCCACCGTCTCACCTGCGGTGCGACTATACGTTGCGGTCACGGCGTCGCTGGGCAGGAAGCCAGTCAGCGTTCCGGTGAACGCCGGATCCGCCGCGCCGTACGTCTTGCTCGCAGCCGCCGGCGTCACCGATGCAGCGGCTTTGTTGATCGTGAACGCGGCGGTGTTGTAGGTGATGGTGTAGTTCGCCAGCGCCGTCGCCGGACTCAAGACCGCACTGATCGTGTACGGACTGCCGGCCACCGTCTCACCTGCGGTGCGACTATACGTTGCGGTCACGGCGTCGCTGGGCAGGAAGCCAGTCAGCGTTCCGGTGAACGCCGGATCCGACGCGCCGTACGTCTTGCTCGCGGCCGCCGGCGTCACCGATGCAGTGGCTTTGTTGATCGTGAACGCGGCCGTGTTGTAGGTGATCGTGTAGTTCGTCAGCACCGTCGCCGGGCTCAACACGGCACTGATCGTGTACGGACCGCCCGCCACCGTCTCACCCGCCGTGCGACTATAGGTCGCGGTTACGGCGTCTTTCGCCAGGAAGCCGCTCAGTGTGCCGGTGAACGTCGGATCGGTCGCGCCGTACGTCTTGCTCGCCGCCGCCGGCGTCACCGACGCGGTGGCCTTGTTGATCGTGAACGTGGCCGTGTTGTAGGTGATGGTGTAGTTCGTCAGCACACTCGCCGGGCTCAACACGGCACTGATCGTGTACGGACCGCCCGCCACCGTCTCGCCGGCGGTGCGACTGTAAGTTGCGGTTACGGCATCACGCGCCAGGAAGCCGCTCAGCGTTCCGGTGAACGTCGGATCGGTCGCGCCGTACGTCTTGCTCGCCGCGGCGGGTGTTACCGACGCCGTCGCCTTCAGCACGTTGATCGAAGCGTGAGACGTGACCGTCGAGTAGCTCACCGTGTCGGTGGGCGTGAATGTCACCGACAGCGTCTGATTCGGTCCCGCCCCGAGAATCGTCCCCGCGGCCGGCGAATACGCGAACGTCCCGGGCACGTTTGCGGTCGCGTTCAACTGTGATGCGCCGAGCGCCGTTCCGTACGTGATATCGGCCGGGTTGTTCCACGTAATCGTCGGCGCGATCCGCGTGGCCGCCAGGCCCGGGAAGCCGATCGTCACGTCGTACACCACGGGCGTCTGCGACGGATCGGTCGCCCTGAGATCCGCTTTGTACTGAACGTAGCGGGCCGTCGTGCCAATGGCCCCGCCGTTGGCGCCGACCACGGTGAACGGCGTCCAGGTGGCATCAGGTGTCGGCGTGTTGCCGGTGTGGACCCGCATGGTCAGGCTGGTGCCGGCCGGCGTATCCGCCGTCCACGCGAGCGCCCCCCACGCGACCGGTCCGTTCGCATCGAAGACGCGCGAGGTGAATGTCGTCGACGCGGCATACGGGCTCATGTGCACCCAGTCGACGCGGACGCTGTTGCCGTCGACCACGAAGTCGCTCGCCGACGGCGCCGCCGGCCCCGGAGGCGGAAACGAGTGCTGCGCGATCAGCAGGTCGTCGACGAAGTAGGTCGCGCTCGTCGACGTCCACATGATGCGGAACAGGTGCGGCGCGTTCAGATAGGCGCTGCCGATGTTCGTGATCGACTCGTTGCTGCCGACGTTGAGCGTCGTCCTGGCCGATAGCGTCGTGCCGTCGCTGCCGGTCGTGAAGATGGCCCACGGCGGGCTGTTGAAGGTCGTCGACGTCCCGTCGATCGCTCCGAGTCCCGCATGTTCGAAGGGTGTGCCGCTGAACGTCGCGACGAACTCGATCATGTGGTCCGGATTGAACACGCTGTCGGTGCGCACGTTGGCGCCGTCGAGCACGAGCTGTCCACCGGTGACAACGGCGCTTCCGCCCGGCGACAGGACCGTGGCCGACCATCCGGCCGGCAGTCCCGTGGCGGTCACTTCGGCGGCGGAGAATTCGGTCCCGATCGTCGGCTTCAGCAGGAGCTCGCCGTTCCCGCGCTCGCCGATGTACCCGTTCGCATCGATCAAGCCGCTCGTGAAATCGGCGACCGTGGTGTCGAAGAAATGCGCCGACGACACGGTCAAGCTGGCGGGCGTTCCCGGGACAATCGCCGAGTTCGACGACGCATCGGTCGACGTCACGCGGTAGTAATACGTCGTGTTCGCCTGCAGACCGGACAGCGTGACCGCGTGTGACGTGACGCCGCTCCCGCCGGTTACCGTTTGCGTCAGCGCGGTCGGCGATAGACCGTATGCCACGCTGGATGAAGACGACTCGTCGGTCGTCCACTGGATGATCGCCGTCGTCGCATCGATCTGAACGGCGGTCAATCCGGAGATCACCGGCGGCTTGACATCGGTCGTGACGGCGATGGCCGGACTGAACACGACGTCGACCCAGTAGTTCGCCGCGTTGAAGCTGGCGCTCGGAAAGCCCGCGCCGCCGTGGAACACGCCGTTCCCGGCGCCGACTACGTTGGCGGGCGCATGGAGCGGTGGATTGTCGTGGCCGGACGATTGGAAGTACAGCGAGTCGAAGCCGTAGTGACCGTTCGGTGCGAAATACGACGCGACGTACGTCGTGTTGGCCACGATCGCGACCGGCGTCGCGAACGAGACTTCCTGCCACCCGTACGTGGTCTCGCCGGCGAACGTCGCACTCGCGAGCGACGCGCCCGCGCTCGACCAGAGATGACCCACGTGCGTCCCGGTGTTGCCGGGGCCCTTGTAGAAGCGGATGCCCGTGACGAACCCGTTCACGTCCGACCGGAACTTGACGCCGAGCTCCTGCGCGCTCAGATCGGTTGCCGCAGCGATTCCCGGCGTTGGCGCCGGACTCCAGATCGTGAAGTGTTCCTGCGCCGGCGTCTGAACCACGACGCTCATGCCGACGCCCGGCACCTCGAGGTTGCCGCTATCGTCGACGGCGCGGCTGCGAATGACGGCCGAGGTGCCGTCGGGGATCCACGTATAGCTCCAGGTGTCACGGCCGTCCGCTGGATGCCACGTGGCACCGCCGTCCACCGACACGTCGACGCCGCCCACCACGCCGCCGATGTCCGAGGCCGTGCCTGTGATGCTGACCGGGATGCTGCGTTGAATTGTGGTGCCGAGAGGAAACGCGTCGATCGCCGATGTCGGCGCGACCGTATCGGTCGAGGCGCTCGCGATGTGCAGACCGGTGGCGGTCAGGAGCGAGCCCGCCGGCACGCCCGGCTGAACACCCATGTCGGCGAACAGGTTCACCATCGCCTGCTGCATGCTGAGGCTTGGCGCCGGACCGTTCAGATCGTGGTCGCCGTCGAGGCCCCAGGACCATTGAATCGAGCCGGCGCCGAACACGAGCGCCCCGCTCGCATGCTTGTACAGCGTCAGATGGTGCGTCGCGACATCCGGCGCGAACGTGTTGCCGTAATCGAAGAGATGTTCGTCGACGGGGTTGACCGTCGTCGTCGACATGCGAATGATGCCGGCGGGCCGCGATCCGTTATCGAGATCTTCGTCCCACTCGTAGCCGATGACGCCGGCCGGGAGCTGCGCCGTCGCATTGCTGGCGGCGAGCGTCGCGACGTCGGTGTTGCGCCAGAACCGCATCCGGCCGTCGGCCGGCGGGACGAACCCCGTCGGAGTGGAGCAGCAGTCGACGGTGAAAATCTGCCCGCTGACCGCGTTCTCCGGGCGGCCGCCGTCCGCGCTGAAGCGCGGATCGCGCCACGTGCCGGTCCACGTGGGCGTCGGATCGATCTTGGCGTTCTGCCACGTCTCCTTGTACGACACGAGCGTCCGGTAGTTGTCCTCCCACCGCGTCTTCCAGTACATCTCGTTGCCGCTCGCGAACACGAGGTCTTTTCCGCCGTTGCGCGCCGCTTCGACGTTGGCGCGCTCCTCGGCGGACCAGTACTCGTCGTGGCCCGACGACATGAACACCTGGTGCGCGAGAATCGGATTGGCTGCGCCGGCGTTGCGCGCGAGATCGGCGGTGCTCAGGTAGCTGACGTCGTAGCCGTTCGATTCGAGAAAGCGCACCATCGGGTACTCGGCGCTGAACACGAAGCTGCGCGCGTTGCCGTTGCCCCGGGTGTTGAACGGACGGTTGTAGCTCAATTTGTACGCGCGCGCGGGACTCGATCCGGCCGCAGGCGTCGCGCCGCCGACGTAGAAGCTGTTGCCGCCGTACGAGTTGTAGGCCTGCCACGTCGTGTCCGACGTCTTCACGATCAAATCGGAGTGACTGGTGTCGTCGCGCACGACGAAGAAGATATGGCTGGCGCCCGCCACGTCGTCTCGCACGGCTTTCGCGAAATAGATGCCGGACGTCATCGGCGTCGGCGTGGATGACAGATCCCAGACCGCAGCCGGGTCCTGAACCCACGCGCCACAGTCGGTCATGCCGGTATCGGCCGCGGTGGGACAATCGGCCTGTTGAATGCCGTTCAACGACCCCACCGCCGGCACTCTCGCCACGAGCCGTGCGCCGTTGCCGCCGTAATAGCCCATGCGGTAGATGTTGAGATGGTAGAGCCCGCCGGGCGTCACACTGACTTTGAAGTGGACGAGGCCGTTTGTGTTGACGCTGAAGTCGGCCGCGAAGCCCTGGATGTTCGCATCGCCCGACGAAGGATTCAGGCCGAGATCCCACTCGGTATCCGGCGCGCCCGTCTTGCAGTTCTCCGCGACGATCGCATTGGGCGGCGTGAGACACGGATTGGCGGCCTTCACCGTGACCCACGGCCTGATGTCGCCGCTGAACGATCCGACGGCGACACACACCACGAACAGGAAAACCACAACACGCCGCAGCTGCTTGATCAGAGTTCGCA
>QHWB01000099.1 GCA_003222395.1 Acidobacteriota bacterium
GAAGAAACGACCAACCCGCCCGCAACCGAGAATCGTCCCGAGAGAGGGAAAGCCGCCGGCGGTCTCCGCGACGGTCAAGATTGGCAAGGCGAAGGGTCGACCGATGCTGTCGTGGGTCGGCAAGCGCCCACTCAGGGACGTCGTGGCTTTTCCTGCTCAGGACATAGAGCGATTCGCTGTGTCAGGACCCCCACCAGTTAGCGACATCGACTGGAGTGATTGGCCAGAGCGTTATGGCCGCGGGGGACTCCTCGTTCATGGCGACAACAAAGAGGTGCTTGCACACCTACTTGCCAATGGCTTTCGTGGCAGAGTCGACCTCATCTATATCGATCCGCCCTTCGACTCTGGTGCCGACTACGTTCGCCGCATTGAACTCCGCGGGATCACCGGTCGGGTCCGCCTAGATGCCGAGGGCTACACCCTCGGTGAACAGCTGCAATACACGGATATCTGGGCAAACGATCAGTACTTGCAGTTCATGTATGAGCGCCTACAGCTGCTGAAGGAGCTCTTGCGGGAAGGAGGAAGCATCTTCCTTCACTGCGACTATCGCAGAACGCACCACCTCCGTTGTCTCATGGACGAGATTTTCGGCGCAGCCGCGTTTGTGAACGAGATCGTCTGGAGCTACCGACGGTGGCCCTCCGAGACGGACGCATATCAAGCTATGCATGACACCATCCTCTACTACGTCCTCCCCGGGGCTGGGGGCCACACGTTCAATCGCAGTTATGAGAAAGCGTCCGAATCCTACATGCGCAGATTCGGCGGGAAGACTCAACGCCTCGACGAGACGACTCGGTCGCGAAAGATCACCTCGGATGAAGCCACACGAGGAATGCCAACGCGGGATGTTTGGGAACTTTCGATAGTCGCGGGCTTCAAGGCGGAGAGGACTGAGTTCCCGACCCAAAAGCCCGAGACGCTGCTTGAACGAATCCTTCTCGGCTCGTCCAATCCTGGCGACATCGTCCTCGACTGCTTCATCGGGTCAGGCACTACCGCGGCGGTCGCGCAGAAGCTCGGCCGTCGCTGGATCGGCTGCGATATCAACAAGGGAGCGATCCAAACGACGACGAAGAGGCTCATCGATGTCATGAGTGAGCAAGCCACAGCCCCCGCCGCACAGCTTGCTCTTGAGCCGAAGCTCGAAACGCTCCCTGCCCAGCTCAACTTTCGAACCAATCGAGTCAATGACTACGATCTCGCTATCCAACACGTCGAAGCGGTGAGTATTGCCTGCGAGACACTCGGCGTTGTGAGGTCGCACACCGACGCCTTCTTCGAGGGCACGGTCGCGAAGAAGCTCGTAAAGATTATCCCGTTCGATCATTCAGCGTCACCAACCGATCTCGATGCAATCGCCACAGAATTGCGATCTCGCCCGCGCGAGGACCGCGACATCGTCGCGGTCTGCTTAGGCAAGGAACTCGCTTGTGATCCGTGGTTGGCTGACCACAACCGACGTGGGGCGCCGAACAAGATCCAGCTCGTCGAACTCCGCACTGATCCGAAGTACGGCGGCCTCTTCGCGCATGCGTCAGCTTCGGCGCAAGTCAAGGTCACTCGTAAGGCGGGTAGGGTGCAGATCGTGATCGAGGATTTCATCTCACCAACAATCCTGGAGAGGCTGAAAGCGCAAGAAGGCGTCGTCGCGCCCAAGATCACCGATTGGAGGCAGATGGTCGACAGCGTGATGATCGATCCCGCCTACGGGGGCAAGGTTTTCAAGATGGTGGTTGTAGACGTGCCCGAACGGAAAGATGATTTCGTGAAAGGGACGTACGAGATTGCCGTGCGCGGGGGACCTGGTTTGGTTGCGGTGAAAATTACCGACATGCTTGGGGAAGAGCTCATGGTCGTCTCGCCCATCTAAGGTCTTAAACGACCGACGGCGCCTTCACTCGGATCGATTTGGCGCCGGTTGATCCGCAGTCCGTTTTCGAACGCATTACACCTGACATGCGACGAGCGGTTGATCTCACGCAGCGTGGTCAGATCGCCAAGATCGTCGCGCGGGAGAGCGCCGAGACCCTTGTCGGCCGCCCTGCCGGCTTCCGCGTCGAAGTCGTGCGCCGGCTCGTCCGGCCGGTCGCGAATCACGTTGCCGACCGGCTGGCCTCATACGACCGTGCGCTCGGTGAGAACGGAATGCAGCTCGGCTCATTGTGGATCGTCGACGACGCGACGGGCGGGCTCGTCGTCGGGGGCCGCGAGCTCGTGCCAGTGCGAGGACCGCTGCTCGTTGTCGCGAACCATCCGGGACTCTCGGACGCAGTGGCGCTTCTCGCGGCGCTCGGCCGCGAAGACGCCTGGATCGTCACCGCTGAGTATCCGTTCCTCCGCGCGATGCGCCTCGCGAGCCGGCGCTTCCTGTTCGTGTCGGACGATCGCGCCGACCGCCTCTCAGCCTTCCGGGGCATCATCTCGCGGCTCCGCGCTGGCGAGACGGTCCTCGTCTTCCCTGCCGGCGGCCTCGAGCTCGATCCGGCGCTGTCGCGCGAGGCTGCGCTGGCCTCCCTCGCGGCGTGGTCCCGCAGCATCGAGCTACTCGCGCGACTCGCAGAAGGCACGCTCGTTGTCCCCGTGGCCATCAGCGGCGTGGTGTCGCGCTCCGCGTTCGATCATCCGCTGGCCAAGCGCCGCGGCGTACCGAAAGAACGTCAGCGCATGGCAACCCTTCTACAGCTCGTGTTACCCGCGTACCGGGCGAATCGCGTGACCATCAGCTTCGGTACGCCTCGCTATCGCTGTACCACTGAATCTCGCGAGCGAAGCGTTGGCGCGGCTGGCATTTACTGTGTCGCCGCAGTTCGAACCGTTCCAGGGAACCGTCGCGCCGTACACCGCGGGCGGCATCGTATTCGCGGGTGCAGCGTTCACCGTGGTGCAGCGCTTCGTCCGCGACGCGACGAGCGTCTACGTCCGAATCGCGATCCTCGCGCTCGTCCTCTCGTGGATCCCCGACGTCACGCTGCTCTTCATCAACGAGCCGGGAGCGACCGTTCCCGCGGTCGTCTCGCTCATGGTCATGCACGCCGTCACTGCCGCGATCGTGGTGAAGCTGCTCGTGAGGATCGCAGGCTCCGCGCGAGCGTAAGCTCCACCGCTTCGGCGGCCGCGTCGAGGCCGGCTGGCTCGGGCTTCTCGACTCTCAGCGTGACCTCAGAAACTCGCTCGAACCGCGCGAGGAGAGCACGCGCGACGTCGGCCGTAATGCGTTCGACGAGCACCCGCGGCCGGCGGGCGACCTCTTCGCGGACGCACGCGGCGACCTCGGAGATGTCGAGGGCGGCCGCAAGGTTGTCCCTAGCGACCGCGTCGGCCAGGTAGTCGTGCGCTTGCTGCTGCTCGATGGGCGTTGTGCCCTGCCGGCCGCGGCAGCGGAGCCCGCGGATGACGATGCGACCGGGCAGCTCACCAGCGGCTGGCATACAAGTCGCACCGTATCTGTTGCATAGACAGCGTGCTTATCGACTCTCCCGCCGATGTTTCCCGAGCCGACGCGTCCCTCCCGACGCGCTGGGGCGACTTCGGCATCAGCGTCTTCCGATTCGGCGGCACAGAGGTCGTCGCGCTCGTGCGCGGCGAGGTCGGCAACGGCGAACCGGTCCTCGTGCGTCTCCACTCCGAGTGCCTCACCGGGGACGTGCTCGGCTCGCTCCGCTGCGACTGCGGCGATCAGCTGCGCGCGTCCCTCGCCATGATCGGCGCCGCCGACCGCGGGGTCCTCCTCTACCTCGACCACGAGGGGCGGGGGATCGGGCTCTTCAACAAGGTCCGCGCGTACGGCCTCCAGGACCGCGGGCTCGACACGGTCGACGCCAACATCGAGCTCGGCCTGCCGGTCGACGCCCGCGACTACTCCGCGGCGGCCTCGGTGCTTGGGGAGCTCGGCATTCAGTCGGTGCGCCTTATCACGAACAACCCGGCCAAAATCCTCGGGCTCGAGATGTACGGCGTCGATGTGGTGGAGCGCGTTCCGATCGAGACGCTCCCGAACGAGATCAACGCTCCGTATCTGCGCGCGAAGGCATCGCGGATGGGCCACCTTCTGAGTGACCTGCCGGATCCGCGCCGCGTAGACGAGGCGGCGATCCCGGCCGGCCGGCCACTCGTGACAGTGCATTACGCGCAGACGATCGACGGGCGCATCGCCTCGCGCACCGGCGACGCGCGCTGGGTGAGCGGCGCGCGGTCGCTCCGCCTCGCGCACGAGCTGCGCGCCGCCCACGACGCTGTCCTAGTGGGCATCGGCACGGTCCTCGCGGACGATCCGAAGCTCACCGTCCGTCTCGTCCCCGGCCGCTCGCCTGTGCGCGTCGTGGTCGATAGCCGGCTGCGCCTGCCGCCGAGCGCGAGCGTCCTCGCGACGGCGGACGCTCCGACGATCGTCGCGACGACGGCCCACGCAGCGGAGGAGCGCGCCGCGGCGATCCGCGCGCGCGGCGCGCGCGTGCTCCGCGTCAAGGCCGACGCCGCCGGTCGCGTCGACCTCGTCGATCTCTTCGCTCGCCTGCGAGCCGACGGCATCCGGAGCCTGCTCGTCGAGGGCGGCAGGGAGATGATCACCGCGACGCTGCGCGAGCGGCTGGTGGACCGGCTGACCGTGTGTATTGCGCCGAAGGTGCTCGGCGAAGGGATCGCCGCGATCGGTGATCTGCAGATCGACCGTTTGCGGGACGCCGTGACGTTCGAACGCGCGGGCTTCATCGCGTGCGGCGGTGACGTCGTGTTCTACGGCGAGCCCGCCCGCGACGCGCCGGTCCAGACCCCGTGAGCACGGCCGCGGCGGTCTGGTTTCCGCGCGCGCGGTCCGTGGAGCTCCGGCCCGAAGCGCTCGCCGAACCTCGGCCCGACGAGGTGCGCGTGCGCGCGGTGCTGTCGGCGATCTCCCACGGCACCGAGATGCTCGTGTACCGCGGCGAGGTCGACGCAAAGCTTGCCCTCGATCTGCCGACGCTCGCCGGCGGGTACGGATTTCCGCTCAAGTACGGGTATGCGAGCGTCGGCCACGCCGTCGCGGCCGGGCGCGAGGTGCGTACCGTCCGGGAGGGCGACCTCATCTTCGCCCTGCATCCGCATCAGAACGAATACGTGGTGCGGGAGTCGCTCGTCCACCCGCTGCCCGACCGCTCGCCCGAGCAGGGGGTCTTCCTCGCGAATCTCGAGACCGCGATCAACGTCGTGCTCGATGCCAAGCCTCGTCTCGGCGAGATCGTCGTGGTCTTCGGGCAGGGCGTCGTGGGGCTGCTCGTGACCCAGCTGCTCCGCCGCTCGGGCGCCGGCGTCATCGCGGTCGAGCCGTCGGCCCTGCGGCGCGCGTTCGCCGAGCGCTGCGGCGCGGACTCCGCGATCGCGGCGTCCGACGATGACCTCCTGCGCGCACTCACCGCCCAGCGCGGCGCCGACATCGCCATCGACGCGAGTGGCGGTCCCGGCGCCCTGCAGCAGGCGATCGATTCGGTCGCGCCCGAAGGCACGGTCGTCGTCTGCTCGTGGTACGGCGAGAAGCCGGTGCCGCTCGACCTCGGCGGCAGCTTCCACCGCGGCCGCGTCCGCATCGTCAGCTCGCAGGTCGGGCGGATCGATCCGTCGCTCGCGCCGCGGTGGGACCGCGAACGCCGGCTCGCGCTGGCGACGGAGCTCCTCGGCGAGCTGACCCTCGCGGAGCTCATCACGCATCGCGTCCCGTTCGCCAAAGCCGCGGAGGCGTACGCGCTCGTCGACCGCCGAGGCGCCGAGACGGTCCAGGTGGTCCTCGACTACGCCTGAGGTCATGCTCGTGACGGCCGGTGATCCGGCGCGGCGCACCGGGGGCAACCTCTACAACCGGCACATGCTCGCGGCCCTGCGGCGCGGCGGCGTGCGCACGACGACGGTCGTGCTCCACGACCGGCGCGACGCGACACGGCTCGGCGAGCTTCGCGCTCCGCTCGTGCTGATCGATACGATCGCCGCCTCGCTCGCCGCGCCCCACCTTGGCCGTCTCCGCACGCGTGGGTCAGAGGTCGTGACGCTCGCGC